>DIYO01000002.1:0-158744 GCA_002427755.1 Roseivirga sp. UBA6052
TTCACAACGATATCCTGAGCAATTGCCTCCGGTGCTATATTATCTTCTACGGTTACCGTAGCTATAGCGGTTGACTCATTACCACTTGGATCTGTTACGATCAAGGTTACTGTATTAGCACCTACATTATCACATGTAAAGGCTGTGTTGCTTAATGCTAAGCTTACTCCACAAGCATCGCTTGAACCATTATCAATGTCTCCAGGTACTATGCTCGCATTACCTGCTGCATCTAGCTCAACCGTAATGTCCTTAGCTAATGCTACAGGAGCAGTCTGGTCTAGTACCGTTACTGTAAAGCTATCCTGTGTTGCATTACCACTCTGATCAGTAACTGTTACGGTTACCGTATTGGTGATACCCACATTCGTACAATCAAATGATGTTGTATTGAATGTTATTGAGGCTATTGAACAGTTGTCTGAAGTGCCTGTTGCAGCCAAGTAGCTCGCAACAATTCCTGCACCCGGTACTCCGCCTTCTTCCTCTTCTTCATCAAACTCACCTTCTTCTTCTACAGTAGCATCTTGATACTGCTGGTCGTTACCAGTCGTATTGGTCTGGAAGCCGTTGTACATCTGCCCATCAATGCCTACTAGTGCATCCCACCATGGAATGTTCTCACTCTGGCCTGCATCGTTCAATACAATCGTAATGTCTGAAGTCTCAACATTTGGCGCGATTACATCAATAACCGTTACCGTGGCTGTGGCTGTACTCTCATTACCATTATTATCCGTTACCGTTAAGGTGACCGTATTGGCTCCTAAATGAGCGCAATCAAAGGCTGTCTGACTTAACGCTAAACTTGCAATACCACATGCATCATTGCTGCCATTATTAACCGCATCTGCCGTAGTAACTGCATTACCACTCGCATCTAGTTGTATCGTAACATCTTGGGCAATCGCAACAGGTAGTACATTATCCTCAACAGTTACCACTGCAGTGGCTGTTGAACTGTTGCCGTTTACGTCTGTAGCCGTAAGTGTTACTGTATTCTCTCCAACATCGGCACAAGTGAAGCTCGAAATATCTAGGCTTAGAGAAGCTATACCACAGTTATCCGTAATACCTCCATCAAGATCTGCTCCAGTTATTGAAACATTTCCAGAGGCATCTAACTGCACAGTAATGTTATTCACATTAGATACTCCAGCGCCCGTGGCAATCTGAATATTCACACCATCACCACCTCTACCAGCATTTATCACATTCTGTCCTGAAAGTGTAATTGTAGAGTAAGTACCACTTAACTGGAATACACCTTGAACAGGTTGACCATTGTCAGTATAGTCAATCGTATTTCCAGTAATAGATGAGAACCCATTTCCGCCACCACTCAACAGACTTAATGGACCATTGAATGTATAATCACCTTGCATGTTGTCAATATAGAGAATAGGATCAGTCACCGGTTGACTGAATTCAATCACCATTACTTCTCCATCATTATTGAATTTTGCTCTTACAAAATCTCCAAGAGCAATAGCAGGGTCGTAGAAAGTTGCATTACTAAAGATTGGGTTCCCATTTGCATTATGACCTGTTTCAACTACTGCTGATGAGCCTGAAGCTCCAAAGGTTACGGAATTCCCATTCAAGTCACCTGTCGTATTCGAACTCCAGTCTACATATTGATAGTCGGCAGATCCACTTCCAAGAACAGGTGCCAAATTATCCTCAACTGTCACTGTTGCTGTTGCTGTATTCACATTGTTATGAATGTCAGTTACAGTTAAGGTCACGGTATTCGCTCCCACGTCCGAACAATCGAAAGATGTATTGTCAAGAGTTATGCTTGCTATTCCACAGTTATCTGAAGATCCATTATTGATATCAGAAACAGATATACTAGCATCACCATTAGCATCCAACTCAATAGTAACATCATTAGTAATCACATTCGGTAATTCAGTATCATTCACTGTTACAGTAAACGACTTCACTGAAGTACCTACCGGGTTAGTTGCTGTTGCTGTTACTGTGGTCGTCCCTACATCAAATGTGCTACCCGGCTCAATCGTATATGTAATAGTTGAAGCTGGAATAGCTGTTGTCTCAGTAGCTTCATAAGTCACTACCGCACTGCAATCTCCAAGATCATTACCAACAATGATGTTATCCGGCACCACAATCTCAGGTGCAACACCTGTTACAACCACATCGAATGAAGCCGAAGCCGTATTGTTCGATGCATCGGTAGCAGTATATGTCACAGTCGTTGTTCCGATTGGGAATGTAGATCCACTTGCCAATCCTGCTGTTAATGCTGTTGTTACTGCACAAGCATCTGTTCCGACCGGTGCAGTATAAGTTACTGTTGCACCAGCAGCGCTTGTTGCAAATACATTAATATCTGCAGGAGCTGTAATCTCCGGAGCAATGTTATCTTCTACTGTTACAGTAGCATCAACTGTAGATTCATTACCATTTACATCAGTAACTAATAGTGTAACTGTATTAGCCCCAACATCTTCACAATCAAAGTCTAGACTTGCCACACCTTGTGCAGGCGCAGAAACAGTTGCTTCTACATACAGTCGTTTGAAAGTACCTGGACATGGATCACCAAAGATTCCGTTTATAGCCCCAATTGAGAAGCTATTCTGGCCTATGGCCGCTTGAAGTCTGCTTAGACTAAATGGTGAATTACATGATCCTAAGACAAACTCACCACCAACTTCATTTGGTGTACCATAACTCGCAAAGTTGATTCCTGTAATTACAGATCCTGCAGGAGCAGTCAAAGTAAGGGTTGAATTCTCTGGAGCCTGTGCTCTTATGATGTTGTTACCTGTAGATAAGAACTCTACCGAAGCAACATCACAGTTATCATTTGAACCATTGTCTACTTGATCTGGCGTAACAGTCACATTGCCATTAGCATCTAACTGAACTACTATATCTTGAGCAATAGCATTTGGTTCAATTAAGTCTCTAACCGTTACAGTTGCTGTGGCTGTTTCTGTATTACCATTTACATCTACAACTGTTAAGGTAACCGTGTTATCTCCTACATCTTCGCAACCAAATGCCGAATTATCAATACTGATACTTGCAATTCCGCAGTTATCTGAGCTACCGTTATCTATTTGCCCGGCAGTAATTGAGACATTACCCGAAGCATCTAAGTCAGCAAAGATGTTTTGTGTAACCACATTAGGCTTCTCAGCATCGATTACTGTTACAGTGAATGAAGCTGAAGAGCTACCTACCGGATTAGTTGCTGTTACAGTAACTGTAGTAGTACCTACATTAAACAATGTTCCTGGTTGTATACTATATGATATATCCGAAGCAGGAATTCCAGTAGGATCGGTAGCTTCAAAGTTTACAATGGCACCACATACGCCTGCATCTGTATTCACAATAATGTTATCTGGCACTACAATCTGAGGTGCAAGTCCTGCAATATCTACTGTAAACGATGCAGATGCTGTATTACCTGCAGCATCAGTCGCCACATAAGTTACTGTTGTTAATCCTATAGGGAAGGTCTCACCTGAAGCAAAACCAGAGGTTAATGTAGTCGTTACATCACAGTTATCAGTACCCACAGGTGTTACGTAATTTACAACTGCACCTGCAGCGCTTGTCGCAAACTGAGTGATATCAGCAGGAGCAGTAATCTGCGGTGCAATCTGGTCGATTACCGTAACTGTAGCCGTCTGTGAGCTTGAGTTTCCAGAAGCATCAGTTGCCACGAGTGTAACTGTATTCTCTCCTAAATTCTCACAAGTAAGATCTAATTGAGGTAAAGTATTTAACTCAGGTTGGAAACCGATGATTTCATAAGTGTAGTTGCAACTTCCACCACCGAATCTAATTCCACCGATTTCTTGAACATCGCTGGCGTTAATATCTAATGCTAGAACATAACGCTGAGTATTACCATGTGTTCCTTGCTGGGTAACTCTAAAGTTTTGGTTATCTCTTAAATAGAACCCGTTGAATCGAGTGGCTACTTGAGAACCACCAATAACCACATCAGAACTATTAGCCATTACATCAACGGATAGATTCTGAACAACATTACCATCAGTATCTAGTATCTCTACACTACCTCTTATAAAGCCGTGAACAATAAATATTTCTGGTCCTGCACCCGGAGTAATTGGTGTATCGAACATCACATCATGCTTCACACCTGATGGGTCGGCACAATCTTGGAAGGCAGTACCCAAATCGAAGTCTCCGAGCACTCTTAATGCCTCTTCTTCAGACATAGTGTTTGCCGTAGCATCCCAGAATCTATTAGCATCACCAGAAGGTCTTGCCGTAAGTGATGAAAGCACAAGTCTAGAAGCAATCGCATTTGATGGTGTCAAGATTGTAGACTGACCGTTATAAGTATAAGTAATACCTGTTAAGTCTCTACCACTTCTTGTTCCACTTGTTACTGGAACAGCTATTTGTCCGCCATTATCTCCTGCATCACCAAAGACTAGTGAAGTAATATTACAATTATCATCACTACCATTATCAATATCAGAAGGTAAAACCGTAGCGTTTCCATTAACGTCAAGAGATACAGTGATATCCTGTGTAATCACATTAGGTGCAATTGCATCAACCACTGTAACAATGGCCGTTGCAGAACCACTATTACTTCCAGGAGTTGACTGATTGAACCAAATGTTATTGGTCGATTGACCATCAGGATTCATTGTAGCAGCATCAAGTGATCCATTATTATCAAAATCACCTAGCGCAATATCCCAGCTGAACTTACTGCCATGTGGTTGGCCGGAAGCTGAGAACGTACCTGATCCATCATTTAACCATGCCTCGTTCGCTCCATTATTGCCTAGGTATAAGTCTAGGTCACCATCACCATCTAAATCACCGGCTCTTATACCCCAAGTAGAGGTATTGGCTGCAATATTCTGAACATTAGTGAAGTTACCCACTCCATCGTTGAACCAAATTGGAGTAGCTTGACTCGCATTATTGTTAGCAAATACTAAGTCTAAATCTCCATCTCCATCCAAGTCTTCTACAACTGGCTGACTATAAGAGTTAGTACCTAAGTTGAGTCCTTGACGCGTAAAGTTACCATTACCATCGTTCAGATAAATATCATTTGGTGGTTGGTTATTTGAAGCTCTTTGAGCAATTATTAAATCAATATCTCCATCACCATCTAAGTCTCCATCTTCGTAGTAGTCGATCTCTCCTACTGCCCCTGGAATCGAAATGGTTGTAAAGAATGTGAAGTTTCCTGTGCCATCATTCTTAAAGATTCCTGGAGCACCAGGACCTCCGTATGCAAGGTCTACATCACCATCACCATCATAATCTGCAAGGTTTACACCTTTAGCTGGAGATGCTGAAATTACTTGTGACTCTGTTAGGTTTCCGTTTCCATCATTCAAGAAGACGCGTGCAGGTCTAGATGCTACTACATCCATATCTCCGTCACCATCGACATCAGCAACATCTATCTGCTCTACACAATCATTTCTAGTGTTAGTTCCAAAAGGAATAACTGTAAAATTGCCATTACCATCACTAATTCTTACTTCATTCTGCAGATTACAGTAGCCGCCATACACCAAATCAACATTGCCATCTCCATTCATATCTACAGCTTTTACGCTGTACCCTGTAACTGGACCAAAATTGATTGAAGTTGGTCTTGTTTCATCTAATTGGAATCCGGTGAAGCCTTCACCAACCGGGCCATCCCAGGCCGTTAAGGTTACCGTATTCTCACCTAAATCATCACAAGTAAATGCGTCTATATCAAGTGTTAGGTTCTCAACTTCACAGTTATCGAAACTACCATTATCAATTTGCTCAGGAGTAATAGCAGCATTACCCGATGCATCTAGATATACCGTAATGTCTTGTGTTACTGCAGTTGGTGCAATGTTGTCTTCAACAATTACTGTTGCTATTGCCGAAGCCGTTCTGCCGTTATTGTCTGTTACCGTTAAGGTTACTCCATTATCACCTAGGTTATCACAACCAAATACATTTGGCGATACACTGTAAGATGCAATGCCACTGGCATCGGTAGAGCCATTGTCTACATCTATGCCTTGTATAGTAACTTGACCCGAATTGTCTAGTTCTACTATAATCTTCTTCACTAAGACTATTGGATCTGTAGAGTCAATCACTGTTACGGTTCTAACAACTGTTGTCTCATTTCCAGATCCATCGGTTGCGGTGTAGGTCACCAAATATTGACCAGGTGCCGGATTAGCAGGCACACCATTGTCAGTTGCTAATTCAGCTGAACAGTTGTCAGCAGCGGTTGCACCTGCATCTGAGTACTCAGTGTAAGCCTCGTGTTGGACAGTAAGGTCTCCATTAACTGTGATCGTTGGGTTTATATCATCAATTATGGTAACAACAGCCGTTCCAGTATTGCTATTTCCAGAAGCATCTGTCACGGTAAGTGTTACAATTTGTTGTCCATCCTGATCTAAAGCTGGTGCGCCAGCCACCCATGAAACGCCACTTGATAAAGCTGCATCTGCTGTACTTGCTGCATTCGCAGCTACAGTACCTGTACCTTCATTCATGTTCAAGAAAGCTACCAATCCAGCCTCATTTCCTGATAAATTTTGTTGGTAGTTGTCAGCAATCTCCTGATCTGTTCTGACATCGTTCCAGACTCTCACATCATCTATATCTCCTGAGAAATTCTGATTGAAACTCGAACTAAATCTGCCAATTTCTAAGGTTTGCGAACTAGTGACAGGGTTTCCATTTGTACTTCTTGTTCCAGCCAAGACACCATCAACATAAATCTTAATTGTATTGGCATTCGTATCGTGAACGCCAGCCAAATGATGCCATTCTCCATCATTTACATTGAATGTACTTTCGGCAAAATTCTGACCTCCTCCTACTCTATCGAATCGGATATGGGCCTTACCATTGTGTACGGCCAAACTATAATTTTGACCTCCACCAACGGCTTTTGTAACTACTCTATCATAAGCCGTTGAACGAGTGGTTCTCACCCAAGCTTCTACTGTAAAGCTATTTAGCGTCAAGGACACATCATACGCAATACTTGCGAAATCTGAAGTACCACCGTTAAAGTTTAAAGCAAAGTTAGATGCTTCCAATGCGCTACAATCAAAACTATCATTATCAATACTTAAGGTCACTGAACCTGAAGCATCATTTGATCCATTATCAATATCCTCAGCTACAATACTTGCATTTCCATTGGCATCCAATGCTACTGTAATGTCTTGTGTAATAACAGTTGGCACTGTTGTATCTACCACATTTACTGTTCTCACTTCTGAAGTTGTATTGCCTGACGCATCAGTTGCCGTGTAAGTCACAGCATATTGACCAGGAGCCGGATTTGCCGGTACTTGATTATCTGTTACCAAATTAGCTGAACAGTTGTCAGATGCATTTGCACCTGCATCAGCATATGCTGTATATGCTTCATGTTGTACTGTTGCATCACCATTTAGTGTGATTGAAGGAGCAATGTTGTCTTCGACTGTAACCGTAGCAGTACCTGTAGCCGAGTTGCCGTTCGCATCAGTTACCGTCAAAATAATCTGATTTGTAGTTGCACCATTCTCAACAGCGGTTTCGGTGGTCCATGTTGTACCTGCCAATAAATCTCCATTGTTGCCTCCTACTTCATTACCAAATGAAGTACCACTACCTTCGTCAAATTTGAAATAGCCAATCAAATTGTCAGCATTTGAATCAACGGTATTATCCAAATTATCTGAAATCTCAGATTGGGTTCTTATATCATTCCAGACTCTTATCTCGTCCATTTGACCATGGAAATATCCTGCTGCACTACTACCCATAAATATGGTATTGGCATTAGGCTGTTCCCATGCACCCGCTGTAAATGTATTTTTCAAGTCGCCATCTACATAAACCTGCCATTGAGTTCCATTATGAGTAACTGCAACATGATACCAGGTATCTAGGTCAGGAACCACACCAGGTGTCACATAAAAATTGCGATCTACTTTCAATACAATATTGCCTGCAGATTGATAGTAAAGCAACATATAAGGATTATTATTGGTAACACCATTACCCCATAAGGCTATCGATCCATCTTGCCTTTTTGTAAATCTTAAATTCGCTTCATAAGTGAATTCTGTTAATCCTGTACCATCTAGTGGTACTCGAGCAAAGTCATTGATTCCATCAAAGTCCAAAGCGAAAGCAGCTGGTGAGGGACCAGGTAGATCAGAACAATCGAAAGTTGCTTCGTTTGGATCGATGCTCAAAGTCACTGAACCTGAAGCATCATTTGAGCCGTTGTCTATATCTTCTGCTGTTATACTAGCACTTCCATTGGCATCTAGCTGAACTGTAATATCCTGAGTGATTACTGTCGGAACTGTAGAATCAACCACATTAACCGTTCTGACTTCTGTAGTTTCATTACCAGAGCCATCGGTAGCCGTATAAGTCACCAAATATTGTCCAGGACCCGGATTAGCAGGGACTCCATTGTCAGTTGCTAATTCAGCTGAACAGTTGTCAGCAGCGTTTGCACCAGCATCAGTGTACTCAGTATATGCTTCATGTTGAACTGTTGCATCACCATTTAATGTGATTGAAGGAGCAATATTGTCAACCACAGTAACATTTGCTGTACCTATCGCTGAGTTACCAGTTGCATCAGTCACGGTAAGTGTTACCAATTGCGATACTCCTCCAGAGAACGCACCATCTCCCCAATTCGAATCATCAGTATTGATCAATGTGCCATCATTGGTATTTGCAGATTGATCTTGGGCTGTTGTACCGCTTCCTTCATTTAGAGGCCAATAACCGACTAAACCAGTCTCGTTACCACTTAGTCCGCTGTCTTTTGATGCACTGATCTCAGTCTGCGTACGTGCCACATTCCATAACCTACCATCATCGATAGTACCCACAAGTCTTAATCCGTTGACTTGAGCACCATACAATAAATTTTGAGCCGTGTTGATATTTCTTAAAGCAAATCCTGAAGCTGAAGCTTGTTGTACCCCATCTACGTAGATCATTGCGTTATCTCCATCTCTTACAAGGGCAATATGATACCATGTATTTGCAGAGATTACATTTCCAGTAGCAATATCGATAGCTCCGCTTTGTATTGCTCCATTTACTCTACCTGATTGAATCCAAAGCGTAAAGCCATTATTCATGCTTCCAAAAATAATTTGAGCAGGACTTGCATTATCAACCTTCACCCAGCTTTCGGCCGTAAAGTCGCCCGTTCCAAAATTGAATGTAGAAGGATTTCCTAAGTCAATAAATTGTGTCCCATTTAGGTTTAGTCCTCCTGAGCCAGTACCTACATCATCACAATCAAAAGTAGCTTCGTTTGGATCAATGCTTAAGGTTACTGAACCTGAGGCGTCATTTGAACCGTTGTCAATATCTTCTGCTGTAATGCTCGCATTGCCAGCAGCGTCTAATGCGACTGTGATGTCTTGGGTGATCACCGTTGGAACAGTGGTGTCTTCCACAATTACTGTTGTAGTGCATTCACTAATGTTTCCAGCGGCATCTGTAGCAGTCCAAGTAACCGTTGTTGATCCTAATGGATAGACACCGGAAGCATCTGCAGTTCCTGTGTAGTCATTAATCAAAGTGATATCAGAACCTGTAGACAAATTCATACTACCATTTCCGCCATTAACATTTGAAGTTCCCTGAGGTGGCCCAACAAGTGTAAAAGTTATAGTGCCATCTGCTGCCCAAGCATTAAAATCTGAAGCACTTATGTTATAGGTTCTGTTGATATTACCATCAGCCGAATGTATTCTGCTATCTAGAGTATTTCTGCTTTCAGTTCTTAAATCTACATACTCATTGAACGTGTTATTTATGTCACCAGAAAGATTTATAGTTAATACTGCATCTTCAGTGATAACCGGAAATGGTCCAGTGAATACATAATCCTGAGTTGTGGCAAAAGCAAAACCTCCGCCAGCTCCTGATCCGTAAGGTTGAAGTGGCCACTCTATAGTTCCGGTATTTTGGTCATATCCACATTCTTCACATAAAGGTACTGGCACTGTCACAGCTGCTCCAGCTTCTGACTCGAGTTCCGCAGTAAAATCATCAGGACAAGTAATTGCTGGTGGTGTTGTATCAACCACATTTACTGTTCTCTGCTGAGTAATTTCATTACCAGAACCGTCAGTGGCTGTATAGGTAACGGTATATGAACCTGGACCAGCGTTCGCAGGCACGCCATTGTCAGTTATTAAATCAGCTGAACAATTGTCAGAAACAGTCGCTCCTGCATCTACATACTCAGTGTAAGCTTCATGCTGAACTGTTGGATCGCCATTTAATGTTATTGAAGGGGCGATGTTGTCTTCG
Organism: Roseivirga sp. UBA6052; assembly: GCA_002427755.1. Classification (GTDB taxonomy): domain Bacteria; phylum Bacteroidota; class Bacteroidia; order Cytophagales; family Cyclobacteriaceae; genus Roseivirga. The sequence continues at coordinate 10,339 of DIYO01000002.1, forward strand.
ACTATTACATCAAAACTCACTTGTGAGCTGTTGCCACATGGATCAGTTACTGTGGCTGTAACCACAGTTGTTCCCACTGCGAAGAAGGTACCCGGATCTTGTGAATACGTAATTACTAAGTCTTGAGCCGGTGCACAGTTGTCTGTAGCGGTCAAGGCAAAGTTCACCGTAGTTCCGCAGGCATTGGCATCTGAACTAACTGTAACATCATTTACCACATCAAATGTTGGTGCAGTTTCATCGACAATAGAGATCGTCTGTGTAGCACTTGTTTCGTTACCACTAGCATCTGTTGCAGTCCATATTCTTTCAATGGTAGATTCCTGAGCACAACCTGGTTCCGAACGACTCTCGACACTGAATTGACCTGTTCTACCTTGGGTCAACCATGCACCATTTCTTTTATATGAAATACCGTTTCCGATAGTACCTGATCCTGTTTCAGACTGTGAATCTGTTATGTTCCAGATCACTCCTGTACTACCACTACCCACATTTGCAGGATCTGCAGCTCTCATTTGAATCCAATATGTAGTATTGGCTGAAAGTGTGTATGAACCCCCATCAACAGCCAAATCAAAGCTGCGTGAACCATTCACTGTTTCCACAGAGAAAGTAGCCAATTCAGTACCCGGAATAATCGGATTAGCATTATCATTTGCATGTAGACTGAAGATCATTTGACCGAAGCCTCCCGCGGTGGTCTCTCTACCTGACATGTTTACATGTGTCAAATTGAAGGCTGAACCACCAGTTGTAAAGGTGTTTGCTGAAGGGTCCTGATTGTAGGTATTCGAATTGCCAGAGGCAGTAGAAATATTAGTATTACTAACCAAAACCGATGTTCCATTTGGAATTACGTCAGTAAAAGAAATTGTCGCAGTACCTGAATTGTCTGTGGCAGTAGCTTGACCTATATTAGCTGGGTCCGTAGGGTCCTCACAAGAAACACTGATATCTGCAGGAATTGTGAGTTCTGGTCCAGTCTCATCATTAACTATAATTGAGAACTGTTCAGAAGCTGTCTGACCGAAGATATCGGTTACCACCAACTCGGCAGCATAAGTACCGACATTCAAATCAGCATCAAGGCTCACGCCTGTTCCTACACTATTGCCATCTATAAACCACTCATAATTAGCGATTCCATTATCATCGCTAGAGCTTGATCCGTCTAGTGTAATGGTAGCATCTCCTGATGCATCAGTACCTACTACAATATTACCAGCGGTACCTGCAGTAGGATCCGTGTTACAAAGTACTCCTGCTTGGTCTAAATCGTGTAGCGCATAACCATTCACGACAGTTCTATTACTATCTCCGGTTATGGTCAATATTTCGGTTGAAGATTGTGCAATAAATTCGATGGTTACTACAATGGAATTTGGTCTCCAACCCGTTACAGGAATATTGACTCCGCCAAATTCGAAATTCATATTCCTTCCGGTACTATTCACATCATTTGATACAAATACTTGCAACCTGTGCATGTTTCCAGGAACAAGGCCGTTCAATGTAATGGAGGAAGGATTGGCATTTGGCCCAAAGAGTAGAGTACTCATTAAGTCATCGAAAGCCGTTCCTGGTGTACAGTCTGAACAGAAGTCTCCTCCCCCTACTGAAAAATTAGTAAAGGCATTTGATGAATTAGTGAAACATACACCATTCAGTTGAATGTTATTAGCTCCATTGCCTACATTATTGGCTTCGAGTAATAATCCATCATTCTGAATATCGGAAGCATCTGTTATAGTGCTAACATTAGCAGTTACTGCAGGAATAACATTTACAGTTCTTGTAGCTTGAGCAGTATTTCCTGAGCCATCAGTGACGGTGTATGTAACAGTGTAAGTGCCTGGCGTACTCACATCAATATCATCTGAAACATCTACGGAAACGGTTGAGCAATTGTCATCTGCTGTATAACCAGGTTCAACATAGGTTCCATCTTGAATTATATCTACTGGCCCACCAGTAAGTGTAATGGTAGGATCTATGTTATCTTCTACCGTAACGGTAACTGTTGAAGTTGACGAAACACCTAAAATATCTGTAGCTGTGAAGGTGACTTCAACTTCATCGTTGGTCACAACCGGAACGTCTGTACTCCATGAAGCATTCACATCATTTATTAATGTTCCATTCAAAGAATTAGGGCCTAAATCAGCTATAGAGGTACCCGTTCCTTCATCTATTTTATAGTAGGCAACCAAACCTGACTCTGAACCAGAAAGACAACTATTATATCCAGCAGAAATTGCAGAAGCATCTTTTGCTACATTCCAAACTCTTACCTCATCAATACTGCCGACTAAAGCATATTCAGATTGATTAGGATCGAACCCTCCTATGTAAGCACTACCAGTGGTTGAAAAATCCCCACCTGAGTAGCCATCGAATGCAGGAGAAGTACTTACCGGTTGACCATCTACATAGAGCTGAACACCTGATGATGAGCCAGAACCATCGTATGTAGCGGCTACATGGTGCCATTGATTGTCGTATAAGTTAAATGCTCCATTTATAAACATATCGTCTGACCCGTAATTAGCTATTACATATAATTGAGGATTTCCACCTGGTTCAATTTGTAATCCATATCCTGCAAAAGTGTTGGGGTCTGATTTTTGGAAGATCTGAGGATAATTGGTGTTTGAACCATCAGTCTTTACCCAAGCTTCAATGGTAAAACTAGTATTATTAGTAAAGTTCAATTCGCTCTGATTTCCAATCTGAATCATGTCATTTGAACCGCTAAAGGTCAGCGCATAATCACTGCACTGAACATTCGCTATATCTGAACAATCAAATTCAGTCTGACTTAAAGAAAGGGTCACAGCTCCACTATCATCAGTCGTGCCCTGGTCAATATCATCGGTACTTAGCGTAGCATTACCTGAAGCATCCAATTCAACTGTAATAGCACTTAAAGCATTAATTACCGGTGGATCGTTAGGACACCAAGTTGGAGTTGTAGCTTGTGAAACATTGCTTTGCGTTACATTATTAAAGCTATCTGCTACGTCAGTTCCATTTCCAAATAACTCCAAGCCATCAATATTCACATTGGTAGAGAATTGATCTACCGAAACGCCTGTTGTTGCATCGGCAATCTTGATATTATTTAAGGTGTAGTCATCAGAAGTACCCTGAGATCTCCAAATCCTAATTCCAAGATCTCTACCACAAGACTCGAAGTTCTCAATTATTGTTCCTCGAGAATCTCTAACACTTATCCCTGTTCCTCCAGAAGCACTTTCGGTAATACCAGATATGGTAACGTTATTACCGAATTCTAAAGACACTGATTGACCATTGTCTTTAAAGGTGTTAACTCCTAATGTGTAATTAGAAGGTGATCTTAAGAAAACACCTGTACCAGAGCCTGTAAAGTCGTTACCTGAAATATCAGCTGGTGTACCATACCAGTAATAAATACTCGCCCCATTAGCATTGGACAGGTCGTTGTTTGTAATGGTATTGCCTTGGTTACTACCATTCTCAAACCAAACTGCATTGCCCGCTATACCTGAGATGTTGTTATTGTCAATTACATTGTTTCCATTATTTCCTCTTAGTCTGATACCCTGAGAAAATCCAGTGAAGTCATTATTCTGGAATGTAAACCTATTGATGTTGTCACTATTGAAGGCTGATTTAATGGATGGATCGGTGACCAGATCCTTCATAACCCAATTCTCTATGGTTACATCACTAGTAGAATTATAGTAGAGAACGTTTTCTTGGTGATCACCATAAGTATTCAAGTTTGCTCCCGTTTGTCCAGGCGCTGTTAAATTAAATCCATTAGCACGGCTCAGGTAAATACCAGTTCTAGAACCCGTTAGATCATTATTATTGATCTCACTTGGCACCCCATAGTTGTAGTAAATGGCGTAACTTCCCGAGTTGGTTATATTATTATTGGTAATAATATTTCCTTGATTGCTTCCACTTTCAAACCAAATGGAATTACTGACCATACCAGAAGCATTATTAGAATCAACCGTATTGTCCGTATTATTTCCTCTCAATCTCAGGGCGTGATTGAAATTACCTGTAAAGTCATTGTTCTGAATTGTGGCTCTTGTCAAGTTATCACTAAAGAGTGCAGTTTTACCTGCGGGGTCTAGGAACAAGTCTCTAAATACCCAATCCTCAATAGTTATATCACTAGTAGAAGTGTAATAGATTACATTGTCTACATGGTCTCCATAAATATTCAAGTTTGGACCTGTTTGCCCAGAGGCGGTTAAGTTAAATCCATTAGCACGGCTCATCCAAATCCCACTTCTAGCTCCTGTTAAGTCATTATTATTGATTTCTCCTGGAACACCATAATTGTAGTAAATACCCCAACTACCTGTATTTCGAATATCATTGTTAACAATTCTATTTCCTTGGTTACTTCCATTCTCAAACCATATAGAATTACTCGTAGTACCAGAAGCATTGTTGCTGTCTACAACATTATCGGTATTATTTCCTCTCAGACGGATTGCGTGAGCGAAACCACCGCTGAGATCGTTATTTTGAATGGTAGCACGTGTCAAATTATCACCCCACATCGCGGCTTTACCAGCGGGGTCGATCATTAAATCACTATAATTCCAATTCTCTACCGTGAAATCACTCATGGTTGAGTAGTAGATCACAATATCTCTGATGTCAGCGAAGGTGTTTAAATTAGGCCCTACCTGACCTGGCGCTGTAAAGCTGAAGCCATTGGCTCTATTGATGTAGATCCCGTTAATCGATCCCGTAAAATCGTTGTTATTGATTTCAGCGGGTACTCCGTAATTGTAATAAAGCGCATAAGTACCCGTATTTCTCAAGTCATTATTGGTAATCGTGTTACCTTGATTGCTTCCATTTTCGAACCAAACAGAATAACTCGTAGTACCAGAGACATTATTATTGTCGATAATGTTGTCTGTATTATTTCCTCTTAAGCGAATCGTATGCGCAAAACCACCAGAAATATCATTATTCTGAATGGTAGCCCTAGTAATGTTATCGGCAAATACCGCTGTTTTACCTGATGGGTTTATCACTAAATCACTGAAATTCCAATTTTCTATTGTGAAATCACTCATGGTTGAGTAGTAGATCACAATATCTCTTATATCAGCAAAGGTATTTAAGTTAGGGCCAGTTTGACCCGGTGCCGTGAAGCTGAAACCATTAGCTCTATTGATATAGATACCATTAATAGAGCCAGTAAAATCGTTGTTATTGATTTCGGCAGGCACACCATTGTTATAGTAAATACCATATGTACCTGCATTTCTTATGTCATTGTTGATGATTGAGTTGCCTTGATTACTTCCATTCTCAAACCAAACAGCATAACTAGTAGTACCAGAGACATTATTATTGTCGATAATATTGTCTGTATTATTTCCTCTCAGGCGGATCGCATGAGCAAAACCACCAGAAAAGTCATTATTCTGTATCGTAGCTCTTGTGATATTATCACCAAAAAATGCATTTTTCCCCGTAGGGTTTATCACCAAATCGCTAAACACCCAATTCTCTAGGGTGATATCACTCATGGTAGAGAAGTAGAAAACCAAGTCTCTGATATCAGCAAAGGTGTTTGAGTTTGGACCTACTTGACCTGGAGCAGTGAAGCTGAAGCCGTTAGCTCTGCTTAAATAGATACCATTTATAGATCCAGTGAAGTCATTGCCATCAATTTCGCCAGGCACACCGTAATTGTAGTAAATGGCATAGCTGCCTGAGTTTGTAAGGTCATTATTCAGAATTCTATTGCCTTGTGCATTTGAATTGTTAAACCAAATCGGATAGCTCGTCATCCCAGACATGGTGTTATTCTGAATTAGAATATCCTGGCTCGTTCCATCAAAATATAAAGCGTGTGCAGTTTGGCCGAAGAAGACATTATTTTCAATAACAGAAAAACTACCATTGGTGACATTTACTGCTCTACCGTAGTTTTCAAAGGTGTTATTGCGAAGTGTAATTGTATTTGCACTGTTAAAGTAAATTGCCCCACCACTATTGGTACCTAAAGATTTGAAGGCCAAACCTTCGATTGTAGAACCCGAAGCTCCATTATCGATACGGAAAGCATTTGATGAATTGATGGTAATTAGTGGAGTGCCTGCATAACCTGGTTGAGTTGAAGCATCAATAACTACTTCATCAGTAACAATAATCTGAGAATTAACATTGATGGTTTGAGCACCAGTACCAATATTGAAACCAATCACATCCAGACCAGGGTTAGTATTGGCATCTTTAATGGCTTGGTCCAAGGTTCCTACGCCAGTGGCAGCAGTACTCGTAACGAGAATATTAGGTACAACCGCATCTGGGGCCACATTAACAGTTCTAACCACCTCTGCAGCTGCATTGCCTGATTGATCTGTAGCGTTATATCTTAATTCGTAGGTGCCAGGTGTATTCGTATCCACTGTACCTGTCACCACAATATCGCTAGCACACTCATCATCGGTAGTGGCTGTTTCTGTAAAAGTATCACCAACATTTAAGTTGACGACTGCATCACCATTTAAAGAAATGGTAGGTGCTATGTTATCGACAATGGTAATGGAAATTGGCTCCGTATTGGAGTTGCCATACTCATCTGTAACCGTATAGAGTACACCTGTTTGAGGTAGACTTTTTAGCCCAACACCTGATTCAACTAGAGCCTCTTCCTCAAAGTTAGTCGGTGTCATCAGGTTAGTAGGATCTACTTTATCAACAAAACTTCCATTTTCTAATTCGTCAAAATCAAAGTAATGCAATAGCCCCTCTTCATTACCATCTAATCGCTTATTCATGTCGGCAATGGTCTCGCCTTCACCCCTTACAAAATTCCATACTCTAAGCTCGTCAATTTGACCACCAGTGATGGGTAATCCATTTTTTGTTCCTAGAGATATAAAATCAGGGTCAATAAATACCTCAGCATCAGGTGATCCGAATGGTTTGGTTAATTGAGCAAAACCGCCAAATTGCCCATTGATTCTGACTTGTAAGGTATATCTATAATCTTCTAGGCCATCTTGGGCCAAATCATTGGAGTCCCCATCATCATAAAAATAATTCTGGACAGAAATCGAATAATGATTCCAACCCTCTGAAGGGGCAGCTTCGCCTGGTGTTCCGATCAAATTGACGTCTGTAAACTTAGTACCAATATTCATATTGAATTGGTAAAAAGTTCCAAAACCCGGGAATGTACCGAGCAAGGCATAATCAAAAACATTCGATAAGCTTCCACCTACATTCTGTTTTAACAATTCAAATGGTATAACTTGTGAATCTGTAGAATTGAACCAAAACTCTATCGTATAATCTCCATATTGACTGGTGAAGTCTTCAACTGCATTAGCTCTCCAGGTAGTATTACCATTGAATGAAAGTGCGTTTCCGGTGGTTACCTCTTCGCCTGCAGCTTCCAAAACACCAACATCGCTACAATCTACTTCTGTTCTGTTCAGTTCAAAAGTCAAGTTATCTGAGAGATCATCTGTAGTACCATCGTCAATCATCTCTGGTGTAATGGTGGCCTTTCCATCAGCACCTAACTCTACTACGATGTTCTCTTTAACTCTAACAACCGGAGCGGTTGCATCTCTTAGTTCATAGCGCAGTTCACCCAAAGTCACATTTCCACTTGCATCTTCAAATGTATAGGTATCTACGTAATGTCCGGGTGGAGTTCCGAATGGAATATTACCGAAAAACATTCTCTGACCAGAGGGATTGCCTACAGTAAATGAATTCCAAGATAAGAACCCATCACAATTATCCACTGCCTCTCGAGGGCTAGCTCCCCAGGTTCTTCCATCTCTAAGATTTACGACAAAATCCTGTCTTTCAGGCATAAAAACGGGTGGAGTCACATCCACTACGTTTACCGTTGCATTGGCGGTAGCGAAGTTACCCAGATTATCAGAAACTGTAAGCACCACGTTTTGAGCACCTAATTGTCCACAATCAAATGTCGTTCTGTCCAAGGAAAGCCTTATTGATTCTCCTCGCAGGGAAGTAGATCCATTATCAATATCTTCGGGCACTATAGTCGCAATACCCTCCGCATCAATTTCTGCCGTGATTGTTGGATTCACTACCACGTTAAATGCAGTTAAGGTTGGTCCGCTTGCAAACCAGTTTCCGTTACTCCCATCGTTGGGGTCCGGATCAGAAGTTGCCAGGTTTACCAAAGTTCCATTCAGACCACTTGGGCTGGCGTCATTTAATGTTCCTCCACCGTATTCATCAAAACGATAGTAAGCCAAAAGGCCAGGTGAGTTTCCACTTAATGATTTATCATAAGTCCCAGAAATCTCAGCTGCCGATCTAGCATAATTCCAAATTCTTAATTCATCAATAGAACCAGAGTAAGCATTATCGATACTTGTTCCCCCTCCATAGTCACCTATACCTCTGGTAAAATTATTATCTCCAATATCAACGTTCATAATACCAGTTGTATTCAGCTGTCCGTTGATGTACATACTTGCTAAGCCTGTCGCTTGCTCCCAAGTTACGGCTATGTGTGTCCAAACGTTTCTTGGTATTTGAGAAACAGAATTAATTCCTGGCCCTGACCAAGCAATACCATCGCCCAAATTAAAATGAGCTAGCCCAGATATATTATTTATAGCAAAAGAATTGATAAAGTTCTTGGACGTGATCTCATCCCATATTCCATCGCCTTGATAATATACCCAAGCTTCAAAAGTGATAGCAGAAAAGTCTTCAATCACATCGCCTAACTCAACCCTTTGGTTTTGCCAAAAGTAAAGATGTGAGAGGTTGTTGGTTTGCGCTTTAAGATTGGAGTGAAAGAATATTGAACATAAAACAATCAATAAAGAAGTTCGATAAATGCTGGTGAAGTTAATCACCAAAGGGAAGACGCTATTTCGCGTCTCCCTGAATGGTAAAAAGGGTTGCATATACTACGTGTTTCGGTTGCAAAAACTCAATAAGTTCTCAGGGGTCTAAGTGGCTAGATTACTAGTTACTTAGCTGAATAGAAGTGTCGGTGCTCGGTGAAAGCCTAATGAAAGTACAGTTTAAAGCCTTAAATGGAAGATTTTTGTTGTGAATGGAGTTTTTTTGTATGTGAAATACAAAAGGAGAATATATTGGCTTAAGCCATTTTTTCGTTAAGGATGGCTTTTTGTGTACGACTCAATGGTATTGAATCACCATCTACCATAACCGTATCTGAACTAACACGCTGCACCTTATTTACATTCACAACATAAGACCTATGCGTCTTAAAAAATTGCTCTTCGGGTAGGTTATTGAGCATCTCTTTTAGCGAAGCACGATGCAAATATTTCTTGTTTTCAGTTTGAATATGCGTGTAAACATTTTCCGCTTTTAACCACCTAATGTCCTTGTACCTAATGTGCACTGTATCGTGCCCATCTTTGATCTTTAGTACGCCTGTTTCGTCAGACTTTTGCGTCTTCATCATCTCACAGACTTTAAAAAGATCGAGCTCGGTAAATGGCTTATTAATGTAAGTCAGAGGCTTCATTGCAATCGCCTTGCGAATGGTTTCTTTGTCAGAATAAGAAGTAACAAAAACGAAAGGAATATTGGCAGATTGACATTCCTCAGCAAGGGCTAATCCCTCATGTTTACCAGAAAGATTTACATCTAGAAAGACAATATCCAGGTTACCTGACTTTAATTCAGTTCTGAACTCACCTAGGTTGTGAGCAATGGCTGTCACATTACAGCCCATTTCGCTAAGCATTTGCTTTAACGTTTCGGCAATAATTACCTCGTCCTCTACTATGAGTACTTTGGCTGATTTTGTTGAAGTCACTACCATAAAGTAAAAAGGATATTCCGACTTTAAGAAAAATGTAGCTACATGTTTTTAAATGTATTTGTTTAATACAAGACAATATTTCTTTTTGAAAGTAATTTGCTAATCTTACGCGAATGAAGTCCTTCCTCATCTTATTCCTAATGGTCTCAATCTCGGGATCTAACGAACAAGAGATTCAAAACGGAGAAGATGTTCTCATCCAATTGAGTATAGAACTTCAAAAACTCGATAAGAACTCAGAATATACCTTCAGGGCTTACGCCAATGCCGGTAAAGAACTAGCCAACAGAGGAAATTATACGCTTGCTGATAGTCTATTTACATTAGGCGAACGCTACGAAAAGTATGAGTTAGATTCTAGCCTTATCATGGGTTACAAAAGCTCCAGAGCATTTATGCGTAAAGTTCAGGGCAGGTATAGAGAATCTTTGGAAGAGTATCTAGAAGTGAGGTCTTATTATATCAATAAGAAGGACGTAAACCAGATTACTTTAATTGACTCCTATTTAGCTGAATTCTATCGCGCCCAAGGAAATAAAGCGCAAACCGAAAAATACTTGTATGATGCTTTGAACTACACCAAAGTACATGATATAGATTCAAGAAGTAGAGCTTATTTATATTCTAGGTTAGCGAGTTATCAAAGTGAGTACTTAGCAGATATCGATAGTACCATTTACTACGCAAACTTAGCACTGGACCTGGCAATAGAATCGGGATGGTCTTATGTGGCAGCATTGAGTCAAAATGAATTAGGGTTTATCTATCTCAACAAAAATGCAAGGGACACTACCACCACCTTTAGATATTATAGAGCTGCGATTGATAACTTTCTGAATGAGAATAGAATCCGCGATTACATCTCTGTTTTGGATAACATGGCTCGGAATTATTCTATCTTAAATCAGCCTGCACAAGCGGTCATATTACTAGAAGAGGCTATCGGAATTGCTGAAATCAACAATTGGCAAACCTTCCTTGATGACTCCTACCTTTTAATGGCCAGCGTTCAAAGTGCTTTAGGTAATCATCAAACCAGTAAAGCATATTACGAAAAGGCATACTATACCATGGCATCCACCATGGATGATCAACATGCAATTGAGGTAAGCGAATTAACTGCTACCTACGAAAAGAACATTGCAGAACAAGAATTAATTGAAGCTGAAGTTCGAGCAGAGGAAAATGAAAAGGCCTTGATCATATCGGTTTTAATTACCCTCTTTTCTTTCCTTATTGCGGGACTAGGCTTGTTCCTATTTCTAAGGTTTAGACTTAAGAATAGAAAGCTGAATGAACAACAACAGATCATTGAAGAAACCAATGTTGAACTCAAAACAGCTCTAGACGAAAAAGATGTACTGTTTAAAGAATTAAATCACAGGGTTAAGAACAATTTGACGGTTCTATCAGGCTTAGTTTTTCTACAAGAAGCCAACGAAACTGAAGATGGACCTAAACAGACTATGGCCACTTTGAGGAATAGAATTCAGGCCATGGCCATGGTGCATGAAAAGCTATACAGTATAACCACCGCAAAAGAAATAGCCTTCCAAGACTACCTAGAAGAACTTATTCCAGCATTAATTCAAAGCTTAAGTAAACAAAGCATTGATGTTCAGACAGACATTGACTGCCAAGGCCTAACACTCCCTATAGATGAAGCTGTTCCCCTAGCCTTAATCTTTAATGAGTGGATTACGAATTCACTCAAGTATGCCTCACAAGATTCAAAGACACTGTCGATCCAAATTACGGGCAATAAAAGAGAATCTGGTTTTTTCGTGATTTACGCTGACAACGGCCCTGGCTTAGATCATAAAAAGCCTATTAATCCTCAGTCGATGGGCCTTAAACTAATCGACATGTTGGTGAAACAATTAAATGGAGAAATTGAGCAAAACTCGTCAGATAAGGGCTTAAAATTTGAAGTAACCGTATCATAAAAAAAGGCACTCTGTTGAGTGCCTTTTGATTAGTTTTTCTTTGGTCTAAAGTATCTTATAGGTGCTGGTGGTTCCGGTTTAAGGGTTATACCTTCTGTCGGTAATCTTCTCAAAGCTTCTTTCACCGCTTCGGCCAACTGAGGGTCTTTTCCTTCAATCACCAATTTAGGCAGCTGCTCAACTTCAATATCAGGAGCAATTCCTAACCCTTCCACGTCCCATTCGCCATCAACGTTAATAAAACCTCCTCTTGGTGCCACCATTCTTCCATTATCAATAAATCTTGGTGTATCCCATGTACCAACAAGACCACCCCAAGTCTTTGTACCAACAAGAGGACCTATCTCCATTTGCCTAAACATAAATGGTAGTAAGTCTCCACCAGAACCGGCACGCTCATTAATGATCATGACCTTCGGTCCCCAGATACCTGCACCTGGAGAAGGGAAAGGTTTATTACCCTCTACCCTGCTATTAAAGTAGCCGTGCAATTTTCTAGACATAATGTCTACCATATAATCAGCAGCAGATCCACCACCATTATTTCTTTCGTCTATTACAGCTCCTTTCTTATGCTGTTGCGCGAAATAGTATCGGTTAAAGTAGGTATAACCAGGAGTAGAAGTGTTTGGAACATAAACATAGGCCAATTGCCCTCTTGAAAGCTCATCCACTAGTCTTCGGTTACCCTCTACCCAATCAAAGCTTCTAAGACCACCTTCGTTGGTGATGGTCTGTACGACCACCTCTCTGGCACCATCCGACTTAGCCTTATCATTAACAAGTAGTGTTACCTGTCTATTGCCAGTTCCTTCAAAGTAACTGTAAAAGTTATTATCAGTAGAAACTTCTTGACCATCAATCGCCAGAATATAGTCGCCTTCATTCACACCAATACCCAGAACAGCTAGCGGTGCTCTCAAATTTGGATTCCAACTTTCACCGGTCAAAATTTTAGCTACTCTGAAGCCAGATTTGTCTTTTTCAATATCTGCTCCTAAGAGACCAATTCTATCATTTGTCAGCCTAGGATAATCACCTCCAGAGACGTAAGAGTGACCTACAGCTATTTCTCCACTCACTATATCCACTATGTAGTTTAGATCCGAGCGGTGTCTAACATGTTTTACCCAAGGGCCATACCAAGACCAAACATCATCCCAAGGTGCACCATGCGCATTATCTACATAAAGGAAGTCACGCATGTATCTCCAACCCTCTTTGAGTATCTGTTTGGCTTCATCTTGCGGATTAACCTTTACTCTAATATCAGAAGTATTCAATTTGCCATCTCCTACTTTTTTAGCTCCTCCTTTTGTACTGATAATACCCCATGTAGATCCACTGCGGTACAAAAGGTTGTTCCTGTCTGCAGAAACCACCCCATAAGAAATTCTTGGCAAGTAGGTTACAGATTTTCTATCCTTAAGACTGTAGCGATTTAGCGTTGTAGGACCACTTGGTGTAGCCTCGGTGTAGAAGAAATGCCCTTTAGGTCCAGGTATTATTTGCGTGTAATTTCTAGCAGGAACATTGATTGACAAGATTCGATTTTGAATGCCTTCTAAATCAATGGTAACAGAGACCTCTTTCTTCTCTGTCTTTTCATTCGCTTCTGTAGACTCCTCATCGCTTAATGGCAAGAATGGAGACTTACCCTCCTTAGAAAGCACAATTAAATAAGGACTATAACTCAATGGATGATTGTAAGAACTCATGTCTAACCAACCACTATTTAAACCGTAGTTCGTACTGGCTAAAAAGTAAAGGTATTCACCGCTCTCATCCCATACTGGTGAAATAGCATCGGCCATTGCATCAGTTAATCTGTGTGTCTCACCAGTCTCGATATTATGCACTTTTACGGCCTTGAACTGATTTTCTTGCAGTTGTACATATGCTATCCATTTACTATCTGGCGACCATTCAGGATTTAAGGATCTATTCGGGTGGGCATATCTTTCAGTATCTACTTTTTTAGCCTCACCGTTCTCAACATCTACATACCATAGATTATAATCAGTGTCTGTATATGCAATGAATTTACCATTAGGAGACCACTGAGGTCTAAAGTAGAAAGTTTGGTTAGGCAAGGTGATCACCTTTGTCTCTCCAAGACCCTTCTGGTCAGAAATCATAAGCTCATATTCACCTGATTGATCAGCAAACCAAGCCACCTTATCACCCTTTGGGCTCCATACCGGAGACCGATCGGCTACTGCACTAGAATTCGTCAAGTTTCTCCAGTTTCCTTCTTTTTTAGGAATAGTGATAACGTCTCCTCTATATTCAAAAATCGCCCTTTTCCCAGAAGGAGAAATTTGAGCATTAAGCATTTGTGTGGCTGAAGCATTTACCCAACGTTCTCTTCCCCAACTCATATCACCAGCTACAGTAATGTTCAATTGAGAAGTTGAATTGTCACTTGGATTTAATACATGAAGGTGACCACCTTGCTCATAGACAATTGAGCCACCATGTGCATCAAGATTCTTAACATCGAAATCGGCATGGAAAGTATGTTGTTTCTCTTCTTTAGTTTTCGGATTAAAACTCCATATGTTATTGGCATAATCTCTTTCACTGAGATAGTAAACGACACCATCCATAAACACGGGACTTGTATGTCTCTCATTATCTGTACGAGGGGTTTCAAGCAAATCGTAATTCTTTAAATCGACTATCCAGATAGGTTTGGCTTGGCCTCCTCGATAATTCCTCCATTCAGGATCCCAAAATGAAATCTGTTGGTAAGCAATCAACTTGCCATCAGCTGAAATCTGGCCATCAACCGCTCGAGGAATTACCATCTCTTCCGGATGACCACAGTTCGGTGAAACTGTAAAGAACTTCGATTCCTTTGTTGGAACGCTTTTTCTCGTAGAAGCAAAAAGAACATTTCCATCCGGTGTCCATCCTGTTACATTATCTCCTGAAGGATGCCAAGTCAATCGCTTGGGCTCACCACCTTGAGCAGGAATTACATACACATCGGCATTACCGTCATATTGCCCTGTAAAAGCAATCATGGAACCATCGGGCGAGAAATGAGGAGAGGTTTCTCCTCCAATATTGGAAGTTAATCTTTTGGCGCTCCCTCCCGTCTTATCTACAATCCACAAATCATTTGCATAAACAAATACGATTTGATCATTTGATATAGAAGGTTGCCTTAACAGCATGGTCCCTTGTGCATAACTCAAAGTGCTAAAGAGTAATAGGACCAACGTGATTATTGTAAGTCTTTTAATCATTCTATTATACATTGGATAAGACCTTCAATGTAGTTAAAATGATAAGTTCTGAATGGAATTTTATATCAATGGCGCGCTGCGCTTACCTGAGAATTTGGTATCTTGATCTAATCTTCTTCATCATTTTTTTAGTATGCAGAAAATCAAAAAAGTATGTGTTTACTGTGGATCAAGCGATAAAGTAGATCCCAAATATTTCGAAGCAACCAAAACACTTGCCAAATCCTTAGTTAAAAACAACATAACGGTAGTCTATGGTGGAGGTGCCCGCGGTTTAATGGGTCAACTTGCCGATACGGTTATTGAAGAGAAGGGTAGAATCATTGGTATTATGCCTCATTTCATGAAGGAAGTTGAGTTTCACCATAAAGACGTAAATGAGTTCATTTTCACAGCTGATATGCATGAAAGAAAGAAGCAATTTATGGTTGGTGTAGATGCGTTAATTACCCTCCCTGGTGGATGTGGCACTTTTGAGGAGCTTATGGAGGCCATAACACTAAAACGTCTCGGTATATTTACAAAACCGATAGTAATTCTCAATCTAGATGGCTATTACGACAAGTTATTCGATATGCTTGATCTGACAGTTGAGGAAGGTTTTATGGGCGAAAAGCACAAAGACATTTGGACACCTTTCGAAAATCCGGCAAAAGTGATTGAAGCTATCAATACAAGTGTGCCGTGGTCACATGATGCCATTAAATTCGCACAAGTCTAGTATAGGAGTATGATGCTAGCGTAGTTTAATCTTTGGATTAGCCACAAAAAACTTCAATCTTACCTTCAAAATGCATCAAAAATGCAATTAAAACGCATTGTCTATGTATTGGTTTTTCTCCTAATCACCCTAAAAGGCTTCTCCTTCCAAGGCTTTTATCAGAATCTTCATGCTATTTATTCCACTGAGCAGTTATATCTAGAAGACTCTAAAATTTACACAATAACATCTGCTGACACGCTCGACTTAAATAGAGTCATGGCGTCTTCGCCATCGGCATTTACAAGACTAGACAGGAAAGGTGAGTTTCTAAACTCAGAAAACACGTGGGCCTATTTTCAATTGGTAAACAAGTCGAATAAAGAACTTGAATTCATTCTGGAAGGTGGTAGAAATGCCCAAGAAACCTATTATGTAGTTAAAGACAGCGCAATTCAAATTAAGAAAGCCGGTTATTATTTCTCCAGTCAAGAAAGAGATGTAGCTAGAGGTTATACAACCAAGATTAGCTTAACATTAGAACCTGAGCAGATAACAAGAATCTATGTAGAATACAACAATCCTGATGGCCTCCCCATTAATGTAAAGTTTAGGTTAAAGGGTCTAGATTCTTGGCTTCAAAACCAAAGAAGCTTGAGTCTATTCGAGGGAATATTTATGGGCGTTATTGTACTGATTATAGCGCTTAATTTCTTCATTTACGGATTCACCAAGCTAAAGGTCTTTTTCCTTTTCGCAGCCTATGCCAGTTCAAACCTCTTATACTTCTTTCATATTCATGGCAATCTTGAATTATTGTTATACCCTAGTACGGGCAACGGCATACCATGGCTTTGGTTATTACCCTTCATTACTGCAGGTACATACTTCCTTTTCACAAAGGAATTCTTAGAGCTCAAACAAGAGAATAAACTGTTTCATAAAACTACCTCATTTTTGTCTTATGGGGGATTTGTACTATTCCTATTGACCACGGTCTATCTCTATGTTTCAGGTAACGTCTATGTTTCAACAAACATTATGTATGCCTTTGTTTTGGCAAGTGCTGCCTTGGCCATTTCACTTGTTATCTATGCGTTCTCCATGAAATCGGTGATCTCAAACTACTTTGCGGTTGGTACTCTCCTTTTTATGATTACCGTAATAGTCGCGGTGGTTAATCAACTGATGAATGTATCGAATGCCGTTCCTGTATTTGTTCAAATAGGTATAATAATAGAGGTTATAGTCTTTAGTATTGGCATAAGCCATAAACTCAAAAAAGACTTCGACAACCATCTCATTACACAGCAATCATTGATTCTTCAATTAACCAAAGCTGATAAGATTCAGAAGAGTAAAACTCAAGAACTTGAAGAGCAAGTCGCTGATAGAACTCAGCAGATCAAAGAACAGAACACGCAATTAGAAGAAGCTAGAAGCCTCGCTGAAACGGCTACCAAGGCCAAATCTGACTTTCTTTCGGTGATGAGTCACGAGATTAGAACTCCCTTGAATGCCATCATCAGTCTATCTCATATTATGGACTTAGACAATAAGGACGAAGAGATGTCTGAATACATAGATGCTCTAAAGTTTTCTGCGGAAGGACTTCATTCCTTAATTAACGATATACTTGATTACAATAAAATTGAAGCAGGAAAATTAAAACTAGAATCAATTGAGTTCTCTCTAATCGATTTAATGCGGAATGTGAGGGATAGTTTTAAGTACAAGGCCAATAGTAAAGGTGTTGAACTTCAAATTGAAGTTGGGGAGCATCTACCCGATCAATACCTAGGTGACCCTACCAGATTAACTCAAATCTTTAATAATCTGATTAGCAATGGTATCAAATTTACGGAAGAAGGTCATGTACGATTAAAAGCAGAGCTTCTAGGAATCAAGGACAACATCGCCTCACTTAGATTTGACGTAACAGATACAGGTATCGGCATTCCTCAAGATCGTTTAGAAAGTATTTTTGAAGAGTTTGAGCAGGCAAGCACAGCGACATCACGAAATTATGGTGGCACTGGCTTAGGACTATCTATTACTCAAAAATTACTCGATATGATGGAGTCTAAAATCATCATCAAAAGTAAAGAAGGGCAAGGGAGTTCATTCTCATTTGATATCGACTTCGAAATTTGTCAAGAATTCGATCTTGTAAATCTGCAACTAGAAGATCGAGATAAAGACTTAGCTAAAAGCAAAATCATGGTTGTTGATGACAATGACATGAATCGCTTAGTACTCAAGCGCCTATTAGATATTTGGAATGCCGAAATGGTAGACATCAGTAATGGTACAGATGCCATATCATATCTTGAAAATCGAGCTGTGGACTTGGTACTCATGGATCTACAAATGCAACCATTGGATGGTTTTGAGACAACAGCAGCTATAAACAAAAGCAAGCCGGATCTTCCCATCATAGCCATGAGTGCAAATCAACCTCACGACTTTGAAGAGGAGTATTTCAACACCGGTTTTTCTGGCTTTGTGAACAAGCCATTTGATCCTGAAGATCTCTACACGAGAATTAGTAACCTGATAACAAAAGCTGATCAAACATGAGAAAAAACATCTCCAGCGGTAGCCCTTGGGAAGACAAGGTAGGCTACAGTCGTGCTGTTAGAATAGGCAATGTAATTGAAGTAACAGGTACGGTTGCGGATAACGAAGGCCAGCTGATTGGTGGAAGTGACCCTTACCTACAAACTAAGTATGCCCTAGAAAAAATAGAACACACATTGATCAAAGCTGGAGCTACTCTAAAAGATGTGATTAGAACCCGGATTTATGTGGTGAATATAGATGATTGGGAAGTAATAGGAAACGCTCATGCCGAAGTCTTTGGTGAAATCAAACCTTGTACCACTATGGTAGAAGTATCTCGCTTAATTGATTCTAAATACTTAGTAGAAATAGAAGCCTCGGCAATTTTAACGTAATCATCAAATAGGCAAGGCTAGCAATTAAAAAGTTGCTACAGTCGCCTCAGTACCTCCATTAACTCTCCCAAAATCATAGCAGTCGCACCCCATACTACCTCTCCTTCAACTTCGTAATAAGGTGAATGAATAGTATATGGCGGAAAGTGCATCGTTTTTACCTTAGGTCTATCTACCGACAATAACTCTTGAATAGAAGGTGTATAAATTGAAACTACTTCCTTAGTATCTGGAATAAAGGAAGGCTTTTTTCTAACGACTCCTACAGTAGGCAGCACCTTAAAATTAGATGCGACAATAAACATCTCAGAAAGTGTCCCTAAAACTTCAATGCTGTCTTTTGAAACCCCAATCTCTTCCTCCGTTTCTCTTAGTGCGGTAATAACTAAATCACTATCTATGTCTTCAAACTTTCCTCCAGGCAAACTCACCTGACCACTATGAGCACCATTGTAAGTTGGGCGTTTCATCAGAGGAACTCGTATAACATCTTCTTCTGGGAATAAAAGCACCATAACTCCTCCTAATTTCGCTGGCTTACCCGGGTCTTCACTAAATCGCCTTTCATCAATCGGCTTAGGCGCCATTTTTATTTGGGCAGATTTTCCTGGAAGAGGTTTTTGCAATTGTTCGCTCAAGCGTGTAGAAAATTCATCAAAGTCAGAATAATGAAGCAATGCCAATTAGGTTTTGAAATGATTTATCAAAATATAAACTTAGGAGCGATGGAATCGTTCCATAGCTAAATAAATTTCTTCAATGCACAGATACTTTCTCTTATCATTCATCAGTTTCTTTCTCATATGCTCGGCAGAAGCACAAGAGGAAAGACTTATGATGGCCAAACTCAAGTACAATGGTGGAGGTGATTGGTATGCCAACAAAACTGCGCTACCCAATCTGGCTGAATTTTGTAACGAATATCTATCTACCAATTTCGACCTTAATGATGAAACAGTTGAAGTAGGCAGCCCAGATTTGTATCAATACGCCTATTTATACATGACAGGACATGGAAATGTCGTTTTCAACCCATCGGAAGCTGAAAATTTAAGAAACTACTTACTAGCTGGAGGGTTCTTGCACATTGATGACAACTATGGGCTTGATTCATACATTAGACTCGAAATGAAAAAAGTATTTCCAGAATTAGAGTTTATTGAATTACCATTTAACCACACGATCTACAATCAAAAATTCGAGTTCAAAAATGGCCTACCTAAAATTCATGAACACGATAATAAACCGCCACAGGGTTTTGGCCTGATTTATGAAGGTAACCTTGTATGCTTTTATTCTTACGAATCAGACTTAGGAAATGGTTGGGAAGACCAGCGAATTCATAACGATCCGGAAGAAAAGCGCCAAGAAGCACTTATGATGGGAGCTAATATTATCTCCTATGCCCTAACGCAATTTTGAGACTAAATCCAAAATTAAACTAACCTGTTAGTTTGTAAACTAGTTAAATAGTTTTAATATTGATTTTTCAATACCCATGGATATGAAAGAATTAACCAAAGCTGAAGAACAAGTAATGCAAATCCTCTGGAAGATCGAGAAAGGATTTGTCAAAGATGTTCTTTCAAAAATGCCAGAGCCCAAACCGGCATACAACACTGTATCTACAATTATTCGAATCCTTGAGAAAAAAGGATTTGTTGGATACAAAGCTTACGGTAAAACCCATGAGTACTTTCCGATCGTAGATAAAACAGAGTACTCAAATTTTTATTTAAAGAATTTCATTGGGGGTTACTTTAATGGCTCTTTCCAAAAACTCGTTTCATTCTTCGCGAAAGAAAACGATATGGATATTCAACAATTTGAGAGTCTTATGAAGCATGTTGAAGATGATTTGAAAGAACCGGAAGAGAATTAAGATAATTGGAAAAGCATCCAACCATAGCATTATTAGAGAATCTTAACGATGTATTAATCTATGCATTGGAAACAGCCACTTGCTTGGCTGTGCTATTTCTTGTTTATCATTTCTTTTTGAGAAAAGAACGAAGCTTTCAATACAATAGAATGTATTTGTTAGCTTCTATTGTACTCTCGTTTACTTTCCCTTTACTAAATTTCAATTTCAATCCTGAGTTAATTCCCAATGTATTGAACTCAATACATCAAGTGGGTAACGAAGTAAGCAACGAACCAATTATAGAAGCTGATAAGGCTTATTCTTTTACTGTTACAGCTAATTCAGAAAGACCTTTCCTTTTATGGTGGGAGATTCTTTTAATAATCTATCTCGTAGGGTTTGCTTATAGTATTCTAAAGTTCTTTTTAAGAATACGTGTATTCAAAGAAACCATCTGGTACAAAAGGCATAATACGCGTTACAAAAAAGAAGGCTACTTCTTCCTCAAGACCGAAGGTAGTTTGCCTACTTTCTCATTTCTCAATTATTTATTCTGGGATGATTCTCAGGAATTGAGCGATGAAGAGAAGAAACAGATTATTTCTCACGAAGAAGTTCATATCAAAGAAAAACACTCGATTGACATACTAGGCATAGAACTTCTGAAAGCAGTCTTTTGGTTTAATCCACTGCTTTTCCTCTACAGAAATTTGCTTGAAGAGGCGCATGAATATTATGCGGACGCTAAGGCAGCCATGAAAACCAGCTCAGTAGTTTATACAAAGCTTCTGGTGAAATCTACTTTCAGCCAAATGGGTTTGGCATATGGAAGCCATTTCAAAAAGAACCAAACGCTTAAGCGCGTAAAAATGCTATCGAAAACCAAGCGTATAAATGCGCTTAAATTGTTAGTTCCTATTCCTTTTGCAGCCTTGTTATTCTTTGTATTCTCTTTTGAGGCTCAACTTTACAACACCATTGAGGTAAAAGACTACACCGTTCAACCTATTCATAATGTGGGTAGCGAAGACGAATTACCTGTTCCTGCTATTGGATTAAAATCATGGACTGACGAACTAGAGGATAACATCAGCTATCCTTTGGAGGCCAAATTAAAGCAAGTTGAAGGCGATGTTGTCGTTTCTTTTGTTGTCAATGAAAGAGGGAATTTAGAGCAGCTTAAGTTTGATGAAAAACTAGGCTTTGGCACAGAGCAACAAATTTTAGATGCGCTTAGAAAAGCTGGCAGATGGGAACCGGCTGTAATTGATGGAGAAACTACTCCACTAAGAGTATCCCTTCCTATCTCATTCAAGAAATCTTAAAGCACTAATACTTTCTTTTTAAAATCTCTGAGGCTACGAAAGCCTTTTTAGTGGCATCCATATCTTGGAACATAGCAGCATAAGGCGAGACTTCCACCTCCTCTTCCTCAAACACATCGAAATGAGAGAAGTCCTGCTCCATTCTTTGATGCTTCTCAAAAACAGGCAAGGGCTTGGCTTCTGAAACGAGCGGTTTTTTTTCAACAATGGTAGTTTGGACCTTTTCTTCTTCATGCTCCTCTAAAGCTGTTGCTTTTTTGCCTGTAGTGAACTCTTCAAGTAGTTCTTCAAAGGATGGTCGATTTACAGGGGGTGGTCCTAAAGTTTCGGTAGCTGGGCGACTTGGTCGAGGTCTTTTGGGCTGTGTTTTTTTCTTGGATTTGGTAGCACCATTAACCACAAAGTATATGATAGCTAGGATGATATAAATGAGAGTACCAAAGTCGAAATCCATGTGTTAGCAAATCTAAGGATTTATTCTAATTTTGCTAGCTACACCCATTTTTAGGAACACCCCCGTTCATGCAGCTTACCAAACTCGAGATAAAAGGATTTAAAAGTTTCGGAGATAAGGTCACCATCAATTTTGATGAAGGTATCACTGGTATTGTAGGTCCTAATGGGTGTGGAAAATCGAACGTTGTAGATTCCATTCGTTGGGTATTAGGTGAGCAAAAAACTAGAATGCTTCGTTCCGAAAAAATGGAGAATATCATCTTCAACGGAACTAAGAAAAGGAAGCCAACGCAACTCGCTGAAGTTTCACTCTCATTCAAGAATACTAAGAATTTACTTCCTACCGAGTACACTGAAGTTACCATAACAAGACGCTACTACAGAACTGGAGAAAGTGAGTACCTCTTAAATGGTGTAAGCTGTAGACTTAAAGACATCACCAACCTCTTTATGGATACTGGTATTGCTTCTAATAGCTATGCCATTATTGAGCTAAAAATGGTTGATGACATCTTGAATGATAAAGACAATTCAAGAAGAGCACTTTTTGAGGAAGCTGCGGGAATTTCAAAATTCAAAACACGAAAAAAAGAAACTCTCCGTAAACTAAAAGATACTGATGACGATCTGGATCGTGTAGAAGATCTCCTTTTTGAGATTGAAAAGAACCTTAAGAGTTTAGAAAAACAGGCCCGTCAGGCTGAAAGACATTATAAACTCAAGGAAGAATACAAAGATGTTAGCATTCGTTTTGCAAGAGTTTCTGTTTTGGACAAGACAGAAGCCTATCAACGGGTTGAAAAAGGCATTAATCAAGAGAATGATAAGAAGCTCGAGATAGTTAAGATGATTGCTGAGCAAGAGGCTACCATTGAAAAAGGGAAGACTGATTTGATCAGCAAAGAAAAGCTACTCTCTTCTAGACAGAGAACACTCAATGAGCATGTCAATAAAATTCGTCAGTTCGAAAGCGACCGCAAGATCAAAAATGAAAGACTTTCTTTCCTAGAAGACAAGTCTGATAACCTCAGAGAGCAATTAGAATCTGATAGAAAGAGTAACGAACGTTCAGCATTTAGTTTAGAAAGCCTGAGAAAAGAGCTTATTGAAGCTGAACAGGGCTTAACTGCTATTCAAAAAGAAGTTGAGAAACTAGAGGAAGACTATCTAGGGCAAAAAGATATCGCTTCTGATGCTCAAACCAACTTCGATGAAAATCGAAGAATTTTTAACGAGCGTAGAGAGCAAGTATTCAGTCTTAGAAAAGAGATTGAAATAAAAGAGATTCAGCTGGAAACGCTCAATTCTGAATTCGCTAAGACTGAAAGTGACAATACGGAACAGTCTGAAACTCTAGCGCAGTTCGATGAGAAGCTCGCTGTCTTAGAAGAAGATGTTCGTCTGAAAAGAACAGGGCTCGAAAAAGCGAAAGCAGAGGATGAGAAACATCAGACCAGTATTCAACAGACATCTGATGCATTAGATATCATTAGAGAGGAACTTACTCAAACGGGCAGAAAGCTTGACTCTAAGAGAAATGAGTTCAATCTCACAAAGTCACTTGTTGAAAATTTAGAAGGTTTCCCAGAAGCCATAAAGTTTCTAAAAAAGAAAGCCAATTGGAATAAAAACGCTCCACTCCTATCTGATATAATTGCCTGTGACGAAAAGTACAGGGTTACTGTTGAGAACTACCTAGAGGCCTATATGAACTATTATATAGTTGATACAGAAAGACAGGCCTTCGAAGCAGTGAATATTCTAAGCGATGCTTCTAAAGGTAAAGCTAACTTCTTTGTACTAGATGCCTTTGATCATTATGAACAGGCAGAACCAAAACTCTTCGAGAATGCTATTCCTGCTACGGAGATAGTAGAATACGAACCCAAGTACAAGAGACTAATCTCGCACATTCTTGAAAATGTCTACATCGTAAAAGGTGGTCCAGGAGATATTCCAATGGACGACACAGCCGTATTTATAACAGAATCGGGTAAGTATACTAAACGAAAATTCAGCATCTCCGGTGGTTCCGTAGGGCTCTTTGAAGGCAAGAGAATTGGTAGAGCTAAAAACCTCGAAAAGCTCGAAAAAGACATAAAACAACTCGAAACCAAATCTGTAGAAATCAAAGAAAAGGTTGAGAGTAAGCAACAGGAATTGGCACGTTTAAAAGCCACTTCCCACAAAGGCGAGATTGAAAAACTTCAGCATGAACTCGATTTGGTAAATGAGGAATTCATATCGATCAAGACAAAGAAAGAACAGCTCAGCCAGATGCTTTCTTCTCGTACAAATCGAAGAGAAGATATTCTCAACGGTATTCAACAAATTACAGATTCACTGGAGGTAATTAGACCAAAACTAACAGAGACCGAAACCGAATTCCAACAGGTAGAAGGCCAGATTGAAGAACTAGAGCGAATGGCTAAGAGGGAGAATGAGGTGCTCTCAGTGAAGTCCCAAGCGTTTAATGAGATAAACATACTTTTCCACCAGAGACAAAACAAGGTAACTGGTATTCAAAGGGAAATTGAGTTTAAGCAGAGTGCTTTTGAAGGAAGTAAGGCTAGAATAGACAAGAACCACATAGAGCTAGATAAAAACGAGGCAGAAATTAAGAAACTCGTTGAGAACACTAACTCCAATGACGACCAGCTCATTTCTATGTATGATGAGAAAGAGTCTATTGAAAAAGGAGTTAACGAAGCTGAAAAAGACTACTACGCGCAGCGTGGAGATATAGATGTAGCGGATAAAACATTAAGAGAACTACAGCGGAAGAAAGAAAGTACAGACGCCTTTATTATGGAAATGCAGAACAAGCTGAATGACACCAAGCTTGAGCTCAATTCGGTTAAAGAAAGACTTTCCGTTGAATTCAATGTAGACTTAGATCAGATACTTAAAAGCGAAGAAGAAGGCGATCAGGAAGAGCTTACCGCAGAGGAACTAGAGAAACTAGTACTAACTAAGAGAGATAAGATCGAGCGGATGGGGCCTATCAACCCTATGGCTATGGAAGCTTATGACGAAATAAAAGAGAGACACACATTTATTTCTGAACAGAAACAAGATCTCGAAGAAGCTAAGGGCTCTTTACTTGAAACCATCTCTGAAATTGACACAGTTGCTAAAGAGACTTTCCTAGAGGCTTTTGAGATGATCAAAACTAACTTCATAAAAGTATTTAGATCACTTTTTACCGAAGAGGATGACTGTGACTTAAAACTGGTAGATCCTGAAAACCCGCTAGAATCTGCCATAGAAATTATGGCTAAACCTAAAGGTAAAAGACCACTTACGATCAATCAATTGAGTGGTGGTGAAAAGACTTTAACAGCTACTTCTCTCCTATTCTCTATCTATCTCTTGAAGCCGGCACCATTCTGTATTTTCGATGAGGTAGATGCACCGCTTGATGATGCCAACATTGACAAATTCAATAACATCATCAAGAAATTCTCTTCAGAGTCTCAATTCATTATTGTGACACACAACAAACGTACAATGGCTTCTACTGATATCATTTATGGTATTACTATGATTGAACAAGGTGTTTCACGAGTAGTACCGGTAGACCTAAGAGAACTTGAAGATTAGCACAGATTTTCTATCTTCAGCGCACAATTAAATTCCTATGAAATTTGTTTTAGCCATGACAGCTATGATTCTCTTAGCCTGTCAATCAGACGATAATACTATGCCTCAAAATTCATTATCATTCTTAGCCTTGGGCGATTCTTATACTATTGGTGAAAGTGTTGCAGAGAACGAAAGGTGGCCTGTTCAGCTGGCTAATCAATTGAACGATCGAGGCATAGAAATGGAATCTCCTAAAATAATTGCAACAACAGGTTGGAGAACAGATCAATTAAAATCGGCTATTGGGTCAGACACAGAATTAAAAGAAAATTATGACCTGGTATCACTTCTAATTGGTGTTAACAACCAATTTCAAGGAAGAACTGTAGAAAGCTTCGTTCCTGAATTCGAAGAATTACTAAATACTGCAATTGAGTTAGCTGGAGATAAACACAAAGTAATTGTACTCTCAATTCCAGATTATGGTGTTACTCCTTTTGGCATGAGCAGAGGTGAAGAGCGCATTGCAAGAGAATTAGATGAATACAACAGAGTGAGCAAAGAGATCTGCGATCGCTATGAAGTGAAATACTTCGATATCACGCCAATTTCGAGAGAAGCCAAAGAAGACGCTGAGTTAATCGCAAGCGACAACCTACATCCTTCAGGCAAAATGTACGGCAGATGGGTTGAGTTAATCCTTAATGATGTAACTGAATTACTAAAGAAATGAAAAGAGCATTATTCTTATTTATCCTTAGCCTAAGCCTTAGTTTGAATGCTCAAACCACAGGCCCTGAAAACGGTCATCTTATTATAGCAGGCGGTGCGTTAAGAGATCCGGATGTTTTTGCCAAGTTTATTGAGTTAGCCAAAGGCGATGACTCTCATATTGTCATTATCCCAACAGCAGGAGGCTATGATGTGACCGAAGAAAGAAAAGCAGGCTTAATTAGACAATGGAAGGCAAGAGGTGCTAACAAGGTAACCGTTTTACACACCACCGATCCTAAAGAAGCCGATACAGAATCTTTTGCTAAAGTCATAGATGAAGCCACGGGTGTCTACTTTCCTGGAGGCCGACAGTGGAGATTAGCGGACTCATACCTTGATACTAAGGTTCAAGAGAAACTCTTCAAACTACTTGAAAGAGGTGGAGTTATAGGTGGTTCATCAGCTGGCGCAACTATCCAAGGATCTTATTTGGCAAGAGGAGATACAAGAACCAACACAGTAATGGTAGGTGATCATGAAGTTGGGATGGGGTTCGTTAAGAACATTGCCATAGACCAACACACTTTAGCAAGAAACAGACAGTTCGATATGTTCGAGGTTTTAGCTGAATACCCTGACTTACTCGGAATTTCAATCGATGAGAATACAGCAATGCTCGTGTCAGGAGATACTTTTGAAGTGATCGGGCAAAGTTATGTGCTTATCTACGATGATACGCATTGGGATCAAAAGAAAGGTGCTTTCGTACCTAACAATGGCAAAGAAAGATTTCATTTGCTGCGAAAAGGAAGAAAGTATAACATGAAAGAACGTAAAGTCGTGACCAACTAAGTGGTCTCTACATACCTATTAGAAGCTACATTGGTATGATAGAAAGTACTTAAAATAGCCTTAGTTCCGAGGCCATCTCCTTTCTTAATAATTGATTCAATCTCTTCTAACGAGGCAAAGCCTAGGTGCTCGTCTTCTTTATTTAACTCTTTAAAGCCCATACTCCAATTACTGAAATCGCGCATGGTAATGGGTTCTTCATGAATTACCGTAACGTTTTTGTGACGCTTATCCTTCTTAATATTTGAAAAGATAATATCGATAGACTCTTCCGGACCTTCTAGTGCCTGAATAAAAGTTGAATCGAAATACAGCAGCAAGCCTGTAACATTGAGATCTGAATTGTTCTTTCTAGAACTCTTTAAAATCTCATTTAAAACACCCTTAGAAATAGGTTGAGAAGAAGTACTTATATAGATCACAGACTTAAGCATGACGATGTTTCTTTAAGTGGCTTTTAAGTTATAGACAAATATGTCTCTAACTACCAGTTAAATACAATGACAATGGTCATACAAAAGCTATGAACTTGAAAAAAAACTGGTAGTGCCTACCTATTTAGTACGCTCTAGTTTAGCGTATTTCTCATCTTCAGAGATATTGAGATCATAGAATGTTTTAAGAATTGTTTTCGCATTAGACTCATCAGGGTTTTTCAAAATCTTAGCCAACTCTTGAAAGGATGTAAATTGTCCCAAATCTTCTCCCGGCTCAATAAAACGAAAGCCCATCTCCCATTTACCAAATTCTCTGTCCTCAATTTGAGATTCGTTTAAAACCACCAGGTTCTCGTGTCTATCATCATGTTGAACTACACCATAAATCCTATCAACTGCCTCTTCTGGCCCTTCAAGCACCTGAATAAATGTGCTATCATGGTAAACCAGCATACCCGTAACATCGGCAGCTGAATTATTTTTAAGTGAAGAATTTAGTATTCGCTCTAACTCCTCTTTGTTAATGGGCACTGCGGCATTGCTCACATAAGTCAAAGATTTCATATCTGTTCTTTTAAAAGATTCGCAACAATTAATTTAGCCAATAAACATGTATTAACACAAAAAAAGGCACCCAAAAGGTGCCTAATTCTACCCCCATTACTCGGTTTATTTTCTAGATTCCGTTGGCATGGCAAAAGGCAACTGAACCTCAATCTTTATCTCATCATTACACTGAACCAAACCTCCAAAATCGGTAGGTGGCTCTAGTCCAAAATCTGTAAACTTGGCGTCAGCTTCAGCTACAATCCACATTACATCATCTTGTGATCTCGAAATAAAGTCAAACAAAATGTCAACGTTTTTTCCACCCAGATAAACGCTGCCTTTTATCTTTTTCGGCCCGTCACCTGCTTGAGAAAAACCATAAGCAAAGAAGGTTACTATTGGGTGATCATTCACCAACAATGTTCTATGCGCCTTTTTAGTCATTCGCTTATTCTCTTCATTACCGATAGTATTTGCATCGATATTCACAATAACTCTAGACAAAGTCTGTAACTCACCTTCGTTAATTACAAACTGCGCATCTCCCTCCAATTCGTTCGATTTTAACTGCCAATCGGAGGAGTTTGAGGTTCCTTTTAATACAAGGAATCCAGCATTATCCACAATCTCGTACTTCTGTTGTGCTTGTACTGAAACAACAAAACAAAACAGAAAAACGGTACTTAGTAATAATCTCAATTTATCCATGGCTCCAACGTTTTAATTAATAAGACCAAGCTAGACAAACAGTAAAACGTTTGCACCGACATTCATCATGCCATAAAATGACTTAAATCAGATTTTAATTTTCATATTAACTCCTCTAAATCAGACAATTACATTTTTTCTTAAATTCATTCAAACTATTTCTTTTTCACATTCATCCTATTATTGGAATGTAACTCTTCATGAAAGAAATCAACCTCATGCCACAAAACGACTTCTTAGTAGAAGCTGCTAAAAATGGAGATAGCATAGCTATGAACCAGCTGGTGAAGCTATGGCAAAAACGCATCTTCAATTTTGCACTTAAGTACTTTGGAGACTACGATATGGCATCTGAAGTAACTCAGAAGACCTTTATCTCTATGAGCAAGAATTTAAAGTCGCTTAAAGATGTGAAGGTGTTTAAGTCATGGCTTTATCGCATAGCAGCGAATTATTGCCATGAGGAAGTACGCAAAAGCCAAAAGCGCTGGGTATTCCCTTTCATGAAGGTTCAATCTAAAGAAGACCAAAATCATATTGAAAACACCTTGGCCATAAGTAAGGAAGACAATCCTGAAAAAACCATGGGGCATTTAGAACTAAAAAGCCTTCTACAAAAAGCCTTGAGTCAGTTACCAGAAGAACAAAGGCTGGTAGTAATCATGAAAGAATATGAAGGTCTGAAGCTGAGAGAAATCGCTGAAGTAATGGCAATCTCAGAGAATACAGTCAAATCTAGACTTTACTACGCCTTAGGGTCGCTTAGAAAAATTCTAGAAGAATGGAATGTGAACAAAGAAACAGTGCATTATGAATTATAAACCCACTGAAGAAGACTTAATCGCCTATTTATACAACGAGCTCAGTAATGAGGAGAAAAGTAAGATAGAGCAATACTTAACTCAAAATCCTGAAGAAAAAGAAAGGCTACAAGCGCTTCAAGCTACCAGGATGATCTTTAATCAATACGAAGATGTTGAACCACCCATAGATTTTTCTGTAACAAGCGTAGAGAGCAATTCTAACAGCACCTTTTGGCAAAAGTATATAGTGATTGCCGCTACACTGCTCATCCTATTCACAATGGGCTGGCTCAGTGGGTTCCAAGTAAAGTATAATTCTGAGGGCTTAGCTATTGGCTTTGGCGAATTAAATCAAGGGCTTACTCAAGAGCAAGTGGCAGAGATGATCTATAACGATCAGCTAGAACTATTGGAATATGTGCAAGCCAATTTAGACGCCAATCAAGATAGCCTTAGAAATGAACTGGCCAATATGCAAGCTAGTCTTGACCCAACAGACTTGGTGAAACAAGCCTTTGAGTTAGAGAAAGAGCAACTACTTGGTGAAATGAATGAGCTCAATGAAAACCTAGGATCTGACTACAGAGAAATATTGAGACAAATAGTAGTGAACTTTTCAAACAATATTCAATCACAGCGCATCGAAGATTTAAGAGGTATTCAGGCCGCTTTTACAGATCTGGAAGAAGCCACCATAGGAAAGCAATTCGAGATTGAGGAAGCTTTAGAAATTCTATCTGAAAGAATAGATGCTGTAGCCAATAATTCAAACAACAACAAATAATGGTCAAAAACTCAAAATATCTTTTCACACTATTAATCAGCTTGACTTTGGTTCAATGGTCGGTTGCTCAAAGCCAGAACACCATAAAGCGTGATCTGGAAATATGCCGAATTACACTTGAGAACTATTTAGTTCAGTGGGACATGGCTGTAATGTTAAACACAATCAAAGAATCAAAGGCAAACTATAGTAAGGCTAATGGGGCTACAATTACCATCCTTGCCCCTAATGCTTCAATATTGATTACTTCTCAAAGAGGTAATCTGCACAAGGGAGATGAAGAAATAATGAACACCTTCTATTCAACTGAAATGATTAGTCTACAAAGGAAGCATCTGAAAACTGTCACAATGGATTTCTTAGAAGACTTTAGCTCCTACTTACCAAAGATTGGAAATGAAGAACTCATTAGAATCGAATACATAGTAACCGATGCTGATGTAGTGGACAAATTTAAAGATTCATCAATTCTACCTTCTGAGGTATTTCAAGAAGCAAGAAATTACAAAATCACATACTCATGGTCTATGAAAGATATCGCAGACTTAGCGAGTAAAAGTATTAGTAAAGAACAATTCGGTGAACGAATTCAAACTGAAATAGAATAAGTAAAAATCAAATTATCTGAATAATGAAAATCAAAACAACAATGAAACATTTAACATTTGCTTTGGCTATGCTCCTAGTAGCAACCTTGGGTTCAAATGCCCAAGAGCCGGTAATTGTAGAAGAGATTCCAAGTGGAATTTTTAGAACAGGCGCTCAAGATTTGTCTGAACTACCAAAAATGGAGAGAGATATCATCATCCTTCAAAACGTATTGAATGACTTGGTAGCCAATAACAAAGACCTCTTCTACTCATCTAGTAATGCCAAAGGCATGTACATTCCAGGTAAGGGTGTAATCTTCAATGTGAAATATGGCAGTAGATATGGAAACATCTTCTTTGCTGAAAACATGACGGTAATTGAATCACAAAATGGAACTACAATAGATTTAGATACCGATGAAAAAGATAAAAAACAGTCGGCTGAAGAATCTAACAAAAACACTGAAAATAGAATTGAGCAGCTTAGCAAAGAGTTCTTGGTGAATTACGGTAGTATTCTAAGTGAGTTAAAAGCTGGTGAAAAAGTGATGCTTAATGTAGAATACAGCAAACTGAAGCCGGTAGACAAAGACGATACCGGAGTACAGGTGAGCTCTCCTAAAAGCAATACAATCTATGGCTCAGCTGTAAGATTAGCCTATTCAGGGAAATCAAATACTCATCGTATGTCGAGTGCTATCAATCAAAACGATATCTCTGCATTCCTTAATGGTAAGCTTTCTATGGACCAAGCCTTTAGTAAAGTAAGCACAGTGGTTAAAGAAGATGGAGAAAATGATGCTGTAGATGCTAAGATAATGGCTGGAATACTAGACGATCTTTTTCAATCTAGCCAAAGAGGCAAATTAAGAAGAAGCCGTAAAACCTCTTGGACCTACTTTGATGATTTCGGTTTGATGTTCGATATGAACCTCAGTGCAAGCAGTGCCACTGCCCTAACTTTTGTTACAAGAAGTGAAGATGCAGTAATTGGTTATGCTGCCAAAGAAGACAAAGATGCCGAAAAGAAAAGAGAAGAGGCTGAAAAAGCCCTTGAAGAAAATCTAGAGTCTGTTATAGACATGGCCAAAGAGAGTCTAGTGACTTACGGACGAACTTTAAGAAGCGTTAAGAGTGGTGAAGTTGTAATTCTTAATCTGAATTTGAGTGGCCTTTCCAGTAGGTCTAAACTACCTAAGTCCGTGAGACTACAAGTCTCTAAAGCGCAGATTGAAGCGTTTTCAAGGGGCCAAAAATCCTTAGATCAGTTGAAGAAGGAAATTGACATTAAAAGATTAAAGGCATCTAATAACGGTAACTTTCCGGCTACTACACTAGGTAGAATTGTTAACCAAGGTCAAAGTGTGTATAGTAATTCTCCAGCTAGATCAGCAACAACTGTAAATGGCTATAGAACAAAGGGACAAAACTAAGTCTCAACGACATTCGTTAGAAAAAGCTCGGTTGGTCACCGGGCTTTTTTATTTTTGATCCTTTAGCATTCGTTTATGAGAAAACTTTTTGGCTATATACTACTCATGATTTTTGGTGTATTTGTTCTTATGCAGTTCACTATGCGCCCGATTAAAATAAATGAACCGGTAACAGATACAGACATTTTTGAGCAGTTGCAGGTAAATGCAGATGTAACCCAAATGATTAAAGCTGCTTGTTACGATTGCCATTCCAATCAACCCAAATACCCTTGGTACGCCAATATTGCACCTGTAAGCTGGAACATTGCTAGTCATATACAAGTGGGTAGATACAATCTCAATTTCAGTGAATGGGGCGCTTATACCAAAGATGAGCAAGACCATAAGCTGGAGGAAATTATAGAAGAGGTGGAAAGTGGTCACATGCCCCTACCCGGGTATTTGCGCATGCACGGAGAGGCCAGAAAAGTCCTCAGCCCTGAACACATCAGTAAGCTGAAAGAATGGATTAAAATTGAAAGATCTAAACTAATGTCTGACTCTACTACAGTAGACTTCTAAAGACCGTTAATCAATATTTTTTTGAAAAACTAAGGACATAGTTTTGAATTTTAAATATTGATTCTACATTTGTAGAAATACTTTTACAATCGTAGAATGAAATTACCGCAGTCAGAAGAACAAGTCATACAGATTTTATGGGATAAGAAACGTGCCTTTATGAAGGACATCATAGAAGCCTATCCTGACCCCAAACCTGCCTCTACTACCATTGCCACGCTCTTGAAGCGAATGCAGGACAAAGGTGTGGTGAACCATAAAAAGTATGGCAATGTGAGGGAGTATTATCCAGTGCTCAAAAAGGAAGAATACTTCTCTAATCAGATGACCGGTATGATCAAGAATTTTTTCAACGACTCTGTGGGCCAGTTTGCATCATTTTTTACCTCAGAGCAAAATCTAACAGATGAGCAGTTAGATGAGTTAAAAAGAATAGTTGAAGAACAAATAAACGCTAGAAAGAAATGATGTTCCTATTCAAATTCTTAATCTCTTCTGCCGTACTCTATGGGATTTATCATTTCCTACTTAGAAACGAGAAGACGTTCAAGTTTAATCGCTTCTATCTCCTATCAATTGTGATTCTTGCCGCTGTAATTCCTCAATTGATTGTAAAGACTAGCATTGTTGAAATTCCTGTTCTTGAAACTTCCGAAATCATATATTCTGAGATACCTTCTAATAGCATCGAGGTCTTACCTGTTGAAGAAACAGCGTCCTATTTCGATTGGACACTCGTTGCTCAAATCATTTACGCAACTATCGCCTTGGCCTTACTCATTCGTTTCGCCATGAATCTAAGATCGATCTATATACTCAGAAAGGCAGGTGAAGAAATTACTTTTAAAGACGCACAATTGGTTAAAAGCTCGAAAGTCAAAAGCACTTTCAGCTTCTTGAATAAGATATTTGTCAATAAATCTCAATTCAAAACCAATGGCATCGATGATCAGATTCTTGCTCATGAAAACGTTCATATCCGTCAAAGGCACAGTCTTGATATCATATTCATAGAGTTAGTATCCTGTCTGCTTTGGTTTAATCCGCTTGTTTACTTTATCAAGAGGAAAATCAAACTCAACCACGAGTTCCTGGCAGATGCCGGAGTATTGGCACAGACGCAAGACCCAAAAGCATATCAATTACTGCTTTTAAAATACACAAGCAAGCAATTACATATGAACCCTCTCCTAGCAAGTCACTTAAG
The DNA here is from genome assembly GCA_002427755.1 of Roseivirga sp. UBA6052. Lineage (GTDB taxonomy): Bacteria > Bacteroidota > Bacteroidia > Cytophagales > Cyclobacteriaceae > Roseivirga. The sequence goes on from DIYO01000002.1 coordinate 44,899, forward strand.
CTATGGTGAGACAAAAAATAGATTCAAAATTATGTTCAAAACAACAAACCAAACAGTGGCAGCATTGAAGCAATTGACTGCCCTAATCCTCATCACCGGATTGGTCTTCGTGATGGGCGAAGAAAGAGTAATCGCACAGAGCGAAAACACTCCTCCTCCAAAAGAAACAAAGGATTTACCGCCACCTCCTCCACCACAAAAACAAACCCAGGAATTACCTCCGCCACCTCCGCCACCAGTTAGGCTTTCTAATGGTGAACTGCTCAGCCATATAAAAGTCAGGTTTAGAGACGAAAATGGAGAAATGGTAATTGAACAATATGGTAAACTTACGGACAAACAGAAAAAGTCATTCAAAGACCCATCTGTTGAAAGTGAATTCTTTTCACCTCCACCACCAGCTGCATATCTCACAGATGAGATGATAAAGGAATTCAAAGACACCAAAACCTATGGCGTTTGGTTAGACGGTGTACGTATAGAAAACAGAGTACTTGATAACTATAAGGCCGATGATTTTCATCATTATTTTAAAGGCCAGTTAAAAGCTAATGCTGTAGACTACGGAAAGTATACTTATCACATTGACCTTATAACTCGTCAAGCTTGGGACAAGAATCCTGCATCTAAAGGAGCCTGGATAAAGTATAAGCGACCGAGAGTAATACATGTCCCTAAGAAAAATCAAGGCAATCAATCTCTGTCTGATTCCAAAAAATCAAACAATTCTGCAAAACAAGATGCAGTACCGTCTGACTACAAATGGGGTCAAGGTCCTACAAAAGAACAAGCAGCTAAACATGAAAGAAAAGTGGAAACATTTTTAACGGTAAGCTCAAATCATCATATTAAAATGACATTACCCAATGGGAAAGTACTGGTGAAAAAAGCCAAGGACTACACAAGAGAAGAATGGTACCGCTGGTGGGATCCAGCATACAAGGGAATGATTTTTAGCCCTCCTCAAAAAGAAATTACATTTGAACAATTGGAAGAATGGAAAGAGAACCCAGATAAGTATACTGTATCAATCAATTTTGAGCCAATCAAAAACTTGAATGAATTGAGCAACAAAAGATTTGCTTTTAGTGAAATAACCGAAGCAAGACATAATGGAAAAACAGTAGTAGAACTTACGCCAAAAGAAAAGTATCTCGACTCAAAGTATTTCGATACCGCTTGGCGATCGAATGTAATCTATAAAAACTAAGAAAAAAGGCCCGCTCTCGATAAAGAACGGGCCTTTTTTTATGTCTTTTAATGATTATGCTTCACTCTCCCAGTTAGCAGGACATAGTTCACCATGTTCTTGTAACATAGCAAAGGCATCTATCATTCTTAAGTAATCTCCTACTCTTCTAGCTAAAGGCATGTGATTGATTCCTTCATGAAAAACATGACCAGTTTCATCTATTAGATAGGTAGCTCTGTAAGCCACATTCTCACCTTCTACCAAGTCCACACCAGATTCCTCGTCTAGTACCACATCTTTAATGTCTAGTATATCTAGTACACTGGATAGGTTTCTATTTGCATCTGAGATAATGGGATAAGTAATACCTTTTACGCCTCCATTGTTCTGTTCTGTATTCAACCAGGCATTGTGCACCTCAATTGTATCGCAAGATGCACCAATCACAACCGTATTTCTTTTATCAAATTCAGATAATGCTGCTTGAAAAGCGTGTAGTTCTGTTGGGCATAATGGGCTATAATCCTTAGGCCACCAGAAAAGTAGAACCTTCTTTTTATTGTTAGCTGCTTCTTCAAAAACATTGATTTCGGATGTTTTGCCTTCAGCATCTGTGGCTTTTACCACCATATTTGGGAATTGTCTTCCGATGTAACTCATAGTCTATAGTTATTTACTCCTATTCAAACTGAATCAGGAAATGATTGTTGGCATTTCTCTGAATGAATACCTAAAAAGATTTGCTGTAAAAAACGAAAAGGAGGCCCCCGCCTCCTTTTCAACTAAACTAACCCATATGGGAGCCGCGAAAGGCATTTTTTTATCAACCAAAACGATGCACTCTACTTTATACACTTCTTGCACCTTTCCGGCCCCATACAACCTTGCAACACTTCACTTATTGATAGTATTACTATTATTTCAACAAGTATAACGATCGTATTTCAAAAAGGGTTTTACTTTTTTAAGTTTTTTTTGATTTTTATTTAATGAGTAAGAAAAGCTTAAAGCCTATCCTACTAATAATTGGAATTCTAGGCCTTGTATCAGGCGTCTATGGTATAATCAAAGGTCAAGATTTCACAGACTATCTAGTGGGGCTAATCTGTGGCAGTGCACTTATTCTTAGTGCATTTACACTCGAGAAGGGTGAATCCGAAGAGAAATAAGGATTTGGGAATTATTTCTCCTATCGATTGGTTTCAATGTTACAACATTAAAAACCATGGCGCAGAACTTCACAAATCTCGCTTTTACTGAAAGCGTTAAATCAGAGCAAGAATATTACGGGTCTAGAATTTCTTATCAGCGTATGGAAAAAGTTGAGAAGTATAAAATTGGCCGGATGGAAGAGCAATTTATCTCGAAAAGAGACGGATTCTATCTTTCTACCGTTGGAGAAAATGGATGGCCATATGTACAGTTTAGAGGTGGCCCTACAGGTTTTCTTAAAGTGCTAGATGAAGAAACTTTAGCTTACGCAGATTTTAAAGGGAATATGCAGTATATCTCCACAGGTAATTTAAAGTCTACTAAAAAAGCCTCATTCATACTCCTTGACTATGCTACTAAAACAAGACTCAAAGTTTGGGCAGAAACAGAAGTGCTTTTAGCTGATGAACATCCAGATCTTTTAGAAAAAGTATCTGATGACGGCTACAGAGCAAAAATTGAGAGAATAGTGATCTTTAAAATTAAAGGCTTTGATTGGAACTGTCCACAGCATATTACACCCAAATTCACCTTGCCACAATTCAAAGAGCTGATTCAGGAGAACGAGGAATTAAAATCATACTTATTGGAATAAAAAAAGCCGGCTTTCACCGGCTTTTGTTTTCATATATCAAACAGATTAATTCTGCCCTTTTGTCTTCTCTAATTTAAGGCTTCCTCCTTCTTCCACCTTTTCCCGAGATTCTTCAACCAAGTCGTATCTCAACGTTCTGCCTTTGAGCTTAGCAGGTAAGCCATAAGCCATCCACTCTGGCATTGGAGCACCTTTTAAGTAATGATCAAAGAACTGACCCATTCTTACAGAAAGGTCCTTTCTATTCTTACGCTTTCTTAAATTATGCGCCTCATCATTATACACCACCATCCAAGCTGGTTTCTGCAATCTTCTTAGAGACATGTAGAACTCAATACCTTGGTACCATGGCACAGCCCCATCGGCATCATTATGCATAATAAACAAAGGCGTTTCAATTTTTGGTACATGGAATATTGGTGAGTTCTCAATGTAAAGGTCTTGCTCTTCCCAAAGCGTTCCACCGATTCTCGATTGTGTCTTCTCATACTGGAACATACGGCTCATACCGCTACCCCAACGTACACCACCATAGGCTGAAGTCATGTTTGACACAGGAGCTCCTGCACCTGCTGCAGCGTACATGTCTGTTCTCGTTACAATATGCGCTACTTGGTAACCACCCCAAGACTGGCCTTGTATGGCCATTTTGTCTTTATCAACAAAGCCCATATCTACTACTGCATTTGTGGCAGGAACCACGTGATTCATTGCACTTCTTCCAGGGTGTCCTAGCTCATACTTAATATCCGGAACTAACACCAGATAATCGTTACTCACATAATAAGGGATGTTCACCGTACTTGCACTTGGAGCTGGGCTAGGATGGCTGTGCAATGAATTTGATCTTCTCTCGTAGAAATACACAATCATTGGGTACTTCTTATTCGGATCGAAGTTTTCAGGCTTATACAGAATGGCCTGCATGGTTTCACCGTCATAACCGCTTTCGAATTCTACAAGCTCTGCAGTTCCCCAGTTGTAAGGCTCTTCTTGAGCGCCAACATCAGATAGTTTTTTAAGACCGTCCATTTGAACGCTATTGGCTGCGTGAAGCTCACCATATTCCTCGTAAGTGGAAATTCTAACCAATACACGATCTGCATCTTTAGCTTTCACTAAGCCATAGACATTCGCATCCATCATTACGATACTTTCAGGATTGCCTGCTGTCTCAAGACTAGCCGTCATAAAGCCAGAAGCTTTTGTCCATTCGTTGAAAGCTCTTAGTACTACTGGTTCGCTTGTATCAAGAGCAGGTTCTTCAAAATCAAGTCTCTGAACACGAAGGTTCATCTTGTTCGCTCTTCCTACCCCACTAGTCATATTTTCAGGATCGCCTCCATTAGGATCGAACTTCCAGATGTCATAACGATCATAAACGTAGAACGCTGCATCGTCTTTAGCCCAACCTGGCGAACCATAACCATTAGCCAAAGAAGGTGAATCATGAAGTTCATTCGCGAAGCTTACTTTCATTCCTTCTGTTAGGTTTTTGATCTCCTTGGAGTCCATAGACATCATATACCAATGTCCATCTTCAATATTGAACCAGGTGAGATAATTACCTTCCGGTGACAACTGAGGGAATCCTTTGGCACCCTTAATTACTACCTCAACTTCACCCGTTTTTACATCAACTTTATAGAAGTCTCTTGGCATTTGTGTATCCCAAGTCATTTGTGTTCTATAAGACTGATCATCCATAGCCAATACAAAGTCTCTATCGTTTCTTGTATCTATATAGATGCTCAATAAATCCGGACCACCTAACTGAGTCAAAGCTCCTGTTTCAGTGTCTAGTACCACTTCATAAGATCTGTTCTTCTCTCTCGAAGATTGAAGCTTTTGCATAGGCTGGATGTACGGATCATTGTAAGACCATACATCAACATCAGGACGATCGTCTTTCAATAATGTAGTATCTGCTTCGTACTCATATTCGAATGGTCTTGGAGCAGAACCGAAATACAAGCGCTTGCCAGACTCTGAGAATCTAATTGTACTGTTTCCGCTAACCATCCAATTGTCAGGAAGCGCAGATGATGTTGTATCGGCTACTATCTGAGCTTCAGAACTACCAGCAGCCCAATGCATTAATGAGAAATACTTTACGTCATCGTCTTTTTTATTGGCAGAAGCAAAGAATGCTATTTGATTACCTTCTTCATCTGATGACATCTTTTTATAGTCTGTCATACCGGTACTTACTTGACTAGGCATACCAGTATTGGTATCTATAGACCAGATGCCCGAAGGGTTCAGAGAATCAACTTTATCCATTTCATAGAATAACCTGTTCCCTTTCTGGGTGAGATAGTATTCCATTACACCCGTAATTGAAGTCTCTACGCCAGTGTTCATGTTAAAAAGCACTAATTCGGTTCCTTTCGATTTAGCTCTTGGATCTTTAGGCTCTTCTTTAGTTTCTACAACTTCTTCAGTAGTAGTCTCCTTAGTCTTCTTGACCTTTTTAGACTTTCGCTTTCCTTTCTTTTCTTTCAGCGAACCTTCAACGACAGTTTCTTCTTTCTTCTCTGCCTTTTCTTCTTTCTTCTTTTTCGCCTTTAATGGCTTTTCATGTAACCAAGCAATCCAATCGCCCGATTCGCTTTTGATCTGGTAGTTCTTAACACGCGCTACTTTTTTAATATCACCAGAATTAAGATTGATGATATACAAAGAGTCTTTAGGCATTTTAGACGCGTTTGTCTTTTTAAGCTTAAGCGCTCTGGTCTTAGCATATTCAGGCTTAATCTCTGCCGCTACATACTGACTGTTAGAAGAGAATTGATAGCGAGAAACTCTATCAACGGTAATCACCTCATCTGTATTAAGGTTTCTCAGTTTCAATACCGCATCCCCCACTTGTGGTGCTATTCGATATCCTGCCCAATTACCATCACTACTGATGCTGGTTGATGTTAGTGCTTTCCAATCATCATACACATCGTGTGTCAATGGCTTCTTTTGAGCAAAAGTTAATGTTACCATACATACTAATGCTATGGTAAACATTGATTTTCTAAGGAGCATATTTGTTTGTTTTATTTTGAATCCACACAAATATAAAGTTATGGGTGGCATCACAAAGAGTTCTTATATTCATGGCAAGCTTACTTTTTAAAAATCAATAAGACTATGATGCGTAAATCACTACTTGGCTTGCTATTCATCTCCATTGGGATGATAAGTTTTGCCCAAAAGACTATTAGTGAACTCACCGAAGGAATGACCAAAAAAGAAGGTTATTTCGATTACTATTGGGATGAGAAACAGGGTAAAGTTTGGCTAGAAATAGAAAACTTAGACCAAGAATTTCTTTATGTAAACTCTCTTACGGCAGGGGTAGGTTCCAATGATATTGGGCTAGACAGAGGCCAATTAGGAGGAACTAGAATTGTTGAATTCAGAAGAGTTGGTCCAAAAGTTATGTTGGTTCAACCTAATTACACCTACAGAGCAACCTCTGACAATCCAGATGAAGTAAGAGCTGTTAAAGAGGCTTTTGCAGAATCAGTACTTCAAGGATTCAAAATTGCAGGTGAAGAAGATGGCAAGATTTTGATCGATCTCACTTCTATGTTGATCAGTGATGCGCATGGAGTTGCAAGCTCTCTTAGCAGATCAAGACAGGGAAACTATAGATTGGATGCCAACAGGTCAGCAGTATATCCTCCTATGCTCAAAAACTTTCCTAAAAACTCAGAATTCGAGGCTACAATTACGCTTACAGGAAGTGCCACAGGCGGATATATTAGAAGCGTAACACCGACTTCTAGTGCAGTAACTGTACGCATGCATCACTCATTCATTGAGTTACCTGATGCTAACTATGAACCACGCAAAGCTGATCCAAGATCGGGTTTTGGCAACATCCGATATATGGACTATGCCACTCCAATCCAAGAGAATATAGTAAAGCAATTTGCAAGAAGACACAGGCTTGAAAAGAAGAATCCAGGTGCACGAATGAGTGAACCGGTAGAGCCGATTAGATATTATGTGGATAGAGGCGCGCCAGAACCCATCAAAAGTGCGCTAATCGAAGGTGCTAGATGGTGGAACCAAGCCTTTGAAGCTGCAGGTTATAGAAACGGTTTCATTGTAGAAGAAATGCCTGAGGGTGCTGATAACCTAGATGTTAGATATAATGTAATTCAATGGGTGCATAGATCAACAAGAGGCTGGTCTTATGGGTCTTCTGTAACTGATCCTAGAACAGGTGAAATTATAAAAGGTCACGTAAGTCTGGGGTCTTTAAGAGTAAGACAAGATTTCTTAATTGCTCAAGGTTTATTGACACCTTATGAGAATGGTACTGAGCCTGATCCAAGATTACTTCAAATGGCATTGGCAAGATTGAGACAACTTTCGGCTCACGAGGTTGGTCATACATTGGGCTTAATGCACAACTACTCTTCAAGTATGGATGACAGAGCTTCTGTAATGGATTACCCTCACCCACTCATTAAGCTAACGAACAGAAGAATTGACCTAGATGATGCCTATGATGTCGGTATTGGTGAATGGGACAAGGCGGCTATCACTTGGGGTTATCAAGATTTTAAAGAGGGCACAGACGAAGATAAAGCACTCGATGACCTTATTGAACAGCAGTTCAAAGATGGTATCACATTTATCACTGATGCTGACTCTAGACCAATTGGTAGTAGCCACCCTAGATCTCATTTATGGGATAATGGAACGAGTTCCGTAGATGAGTTAAATAGACTTATGGAAGTGAGAAAAGTGGTTATGGATAACTTTTCAGAAAAGAACATTCCAGTGGGTGCTCCAATGGCGACTTTGGAAGAGGTGCTTGTTCCCATGTACATGATGCACAGATATCAACTCGAAGGTGCTGTAAAAGTATTGGGAGGTACGTATTATAACTACAAGATGCGTGGAGATTCCCAACCTGCATGGAGAACAGCGCCAAGGGCTGAGCAAGAAGCTGCTTTAGAAGCATTGCTGAATGTAGTTAAACCAGAAAATTTGGCTTTCCCGCAACACATTATTGAAATGATCCCTCCTCGTCCTCCTGGTGTGGGTAGATCTAGAGAGACTTTTAAGGTGAGAACAGGTTTAAATTTCGATCCTGTAACTCCAGGAGAGACCATTTCGAGCGCTGTGTTCAGCTACATCCTTAATGGACAAAGAGCAACAAGGTTAGTTCAGCAAAAAGCCATGGACCCAAATCAAATTGGTTTGGATGACGTGATGAAAACGATGATGGAGGTTTTAGAAGTAAATGCAGACAATGGGTACCATCAGGAACTGAACAAGGCTAGAATGAGTGAATTCGTAAAAGCAGTCATGAATTTAGCTAAGAACGGTAGTACTTCAGCCACAGCTAGAAACATGGCTATTGAAGCACTTTACGGTATGATGGGTAATGCGAATAACCCTTCTTTCGGAATGGGCTTAAAGCATGAGATTAAGCTGTTTTTAGAAAACCCTACAGAATACAGTATGAGTCGTGCATTAACGCCACCAGATGGATCACCTATTGGTATGGATGCACAATTTTGGTGCTCATTCGAGGAACATTAAATATTAAGGCCGATTTGATCGGCCTTTTTTTATTTTCACGTTACCTTTTGCAAATAAGAAGCGTCTTTATTGTATTAACCTGACTTATGAATAAAAGAAACATAGTAGCCTTAGTGCTGATAGTTATCTCTCTGGCTTGTCTTTACCCAGGACTTACACTTCCAATTCTCAATATTCATATTGGAGCTCAAATACCTTTATTAGGCGAATTTGAGCTATTTGACAGGACACAAAGTGTAATCAGTGGTATACGGTTACTCTACGACTTTGATAATAACCTAGTAGCTACTTTGATTCTCATATTTTCAGTTGTTGTACCTGTATTGAAGGCGGTGATCCTATTCATAGTACTTAGCTTCAAAAACTGGAGGTACAGAAGTCAAGCCTACAATTTCGTGGCGGTTATCGGTAAATGGTCAATGGCCGATGTATTTGTAGTTGGTGTATTCCTGGCCTATCTAGCCACATCTTCCGAAGAGAGTATTTCGGCAAGCATCTACGATGGCTTCTATTATTTTACGGCTTACTGTCTCATTTCTCTTTTAAGCATTCAGGTGATGGACCTTAAAGAGATTAAAAAGCTGCCACACTCTTATATCCAGTAATTAGATAGTTTTTCTGAGAGTCGGGAACTTTCGTATATTTATAATTGTATATACAAATATAATTTATGAGCCCACTTGATCCCAGATATTGTAATTGCCTACACCATTCTACCAATGCCCTATCGAGAATCCTAACCAAAATGGCCGATGAGGAATTTGAAAAGGCAGGATTAACTTCGTCTTATGCTTTTTTACTGATGAGTGTATCTGATGAACCTGGTATTTCTCCCAGTGAATTGAGTGAACAACTGTCATTAAAGCCTTCTACAATTACCCGCCTCATTATTAAAATGGAGGGTAAAGGGCTATTGAGGAGGTTTCAAAATGGAAAATACATTGAAGTTTACCCTACAAAACAGACTCCCTCAACAGTCAAAGTGGTGAAAGAGGCTTGGAGTAATTTATACAGGCGATATCATGCAATACTTGGCGATGAATTAACGCAACGTCTTTCAAACGATGTGAATGAGACAGTAATTAAACTGACAGAATAATTTTTTAACTAATATTTGTATATACAACTATAAACAATCAATCATGAAAAAAATAGGAATAATTGGATCTGGCGTTGTAGCCAAAGCACTAGGTACCGGATTTGTTAAATATGGCCATGAAGTGAGATTAGGAACACGAGACACTTCTAAACTCTCAGAATGGCTCTCGGAAACAGGAACAAATGCATCGGCAGGAACCTTTGCAGATGCTGCTGCCTTTGGTGACATTATTGTATTGGCTGTTAAAGGAACCGTTGCCAAATCAGCCCTCGAACAAGCAGGCATTAACCATCTTAGTGGTAAAACGATAATCGATGCCACTAATCCAATCTCAGACAGTCCTCCTGTGAATGGCGTATTGAATTTCTTTACGGACATGAACAAGTCATTAATGGAAGAGCTTCAAGCCTTAGCAACAGAAGGTAATTTTGTAAAGGCCTATAATTCTATCGGTTCACATCTAATGGTAAACCCTCCTTTTGCTGAAAAACCTACCATGTTTATTGCCGGTAACAATGAAGCAGCGAAAAAAGAAGTAGCTGAAATCAACGATAAATTTGGTTTTGAGACAGAGGACATGGGATCTGTAGAAGCTGCACGGGCTATTGAGCCCCTTTGTATGCTATGGTGTATACCAGGATTTAGAGATAATCAATGGGTACAAGCATTTAGATTTTTAAAGTAATCATAAGACTTACTTATCTGAGAGGCAGTGCATAGCATTGCCTCTTTTTTTATATTGAAGGAAGATCCTTTAAATATGAATAAACTTTTCAGCCTATTGATAGCAATACTCTTGCTATCTGCCTGTGAACCAAAATATGATATTGTCCTAAAAAACGGAATTGTATTTGATGGGCAAAAACTATCAGATTCACCCCTTGATGTTGCGATTAACGGAGATAAAATCGTAGGCATTGGGTCATTCAAAAATGCATCAGTCACTTTCGATGTAAGCGGAAACATCATTGCGCCCGGCTTTATTGATGCGCATGCTCATATAGAAAATATCATGAGATTACCAGATGCGCAGAGCTCTTTAAGACAAGGTATTACCACTGCATTAGGCGGTCCGGACGGAAGAGGCCCTGCTCCTATGAAGAAATACCTCGATAGTTTGGATGGATATAATATTGGCATTAATACGGCATACCTTGTTGGCCATAACACCATCAGACGAAAGGTTATGGGCTGGTGGAATCGCCCGCCAACGGCCAAAGAGCAAGAAGAAATGGAAGCCAAGGTTCAAGAGGCCATGGATGAGGGTGCCTACGGAATATCAACCGGCCTAAAATACATTCCTGGAGCCTATTCGAATGTTGAAGAAGTGATAGGTCTCTCTAAAGTGGCCGGTGCTGCCGGTGGAATCTATACTTCACATCTTAGAGAAGAAGGGCTAGGATTAATTGAGGGTGTTCAAGAAGCCATTGTCATTGGTCGAGAAGCGAATATTCCAATTGTTCTTACGCATCATAAAGCAATTGGGCGTCCTATGTGGGGAGCAAGCACTAAAACACTTGCCATGGTAGATTCTGCAAGAGCATTGGGCATAGATGTTATGATGGATCAATATCCTTATACAGCCAGTTCTACAGGCATCTCCGTTTTAATTCCTGCTTGGGCAATGGCTGGTGGTAATTCAGAATTCAAAAAAAGAGTTGGTGACCCAAAAACTCGAAAAAAGATTCACGAAGAAATCATGTTCAACATTGAATATGACCGTGGTGGAGCTGATCTCAATGTCGTACAATTCGCCAATGTCTCATGGCAACCGGATTTAAATGGAAAGACTTTAAAGGATTGGGCAATCGAAAGAGGCCTACCAACAGATTTTAAAACCGGAGCAGATCTTGTGATTGAAGCGCAAATGAATGGAGGAGCATCTTGTATCTTTCATGCCATTGGAGAAGAAGATGTCAAAAGGATTATGCAACATCCATTAGCTATGGTAGCCTCTGACGGTAGACTTTCCCAACCGGGCCAAGGTCACCCCCATCCTAGAGGATATGGTACATTTCCAAGAGTGCTAGGAAAGTACGTAAGAGAGGAAAAAGTAATAGACTTAGAATTGGCGCTACGAAAGATGACATCCTTACCAGCAGAACGAATCGGGCTTGAAGGAAGAGGTGTTATTGAGGTCGGCGCTATGGCAGACATCACCGTCTTTAATCCGGAGACGATCATAGATAAAGGCACATTCCAAGATCCTCATCAATACCCTGAAGGTATAAACTGGGTATTTGTGAATGGACAATTAGCAGTAGCCATGGACACAATTACATCTAATAGAGCCGGTAGAGTTCTAAGAAAACAATAGCATATGAAAAGAAGCATTTTACTAATTGGCACCTTACTTTTTATTAGCATCTCAATGCTTGGTCAGTCCAAAGAGCAGCAAGCGGATGCTATGATTGAAGCATTTTTAAACTCTGTTGAAGTACCCGGCCTGAGCGTATCAGTCTCTCAAAAAGGAGAACTGGTTTATTCTAAAGGCTTTGGATTTGCAGATATTGATAACCAAGTACCCGTAGACCCATCTCAAACTAAATTCAGAATTGGTAGTGTTTCAAAAACCATTACTGCATCCGGGTTAGCCAAACTGTATGAGGATGGAAAGGTAGATCTAGATGCACCCATCCAGCAGTACGTTCCTATTTGGCCCGACAAAGGCGAAACCATCACGCTGAGACTACTTGCAGGTCATTTGGCAGGTATTCGCCATTACAAAGGGCTAGAAATGCTGAGTAAAACAAAGTATGAAGAAGTGGTTGATGGACTTGGCATCTTTATAAACGATCCGTTAATCAATAAACCGGGAACAGAGTACAGCTATTCTTCTTATGGCTGGAATTTAATTTCTGTAGCTATGGAAAATGCTGCTGCACCAGAAGCTAGCTTTCTTTCTGACGTTAGCTTTTTAAGCTACATGCAAACTGAAGTATTCGAGCCTCTAGGAATGAATAATACGGAAGCTGATCATGCAGATCAAGACATCGTGAATCGAACCAAATTCTATAAGAGAAAACCTAGAGGTGGATTTGTAAATGCTCCATATGTAGATAACAGCTACAAATGGGCTGGTGGTGGATTTGTAGGTACTACGGAAGACCTCTGCAAATTTGGACAAGCCCACATGAAGGAAGGTTACCTTAAGCAGGAAACGCTTGACGAATGGATGCAGTCTCAAAAGACTACTTCAGGTAAAGAAACGAACTATGGTATCGGCTGGAGAACCGTAAAGATGGATGGATACACCTTTTATGGACATACAGGAGGATCAGTTGGTGGTATTACGCGTTTCTTTATGCATATACCATCGCAAACCGTAGTGGCCATGACAGGTAACATTGACCCCCTGCCCTTTGGGACACTTGACAAAGACTTACTTAAACTATTCATCAACTAAATCTATTTGCTTATAACTAATTTATACGTTACATTCGGTAACACATTAGTTAAAGCCAATAGAATGAAAAAATTAACCTTACTCCTTCTGGCCTTTGTTGCCCTATCCTGCAACGATCCAGATTTGACTCTTGACCAAGGCCCAGACATCCAAACAACTGCTGTTGTCGATGCAGATAATAATGCAGTGGCAAGTAATGAAATATTTAATGTTGTAGAAGAACAAGCCACCTTTCCAGGTGGAATGGGCGCATGGGTTAGACATTTAAAAGAGAATCTAAAATATCCAGAACAAGCAAAAAGAGAAGGTATTGAAGGTGCCGTTTTTCTGTCATTTGTTGTAAGAAAAGATGGTGACATCTCTGATATTCAAGTTGCTAGAGGCATTGGCGGAGGTTGCGATGAAGAAGCAGTTAGCTTATTACTTGATTCTCCAAATTGGATTCCTGGAAAGCAAAATGGTGAAGAAGTAAACTCTAAAATGCAAGTGAGAATTGTATTTCGATTAAGCAAAGAAGAAAGAAAGAACGCTGGAGAGGCTGTTTTGATTGAAGAAATAGAAGAATAAAGAAATGAATATGAAAAAATTAACCTTAGTGTTCAGTATAGGAATTTTCGCCTTAAGCTGCGAAAATGAAGATCTACTAGTAGCTCCAGATGGTAACGAACCAACTGTTGTAAAACTTGAAGTTGAAGAAGCTGGAGCAAACGGTATAGAAGACCAGATCTTTATGGTTGTTGAAGAAACTCCTGAATATCCTGGTGGACAAAAAGCCTACAACAAGTTTCTTCTAGAAAACCTCAACTATCCAAAGCAAGCACGTGAGGAAGGTATTGAAGGTCGCGTCTTTATCAGTTATGTCGTGAACGAAGACGGCTCATTATCAGACTATCAATTGGTAAGAGGTATTGGAGGTGGATGTGACGAAGAAGCGCTTCGTGTATTCATGGAAATGCCAGACTGGACACCAGGGGAACAAAGAGGTAGGAAAGTTAAGGTAAGAATGCAATCAGCGGTTACATTCAAGTTATCTGGTGGTAATGGCCCTGTCACAATTGTGAATGAAGGCAAGCCATAAAGAGCTCAAAGCATATCAAAAACTCAAAATCCGCAATATCATAGTCAAGTTGAGGATTACATGGAAAGCAAGTCTTGTTGGACTTGCTTTTCTAGCATTAAACGCCTGTTCGCAGAAGACACCCATTTGGCACAAAAGGGTGAAAAATAATGATTACGATCCAGCATCATTAGGGGTGTTCAATAAAGCCGAATTCAATACAGTATATCTAACCGTAGAGGAGCAGGCTTATTACCCTGGTGGTCTTCGCGCTTGGCAAGACTATCTTAAACGTGAACTTCACCACCCCAACACGGAAAGTCAAAAGCAAGGAGCCGTATTCATTTCCTTTATTGTGACCACTCAAGGAGAATTAAAGAATATGCGCGTGACTAGGGGAATAAATCAAGCCTATGATTTGGCTGCCATCAAGCTACTCCAGGAATCTGGTAATTGGATTCCAGCAAAACAGCAGGGGCAAACTGTTAATTCAAAACTGCAAATTAGAATCTCGTACAACTAGCTTAGACCTTCATAAAGTCTTTCTAATTGAATAAATTAAAGAAAGATTCGATATGACAACAGATGAAATCCTGCAGCAATTAGAGGCATTTGGCGATGAGCGAACCAAGAATACCTTAATGACGCATGGCGCCAAAGAACCTATTTTTGGAGTTAAAGTTGGCGACCTCAAGAAGATTATTAAGCAAACCAAAAAGAATCACCAATTATCATTAGCACTGTATGAAACAGGTAATTCAGATGCTATGTATTTAGCAGGCCTTATGGCCGATGAGAAACAAATCACTAAGGATCAACTACAGAAATGGGTGAAGGGAGCATATTGGTCCTATTTGAGTGAATATGCAGTACCATGGGTAGCGGCTGAAACTCCATTTGGTTTTGAATTAGGACTTGAATGGATTGAATCTGAAGAAGAAACTATCGCTTCTGCCGGCTGGTCAACTTTGGCTTCTATAACCACTGTGACACCCGATGAAGAAATTAACATTGAAAAATATAGTGAACTCATTGATAGAGTAGCTGAAGAAATTTCAACAGCTAAGAATCGAGTGCGCTACACCATGAATGGATTTTTGATTGCTGTTGGTAGCCAAGTTCAGACACTCACAGAAAAGGCCCAAGCTACTGGTGAAGCCATAGGCATCGTAGAAGTTGATATGAATGGTACAGCCTGCAAAGTACCCTACGCTAAAGACTACATTCAGAAAGTAGTGGACAAGAACCGCGTAGGAAAGAAAAGAAAAACAGCAAGGTGCTGATCTTCTTTATCTTGCTTCCTCCATTTCCTTAAGCTTACGTCTGAGAATCTTACCTACATTGGTTTTAGGCAATTCATCTATAAACTCAATATGCTTGGGCTTTTTGTAACCCGTCAATTCTTCTTCACAGAAGGCTCTTAACTCTTCTTCAGTCAAGCTTGGATCTTTCTTAACCACAAAAGCCTTTACGCATTCTGTGGACTTAGAATCAGGAACTCCTATAACCGCAACTTCAAGTACCTTTTCACAATCTGCAATCACGTTCTCGACTTCGTTCGGGAATACATTGAAGCCAGATACGTTGATCATATCTTTTTTACGGTCTACAATCTTAAAGAAACCGTTTTCATCCATAATACCTATATCCCCAGTTCGGAACCAACCGCCTTCAAAGAACACAGAAGAATTATCCTTATTCCAATAACCACTCATTACCTGTGGACCATTGATACAGATTTCTCCGACTTCTCCTTGTAGTAATTGATTACCGGCATCATCGAAAATAGCCAGCCTGGTAGATGGAACCGGCAAACCAATCGTTCCCATTTTATGAGAACCATCCAGAGGATTACAACTGGCTACTGGCGAAGTCTCAGACAAGCCATATCCCTCCACTAAAGGAGAATTGGTCATCTCTTCCCATTTACGAGCAACGGCATCCTGTACAGCCATACCCCCTCCTATCGAGCCTTTCAAATTACTCCAATCGACCTCATTAAAATTAGGTTGATTCAATAGTCCGTTGAAAAGCGTATTGACTCCCGTAAAGAGTGTAAAAGGATGCTTCTTTAATTCTTTAATGAAGCCAGGCATGTCTCTAGGGTTAGTAATCAATACATTTTTAGCCCCTATGTGCATCATAAATGTACCATTCACATTCAATGCAAAAATGTGATACAGAGGAATGGCTGTGATCATGGTCTCAGTTTGCCCTTCTTTTAAAAGCGGCTTAAACCAACTATTGATGATGTGTGTATGAGCAACCACATTAGCATGTGAAAGAGTTGCTCCTTTTGAAACTCCTGTTGTACCACCTGTATACTGCAAAAATGCTGTATCATCCGATTTAACAGATGGTTTGGTGTACTTCATTCGAGCGCCCTCTTTGAGTACCGTTTTGAATTTGGTGATGTCGTTGATGCTGTATTTAGGCACCATCTTTTTAATGTGCTTCACCACAAAATTTACCAGCGAACCCTTCACTCCGCCTAGTAAGTCCCCTAGCTCAGTAACAATGATATGATCGATGTGAATCTTTTGAAGTGCTACCTCTAAGCTGTGAGCAAAGTTGGCAACAATCACTACTGCTTTCACATCTGCATCGGTAAACTGATGCTCCATTTCTCTATGGGTATAAAGTGGATTGGTATTCACAACCACACAGCCCGCTTTCAAAGCACCGATCAAGGCAATCGGGTACTGTAAGCAGTTGGGCATTTGAATTGCGATGCGGTCACCCTGCTGAAGTCCTAATTTATTCTGAAGATAAGCCGCGAAAAAATCAGAATACCTGTCGATATCGTGATAAGTATAGACCTTCCCCATGCATTCAAAAGCTTCTCGGCTCCCGAATCTTTTAAAAGCATTGGTAAAAAGCTCAAGTAGGTTTTCTTCTCTATTTTCTGAAATTTCAGCTGGAATACCCTCAGGGTAATTCGCAATCCAGGGGTGAGTACTCATAGGTTTGAATTTGGATAGCATCAAATATATAATAAAAGGCCAAATCCATGAATACCACATAAAAAAAGGAAACCTATCGGTTTCCTTTTGAAAAGCTGTAGGAGAAGGATTTGAACCTCCACGGAGCGGTTAGTTCTATTGACTTTATCCCTGATTCTCCACCCCCGAGAAAGGAGGGCACGGCTGCCTGTTTCGTCACCCTACAGTATGTTGTATTTTGATCAAGTAAAACCTTTTGTTCTACTCTAGATATTTCAAGACTAATTACTCGAGTCTAACATTTGAAAAGCTGTAGGAGAAGGATTCGAACCTCCACGGAGCGGTTAGGCCGATTGGCTTTATCCCAGACTCTCCACCCTCGAGAAAGGAGGGCACGGCTGCCTGTTTCGTCACCCTACAGTATGTAAACTTGGGGCCTCATTACTGAGACCCCATCAAAACAAGAGAATCTTCTAATTGTAACTTAATGATTGCTGTAGGAGAAGGATTCGAACCTCCACGGAGCAGTTAGGTCGATTGACTTTGTCCTTGAATCTCCACCCCCGAGAAAGGAGGGCACGGCTGCCTGTTTCGTCACCCTACAGTATTTCAATTCTCTTGCTAATCCGTTTGATTATGTATCAAATGTATAAGGATTAACGGTATTATTAAAATATCATTAACTAAATAGATTTATATTTACAGATTAATTAATTTTATATACCTTTCATTACGAATACCTTAAAATTCGATATAAAAAATGGCCGATCATTACGAAATTGACAATGTTGATCTCTCGATCCTCTCAATCCTACAGCATGATGCTAAAAAACCTTACACAGAAGTAGCCAAACAAGCTTATGTCTCCAGTGGAACCGTTCACGTAAGAATGAACAAACTAGAAAAGATGGGAATTGTAAAGGGCGCTAGTCTAGACTTAAACCTTAAGACACTAGGATACACTGTTGGTTCCTTTTTAGGAGTTTACCTCTCTAGAAGTTCGCTTTATGATAAAGTAGCTGAACAGCTAAAGAAAATCCCCGAAATTACTTCAATACTCTATACCACAGGAAACTACTCCATGTTCGTTAGAATTTATGCTAAGGACACTGATCATCTGAAGAGCATTCTACATGACAAAATTCAAAAAGTGGAAGGAATTGAACGGACAGAAACCTTCGTAATTTTGGAGGAAACCTTGAATAGAAGTATTACTTTCACACAGAAAAGTTAAACTTTTATCAATACCACATATAAAAAAGAAATATCCGAAACCTTTAAACCAAAATTAAGGTTGTAACTTTGCATTTCGAATCATTCTAAATAAGCTCATATGAGTAATGACGATCAGATATTAGAAGAATTCACCTCCAAGGAGTATGAATTTGGATGGACAGTAGACTTAGAAGCAGATGAGGCTCCAAAAGGCCTCAATGAGGATATCGTTCGATTTATCTCTGCTAAGAAAGAAGAACCAGAATGGTTACTTGAATGGAGGCTTGACGCTTTCCGTGCTTGGCAAAAGATGGTAGAACCTCAGTGGCCGAATGTTACTTACCCAGAAATTGACTATCAAGACTTGATTTATTACTCTGCTCCTAAGCAGAGTGCTAAGCCTAAATCTCTTGACGAAGTTGACCCTGAGTTGTTAGCAACTTTCGAAAAACTAGGTATCTCTCTTACAGAACAAAAAAGATTAACAGGTGTAGCAGTAGATGCAGTAATTGATTCTGTATCAGTGGCCACTACATTTAAAGATACATTGGCTGAATTAGGTATTATCTTCTGCTCTTTCTCAGAAGCAGTAAAAGAGCACCCTGAATTAGTCAGAAAACATATGGGTTCAGTAGTACCTGTACAGGATAACTACTTTGCGGCTCTTAACTCAGCAGTGTTCTCTGATGGATCTTTCTGCTACATTCCTAAGGGCGTAAGATGTCCAATGGAGCTTTCAACTTACTTTAGAATTAATGCTGCCAATACAGGTCAGTTCGAAAGAACACTGATCGTTGCTGACGAAGGTTCTTATGTAAGTTACCTTGAAGGTTGTACTGCTCCTCAAAGAGACGAGAATCAGTTACACGCTGCAGTGGTAGAAATCAAAGCAGCTAAAGATGCTGAAGTAAAATATTCAACAGTACAGAACTGGTACCCTGGAGATAAAGATGGTAAAGGAGGTATTTACAACTTCGTTACTAAAAGAGGTATTTGCGAAGGCGATAACTCTAAAATTTCTTGGACTCAGGTAGAGACTGGTTCATCAGTTACTTGGAAGTACCCTTCTTGTATACTTAAAGGAGACAATTCTCAAGGAGAGTTCTATTCAGTTGCAGTAACTAATAACTATCAGCAAGCAGATACAGGAACTAAAATGATTCACATTGGTAAGAACACCAAGTCTAGAATCGTATCTAAAGGTATTTCTGCCGGTCATTCACAGAACAGCTACAGAGGACAAGTTCAAGTGATGAAACGTGCTGAAAACGCAAGGAACTTCTCACAATGTGACTCTTTATTAATGGGTTCACTTTGTGGTGCTCATACATTCCCTTACATAGACATTGAAAACCAGTCAGCTCAAGTTGAGCACGAAGCAACTACTTCTAAGATTGGAGAAGATCAAATCTTCTATTGTCAGCAAAGAGGTATTGACGAAGAGTCAGCAGTTGCGTTAATCGTAAATGGTTATGCAAAAGAAGTTTTAAATCAATTACCAATGGAGTTCGCGGTTGAAGCGCAAAAGCTGTTAGCCCTTACCCTAGAAGGATCTGTTGGATAATCAAAAAGTAGAATTAAGTAGAGATGTTATCAATAAAGAATTTACAGGCACGCATTGAGGAAAAGGAAATTTTGCGTGGTATCAATTTAGAGGTTAAACCAGGTGAAGTACACGCTATTATGGGCCCTAACGGTTCAGGCAAAAGTACTTTAGCTTCTGTACTTGCGGGTAGAGAAGATTACGAAGTAACTGGTGGCGAAGTAGACTTCCTAGGAAATGACCTATTAGATATGGATGCCGATGAGAGAGCACGCGAAGGTGTTTTCTTAGCGTTCCAATATCCTGTAGAGATTCCTGGAGTAAGTACTACAAACTTCATGAAAACTGCCATCAACCAAGTAAGAGAGCACAGAGGTGAAAAAGCTTTAGATGCGGTTTCTTTCTTGAAATTGATGAAAGAGAAAATGAAATTGGTTGAAATCGACCAATCATTATTGAGCAGATCTTTGAACGCAGGTTTCTCAGGTGGTGAGAAGAAAAGAAACGAGATCTTCCAAATGGCTATGCTTGAGCCAAAATTGGCAATTCTTGACGAGACTGATTCAGGTCTAGATATCGATGCATTGAAAATCGTTTCTCACGGTGTGAATGCTTTGAAATCAAGCGATAATGCTACAATTGTAGTAACACACTACCAAAGACTATTAGATTACATCGTGCCTGACTTTGTGCACGTACTGTATAATGGTAAAATCGTTAAGTCTGGTCCTAAAGAGCTTGCTCACGAGTTAGAGGCTAAGGGATATGATTGGATCAAAGAAGAAGCTGACGCAACTGTATAACCATGACAAAACTAGCAGGACAATCAATCCTTGATTCGCTCGCTGGTCGTTTTGAAGCTTTCGAAAAGAGCCTCAATGGTCAAAGCAAGAGCGCAGTGCATCAAGTAAGAAAAGAAGCTTTTGCCAGTTTGAACCAAACTGGATTCCCCGCTGCGAAGCACGAGGAATACAAGTTCACAAACTTGACAAAAGCCTTAGAAAAGAATATTGATTTCGGAGCAAACGAAAGAGAAGCTTCTCTTTCATCTGATGAAATCGAAAGCGTTAAAATCGCTGGTTTAGAAGCCTATACCCTAGTCTTCTTAAATGGACATTTCTCTACTGAACTGTCAGACGATGTTTCTGAAGCAGGTTTGAGCATTGAAACTTTCAATTCAGTTGCAAAAGAGAATGCAGATGAGCTAGCCGCTCAGTTTGGACAATTAGCTTCAACTGAAGACAATCCATTTATCGCATTGAATACTGCATTCAGTCAGAATGGAGTAGTGATCAATGTGGAGCATAACTCTGTAATCAGCAAACCTATCGCCCTCTACTTCATAGGCGAGACTAAGAAAGATCAGCTTTTCTATAATGTAAGAAATATCGTTTCTGTAGGTGAAATGGCTCAAGTAACGATCCTTGAGAAATTCGACACTATTGGAGGCGAAAAAGCATTCAGTAATGTAGTAAATGAGATTTCAGTTGCTGCAGCTGCCAATGCAAAATACTTTAAACTAGAAGATGATGCTGACAACACTTACCACATTTCTAATGTGAAAGTGACGCAAGCAAAAGACAGTACATTCACAGCCAATACCATTGCATTAAATGGTGCTATGGTGAGAAACAATCTGGATATTCGATTAGAAGATCAAGGTTGTGAGGCAAACATGAACGGTCTTTATGTACTTGGTGGAAAAACACATGTAGACAACCACACGGTTGTAGATCACTTAATGCCTAACTCTAACTCAAACGAGTTATATAAGGGCATTATGGACGATAAATCTAAAGGGGTTTTCAACGGAAAGATTTTCGTGCGTCAGGATGCACAGAAAACCAATGCTTTCCAGTCGAACAAGAACATCTTAATGACCAACGATGCCACTGTGAACACGAAACCACAGCTTGAAATCTGGGCTGATGATGTAAAGTGTTCTCACGGCTGTACTACGGGTCAATTAGATCAAGATGCGCTCTTCTACCTACAAGCTAGAGGTATCAAAAAAGAAAAAGCAAGAGCCATCTTATTACATGCTTTTGCAAGCGATGTAATTGAAAACCTTGAAATAGAGGCAATTCAAGAGCACGTTGAGAAAATCATAACTGAGAGATTGGAGAAATAAATGTCTAAGACATTAACAGGTGTGAAGTTGGATATTGAGGGAATTAGAAAAGAGTTCCCAGTGCTTAACCAAGAGGTAAATGGTAAGCCGTTAATCTATTTTGACAATGCGGCAACAAACCAAAAACCTCAGCGTGTGGTAGACGCCTTGGTTGATCATTATAAAAAAGATAACGCCAACATCCATAGAGGCATCCATACACTAGCAGAACGTTCAACTGCAGCTTTTGAAGACACCAGAAAGGTTATTCAACGCTTTATCAATGCGAATGAAGCGGAAGAGATTATTTTCACAAAGGGTACTTCGGAAAGCATCAACCTTGTGGCATCTTCATGGGGACGTAAGTTCTTAAATGAAGGTGATGAAGTGTTAATTTCCACCATGGAGCACCACTCTAACATTGTGCCTTGGCAGCTAATCTGCGAAGAAAGAGGCGCAACGCTTAAAGTGATGCCTATAAATGAAGCTGGTGAAATTGTAATTGAAGAGCTAGATGGTCTGATTACAGATAAAACCAAAATGGTTGCTTTCAACCATGCATCTAACTCTTTAGGAACTATAAATCCTGTTAAAGTCATAGTAGAAAAAGCACATGCTGTTGGCGCAAAAGTCTTAGTTGATGGTGCACAATCCACTTCACACCTTGAAGTAGATGTGCAAGACCTAAATGTAGACTTCTTTGCCTTCTCTGCTCATAAAATGTATGGACCAACAGGATTAGGCATTTTATATGGTAAGCGAACGCTGCTTGAAAAAATGCCTCCTTACCAAGGTGGTGGTGAGATGATCAAAGACGTTTCTTTTACCAAAACTACATATAACGATATTCCTTATAAGTTCGAAGCCGGAACGCCAGACATTGCCAATGTCATTGCTTTTAAAAAGGCAGTTGAATTTATTGAGGAAGTAGGCAAAGAAAATATAGCAGCCCACGAAAAAGAACTTCTAGACTATGCTACGGCTAAGATGGAATCAATAGACGGGGTGAAAATAGTAGGTAAAGCACAGGACAAAGTGAGTGTGATCTCATTTCAAGTAGAAGGTATACACCATTTCGATTTGGGTATGTGGATGGACGCAAAAGGTATTGCTGTGAGAACAGGACACCACTGTACACAACCTCTTATGGACCATTATGGTATTGAGGGAACTGCTAGAGCCTCATTTTCTGTTTATAACACCAAAGAAGAGATAGATATCTTTGTTGAAGCTTTAAAAGATACAATCAGCAAATTCAGATGAGTCAGTCGATAGCAGAAGTGCAAAACGAAATTGTAGACGAATTTTCAATGCTCGATGGAGACATGGAAATGTCTATTGGCTATTTAATGGAGCTAGGAGAACAACTACCTCCTATGGCTGAAGAACTCAAATCTGATGATAACATTGTCAAAGGTTGTCAATCAAAGGTTTGGTTAAATGCTGAACTGAAAGAAGGGAAGATCGAATTCGAAGCAGATTCAAACACAGCGATTACAAAAGGCTTAGTGAGCCTTTTAGTGAGAATTCTGTCTGGTAGAACACCGCAAGAAGTAGTAGACTCTGATCTTTTCTTTGTCGATAAAGTAGGATTAAATCGTTTCATCGGAACCCAGCGATCTAATGGTTTGGGCGCTATGATGAAACAAATGAAAATATATGGATTAGCATTCTCTGCGAAAGCAGGTGCATAAATTTGTGACAAAGGCATGAGTGTTAAAGAAGGATTGAGAGATGATGTTGTAACCGCCATTAAAACGGTTTATGACCCTGAAATTCCAGTAGATATTTATGAATTAGGATTGATTTATGAGATCAATGTGTTCCCTGTTAATAATGTCTACGTGTTAATGACTTTGACTTCTCCTTCTTGTCCGGCAGCAGAGGTTATTCCAGAAGAAACAAAGCAAAAAATACAGGCCATCGAAGGTGTAAACGATGTAGAGATTGAATTGACATTTGATCCTCCGTATACACAAGACATGATGTCTGAAGAAGCTAAGCTTGAGCTTGGTTTCATGTAATGAATAAAGAATTAAAATTAGAAGATATGTATCCAGAACATTTATTAGTTCCTTTTAGACAAGAGCTTACAGAAGCTGGTTTTTCAGAATTAAAGACTGCTGAAGCTGTTGATGAGCATTTATCTGATCACAAAGGCACTTCACTAATTGTGATCAACTCCGTTTGTGGTTGTGCAGCAGGTACTGCTAGACCTGGTGTAAAGATGGCCTTAAAATTATCTGATAAGAAACCTGATAATTTAACCACTGTTTTTGCTGGTGGTGATATTGAAGCAACTGAAAAAGTAAGAGAGTATCATTTACCTTACCCTCCTTCATCTCCATCTGTAGCCTTATTCAAAGATGGTGAATTGGTGCACTTTGTTGAAAGACACCACATTGAAGGTAGATCGGCTGAGATTATTGGTAACCACTTAGCAGATGTATTCGAGGAGTACTGCTAAGAAAAAACATTGTATTAAACTAAGAAAGCCACTCAAACGAGTGGCTTTTTTATTGTCTTGATTTACTGATCTTTAAATATCTAAGCGATAGTATTTAGTATTGCTGAACTGAGTTAAGAAATCACTTGCATTCAATAGTTTTCTTAAATGCTTGTTCTTTGTTTGCTCTAGCTTAACAATTGGCGCCTCTAATAAGAGGTTATTCTTACTATCGTATATTTTAATTATCTGTATTGGGTTCACTTCTTCGAAATTGCCTTCCTCATCAAAAATGAGAGTTGGCTCATAAGCATCGATCGTGAACTCTTCCTTTACCAAAGAGATTAACTCTGTAGCTTCATCTCTTGTCAACTTCGCTTCAACATTAGTGTTTGCGAATACCAGCGTGCTTAACCCAACCATAGCAAAGATCACGAGTAGTAATCTTCTTTTTATGGTGTTTATGTCGTTTAAGACTAATGAGTTCATGACTATTTGTTGTTATTATTTTGAGTTTTAAGCTACCGACCAAAGTAGCTGTATGCCAGTTTATAGCCAATTGGTGTGCCAACTATATTATATCATTGATTATCAATTAGTTAACCCTATTTTAAATGTAACTACCGATAAATACTTGTCCAAATATGAACACAATAAGTGCACTTATGATACAATGCAACTTTTTAGGCGTACAAACCGTCAGGCACAAAAAAACCCCAGTGAATTCACTGAGGTAATTGCATTAAACTAATACCTTCTATTATAGGGTGATTGTATGATAGAAGTTTC
The DNA here is from genome assembly GCA_002427755.1 of Roseivirga sp. UBA6052. Classification (GTDB taxonomy): domain Bacteria; phylum Bacteroidota; class Bacteroidia; order Cytophagales; family Cyclobacteriaceae; genus Roseivirga. The sequence continues at coordinate 70,061 of DIYO01000002.1, forward strand.
TTCCTTTTGCTGTGAACTGAATCTCGTATTGACCTTCAGCCAATTTAGACACATCGTATCTCTTCATAGCAGCTGAGCCTACCTGATCTTTGAAAGCTATGCTACCAAGACTATCGTAGATCTTCATACCACAAACTGATTCGTTCTCACCAAAGTATACTTTCATGTTTCCGTTAGCGATTTTAACCGATGGCTTTTCGATTACCAATTCAGCCTCTGCGTCCATAGTGGCTTTCGTTTCTGTAACCTCGATTGACATTACTTCCAATTTCTCAGCACTTTCAATCTCTAAGTAAAGCTGTCCCTCTTCTAATTGGTTTAAGTTGAACACCTTTCCATACTGATTAGATGAAGTGTGATCTTTGAAAAGAAGCTTTCCTTCTTCATCTTTCAAAGTGATCTGAGTCCCTGACTCAATATTATTCATTTGTAATACAACTGCCTTTTGATTTTCAGTTGTCAATGAGATTTCTTTCTCTGATTCGTTTGCTGTTGCTGTGAATCCGCTAGCCAATAAAGCTATGGCTGCTAATGTTTTTGTGAATTGCTTTTTCATTTTTGTTGTTTTTGAGTTTTTGTTTTTTCTTCATTAAGTCTTCGCTGATTGACCTTTTAGCGAATTCTTACTCTAATTAACGGGCGAATCTGAGCAGGTTTGTCATGAGTTGGTAAACGAATGTCACAAAGTGTCACAGTTGTATACCAAGTTGTAATAGCCACTCTTGGTTAAGAATTAAGAGCTTTAGCAATCATTCCGAGTCTAATATTTCTCTAATGAAACTGGGCATTGGGAATAAACCACATTTGCTCTAAAACCAAAAAACCCTGATCTCGTGTTACCGAAACCAGGGCCTTGGATTTTGGGATATTAATCCCTTATAGAGTTATCGTATGATAGAAGTTTCTTCCTTTTGCTGTGAACTGAATTTCATATTGACCTTCAGCTAACTTAGATACATCGTATCTCTTCATTGATGCTGAACCTACCTGATCTTTAAAGGCTACGCTACCAAGATTATCGTAGATCTTCATACCACAAACTGATTCGTTCTCTCCAAAATATACTTTCATGGTACCGTCTGAGATTCTTACTGATGGCTTCTCAATAACCAACTCAGCTTCTGTATCCATTGAGGCTTCAGTTTCGGTTACTTCAATTGACATCACCTCTAATTTTTCCGCATTTTCTATCTCTAAGTAAAGTTGACCTTCTTCCATTTGATTCAAGTTGAAAACCTTACCATACTGATTAGAAGAAGCGTGATCCTTAAAAAGTAGTTTACCTTCTTCATCTCTCAATGAGATCTGAGTACCTGCCTCAATGTTATTCATTTGTAATACAACTGCCTTCTGATTTTCAGTTGTTAAAGAGAATTCTCTTTCTGATTCGTTTGCTGTTGCTGTGAATCCGCTAGCTAATAATGCTATTGCTGCTAATGCTGTTGTGAATTGCTTTTTCATTTTCTGTTGTTTTTGAGTTTCTGTTTTTTCTTCATTAAGTCTTCGCTGATTGACCTTTTAGCGAATTCTTACTCAAATGAACGGGCAATTCGAAGTAGGTTTGTCACGGGTTGGTAAACGAATGTCATAAAATGTCACAATTGCGTGCAAAGTTGTAACAAGAGCCTAAAAACGACCTAAAACGACTTAAAAAGGCTTTTAAAGTTTCCAATCGGAACATATTTTTTCAAAAGCAATGATACCAGATAGTGTAACCCCGGGAATTCCTTGTCCCGGATAGGCGGTATCCCCTACCAAATAAGCTTTATGATTATCTAATCTCGCATCGAGCATTTGCCATGGCTTAATGTTCATATACTGAGGGTAACCTCCAACAAAACCCCATTTCCTACCCGTCCATTTTGACCATGACTTGGGTGTAGATGAATGTTGATAGATGATGTTTTCCTTTTTGAGAAAGTCTAAAGCCTCAAGTTGCTCAATCACATGGGCTTCAGCCTTATCATTATTAATCATCTTATGTTCAGGATCTGACGCATGTGTACTCACAGACATTACCATTAATCCTTCCTCATCGCTTCTTGATTTATCTTCTGAATGATTTAGACTAATGAAAATACTTGCAGATTCTGTTTCTGCCAGAGGTTTGCTTAAGTGTATTTGGTGATGTATAGAATCAAAATCTCTATGCGGCTTAAATCCTATCCCCATCTGGAAAGCTGAATTTAATGCTTTGGATTGCATCAGTTTAGACTTCAGCTTTTCTTGGTATTTGCCAGAATATATTTCAAATGTATTGTTGATGGGTATACCAGAAATAATGTAATCTGCCAAGTACTGATCATTTTTGGTTTGAATGAAATACCCCTCTTCTCTTCTCTCAATGACTTCAGCTCCTTCACGAAGCTTTATTTCTCCTCCTTGTTCTTCTATATATTTAACGAAAGGATTGACTAGGTTCAACAAGCCACCATCCACATAATAGTTAGGGAAATTAGTATAGCACAAAGCTGTAGCACCAAATAGAAAATTTACTTGAGAAGCATGATTCTGCGCAGTAATCAATAATTGCTCATTCACAAAATCCACAAAGAGATCATTCTTATCTAGTTTATACTTAATCAAAACCTTTTCAACTGAAAAGAATGCATTGGGAATATTCTTCAACTGATCTATGCTCACTTTTGCAGCTGAATTTATTAAATCCTTTAACCTAGAAGGTGGAAAGTACTTCTGCTTTAAAGAAGTTCGCCAAACGAATTCAGAAATCTTAAAACACTCCTCCCAAAACGGCCGCTGCCCTTCCTTTCCAAAGACCCTTTCAGCCTCGGTAATCCAATCCTCCAAATCTTCATACCTATTGGCAAGCTGACCATTTGACAAATGGACCTGCATAGGAAGATCAAGCTTTCTGGCATTAATATCTATTCCCGTTTGATCTAGCACATATTGCAAAGGCATACCTTTTCCCAAACCAACAAGCGTTGTAGCTCCAGCCTCAAAAACAAATCCTTTCCGCCAATAAGAAGAAGTACATCCCCCAGGTTGCCAGTTCTGTTCGAAGATCACCGGCTTATGACCTTTAGAAGCCAATAAAGCAGCCGTACTTAAAGACCCCATACCACTTCCTATTACTGCTATCCCTACTTTCCTCACCTTTTTAAGCTTGATTCTGTTTTGTTGAATTTATTTTTCAGATACTTGAACAAATAATAAAAACTAAATGTTGCATACCCGAACATTTAAAGATTAATAGTAAGCAAACTTCTTACTGGTAGTAAGCAAACTTCTTACTCGCACATTATTCAAAAAAATGAAAGTAGCGGTTTTTAGAAAGGAGCATTTTAATGCTGCTCATAGACTTCACAACCCTAATTGGTCTGACGAGAAAAACGAAGAGATCTTTGGGAAGTGTAATAACAAATACTATCACGGTCATAACTATGAGTTGATTGTGAAGGTAACCGGTGAGCCTGATCCAGATACAGGCTATGTATACGACATGAAGGTATTGAGCGACTTGATTAAGGAGAATGTGTCGGATAAGTTCGACCACAAAAACCTTAACCTTGATGTAGAGGAATTTAAGAACATGAATCCTACAGCTGAGAATATTGCTGTAGTGATCTATGACATACTAAGAGAAAAAATCGAGTCTGATAAAGACTTGAAAATCACACTATTTGAAACAGAGAGAAATTATGTTGAATACCCAGCTTAAGGAATATACTGTAGAGGAAATTGGTGACGAGCACATTGGTACTTCATATGACACACCAATGAAGGCTGATGCCTTCGATATGGACGATAACTTAAAAATGAAGTTAATCGAGGACAAATTCCGTGACATCATGGAAATTATGGGCCTTGATCTAACTGACGATAGCTTGAGTGGTACTCCGAAAAGAGTAGCCAAAATGTATATCAAAGAGATTTTCAGCGGCTTAAACCCTGATAACAAACCCAAAATTGCGCTATTCGATAACAAGTATAAGTACAACGAAATGCTTGTAGAGAAGGATATCACCTTCTATTCTAATTGCGAACATCACTTTGTGCCGATTATTGGTAAAGCACACGTGGCCTATATCTCAAGTGGTAAAGTAATTGGCCTCTCTAAAATTAATAGAATCGTTAATTATTATGCAAAAAGGCCTCAAGTGCAAGAAAGACTTACTGTACAAATTGCAAATGAGTTAAAGACAATTCTCGGAACAGAAGACGTAGCGGTAATCATTGACGCTGAACACCTATGTGTATCTTCTAGAGGAGTTGAGGACGTAAACAGTTCAACTGTAACGGCTCAATTCGATGGTAAATTCAAAGATGAATCTACCAAACAAGAACTAATGACTTACATCAGTAACAAACTGAAGTAATGCAAGGTAAAACCATACTCATTATAGGCGCTAGTAGTGGTATTGGACGTGCTTCTGCAGAATTGGCTATGAGCAAAGGAGCTACTGTATTTTCGGCTTCCCGATCTAATCCGAACATTGCGGGAGTTCAACATTATGATCTAGACATAACTGATTCAAATGCTGATTTTAGTTTCATGCCAGACAAATTACATGGTTTAGTCTACGCCCCAGGAACAATCAACTTAAAGCCATTTCATCGCTTTAAGGAAGAAGACTTCCAGCACGATTTGAACGTAAATGTGTTGGGAGCTACGAAGGTTCTACAAGCAGCATTCAAAAGTCTTAAGGCTTCGCAAGGTGCGAGTGTTGTTTTATATAGTACTGTTGCTGCGAAACTTGGTATGAACTTTCATTCGTCTATTGCATTAGCTAAAGGGGCTGTTGAAGGTCTTGGCAAATCCTTAGCGGCAGAATGGAGTAGCCATAACATTAGAGTCAATATGGTAGCACCATCTTTAACAGATACACCATTGGCAGGTAGAATTCTATCTACTGATGACAAAAAGGAAGCGTCTAACAAGAGACACCCTATCGGAAGATATGGTGAATCAGAAGACCTTGCCGAAATAACTACTTTCCTATTATCAGACCAATCTTCTTGGATAACAGGCCAAGTTATTGGAGTTGATGGAGGTGTAGGAAACTTAAAGCCTTAAACAGGCTTATCAACCCCAAAATTTGAGAATCTAAACTCCTTAAAATCAGTAGGTTTACAGGTGTTTTAGATTCTCTTTTGTTTTCATACATCTGTTCTTTCGTTTTCTAGGCGCATCTTATATCTTTGCACGTCTTAAAATTAACGACCTAATTATGTCATATTTACTTTATGCCGTACCTGTTCTAGGACTCATCGGCTTGTTAGTGATGATCGTGAAAGCCCAGTGGGTTAACAAGCAAGATGCAGGCGATACTAAAATGAAGGATCTAGCCCAGCATATTAGAGAAGGTGCTCTCGCCTTTTTAAGTGCTGAATATAGAGTACTAGCCATTTTCGTAGTAATCGCAGGGATTCTTCTCGGTATTATCTCAACACTCGTTGAAACAACACATTACTTTATAGTTTTTGCATTCATTATTGGTGCATTTTTCTCTGGTCTAGCAGGAAACATCGGTATGCGTATTGCCACAGCGGCAAACGTAAGAACCACTCAAGCAGCTAGAACTAGTTTAGCGCAAGCACTTAAAGTGTCTTTTACTGGTGGTACAGTAATGGGGCTTGGTGTAGCTGGTTTAGCAGTATTCGGATTAAGCTTAATCTTCATCTTGTTGTTTTTCTATTTCATGAATGGAACATGGACAAATGTTGAAGACATGACTGTTGTACTTGAAGCCTTAGCTGGTTTCTCTCTAGGTGCTGAATCAATTGCGCTTTTTGCAAGAGTTGGTGGTGGTATCTACACAAAGGCGGCAGATGTTGGCGCTGACCTTGTAGGTAAAGTAGAAGCTGGGATACCTGAAGATGATCCTAGAAACCCTGCAACCATTGCAGATAACGTAGGTGATAACGTAGGTGACGTTGCCGGTATGGGTGCTGACCTTTTTGGTTCTTATGTAGCCACGGTTTTGGCTTCTATGGTTTTAGGAAACTACGTAATTAGAGATATGGGTGGCGCTATTGAAGATCAATTCAGTGGTATTGGCCCAATCTTATTGCCATTAGTAATTGCTGGTGTTGGTATCATCTTCTCAATTCTTGGGACATTGGTGATCAAAATCAGCAACGACAATGCAAAAGAAGCTGAAGTACAGGCTGCCTTAAATAAAGGAAACTGGGGTTCAATCTTATTGACTGCTATCGCTTGTTATTTCCTTATCAACTTAATGCTTCCAGAAACCATGCAAATGGCTTTATTCGGAGAAGGCATTGTTGAGATTACTTCAATGAGAGTATTTGGTGCTGTTTTAGTTGGTCTATTTGTAGGTGGTGCCATTTCTTACATGACAGAATATTTCACTGGTTTAGGTAAGAAACCAGTTATGGATATCATCCAAAACTCATCTACTGGTGCTGCAACCAACATCATTGCTGGTTTAGCAACAGGTATGAAATCAACTTTCGGTCCTGTTATCCTTTTCGCTGGTGCGATCTGGGGAGCATACGAATTAGCTGGATTCTACGGTGTAGGTATTGCTGCGTCTGCTATGATGGCGACTACTGCAATGCAGTTGGCTATCGATGCCTTCGGTCCTATTGCTGATAATGCTGGTGGTATTGCTGAAATGAGCGAGCTTCCTGAAGAAGTAAGAACGAGAACGGATATCCTTGATTCAGTAGGTAACACAACTGCTGCAATTGGTAAAGGATTTGCGATTGCTTCTGCTGCATTAACAGCATTAGCACTATTCGCTGCTTACGTGACATTCACGGGCATTGATGGTATTAACATATTCAAAGCTGACGTACTAGCTGCCTTATTCATTGGCGGTATGGTACCGGTAATCTTCTCAGCACTAGCTATGGAATCTGTTGGAAAAGCAGCCATGGAAATGGTGAAAGAAGTAAGACGTCAATTCAAAGAGATCCCTGGAATTCTTGAGGGAACTGGAAAGCCAGAATACGACAAGTGTGTTGAAATCTCTACAAAGGCATCTATCAAAGAAATGATGCTTCCTGGAGCAATCACTATTGTATTCCCAATCATTATTGGTTTTGCAATGGGACCTGAAGCATTAGGTTCTTACATGGCAGGTGTTGCCGTATCTGGTGTACTTTGGGCTATCTTCCAGAACAACGCTGGTGGTGCCTGGGATAACGCTAAGAAATCTTTCGAGGCTGGTGTTGAAATAGATGGTGAAATGACGTACAAAGGTTCTGAAGCACACAAAGCGGCAGTAACTGGAGATACTGTAGGTGATCCATTTAAAGATACATCTGGACCTTCAATGAACATCTTAATTAAGCTGACTTGTCTTGTAGGTTTGGTAATCGCACCAATCTTGGGTGAGATGTACGGAACAGGTGGACACAGCACTGATGATGCTCATGTTGACAACATCAAACCAATCGAAATCCAAATGGATGAGATTGAAGAGATGATCACTGAAGTGAAATAAGTATATTCTAGATATAGGAATAAAAAAGGCGTCTGATAGACGCCTTTTTTATTTTACTGATATTGATTCTTATTCGTATCGCAAAGAAGTAATAGGATCCTGACTGGCGGCCCTCCTTGCGGGCATGATTCCAAAAACTACACCTACCGTTAGCGCTACACCAAATGAAAGCACTATAGAAGATGCTTGAATAATGGTAGGGATATTAGCCAACTCACTAATTCCAAAGGCAATGGAAAGTCCCAAAATCACACCTATCATTCCGCCTGTAAAACTGATCATTACAGCTTCCATTAAAAACTGAAGCACAATGTCTTTTTGTGTGGCGCCAATTGCCATCCTAAGACCAATCTCACGTATTCTCTCCAATACAGAAGCCAACATGATATTCATAATACCTATACCTCCCACCAATAGCGAGATGCCGGCTATTCCTCCTAGTACATAGTTAAATATGTTCTTTGTACGCTGTTGTTGCTTCAGTAATAACTCTGGAATCTGAATCTCAAAATCTACGGTTTGGCTGTGTTTGCGCTTTAGCATTTTAGAAACTACTTGAGCGATACCTGACATCTGAGCAGAGTTTTCAACCTTAAGAACCAAGCGATCGATCTGATGATAGTTCTCATCTGTGCTCTTATTTCTATTTCTTCTAGCCGCTTGAATTGCAGCATTGGTTACCAAAGCACGATTCTCATATCGTATCAATGCCGTTGAAAGTGGCGTATAGATATCCATATTATAATCTCTAATACCCAAATCTGATGAGATCGCTTTTTTCGAGATCATACGCTCTTGGAGCACACCTACTACTCTCAGCCAGTGCTTTCCTACTTTTATGTATTTACCAATTGGCTCTTCGCCATTAAAGAACTTAGCACTAATAGATTTACCAATAATACATACAGGCTCACCTCTCTCTAGATGATTCTCATTGAAGAATTTTCCTTCAGATAATTTGAATCCGGATATATCAAAGTAAGCATTGGTAACACCCACTAGTTTAGTGGTCCGTTGAAAAGCCTTTCTAGCAATGGTGGTCTCGATCATAATTTCGGGGCTCACCTCAGATATACCTGGGACGATATTCTGGATACTCTGAACATCTAAGAAATTTAGACCCAGTGAAAGGTTCTTCTTTTTCTGTGCAGTACCAGCCGCCTGCTCCTCTTCTATCTCACCTTCACTTTGCTCCACAATTGGAGTCACTACGATATTGTTAACACCAACAAGCTCAATCTGCTCTAAGATCTCTTGCTGGGCACCTGCCCCTATGGCCAACATGGAAATCACGGCAGCTACTCCAAATATGATTCCAAGTGCAGTTAGTACTGACCTTATCCTATTGGCAAAAACTGCTTCTAAAGCAATTGCAGCATTCGAAAAGAAGTTCTTAAGCATTATTGCTTGTTTTGAGCTATTGCTTTGTTCTTCTCAAGCATCTCAATAGACTTTCCTTCTAGTCCCAGTGGGTCTGAAAGAAATATAGATTGGCCCTCTTTTAAACCAGCCTCAACTATCACTTCATCAGAATTTGATAGTCCCAATTGAATTTCTTTCTTAGTTAAATTCAACCCATCTCTCACCACCACATATGTAATACTATCTCCTTGGCTATGGACCGCCTCCACAGGGATGTAAAGCGCCTCTTCAATCACTTGGGCAACAATCTTATTACTTGTAGACATTCCCGGTCTCAATGTGGTGTCAGACTCATTGATCTCTACTACAACTTGAAATACTTTAGAATCTGAATTGGGTCTTTGCTGGCCCATATTGGCCACATCGATTACTGTGCCTGTAAGCTTTTTGTCTGGAAAAGCATCTAACCCGATTTCAACTACTTGACCGGAGCTCACCGTATTAATATCTACTTCGTTGATATAAGTCTTTGAAATCATGGTAGAGAGATCCGGAAGTGTAGCAACGGTTGGGTCAAAGGCTGCAACTCTCCCACCTTGGGCAATCTTATTTCCACGGTAATCTCTTTTATAAATCAGCATCCCAGGCTCTGGTGCTTTTATAATAAAATCAGAGGCTACCTTCTGATAAAAATCAAGTTTCCTTTTATCATCCATCACTTCCACTTCTGCCGCTTTCACTTTCGCAACAGCCTTCTGCTTCTGTAAATCATAATTCTCTAATGACTGGTTGTACTTCTTTTCAGCCCTGCTGAGTTCCATGCGTTTCTCTTTGATTACTGCAGGAGGCTCATACTCAGAATTCTCTAGCACTAACTTCTGCTTCTCCATGGCAAAAAGCTGGTTATCCATCTCGTCTCTCGCTTTCCTCAACTCCATAGCAGTATCTAGTTTTACCTCCTCATAGCGCGCTTGAGAAATAGCCAAATCATTAGTCATTTGCTGAATATTCTGCCCCAGTTGCGAAGCATCCAAGCGAGCAACATAATCTCCTTTTTCAACAACCGTACCCTCAGCAATGATATCACTGATAGTTGTCTCCCAAATCCCTACTTGCTGCATTGATTTAGGTCCTAGAATATTGACTGAATTCTTAGCTGACAATTCACCACTTGCGGTTACTTCGGATCTAAACTGTCCGAACTTGACCTCTGTGTAAACATCTCCTTCGTTAGAGGAGCTTTGATTAACCTTGGAAACAAAGAAAATGATGATGGCAATAAAGACACCGACACCAATTAGGATGGAACGCTTTTTCATTTAAGATAATATTTTGAGTTGACCGTTTTAGTTGACTATAAAGTTAGTTCCAAACATGACTTTACCAATATTTTTTAGATTTTTAACAACTCATGTTTGACATTTAATTTGTACGCCCGTTACCCTTTGATGTTTCATTAGCACAAAAAGTTTGAGAATGGTTATACTTTTGTATTCTCAGCTACTAAGCCATCAATGAATTATCTATCGGTTGAATCTTTATCTAAGACTTTTGGTGACAGAACCATCTTAAACGATCTTAATTTTGGTTTGTCTCAAGGCCAGAAAGTTGCACTTGTAGGTGTTAACGGTTCCGGAAAATCCACACTGCTCAAGATTCTTATTGGCACAGAAACGCCTGATAGCGGAACGGTAGTTTATAAAAATGGTATCGAGGTAAAGGCGTTGGTACAGAACCCTGAATTCCCTCAGGGCACAACCATCCTAGAATGTGTTTTCGATCCAAAAGATAACACCCATCAATTACTAATTGATTATACCAAAGAATCAACCAAAGCGGAACCTGATGTAGACAAACTACAATCCTTAATTGAGGAGATGGACAGTCAAAACGCTTGGAATCTAGAGCAAGATGCCAAGTCCATTTTAGGTAAACTGGGCTTGAATGATCTGGATCAAAAAGTACAGAATCTATCTGGAGGTCAGCAAAAGAGGATAGCACTCGCCCAAGTGCTCATTAGAAAGCCAGACCTGCTTATTTTAGATGAGCCAACCAACCATCTAGATATCGAGACCATAGAATGGCTAGAAAGCGAACTCAGTCAATCTAAAATTGCTTTAATCCTCGTTACCCACGACCGCTACTTTCTTGAAAAAGTAACGAATGAGATTATAGAATTAGAAAGAGGTGATCTATTCACCTATAATGGTGATTATGCTTATTTCCTAGAGAAGAAAGCCGAGAGACAAGCCAATGAATCTACGGTAGTGGATAAAGCCAAAAACCTTTACCGTAAAGAACTCGATTGGATAAGAAGGCAACCTAAAGCGAGAGGTACCAAAGCAAAATATAGAATTGACGCCTTTGAGGATACCAAGAAAACTGCCTTTAGCCAGAAAAAAGATGCATCCCTCACCCTAACTGCACAAGCGCAACGTCAGGGTAAAAAAGTACTTGAAATTGAGCACCTCTCCCATGGTTTCGATGGTTCAAATCTCATTGAAGACTTTAACTACATTTTCCAAAGAAAAGACAGAATTGGCATAGTTGGACCAAATGGAGCAGGAAAGACAACATTCCTAAAGCTGCTTCAACAAGAGCTCTCACCATTAAAAGGATCAGTAGTAAAAGGAGAAACCACCAAGTTCGGTTATTACAAACAAACTGAGCTCAATTTCGATCCTGAACAAACAGTAATTGATTTCGCTAAGTCTAATGCCGAAGTGGTAGAAATGGGTAAAGGCAGAACAATTCCCATTTCACAATTTCTCACCCGCTTTCTATTCCCACCCGATGTTCAATATAAACCCATTGGCAAACTGAGTGGCGGAGAAAAAAAGAGGCTTCAACTACTAGAGGTGCTGATACAAAGTCCTAATTTTTTAATACTCGATGAGCCAACAAACGACCTTGACCTAATCACACTAAATACGCTTGAGTCCTATTTAGAAAGCTTTGAAGGATGCCTTCTTATCGTGTCTCACGACAGGTATTTTATGGACCGACTAGTAGAACATCTATTTGTATTTGAAGGGAACGGTAAAATCTCAGACTTTCCTGGAAACTATACACAGTATAGATTAGATAATAGTGTGAAACCTAAGTCACACAAAACATCAAAAGATGTTCAGAATGTTGCAGCTCGGGAACCAAAAGAGAAGAATAAGCTTTCCTATAAGGAAAAGCGGGAGTTCGAGCAACTGGAGGTTGAATTGCCCGATTTGGAAAAGAAAAAACAGGAATTGCTAACCCTCATCAACAGCGGTTCAACCGATCATGAAGAACTATCAAAATGGTCTGCAGAACTAGGTGAAATCAATGATGAGCTCGATGAGAAAGAGTTAAGGTGGTTGGAATTGTCAGAATTGGCATAAGTATGGCGAGAGTAGAGTTAACAAATGACGATGTGGTGCTAGAGCTTGAAGCAGGAGAATCTATTTTGGATGGCTCCTTAAAACAAGACATTAACCATGTACATGCCTGTGGTGGAAATGCTTATTGTTCTACCTGCAGAATTTATGTAGAAGAAGGCTTAGAAAACCTTCCAGTACGTAATGGCGCAGAAGAAAAACTAGCCACAAAACTTGGCCTAAGTCCGGAAGTAAGACTGGCTTGTCAAGTAGTTCCTGAGGGAGATTTAAAAGCGAGAAGATTGGTTTTAGACGAAGTAGATCAGCAAATAGTTGAAGAATATGGTGCCATAGAAGGCTCCAAAAGCTTAGGTAAAGAAATTGAGGCCTCCGTTTTATTCGTTGATATTGCTGACTATACTGCCTTTGCAGAAAAGACACCTGCTTATGATGTGGTACATGTACTCAACAGATACTTCCATATTGCAGGCAGCATCATCAAGAAATTCAATGGCCAAATCATAGATTACTACGGAGATGGTTTCTTGGCTGTATTTGGTATTGATGGTGACAAGAATCATGCAGCTAATTTGATCAGTGCCGGATTTGCCCTGCAAGATGCCGTAGAGAAATACGAATACGATATTCGCTACTTGGTAAAAGATCAATTCCGTATTCGTCTTGGTGCGCATACCGGAAATATCATCTGGGGAACCATAGGCATCCAAGGTATGCAAAAACAGGCCGCTATTGGAGATACTGTGAATTTTGCCAGTCGTATTGAACAGGCCAATAAGGAGCTCGATACCAAATTCTTAATATCCGAAGCACTCTATAAAAAATTCAATAAGTGGTGTACCGTTTCAGGAAGTCATGAGATTAGAGCCAAAGGCAAAAAAGGTGTACACAGAGTTTATGCCTTAGATAGAATGCTTGCTCCTTTGCCGGTTGAGGTCTAACCAATACATTTAGGTTACGTTAAGTAACAACATGAACACGACCGCCTGGATTATAATAGGTACTTTTTTACTAGTCACGTATACCGTTAGTTTTCTGCATTATTACAAGAACCGAAGCGAGCGCAAGATCAATTCAAGAAGGAATGTTCACTTGCCTTGGTTTCTAGTGCTTCTCATTGGACCTTTCATGTACTTTATTCTAAGCAACAAGCAACGCAAAGAACAAAGAGATTTTATGAAAGGAAAAAGACGTTATTCGTGAACCCTTTCAGATTCATTTCGATTAAAAAGATATGGATCAAGACTTTATTAATAAGCTCTATATAAATCAACAGGCATGTCCAAGTTGCCCCTCTCCTGAGGCCGTAGCCAAATGGTTCGATGAGTTGCTTGGAACACTCTTCCCAGACTTTGCCAAACAGCAATTCAGCAATCAGAAAGAATTTGAATTGCACCTAGAAAAACTAAAGCTGCAATTGGACCAAATTCTATCAAGGAATCCCATGAAGTCTCAAGGAGATGCCAACCTAATTGCAGAAAGATTCTTTGAAGACATGCCTCAGATTCACGGATTGTTAGAAGAAGATGTAACGGCATTGTTCGAAGGTGACCCTGCTGCCAAGAGTCGAACAGAAGTGATTAGAACTTATCCGGGCTTCTTTGCTATTGCCGCTCACCGCGTAGCGCATTGCCTTCTAGAATTAGGCGTGAGACTCATCCCAAGAATTATATCCGAATATGCCCACAGCAGAACGGGAATTGATATCCACCCAGGGGCTACAATTGGTCACTTCTTTTGCATAGATCACGGTACAGGCGTTGTGATTGGGGAGACTACTGTAATTGGTAATCGTGTAAAAGTCTATCAAGGTGTAACCTTAGGCGCGCTGAGTGTAGATAAGAAGGATGCTAAGACAAAGAGGCACCCTACCATTGGAGACAACGTGGTAATTTATGCCGGAGCTACCATACTAGGCGGTAAAACGGATATTGGTCATGACTCAGTAATTGGTGGAAACGTTTGGCTCACACAAAGCACCGAGCCCTTCAGTAAAATCTACTACAAAGCCCAAATGACAAACTCTAATGGTGATTCAGATACCATCATATTTAAAGGCCAAAGCGCATGAGTATTGAAGAATTAATTGGTAATACCCCTTTAGTAGAATACAAGGGCATGAGCCCAAATCCTAAGGTGCGCATTTTAGGAAAGCTAGAGGGCAACAATCCTGGAGGCTCAGTTAAAGATCGTGCCGCTTATGGTATGATTAAAGGTGCGCTTGATCGAGGTGAAATTAAAAAAGGTGACCAACTGGTTGAAGCCACAAGTGGAAACACAGGAATTGCCTTGGCCATGATTGCGAGCATAATGGGTGTTAAAATGACCTTGATTATGCCAGACAATTCCACTAGAGAGCGTGTGCTTAGCATGGAAGCATATGGTGCTAAGGTCATCCTCACACCTGCCAAACAAACCATAGAATACTCAAGAACACTTGCTGAAAAGATGGCTAAAGAAGAAGGCTATGTGCTACTCAATCAATTTGCCAATGCTGATAATTACGGTCAACACTATAAAAGCACAGGACCTGAAATTTGGAGAGATACTGACGGCCAGGTGACACATTTTGTATCGGCCATGGGCACTACAGGAACTATTATGGGTGTTTCTCGGTATTTGAAAGAAAAAAACCCAGAGGTACAAATAGTAGGTACTCAACCAACCGATGGTTCAAGCATACCCGGTATACGCAGATGGAGCCCCGAATTTCTTCCAAAGATTTTTGAACCGGAACGCGTAGATCGAGTAATAGACATAAGTCAAGAACAGGCAACAGAGATGACGCGCAGATTAGCCAAGGAAGAAGGTATATTAGCAGGCATGAGCTCCGGTGGCGCTTTACATGCTTCCATTGAATTGGCCAGAGAGCTCGATGAAGGACTTATTGTTCATATTGTCTGCGACAGAGGTGACCGGTATTTGAGTAGTGATCTATTTGGATAATCATTGGGTTAAAAAATAAGAATTAGACAAATGGAACAAATAAGCATTTCGCTCAAGGAACAACTTGACGAAACTAAAGCCATCTTTGAACAGAAGGCTGACGAATACAAAAAGAGGGTCTTTAACGAAGGTATAGATGCAGTTGCACAAAGTGGCATCTACAATCAAGCAAAAAACGTTGGAGATATAGCTCCTAATTTTGGGCTCAAAAATGCTACTGGGAAAACTGTAACCTTACAAGAATATCTCAAAAAAGGAAAAGTTGTTCTGACTTGGTACAGAGGTGGATGGTGCCCTTATTGCAACCTTACATTACATCAGTTACAACAAGAATTACCCAACTTTAAAGCAGAAGGCGCAAATCTTATTGCATTAACGCCCGAGTTACCCGATAACTCACTAAACACTGCAGAAAAGCATAATCTTGAATTTGAAGTCTTAAGTGATGTTGGTAATGAAATTGCAGATCAATATGGTATTGTGTTCAAGCTAACTGAAGAAGTTGCAGATATTTATAACAAAGCATTCGATCTATTAGCCTATAATGGAGACGAGTCTAACGAACTTCCTCTAGCAGCGACATACGTTATTGACGAGAAAGGAAAAATCATTTATGCTTTTCTAGATGCGGAGTATAGAAACAGAGCTGAACCTTCGGAAATCACTAAAATCCTGAAAGAGTCTCAAGCCTAATCCAGCATTATGTATGAATTGTAGTTATTGAACAGCCTCTTGGCCTAAACTGCCAAGAGCTTGTCTTAAACTGTCAAGTTTAAGGATGGTCTGATGAGGACATTTGAATCATTGAAACGAACAAAACTTATCAATGATGAAAAATTTAACCTCAAACAACAGACTCAAATCAATTGTAAAAAGCGTTCTTTTCTTGACGCTACTTATCGTATCACAAAGACAAGCTCAAGCACAATTTGTATTGGAGCCCTTTGTAAGCAATGACGATTTCATTTTAGAATCATGGTATTTCAAGACTATAGATGAATCCAAACGATTCAGTGTATTTGCCTTAAACGAAGCCAAATTCAACTTCGATACAGACCAGTCTACCGTACTCTCTTATGGTTTGGTTGGTTTCGATTGGAAAGGTGGCTTTGGACCTGTAACCGGTTGGAGAGCATCAGAAAACGGAACCGCAGCACTAGCTGGTTTTCAATATGGCGTTTATCGTGAGAACTTCCTGGCCTATATGACGGTCAACCGAGAAGTGAAAAGTGATCCTAATTATGAGTTCTATTCTTTAATCCAATACAGAAAACCCATCAACGAAAAACTCAAAGGATTCAGCCAGCTTCAGATCTCTAAGAACTTCCAAGACAACAATCACACCTTCAGTTTATACCGCCTAAGACTTGGCCTAGACCTTGGGAAATTTCAGACCGGAATCGGTATAGAACAGAATATGATAGGTGAAGGATGGGACCACAAAATCAACGCAGGTCTCTTTGTTAGAATGGAACTTTACTAAAACTCACGAAAGCCATTTTCAGTCAACTCAAGTGCTCATCCTGAGGGGTGAGCACTTTCAATCGTTTGAAAAGCTCCCCTACTGAAAATGATTATTTTCTAAGTATTTTTTCTCGTTTAGATCAGTTAAAAGCATGACTTAAAACAGGAAACCAGCGTCCTTAAGTCATGTCGTAGCCTATGTGGTCAAGTTAGTTTTGACATCGAAATCAATTGCTAACCCAAAACATTCGCTATGGAAGTCCTAGACAAACCAACTTCAAAAAACCAACTGGACGTACAGCACAGTGCCCTAAGATTATGGGTGGCTGAGGTAGCTGCAAAATGCCAGCCAGATGAAATTTATTGGTGTGACGGTTCTCAAGAAGAGTACGACCGCCTCACTCAGATGCTCGTGGATAAAGGCACTTTTACTCGCCTTAATCCAGAGAAAAGACCTAACAGTTTTGCCTGTTTCTCAGACCCTAGTGATGTAGCCAGAGTTGAGGACAAAACTTTTATCTGTAGCCGAAGAAAAGAAGATGCAGGACCAACCAACAACTGGATGGATCCTAAAGAAATGAAGGATACGCTAGATCCTCTTTTCGAAGGTTGTATGAAAGGCAGAACCATGTATGTGATTCCATTCTGCATGGGTCCATTAGGCTCTCCTATCTCTCAAATAGGGGTTGAAATTTCCGATTCAGAATACGTAGCCGTCAATATGCGTATTATGACTAGAATGGGTAAAGCTGCACTAGACCAACTAGGAACTGACGGTGAGTTTATCAAGTGTTTACATACTGTAGGTGCGCCACTAGAAGAAGGACAAGAAGATGTAAAATGGCCTTGTAACCCAACGGTGAAATACATTGTACACTACCCAGAAGAAAGAAGCATTGTTTCTTACGGTTCTGGTTATGGTGGTAATGCCCTTTTAGGTAAGAAGTGTTTCGCTTTAAGAATTGCTTCAGTAATGGCCAAAGAAGAAGGCTGGCTCGCTGAGCACATGCTAATTCTGGGGGCTAAAAATGCTGAAGGTGAGAAAACCTATGTAGCAGCCGCCTTCCCTAGTGCTTGTGGTAAAACCAACTTTGCCATGTTAATTCCACCTGAAGGTGCCGGTGATTACGAAATCACTACCGTAGGTGATGACATTGCATGGATTAAGCCTGGACCTGATGGTAGACTCTACGCCATTAACCCAGAAGCCGGATACTTTGGTGTGGCACCGGGTACCAACTACAAAACCAATCCTAACGCCATGGAGACCATTAAGGCCAACAGCATCTTCACCAATGTGGGGATTACCCCTGATGGAGATGTTTGGTGGGAAGGTATTGGTAGCGAAATGCCTGAAGGTACAGTAAACTGGCACGGCAATGTGCATACTGCCGATACAGAAGGTAAAGTAGCGCACCCCAACGCAAGATTTACTTGCCCTGCTAGCCAGTGCCCTAGTATTGACGAAAACTGGGAGAATCCACAAGGTGTGCCAATCAGTGCCTTTATTGTGGGTGGTAGAAGAAGTACTACAGTACCGCTAGTATACCAAGCTTCTAACTGGAATGCCGGTGTATACGCAGCCTCTACCATTGGTTCTGAAATGACTGCTGCAGCCTTTGGTAAGGTGGGTCAGGTAAGAAGAGACCCATTTGCGATGTTACCATTCTGTGGATACCATATGGCTGACTACTTTAACCACTGGTTACAATTTGGTAGAACGCTGGCCAATCCTCCACGAATGTTTGTGGTGAACTGGTTCAGAAAAGACGCAGAAGGCAACTTCCAATGGCCTGGATTCGGTGATAACATGAGAGTACTCGAGTGGATGATTAACAGAGTAAGAGGTAGAGCCGGAGCCGTAGAAAGCCCAATCGGTTGGATGCCTACTTACAACGACATCAACTGGGAAGGACTTGACTTTACCGAAGAGCAGTTCGATGAGATTATGAACATAGACCGTGAAGCATGGAAGCAAGAAGTACTCGGGCACGAAGAGCTCTTTGAGAAAATGTACGACAAGCTACCAAAAGAATTCACCTTTATGAGAGAATTACTACTATCTAGCCTGTGGCGCTCTCCTGAAAAATGGGAGTTGGCTCCTGAGCGAATCTGATAGCGACTGTTGATTTTTTTAAAAACCCGCAAAGAGATCTTTGCGGGTTTTTTCTTTTCAGTACATAATCCGTATTTTCACTATACACACAATACTAACACACTTTGCATAGTCTATCCCATCAATCCAACCATCAATCGCAACAGTCAAAAGCGGTTGCACATCAATCTCAAGAAGAGAACTTAGAGCAGTCTGACAAAACATTTCAGTTTGTGAATAATGGACCTAAAGCCATTGCGCAGCGAAAATTGCAGGAATTAGCTAATAATAGCCCGCAAGCAAAACAAGCTGCTCAACTGGAACAGCTTATCCAAAAGAAAGAAAACAAGACGGGCTTACCTGATAACTTAAAAAAAGGAATAGAGAATCTCTCTGGCTACTCAATGGATGACGTAAAGGTACATTACAACTCCAACAGGCCAGCTCAATTTCAAGCACACGCATATGCTCAAGGAACTAATATCCATATTGCTTCAGGACAGGAAAAACACTTACCTCATGAAGCTTGGCACGTGGTACAGCAAAAGCAAGGAAGGGTAAAGCCAACAATGCAAATGAAAGGTAAGGTAAATATCAATGATGATGCTGGTTTGGAGAAAGAAGCTGATATAATGGGCGGCAAGGCGAGTTCCCTAGAACAAATGGACACCAAGTTTCTTGACTATGAAAAAAAGAGTGAAGCGCTTAGCGGTGATTCTATTGCTATTCAGAGAGTAGAAGTAGAATCGGATGGCGTAGGCGATATTTTGAAGCAAATAATCGCTTCGGCAAAAAATGCAACTGAACAACTCAAAATACCAAAAGATTCAGAAGCATACCAAAAAATGCTTGAGCATATAAATGCACTTGAGGAGATTGCCAATGGTAGTGATGAGTCCCTCAAAGCTTCAACTTTGGCTGTTCTTGAGGAAGAAGCTCAAAAACAGCTTCCCTATGTAAAAAAAGATGCGCAAACGGAACACCCCGATCCTGTAGCTGATGATAGTGGTATTGTTCAAGGAATGTGGTTTGATACCCTTTTAGGAGCCGTTGCAGTAACCGGTGTGGGGGTAGCGATAAAAAAACATTCATTTTTACCACTTATCGCCACTCTTGGAGCCGCTGTATTATTGGGCGATCGCTATATAAGGGACAGGCATTCGAAAATAGACGAGATTCATTCCGGTGAATTAAAAGAAGGCGAAATACAGCCTATCCCTACTGAAAGGAGCGATTATGGCACACGCTCAGGTTTTATTGTTGGAGAAAGGGCACGCACTGACGAAGAAATAAATGAAAAAGTGAGGCAAATAACAAAAAGAAACCATTCAATTTTAGTAGCTAAGCTTAATAATGCCGCGGGAATTGAAATGAAGGTATTTACTGATCTCCTGTCAGCAAAAGATCAATTTGACAGAGGAAACAGTGATGGTCTCGAGACATGCCATCATCTTACATTTAATTTGTTGGCAAAAAAACTTGGGTTGGATCCTAGTGTTAAATTTCTGGATAAATTGGGCGATATAGCATTGGGTAATGATAATACCACAATAGTTGATTACAATATGGAAAAAGACTCTTTAGAAGCTTTGTTATCTAAGGTCCCTGCCGGAACCACCGTGTCTTTAGGAAACGGCACTAACATAGGACACTCATTTACAGTGGTTGGTAAACATGACGGTCATGTTATAGTAGCTGAAAAAAGTCCAGCGAACCCATCACCATCTTTGAAATATGCAAGTGCTGTTCAGGCGGAATCATTGTTGGCTCTTAACGAAAATGAGCATGATAAGACAACGCAAGATCAGATCAGAAATGCATTCGGCACAAAGTTGAGAACGACAAAGCTAACCGATTGGAAATAAAAATACGGCTCAGTCAGGTAGAAAAAGCATGTGGCCTCCATTCTTTACCAATATTCACACTACTAATTTGCCTATAACACCATGTATAGTGCTTACCCTGCGGGATACGCACCATACACATAACGTTGAGATTAATGCCCCGCGAGGGACATAGTCTTCCGCTAAAGCTCCCAGCCTATACATTAATCTCAACGTTCGAAGCAATCCTGGTCGCCTAAACCGTAATACCTCACAGATCTCACACCTAAGCACTAATACACAACACTAGGTATAAACCATGACAGCCAAACTTGTCAACTGATCTTAATCCCAGAATATTCAAAATCAACTTTTTCAATCGTATCTTATAGTTTAAATAAAACTCGAAACTCAGCAGTGAACATAACTCAGAAATATCCATTTTGATATTCCTCCTTAATTCACGGTTGATACCTTCGAACGTTGTGCATAATTTGAAATGAAAAAACACCAAGCCATATATTTCAAGATTAAGGAACTTTTGAAAAACCATTTCGGGAGTGACTTAAAGGAATATGAAGAAGGTGACCACCTAACAATTGGTGAATCAGGAATATGGATTTCTTGTGAAGAAAGAGAACTGACGGTAGGTTATGGATTAGTACACCAACATTTTGACCCCGAGTACGATGATGTTCAAATAGCGATTGACAGATTTTTCAATTTGCTGACAAAGAGAAAGCGAATCACAAAGTATTATAAGGGAAACTTCGCTTATAAAAATGAGACAGATTTGATTCTAAGCGATTCAGAATTTGAAAACTTAGGAACGGCTATGACATGGCTCTATCCGTATTGGAAAAAGACCAAGAAAGAAATACAATTCGAAGAAAACTTAATCGATTCTGATTCGATTGAGAAAGAATTAAAAGAAATAAAAAACTATGCACAACAAGGTGTATAGCCAATAGGGCATTTAGAGATAAATTGATAGTCCTGTTCTTTGAGCAGGCAACGCCAAAACAAAGTTTTGACGTTTAACAAAAAGAAAATTAAAAGTAAAAACGTTTGTTTTGGCTTAGTGGTAAACCGAAAGTGAAGTGCTTCGAATCTGCCCTACTGTCCATACACAGAACGTTGAGATTAATGCCCCGCGAGGGACATAGTCTTCCGCTACGCTCCCAGCCTATTCATAAATCTCAACGTTCGAAGCACCGCGTGTCGCTGAAGCTTTAGCGGAGGCACAAGCCTGGCCGCCTAAACTATAACTCCTCACAGATCTAACACCTAAGCACTAATACACAACACTAGGTATATACCATGACAGCCAAACTTGTCAACTGATCTTAATCCCGGAATATCAAAATTCAATTGCTCATTCGTATCTTAATACTCAATCAATAAATACAAAGTGTAAACTGTTACTAAGAAGAATACCACAAATTTGATATCCCTCCTTAATTCACAGTTGATACCTTCGAACGTTGTGTTTAATGTAAAATGACAATAACTCAAGACATATCGAAACTTATTCAGGCTCATATGGCATTAGACCAATTTGAATATGATGTGACTGTAGACTGGGCGATTGACTTAATTAAACAAGGAAAAGAAACTGAGAATATTTTAATGCTTGCATCTTTTTCAAAACCAGTTGACGCAATCGAGATAAGACCGTATGTTAATGCAGTTCTTTCTGATTTGGACCTTGAAGAGAAAAAAGGGGATGATGCGGTACTCTGCAAGATACGATACCATCTGATTGAAATAATCAATGACAATGGGATTCGGAAGAATCTAAACTTACTTTACAAATTGTTCTTGGACATAGACTGCTTTAACAACGATGACAAATATGGATTAATGCCTTTTTACTTGATTTATCATGGCTGGGACGAGCTTGAATCGATTGGGGCAAACTACTATTTTGAAGGAGCAGATTTGGATAACATTGAAGAGGTTATAAAAGAGCAAGCACAGATCTGGATTGACAAATTCATTAATAAAAATGAAAATCACTACCCACAACAAAATGTATGAAATCATAGCGGCCTAACGGCACGCTACACTTCATACACAAAACGTTAGCAATAATCTTCATCTAGATAGAAATTTACTTTAAATCAGCAACAGCACTTTTCCAATAAGGAGAGTCGTCCCAACGAATTTTACGATAACTTTTTGAAGCTTTCAATTCCTTAGGTATCGACTCCCAGATCGCTTTGCTGATTTTTTCAAGTATCAGTTTTTTTGAGAATGTATCTGTCGTTACCAAGCTGATCTCTCTAGCGGGCTGAGGGTCTTCAAATGGCAAACAAACCACACTGCTCGAAATTTCTCGGTCCTTAGCAGAAAGCCATGGAATAATGGCAAAGCCATGCTGAGATTTCACCATGTTTTTTAAACTCTCTATGGTATTAATCTCATAATCATAGGCTCTAGGCGCTCTCTTAGCATGCAAATCACAAATCTTTAGCAATTGGGAATTGAAACAATACTCTCCTCCTAAAATCAATAGCTTATCAATATCATTCGGTTCTAAGTGATAGTAATCCTTATGTGCCTGTACATGGAGTGCCGGTAGATAAGCCAGAAAAGGCTCCTCAAATATGGGATATTCTTTGAAGTATGGATTACCACAAGGAGTAGCCATGATGGCGATATCAATTTCACCCAACTCAAGATCTTTCATTGAATCATAGGTAGAGACTTCCTTAATGACCAGCTTAACCTTCGGCAAGGCCTTCTGCATCTCCCTGAGGCAGAGCGGGATTAAATAAGGTGCCAACGTAGCCACTACGCCAATGGTTACTGTTCCTTTCAGCTGGTTTTTTTGTGATACCACAAAATCATGCATCGCGTCCACATCATGCAAAACTCTTTGTGCCATGGTGATAATCTCCTTACCCAGTGGCGTAGGTTTTAAAGGAACTTTTGAGCGGTCAAAAATCTTTAAGCCTATCTCATCTTCCAGCTTTTTCAACTGAATAGAAAGACCAGGCTGTGTTACGGCACACTTCTCTGCGGCATTGGCAAAGTGTTTCTCTTGATCTAGAATGACAATATATCGGAGTTGTTGTAAGGTCATATGCTCAACAAGATTATAAATATTATTTATAATTAAATATTATCATTAATCTAAATTATCATTTATTCAGATATGTAAGGCGTAAGATTGCTTAAGTAAAAACAACAGCAATGAAAACTTTAATTAAACTTTTAATCATTATAATCATGACGAATTCAGCAAATGCACAAGTAAGAGATTACTTAACAGACCCACAGTTAGACCGTGGCACCAAAGAATTTTTAAAGGCGCTAAACACTTCTGGTGGACCAGCTTTAGAAACACTCTCTAAGGAAGATGCCAGACAAGTATTGATCGGTGCTCAGGAAGCCTTTGAAGTAGACTTATTTGGGATAGATGAATCTGAAAAGACTATTAATGCAGGTGGGTATACCATCAGCTTAAGCATTGTAAGACCAGAAGGCAGCAATGCTAAGCTTCCGGTATTTATGTATATCCATGGTGGTGGATGGATTCTTGGCGACTATCCTACTCACAAAAGAATGGTAAGAGAATTAGTAGTAAGAACAGGAGCGGTAGGTGTATTTGTTAATTATACGCCATCTCCAGAAGCTCAATTCCCAACTGCCATCAACGAAATTTATGCAGCCACAAAATGGGTGGCAGACAACGGAGACGAAATCAATGTTGATGGCTCAAAATTAGGCATCATTGGTAATAGTGTAGGTGGCAATATGTCTACCGTAACTACCATTAAAGCTAAGGAAGACGGAAGACAGGATATGATCAAAGTTCAAGTGCTACTATGGCCCGTAACTGACGCTTCCTTTTCACAAGCTTCTTATCAAAGCTATGGAGAAGACAGGTTCTTGACTACTTCAATCATGAAATGGATGTGGGATCAGTATACTACTGATGAGGATGAAAGAAAGTCTAAATACGCCTCTCCTTTACAAGCTTCATTACAAGACTTGCAAGGATTACCTCCAGCCTATATCCATGTGGCAGAAAGTGACATACTTAGAGATGAAGCAGAGGCATATGGGGTTAAACTTGATGAAGCAGGTGTTCCTGTAACTACCATTAGATACAAAGGAATGATACATGATTGGGGTTTGCTACATGCATTGAAAGACCTGCCTGCTACGGTAACCATGTTTGATAACGCAGCCTCAGCATTGAAAAAGTTCTTATTCTAGGTGACTAGATTACAATCAACATGTCTTAAGCCACTCCACATGGAGTGGCTTTTGCGTTTTATAAAACATCACTTTTTGAAGGTAATTTCAATGGGCATACCTAGACATCGCCTATTTACAGTCAAAACAATAACTTTAGAGTCAATTTGAAAGGATATGCTCACTGAGTTTATCTGGGAGATGTTACCACTTGGAACAAATGAAAATAGCCGTAGTTCAAGTCAATAGTACAGTTGGTGATATTCAGCAAAACTTAGAAGCGCACTATCGCATAATCGAAGCGGCTATTGAGGAGGATGTTCAACTCATTGCATTCCCCGAAATGTCTTTAACGGGCTACTGTAGAAAAGAAGGTGAAAAGCTAGCCTTTACAGAGCATGATAGTCGATTAAACAAATTAAAAACGCTGGCAACACAAGGTGATATTCATATTGTAGTTGGCGCACCAATCAAAATCAAAGGCAAGCTATATATAGGGGCATTTGTTATTTACCCTAAGAAACCCATTGGCATCTATACCAAACAATATTTACACGATGGTGAAGAATTGTTCTATTCATCATCCATGCATTATAATCCAATAATTAAGCTGGGGCAAGAGCGTATATCATTAGCCATTTGCGCGGATATAAACAATGAAAACCACCCAAGAGCGGCATGCAAAAATGGAAGTACCATCTACCTACCATGCATCTTCAATTCTGAAGAGGGAATAAAAAAGGGATATGAGCAATTAAGAACCTATGCTAAGGATTATTCGCTCAACATTCTCATGTCAAATTACAATGGCGAACTTTGGAATATGAAATCTGGAGGTAAAAGCGCATTCTGGAACTCGAATGGTGAACTAGTTGGCTGTCTAAATGCCAATGATTTAGGAATTCTAGTTGCCGAAAAGAAAAAAGAAAAATGGGCGACTAGAAAACTAGTTTTAAATTGAATTGAAACTAGCTTAGAAGAGCACATTGAAATATCAGTAAATACCGATTTACTTGTTGAATGATATAATCGATCCATGATCATCTATAATCAAACTTCTACTGCCAAAAGATTCTTAAGTGGCATCTTAATAGGAGTCTTGGTTCTTCCTGCAATATGGCTCCTAGCTGAAGGATTTATGCTTTATGGATTAGCCTTAGTCATTATCTACTTGGCTTTTGAAACGCATAGAACAGGGGTCCATTTTGATTTTGTTGAGGGAAAGCTGAGCGCTTTTAGAGAGGTCTTCTTTATCAAAATTCCAAAAGGAGCAGTAAGCCAGCTAAATGCATTCAATTACTACAGAATTGTGGAAGAGCATAAGGAGGCTACCATCAGTGCAAACTGGGTGCAATCCTCTACCATTTCTCAAACGCACCAAATCCTAGAGCTTTTCAATACTCACAACGGAGAATTTGAGCAAATCGTAAAAAGTAATTCTGAACAACTTAAACCATTGCTGGACAGATTAGAGGAGCGGGATATTAGCCTCTATCAACTAATCGGCTAATTTCACCTCTACTTTCAGAAATGTGATATTTTCATAAAGTCAGATTAATAAGCATCCGGTTAAATAATCTAACTGAACCTCACCGGATGCTTATTCTATTATTATAGGATATCTATAAACCTTGCTATTCAATTTTTAATTGAATAGCACTTATCAATCGGACACCTTAAACTACCACGTCTTCTATATCAATTATCACTTGATTAAGTACATCTTGAAGTGTTGCTCCATTTGAACCCGCATCTTCAAGTATATTTGGAACGTCAGCCCCACCAAGTGCATCGCCTATAGTCATACCTACTTTGGCCTGAAACATTATCTGATTATCATAAACAAAGTATTCAGTTGTATTGAGTAAATCCCCTATTCTTGTTCCACAAGCGATAATCTTCTTAGCGGCTGCAGATTTCACATCTAAACCTTTTAAACCTACTAACTCACTAAAAAACACGTCTATTTCATCATCTAGTAAACATCTGACAAATCTTTTGGCCATTTTCGCATGACCAATTTCTACACGGTTGTTATCACCAGTTGGAACAGAATAACTTCCGTTATCTACCTGTATGGAAAATGTATTCATAGCATTTAGGTTTAATTAGAAGAAACTACAATGCTTAAGGACAATAAATCCTCTGAACTGTTCAGGTCTGGAGTAAATGTTACAACTAGACCCTTTGCTAGATTTACAGTAACCATTCCAGTACCTCCATTTATCCAACTTTCAGATTTACCTGCAGAATCGGGTGTACCCAAATATGACCACTTCAAATCGCCTAAATCGTATCCTGCTACTGTTCCAGGATAACTTGCATTGAATCCAATCTTAACTCCTTCAACTTCGTATACGCATTTTAATGCGGCTGCTCCCGTTCCTGCAAAACTGATCATACTTGTATCTTCAGTGTCTGCATCTCCTGCATCATATTCTTCTAGTTTTTCAGGTAGAGTCTGTTCGAATTTTACTTCTTCAGCAAGTACTGGCTCCCATTCTATTCGAGAAAGTGTAAACTGTGTTTGGTTGGCTAGTGAAATTTTTAAGCCCATAACTTATTTTTTTAATTGTGAATGTTAATTGATCTAATATATATAATTATACATTCGTTTGATTTTATATTCTTATTTAAATATTTGTAAACATATATTAAGCTAAGCCTACATGACATATTATATATGTGTGTAATTAATGTTACAAACCATGAATAGTTAACCAACACCAACTGACTGAGTGTAATGATTTAACTCAATAATAGTTAATCATAGCCCTGTCATACTACTGTCATATTGCTGTCATAACCCTTTATGATACCGTTACAACCTAATTACTAGTTTTGCATCACAATCAAGATTTAGAGCGAAAGCATATGGATGCGAATACAAATACAGTACGAGACATCAAGAAAATGAGGTTAGAGAGACATTGGTCTCAAGAGCAATTGGCAGAAATGAGCGGTTTAAGCATTCGAACCATTCAGCACATTGAGAATGGAGAAAATGCAGGTTTGGAATCATTGAAAGCTTTAGCCTCAGTATTCGATACAGACATCAAAGACTCAGATAAACAGGAGGAAATAGATCAGATCAAAAAGGAGGAAGAGTATGTTCAAAATGTAAAGGGCTTTTACGTTATGCTAGTTGCAGCGATACTCAACTTAGCCATTTTCCTCTTTATAGCTTTTTCTGATTCAGATAACGAGAGCTGGGGGCTCTTTTTTTACATGCTTGTTTTCTGGATAGTGATTTTAGTAGTGTACTCGTTTATGAAATTAGATTTCTTTGGTAAAGACTGGGAAAGAAAGATTATTAATAAGAAGTTCAAAAAGAAACCATGATTACTCCATTATGCCAAGGATAAGGAAAGCCAAGATAAGCCAAATGATCCGCCTCAAAATCGCTTTAACCCTAATGCTAATGGTGTTCTCTCCTACTGTTATATTCGGTCAGGAGTCAGTATCAAATGAAGCACAGCGAGAGTCTTTCTTATCTGCTGCAAGAGATATGATTGAAGCGGCTGGCAATTGTGCTTTGATCACCTTAGATGATACTTCCATTCCAGTGGTAAGAATCATGGATCCTTTTCCACCAGATGAAGATTTTACCATTTGGTTTGGCACCAATGTAAAGAGCAGAAAGGTGGAACAAATCAAGAAGAACCCTAATGTTACCCTCTATTATCAAGACAATGATAAAACAGGATATGTGGTCATACATGCCAAAGCGCAGATTGTGGATGATCCCGTAGAAAAGAAAAAACGATGGAAAAAAGCTTGGGAAGACTTCTACCCAAATAACCGAGAGGCTTACACGTTGATCAAAGCAACTCCTGTTTCACTGGAAATCTTAAGCGAGTCGAGAAAAATCTTGGGCGATTCAATTACATGGAAAACCCCGGTTGTTAAGTTCTAATCTTAGCTAATGAAGGATCTTGAAGAATACTGTCCGAATAACCGACAAGAATGGAGGCAGTGGCTAAAGGAAAACCATAAGACCAAGAAAGCAGTATGGTTGATTTTCAATAAGACCAAGTCACCTAATTATAATTTGAATTGGCATGATGCAGTTGATGAGGCCCTTTGCTACGGATGGATAGACGGTATCAAAAAATCAATTGACGAAGATTGTTACAAACACTATTTCAGCAAACGCAAACCCAAAAGCAATTGGTCTAAAGTCAACAAGGAGAAGATTGAACAGTTAATTGCACAGGGTTTGATGGAAGAAGCCGGTTACCAAAGTATCGCCATTGCAAAAGAAAATGGATCATGGACTATTCTTGATGCGATTGAAGCTCTAGAAGTTCCTTTAGACCTGCAAGATGCCTTTAGCAACAACAAAGCTGCATGGGACTTTTATGAGAACCTTAGCGACTCTTTGAAGAAACAATATCTTTATTGGGTAATCTCAGCTAAGAAAGAAGAAACGAGATTGAAGAGAATTTCAGAAATCATAGAGAACGGTAATCAAGGCTTAAGACCAAAGCCATTCCGTTAAAATTTAAATGAGCGTAACTCATTAACGATTCAGGATTGAAAGTAATCTATTAGGCCTAACCTAAGTCATATTTCATTCTCTGTTTATCACCTATTTTGAGCAGAATTCAATTCAACTGAAATGCTCAACCAATTTCTAAAAAGAGAAGCGACTATTGCCAAACCAGGATTTAACCGCTGGCTCGTTCCGCCAGCCGCTTTAGCCATTCATTTGTGCATAGGCCAGATTTATGCCTACTCAGTATTCAACGAACCCATGACTAGACTTTTGGGTATTTCAGCATCTACTGCGGAGGACTGGGAATTAACTACCATTGGCTGGATCTTCTCTATAGCACTCTTCACCTTAGGTGCATCTGCCGCCATCTTTGGACAATGGCTTGAAAGAGTAGGCCCGAGGAGAGCCATGTTTGCTTCAGCTTGTTGCTTTGCAGGCGGTTTTCTTGTAGCTGCTTTAGGTGTTCAGCTGCATCAGGTTTGGCTAGTTTATCTAGGGCATGGTGTTTTGGGAGGAATTGGGCTTGGGCTTGGGTACATATCTCCGGTTTCTACCTTAATGAAATGGTTTCCAGACAAACCGGGAATGGCTACAGGTATGGCCATTATGGGCTTTGGTGGTGGTGCTATGATCGCCTCTCCCCTTTCTGTAAGTCTCATGAATTACTTCGCTTCGCCAGCTTCAACAGGAGTTTCTCAAACCTTTTTAGTAATGGGAATCATCTACTTCTGTTTCATGCTTTTTGGCGTATTTATCGTTCGCTTACCACAATACGGCTGGAAACCTCTAGGATGGATCCCTAAAAGCAACAACAATAAAATGATTGCTACAGGTTATGTAGATGCCAATCAAGCCATTAAAACCCCACAATTCTATCTGCTCTTTACTGTACTCGCCATGAATGTTACCGCTGGTATAGGCGTGCTAGGGCAAGCCTCTGTTATGATTCAAGAAATGTTCTCGGTTGCTTCAGTTGGAGAAAAGATGGCTGTTACTGCAGCCGCTGCAGGAGGATTTGTAGGTTTACTCAGCATATTTAATATGTTGGGCCGTTTCTTTTGGTCTTCTATGTCTGATAGAATAGGTAGAAAAAACACCTATTCAATCTTCTTTATTCTAGGCGCAGTCCTTTATGTACTGGTACCCATGGCAGGTAATGTGGGCAGTGTCGCACTTTTTATCATCTGCTTTGCCATCATCATTAGCATGTATGGCGGAGGCTTTGCAACCATACCTGCTTATCTCAAAGATATGTTCGGGGTAAAGCAAGTGGGAGCCATTCATGGCCGCCTACTCCTTGCTTGGTCTTTAGCTGCTATATTAGGTCCTGTACTTGTGAACTACATTCGCGCCTACCAGATTGAAGAAATGAATATTGCTCCTGCTCAAGCCTATTCTACCACCATGTACATAATGGCCGGTCTGTTGATTATAGGTCTAATCTGTAACCTGTCTATTAAGCCGGTTAACCGTAAATTCTTTAATGAGTGATATGAAAAACAAAGTCAAATTAGTTGTATTTTGGATTATAGTAGCATCGCCATTGATTTGGGGAATTTCACAAACAATTGTTAAGTCTTTAGCGCTGTTTGGTAATTAAAGAAATGATTGTCAAGGCTATGCGAATTACCTAACCTAATTCTTCATCAAGATGAAAAGACTTTTAATCCTACTTCCATTTTTGGTTTTTCATTTATCGAGTGAGGCACAAGACAACAAAGAATTACTAATAATCAATCGAATTGATCATTTAGACGAGTTGGCAAGAGAACCTATGCTCGCCCAGCATCCAAATGGTACCCTTTTCTTGACAGGATACAGAAATGCCGCAGATGAACCGCAGTTGTGGAAAAGTCTGGATTCTGGTAAGCATTGGCAATCGGTTAATGTCGGAAAGTATGAAGATGGAGCTCAAGGCAACTCAGATGCCGATCTATATATCGATAATGAGGGTAACATCTTTTTATTGAGTATGTCCTACACCAAAGCTCCTGAAGACAGAACTAACCTGGATATGAGCACTTTAATTGGTGAGCAAGTAGTTGTTGGTGTAAGTAGAGACATTGGTGAAACCTGGAAATGGAGCTTTATCTCCAAAAACGATTATGACGATAGACCTTGGATTGAAGAATCGTCCAATGGAGATCTACATATCATCTGGAACGATGGTAAAGGTGTTCATCATTCAAAGAGTACAGATAAAGGCGAAACTTGGATAAAACAAACTGATATTAATGCTAAAGGAGGCTCTAGTTTCTTTGCCAAAGGGCCTAATGGCAATCTAGCATTAAGAATTGCACCATTGTCAGCTTCAGGCTATCAAATAGATGAAGGAGTAGACTTAATCAAGCTAAGTAATGACAATGGTAAGACATGGAAGGATGTAAAGTTTCCAGAAGAACTTGTTTGGTCACCAGATATGTCAGGGCTTCCAAGATGGACAGAACCTATAGGGTTTGATAGTGAAGGGAACTTATATGCTCTATGGAGCACAGGGAATGAGTTAAAGCTGGCAATCACTAAAAATGAGGGTAAGAGTTGGTCAAAGGAAAGTATTTTTAAAAGTGAGCAGATGATGTATTTCCCTTATATGGAAATCAGTGACGATTTTCTTATGATCACATGGCTATCTGGTAATGGCAAAAGTCTAAGACACAACGCAGGTGTAATATCATTATCTAATCAAAATTGGAACTTACTAACCATCCCTCCTCAGAAATTAGATATTCGTGCACGCTTCGCTAACTCAGAAAACGGCCTTTCAACAGGAGGTGAATATTTCCCCATTATCAAACTAGCAAATGGAAACTTTGGTATGGCAACAACTATCCAAAACCAAACTTCTAATCGTTTAGGCTTTAGCTTTTGGGAGCTTCTTCTTTCCAAATACTAGCAAGAACTGTTGTCTTTCGCTCAATCTAACGTTGAAAGACGTGCTTGTTTCTCATAAAGAAATCACCGGATGCATCTTTATACTGCACCATTTTAGTCACTTCAATCTTATCCTTAGAAACTAAGATTGACTTCTTGAATCGAGCAGGTCGATTATTGTCTTTTCCAACGCTTTCCAATTGAAGCTCCCAGTTTTCGAGATCTGTAATCGAAGAGTTTTTCAAATCCCATTTTCCATTGTAGATTATATCATCTCCTTTCAGCTTAAAACTGCCTGTTCGCTTTTCTACTCTCCCATTCCCTTCATTGTAGAAATAATCAAATTTGAGAGATTTTCCATCGAACTCAGCTACCATTCTTAGTGAGAGGTCTACCAAAGTCTGATCGTCTCCATAGTTTAAATAAGTGAGTGTGCCGTTCCATTCTCCTTCAAAGACCTTTAAATGATCGGTGGTAATATTATTGGATGTATTAACCAGTAAAATAATGGCTATGGTTGTAATTACAGATTTCATAATTCTTTTTTACTTACTAGTACTCAAGCACCATACCAACCCTCTATTTTATTGACTATCAATATATTAACTCTAATATTGACTTACTTCCGTGTTCCTATCTGAAACAGTCTTGTCTTGAAATGGCTCAACGCAACCTTTTAGTTTTATAGGAGTTTACTATCCTAGAAACTATTTGATCGCACTCTACCAAAAGTCAAGTAGTACTTATGAAATACCTCCTCACGTTATTCTCCATTTTATTGGCATTTGGTGTTCAAGCACAAAAAATATCAGGTACCGTATTAGATAAAAAGGGTAATCCGGTACCCTTCACAACAATAGGTATTGCAGGAAAAAATATCGGTACCTACTCTTTTGAAGACGGTACTTTCACCATTGATATTTCAGCTGCCGCTCCAGATGATTGTATCGTTTTTAGGCACATCGGTTTTGTAGAGAGGTGTATAAAACCCAGCGATCTCACTGATAAGATCATCTTAGAAACCGATGCTGTACAGTTGGCTGATGTTGTAGTAAAACCTGGCAAGCGCCAAAGGGCAGGACGGAGAACTGAAGGTGAATATAGCCGCATACAAATACGAACGCCATTCAATGGCGCTGAAATGGCATCACTAATCGATGTGGGACCAGACTCCGTTTTGGTTGAAGAATTGACGATTAACGTGGTCACAGAAGATATTAAATCAAAAAGTGGTGTGAGAGTAAGAGCCAAATTCTACCAGAAGGATGAGAATGGCTTACCGGGTAAATTAATCGACAATATTGAAGTAGAAGGTAAACTGGATGTTAAGTACAACCACTCTGTGCTCAAAGTGGAAAGACCTTTCTTAATTGCTAATGAAGTGTTTGTGTCGTTTGAATGGTTAATTACAAAAGCAGAAGCAGATCTTATTTTGGGTATAGACTATTCAAGAGTAGATGCCTTTGCAAGGCTTCAAGAAAAGTATCCTGGAGAAGCCATTGACGTTTTAAATAATGAAGTGCTCTTGGTAAAAAACCCCAATGGGGATGTAATAGCACGGGAAGGACTCATTGCTTCAGAAAGAGCACAAATCCTTAGAATACAGAAGAACACACCTAAGTTTCTATTTGTACTGAAAAAGAACCGAGAGCCAACTTATTACCGATCTCACAGTCTGGGAGACTGGTATCGAATTGATGGCTCACTGATTGCGAGCATTGTCTATCTCCCCTACTGATTAAAATCATAGTCTTTAAATCAGAATTTTGACTACTTTACCTTAAATATCTAAGGTCATGAAAAGGTCATTCATTCTATTGATAATAAGCTCATTAGCAATTCTATCTTGCGAGAATTACGATTTTGAAGTTCCAACCTGTGAATTGAGCACTCCGCCAAGTCATGTTATTCCATATGATTGGGAAATCGAACAAGAAGAGTATTTCAGGTTTGAGGTGAATGGAGTTACATACAGTTATAGAGCCAATTCATTAGAAAGCACAACACGAGCAGGTTGCCCTAATGACCCTTCACTGTGTGGCAATCAAATCACCACCTTAGGCTTTGATAATAGTTTCGAATTTAGCTTTGTACACCCCATACATGAAGACACTTGGATTGCATCTACCGGTGTTCAAATGGACTTCCTCAATATGCAAGAGTTGATGAGCCTCAGCACTCCTGCCGGTCAAGCGGGTTTTACCTTATTTGACGGTTGTACTAGAACATTAGAAGCTAATGCCAATGACCCTTTGGATTATCAGCACATTCTTAACTCTGTGGAAGTTGTAGAACAAATAGAAGGAAGAAACAATGCTGGTAATGATATGATCTATAATGAGATACAGATTGAAGGGCAATTTCAAGGAACCTTCAATATTAATGGCAGCCCAACCGTGGTAAGAGGAGATTACCGAATTGGTACTTGGCTTAGCCGAAGAAAATAAGCTCACACTTCACTATTTTCGTGGAGTTTGAATGCTAAGACTACCATAACACTTCCAAGAGAATTCGACTTCTACAAATGCCTAAAATTTCTACAGAGAAATGAGGAAGAATGCCTTTTTAAAACTGATCATGACACGATCTACACAAGTCTAAAAATTCATGAAGAGGTAGTCCCTTTTAGTATTAAAGCTTTAGACCAAGAACTTGAACTGAATTGGTCGATAAATGAAAATTCTGAAGACCTCAAAGATGCCCTAGTTATTCATGTTAAAGAATGGCTAGACCTTGAAAGAGACTTGAACGCATTCTATCCAAAGCTCGATGAAACCCCAAATCTTAAACCACTGCTCAGGTTTAAAGGCTTGCGACTTATTGGTATCCCTAGTCTATTTGAAGCGCTTTGCTGGAGTGTTATTGGCCAGCAGATTAATCTAAATTTTGCCTACAAACTCAAAAATCGTCTCGTTAAAGCCTATGGTACTCAATGTGAGTATCAGGGAAAAGTATTCTGGCATTTCCCGACCCCAGAACGCTTATTAGAGTTGGATGACACATTTAGGGAATCCAATCAATACTCTAGAGGTAAGATCAATTACCTGAGAAATATCGCAGAAGCATTCGCAGAAGGATATGTTTCAAAAGAAAAGCTTAAATCCTTATCCAGCTTTGAAGAAAGACAAAGACTGTTAACCCAGATTAAAGGCATTGGTGAATGGTCTGCCAATTATGCTTTAATGAAGTGTCTTCATGAACCACAGGCCATTCCTTTCGGTGATACCGGCCTTACGCAGGCATTATTCAATTTGGGGCTGATTACAGATAGAAAAGATCGTTATCAAATAGAGGAATTTTTTAAATCGGTAGAAGAGTGGGAAAGCTATACCACTTTTTATCTGTGGTATAGCTTAATGTAAATAATCATTCAGTTCTTAAGGTCTCTGCAGGGTTGAGTCTCTTGACTTTCTGAATTTGAAAATTGACTGTGAACAGTGACACAGATAAAAGCAAGAGCACCGAAACAGTTAGTGGACCAAAACCAATCTTTGGATAGTATGCATAGATCTCTCCTAATAATTGACCTATTAGCAATACCGCTAAAGCGCAGCCTATTACCACAGCAAAAATGATCACATATCTAAATCTCTTCAGCACTGTTAAACCCAATTCTATACCCGATGCTCCTAACACCTTTCGAATACCATACATTTTAATATGACTGGATACGTTAATATTTACCAATCCGTACAAGCCAATACAGGCGATAAGAACGGCAATACTGGCTGTGAATAACATGATATTTCTAATGCCTTTGGCTTCTTCAAAATGATTATCAAACGCCTCCGCTTGTATCCCAATTCCAAAGAGTTGGTCATCGGCTATCTCTTTCAATTCTTCTAGCAGTTCGTCTCTTTGGGCAACAATGTCACCCTCTTCCATTTCAATTAAATAGGATCTATACTGATTTTCAGGAACAGCACGCATGGCCATCCCTCTAATTCTTGTGTCAGGTGACCAATAGAAAAAGTCTTTTACTACCCCAACAATCGTGTACTGAATAGAATCTTGATAAACAGTTGTGCCATCGGGATTGAACTCAAGTTGCATCCTAGCCATAAAAGATTCGTTTACAACTAGCGTATTGTTCAAATCACTCTCTAATTCTGGATCAAAGAGCCTTCCCTCAACGAGCTCAACTTCTAATAGACCTGGGTAACTCGCCCCAACCTCGAAGAATTCTGCATAGTAGTTTACTTCTCCATTCTTAAACTCATATCCATTTAACTCTCTACCTATGCTACTCTTGGTACCTGCTATTCGCAACACCTCTGGTTTAGACTCAAGAAAAGCCAGAAACGATGCCTGATATACCGAATCTGGAATATTGACCGATAATTTATTGTACTGATCATATCCCCAGTCTCTCGCCTGATTTACTCTACCGGTATGCACAAACATAACTGCAGCCACAATAGTGATCATGGCAAGAATCATTTGAAAAGTGAGTAATACAGAGCTAAGCCCTTTATTACCCCTAGAAGAAACCGCCTTTTTTAGAATTTGGGTGGGTTTGTAAGCTGATGCTACAACTGCCGGATAAATGCCTGACACGAAAGTGATGAATAGCAGAATAGTCACTAAGAAGATCCAAAAATTTTGATGTCTCCAGATATCTAAGATTAAGTTTGATCCTGATATCTCGTTGAATGCTGGCAAAAGAAAAGAACCTGCCAACAAGAGACCTAAGCATAATGAGAACGCACAGACTAAGAAATTCTCAACTAAGAATTGGAAAATCAGCTGTCTTCTTTGTCCACCAATCACCTTTCTTATTCCAATCTCTTTCAATCTCTTCATAACCATAGCCAAAGAGATATTAATAAAGTTAAAGACAGCCAATAGAAGCATAAACACCGATATAGCACCTAATACTATGTTAGGTGCCAACGCAGGAGCAGATCCTACGCTATTATCGATCTCTAGAGAGTTTAAAGCCATCGTTCTTAAGGATTCAAGATGAAAGTAGCTGTAAGGATTAATCTCATTATCCTTGTTATGAATGGGAATCAAATCGTCCATTGCCGATTGAATAATTTCTGAAGCAACACCCGATTGCCTTTGAATAAAGAAATTAGCATTCCATGTGTCACGAGACTTTCTCAACAATTGCTCAAAGTGAGAATAATTCACAAGCACATAATTCTGCATGCTCGAATTATTCGGCTTCTCTTTAAGTACAGCCCCTACTTTAAAAGTCTTCCACTCTTCTCCAATCTTAAGCTCTAATGTTTTATCAATTGCGAGCTCTTGACCAAAAAACCTAAGTGCTGCATCCTCATTAATTACAACCTGATCTGGTTGAGACAGCGCGTTAATATTTCCCGCTACCAATTGAAATGAAAAAATATCTAGATAGGCTTCATCTACAAACAGGCTAAATGTAGTAGTCTCTTTACCCGACACCTTGGTACCGGCTCTGTAAAAAGAGTATCTAGTAGATTTCTCAATGCCTGGTACAGATTTCAAGATCTCCTGTCTCAGATTATTATCTGTGGCTCCATTCCATATCTTTTCAGAATCCTTTTCTTCCCAATGCGTTACCAGAAAGATATCATCTAAATTCTCATGCGTATTATCTTTTACATAAGAGTACTCAATCCATTTAAATGAGACTATTGAACAAGCTAAGGCTATGGACAGTCCTAGCACATTGATAGTTGAGGATAGGCGCTGCTTCCACAAATTGCGTACGCCAATTTTGAAGTAATTCTTAAAAATTCCCATGTTGTTAAGTTTTTGAGTTTTGTTTGACCTTTTAATATTTGACCATCTGAAAAGCCTAAGGACATCCCAGATAAATGAATTCTTTGCTTTTTGATACCCCTTCTCTTCCAAGCGCCAATAGAAGAGTTCGTGAACATCTCCTTGAATTTGTTCTAGAAGCTCAGGATTGCAGAACCACTTCAAAAAGCGATCTGCCCATTTAGGAGGCTTATAATCGAATATATCTTTCACGTACTAAAAGAGTATGATGCACCTTGAGGCAATTGAGCATACAGATTTTCACGCATAGACCTGACCTGATCTAGCATTTCTCGTCCTGCAGAAGTAAGCGTGTAAAATCTCTTTCTCCTACCTCCTCTCACTTTTGACGCTCCTCCCATTGAAGAGTTAAGCCAACCTTTCTCTTCAAGCCTAGCAAGAACAGCATGGATTCCACTAATATTCACCTCTCTGCCTGTTTGATCCCTAATCTCTTTTAGTACGCCTACAGCATATGCATCATCACCAAGTATGCCTACCACAAGAAGAATAAGCTCTTCTAGCTCGCCTATATATGATCCTTTTCCTTTCACTGTATTATATTTACAAACATAGAACAAATATATTATCTACATGTTTGTAGAACAAATATTTTCAGATTAAAAGCTTAATAATGAGTATATTATAACTTAGTAGGTGAAAGTGCGCTTTCAGTTGTATTTATAATAGATCAAAAACCACATCCTATGAAGAATTTTAATAAACTCCTTCTCTTAAGTTTTTTGCTATTGACTATGAGCATTGCCTATGGGCAAGAAAAAGCTGTCACAGGGAAGGTATATGCATTTAAAGACACTCCCCTTAAAAATGTGACCATCGTTTCTAAAAAGAGTAAGCAAGAAGTCTTATCAGACGAATACGGAAACTTTTCAATTGAAGTAGCAAAGAACGACAAACTGGTGTTTACTGGTGCCGGATTTGAAAAGCACATTGAGCGTGTAAAAGCTGGACAGAAGCTTAATCTTAAATTGTATTTCCTTGGTGGCGCTAGTAACGAAAAGGTTGCTGTGGGTCAAGGTGTCGTAACAGAGTCTTCTCTGCTCTTTGCCAAATCGAACTTTCTTGAATACAACAATAAGAATCACACCTACACAGATATTTGGATGTTACTTCAAGGCCAATTCCCTGGCGTACAGATTCTACCTAAAGATGGAGGTGCTGGAAAGAAAGTGGTTATTAGAGATGCTAAATGGTTAAGTGGCAGATCTAATGAAGCCATGTACATTGTAGATGGTCAGATTTGGCAAGACATCTCGGTTATTCAACCTATGGAAGTTAAGACTGTCAAGGTGATGAAAGATGGCGCTTCTTTAGGTTTTAGAGCCGTAAACGGAGCTGTTATTATAACTACCATAGATGAAATAGGTAAGACCAGCAAAAACAATTCAAGGCAATTGAAAAGAACTAAAACAGAATAAAAAAAGCCGCTTTAAGCGGCTTTTCTTTTATCTCCCTAACTGTTGATATGGAAATACAACAGTTGATTCATTTCCATCTCGTCCTACAGCTGCAACTCCAAAATAATAATTGTCTATCACGATTCCTTTGAGGGTATGTCTGTTCACATTTCTCACATAAACGAAGTTATCCCAAGTTGGAGAAGTGGTTAAGCGCCAATAAACTTTGTAACCGGCAATATTAGAACTAGTATTTTCCTCCCAAGCTAAAGTAGTCGATGGTCTCACGGCTCCGCCAATCTTAACACTTTTAGGGGCAGGTGGTGCCCAAGCCAAACCAGCCAGTGAGATGGCATTAACTGCCGTTAACTTTTTAGCATATCCAAAATTCACCCCTTCTACCACATCGCCATATTTAATTCCATTCTCTTCTCGAATATCTTGATGCTGTCTGTTGTAATTCTCATGAGCTTCCATAATTCTTACGCCAGGATAGCCTAAATCATTGAAAGGCCTATGGTGTCCTCCCCTACCAAATCTATCTAAACGATAAATCATCATGGGATTCATTTCAGGCATATAGGTTTTCACCTGCTTATGAATATAACGCGCTAACTGGCGAGAATTGCCGTCTACTTCACCTCCAGTAAATCTTCTACTCTGCCTTCTTCTTTGTGATTCATTTGCAGGAGTAGGTTCCGAAAATATTCTAAAAGTACGATTGTCAATTACACCATCTACTCCTTCAATATTCCCAACCATATCATTATTCAACACACCTTGAATCTCCCAGTTGTTCTCTTTGGCATAATTAGCCAAACCTCTACCACCAAAGAGCCCTTGCTCTTCACCAGAGAGACCCACAAAAGCAATGCTGTGTTTAAAGTTATATTTCGAAAGTACTCTGGCAGCTTCGATCGTACCTGCCATACCACTTGCATTATCGTTCGCTCCAGGGGCATCAATTTCAAAATTCATGGTATTAGATGCTCTAGAATCAATATCGCCAGACATAATTACATAAGAGTCGGGATACTCGGTTCCTCTAAGAACAGCTACTACATTGACTACATAGGCATCTTTGGGTATCCGTCTTCCCATTTCTGTGGTAACCAAATCTTTTTGATAAAAGACTTCTAAACAACCACCACAAGACTCTGATATTTTTTCGAATTCAGCCTTAATCCATCGTCTTGCTGCACCGATACCTCTTGTATCAGATAGAGTATCTGAGAAAGTATTTCTAGTTCCAAAATTGGCCAGAGTTCTGATGTCTGACTCTATTCGATCTTCGGAGACATTTTGGATGATTTCGTACATTCTTTGATCTACTTGAGGAGGAGCTCCCTGAGCAGACAATTGGTAACATACACCAACCAAACCTATTGTTAGAATAAGTGAAAATAGTTTACGCATAGTTTCAGTATTGAGCTTCTAAGCTAAACAATCATTTAACCTAGTGGAATGATTGTTTTACAAATGGAGAATCAAGATAAAATCTTGAATTAATTCTAAGGGTATTCCTCTGTTCAATTGTATAATTATTACACTTGAAAGCAAAAAATCAATATTTCTTGCGAGTGTAACCAACTTGGCACAAACATTGTCGTATAAGTAGACAAGGAAAAGTAGAAATGAAGAAGAGAACAGTTTTATTATCAGCAGCAGCAGTTATCGCAACAGGTCTAGGTATCTACAGTATTGCAGGTAAGAAAATAGCCTTACCAAAGAAAAGAAGCACCGCTAAATAAAATTAGGTGGTTAAATACTGTTAATGTTATTTGCCTCGGTATTACCGGGGCTTTTTAGTGTTTATTCTTTATTACTTTAGGGGATCAATTGGTTATATGAGTAGAGCATCGCTTATCTTATTCGGATTATTTCTTACGATCACTGTTTCAGCCCAAAGGGGTATTCAAGACCCAAGACTATTTATCGACAGTGCTGTGGTTTTGATGGATAGGGCCGAATATGAGAAGGCTGATGAATACTTTATGTCCGCACTTAACCAGATTGATCTACTTTCTGCCGACTTTTGCTTCTATTTTGGTAAGAACTCTTTTTACCTAAAAAAATATGCACAAAGTATAGATTGGCTCAATAAATATTTAGAGCTCAAAGGATCGAGAGGTCAATTCTCAGAAGAGACACTATCTATCTTGGAAAATGCTGAAGAGGCCTTTAGAAACGATAAAAGTAGTGTTGGGCCAAGTGCAAATGTCAATAGCAAATTCTTCTACAAAAACACTGTGAATTGCCAAGACGGTACTTACATCACCTGTCCTGTCTGTAAAGGTCAAGGTGTGATTATAACACTCACTAAGTATGGTGAAAAGAACTATAAGACTTGCCCCTATTCTACCAATGGGGTTTTATCCTGTGGTGAATACAACCTCTTGATACAAGGTCTTTTAGAGCCGAAGAAAAAGAATTAAACGATTCGATTTAAGGTCTCCTTAATCAAACCTTCAACCGCCCCTTCATGATTTTTTGAAAACTCCTGCCTTGCTCTATTGGCAATTAGTACATTTAAGCTCAACATGTTATGGCCTAACATAGAGCAGAGCGCATAATAGGCAGCTGTTTCCATCTCAAAATTTGTCACGCGTCCTAATGGGGTCTCCATGGCAGCTAACTGATCTACCATTTTAGGGTTTGACAGCGGCAATCTAACAGCACGTCCTTGAGGAGCATAAAAGCCTGGAGATGTAACCGTAACCCCTTGGTAGAATGTATCATCAAACTTAGCGAGTAATCTTTCAGAGGGCTTAGAAACGTAAGGTTTGAAGTTAAATCCTAGCTCATTCTTCAATCTCGATTCAAACTCCTCAAATTCCGAATCCCTTTCATAGAATTCCATTAAGCTATCTAATCCAATGGCCCCTTTAGAAGCCAAAAATGCATCTAACGGTATATCTTCTTGCATACAACCCGAAGTACCGATTCTGTAGATATCTAATGAAGTATGCTCATTTTTAATTGTTCTAGTTTCAAAGTCAATATTGACTAAGGCATCGAGTTCTGTAATCAATAATTCAACATTATCTGTGCCCATACCAGAGCTAACCACAGATATTTCTTTACCGCCTATTTCACCGGTATGTGTAACTAACTCTCTACTGTTTACCTGAAAATGAATCTTATCGAAATAAGCGCTGATCTTCGGTACCCTTTCAGGATCGCCTACCACAATTATGGTTTGGGCAATCATTTCAGGGTGAAGATTGAGATGATAAATCCTTCCTTCCGGACTTATTATTAGTTCAGATTCGGGGATGCGCATATTAATTAATCTTGGCAGGATCTCTTTTCACCCCTTTAAGTGGGTTGTAATGGTTTGTATTCTTTTGATAGTATCCTGTACCATCATATGGTCTTCGATTCGGGTTTTCTCTACATTCCTCAGAACAGCAACCATCCATTAACCATCCAGCCTCTTCAGACATTGGAATATGTGCATTGCATTCAGGATTTGCGCAGTTAACCATTCTATCTGTTGGTACCCCAGTAATGTAGCATTTAGATAGTATTGAAGGATTAACTGTATTGACATCCGCTACAATTCGATTATCGAAAACATAGCACTTGCCTTCAAAGTCTTTGCCTTCTGCCTCAATACCATATTTAATTATACCGCCATGTAATTGATGTACATCTTCAAATCCCTGATCGATTAAATACGCACTTGCCTTCTCGCATTTAATTCCCCCAGTACAGTAAGTAATTACTTTCTTGCCCTTAAGGTGATCCAATTCTTTCACTTTTTCAGGAAAATCGCGGAAGTTGTCAATGTCTAGAGTAAGCGCATTTTTAAACTTGCCCACATTGTGTTCATAGTTGCTTCTTACATCTAGAATCACAGTATCTTCCGGTTGCTCTTCAAGCACTTTTCTAAATTCAGCAGGCTCTACATAAGCTCCCGTTTTCTCTCTAGGGTTAATCTGTCTGAGGCTAGAATGTACAATCTCTGGCTTAACCCGAACATGTAATTTAGCAAAGGCCATTTCATCATGTGGTTCAACCTTGAATTCGGTATCAGCAAATCTGCAATCAGACTGAACATAGTTCATATATGCTTCGCAGTCTTCTTTTAAGCCAGATACTGTTCCGTTTAATCCTTCTGGAGAAATGATGATTCTCCCTCTCAAATTATTCTCTATACAAAAGAGGTGGTGTTCTTCTCTGTATGCCTCAAAATCCTTGATCTCAGCATAACAGTAATACAGTAGTATTGAGTATTGCTTTTCCATATGTTCTGCCCTATTGCTTGTAGGGTGAATTATTTAAAGTTCTTATTCCGTGTGCGAATAT
This sequence comes from Roseivirga sp. UBA6052, assembly GCA_002427755.1. Lineage (GTDB taxonomy): Bacteria > Bacteroidota > Bacteroidia > Cytophagales > Cyclobacteriaceae > Roseivirga. The sequence goes on from DIYO01000002.1 coordinate 113,607, forward strand.
GTAAGTTTTAGAATACCTCCAACATGATAAAAATCAACTTGGATTAATTCTTTGTACTCCTAAACCTCCTTGGCCGGATTTCCGAATACTGTTTTATCAGCAGCTACATTTCCAATTACTATAGAACCTGCACCAATTCGTGCATTGTCTGCAACCTCTACTCCAGGAACTATGGTAACTCCCGATCCAATGAAAACATTTTCTCCAATCCTACATTCCGCTCCAATTACTGAGCCTGCACCAACTTGTACCAGATCACCAATTTGTGCACTATAATCAATTAATGCATTGCTATGAATCAAGCAGTGATCTCCAATTTTAGCATTGGCTCCTATGATTACTCCGCTATTGATGAATTCGCCATGGCCTACATGTGCTGAAGGTGCAATTTCAGTATTACTGTGAATTGCGTTCACAGGCATCATTTTTCTGCGTTCCTTGATCAACTTAACGAGTCCTCTTCTCAACTCTCTATCATCAATGGCAATAAATGCTTCGCACTTTTTACCAATAAGTTTTAGAAAACCATCATCTTCGGTTCTTCCTAATACTGACAATTCACCTAGCTCAGTACCATGCTTCGACTCGTCATCATCTAGAAAGCCGTAAACCATGATGTCGTTACTTTCAAAGATTTCAACTGCAGCTTGACCTAAAGCACTCGCTCCAAAAATTATTACCGGATTCTCCATTCATTTGAAATTTGGGCTGCAAAGATAAGCATTATAAATGCCATAACCTTAGCTAGGTAAAGACGAAGTCATTAACTCTGTACCTATGGCACATTCCAAGCATTTCTTCTTTTTGCAGTACCTATTGGTCAATTCAATCAGACCCTGACTGTCATAGGCCGAGGATGTATTCCAACCTAAATCCATCCATTGGTTGATCATGCCATTTGTTTCTTTAGGCAGGCTAATCAGTAGATTTAAAGCCTTGTCCAAAATTGTTGGATCATCATTTCTTTTACTAAGCGATACAAGAAGTAAAACCGACACATTAATGATAACATGATGAATATTTCCAGATGTTAGCTTTCCAAGCTTACGGCTAGATGGGGACTGAAAATTGTAATGCGTCTTCCAATACTCAGAAACTTCTAAATCCAATGCCTGCTTGAGGTTTTTAAACTCTCTAAACTCAGTAAACAACGAAAAGAGGTTTTGATGCTTATGAATGATAGCTGCAAGTTGTGCCATTCGAATAGTAGGGAAGTTAGTTGGTCGTGTGCCTGAGAAATGCCATTGATTAAAACTTAAGCTTTCTCTTATTCCATACTTTGCCTTTAAAAACAAGTACTCCTGTTTTAGTCTATTCGGATAGTCATCTTCAAAATCAATATTGAGTAAACCAGAGGCTCCAAAAAGCAGAGCTTCAATTTGAAAAAGGCTCCCATGTTTTAAGAGTATCTTTATCGGTACAGATTGAGCCAAAGTCATCATGTTCTCAGCATTTATCTTAAACCCAAGACTTTGAGCAAACCATTGGTAAGTTGTCTCTTCCCAATCGTTACGAGTTCTATTTAAAATCTCATTTATGATAATTGATTTTCTTTCAACTCGTTCAATCACCGTCCTTTCAAGCATTGATAGTTTAGTGATGGACCTAACTCTTCTAAATGATTGGGCGCAAGCAACAAATCCATCTCCATTCATTAAATCATGATAGCGATCTAATAAACCGGGTTTGATTAATCCCTTTAATGCTAGGGTTGGAATCTCATTTCCACTTGAATCATAAATAGCCTGATCATACTCGTAAACTACATGTAAGATTACATTTTCATAGTTAGGATCACCGGAATGATTGTGCCTGTTCCAGTCTGAACTTCTGATATGAACCTCAACAGAACCAAACCAATGCATTGCTTCTATAGAAATGTAAGCTTCCTTGAAATCAGGTCCAGCCAGATTATTGACATGACCAACTTTCTTAATTTCTATCGATTGATTAGAAACGGTTTGAAGACTTCTTTTATTGAAGTATTGATTTTGCCATACGAAATGAAGAAAGAATTCATTCATTAATCGGTGTGTTTACCGATTAATTTATATAATTTTTTCTAGATATTTTGACATTTCTTTTTGTAACTCATTGGCTTTCAATCTAGCTACATTGGCAAAATTCTCGCTAGAATCAGCATAGATAATACCTCTGGAAGAATTTACTAAAAGGCCACATTGATCATTCATGCCATATTTAGAGACCTCTTCTAAGCTACCACCTTGCGCCCCTACCCCTGGCACCAATAAAAAGTGGTTTGGAGCAATGGTTCTAATCTTCGTCAATGCCTCAGCCTTTGTGGCCCCAACTACAAACATCAGTTCTTCATCTGAAGCCCAGTCTTGGCTCTTTCTTAAAACCTCTTCATAGACTTCTCTACCATCAGATAAACTTAGATTCTGGAAATCCTTACCGCCTGGATTTGAGGTAAGTGCTAACAGTATGACCCACTTCTTTTCAAACTCCAAGAACGGCTTCACTGAGTCCTCTCCCATGTATGGAGCCACTGTTATAGAATCAAAATTCATTGATTCAAAAAAAGCCCTAGCATACATCTTAGATGTATTACCAATATCTCCTCTTTTGGCATCAGCTATTGTGAAAATATTATCGGGAATGTAGTCTATGGTCTTCTGTAGGCTTTCCCAACCTTTCACACCATGTGCCTCATAAAAAGCGATGTTGGGTTTATAAGCTACGGCAAAATCAGCGGTAGCATCTATTATCTGCTTATTGAATTCAAACAAAGGGTCTTCTTCTGAAAGAAGGTGCTTTGGAATTCTATTGATATCTGTATCTAAGCCTACACATAGGTATGACCCTTTGGCTTTGATTTGATCGAATAACTCGGCTTTAGTCATTAATATCTCAGGTCTTCGGTATGCTGAACAGGGTTTGCTTCAGCATCGAACTCAAAAAATGTGGCTTCAAAGGTTTTACTTGGTGTGAATTTAGACACTTCAAAAGCTGTTTTGGCGCCTGCATAGTCTATTAAATCCCAGCCTTTTAAGTAAGAATCATTCTGACCGATATACATCACAATATTCGTAAAATCTGCGTCTTCGTCAGTTGAGATTAACTCAATGACATGTACCAAATCTCCGTTGATATTGTCTTGTCTTTTGTATTCGTAAGTAAAACCCTCTTTGTAGATATCATAAATATTGGTAGGATCTATCTCAGACTCCTCAGGTTCAAAATTACTGATAGTAAGCTCTTGAGATTCTACCAAATAGGTCCATAAAACCGGCCCATTGCAGTAGATATGTTGTTCTTGAAACTTGATAACAAACTTCTCTTTTGCAACTGAGGCTTGTCCATTTAATCTATCTATTACCTCAGATTCCGAAATTATCTTTTGAACAAAGCTAATTTCATAACCAGGCATCGCCTTATATACAGCACTCATTTGATCCAAAACAGTCTTTGGATCTGCTGATTGACTCTTAGCTGCAAAACTCGCAACTACCAACGCCACAACTAATAATATTCTTTTCATTCTACTTCTCTATGAATCAATTTTCATTGAGATTGTTCAATAACTGTTCCAAACTATATTCATCAGGCACAAGCACCTCTCTAGCCTTGCTACCTTCAAAAGGTCCAACAATACCAGCGGCTTCTAATTGATCAATTAATCGACCTGCTCTATTGTACCCTAATTTGAGCTTTCGCTGTATCAAACTGGTACTTCCCTGCTGATGCGCAACGATAAGCTTTGCTGCCTCTTCAAACAAGACATCTCTATCCGAAAGGTCTATATCTCCTTTTCCGCTGTCTCCTTCGTCTCCTGAATACTCAGGAAGCAAGTAGGCAGAATCGTAACCTCTCTGTGCACCTATGAAATCGCAAATCTCGTCTACTTCAGGCGTATCGACAAAAGCACACTGTAATCTAGTAATATCAGATCCCATAGAAAGCAACATATCTCCTTGCCCAATTAGCTGATCAGCACCTCCTGCATCAAGAATAGTTCTTGAATCTACTTTTGAGGTTACTCTGAACGAAAGTCTAGCAGGGAAATTCGCCTTGATAATACCTGTGATCACGTTAACTGATGGTCTTTGGGTAGCTACTACCAAATGGATTCCAATGGCTCTTGCCAACTGAGCAAGTCTAGCAATTGGTGTTTCAACTTCCTTACCGGCTGTCATCATTAAATCAGCCAACTCATCTATAACCAAGACGATATAAGGTAAGAATCTGTGTCCCTTCTCAGGATTTAATCTCCTATCTACAAACTTCTTATTGTATTCTTTGATGTTTCTACAAGCTGCATCTTTCAATAAGTCATATCGCTGATCCATCTCTATACAGAGTGAATTCAAGGTGTTAATTACCTTTTTCGTATCTGTGATGATCGGTTCTTCATTATCCGGCAACTTGGCCAAATAATGCCTTTCAATCTTATTGAAAAGGGTCAGTTCCACTTTCTTAGGGTCGACCAAAACAAACTTCAATTGAGAAGGGTGCTTCTTGTAAAGCAATGAAGTCAAGATCACATTGAGCCCAACAGATTTACCTTGGCCTGTAGCACCTGCCATTAATAAGTGAGGCATTTTGGCCAAATCAGTTACAAAGACTTCGTTAGAAATGGTTTTACCCAAAGCCACCGGAAGTGCCTTGTCAGAATCCATGAATTTGTCCGTTGAAATCACAGACCTCATAGAGACCATTTCTTTGTTCTTATTAGGTACTTCTATACCAATTGTTCCTTTACCTGGTATTGGTGCGATAATACGAATACCCAAAGCCGCTAAACTCAAAGCGATATCATCTTCCAGGTTTTTAATCTTCGAGATCTTAACCCCGGCTTCTGGGATAATTTCATATAGTGTAACAGTAGGACCAATTGTAGCCTTGATGCTTGAAATACCAATTTTAAAATTGGTAAGCGTCTCAACAATCTTGTCCTTATTCTGTTGAAGTTCTTCTTTGGTAACCGAAATCTTGCCTGTAGAGTACTCTAATAATAAGTCAATTCCTGGAAATTTGTAGCTGCCTAAATCTAAGGTTGGATCATAATGCCCTGCTTTTTCAACTAACTTTTCAGAGGCCTCCTTTAGCTCCACTTCAAACTTAGGCTCTTTCTCCTTTGGTGCTGGTTTAGGAGGTTCTGGCGTATTGACTTCCAACTCTAAAGACTCCGCAATAGGCGAATCTTCAATGACTTCTTTAATCGATTTTGGCTCTTTAACCTCTGTTTCTTCTGACTGCACTTCAAGTTCAACAGCAGGTGTAGATTTTTCTTCCGTCTTGTTAGCCGCAGGCTCTTCATCCTTTAAAGAAACAATCCAATTTTTCAATTCCTCCTCGTCTGAATCACCTTGTTCCTCTGCCGTCTTTTCTTCTTTAATTTCAGCAGGCTCTTCGGCTATTGCTTCTATAGAATCTGAAGTGTCATTAAAGACAGCTTCTCCTTCAGCAGGACTAGGCATAGCATCGTTATCTGCTGTTGTGGCTTTCTTGGTGCTAAATACTTCAGTGATATTGAAGTAGAAGATAACAAATACCAGCAGGGTGAAGATCAAGAAGAGGACGGTTCCAAAACCTAAAAGATCATCAAAGAACATGCTCAATTCGTATCCTAAACCTCCACTGTAAAAGCTCCATTCAGAAACCCCTTCTCCTGATTTGATCATAGAGCCCATGAGCATACTTATCCATATTAAAAAGAACAAGGTGAATACTAATGCTCTAGACAGTTTAATCAACGATTTACCCCAGACTACTTTATACCCTAAAATGAATAGATAAGGAGGAATTAGGAATGCCGATATCCCAAACCACGAGAAAATCAATTTGTGCGATACCAAAGCACCTAGCAACTTCATCCAATTAGAGGCTTCTCTCCCTAAGGACCTTACAGTTTCGTTATCATCAAAAAAAGCTTCTACTACACTCTGATCTGCTTTACCTGTAAATAAATAACTCGTACAAGCTAGAAATAAGAATACAGAAGAAAGCAATAAAAAGAACCCAATTGAAAGCTGAAAGCGTCTATCTTTTAGAAAAGGTAAGTTGACTTTTAGAGAGGTTTTTTTGCCGGCCTTCTTTTTGCCTTTTGCCTTAGGTTCTGTCTTAAAAGTGTTGGATTTATACGTGTTTTTGGCCATCTAAAAATCTATAACCGATAATACGAAATTACGCTAATAATTAGCAATCAATAAAATCTATTCAAAAAAAGCTTAGTGTGTGTTTTTGCGTTTCCAACGTAGAATTCCTTGATTAATTTTCTTAATCATAGCAGGACCTTCATAAATAAACCCTGAATATACTTGAACCAAAGTGGCGCCTGCTTCTAATTTTTCAATGGCATCTTCAGCAGTATTAATTCCTCCTACTCCAATAATTGGAAATGCTGCATTTGACTTTTGAGATAGATATCGGATAACTTCTGTAGCTCTTGCTCTAACGGCTTTACCACTTAAACCTCCGGCACCAATTTCTTCTATCCTGTTTTTATCTGTCTTTAATCCTTCTCTAGAAATTGTTGTGTTTGTAGCGATTACGCCATCAATCTCAGAATCCTTCACTATATCAACAATATCGTCTAGCTGCTCATTGGTTAAATCAGGAGCTATTTTTAGGAGTATAGGTTTACGCGATTCCTTTTGATTATTCTCGGCTTGAAGGGTGTTCAACAAAGCGGTTAGCGGCTCTTTCTCCTGTAGTGCTCTAAGGTTAGGCGTATTTGGAGAACTTACGTTCACCACAAAGTAATCGACATAGGGAAAGAGTCCATTAAATGTTGCTAAGTAATCATTTACAGCCTCCTCATTCGGAGTCACCTTGTTTTTGCCAATGTTACCCCCAATCAAGACTTTTGTTTTTCTGCCTTTCAGTCTTTCAATCGCTCCTTCTAAACCTTCATTATTGAAACCCATCCGGTTGATTAAACTTTGATCTTCCGGTAGTCGAAATAATCTTGGTTTTTCATTTCCCGGCTGACCCTTTGGTGTAATGGTTCCAATCTCAATGAAGCCAAATCCAAAAGCAGCCAGCTCATTATAAAGTTTAGCATCCTTATCAAATCCAGCAGCTAGCCCAACTGGATTATCAAAAGTCAAACCGAAGGCTTTCGTCTTTAAATCAGTACTACGAAAGTTGTAAAGTCCATTGGCAATTGACGGTACTCCAGGAATTCTAAAGAGTCTCTTAATCCACCCAAAGGTGAAGTAATGGGCATCTTCGGGGTTCTTGGTGAAAAGCAGGGGGCGAATGAGGGATTTGTACATTCAAAATGTTTTGGCAAAAATACAATTTCAACTCAAAAATGAATCAACTTCTAGGATGATATTCCTGAATGACTTGTCTTAAGTAGTCTCTATCTAAGTGGGTATAAATTTCTGTGGTCGTAATCGACTCATGACCCAGCATTTCTTGGACTGCCCGAAGATCTGCCCCACCTTCTATTAAGTGTGTAGCAAATGAATGCCGAAAGGTGTGTGGAGAGATTGTTTTTTGAATACCTGATTTAGCGACCAAGTCTTTAATCACCATAAAAACCATTTGCCTTGAGAGCTGTCTACCATTACGATTGAGGAAAAGAATATTCTCAAATCCAGGTTTGATATCCAGGTGAACACGCACCTCTTCTCTGTAGATGTTAATAAACTTGAGTGCTTCTCTCCCAATAGGCACCAATCTTTCTTTGCTCCCCTTTCCGAAGATTCTTAAGAATCCCACATCGAAATGGACATTACTCAACTTAAGACCAATCAGTTCACTAACTCGAAGTCCAGAGCTATAAAGGGTTTCGAGCATGGCACGGTTACGCATGCCCTCTGGTTTAGAATGGTCAATGGCTTCAAGAATCTTATCAATCTCCTCAACAGACAAGGTATCTGGTAGCTTTCTACCAAGCTTTGGGGCTTCAAGCAAAAGTGTGGGATCATCTTCTAATTCGCCTTCATAGACCAAAAACTTGTAAAAAGATTTCAGGCCAGAAATGATTCGAGCCTGAGAAAAGGCACTCATGCCTAGCTCATTGATCCATTCGATAAAGTTCTGCAGCTCAACAATGCTTACTCTGAGAGGAGTAATCTGTTGATTTGTCAACTGAAGAAATTGCTTGAGCTTGACCACATCTCCCACATAGGCTTCCACAGAGTTTGGACTCAAAGACCGTTCTAACCTAAGGTAGTTTTCATATTCCTGAATGTAAATATCCCAAGCCACAATCAATGATAGGGAAAAAGTTAAAAGTGATAAAGTGATTAGGTGATTAGGTGATTAGGTGATTAGGTGATTAGGTGATTAGGTGATTAGGTGATTAGGTGAAAATTAAATCTTTCATCGTAGGCCAATTCGATTATGCACTAAAAAATCTACAACAAGTAAATCGATCTCCTTATTCAAGTCTTAGATCTCCTGTTCAATTCACCAACTCAATTGTTCAATCCAACCCATTAGTTATTATGTAGCACCCATTATTACCGTTCGTTTGTAGTGAATTCAAAATAAAGACATGAACAAAATGACACTTCAAACAATCATAGGAATTACCGTACTCTCAGCAGTCTTATGCATGAGTTGTAGAGATGACGATACACAAATTGATACTTCTTCGGACATAGAAATTCTGACAACAGACAATGGGGTCGAATTTGTCAGAACGCCAGACTCGAATTTCGAGAACATCCCTAATTGGCCATATGAATATCAATATGTTGAAATTGATGGATTGCGTCAGGCATATGCAGAGGCCGGACCTACAAATGGAGAAGTAGTACTCCTGCTTCATGGTCAACCGAGTTGGTCTTATTTATACAGAGATATGATTCCTGTTTTGGCCGAAGCTGGCTTTCGGGTAATTGCCATGGATCATTTAGGTATGGGCCGCTCTGATAAACCAATTTCTATCAACGATTATAGTTACCTCGGGCATTCGGATCGATTAGAGCAATTCATCCAGCAATTAGGACTGACTGATATTAACCTTTTTGTACAAGATTGGGGTAGTTTAATTGGCTTAAGAGTAGCCGGCTTGAATCCCGATTGGTTTGCTTCCATTACGGTCGGTAATGGTTCACTACCTGTAGTTCCAGCTGGTATGCAGATTATGCCCACTATTCAAAACCCAGATGAGGTCGAAGAATTACCATCTCCATTTGCTCAAATTCCGGCACAACAAGTGCCATTTTACGATGGTTGTGAGCTGATAGCTGGTCAAAGTTCATTTGATTTTAACGAATGGGCCTACTACTCAATGAAAGGAGCTTCTTATAAAGCATCTGAAGTAGTAGAAGCACTCACTTGGTTTGATTTACCAACTGATATAGAAGATGCCTATGACGCTCCTTTCCCTAGTCGGGAATATATGGCCGGAACCCGTACTTTCCCTGCTTTGGTTAATGAAGTAGCAGGGGTAAACATGGAAGCTTGGGCAGGGTTAACCTCTTTTCAAAAACCCTTTTTAACTATTTGGGGAGACAATGACGAGGGTAGTTTAGGTTCTTGCGAAGCACAACAAAACTTTATTGATAATGTACCCGGAGCTTCAGGCAAGCCTCATGTTAGATTAGAAAATGCCGGACACTTTCTCCAAAGTGATCAGGGTGTGGAAATTGCCAACCGCTTAGTGGCATTCTATGCTGTGGATTGGGATAGTGATCCTTGCGCCAACTTTAGCAGCCCCATTGAAAATGAAACCAGAACGCAACAGTTTGTTCCTCCTTCTGATTTGAGAAACTTTAGATATGGAGAGGTGCTACCTGAATTCGAATGTGGAAACGGCTCAGTAACAGAGGTATATGTGACTACAGGCTTTAACGATTGCCCTGAAGATCAATGGTACGCTTTAAATGCCGATGACTTAGCCAATGAATTAGGAGCACTCAAAGTCACTTTAAATGGTCCAAGACACTGGCTTATGAACCAAATTCAAGGTAATGCAAATGATGGTGGAAGTGGATTTAGCAAGATTGCAACATTCGGAACATTACAAATGCAATTAGCAGCCCAAATTGATGGATCTGGGGATGAAGAAGCGTACACGGTAAATCAAGTTCAACGCTCAACGACATTCACCTTTCAAGCGGGAAATGAAATCTACAAACTTACAGATCCGAGTGGTGATGAATTTATTATGCAATCATATAGCAGAAAAATCAATGCTAATTTGACAATAGATGATTTGGCTGACTTAGGTTCTAATTTAAACCTGCCTGATGGATGGTCATTTGAGACTGAGGTTTTATCTACCACCTTACAAGTTGTGGCAGATGGAATAGCCTATGTGGTGCAAGACGATTTAGAAAATTCTTATCAAAAAATAGAAGACTAAGCCTAAAGCGCGTAAATTCTGACTATTGAATCAAAAAGCATCTTACATTTTATGTCACAATTGAAGTGGAAGATTAAAACCATATTACCTATAGCCCTGGCGATTTTATTACCGGGGCTTAGCTATTTTACCAACGAGCAAAATGATCTAAGCGAGAGCAATTCATTCTATCCAATATGGGCCATCTCCTCATTTGTAATCTATAACATTTGGCACCTAATCTGGAACCTTTGGGACATAAGAAAGGAGTATAAAGACTTCAGATATCTGGCCAAATTGCTTCTATTTTTTCTTGGCTCTATTGGGGTGTTTCAATTGCTTATTCAGACGAATTTTTTGGATTTCAATAGCTATAACTACACGAGAACATCTATCGCATTTATTTTGATAGCAGCAATTCAATACACACTCAAATCACAAGAAAATATTGCACGTTTACAGCTAGAGAAAGAACAAATTCAAACTGAAAATTATAAAGCAAAACTAGCGGCACTTCAGATTAAGATAGACCCCCATTTTCTATTCAATTCGCTAAATACATTGCATTCTATGGTGCGTCAATCCCATTCAAATTCAGAGCAATTCATTCTAAGCTTGGCAGATTTTTACCGACAGACTTTAAGCATTAATGAAGAAAGCACCTTGCCTTTATCTCAAGAATTAGAATTGTTGGATTCCTATTTGTTTTTAATGAAAAACAGAAATGAAGGAGCAGTAAAGATTGAAATGAATATTGACGAAGGTGCTTTAGGATATCACCTACCTACCCTTGCTTTGCAAATACTGGTGGAAAACAGTTTTAAGCACAACAGCATGACATTAAATAATCCACTGACCATTTCAATTCGAAATACGACTAAAGGTTTTATAGAGGTTAAAAACAACATTCAAGCTAAAATCGGCACTGTAGAATCGACTGGAAATGGCTTAGAATTACTGATTAAAAGGTATGAACTCATGGCAATAGATGAAGGCGTTTTTGTGGAAGAGACCGCAAGTCATTTTAGTGTAAAACTTAAACTGATCCAGTAGATGAATGTACTGATTGTAGAAGACGAAATACATACGGCAAACCTATTGCAAGACATTATTGAGCAGAATGGTGATTTCATAGTGTTGGCCAAGTTGCAGTCAATTGCCGAAGCCGTTCAATACCTGAGCAAATACCAAAAAAACTTAGACTTACTCTTCTTTGATATTCAATTGGCCGATGGTTTGAGTTTTGAAATTTTCAAACACGTTGACGTCTCTACGCCAATAATCTTCTGTACGGCCTATGATGAATACTCGCTTCAAGCGATAAAAAACAACGGTATTGATTATGTCCTCAAGCCATTCAATGAAGTTGAAATCCATAAGTCGCTGGAGAAATTCAAAAAGCTAATATCCAGTCTTACCGCAAAACAAAGTCCCATTCAATTTAAAGCAGCAGAACAAGACACTTATCAGCAAAACTTTCTAACTCAGTTTAGGGAAAAGACTATTGTTTTCAAAGCATCAGAAATCGCGCTTTTTTCAGTTGAAAATGAGACCGTATCACTTTACACCTTTAAGGGTGAAAAGTATCCTATCTACAAAAACATGGAATACATTGAATCTGTCTGCGATCCGAATCTTTTTTATCGCATCAGCCGACAGATGCTTGTGAGTAGAGAAAGCATCCAGTCATTTGAACCCTATTTTAATCGTAAAGTGGCTTTAGAACTCAAGGTAAAAACCGCAGAAATTCCGGTTGTTAGTCGACTTAAAGTAACGGCCTTTAAGGATTGGCTGGAAAAGTGATTAACAATTGACCCTCAAATCACTTAAAGTCATTAATCATAAACCCTTCAATTATTGAAGCCATCTCTTCATTAGATTTCAATAATTTAAGATACGAGTGATTGGTTTTGGGTCCCTCAATCCATTGATTTCCTCCTTTTTCATCAGGTAAGCAATATCCCCCTTCAATTCGCTCCCAATATTCCCCTAGTCCTCCGCGCACAGCATATAATACAGCCGTCTGGTCATAGGTCGAGTTATCATAAATCTTTCCTTCGAAGCGGTCATTCAACCAAGGACAATACTTACTAAAATGAAAGAAGGCTTTATAAAGAGGTGTGTTATGATCAATATTGTTAAAGACCTCTCCCGATTTGATATCCAACCCAACTTCATAGCCTGAGAAAGTAATCGGGACTTCTATATTCGAAACAACAAATTGGGTGACTCCGAGCATGTTTCCATTGAAATTCCATTCGCTCTCTCCAGATGGAAATTGACCACCCATAATTACAAACTCTTTTACTTTCTGCTCCACGAGAGATTTACCATCTAGGTTTGAGAATTCATCCGGACCGGATTGGAGTAATCGCTGAATATTTGAAAGCGGTCCAACTGTCATAATTACGATTTCACCATCTGCGCTATTAGCAAGAATCTCTCGATAGAGTTTAGTAGACTCTCGTGCTGATTCTTGAGTCAGTTCAAACGGAAAGTTATCTGCTATCACTTTGCTATGATTCCAATCGATTGGCTCTCCTTTATCTTTTCTTGTACCTACTTTCACTTGTGGATTACCATAGAATCGATTCACCGCATCCACGGCTGAAACAGCATAGGGTTCTACATTCCATACCATCACGGCTAAAAGCTCGCATTCCTCTCGATTCATAAAATTGTGTAGCATAGCGAGTGCTCCAAGGTCATCAGCATCGCCTCCAAAGTCTGTATCGAGAATGAGCTTCGTCTGAGAGTGAAGGCTAACAGTGATAAAAATGGAAAGGAAAAAAAGTAAACGCTTCATAGTTCAAAAGGCATTGATACTATAATCTCCTTCGATTCTCCGATAAAATCAAATCTATTAACTGCACTTCTTAAACATAATGTATATTCGAGCCTATGAAAATCTTGGTGATCAACGGACCTAATTTGAATCTTCTTGGTACTCGTGAAAAGAGCATCTATGGAGACCAGACCTTTGAACAGTATTTTGAGGGTTTGAAGGCTAAGTTTTCGGAATTAGAATTAGAATACTATCAAAGCAATGTTGAAGGTGAGTTGATCAACAAATTACATGAGGTCGGTTTCTCTTATGATGGCATTGTTTTGAATGCCGGTGGATATACTCACACTTCTGTGGCAATCTCCGATGCTATTGCAGCAATCAACACTCCGGTAGTAGAAGTTCACATCTCAAATATTCATGCTAGAGAAGAATTTAGACACCTTTCTCTGATCACATCTAATTGCGCTGGAATGATTACAGGATTCGGTTTAAAAAGTTATGATTTAGCCTTAAGGCATTGGACTGACAGTTCATCATAACAGTGCTATACCACCAACCCTCTTGTATAGACTACCAGTAGAATACTTGCCAAAAGGTATAATAGGAAAAGACTGTAACGTAATCCCTTCTTCTCTGACTGCTTGAATTCATCAACTATTTGAGGCCAATAAATGAAGAAAAATGTCACAAATAATCCGACAGTCAACAACCCTCCCAATAAATAACTTCCATCGAAACTCTTATACGAGAAAAGCCCATCACCCTCCAATTTACTGAACGCCTTGAATTGCGCTGAGAACAGCCAATGCGCTAAACTGGTAAGGTATAGACTAGTTGAAAGGGCTACCCAAAAGGCTGCTCTACTAAAATAAATATTTCGATGATCTCCTCTTTGCCTATGCAATGCGCCTAGAAGTAAAAAACGAAAAAATTGCTTAATCATGCGTTTATTTATTTAGTGGTGTTAATCATCAAAATAGACTCAAATAAATCTAAGAAATGGATACATTTTTTAATGGAATCCTCAAAGCTTTTTCTACATTCGCGCAAATTTTGAGCGATGTTAGACTTGACACAAATTTTATCGGTTAGCCTTATCCTTTTTTCGGTGATTGATGTGCTGGGTTCTACCCCTATAATCATCGATCTACGCAAGAAATTAGGACATATCCAAAGTGGCAAGGCCACCTTGGCAGCAGGTGTTTTAATGATCCTTTTCCTATTTGTGGGTGACAATCTTTTAAAGCTATTTGGCGTAGATGTAGGTTCTTTTGCAATTGCCGGATCTATCGTAATGTTCATCATAGGCATGGAGATGATTCTTGGTCATAATTTCTTTAAGAATGAACCTGACGCAACTGGTTCATCATCAATTGTTCCAATTGCCTTTCCTCTAATCGCAGGTGCTGGAACATTGACCACCATTCTGTCCTTAAAAGCCGAATATGAAGAACTCAATATCCTGGTAGGGATTGTGATTAACTTAGTTTTCGTCTACTTGGTATTGAAGTCTACTAATTGGTTAGAGCGCAAAATTGGACCAGCCGGACTCAGTGTTCTGCAAAAGATCTTTGGGATTATACTCCTCTCTATTGCGATCAAGCTGTTTAAAGACAATATTGTGAACTTATGATCACAATATATACTGACGGCTCATCGAGAGGTAACCCTGGACCAGGTGGTTATGGTACTGTAATGAAGTACAAAGAGCATCGCAAAGAAATGAGCGAGGGCTTTAGAAAAACCACCAATAACCGGATGGAACTATTAGCCGTGATCATTGGCTTAGAGGCACTGAAGGTGCAACAAGCCAATGTCATGGTTTACTCAGACTCCAAGTACGTTGTTGATGCTGTTGAAAAAGGTTGGCTGGCTAACTGGCTAAAGAAAGACTTTAAAGGGAAAAAGAATAAAGACCTCTGGCTCAGGTTTCATGATATCTACCAAAAGCATAAGGTGAAATTCACTTGGGTAAAAGGCCATGCGGGTATACCTGAAAACGAAAGATGTGACCAACTAGCGGTAGATGCTGCCGAAGGAAGTAATTTATTGGTTGATGAGGGATTTGAATCAGGACTGTATTCCTAACAAAATATCTAGATCCCATTATGTCATTTCGAGCTAAGCGAGAAATCTAGATTTCTCAGTCGTTACACTTCTTCGAAATGACTTCTTTCTAGTTTTGTGCAATGCCAAATAGTTATTTCCAATTCAAGCAATTCAGAATAGAACAAGGCCAAACGGCCATGAAGGTTACTACTGAAGCTTGTTTATTTGGAAGCCTAATTGAAACAGATAATGCCAAGACTATCCTTGATATAGGTACAGGGACAGGTCTTTTAGCATTAATGTTAGCCCAAAGAAGTAATGCTCAGATTGATGCTATTGAATTAGAAGTTGGAGCATTTGAGCAAGCCGCAGCAAACTTCTCTAACTCTAATTGGGCCAATCGCCTTAATGCTATAAATGCAGATGCAAGAGAATTTAAAGGTGAAGCATTATATGATCTCATTATATCAAACCCACCGTTCTTCAGTGACCATCAACAAGGTAAAGAAGCAGCGAAAAATCAGGCAATTCATACCAATACGCTTGGTTTTAGAGAATTGCTGGACTGCATAGATCGCAACCTGTCGAAAGATGGCTCCGCTTGGGTTCTACTTCCAGAATATGAAATGAGTCAATTCACTGAAATGGCAACATCTAAGGACCTCAGGGTTGCTAAAATCATAAATGTCTATAATCGCATTGGGAAGCCCATCCTAAGGCAAATCGTTCAATTCAACTATTCAGTAGATAAAACTTTCAATCGAGAAATTTACATTAGAGATAATGGGAATGATTACATCCAAGACTTTGTTGACTTGCTGAAACCATACTATCTCCATTTATGAGTGAGTTTAAAATTCCCGCTGATACTACCATTGGACATGTGCATTTGAAAGTCTCTAACCTTGACAAGGCACTTGCTTTTTATGTGGACTTATTAGGGTTTGATATCATGCAAAAGTATGGTGACCAAGCTGCCTTTATTTCTGCAGGGGGATACCACCATCACATTGGTTTGAATACTTGGGAAAGCAAGGGATCTCCACCTGCGCCCAAACAATATCCTGGTCTTTTTCATACCGCAATTAAAGTCCCTAGCCGCAAAGATTTAGCTCTTATGCTTAAAAGATTGAATGACCATAACTATCCATTTACAGGATATGCTGACCATGGAGTTTCAGAAGCTTTGTATCTAGATGATCCTGATGGTAATGGCGTGGAAATTTATTGGGATAGACCCAAAGAAGATTGGCCAATGCATAAAGATGGTTCACTAGACATGTATACCAGAAGGCTAAACCTGAGTGACTTAATGAGAGAATTGGAGGATTGAACCATAAGCGAATTGGTCGCTCCCAATAATTCCAATATCTTGCGCCCCGTAAATTTTTTATATGGAAACTCTCGGCATTGATATTGGAGGAAGCGGAATTAAAGGCGCAATCGTAGACACAGAAAACGGTAGACTGATCTCTGAGAGATTTAGAGTGCCAACCCCAGCTTCACGTGATCCTAAATCAATTGCAGAAGTAATCAAACAAATTCAAGAACATTTCAGCTGGAATGATAACATTGGTGTTGCCTTTCCTACCGTAGTAGTTAACGGCAAAGCCATGTATAACAGCAACTTGCATCCGAGCTGGAAAGGCACACAAATAGACGACTTGTTTTGTGAATA
The DNA here is from genome assembly GCA_002427755.1 of Roseivirga sp. UBA6052. Taxonomy (GTDB): domain Bacteria; phylum Bacteroidota; class Bacteroidia; order Cytophagales; family Cyclobacteriaceae; genus Roseivirga. Next base: position 130,392 of record DIYO01000002.1, read on the forward strand.
CTGTGGCCAAACCATTACAGTAATTAATGATGCAGATGCAGCGGCTATAGCCGAAATGCGCTTCGGGGCAGGCATGCACCATAATGCCGGATTAGTGATGGTAATTACAATTGGTACAGGGTTGGGCTCTGGAGTATTCTATGATGGTACTTTAATTCCGAATTTCGAATTGGGCCATATGAAATGGAAGAATGGAGAAATTGTGGAATTCTGGGCAGCAGATTCGGCTAGAAAGAAAGAAGGACTTGAATTTGATGAATGGGGTGCTCGATTAAACGAGTTCTTAAAATATGTGGAGCGTGTTTTCAGCCCTGACTATATTATCCTAGGTGGTGGCGTAAGCAAAAAAATTCACAAGTTTAGAGAGCAGTTGACGATTGAAACGCCATTCGTAGCATCAGAGAAACTCAATAACGCGGGGATTATTGGTGCCGCAACGCATTGTGCCGAGCATCACAAATAGTTTCGTATCTCTCCTAAATCAGGAAATTCGCTCTCGTCAAAAATTAATTCAGCCTTATTCAAAAAGCGCTGCATACCTAACATAACCTCAAAAGTTGGTTGATGTAGATGTTTAGGAATTTTATAGATACGTTCATCCTTTTTATCGAATGGAGTGGGCACCTTAGAACCATAGAGATATGGAAGAAGAATCTTTGAACAACTAAAGGCAATTCGATCAAAATCGTTTTCCTTCATATGGCGCGTTAGACGTGTATTAATATTCTCAAAAAACTCAATTCCACTAGCTAATCGAATTCTAGAACCCGCTCTAGACTTTCCTTTTGTTTTTAAGTGCTTTATCTGACTTCTCCCCTGCTTTTTACGCACCATGTAGGCTGTAAACACTTTGTGCTCCAAACACTCTTCATCTTGAAAGACACCAACAGAAGCACTACTGGTTTGAACCAGCAGCATTAAATACTTCACGCTATGCTCAAGATCTAGTTGACCATCCTTAACGTGAACATGAATAGGTAATCTGAGAGTAGTTTCTCTTCCACTTTGAGCATATTCAAATTGATGCTTCTCAAAATTATATTGAACTGATTCGAATTGTTCAGCCAGTTTTGAATGAAGACTTTGAACTTCATCTTTTGAAAAGAAACTACTTTGTTGTTGGCTCATGTTACAGCTCAACCTCCTCCTCTATAAACTGGAAACCTAAAGTCTCTAGCTCTTCCAAAATCGGATTATAGAATTCTGGAGTAATTGGAATCTGTACCCCTCTAGCTTTAATTTTGTCTTGTAGCAACAATTTTGTGACAATGGCTAGAGGTAAGCCAACTGTCTTAGACATGGCCGTATCGGTCGCATTCTCTCCTGTTGCTACCATAGCAGATCGAATGCGTTTGGTAACTGTCCCATCTACATAATCAAACAAATGCCACATCACAATCTGGTCTTTAATAGACTCATCAATTGTCCATTTCTTCTTTAAAATGTGCTCCAGAACTTGGGCAGGCGTTCCTTTAATTAACCCCACTTCTTCCTCTTCAAAAAGACCCAACCACTTCAACCTATGCATCTCTGGGCCTTCCAAATCAAGCCCCATATAATGGGCTAGTTTAAGCTCTACAGAATCGTTGGGATTGTAGGACAAAAATGAATTGATGAATTGGCGATGCGTCATTTTTGCCACACCTTCCATTTCGTAAGAATCATCTGTGGCACCTAATTGCACAAATAGGTCCCAAGCTTTGCAGAATCCTGGCCTTCTTAAGGTACCTCTGTAAAGAGTCTGAATTCCCTGTAACTCATACACATCAAGGTACTTGAGCGAGTCTCTGTTAGCATAGCCTTCAAAATAGCCATGTCCGGGAATATGAATCATTTCGATCCTTCTGAAAAGCTTGTGGTAAGGAATGAATTTGTACCTACCCTCTTGAATGAATTTGACATTGCCTTGACCTGCTAATACAACATTTCTAGGATTCCAAGTGAATGCATATTCCCACGGATTATCTCTTGAAGGATCTGGCGCCAACAAACCACCAGTGAATGACTCAAAGGCACGCAGCTCTAGACCTTTTTCTTCCCTAATGTGATCAATGACTTTCTTAGCCGACATGTGATCAATTCCTGGATCAAGTCCACATTCATTAAGAAATAGAAGCCCCTTTTCTTTTGCTGCTTCATCAAGCACCTTCATGTCGTCAGAAACATAAGAAGCTGTAAGTAAATGCTTGCTATATCTCAAGCATAGCTGCGCTACTTCAATATGAAAACGGGCCGGTAGCATCGATATGATAATATCATGCGTAGAGATCAGATGAATGGCCTCTTGCTCCTTATTGATGTTGAATGCGACAGCGCGTCCGTTCTTAAATCCTTCTACTTTTTCTTCTGCCAGCTGCAAAGCATAATCTGCAACAGTTACTTGGCAAGCCAATTCATCTGACTTTTGCAAAAGATAGTTGATCAAAGAAGTTGCTGAGCGACCTGCTCCAAGAACTAGTACTTTATTCATAAGGTGAGTGAGTTTCCACTCGAAATAGAGAAAAACCTTTCTAAGATCAAACAAAAGTCTCGAATAGAGCGTACACATTGAATCCTTAGAAAGATTTGTATCTTCAAAGCCCTTTTTTAAAAATATGGCAAAGAAAATAAGTCAAGACGTATATCTACTTCAGCATCAGTTTGAAGAGTTGCCTTTGGATGTTCAGGAACTATTTGCAAAAGCTAAAACAGCTGCTAAAAATGCACACAGCCCTTACTCCAATTTTCAAGTGGGTGCTGCATTAAAGATGGCAAATGGGGATATCTATACCGGCAGCAACCAAGAAAACGCCTCTTTCCCTGCGGGGCTCTGTGCAGAACGAGTGGCCATCTTTGCGGCTAAAGCACAGAATCCTGATATAGCAGTCGAATTCATGGTGATTGTAGCAAAACATGTAGAAGCAAAAGACTATCAATATGCGACACCATGTGGACAATGCCGCCAGGCAATGAACGAGTATGAGGAGAAACAAGAAGAACCTATTAGAATTTATCTCATGGCCGAAGAAGGCGTAGTCTATGAATCTAGATCCGTTGAAAATTTATTGCCATTTAAGTTCACGGCTGACAAACTAGGAAGCAATGGAGCATAGAATTAGCTTCGAATTCAATGCACGTTTCGAAACTCTTGGTGAGATTACTGACCAAGTTGAGCACTTGTGGTTTGTATGCCATGGACACGGACAGCTGGCCAAATACTTTATCAAGAAATTTGAATGCCTCAATGATGGTAAGCATGTGATTGTTGCGCCAGAAGGTTTATTCAGATACTACCTGCAAGGATTCACAGGACGTGTAGGGGCCACTTGGATGACTAAGGAAGACCGTATTTCTGACATTGAAAACTACTTAGTTTATCTTGAGCAGGTATTCAATAAAGTGAGAGAAGAATTACCCAAAAAGGTTTCGGTTACATTATTAGGGTTTTCTCAGGGTGCAGCTACCATCTCCCGTTTTGCAACCCAAACAGATGTCGACTTTGATAGGCTTGTTTTATGGGCAGGAATTTTCCCTCCGGACTTACCACCATTGGAAAGTCGAAGAAAATTAAAAGACAAGAAGTGTTACTTAGTCTATGGTACTGAAGATCCCTATTTAACAGAGGACCGAATAAAAGAACAAGAATCTATTGCCGTCCAGATACAAGTAACCCCCGAATCGATTGCTTTCGGGGGTCAACATGAATTGTATGAAAAAGTGATTCAACAGATTGATAATGAATCTGTTCATCTCCACCATCTATAACTGTCACGGGTGTATCTTGTTATTAATTTCGATGGAATTATGACAACCGGTCCTTCATAGATTCCTCCATTATCACCGATATCTTCAACACGAACAGAAATCACATTTCTTCCTTCCTTCAATAATCCTTTCGGAATATCATACACTCTTAATTCTGCGAAACTTCTAGATGAACCGAGTCTGCGTCCATCATTCGTTTCGCCAATTTTTTCACCATTCAAGTAGATTTCATCAAAGTCATCTATTCTTCCACCAATCAGCGTCATCTCATCCATATTGGTACCTGGGCGAATGTTGAACTCTTTTCTGTACCAAGCGAAGTCTCGCAGATCTCTTATGCCAATGGTTCTCCAGTTAGAAGGCACTAGAATATCTTCCCAACCGGAATCATCGAAATTAGGATCAGCAAATTCAGGTTTATCTCTTAAGCGAATCTTCCAGATTCCTTCCAAATCATGAACATCTCTGTAAGCCTTATCAGCCACGAGTATACCTACCTCGCCACTATAGATTCCGCCTTCGCCTCCTTTATCAAAGACTCTAACAGCTACTACATTTTCGCCATCATAATTAAGTGCTTCATCAGGAATTCTATATTCCCTTTCAGCATTCCATGATGTATAATAATCTGGCGGGAAACCACCTGAGAAACCAATTTTAACTCCGTTTACGAATACTTCGTCAACATCGTCTATATAACCTAAACGAATGTAGTGTACACCACCATCTTCTAGTCTGTTACCATTGAAGCTTGTTCTGTACCATGCATAACCATCATAGCCGTTGAAACCTTCTCTTTCCCATCTTCTAGGCACATAAATTTCTTCCCAATCAGAATCATCATAATTAGGATCTGCCCATTCTTCTCTGTCTCCTATAGAGAATTTCCATTCTCCTCTTAAACTGAATAACCTATCCAAATCCACCTTTTGTGCCTGAACCATAGCACCTGAAAAAAGTAGGGCAATTAGTAGTAGTGTTATCTTCTTCATCTTCGTATTCCTTTCTAAAACCGGTTATCCGGACCAACGGACAACCGGCTTATTAGTAGTTTATTTGTATTAGCGTTTTCGACCTTTAATTTTTTGAGTTTTTGTACTGTTGTTATACAAATGTACGGAGGGGCATAAAGCGGTTTGTCATGTAGCGGTAAAGAGATGTCACAAAATGTCACAAGATCAAAAAAAGTAGCTTACAGGCATTAAAACATAAAAAAGCACCCATATATCATGAGTGCTTTTATATAAACTTACTATAGCTTATGCCTTATTTGTCATTATTGTTGAGCAAATATGGTGTTTTACCATCGGTAATAATCACTTTGGAGTTTTGTGATTTGGCCAGCTCGATAAAGGCTTCTATACTCTTAAACTCTAATATACTTTTAGTAAGACCTTCGGCTAAAATCTTTTGCGCATCCCTCGTACCTCTAGCTTCAATTAGTTTACGCTCAGCCTCTAATTTTTCTCTGTCTAAGATGAACTTCATTCGCATGGCATCTTGCTCTGCTTGTAGCTTCTGCTCAATACTCATGGCAAGTGCCTGAGGTAATTGTATACTTTTTAATAAAACCTCTTCTATTAAAATACCTTTCTCTCCTAAAATACTTCCCATGCGTTCAGCTATGGCGGTTTCTATGTCGTCTCTCATACCGGAGTGCATGTCTTTGGCACTATATTGCGCACAAACATCCGCACTCGCACTTCTGAAGATATTCGCTATGATGGGCTCGAAGTTTAAACCTAAATCTTCTATTACCTCTGTTACTTTCTTAGGATTTACCTGATACAGAATAGATATCTGAGATGTGATACTCAAGCCCTCCTTACTTGGGAGTGTGATTGTCAACTCCAAATTCTCAGTTTGGGTAGATACTTTGATGACTTGACTGTTAAGGGGATTAAACCAGATAGATCCTGATTCTTTCGTGTCACCTTCTAGCTGACCCATCCTCTGTTTCACACCAACTTCTCCGGGTCTTACAATGGCGCAACTGCTTACAAAAACGACTAAAACAAATAGAACTACTAATCTCATATTATTGGGGTTTAATTGAACGATTTAGTAGAGTGTCGTTTCCTATGTATGTACTCTTAAAACGGTCTTTACGTTACATTCAGAGGCTATTTTGTGATAAGTGGCATGAATTTAGGCGATCAATTTGTAGCCTACTCCATGGACTGTAATAATGTGCTTAGGGTCGTTGTGATTTTCTTCGATTCTTTGCCTTAAACGCAGTATGAAATTGTCTACGGTTCTGGTAGTTGGTTGGCTATCGTATCCCCAAACTTTATTTAAAAGGTCGTACCTACTCACTGCTTCATTTTTGTATTCTAACAAGAACTCTAAAATCTCATATTCCTTATGAGACATACGCACGTCCCCATCCGTATTTGAAGCTGTAAATGAGTTGAAATCAACTGTTAAAGCCCCAATGGTTACTGAGCCAGCTTTAGTAGTTGCAGCAGGTGTAGAAATCCTTCTTAAAATGGCCTTTACTCGAGCAATCAGTTCTCTTAGGCTAAAGGGCTTGGTTAGGTAATCATCGGCACCAAGCTCTAAGCCTAGTACCTTGTCGATCTCCTCACTTTTTGCCGTAAGAAAGATCACCGGAGTCATATTCCCAGTTTTGCGCAAGGCTTTACAAACATCAAAACCAGACATTTTTGGCATCATCACATCTAGAATGATCAAATCATAAGTGCCATTGTTGGCCTTTTCTAAACCTTCGGCACCGTCAATGGCTACTTCTACATCATAAGACTCAAACTCTAGGTTGTCTTTTAAACCCAACCTCATTGACGGTTCGTCCTCAACAATTAAAATTCTAGACATGTGTTAATTCTTCTATTGGAAAAAATATTCTAAAGGCACTGCCCTCTCCTAATTTACTTTTTACTTCAATCTTGCCATTATGTGCTTCTACTATGTGCTTTACTAAAGTGAGACCTAAGCCTGAACCTTTGGTATCATGCACATCTCCCGTTGGTACACGGTAAAACTTCTCGAACAGTTTATTGATTTGATCTTTGGCTATACCCATACCACGATCGGCTACCTCAACATAGGCCATTCCAATCTCTTCGCCACAGCGAATAGAAATATGCTTTTCCTCGGTACTGTATTTCATGCCATTGTCAATCAAGTTAACCAACACTTCAATAATGGCTTCCTGGTCGGCCTGAATCATGAGTTCCTTATCAGTGCACTCCAAGTCATGATCAAACCCATTATTCTCTAAATGATAGGAATAGGTATTATGAACTTCTCTCACAATGTTAGGAAGACTTACAGTATGCATACGATACTCCCGCTTATCTGCTTCCATTTTTGAAAAGCTGAGTATGCGATTAATCATATTGGTGAGCCTGCTTACCTCTTTTGTAATGATCTCGTAGTACTCAATTTTCTTTTCTTCTGTTCGTACCCTTCCCATGAGCAAGGTTTCAGCAAACATATTAATGAGAGCTAATGGTGTTCTGATCTCGTGGGAAACATTAGAGACAAAGTCTGCCTTCTTTTGAGCTAGTTCCATCTCTCTCCTAATATTTCTAAAGACTAACCACACACCAATGACGAGCACCAGCATAAGTAAGCCTAATGCAATCAGGTTCTGATATAAGCGTCTGTCAACAGCTTCTTGAACCGTACCCCCTTCTCTTGCTATACCCACCTCGAATCTTGGCAAAAGATCAAGTGATTCGCTTTCAATTTCACTTGTAATCTCACCTGAGGTAGAATAAACGGTCCATCCATCACTCTTTTGATTACAGGTAATAATAAAATCACCCTGTGCTAATTCCTGAAATTTTGGCCCTAAATTCTGCTCAATAAATAGGCGCGCATCGAAAAAGTAAATGTTAATAAAGAATTGAGTGTTTTTTTCTGTAATGAAAAAAAGGTAGTCGAGTACTTGCTCATTAAAAACTGCAAAATCATCAAATGACTGTACCTTTTGAAAATCACCATCCTGGATATACCGAAGTAATCTATTAACCGCATCCTGTTTTTCTACCAATAGCGATTTTACCATCCCAGTAAAGTCATCATTATAATAATCTTCTTGCAGTGCATACAATTCAAAATCCTCAGAATCGATATGCATAACGAAGTGGGCTCTAAAGAATGGATATTGACCCAATAAACTTTTGATCTCATCAAATGAATAATCCCCGTCTGGTTTTAGAACCTTAGAAAAAATCTCATCGCTTTTGTCTTGTACGGTTTGATTAACACTGAAAAGAACAGATTCTAATTGCCTTTTGTAGATAGTAGCCAATTCCCTTTCATCTGCCGTAAGCGAGTTTAACTGAAATATACCATAACCAACAACTGGCACTACAAGCACCAAGAGTATGGCTATCAAAGATTTAGAACTATTTTTGCTCAAGATTTATCATTTATTGACCTCCTGAAATTAACAAGAGATTGAATTCGGCAATAAATCTGTGACAATCTTTTACAAGTAGTGGATTTTACCACAGTTCTTCATATCTTTGCAGCCCGAAAAATAAATCATTTAACAAATGAACAATTACGAGACAGTATTCATTTTAAATCCCGTTTTGTCTGAAGACCAGATGAAGGATGCTGTCGGCTCATACGAAGCACTCTTGAAAGAACAAGGTGCGGAGATCGTAAATGTTGAGAAATGGGGCTTGAAAAAATTGGCTTATCCAATTCAGCACAAGTCTACTGGTTTCTACAACTTGATCGAATTTAATGCCGACCCAAGTGCCGTTGCACCTCTAGAAGTAGAATTTAAAAGAGACGAGAGAATCATGAGATTCTTGACTGTTTCTCTTGACAAGCACGCTGTAGAGTACAACGAGAGAAGAAGAAAAGGAGCTTTTAACAAGAAAAAGAAAGAGGAGGTAGCAGCATGACACTAGTTAACGAACCGGTTAATAAAGAACAGCAGCGCAAAAAGTACTGCCGATTCAAGAAAAACGGTATCAAGTACGTGGACTACAAAAACCCTGACTTCTTGATGCAGTTTGTGAACGACCAAGGTAAGATTCTACCTAGAAGACTTACAGGTACTAGTTTAAAATATCAAAAGAAAGTAACTCAAGCCGTTAAAAGAGCTAGACACTTAGCTTTAATGCCTTACGTTGCTGACGGTTTAAAGTAATCACCCTTAAGAGTTTTTGAAATGGAAGTAATATTAAGAACGGATATCAAGGGTTTAGGCTACAAAAACGATACAGTTGTTGTAAAGCCTGGTTACGGAAGAAACTATCTTATCCCTCAAGGTTTTGCAGTACTTGCTAGTGCAGCTAACAAGAAAATTGTTGCTGAGAACATTAAGCAGGTAGCGCACAAAGCTGAGAAGATTAAAGCTGATGCAGAAGCAATTGCTAACGCAATCGGTGATGCTACACTAGAGATCAAAGCTAAGGTTGGAGATAGCGGAAAGATTTTTGGAGCTGTAACTACACTTCAAATTTCTGATGCATTGAAAGGTATTGGCGTTGATGTTGACAGAAAGAAAATCTCTTTCAAAGGTGAAGTTAAAATGGTAGGTGACTACGAAGTAGAAATCGACTTACACAAAGAAGTAAAGAAAGACGTGAAGTTCTCAGTTGTTGCTGAGTAATCATTAGTCTTAATCAATATTGAAAGCCTGATCCTAATAGATCGGGCTTTTTTTATGCTCAAATTGCAGATAAAAAATAGTCTTGCATGTAGCTACAACCGTTTGCACAAGAATTAGGATAAACGGGGTTGAATAGACCGAGATTTTTTACGTATTTCCCGTTGCGTCAATGTGTTAATATTGCTGCAAAAACGAGAACAAACGAACCTTAACTAATAAGTCAAAAGCCCCGATGAAGTCAGGACAAACCAGAGTTGTAATTGAGAATGTACAACCTGAGATCAATCACGGAAAACACGCGGCCAAACGCGTTGTAGGACAAAAACTTCAAGTTACTGCCGATTTCATGGCAGATGGCCATGATGTTATCAATGCGCATATCAAATACAAGTATGGCAATGCCAGGTCTTGGAAATATGCGCCTATGGAACTCATTAATAATGACCTTTGGGGTGGAGAGTTCGTAGTAGAGAAGCAAGGACACTACACTTTTACGGTAGAAGCGTGGATAGACTATCCACTTACCTGGCAACATAACATTGAAAGAAAGATTGCTGACAATCAACATGTAAATGTTGAACTACTAGATGGTATTCAATACTTAGAAACGGCCATAAAAAAAGCTAAAGACGAGAAAGATTACTTGAACGGATTGATTGAGGCTTTCAAGAATCCTGACCAATATGAGTATGCCATCTCAGAAGCACAGTCTAAGAGGCTTCATGATATTTTTCATGCCAACCCTACAAAAGAATTCAAAACAGTATATGACCTTGAATTACCAGTTTATGTAGACCGTAAAAAAGCGTTGTTCTCTACTTGGTATGAATTCTTTCCAAGATCAACAGCTAAAGAAGAAGGTGAGCATGGTACTTTTCAAGACTGTTTAGACGTACTGCCTTATGTGAAGGAAATGGGATTCGATGTGATCTATTTCCCTCCTATTCACCCGATCGGCACAGCACACAGAAAAGGAAAAAACAATACGACTACCCCAACACCAGATGATGTTGGCGTGCCTTGGGCTATTGGAAATAAAGAAGGTGGACACAAAGACATTCTTCCAGAGCTAGGTGGATTTGATGATTTTAAAGCAGTAGTTAAAAAGGCAAATGAATTAGGCATTGAAATTGCATTGGACTTTGCCCTGCAGTGTTCTCCAGACCACCCGTATGTAAAAGAAAATCCTTCTTGGTTTAAATGGAGACCAGATGGTTCTGTTCAATATGCAGAGAACCCTCCGAAGAAATATCAAGACATCTATCCTATCTACTTCGAGTCTAAAGACTGGGAGAACATGTGGGATGAATTTGTGAGTATCGTTTTATTCTGGAATGATTTAGGTATTAAAATCTTTAGAGTAGATAACCCCCACACCAAACCATTTGGTTTCTGGGAATACCTGATTGCTGAAGTAAAGAAAGTAGACCAAGATGTTCTCTTTTTATCTGAAGCCTTTACCAAACCAAAAACCATGCAGCGTTTGGCTAAAGTTGGCTTCTCTCAAGGTTATACCTACTACACTTGGAGAAATAATAAACACGAGTTGATTGAGTACATGACTGAGTTAACTCAAGGACCTCAAAAAGACTATTTCAGACCTAATTTCTGGCCAAATACTCCGGATATTAACCCTTGGATTCTGCAGGGCGGAAACGAAAACCTATACATCACAAGACATATGATGGCAGCTACGCTATCTTCAAACTTTGGTATGTATGGGCCTGTCTACGAGCAAATTGATTTTACGCCATTCATAGGTAAAGAAGAATATTACAATTCAGAAAAATATGAGGTCCGTCATTGGGATTGGGCCAAAACCAATAAACTGAAGCAGCTGATTACGAGAGTCAATCAAATTAGAAATGAGCATACGGCATTTCATTTTACCAATAACATTGACTTTTGTCATATGGATAATGACCAATTATTGGCATATTTCAAACAGAGTGAAGATGGCGAGAGCAACATACTTTGCGTGGTAAACCTCGACCCATATAACAAACATTATGGGTGGGTTAATGTACCAAGGCAGAAAATGGGCTTGAATAACGATCAGCCTTTAAGAATGATGGACTTAATAACTGGCAACAGCTACATATGGCACGATGAGTGGAATTATGTAGAACTGGACCCTTATCAAGTTCCATATCATATTTTTTCAGTGCAATACTAGGCGGAGCCCATGGCGAATACCAAATCGAAATACCAAATAGAATGGTCTGAATTCTTTGACGACCACAACTTTAGAGACAAGCTAAGCTTTGACATCCTACCTCAGTACATGCAAACCACGAGATGGTATGCAGCTAAAACTCAGAAGGCCAAAAGCTATAGAATAGAATCTTTAATGCCCTTTGAAGTAGATAATGACACTTTCTACTTCATTATCATCGAGATCAACTTTGCAGCTGGTTTTACTGAATACTATTTCATCACCCTAGGTGTAATTCCAAAGGATATAGAAATAGACGATAAAGCCAAAATCATAGACATGAATATGGGAGGCGAGACGGTGCAATTGGTAGATGCACTGTATTATGAGCCTTTTAGAAAAGCCCTTTACGATCAAATTATTAGCCAGAAATCTATTACTGATGGACAGAGTAAGCTAGTATTTGAAAGAGGCAAGGTATTAAGATCTAGTCCTCCCTATGAGTCTTCTAAGGTCATGAACTTCGACCAGAGTAACACCTCTGTTCAGTACAATGATAAATTCTTCTTTAAGGTTTATAGAAGGCTATTTAGAGACGCCAACCCGGATTTAGAACTTACCAAATTCCTTTCTGATGAAAGTGAATTCAAAAACAGCCCTAAATACGGTGGAAGCATAAGCTGGATTAAGAATGAATATGCTACCCTCTCGATTGGCATTATGCAAGAAAAGATCGAGAACAAAGGAGAAGCTTGGAATCATACCTTAGATATGATGAAAGGCTACTTCGAACGTATTGAAGCAACAGATATATCTGTTGATGACATACAAGATATTCAAGACTTCGACTTTATTTCACCAGATGATCTAAAGTCAGATTTTAGGTTACTCATTAGTGATGATGTACTTAACAAGGTAGAACAAATGGCTCTGCGTGTGGCTCAAATGCACGTAGCCCTCTTTAGTAACAAAGTCGCTACCAAGTTTAATCCTATCACTTTCAACGGAGACTACACAGTCTGGCTCAAAAACAGAATCATCTATCAGCTTAATGCAAGATTCATTCTTGTAGAAGAGAACTTAAATAAGCTTTCTGGTTTAGCTAAAGAATATGCCGACATGTTTGTTGGTAAGAGAGAAGAGATTACTACTCAATTCTTGGCTTTTGAAGAAAACAGATTGAATAGTAGTAGAATCAGGATTCATGGGGATTTGCATCTGGGTCAGATCTTAATGACAGAAGATGATGATTTCTTTATTATTGACTATGAAGGAGAGCCTGAAAGTACAATTAGAGATAGAAAGGTAAAGCAGACACCTCTCAAAGACGTAGCCGGCATGTTAAGATCATTCCACTATGCTGTATACGCCACCATATTTGATGAGAATAACAATTACTCATTACCAAGAGAAGAACTATTTGAAGCCGGTGAAAAATACTACCGTGCACTCATTGGTGTATTCTTGAACAAATATGTTGAAACGGCTATGGAAGACAACCTTGATATAGGTTATGCCTCTGAAATAAGGTATTTATTAAAATATCACCTGCTTGAAAAAGCAGTATACGAAATTGGTTATGAATTGAAAGCTAGACCTGATTGGGTAATAATTCCACTTACAGGTATCAAGCAAATTTTAGAAGAATAAGAAATGGAAGAGCATCAATACACCAAATCCCACTCGCTTTTTACTGAGTTCGATGGTGGACTTTTTAAATCAGGTAAGCACTTTAAGCTATACGAAAAGCTTGGTTCAAAAGTAATTGAAGTAGACGGAAAGAAGGGAACTCAATTCTCTGTATGGGCACCTAATGCCAACAAAGTACAGGTTATAGGAGACTTTAATTATTGGGATGGAGAAGGATATGAGCTATACCCAAGATGGGATGGAACCGGTATCTGGGAAGGGTTTGTAGAAGGAATTGATAAAGGTACCGTTTACAAATACAAGATTCATTCAAACAGCTATGGGCAAATTCTTGAAAAAGGAGACCCTTTCGCCTTGCATTGGGAAGTAGCGCCAAAGACTGCCTCAGTAGTTTGGGATCTTGACTATAAATGGAAAGACAGCAAGTGGTTAAAAACTCGGAAAGAGAAGAATGCACTAGATCAGCCATTCTCTGTTTATGAAGTACACTTAGGTTCTTGGAAAAGAAAAGACAATGGAGAGTCACTCTCTTATAAAGAATTATCAAAGGAGTTGGTGAATTATGTGAAGGATATGGGCTATACCCATGTAGAATTCCTTCCTGTAATGGAACACCCTTTCTTTGGTTCATGGGGCTATCAATGCACAGGATTCTTTGCTCCATCTTCTAGATATGGCACACCAGAAGACTTTATGGCTATGATCGATGCTTTCCACAAAGCAGAAATCGGAGTTATTCTAGATTGGGTTCCTTCTCACTTCCCTAGTGATGCTCATGGTATTTACAATTTTGATGGTACACACCTTTATGAGCACGCTGATCCGCGTCAAGGTTATCACCCTGATTGGAACTCGTACATCTTCAACTATGGCAGAAATGAAGTAAGAGCATTCTTGATTAGCTCGGCTATGTTCTGGTTAGATGTTTGCCATGCAGATGGACTTAGAGTAGATGCGGTAGCTTCTATGCTTTACTTAGATTATTCTAGAAAAGAAGGCGAATGGATTCCTAATGAATTTGGCGGTAGAGAAAACCTCGAAGCCATTAGCTTCTTGAAAGAACTCAACGAGTTTGTTTATCAAGAAATGGATGGGGTACAAACCATCGCAGAAGAGTCTACAGCATGGCCTGCAGTCTCTAGACCTACTTATCTAGGTGGACTAGGATTTGGCATGAAATGGATGATGGGTTGGATGCATGACACGCTTGAATACTTTAAGAAAGATCCTTTCTACAAGCAGTATCATCACAACAACATTACTTTCAGTTTGAATTATGCATTCACTGAAAACTTTATGTTACCTCTTTCACATGATGAGGTAGTTCATGGTAAGGGCCCATTAATTGATAGAATGCCAGGTGATGAATGGCAGCGATTCGCAAACATGAGATTGTTATACACTTACATGTATACGCATCCGGGTACTAAACTCGTTTTCATGGGAGGTGAATTAGGTCAAACAACCGAATGGGATCATGATCAGCAATTAAGATGGGATCTTCTTCAATACGACCCACATAAAGGATTGCACGAACTTACCAAAGACTTAAACTACCTATACAAATCACAGCCTGCACTCTACGAACATGGATTTACGGCCGAAGGATTTGAATGGATTGAATTAAACGACTATCAAAACTCTGTTCTTAGCTACATGAGAAAGGGTAAAAACAGCGACAATGACCTAGCCGTCATCTGTAATTTTACCCCGGTAGTGAGAGAAGATTATAGAATTGGAATAAATGCTGGAGAATGGGAAGAAGTTTTAAATACCGATTCTGACCAGTATTGGGGTTCTGGTGTTTCAAATGCGGGTGTGCTTCAAAGTGAAGATATACCTCAGCATGGAAGAACCAGCTCTTTAAAAATTACGATCCCACCATTGGGTGCTGTAATTTTAAAACGAAAGGTAAAAGAGGTTGAAGCTCCAAAAGCTAAACCAAAGGCAAAGGCTAAACCAAAAGCAAAAGCAACTGCTACCAAAAAGCCTGCAGCCAAGAAAACAACTAAAAAGAAGTAATTAACCATGAAGAGATACTTATGTATACATGGGCACTTCTACCAGCCGCCTAGGGAAAACGCGTGGCTGGAGAAAATTGAAATCCAACCGTCTGCTTATCCATATCACGATTGGAACGAGCGCATTACTCGAGAATGCTACTATCCGAATGCATTCTCTAGGGTATTGAACGACAACGGTAAGATCATAGACATAGTAAACAACTACTCCAAAATCAGTTTCAATTTTGGGCCTACCCTCCTTTCTTGGATGGAAGCGCATGCACCAATTACCTATCAGGCCATTTTAGAGTCAGATATGGAAAGCATGCAGAACTTTGGAGGACACGGTTCTGCCATGGCACAAGTCTATAATCACATGATTATGCCTTTGGCCAATAGAAGAGATAAAGAAACTCAGATCATTTGGGGAATAGCAGATTTCAAACACAGGTTTAACCGAGATCCGGAAGGCATGTGGTTGGGAGAAGCTGCTGTTGACACCGAGACATTAGAACTAATGGCCGATCATGGAATCAAGTACACATTACTTGCGCCTAATCAAGCCAGAAGACATAGAAAGATTGGGACCAAATCATGGTCAAACGGTATAGATAGTAACAGGCACTATGTATGCAAATTACCTAACGGAAAGAAAATAGCCCTTTTCTTTTACGATGGTGATCGCTCACAGGGTGTAGCCTTCAAAGGTTTGCTAGAAAATGGTAAGACGTTCGCACACGATCTTATGGAAGGTTACCGCAGCGAGTATGACAATGAATTTATGCATATCGCTACAGATGGTGAAAGTTATGGACACCACCACGCTAATGGTGATATGGCCCTTGCCTACTGCTTGCGATACATAGAAGAAAACAATCTAACTACGCTTACCAATTATGGCCAATACTTAGCCCTTCACGAACCTGAATACGAAGTAGAGATACACGAAGACAGTTCTTGGAGTTGTGCTCATGGGGTAGAAAGATGGAGAAGCAACTGTGGCTGTCACACGGGTGGTGAAGGTCATTGGAATCAGAAATGGAGAGAGCCACTTAGAAAAGCCTTAGATGGTGCACGAGACGACATGTCTGAGATCTTTGAAGAGAGCTTGTCAAAATTCGTTGAAGATCCATGGGCAGTAAGGAATGACTATATCCAATTGATACTCGACAGGTCCAGAACAAACCTAACAAGGTTTGTAAAAAACCATTTTGGAACCGATATCACAGAAAGAGAAAGAACCCATGTCATGCGCATGCTAGAAATGCAGCGTAATGCCATGCTCATGTACACTAGCTGTGGTTGGTTCTTTAACGATGTCTCTGGTCTTGAGACACTACAAATCCTTCAATACGCATGTAGGGCAATACAAATTGCTGAAAGCGAATGCAACAGAAACCTTGAAATGAAATTCTTGGTGGAACTGCATAAAGCGAAATCTAATAAGCTTGAAGAAGGCAGCGGTAAGGATATCTACATGAGGAATATTAGACCATTCATGCTGAGTTTAACACAAGTAGGAATGCACTATGCAGTTGCATCGCTATTTGCTGATAACCCGGAGAGTTTAACCGTTCTAAATTATGACTGTAAGAGTATCTTCTTTGAACGCAAGAGTGCTGGTCTTCAGAAGTTGGCTTACGGAACAACAGAGGTAAACTCTAAGATTACAACATCCAAGAAGCTCTTTAGTTTTGTAGTACTCTATATGGGACAACACCACCTTATTGGTGGAACATCCAAAAGGTTAAATACTGAAGAGTTTAAGCCGATTGCAGAACAACTAGACAGGGCTTTCGATCAAAGTAATCTTACTGAAGTCATTGAGATTATAAAGGAGAACTTCCAGGCACATACCTTCTCATTCTTCGGAATGTTTAAAGATGAGCAGATGAAGCTGATCAATCAGTATCTCAAAGAAAATGAAGACTTGGCTTACGATAGCTACAGAAAGATCTATGAGAGAAACTACAACATTCTTAATGTAATGAAGGTGGCTAACCTTCAGATTCCACCAACGCTAAAGCAAAATATCGATGATGTAATTAACATCGAATTCCAAGAGCTTGTGAGCAATGGCAGCTTGAATGTCTTAAGAATGGAAGAACTTGTTAAGGAAACCCTTAAATGGGATGTAAAACTTAACAAGGAACTCTTAAATGCTAAAATGAATGATGTTTTGGACAACCACTTGAAGAAATTCGAGGATGATTTAACCAATCATCAGTACTTGTCTGATATCCTAGAGGCCATTAAACTTTACAAAAAGATTGGCTTGGACCCTCTACTTGTTAACCTGCAGAACAACCTCTTTGAATTATATAAGACCTTCACCATTAGGGATAGAAAACCAATAGATGGTCAGCATGTAGTTCAGGAAACCTTACTAGAAATTGGTAAGGAGATAAACATGGACTTAAGCTATGTACAGAATGTTGTTCTAGACGAAGAAGATTCTTAAAACCTTATAAAAGCAAAGCGACCACTCAAACGAGTGGCCGCTTCTTTCTCTCAACGAGAACTCACCTATGGAAAGTCTTTACTGATTATAGTGCTACAACTGAATTGTCTTCGAAAGTCAATTCGTTTGGCACGTATGAGTCAGCTTCCCAGTCATTTTCCCAAGTCTCACCATCAATTAGATATCTAAACTGATATTCTTTACCAGTTTCTAATTTTACGGTAGCCTTGAAAACACCAGATTTCAATTTCTTCATTTCGGTTGCGGCTTCGTCCCAACCATTAAAGTCTCCTACTAGAGTCACTTTCTCAGCTGCAGGAGCTGCTTCTGCAGGCAATTGAAAAGTTACATTTGCCTCAGGTTTAGTCTTTAAAAATTGCTTTTTAATACTCATGTCTGTGAAATTTCCTGATGTAAAGGTTGAACCATTGTTTACCCTCAACAAACTTTTGCAAAAAAAAGTAGTGAAACGTTTGCAGCACAAAAGCACCTCCTATTGACATAGAAAGCACTTTTACACGAAAACAACCGTTTGTTTTAGCTTTAATCTTATGCTATCGTTTGCCGTGATTGGTAAGCCTCTTCATGATCAGCCGAGATAAAAATTATCTTTACATATGTTCCGAACTGAAGTCCATACATCTGATAGTCCGATCAAAATTGATTATGATTCACAAATTCTAACACTCGGTTCTTGTTTCGCTACTAACATTGGTGATAAACTGGTTAGTGGTAAGTTTAGTACTAAAGTAAATCCATTAGGAATTAGCTTTAACCCGCTATCGATTTTCGAATTGATAGAAAGGGCTACTTTGGAAGATTCAGACTTATCAGATTATTATTTAAATCGAGACGGCCTTTTCTATAACTACAAACTGCATTCAGATTTTAGATTTGAAACTAAAAATGAGTTTGATAGGACCATTACCAGTTCCTTTAATGAATTGCACAAAGTTCTTTCTGATTCTTCACTTATCATACTAACACTAGGAACTGCCTATATCTATGAAAGAAAGGTGGATCAAGAAATTGTATCTAACTGCCATAAACAGCCTAGCCAAAACTTTAACAAAAGACTTCTTACTGTTGAAGAAATCATTTCAGGATTCTTCGAAATGAAGGAACAGCTTGATAAACTAAATTCGAAAACCCAATTTCTATTAACGGTTAGTCCTGTTAGACACACGAAAGATACACTTGAGGGTAATGCCGTTAGTAAATCAATTCTGAGAACAGCATGCCATTATATCTCAGAGATGGCGAATGAAGTGTTTTATTACCCAGCTTTCGAGATAATGATGGATGATTTAAGAGACTACCGATTCTATGAGGCAGATCTTATTCATCCAAACAGTCAAGGGATTGGATACATCTGGAATCATTTTAGAGAATCATTCTTTGATGAGGGTACCGAAATGCTCTATAAGAAATGGTCTAAGCTACAACGTGCTCTACTTCATAAACCCTTCAATCCTGATTCTGAATCGCATAAAAAATTCCTACATAAAATTGAGGAAGAACTCAAGGCATTAAGTGAAGTGCTAGACCTCAAAAATGAAATCAATAGCCTTCAAAAGGTGTTAGTCAAGCATGGATAATCCAAAACACACAAATCGACTTATTGATGCTTCCTCCCCTTACCTTCTGCAACATGCTCATAATCCGGTAAACTGGTTAGAGTGGAATACAGAGGCTCTCGAAAAAGCCGTGTCTGAAGACAAACCTATCATTGTCAGTATTGGATATTCTGCCTGTCATTGGTGCCATGTAATGGAAAGAGAGAGCTTTGAAAATGAGGATGTGGCAGTGGTTATGAATAAGCACTTTATCTGTATTAAAGTGGATAGAGAAGAAAGGCCTGATGTGGATGCTGTATATATGGATGCTGTTCATGCCATGGGGCAACAAGGCGGTTGGCCCTTAAATGTGTTCCTTTTACCAGATCAGCGACCTTTCTATGGCGCTACATACTTCCCTAAAGAGAGATGGACCCAACTTTGCCTTCAAATAGCAGATGTCTATAAAAAGCAAAAACAAGAACTGCATCAATCGGCAGAAAGGTTTATGCAAAATATTGGCCGATCAGAGGTTGAAAAGTATGGACTTGTAGATCAAGGCTCACAATTCAGCAAGGATAAACTACATGAGATGTTTAAGAAGTTCGAAGAGAACTTTGACTATAATAAGGGCGGGAATAATCGAGCGCCTAAATTCCCAATGCCTGTTACCTATCAATTCTTATTGAGAGAAGGTGTCATTAATAAAAATCAAGAAGCGCTAGACCATGTTAAGCACACTCTTGACAACATGGCCTGGGGTGGGCTATACGATCAAATTGGTGGTGGTTTTACACGCTACTCGACCGACATGGATTGGTTCTTACCTCACTTTGAGAAGATGCTCTATGATAACGGTCAATTAATGAGCCTTTATTCAGAAGCTTATCAGCATTTTAAAGATCCTTACTATGCAGAAATTGTTTCTCAAACATTTGAATGGCTAGACAGGGAAATGCTAAGTCCCGAAGGAGGTTTCTATTCGGCTCTAGATGCCGACAGCGAAGGAGAAGAAGGCAAATACTATTTATGGACAATTGAAGAAATCAAAGGACTACTAGGTCCAGATGCTGATATTGTGATTGATTATTATAACATCACAGCTGGCAATTGGGAACCAAATAAAAACATTCCATTCAAAACTGAAGGTGATATAGCTTTTGCAGATCGAGTAGGGCTTGAACTTGATGAATTGAAAGACCTTATCAAAGTTGCTAATCTAAAACTCTTGAATGCCAGAGAAAAGAGAATAAGACCCGGCTTAGATGATAAAATTCTTACAGCATGGAATGCTCTGACCATTATTGGTCTGGTAGATGCTTATGCGGCTTTCGGACAAGAAAAATACCTCAACCTCGCCTTAAAAAATGCTGACTTCATCTGGGAGAACCTGTGGAATAGGAAAGAACTCTTTAGAAACTTCAAAGAAGGAAAGCCTAGCATTCAAGCCTACTTAGAGGATTATGCCATTTTAATCAATGCCTTCCTAAAACTGTACGAAGTAACGTTTAATGAGGACTGGATTCGCAAAGCAACTTTACTTTCAGATCTGGTTATCGATCAATTTTATGATCAAGAAGAAGAGCTATTCTTCTTCACCCCTAGTAGTGGCGAAAAACTTATTACCAGAAAGAAAGAAATCTTCGATAATGTAATCCCCTCTTCCAATGCCGTGATGGCTGATGTGCTAAGAAAGCTATCAATACTCACTGGCAATAAGGAGTATGGATCCATTGCCGATAAAATGCTAAAGCGAATTGATCGAATTGTAACTTTAGCTCCTCAAGATTTAGCCTATTGGGCTAGGCTTTATGCAGAAAGAACTTATCCAACTGCTGAGATTGTAGCAATCAGCAAGGATATACCTCAATCTATTGCTCAGCTGGGTCAACACTTTAATCCGAACAGAATCATCGCAGGCAAAGCTGCCGGTACTCATAGCAATATTTCTCTATTAAAAGGATGTGAAATGATGAATGAAAAGCCAACATACTTCCTTTGCTACAATAATGCATGTCAATTACCTGTGAATTCAATCGAAGAACTAGTAGATCACATCTCTAGCAATTAACTTGGTCACTTGTCTCAGTTAGAATTTCATAGTGGTTCGGAAACAGAAGGTGAAGTACATTATGCTGTTGTAGTTTTGCCTATACCTATTCCTCAACTCTACACTTATAGAATCCCTAAAGAGTTTATGGAAATTGCTCAAACGGGTATACGTGTTATCGTTCAATTTGGCAGGCAAAGAGTTATCACAGGAATAATAGATCGAATTCATAAGAACCCACCAAATGTCTACGCAGCCAAACCCTTACTAGACATTCTCGATGCAGACCCGGTGGTAACTCCAGAACAAGTAAAGGCTATGAAGTGGATGGCTTCTTACTACATGTGCACTTATGGAGAGGTTATCAATGCAGGACTACCGAGTGGTTTAAAACTGAGTTCGGAGTCTAAAATACAACTGCACCCAGAGTACAATTGGCATGAATATGATCATCCGCTGGATGATAAAGAAGTGATACTCCTTTCAGCACTTGACGGTAACGACTCTCTTTCCTACCGAGAAGCTGCAGACGTACTAGAACTCAAAAGTGCTTATCGATACATCAAGTCTCTAGTCCAAAAAGAATTAGTGATCATTTATGAGGAGGTTAAGGAAAGATACAAACCTAAGGTAGAAAAGCGGGTAAGGCTCCATGAGACATTTGTTGATCAAGAATCATTAGAGAGTCTATTCACAAGTCTTGAGAAAAAGCCAAAGCAGACTGACATTCTGTTGAAGTACTTGCAGCAAGTACCTATCTATGATAATCCCGAGAATAATGAGCATGGTGTACTCAAAAACACCTTCTCAGAAGCTGGCTTATCGAACTCTTCTTTGAATACGCTTATCAAGAATGAAATCTTTGAGCCATTTGAGATCATTGTTTCAAGGTTTGATGGAAGCCAAATTCCAACTCGAGAGATAACTTTATCTGAAAAGCAAGAAGCGGCCAAGGCTCAAATTCTGTCAGAATTTGAGGATAAACCTACTGTCTTACTTCATGGAATTACAGGAAGTGGTAAGACAGAGGTTTATATCAGTTTAATACAAGCTGAATTGGCCGCAGGACGACAAGTTCTTTATCTACTTCCTGAAATAGCACTCACTGCTCAGATTGTAAACCGACTGCAAGCCGTATTCGGAGACAAAATGGGTGTATACCATTCTAAGTTCTCCGACAATGAACGTGTTGAGGTTTGGCAAGGACTGCTAACTGGTCGTTTTGACTTTGTTATTGGAGTAAGAAGTGCTGTATTTCTGCCCTTCAATAATCTCGGGCTGATCATTGTTGATGAAAGC
Source organism: Roseivirga sp. UBA6052 (assembly GCA_002427755.1). Lineage (GTDB taxonomy): Bacteria > Bacteroidota > Bacteroidia > Cytophagales > Cyclobacteriaceae > Roseivirga. The sequence continues at coordinate 152,909 of DIYO01000002.1, forward strand.
CATGAGAACTCATACAAACAGTTTGATCCGGCTCCAAGATATAATGCGCGTGATGTCGCTATCTACATGGGGCATCTTCACAAGGCAAAAACGCTTTTAGGTACAGCAACACCTTCTGTTGAAACCTACACCCATGCCCTACAAAAGAAGTATGGACTTGTAGAAATGAATGAACGTTTTTACCAAGCCCCTCTCCCACAAATTGAAATTGCGGATCTAAGGGCAGAGAAAAAGAGAAAAACAGCTCACGGTGAATTTACCTCTGTACTTATTGAAGCCTTAAAGGAGACCATCGAACGAGGAGAACAAGCCATAATTTTTCAGAATAGACGTGGCTATTCAAACTACATAACCTGCGATGATTGTGGCCACATCTCTGAATGCCCACACTGTGCAGTAAGTCTTACCTATCATCAATACAAGAACCAACTAAACTGTCATTACTGCGGACATAAAGAGCCGGTCCCTATGGTTTGTCCTGCCTGTGGTAGCACTAAGATTCAAACCATAGGTATTGGCACGGAACGCATAGAAGAGGAACTCAAGTTGATTCTTCCGGATGCGAGAATACAGCGTATGGACCTTGAGACTACACGTGCTAAATATGCCTATCAGAATATTATTAACGAGTTCGATAGAGGAGAAATTGACATCCTGATTGGGACACAAATGGTAAGTAAAGGACTCGACTTTGATCGGGTTAGCCTAGTTGGTGTATTCGATATTGACAGGATGATGCACTTCCCTGATTTTCGAGCATTGGAGAGAACTTATCAATTAGTGACCCAAGTCAGTGGTAGAGCTGGTAGAAGAGATACTACTGGGAGAGTAATTATTCAAACAAAAGATGCTGAAAACAAATTCTTAGACTTTATCAAAAACCACGATTTCCAAAGTTTCTATCAGTTCGAAATGATAGAAAGAGAGAAGTATCGTTACCCTCCTTTCACGAGAATGATCAACCTACTTGTCCGGAGCAAGGATAAAAAGATCACTAGAGAAGCAGCCAATCGGCTGAGTGAGCTGCTAAAAAAGGATTTGGGTCAATCAAGAGTTCTAGGCCCACAAGAACCTTTGATCAACAAAATCAGAGACAAATATTTAATGGATGTTTTCTTGAAGGTTGAGCGCAAATACAATACGGCCGCAGTCAAAGAAATAGTGGACAAGTCCAAACTGAAACTTATTACGAATAAGGAACTTACAGGAGTAGAAATAATCGTTGATGTAGATCCTTATTGATCCTTCTCTTCTTCAGAATCAAGACCTTCCTCTGCCGAATCTTTATCTGATTCAGGACTTACCTCCTGAACTGGATCTTCTTTTTTAATCTCTAATTCAAGCGAATCACCGGCTTTCATGACATCTGGTTTTTCATGTTTATCAGAATCATCACTCATGCGCTGAACAAAATATGAGAGCCCTTCATTTTCCTTAGCCGTTTCAAAGCTGTGTTGTGCAACACCAGTTTTATTGAACTTAATTAGCCCCCAAGTCATAATAAAGCTGGTAGCTAAAATGGTGATTAAGATGATGTCTGAATTAAAGACATCTGAAGTTAGCTCAGCTGGAATTGAGAAGAATAATAAAACGGTAATCAAGCCCCTTGGTGTTATAAAGAACTCAGGAAAAACAGACTTCTTTAAGAAGAAGAGCTTGAGCAGAAGATATCTACTCGCATAGAATACCAGTACAATCAACAGGCTGACTAAGAGTATCTCTAAATTCAAAAGAGCTCTAAGATCAATCGTAGTACCAAATACAACAAAGAAGAAAGTCCTGACTACAAACGCTGATTCTCTCGTAACCAAATGCAAGTCTTTCAAAATGCTTTTAATCATTGATTCATCTATGAACTCCTTGAGCCTACCCACAAAGAAAATGTGGCTGTTGTTTATGGCTAAACCGAAAACGAGAATGATCACTAAACTAGATAAGTGCATTTGCTTACCTATAGCATAAAGCAGTACTAGAACGGCTATGAGCATAAACAGCTTTACATCTCCGACTAAGCGTTGGAACAAAATCACCATGGCATAACTGATAGCCACCGAGATTACAATGGTGATGACAATGTTTCCGATTATACTGTATACCACGGCATTAGCACTTTCAGCACCAATGTTCTCAGTTAAGAAATAGAAGAACATAATCCCTAGAATGTCAGAGAAAGTTGCTTCATAGATCATGAACTCCTTCTTGTCAGGTCTTAAACTGACAACACTAGGTATCACAATCGCGCTACTCATGATAGACAAGGGTACCGCATAGACCAAGGAAATAATAGGATCTTCTTGGAAGAATTGATTGATGATAAAAGAGATTGCAAAAGCACAGACGACAAGAGAAAACAGTGCTACCAAAAACGACTTCCAGATTATGGGCCATTTCTCCCTACTGAGCTCCAGATCGATGGCTGCTTCCAGTACAATCATAATCAGCCCTATGATTCCAAGAACCTCTAAAGTGCTGAAAATGAACGCATCCTGATTATAGCCATAAGCATCCATCACCAACTTGATAGCCATACCCAATATGATCAGTAAGATCACACTAGGAACATTGGTCCGCTTCGAAATGAAATTGAAAATGTGTGAAAAAATGATCACACAAGACAAGGCGATTACCAAATTGTAAGCGTTCATAGGGCTAAGTATACGTAAAAGACACCATAATTGATCTAGCAGAAGATAATTTAGTTACCGGTTTATTGCTATCAGAGTCATTTACATATACTTAATCATTTCCTTAAGAATTGAATAAATCGTACTTTTGCCAAACTTTTTAGCACAGCAGAAGTAGAATGTGCAAAGGGTAATTATTAAGAAAAGAATCATGGGAAAAACCTCAGAAGAGTTGTTAAGAGAATTAGAGGAAATGGGTGAAGAACATATCATGACCTCAATCGCTACTCCATTACGCGATGATGCATTTGATATTTCTGATGATGAGAAAATAGAGCTCATTCAAGGCTATTTTGAGAAGATTATGCACACATTAGGTTTGGACCTGACAGACGATAGTTTGAAAGGTACACCTAAAAGAGTGGCAAAGCTCTTTGTGAACGATCTCTTTAAAGGTTTAAATGAGAAGAATAAGCCTTCTCTATCAACCTTCGAGAACAAATACGATTACAAGCAGATGCTTGTAGAGAAGAACATTACCCTCTACTCTAACTGTGAACATCACTTTTTACCAATAGTAGGAAAAGCACACGTAGCCTACATTCCTAATGGCAGAGTAATTGGCCTTTCGAAAATCAATAGAATAGTGGATTACTATTCAAGAAGACCTCAGGTGCAAGAAAGATTGGCTCTTCAGATTTTGGATGAGATGAAGAGAGCACTTGACACTGAAGATGTAGCAGTTTACATAGATGCAGAACATATGTGTGTAAGCTCAAGAGGTGCCTCTGATCAATCTTCTTCTACCGTTACAGTAGAATACAGTGGCAAATTCCAAGAAGAGAATACCAAAAACGAATTTTTGACTTATATCAACGACACGCTTAAATGAGCCTGTTCGAACAATTTCCGGTAAGCGTATACAACTCGCTTTCTAAGAATAAAGAACTTTTTAAAACCTTGGTACCCGGCCGTGTTGGCATGTACGTATGCGGACCTACTGTCTACAGCGATGTCCACCTCGGGAACGTTAGAACCTTTTTATCATTCGATATTGTATTCAGGCACCTTCAATATCTAGGTTACAAGGTAAGGTATGTAAGAAACATAACAGATGTGGGTCACCTTGTTGGTGATGCAGATGAAGGTGAAGACAAAATTGCCAAAAGAGCTCGATTAGAAGAAATAGAGCCTATGGAAGTGGTACAGAAGTACACCAATGGTTTTCATGATGTGATGAGACTATTTAACATCACTCCTCCTTCTATAGAACCGACTGCAACAGGACACATTGTAGAACAAATCGAGTTTATCCAGAAGATCATCAAAAATGGTTATGCGTATGAAGTAGAAGGCTCGGTATACTTTGATGTAAAAAAGTATAATGAAGATCATCCTTACGGTGAATTATCTGGTCGTAATGTTGATGAAATGCTTTCGAATACAAGAGATTTAGCCGGTCAAGACCAAAAAAGAAACTCATTGGATTTTGCACTTTGGAAGAAAGCTGAAGGCGGCCATCTTATGAAATGGCCTTCACCTTGGGGAGAGGGTTTCCCTGGATGGCATCTAGAATGCTCTGTAATGAGCACAAAGTATTTAGGTGAAAAATTCGACATACATGGCGGTGGAATGGATTTAAAGTTCCCACATCATGAGGCTGAAATTGCTCAAAATAAAGGATGTTGTAGCTCCGATGATTGTGGTGGTGGCGCCCAATACTGGATTCATGGCAACATGTTGACTGTGAACGACCGCAAAATGGCGAAATCAGAAGGAAACGGTTTTACTCCTGAAGAGTTATTAACTGGAGATCATAAACTTTTGGAGCGAGGTTACAGTGCCATGACGGTGAGATTCTTCATGCTCATGAGTCATTATGCGAGCACGCTGGATTTCTCAAATGAAGCACTGCAAGCTGCCGAGAAAGGATACAAAAGATTAATGGCTGCTGTCAATTTAGTAGAGAAACTTGTTCTTGCCGGAACCGGAACCATTGACAGTGAAAAAAGTGAGAAACTAAAAGCTACCGTAGACAAAGTAATCTCAGACTTAAGTGATGATTTCAATACGGCAAAAGCCATTGCAGGTCTATTCGATATAGCTTCTCAGATTAACAACTTCTATCACAAACCGGCAGAGATTGTAGCAATAGATAAAGAGGCGTTTGATTATGTGATCAAACACTTCAAAGGCATTACCTTCGATGTGCTAGGACTAGTGAACGAAACGGAAGGAGGTCAAAATGCCGATTTACTTGACGGTGTTCTAGACGTACTGATAGAGCTGAGAAAACAAGCTAAATTCTCCAAGAATTATGCGCTATCCGATAAGATCAGAGACGATTTGAAAGCAGTAGGCGTACAAATTAAAGATGAAAAAGGGGGCGAGATGTCCTATACAATAGACTAATATGATTCTTTCAGGAAGAGAAATAAAGAGAGAGATTGGAAAAGGTATAAACATTGAACCTTTCAATGAGAGTCAATTAAACCCGAACAGTTATAACCTAAAATTGCATAATGAATTGATGGTATATAGCAATCCGGTTTTAGACATGAAAAAGCCTAACCCTACAGAGCAACTCATTATTCCTGAAGAAGGCCTATTGTTGGAAACCGGTAAACTATACCTAGGTAGAACCATCGAGAAGACCGAAACATCTAAGTTTGTTCCTATGCTAGAAGGAAGATCTTCTATCGGAAGACTTGGACTTTTTATCCACGTTACTGCTGGTTTTGGAGATATCGGATTTAGCGGATTCTGGACGCTTGAGATTTTCTGTGTTCAACCGATCAGAATCTATGCTGGGGTCGATATCTGTCAGATTTTCTATCATACCATTGAAGGTGACTATGATAGCTATGAAGGTGGCAAATACCAAAACAATACGGGTATTCAAGCCAGCATGCTTTACAAAGATTTCAAATAAACTGAATGGGCAAAGTATTAAGTGCCATATTCATTTTTCTAATTAAGGTATACCAATACACCCTCTCACCTTTGCTAGGGGCTAATTGTCGTTACTCTCCTACCTGTTCCTCCTATACCATTCAGGCTATAAAAGAATGGGGGCCGATAAAAGGAAGTTGGCTGGGCTTAAAACGCATTCTTAGCTGCCACCCTTGGGGAGGTGAAGGTTATGATCCAGTACCAAGCAAATCTAAAAAAGAAAAATCCTGATAAAAGTCATTTAAGTGCTGAGTTAGAAT
>DIYO01000002.1:158844-283737 GCA_002427755.1 Roseivirga sp. UBA6052
ATTCTAACTCAGCACTTAAATGATTGAATACCAAACTGATCAGATTGACGGCAGTAACATTTTAGTTGTCCGTCTAAAGGGTAATCCAGAAACTAAAGAAACCCAGCAAATGGGCTATAAATTTAGGTCTGAGGCAAAACTAACAACTAAAAAACTCATACTTGATTTCAGTAAGGCTGACGTAGCCAAAATTAGCGTACTTGATGTGCATCTCTGGTTTAAAGATTATTATGACAGGTTAGACAGAGACCTTAGAATGGTACCTACAGCGCTCATAAGTAATCCTAAAAACGAGCAACTTTTTAAATTTTTAGAGCTGTCTTGGGGAGACCAAGGAATCGTAACAAAACCCTGTCAAAATCAAAGACTTGCCATTAATTGGCTGAGAGAATTGCCAACGGTATAAACTATTGAACAAACATGCTTACATATTATACCGTATTAGACAAACCTAAGAATACACTAATAGTAAGAGTTACTGGTACTGCTAGTAATGAGGAGAATAAAAGAGTTGGTGTAGAATTTCGCAGACTTGCTCAGAAAGGAGGTAATAATCTCATTATAGATGCTAGGAAAATGGATTTATCACATTTCACATATTTAGACATAGATCTGATATTCAAAGAGCACTTTGATAAAATAGACCCTAGCTTTAGAGACATCCCTACAGTCATTCTCCTCGACAAGAAGGATGAACAAAAAGGCAGATTCGTTGAATTGGCATGGAGAGCAGATGGTATAAAAACAACCTGGGCCAGAAATGAGGAGGAGGCCTATGTCCTTTTTAGTAAACTCTAAATGATAAATCCATTATTCCATTTAATTATTTGAGATTGTTTTTCGTGAATTGAAAGCAAAGCATGAACTACTTAAGCCACACAAATGGGTTTAGAATAAGACAATAAGCACAAAGGAAAGCTCTGACTTCAATTTTGTCGTGCACAGTGTTATCCATTAAGAATAACGAGGAAAATATTACTCAAATGACGATTTATAGTCGATTAATTAGTCAATAAGTTTTTGTCTCTAGGATATATTATTTGAACAATCCGAAGAATATTTCGTATCTTATTTAGAGTTATTCACCAATAACACCGCATTCCTACTCATAGCACTTTCCTTTTTCTGCCCTAGTCACTCATTCTAGGTATATGATAGCTTACGAAGCAAATAAGGACGATCAGAATCGAATCTTTACTGTTAAGATTTCAGGCAAGATTAGAATTGCCGAGACTCGCGCCATGGGCCTAGAGATAAGAACGCTCGCTAACGAAGCAGGCTACGGTATCTTATTCGACTATCGATTAGCCGACCCTTCTGAAATCAAATTATTAGATGTAGATAATACATTCAAAGAGCATTACGATGTGAAAAACATCACATTAAGATCTATACCCGTGGTCATACTTCACCACCCCAAGCACAATCAAATCGCTCACTTTATAGAGCTCTCCTGGCAAGCAGACAATATAAACACTAAAGTTACCACTGACGAAAAAGCTGCATTCGATTGGCTTAAATCAGAAATAAAAAAATCTGCTTAGGGCAAATTAAATATCCCAATCATCATTAATCTGAGCTATGGTATGATGGGCTGTCATATCATACTGGCAAGGCACTACTGAAACGTAATTGTTGTCAACGGCCCACACATCAGTATCCTCACCTTTATCATTGTTCACAAAGTTACCAGCTAGCCAGAAATAGGTTCTACCATAAGGATCTCTTCTTTGATCAAACTCTTCTTCCCAATGTGCCTTAGCTTGTCTACAAACCTTTATGCCCTTTATGTTTTCATCCCTCTTCGGGGGGAAGTTCACGTTTAAGGCTACACCTTTATTCATACCCTTGGTTAATACTTCTGAAGCGATCTTTTGTACATACTCAATGGTATGAGTAAAGTCTGCATTGTGTGAGAAGTCTGCCAGCGAATACCCTATTGAAGGATATCCTTCAATTGCACCCTCCATTGCAGCTGACATTGTACCTGAATAAAGCACACTTACAGCAAGATTGCTTCCATGGTTTATTCCACTCACTACAAGATCAGGCGTTCTTCCTTTCAATACATGATGCTTAGCCAATTTGATACAGTCAGCAGGTGTTCCAGAACACTTGTAGGCCTCTATGCCTTTATCTTTGAAAATGTCTGTAGCAAAGAGTCTAAGAGGTTGACCTATGGTTATGGCATGCCCCATACCCGACTGTGGGCTATCAGGAGCAACTACAATCACTTCACCCAAAGCTGTCATTGCTTCTACTAGTACCTTAATACCATTTGCGGTTATACCATCATCGTTTGAAACTAGAATAAGAGGCTTAGACATTGTGTTTAAATTTGTACCTAAGATCGTAACTCTTATCTAACCAACTAAGAGATGAAGAAAAAAATCAGGAGGTTAATCGGTTGTAGTAAGTAACCAGCATAGCAAGATCTGATAGGCGCTCCATATTCAACTTCTCTTGCTTAATGTATTTCTTGAGATCACTTTGATTGTCCCCGAAGGCACTTACTACTTCTTTCTTGCTATTACCCAACTCTATTATTTTACCACTAGGTTTGGCTATGAAAACTCTGTAGGCTAAAAATGCGCGTGTAGTCATACCCGGTGCCATAGGATCTAGGAAAGGATTCAATCTAGAAGTTCTTACCATTCTGGCATTACTGCCCTGAATTCTTGTTTCTACGTATTCTCTGGCTAGTAATGTAGTGTTACCGTGTTGAACTAACTCGAAAAACTGCGGTCTAACATAGCCTGTCTCATTACGGAATGGTAAACTGTAGAAAACACGATCTGGTCTATTTTCAGGTTTTATGCTAAAATACAGCAACTGATTAGCGCTGTAGGTTTCAACCTTATCGTTAACAATTATCTGAATAGATTCTATTTCAAGGTCGTATTTGATTTTACCAGAGACTTTCTCTTCTGAGGTCAATGTAGCTTCACCAGGATACCAAAACTCACTTGGGAAACGCTGAGCTGAAGCACTAATGACTAAAAGTGAAAATGAAAGAATGAATAAATACCTCATTTAATAATTGTAATGTTAAAAGCCCGATACTAAATATCCAAAAATAGCCTACTGCTGAGAGTTTTTGTCCGCTTCGTCTAGCAGGCTGTTGTAATAGGCTACAACTTTTGCCACATCAAACGGCTCCTTGATATCAATGTCCTGTTCTTTTCTAAATTTAGTTATCTCTTGTTGATAAGGAGCAAAAGCACCTTGAAAACGTTTATAGTTTCTTTCTGCAAGATCAACCAAGTATTCAGCTTTAGGCATTTTCAAGTAAAAGTCATGGTTAAAAATCAAACTCCTATCTTCAATTTTAAGCCTGGTGTATAGACTTGCTTCTCCCTTATAGACTAGCTCAAAAAGCTGATTTCTTACATATCCATTTTTGAGTTTAATAGGCAGACTCTCAAAATATCTTGTTCGATTATTTCTAAGATAAATAACGAATCTCGTAATCTGATTAGCCTGAAGTGTATACAATCTTGAATTCTCTCTTATCTGAACCCAATCCTTTTCAAGGTCATAAGATATCTCCCCTTCAACAATACGATCATTCTTAAGGTATAACTTACCTAACTGTCCGTTGAACTCACCTCTATTTTGGGCATTAAGAGAACCACTAGAAAATAGAATAAGTGTTAGTACTAAAACTGCAGATTGAAATCTCCTCATACCTCCTTCAATTTAGCAATTAGAAATTGTATTTCTTGTTTATCGCTCAGGCACCGATTACAACTAAGTTCCGCTACCAGTATCAATATATTTGAGCAAAGCCATTACATCATCGACCCTTCTTAACTGAAGCTTCTCTTTTTTGGCGTACGACTTAAGATCATAACCCAAATCGTCAAATACTTTCAAGATTTCACTTGGCTTTTGGGGCAGCTCAAATATCCTTCCTTTACCATCAACCAAAAACAAATTGAAGTCTAAATTGGCTCTAGGCGCCATTAAATAGGCAGTTTTATAATAAGCAGGATTTGGCACATTGAACCTTCTATTTGTGACTGTTAATGGCTGATATCTGTCTTTCCTTCTTACATCAGAGATAACCAGATATTCTCTGGCTAAAAGATTCAATTCACCTTGATACAACAACTCAAAGATTCTTGGCCTATTGTAACCGGTATTAACTCGAAAAGGAACCGAATAGAAATCTCTTCGGAATACCGTATCCATGCTGTATATCTTGATATTGAAGCTTTGGAACTGATTGGAGTTATAGGTTTTTACGATCTCTTTCTTTTTAATCTGTATTATATTCTCATTGAGATCGAAACTGACCATTCCTTTAATGATGTCTCCATCATTCATCACAACTTCACCATAATTCCAGTGATCCGATACAAATAACTGAGCATTAGCTATTTGAAACGAAATGATTAGAATAAAGAGTGTGAGATACCTCATATTGCTCAAATACGTATTTGAGCGTAATTGTTTCAAAAACTATACCAACGGTAAGAAAAATTTAAGATTCTGTCTTGAGCGGTACATATTCTGTAATCTCAAGTCCATATCCTATTAATCCAATTCTCTTTTGCGGGTTATTCGAGATGAGTTTCAGTTGGGAAATTCCTAAGTCTCTTAAGATCTGAGCACCAACTCCATAGTCCTTCTGATCCATCTTAACACCAAACTTGCGACTCAATGGCTTCTCTGTTATACCTTCATTTTGAAGCATTTTCATTTCGTTGATTAAGCGATGACCTCTTGCATTCTGATTCATATACAAAACGACACCTTTGCCTTCCTTCTCAATCATTCTAAGCGCGTGCTTAATCGGATTTCCCGCATCAAACTTAAATCCGAAAATATCTCCGAGCGTACTGGAAGAGTGTACTCGCACTAAGACCGACTCATTTTCTTCCCATTCCCCTTTTACAACAGCTAGATGAATTTCTCCAGTACTGATTTGCTTATAGGCTTGTAGTCTAAAATCTCCGTATTCGGTAGGCAAATCAATAGACATCTCTCTTTCTATTAGACTCTCATGCTCCAGTCTGTAAGAGATTAAATCTTCTATGGACACCAATCTTAGATTGAACTTATCAGCTACTTTTTTCAAATCAGGAAGACGGGCCATCGTACCATCTTCATTCATGATTTCAACTAATACGCCACCAGGTTTTAATCCAGCAAGTCTCGCAAAGTCAGTTGTGGCTTCGGTATGCCCTGTTCTTCTTAAAACGCCTCCTCTTTTAGCCCTCAACGGGAAGATATGACCGGGCTTACCCAGTTCTTCTGGTCTGGTATTAGGGTTTACCAATGCTTGGATTGTCTTTGCTCTATCTGAAGCAGAAATACCCGTGGTGCAACCATGACCTATTAGATCTACCGAAACCGTAAAAGGAGTTTCATAAGCCGCAGAATTATTTCTTACCATGAGATCAAGGCCGAGTTGATCACATCTATCTTCTACCAAGGAACAACAGATCAAACCTCTACCATGAGTTGCCATAAAATTGATGATTTCGGGAGTTACCTTCTCTGCTGCGCAAATAAAGTCGCCTTCGTTTTCGCGATTCTCATCGTCAACAACGATAATTACTTCACCATTTTTAATGGCCTCAATGGCCGATTCAATAGAATCTAATTGGATTTTCTCTGACATATCAGGGTATTAAGACGTGCAAAGGTAAGAACTTCTATGAAGGCTACTAGCCTGAAATAACAGTTCCTAGCTCAGTATTTACTTCATCGAAAAGTGCTTTCAGATGCATTTTCATTTTCAATAACTCATCTTGCTCCTCAGGAGTTTGAGAAGTCTTAAGGTTCTCGTCATTCTGGCGAATCAAAACCTCTAATTTTTTACGCTTTAAACGGAGTACAATTTTAAAAGCAGCTAATGGTAAATCTTCAGACTCGTGCATGGTAGAAATCCTATGCCTTTCTTCCCAGCCCTCACTCACAAAGTATTTCATCTCAAGCAAGTCAATTACCAATTGACTCATCCTTGGATGCTGAGGACCAATAAACCGGTCTGCCTTGATCTGCTCACCTGAACTCACTATCTCTGCCGCTTTGTGAATGGTCTCTTCAATCAAATCATTATCAAAATTGATAGACTCAATTTCTTGAAGTATGAATTCAGCTATACTAAGCTCTTCATCATATCCCTCATTCCCATAATTAATCAGCATTCGCAGGCTTTCCCTTTCAACGTAGAAAGTAGTGTCTTGAACCGTAGCTTGCTTAGGCGCTTCAGGCTCAGGCAATATATCTTGAACCTCTTGCGCACGTTGTTCTGCTTGACGGTCTTTTCTTTGCTTACCTATTAAAATCTTATTCAGCTCACTCAATAAGACCTGCTCTTCAATCTCTAATTGATTGGCACAAGATTGAATGTAAACAGAACGCTTAATCCCATCGGGTATGAGCGAAATACTTTGAATTACTTCACGTATTACGTTTACCTTGCTGGCAGGATCAATTTGTTTACCACCGTCAGTAAGGATGTTTGTTTTAAAGGTGATGAAGTCTTGAGCATTAACTTTAAGGTAATCCTGAAATGCATCAGAGCTCATAGACCTGGAATAACTATCAGGATCCTCACCTTCCGGGAATACAACAGCCTTTACATTGAGATCATGCTCCAAGATCATATCGATCCCTCTAAAGGATGCTTTTATTCCTGCAGCATCGCCATCGTAAAGCACCGTGATGTTCTTGGTGTATCTGCTGATGAGTTGGATCTGCTCTTTGGTAAGTGAAGTACCACTTGATGCCACAACATTCTCTACACCTGCCTGATGTAAGGAAATCACATCTGTGTAGCCTTCTACCAAATAGCAAAGCTCTTGATTTCTTATGGCTTGCCTTGCCTGATGAATACCATAAAGAATATCACTCTTATGATAAACTTCGGTCTCAGGTGAATTAATGTATTTGGGTTCTTTCTTGTCTTTGCGAAGGGTTCGAGCACCGAAAGCGATTACCTTACCCGCAACATTGTGAATGGGAAATACTACGCGAGACCTGAACCGATCGTAGATTTTACCATTGTCATTTTTAAGAATAAGACCCGCATTTAGCAACATCTCTTCTGTATGACCTTTGGCGGTTGCAGCTTTCAACAAACCATCCCATTGATCGAGCGTATAGCCTAAGTCAAACTTCTTGATTGTGGCTTCAGTAAAGCCTCTTTCTTTGAAATAGCTTAAACCTATTGATTTGCCTTCATCAGAATTGAAGAGTGTTTCTTTAAAATATTCAGCAGCAAAATTTAGAACTATAAAAAGGCTGTCACGCTTGTTCTGAGCTTGAATTTGCTCATCGGTCATCTCCTCCTCTTCTACCTCAATTCCATATTTGTCGGCTAGATATTTAAGAGCTTCTATGTAGTTGATACCTTCAACCTCCATTACAAAGGTTATGGCATCTCCTCCTTTACCGGAGCTAAAACACTTAAAGATTTCTTTGCTTGGTGAAACGTAAAAAGAAGGCGTCTTCTCATTAGTAAATGGACTCAGCGCTCTGTAATTACTACCTACTTTTTTCAAACTCACAAAGTCTCCAATCACATCTACGATGTCGATTCGATTCTTTATTTCTTGAATGGTAGCATCACTAATTGCCATAGAATTTCAAATATAGAGAAGCACGAACTATTCCGAGCAATACCTGTTATCCTAATATCAAGGAAATGCATTTAATTTGCAGCCAAATTCAGGAGTAATGTTGACAAAAGAACAAGTGTTGAATGCCCTTAGGCATGTAGATGATCCGGATATCAAAAAGGACCTAGTGACTTTAAATATGATTGAAGGAATTGAAATTGATGGAAATAAGTTAGCGTTTACAGTAATGCTCACTACTCCTGCATGTCCTTTAAAGGAGGTAATTAAGAATGATTGCCTCAAGGCTATTGAAGAGCACATTGGCCCAGATATAGAAGTGGAAATCACCATGAGTTCTCATGTAACCACTACCAGGGACAACACACCTTTATTACCTGGAGTAAAAAATATTATTGCAGTTGCCTCTGGTAAAGGTGGAGTTGGTAAATCAACTGTTACAGCAAACTTGGCTGTAGCACTAGCTAAAAAAGGTGCTAAAGTTGGAGTAATAGACGCAGATATCTACGGACCTTCTATGCCTACCATGTTTAATTGTGAACATGAGCAACCAGGCATTAAAAAAGTAGGTGAGAAAAACCTCATCATCCCAATTGAGCAATATGGTGTAAAGCTCATCTCAATTGGATTCTTGACCCCTGCTGAAAATGCTGTGGTTTGGAGAGGACCGATGGCCAGTTCTGCACTAAAACAGTTTATCGGAGATACTGAATGGGGAGAATTAGATTATCTATTTATTGATCTTCCTCCAGGCACAAGTGATATCCATCTTACACTAGTACAAACTGTTCCTGTTACAGGAGCTGTTCTAGTCACTACTCCACAAAAAGTAGCATTGGCTGATGCTCAAAAAGGTTTAAACATGTTCCAGCAACCGCAGATCAATGTACCCGTTTTAGGAGTAGTAGAAAATATGGCATACTTTACCCCTGAAGAGCTTCCTGACAATAAATATTATATCTTTGGTAGAGATGGCGGTAAAAAGCTAGCCGAAAAAGGCAATGTTCCGTTTATAGGGGAAATTCCTTTGGTTCAAGGCATAAGAGAAGGTGGAGACCTAGGTTATCCCGCCATAATGCAAGAAGGTGTTACTGCTGAGGCGATCTCAAATGTAGCAGATGCTGTAGCGCAAAGAATTGCGATTAGAAATGCCGAGATGGCCGAAACGAAAAAAGTAGAATTAAAAGTTTAAGAAATGCTAGATAGAGTAGAAGCAGCACTGGAAAAGATCAGGCCTTTTTTAATTGCCGATGGTGGTAATGTTAAGGTGCTAGAGATTACTGATGATATGGTAGTGCGTTTGGAATTAGAAGGCGCTTGTGGCACATGCCCAATGTCTCCAATGACCATGAAGGCAGGTGTAGAAGAAGCATTGTTAAGAGATATTCCTGAATTAAAAGGCGTTGAGGCTGTTAATGTAGCTGAAGCCTAGAAATAAGAAATCAAACAGTTTGAGGCATTCATCCTAGATTTGGGTGAATGCCTTTTTTATTTACAATTACTTATAATTTGCCAAGTTGAGCGAATAACTATCTTTGCTGAAACTAGACGCTTGACTATAAAATGAACGGCCTTTTTGGTCGTTACCTTTACTGAAAGATGAGCCAAAAGCCTTTTACTATTTTTAGCTTCCTGAAAAGCTTGGGAATCATTGTTGGAATCGGAGCCGTACTACTTGTATTCTTCTTCTACATTTATCTTCCTAGCACAACCAATCATAACGAGACGCTTACTGTTCCAGATCTGGTTGGCACTTCTTTTTCTCAGGTTGACGACTTATTGACCAACCGTAATCTGCGGTACGAAGTAGTAGTAGATTCTGGATACTCAGACAGCATGGAACCAGAAGCCATCTTGAGTCAGAATCCTAAAGGCGGTGCAAAAGTGAAAGAAGGAAGAAAAATATACCTGACACTAAACGCGAATGTTCCTCCGAAAGTAAGAATGCCTAATCTGATTAATACAGACAAACTCAATGCAGAAGACATTTTGAAAAGCAATGGGCTTAAGCTGGGTGAAATTACCTACGTACCAGACAGAAGAGTGAATGCGGTAATAGCACAACAGATAGAAGAAGAGGATATTCAACCTGGTGAAATGATCTTTAAAGGCTCTAGCGTGGACTTGGTTATTGGTGATGGAGAAGGACTAAAGACTTTCCCTGCTCCTGATTTCTTAGGCAAGAACTTAGAAGAAGCTAATTTTCAAATTGAAGCTTCTGGTCTTAAACTAGATGAAGTACAATACATACTTAACGATACGGTGCCTCCTAATAGAGTTTACAAGCAACGTCCACCTGTTGGCGTTATGATTCAGACCGGTGACTTGATCCAAATATGGATCAACAGCACAAAACCAGAAGAAGAAGAGGAAGAGGAAGAAGGGAATCAATGAAAACTCGGTTGATCATATTGCTATGGATCTTGGGATCAGTGGCCTTTGGTCAAATCATAGAACGTCCCTTACCAAACAAGCAAAGAAACAAACCAAACGAAATACTTTTTGCTACTCAGCAATCACAGTCCGTCTTAACCCTACCCTTTTGGGACGACTTTTCTACTTCGGGTCAAATACCGGATACAGACAAATGGGTTAATTCAGAAAACGTTAGAATCAGCAACGGAATTGGCAAAAACGCCCCTACGCTGAACGTTGCCATTTTCGATGGAGTAACTGCTTCAGGCTCTCCTTATAATGCCACTAGCTTAATTAATGGTGCTACCGACAGTTTAATAAGTCAAGTGATAGACTTGGGTGTCTTAGGTTTTGATCAAAGAGATTCAGTTTATCTGAGTTTCTTCTGGCAAATCAATGGTAATGGCGAATTACCGGATGCTGAAGATTCTCTCGTATTACAGTTTAAAGAGCCTAGTGGCAGATGGCAAAGTGTCTGGAATCAAACCGGTGGGGTTGAAAATGAGTCTGATGAATTTGAACAGGTCCTTCTGCAAGTGGGAAGAGAATACCACCATGACGGTTTCCAATTTCGCTTTAGATCCTTCTCTCGATTAGCCGGACCGTTCGATACTTGGTTGATTGACTATGTGTATTTGAACGATTCAAGACATGCCAATGATATTGCTTATTTAGACCGTGCGCTCACCAGAAAACCGTCATTTCTTATTGGTCCTTATTCTGCTATGCCTACAGAGCAATTCTTTGCTGATCCTGAAAAGTACCTAATCGAAACGGACGCTGAATTCTTAAACCTTAACTCATTCTTTCAACCCGTTCAGTTCTCAACCATTGTTAAGGACATAGTGAATGATGTAGAGCTTGAACGTTTAAACGATCAAACAGTAGCCAACCCCCTACCCGATGCCTTTGAACGAAGAGTGTTTACCTCTCCACCCCTTTCTGCTTCTTCAATAGATCGGAATGCTGATAGTCTTTTGTTAGAGACATCATATTTCATCAATTCAGGAGATAACTTCTTAATAGAATCTATTAACCCTGGTGTAGACACTATTTTTAGTGAAAGTGTAGATTATAGAATTAATGATACGGTTAAAGTAGTAACCGTAATTGATGACTACCTAGCTTACGATGATGGCGACCCAGATTTTGCTGCAGGAATTAATCAGGCAGGTGGCCAACTAGCCTACCAGTATTTTGCTGAAACACGCGCACTCCTAACGCATATAGATATAAACTTCCCTTTCGTACAACAAACGGGCGAGCCCATTTCCATTTATGTATGGAGTCAATTAGATAACGAAGCGAATTCAATACTTTATCAGAACCAGTATGCCGTACTCAGATCTAATGAAATTGGGGAATTAAGAGCCTATCAATTAGACACTCCTATCTTTGTTCAAGACACCTTTTACATTGGATATCAACAGGCAACCAACGAATTCTTGGCGGTGGGCCTAGATAAAAATCAGGATTCAGGTGATAAAATGTTCTTTAATGTTTCAGGTGAATGGAGAGAAAATGAAACAGTGAACGGGAGTTTCTTAATGCGCCCTAGATTCGATAAAGCCACTGCGGCCATATTCGTACCCGGTCAAACTGTAATCACACCATCCGTAACCGTATTTCCAAACCCTAGTAATGGGGCATTCTACATTGAGGGGGAGGTTAATCAATTGCGTGTATTCGACAACTGGGGTCAAGCCAAGACCATAAGAACTAGAGAAGAAGATAATGGTGTTTGGGTCGATTTAAGCGAGAACAAAAAAGGCATATATTTGCTCAAATTTTTGAGACAAGGTAAAGTGGTTACCAAACGTGTTATTTTGAATGAGTAGTTTCGTAGAAATCAGCATAGAAGAGTTCAAATCTCGTCAGGCCCAAAACGAAGAAATTAACTTCTTGGACGTTCGAGAAGAGTGGGAATACATCGAGAACAATCTAGGTGCCTTGAATATACCACTGGCTGAAATACCAACTCGTTTGAGTGAAATTGAGCATCTCAAATCTCAAGAAATCATAGTGCACTGTAAGAGTGGTAAACGAGGTGGTCAGGCTTGTAAATACTTGAAATCTCAAGGCTTTACCAACGTAAAAAATCTTTGTGGCGGTATTGAAGCTTTTCAGGCTTAACGCCTAAAACAAATCCATCCAATCTCTGGGATTAGTATTTTGATAGACCTGCAGTCCTAGTGCTGAAGCGGCATCTGTATTCTCTTTTTTGTCGTCTATAAACAATGCTTCTGAAGGATTCAAACCTTGTTCATCTATGATGATTTGCCAAGCGGCAGCATTCGGTTTCCGCTCGCCAATGTCATGGCTATAGTACACTTTTTTAAAGTACTCGTTAAAGTTCTTGCCACTCACATGCTTAGCAACTTTCTCGAAGAATCTCACATGAATGCTATTGGTATTACTCATCACATATAAGTCGTACTCGCTAGCCATTTCTGTTAGCTTTTCGAATTTATCCTTGTCAATCCCTCCTCTTAACATCGCGTTCCAAGCACCATCAATCACATCATCTTCAACCTCTATTTTAAGTGACTCTCTGATATTGGCCCTGAACTGAGCATCATCAATCTTGCCTACCTCATAATCTCGAAAAAACTGCTCTTTGCCATATACTGTCATGAGCTCTTCAGGAGATAGATTCGACAACTCTTCAAAAGCTTCACGTGTGAATTTATCTTGATGATCTATGATGACTCCTCCAAGATCAAAAATTACTACTCTTAAATTCGGAAAGTGATTGCCCATGTTGGTTGTTTAATTAGAGCCAAATATGTAACATTGCAATCCAATTTTCAAGGGTCTAAACCGACTTTTGGAAAGGGCCTATAACTCAGTTGGTTAGAGTATCTGACTCATAATCAGAAAGTCCCTGGTTCGAGCCCAGGTGGGCCCACAAAATGAAAGGCTCCATTCTTATTCTAGGATGGAGCTTTTTTATTTCAACACGATTAAAAATTCAATTTAAATCACAAAGAATTCGGTCATCTGCGTCATAGTTTATATCCATGCTTCATAGTTTTTGCCATATCCGAAAAATTTAAAATTATAGCAGCATAGGTCATAAGACTGCCTCTCCCTTCTGCCCGACCTTTACAATAAATTAATTAATCACATCAAACATTAAAAAGATGAAAAACTCATTATTAATTCTATTTACGTTTTTAACGTTTGCCTCGTTTGGTCAAAATGAGAGCAATCAAGTTGAAAGAAACGGATTTGTTATCGGTTTTGGATTAGGTGCTGGCGTCATCAGTATTTCAGATAGCAATCAAGAGGTACCTTTCGATGAAGCTCAATTCGGAAGTACTTTTCCAAATTTGAAATTTGGCTGGATGCTCAATGATCGCTTAGCGATTTTAGGAATGTATTCCGGAATGGGTTATGAATACGAAGGCAAAGACCGAAGTTTTGATGCATTTATGCCGTCTGTTCAATATTGGGTGAAAGACCGCTGGTGGATAAATGCTGGAGCGGGATTGGCTATGGATTTTCCAGCATTCTATGAAGACAATATAGAAGATGAAGATTGGAATTTTGGTGGTTCTGTTTCCTTCAGTACAGGATATGAATTAGTTCAAAAGAAGAAGTTCGCTTTAGATCTTCAAACACAACTGCAGATGGGTTGGGCCAATTTAGAAAATGGCGCAAATAGGGAAGCAGTGTTGCTCTCTTTTGGAGTAGGCTTTACTTGGTTCTAATGGCAAATCATAAGGCCAACTTATTCGAAGCTGGTAAGATACACTTAAAAAAAGCCACTCTATTGAGTGGCGTTTTTATTTTATCCGACTCTGAGCATTTTGCTAATCAAATATGCTGATTTAAGATATTCTCGTAAAGTTCTTGCTTACCACTAATCTGTTCAGGCTCACTGAGCCTTTTGGCTAATTTTGACAAATCTTCGAGTGTCAATTTGCCTTCTACAAATTCTTGCCCTTTGCCTTCCTCAAAAGAAGCATAGCGATTATCTAACAGAGTCTCATAGTTGGAATTATTGAGCACGGCATCAGCTACCAGCAAACCTCTGGCAAAAGTATCGGCACCACCAATATGAGCCAAGAAGAGGTCCTCGAGGTCAGTCGAGTTTCGTCTGGTTTTTGCATCGAAATTGATCCCTCCTCCTTGTAGACCTCCGGACTTTAAAAAGACTAACATAGCTTCCGCTGCTTCATAAATGTTATTAGGAAATTGGTCCGTGTCCCAGCCGTTTTGATAATCTCCTCGGTTGGCATCGATACTGCCTAACATGCCCGCATTAGCTGCCACTTGTAATTCATGTTGAAAAGTATGCTGTGCTAATGTCGCATGGTTAACTTCTATATTCAGCTTGAAGTCCTCCTCTAACCCTTGCTCTCTGATAAAATTGATAGAAGTGGCCGCATCAAAATCATATTGGTGCTTAGTAGGTTCCATAGGTTTTGGCTCGATAAAGAAGTTTCCTTTAAAACCATTACTCCTTGCATAGTCTCTGGCCATTCTCATAAACCTGCCCACATTGTCTTGCTCTAATTTCATGTTTGTATTCAGCAAAGACATATACCCTTCTCTTCCACCCCAGAAAACATAATTCTCTCCTTCTAAAGCAATGGTGGCATCAATGGCAATTTTCAGCTGCGCTCCCGCCCAAGCCACCACTTCGAAGTTGGGATTAGAAGCTGCTCCATTCATATATCGAGGGTTCGAAAACAGATTAGCCGTACCCCAAAGCAACTTGGTATTCGAAGCATTCATCTTCTGCTTTAGATAGTCAACCATGATTTGGATTCGTTTCTCAGATTCTGAAAGAGAAGAGGCTTCTTCAACCAAATCGAAATCGTGAAAGCAATAATAATCAAAACCCATTTTGGTAATAAACTCAAATGCCGCATCGGCCTTCTCTTTAGCTGCAACTATTGGATCATTTGAAGTTGCCCATGGAAACAATTTCGTTCCCGGACCAAATGGGTCATTACCGACACCACCCATTGTATGCCAATAGGCCATAGCAAACTTGAAGTGTTCTCGCATGGTCTTCCCTGCGACTACTTGATCAGGATTGTAGAACTTGAATGCCAAGGGATTATCTGACTCCCTTCCTTCATACTTGATCTCGTTAATTCCTTTGAAGTACTCCTTCTCTCCTAATATTACCATGATTACAAATTATTTTCTTTCAAAGCACTCTGTAAGACACTTCTCCATTGAGAGTAAGCGCCTTCCAACTCTTGGTTTTTCTTAGATGGGATAATAGTTCTCAGATGATCTTCTCTCATAAAAACCTCCATAAGGTTCATATCAGCATCTTTAAAAGCGCATGCCCTTGCCGCTCCCGTAGCTCCAGTCGTTTCATAGACCTCGATCTGAATATCAGCTAATGTGGCGATGGTTTGAGCAAAGACATCTGATCTAAACATATTATCATTGCCTACCCTTATTACTCTTGGAATTACCCCATCGTTTTTCATAATCTCCAAACCATAAACAAAGGCGAACGCAATCCCTTCTAATGCAGCTCTAGCCAAGTGAGCTTTACTATGTCTATTGAAATTAAGATGGTGTACTTTTGAACCGATATCTCTATTGTATAGTATTCGTTCAGCACCATTTCCAAAAGGTAGAATCGTAAGACCTTCTGATCCTTCAGGAATGCCCTCAGCTAAAACATTCAGTTCTTGGAAATTGTCTAGTCCAAGGTTCTCTTTAAGCCAACTGTACTGAATGCCAGCACCGTTAACACACAATAGCTTACCAACTCTGGTCCGGTCTGCGCTATGGTTTACGTGAATGAAATTGTTCAACCGTTGAGACTCCTTAATTTCAAAGTTGTTTGTCACAGCATACACAACACCTGAAGTACCACATGTTGCTGCCACTTCACCAGGTTCGAATACTCCTAAGCTCAAAGCGTTGTTGGGCTGATCTCCTGCCCTATAGAGTAAAGGAGTCCCAGATTTTAATCCGGACTCACTTGCCCCTAACGCAGACACTTGACCTTGTAAGCCAAACATAGGAACAACTGATGGTACCAGTTCTTTACTTATGCCATATTGGGCCAAAATGGTTTCTGACAATGTATTGGATTGGTAATCCCAAAGAACTCCCTCCGATAGACCCGTGACAGTAGTTGTCATCTGCTGGGTCAATCTATAAGCGATATAGTCACCCGGAAGCATAAACTTATTGATGCGATTGTAGACATGAGGTTCATTCGCTTTAACCCAAGCCAACTTAGACGCTGTAAAGTTTCCAGGGGAATTTAAAAGCTCTGAGTTGCACTTTACATGTCCAATTTCGCCAAAAGCTCTTTCTCCTATTTCAACCGCTCGGCTATCACACCAAATGATCGCTTCTCTTAGTGTGTTCCCTTCAACATCCAAAAGAACAAGTCCATGCATTTGATAGGCAATACCAATACCTTCGATTTCTTCTTCAGTAATTCCAGATTGAATCTTTACCTTTTCAATTCCTTCACACACGTATTTCCACCAGTGTTCAGGACTCTGCTCTGCCCAACCCTCCTTCTCAGCTTTAATTGGTATAGCTGATTCAGGCGTCTGTACGAGACCAACAGATTTACCCGATTCTGATTCCACAATTGAAATCTTTACTGAAGAACTGCCTAAATCTATTCCTAAAAAATACTTCAACTTTTAGCGAATTACGTCTAATGTTAATCTACCACAATTTTGAAAGAAAAAGGACTTGTAATTATTACAAGTCCTTAAGAATTCAATATCTATTTGAGTCCAGCTACTTCATCAGGGGCTCTCAAACTATCCCATAGACCATATATCCTCCATAGGCCAAACAGAGCAGACTGGAGAAAACCACCATACCGGCTTGCAGCTTACCTGATTTAAATAACTGTTTAGAAAACGGTAGACTAAATATTGTTGCAGCTATAAGCATGCCTACAATTGAGCCTAAACCAAAAGAAAGCAAATAGAAAAGTTCACTCAATGGCTGTTTGATCTCAGTCATCGCGATAATGATAACCGCACCACTACCCGCAAGTCCATGAATAAGCCCAACACCATAAGCCAGTTTATGTCCTGAATGCGCTTTGACATCTTCAGAGTATTTGGTTTTAGTAAAGAGCTTTCTCAGTCGAAAAACACCGAGTATAATTAAGGTAACACCCACTAATCCCTCTAAGTAACCAAAGAAGCTCTCATTTACTATTAGTTTACTCAAGATGAAAATAGCACCAATGACAAAAACAGTCGTGGTATGACCCAACCCCCAATAGATGCCATCTTTTAGAGCCACCTTGGTTTTATTTCGGTTGGTAACAATATTCATAATGGCCACTAAATGGTCCGCTTCAAAAGCATGGCTAAAGCCAATACCGAGGGCAAAAAGTAATGGTAACAAAGTTTCCATATCACACTAAAAGTTTATTCAATAATACTCTGTGGTTACCCGTATCGGCAATCACTAATTGTTGTTGTTCTATACAAATTGAAAATGGCCAATAAAGGCCCGTATCGGTTCCTTTCAAATTCTGAACATTCTCGGAACCCGTATTAAAATCAGGCTGACCTATAAGGTCGTCTGCTTCTTGATTATTCTCCAAAATCTCAGGATACCATTTGGCCCTACTATTGGCTGTATCAAGCACAAAGATTCCGTCTTTATGCAAAAAACTATCATAGCACCAATTGAGCGTGCGCTCATTAGGACTCAACTTAAATTGATTCTGGCCATTGGCAACCATATCTGCTTGCCCTAAAACGAAGTCAGGTTGAGTTGACCCAACTGCTTTCTTCCAATTGTTCCAGATCAATACCCTAAAGTATTGGGTATCTGTTATCGCCAATCTCCCAGAGTCGTCAACCCTAACTGAATAGGGCCATATGGGCTCATTTGGTTCATAGTCTCTACAACTCAAATCAGGTTTACCGATAACCAAATCTGCCGCAGCAAAAGACTTGGTGGGTATATCCTTAAAGTAAACCACTCTTCTATTCCCTGTGTCAGCAATCCAAAGTTCTTCTCCATTTGAAAATACCCCATAAGGCCAGTATAAGCTTTGAGCTGTAGTAGGTGCGTTGAGGCCATCTACATTTGGCTCATTGGATTCAAAATCTCTTTGGCCCAATACAACATCAGCAGGTTGTCCATTTTCGGTTGGGAATGAATGCCATATCAAAACACGATGATTCCATGCATCGGCTACTATCAGTTTTTGTCCGTCCGTCCAAAGACCAGAAGGATAATGCAATGAAGAAGCAGACACGGTATGATTTTGATTCCTTCCTGTTCCTTCTTCTGATTCTTGCCCCAGTACTAAATTTGGATTTGCATACTCAGAATTAGGAAGTTCATTCCAAATGAACACTCTATTCTGGCCAGTATCACTTACCACTAACTGACTACCATTAAGCCAAACACCCCTTGGTGCTAGAAAAGGCGATTTCTCTGGGCCTTTAAAGACTTGCTTTAATTCAGAGATCTTACTCGCGATATGAACGTCTTGAACTAGCAAATCCTTGGCAATTGTTCTCCTGGTAACATATTCACTACTCTTCTTCCGCCTATGGCCGACTGGATAATAACTTGTCCTTTATGATCATCAACAATCTCACCGATTATTGAGGCCTTAGCACAAGTATCAAAAACCTTTAACTGTTCACAGACTTCGTTCGCTATGCTTCCATCTACTATGGTGATAAAAACACCTTCATTCGCCACGTAAAGCGGATCTAGCCCTAACAGTTCACAGGCACCATTTACCTGCTCTTCTACAGGTATAGTAGTTTGCGCGATATCAATTCCTATCTTTTGATCCTTAGCAATTTCAGCCAATACTGTTCCAAGCCCCCCTCTAGTTGGGTCTCTCATTACATGTATGCCATCAGCAAAATTCTCAATAAGCTGTAATACAGGTTCATTCAAAGCACAAGTGTCGCTTAGAATTTCTGTTTCAAATTCTAAACCCTCCCTCACTGACATGATCGCGATACCGTGATTCGCAATGCTGTTGCTCACAATAATTTTGTCGCCAGTCTTAATATGGGTATCGGATATTTTCGCCTTTGGATGAATCGTACCTATTCCTGTTGTATTGATAAAGATTTGATCACCTTTACCTCGTTCAACCACTTTCGTATCGCCCGTTACTACTTTTACACCTGCCCGTTCTGCAGCCGCCTTTATTGAGACAAGAATATTCCAAAAATCCTGCATCAATAGCCCTTCTTCAATGATAAAGGCTAGGGATAAATACTTTGGAATGGCCCCACACATAGCCAAATCATTTACCGTCCCATTAATTGCTAATTCTCCAATATCTCCACCAGGGAAGAAAACCGGATTTACAACAAAACTATCTGTAGACATGGCAACTTCTCCCTCTAGATTTAGGAAGGCTCCATCGTGCTTTTTATCCAGAATCTCGTTAGAGAGTAAATCAAACACTCCGCTATCCAAAAGCTTATGGGTCAGAACACCACCACTTCCATGTCCCAATGTGATGCGATCAAAATCCAGCTGGGGAATGGGGCAATTCAAATTCATTTTGACACTCATGACACTGGCTCTTCAAATTCAACATTTGCGAAATGATAATAAGCAGCACATGCTCCTTCACTAGACACCATTGGGGCACCTAATGGATTAAGCGGTGTACAACCTTTTCCAAATTGAGGGCACTCATGAGGCTTCTTTAAACCTTTTAGTACATCTCCAGCAATACAATCCTGGCACTCTTGAGCTTTGGCGATATTGATTTCGAACTTATGATCGGCATCATACATATCAAGTTCTTGTCTGATCTCATACCCACTTTCCGGAATTTCTCCTATACCTCTCCAATCTCGGTCCGACACTTTAAAGACCTTGCTGATAATGTCTTTTGCTGACTTATTACCATCCCTATCAACAACTCGGCTATACTGATTTTCAACTTCCGCTTTACCTTTTTCTAGTTGCTCAACTACCATTAGAATTCCCTGTAATAAGTCTACTGGTTCAAACCCTGTGGCCACTATCGGTACATTGTGCTCTTTTACAATTGGATAATAGTCTTCCATACCCATAATAGTACACACGTGGCCTGCAGCTAAAAATCCTTGAATAAGGTTCTCAGGGTCACTTAAAACTGCTTTTATAGCCGGTGGTACCAAAACATGAGACGCTAGAATTGAGTAATTCTTAATACCTCCTCTTATAGCATGTACAACTGAAAGGGCATTAGCCGGAGCAGTGGTTTCAAAACCTACCGCAAAGAAGACTACTTCTCTATCGGGGTTATTTGAAGCAATTTCAACAGCCTCTAAAGGAGAGTACAAAATTCTAATATCGGCTCCATTGGCCTTAGCCTCTAAAAGGCTCTTTTTTGATCCCGGCACCCTCAGCATATCTCCGAAAGAGCATAGAATCACATTTTTCTCTTCGGCCAAATAAATAGCCTTATCAATTAGGTTTAAGGGAGTTACACATACAGGGCATCCTGGTCCATGTACCATTCTTATCTTATCCGGCAAAAGATTGAGTATGCCATTTTTAACCAGACTGTGCGTTTGACCGCCACAAACTTCCATTATGGTCCATTCTTGTGTGGTTACTTCATGAAGTCTCTCTAAGTACTTCTTTACTAATTCTGGTTCGCGGTATTCAGAGATAAATTTCATATGCTGTCTTTTCTTTTATTTAATAGCCATATGTAACCTTTGATGATTGGAGTAATCACAATTCATAATTATGATGATTACTCTAATCATGTCGGTTTCATAGTTCCTCCGGGTTTAATTCATCTAATTCGCCTGCCTCTTCTAAATACTTGAATGTCTTGGCCGCTTCTTCTTCATTTACAATAGATATGGCCACACCAACGTGTACCAAAACATACTGACCTACCTCTGCTTGAGGTACCATCTCTAAACTGGCTTCCTTAACGATACCTCCGAAATTGACTTTTGCCATTCTCACCGTACCGCCATAGCGCTCTTCAATCGATTTGATTTTACCTGGTATCGCTAAACACATGATGTTCTTTATTTAGATTAAAAAATTGTCTTTGAATGAAAAAATGAGCCAATTGACCAAACGAGATATTCTCGTCATTCGGACATAGCTCTTTATTAAAATACAGGCTGAAATCACCTGAAAGATGTTCTTGAATAAGAGATACCAACAAGGCATTTTGAAATACTCCTCCGCTAAAAGCTAGTTTATTGATCTGAAGCTCATTGGCAACCTTTTCTATTAACTTCGCTAAACTCAAGTGGAACTTGAATGCCAATTCCTCTATTGGTTTGTCTGCCTTCAAATCAGATTTCAATTGATTCAAAAACAAACCCATAGAGATCTCATCTTCAAGGAGTTCAAAATCATAGTAGCCTTTTTTCGGCCCATGGTATTGAGCAGCGCAAGCTTCTAAAAGCATAGCCGCTTGTCCTTCAAAAGTACATTCCTGAATCAATCCTAACCAAGAGGCCATTGCATCAAACAGTCGACCAATTGAACTAGTCCTAATGTTTCCATTGGCCAATTGAACTCTGGCAATCTTCAATTCCGTAGGATTGAACTGTCGTTGGGTACGTTCAGTAAAAAAGTCTGAATTGGTGGCATAACTCAGTGCCGAAAGCCTTGGCTTTTTTGCCATCAAATCATTCTTTGTGGCTTGCTTGTATTCAAGATGGAATGTCCTTTCCATCTCACCCGTTTGATAAACAAAAAATTCACCTCCCCATATCTGTCCATCAGTTCCAAGACCTGTACCATCCCACATTACGCCTAAGACGGGCGATTCTTGATCAACGAGATCATTCTCCAGCAATACCGATGCAAAATGCGCTTCATGATGCTGAATATCCATTTGTAGGATGGTCTCTTCCCGAGCAATCTCCTTCCCTTTTTGACTTGCAAAAAAGCCCGGATGCATATCACTCAAAACTATCTTTGGTTTTAAACCAGTAATCTTAATCAAGCCAGCCAAGGTCTCTTGATAAACCTGTTGGGCATCGAAACTCTCTAAAGAACCCAAGTATTGACTTACATGCCAATTCGCCCCATTAGCAATAGCCAAACTCCCCTTCATTTGAGCACCCATAGCCATCACTTGATCGTCTGATAAGCTGTTCGTCTTTCCAAAATATGCAGGAGCCAGACCTCTTGATCTTCTTAAAATTATTCGTTGATCTTTTGCAAACTGTACTACCGAATCGTCTTGCGGATTGATGATTTCTCTGTTGTTGCCTATCACTAAATCCGCGAAGAGGCTCATAGTTTCAACTGCCTTGTCATCAGCATGTATTATAGGAGAACCGCTTACATTACCACTTGTGGCAATAAGCGGCCTTCCAACTTTTTGTGAAATCAAGTGTAACAAAGGGGCATAAGGAAGCATTACACCAATTTTATTCAAACCAGGTGCTATCGCTTCTTTGGCTATCGTTACTTTCTTCTTCGGGCTCAGTAGAACTATGGGAGCTTCAGGACTTAGAAGTGCATTTCTTTCATAGGATGATAATTCGAATTGATCTTCGACCCATTCTATGTTTGGATATAATACGGCAAAAGGCTTATCAGGCCTTTGCTTTCTATCTCTAAGAGTTTGAATGGCTGATAAATTAGCAGCATCACACATTAGCAGAAAACCTCCAATTCCCTTCAGAGATACAATGTCACCATTCTTTAAGGTTTCGACCGATTTATCTATTGGGTCTACAATCTTTTGTGAGTATGTAGGCTCTTTTAAAACAGTTAGATGAACGCCACAAACAGCACATGAATTAGTCTGTGAATAATATCTCCTATCATTTAAATCCTCATACTCTTCAGAACAGGTTTCACATTGATGAAAAGCCAGCATGCTTGTTAATTGGCGGTCGTACGGAGCATTTTTGATGATTGAATAGCGAGGACCACAGACTGTACAGGTGATAAAAGGATAGTTATAACGTCTATTGTTCTGGTCGTTTAACTCAGACAAACAACTCGTACAAGTAGCAAAATCAGGTGCAATTTTCTGATCGAATTGATCTCTATCTTGACTCTGCACAATGGTAAAGCCCTTGAATTTAGCTTCTTCTATTTCTTCTAAATGGTATGCTGTGATAACAGCGTGCTCAGGCCTGGCAGCAATTACCCGATCAATAAATCTTTTGGCTTTTTCTCTAGTGGCTTCGAAGTGTATGTGTACACCACTCCTTCCATTACTCACTTGGCCTGATATCTCTTCAGACTTTGCTAACGTGTGAACAAGTGGTCTAAAACCAACCCCTTGGACTCTACCTGTAATATGGCAATGAAAGGTAGGCATTGCTTATGCCAATACCCCTTTCTTCTCTTCAACTTTTTGAAGTAACCAATCACACCAAGCATCTATTCCTTCTCCACTTTGACTGGATACTGTCATTACGTCTAGACTTGGGTTTATATCGCGAGCATCTTCAGTTACCGCATCAATAGTAAACGGTAGATAAGGAAGCAAATCACTCTTTGAAACCACCATCATGTCACTTGTTAAGAACATGCGCGGATACTTCTTAGGCTTATCATCACCTTCTGTTGTTGCAACAAGAGTAACGCGATAATCTTCACCCAAGTCGAAGCTTGATGGGCAAACTAGGTTTCCAACGTTCTCAATTATAAGCAAGTCTACACCATCTAAATCTAGCCCTTCCATTCCTTGGTGTACCATTTGAGCCTCTAAATGGCAGATGCCACCAGTAACTATTTGTAAAGCATCAACTCCAACATCCCTTAATCTATCAGCATCTCTTTCAGTTTCTAAGTCACCAACAAGAATTTTCATGTTGATTTTGTCCTTTAATCTTTTACCAGTCTCTTGTAGAAGAGTAGTCTTACCGGAACCTGGTGAAGATGTCATATTAATAAGAAGTATACCTCTGTCTGCCATCTCTTTTCGAATGGCTTCAGCAACAAAATCATTCGCCTTGAGCAGATGAAGTGTTGTGTTCTCACATTTTACGGTACCACGAGCGGCTTTATTTGATTTTTCTACTGACATTTTTATTCTCTTTTTTAGAATTTGAAAAGAATAAATGACAAGAAAAAGCTTTCTAACTCTTTAGAAATTTTTTTCTAAAGAACGAAAATAACTCACTGATTAATAACTGTTTAAGTATTTTAAATTAAAGCTTAAACAGAATCATGTATTTACATGAAATGATTAATTCTTGTTGAAGAATTTTTCGAAATTCTTTACTAGAATAAATTCTCAAAATTAAATGGAGTTGTCGGCCAAGATACCGACTAGTCTAGAAATTCTACCTGATGAATAAGCAATTCCTCACCCTTAACCACATTATTGGTCGGAATTCCGCAATCGCAAACGAATCTATAATTTGATACTACTGAGTCTTTACCGCAGATATCGCAATGGACTTCTATAGGAATGCTCTCAATGTCTAAATTGACATTGGCATATTGAGGATTGTCTTCCTTAACAGCATTGAAAGCATTCTGCATTAAAACAGGCTCGACATTAGATAATAATCCAATCTTCATTCGGATCGTCTGCATCTTAGCCAATTGATCTGAATTGAACTCTTCTTCCAAAGATCGAAAGACACCTCTAACTAAAGACACCTCATGCATTGGTAACCTCCTTCGGTTTATACGTCTCTTTTAATGCCTCTAGATGTTCTTTCGCTCGAAGCACCATTTCTTCACTAGCCTTCATTTGAATGATCTCTTCCGCTAATTGTCTCATCTCCCGTCTTCTAATGCGCTCCATTACTTGATTCACATTATTGGCCTCCCAATAAGCTTCAAGTAAGTTAAGTGCTGTGAGACTGTATTCATAGGGAGCTTCTTTTCTAATCGCTAAGGCATCCAGAAAGAAGTTGATCGCCTTTTCAATATTATCAGATTGAGCAGCTTCAGGGTAATTCATTATTGCAGTGGCATAATTATGACAAACACTCGCATAGATGAGCGGATATTTCTCCTTGCTAAAGAACTCCAATGCCTCTTTGAAAGAAGTTGCAGATAAGGCACTCCAAATCTTCTTTTTCTCTTCCATACTCGGTAGCTCAGAATACAAAACACCTAATTGATGATGGATTTGAGCAAACACTTCTGGTGAATTCAGTTTCTTATGTACTCTCAATGCCTCTTGGTATGACTCAATGGCTTTGGTGAAAAACTGTGGGAATCCTTTTTTAGCCCAAAGGTGTAAAAGGCTCGCTTTGTCTAGATTAACCTGAGCCACTAATTCCGGTAGTTCCAAGTGCTTATATTGGTCAATGGCGGCATTCAAGTATCCCAAAGCCTCACTATAATGCTCATCATTGATGCTAATTTGAGACATAAGTTCCAATACCGAAGCCAATTGGAAGGGTGCGTTGATTCCTTTCAAGTAATCATAAACTTCCGCTATAATCACTTTTAATTCGTCCAACCCTATCAATTCACCCTCGGCATGACTCGTCATCATTAGGCTTACAAACTGGAGTTTCAAGCTCATTTGCGCTTGTAGACTCAATCCTTCATTTCTTCCATGAACCAATAAAGCCATCAACACTTCATTTGGAACTTTAACTTCTTCTAGAAACGCTGAATAATGATAAGTAACGAAGGCTTTTAGCTCGGGCGATTCAACCTGGGTTATTGTGCTTTTATATAAAGAAGGGACTTGTGCGCGAGATTCGGATTCAGCATATATGGCCAATAAAAACCTATTGATTTGGCTTAACTCTGAGTTCAATAAACTGCTAAAAGCTTCAGGTCCTTCGAATAAACCTTCTACCCAAGCAGAAAGTGACTCATCATCAGAGGAGTCTCTGGCTTCTTGCCATAACTCTGAAACCAAACAGATATAAGCAATTAGGTTTTGAGGTGTGTAGCTAACTGATGGAAAAAGTAGAGGTAACCTCTGGTTCGACCAATCTGGAAGCATTGAGATTTTGTCATTATCGATCAGAAGCTGAATTACTAACTCATTAGTGAATTCATTTGAGCAAGTGATTAAAGAAGTCAAATCTCTAGATTTTAGTAACTCATTCACCTCCTCCTGATGCTCTATGCTATTGATATGAATCTTAATCATTGGATATCTACACTTAAAAAATTAGACTTTTCATTTTCAGAGAAGCTCAAATCTCGATCTGAATCATCTAAATCAAAATCGAGCAACAAGGCATGAATTCCAGTTGAATTATCGCCTTTTAAATTTCTTTGCTTTAAAAAATATTGATCCGCCTTATGCATCTTAGTAAACCATGCATTATCCACAGGCGAAATCAACAACTTACCTAACTCTTCTTTATAAGAAAGCAGAACATAGGGGCTCTCCTGAAAGTAGGACTCTACAAGCTCAGAAGAAATAATAAGATGCTTAGATTTTAGAGATATGCTCATACAGAAAGTGTCGCCAAATCGTCCTTTATTATCCCCACTAACTCATCTGCAGAACGCTTGACTGCCTCTGACATACCAACTTCAAGCCTGGTATTGTCAATAGCAAGCAAATACACTTCAATGTCTTCAGGATATTCATTCGCCATTATTTTTTTGGCGTAAGAAAGCGCTTGGTCCCATTTAAGACTATGCAAGAACACCATTGGATCTTCTTCAATTGCTCCTTCAACCTCTGAAGCAGGTAATTTAAAAAGTGTGCCAACAGCTTCTCCTGAATTTGTTGTAGCATCGACAATTATGATTTTGTCATGCCCTTTTAAATTAAAGAGTACCTCGAATGCCGAGGTACCCATATCAAAAAATGTAAATGATTCTGAATCGGGTAACGATTTCTTCAATTCTTCAATCACATAGCATCCGACAGCGTCATCGCTACGCACTGGATTACCAAAGCCCATAATAGCTACCCGACTCATATAAAAAATGGTTACAGTTTAAATCTTGATAACTCTTTTCCTTTTTGATCATGTGCATGTACAGTACATACTAAACATGAGTCGAAAGATCGAGCTACCATGCCCACTTCTACCGGATCATGTGGATCCTCGATTTCAGTACCCTCTAAGGCCGCTTCAATCGGACCCGGGTTACCGCCTTCATCATTAGGACCAACATTCCATGTAGTTGGAGCAATTACTTGGTAGTTTTTGATAACACCGCCTTCAATCTCAACCCAGTGAGCTAAAGAACCTCTTGCTGCTTCTGTTGCACCAAATCCTTTACCATCTTTCTCTTCTGGTTTGATGTAGAATTCATCGTCTAGATTAATTTCGGTTAACCAAGTATTGATCTGTTCGAACAATCTTGGTGCCTCGTGGACACGTGCAAGTGATCTTACAAACACGTTGGCTCCCATCTTGTCCATTATATCTCCAAACAATGGATCTTGAATCTGATGATCCATATTGTTAGGATTCGCGTTCATAATAACCCTAGACAATGGACCAGCTTCGGCAGCACTATCCATGTATCTTGGTGCCTTAGCCCAACTATACTTTCCTCCAAAATCAGTATTCTCAAGATTCTGAGATTCTAGTGGTGTAGGTAATGGCTCTTCCCAAGGGTGAGTCGGTGGAACATTTTCGTACCATGAGTGATCAACGTGCTCAAGCACTTGTCTGTGATCGAAGTCGTGGTAGTTTTTACCATCGAAGAAACCAGAAGAGCTAATTAAAGCTTGATTCCTACCTTCAACTGTTGGTTTGTTATATCTGTCTTTATGTAGATATGTACCGAATGCCAAGAACTTGCCAACACCTTGACCGAACTTGTCCATTCCAAATTCTAATGCAGCTCTAATAAATAGACCTAAATCTGAATTACGCTGAGACTCGTTCTCCTCTACCCAAGCCATGAGATCGTCCCAAGTTTGGATTTGTAGGTAACGTTCAATTGAGCAACCCAACCAAACAGTCTCTAACCAGTCATTCTTAAACTGGTTCATGATGGCATGTGCTCGAGTGATATCCTTTAATGTTGGTGCAGACATTACACCTCCAGGAACCATGTAACTTGAGTGTGGCCATTGACCACCAAACAATGCATAAACCTGAACAGGTAAAGCACTCGCAGTCAATCCTTTTTGAAAAGAAGTACCTACATAAGCAGCAAAACGATTCACTACTTCTTGATATAATGGCTTATTGGCAAATTTCTTATTCGCCATATCCGTAGCGAAAATTGCATAAAACCATCTTGGAATACTCTGAATCGTCTCAGTTGCTTGCCCTAATGCTCTTAACAACAGTGCATTAGGAGACAAGGTTGTTCCCCATGCTGTATCTAAGGCAGATGAAGCACAATACAAGTGAGATCCTCCGCAGATTCCACATATTCTTGGTGTAACGATCAACCCAGATTGTGGGTCTTTTCCGGCCATGATGCGCTCAAAGCCTCTAAACATTGCTGCTTGTGTATGAGCCTTGGTAACAACACCATTCTCCATGGTTACTTGTACATCCAAATCCCCTTCTACACGTCCAACAGGTGATATATTTAACTCTTTAGTAGCCATTTCGGATTATTTTGAAGTTTCGGTTAAGGTTTTGTTATAAGGCAATATTTTCTCCCAACCTGCTCTCAGATAGTAAATACCTTTAGACTGTCCCGTAGGAACATCTTTTGGTAGAATACCCAAGTGCTTCATAGTTTTTAGAACACTGCCCTTTTTAAGGTCGTGGTGAGGGAAGCCAGGTTCCGTGCAACCTAGACATGGGTGATTAGCTCTGGTTTTACTATTTACTCTATTCCAAAGCACTCTATTACAACTCGCGCGAGTCATAGGTCCTCTACATCCTACTTCGTAGAATAAACAACCTCCTCTTTTACCAAATCCTCCATCAATTTTCTGTGCAAAGTTGTTCACGTTGGTACAACCTGTTTGCACAAAATCAGTAAAGAACGTTTTAGGTCTGTGATACTCATCTACCAGTATATCACCAATTCTACCAGTAGCAATAGCCACTAGAATTTGTGATACCCAATCTGGGTGAGCCGGACAGCCAGGAATATTGATTACCGGTAAACCACCTTTAGAAACAAAGTCAGCTCCTAAGAAGCCCCCTTTTTTCTTTTTAAGGAATTGTAGACCTGTTGATTCACTAGGATTGGGCTCCACTGCAGGAATACCTCCATATGTAGCACAGTCACCGATACCCACAACAAATTGTGCGACTTCAGAAAGCTCCTTGACCCAGTCCTTCATAGGACGGTCGCAGAAATAGTTCATAGTACCTGTATTGTTAGGACCTTGAACAATTGAACCTTCGAAAACGAAAATATCTAGTGGAATTTTACCCGCTTTTATATCTTCCATCAAGTCAGAAACTTGCTCTCCTATTTCTAGGCCTATTGAAGGGTGCCAGAGGATGTTAATTCCGAAATCGGTAACAAGCTCAACAACAGTAGGTTCTTCGGCATTTAGAAAGGACATGGTATTGCCACTGCAAGCCCCGCCCTGTAACCATAAAACGTTTGCCATAAGTTGAAAAAATTAAGGATTAGCTAAAAAATCATAAGAATTACCTTAGAAGCTAAGAAGAATAACATGACATAGATCATGTTTTAGAAAATGTTTTCTAGAAAAATAGGAGAAACACCCTAATTAAGAATAATTCTAGATAATCTGTTTAACGACTTTGGAAAACGATTGAACAAACTAGTTATCGTAGAGCAAATACGTGTCTTCGGCAATGGTTACAGTGCCTCTGGGATCTTTGGCCGCGAGGCGCCTCATAAAGTTAGCCGTGGTTTCCGCACTTTTTAAAGTAGGACAGGTACGTATGTATCTAATAATAAATTCTGCTCCTTCGTCTGGTTTAGCGAAAACTAGACCTACTAAATATTGTCCGTTTCTCTTAAGCACAATATCAATTACAGCAGCATCCTGAAGCCAAGAATCTGCATTTTTAAATTTTACATCCTCACTAGGAGAAACTCTTTCCATCTCTCCACTGAAGATCCAATACTTATGGAACTTTTGAAGTGATCCTAAATCGAAGAACATGTAATAGGTAGTATTCCTATATAATCGAAAAACTGCCTAATTGTTTATATTCTTGAAGACCTCTTTCGGTCATCAGAGGAATGAAAATACTCCAGATTTGATCGCAGTAGTTTTTAAGGTTGGGTTTCGCACCCTCAATCAACCTAAAGCTTTGGAACATATAAGTAACCATCCAAAGCTGATTCACAACGTGTTCTTTCTGGTTATCTATTTCCGGCATTTCAAAAACACCCCTATTCTGGTTGAATTCGAGCATTAGCTCATATTGTTTCTTTTGCCAAGTAATAAGCTTTGAGTGTTTTTCAGCTATATCAGGATATGATCTAAACACCTCTAACATATCTGTGAAGAAGAAAGCATACTTAAGTTGCAGCTGAAATGCGTTTTCAAAATACTGATTCACGTAATCAAAGAGTGGCACCACATTCATTTCGGCCATGAGTGTCTTTAACTCTAATTCAAGTAGCTCATGAATGGCATGAACAATGGACTCTTTGTTCTTATAGTGGTAAGCCATGTTGCCAATACTGATAAAGGCTTCATCGGCTATGTGTTGCAAACGAACATTCACTAAACCTTTCTCATTGAAGAGCTTCAAGGCTGAGTCTAGTATGTTCTCTTTGGTCTTTTTTGACACGAATCGGGGGCTTTGCCCACAATATTAGAGGGAATCTTTACATTTTAAAAGTCCAAGACAGGTTCTAATCACTTCTTACCTAACAAGGATAGCTGATACTCAAGTCTTTTAATCTCTCGTTTCAACTCATTTTTATCCATCTGATTCCAGCTCCATTGTTTGAGCATTGCTGTGGCTATCCAACCTAACAACGTATAGAACATCCATTCCATTTTTTGCATCATCTCTTCAGCGCCTAGAAACTCTAGAAAAGTCCAGACCGTAACTCCAAAAATGATCAGCTGCATGATCAATACATAAATGTTTAACCAGCTATTCTTACCTCTGAATAGGCCGCCAAGCATCTGCGGAACATTCTGTTCTCCTAGTTTATCAAAGTACTCGGCCTCTTCTTTATTTAATGCCTCATGAATTAGGGCATCGATCTCTTTGTCAGTCTTGTTCATGATATACCTCCTTTAATTTTTCCTTTAAATATTTCCTGGCGTAAAAGAGTCTCGATTTCACTGTACCCTCAGGTAACTCAATTAATAGAGCAATCACTTTTACACTATGCTTTTCTAAGTAGTAGAGTTTAAGAATCTGTTGGTGTTGATCTGGAAGCTCCTTTATGGCTTGAAGCATAAGTGCCACTTCGTCTGGTGAAGATCTAAGCTCGATTTCTTTTTGATGAGTGGGCTCTGACTCTTTACCTAATGCTTCACTTAGTTTTCTTTCTTTTTGAATCTTCCTAATCTGATCAGCCGATCTTCTCTGTACAATTCGATAAGCCCAAAACCTAAATAGAGTGGGATCCTTCAGCTTGGCCAACCCTTGAAAAATTGACAACCAGCTTTCCTGAGCCACTTCTTGTGCCAACTCTTGATCCTTTAGAAAATCAAAGGACCATTTTAATATTCTAGGCTGCCAGCGTTTCCATAGTAAGCCCACAGCTTCTTGATCATTATCCTGACAACGGAGAATGAGCAACTCATCGAATATCTGTTCTGAACTTCTTTTCATCGGTTTTCAAAAAATAGTCGGGGACTAACCGATATGGTTCAATTTATAAAAATCTCAACTCGTGCATCCATGATCTAGGTCAACTATTGAACCATAAAGATTCTATAGATTCATTGTATGATTAGCATTGATGATAAAAACAAAGACTTACTTCTAGAGGCGCTAGAAGAACTGATGTATAAGCTTTCGCTTGATTTAACTCAGCTTAAAGGAGGCCCGATGACTGCCGAGAGATTGGCATTATCATCCAAGCAAGAGGCGATTGAAGAGCTTCAGCATCAAATTTCAATGGTCGACTAACCTTGAATAAAATCAGGATCCTTATATCTTGGATTAGGGTATTTATAAAAGCCTTCTCCTACTTTTACGCCCAGCTTACCTTCATCAATGTAAGTCTTTAACAAAGCAGCAAAGGCTTGACTTTTCTTATCTGGTTGATTTGAAGTAATATGCCATGCTGTATCCAAACCGACAGTGTCTAAAACGCCAAAAGGACCCATTTCCATTTTAAAGTTCCCCATCCAGCTTCGGTCGATGTCTTCTATAGAACCCACATCCATGGTCTTTAGTGCTCCGGCAGCACCAATTAGAGCCATTAACATATAATTAAAGATGTAACCCGGATTCTCCTTCTTGACAAACACAGGAGTTTGATTCAGCTTTCTTCCCATTTCAAATAGGAAATCGTTTATCCAATCCTCAGTGGTATCATGTGGCATAATGTCCACTACATTGGCATAGAACACATCATGGAAATGAAAATTACAGAATCGCTCTGGTCTACAAGTGGCTTCTGCAATTTGAGAAGGTAACAGATAAGATGTATTTGAAGTAAACAGTGTTTTCTCCGGACATAGTCCACCAAACTGTGCCCAAACCTGTTTCTTCAATTCAAGATTTTCAGTCACAGACTCATTTAGAAAGTCAGCATCATCCGCTGCTGCTTTTGCATCTGTGGTGAAAGTTAGCCTTGCTTTTACTGCCTCGATTTCTTCCTCAGTAATGAGTTCTCGTTTTTGCAAGCCTCTCAAAATACCATCTTGAATTTTGATGGCTGCTTCAAAGGCTTTCTCATTGATATCGTAGATCGTGGTCTCGAATCCGCTAATAGCTGATTGCAATGCCACTCTTAAACCTAAGGTACCCGCTCCAAGGATGAGTACTTTGTTAATGTCTTTTATTTCTAGTTTCATGATGTCTGTTTTGACCCCTCAGTCCTTCGGACAGCTCCCCTTAAAAGAGGAGCACTTATAACTCTCCCCCTTTTTGAGGGGGAGTGCCCATAGGGCGAGGGGGTGTTTTTCAAATCCTATCCCTTTCCAAAGTCTTAACTGCATTGGCACCACAGGCTTTTACAGCAAATATTAAGTTAGCGAAACGTGGGTCTTTTGTAAGCCCTGCTTTATACCTGGCATAAATCTGTTGAATAATGACCCCAATCTTGAAGGCACCAAACACATAATAGAAGACTTGATTTGACAGATCAAAACCTGTCTTTTCTTCATATCGATTAACAAATTCTGCTCTAGTGTAATTACCCGGCATCCAAGTCAAACTAAATGGTTTTAAGGAATCTGAATCATCCGCTTGTGCCCAGTACGCTAAAGATGTACCTAGGTCCATTAACGGATTACCAACTGTAGCCATTTCCCAATCCAGCACGGCTTTGATATCACTTAAATCACTCGGATTCAAAACCAAGTTATCGTACTTATAGTCGTTGTGAATGAGTGATACATATTGCTGTTCTGGTACATTCGCAGTTAACCATTCAGCAACTTGTTCCATAGAGGAAATCTCATCAGTCTTGGCCTTGAAATAGCGTTTAATCCAGCCATCTACTTGTCTTTGCGTATAGCCTTCCGGTTTTCCAAAATCCGCTAAACCGGCTTCTTCTAAATCAACCAAATGCAAAGCCGCTAATTGATCAATGGTCGATTCTGATATCGCCTTGAAGGTTTCTGGCTTAATCACTACATCCTTTGGTGGACGACCTCTTAGTATTACACCCTCT
The DNA here is from genome assembly GCA_002427755.1 of Roseivirga sp. UBA6052. Lineage (GTDB taxonomy): Bacteria > Bacteroidota > Bacteroidia > Cytophagales > Cyclobacteriaceae > Roseivirga. The sequence continues at coordinate 192,393 of DIYO01000002.1, forward strand.
ACCCTTTCCATTAGATAGAAATCAGCTCCCATTACCTGATGATCATCGCAGAAGAGAACAGGCTTTGGGGCTTTGCCATAAAAAGACTCCAAAGCTTTCAACACCTTAAACTCTCTGGACATATCGTGCCCACCTTTGATATTGGCACCAAAGGGTGGTCTTCGTAAAACATATTCAGATTCCCCAGCCTTGATCAAATAAGTAAGGTTAGAAAAACCCGATGGGAACTGCTTGACTTCAAGACTTCCCTCAATGTCAGTTAAGTGATCTTTGAGATATGATTCTAACTTATGAAGGTCGAGTTCTTCTCCTTGGCGTATATCTTTGGGTTGGTCTATCATTTCTTAGTTGCGAGGTATGAGTCTTGAGTCGCGAGTTGTTTTATTTACGTCACTGCGAAGAGCTTGCGATGAAGCAGTCTCCCAAATGAGGAGATTGCTTCGCCCTCCGTCCTCGCAATGACGATCTTTTTAAAGTCCATAATTTTTCAATATCGCTTTAGCTAGACTAGCCTTATGCACTTCATCCGGACCATCATAGATTCTGGCTCCTCTTTCGTGTCTGTACCAGAAAGAAAGCAAGGTATCATCCGTAATGCCTAATGCACCATGCGTCTGAATCGCACGATCTAAGACTTTCATCAACACATTCGCCACATAAAACTTAATCGTGCTGATTTCAATACGTGCCGCTTTGGCTCCTTCTTCATCTATCTTTTTAGCAGTACTTAATACCATTAATCTACTTGCATCAATTTCGGCTCTTGATTCTGCAATCCAATTCTGTATAGTTTGTTGATGACCCAAAACTCTACCTTCTCTCAGTTCTCGGTTGGCAGCTCTTTCGCACATCATATCAAATGCTCTTTCACAAATGCCTATCCAACGCATGCAATGGTGGATACGACCAGGGCCCAAGCGCATTTGTGCCATTTTAAAACCTTCTCCACGGTTGCCTATCAGATTACTTTTAGGTACTCTAACATCATTCAACCTTATCTCAGCATGAGAGAAATAGCCTCCTCCAGCTTCTCCCATAATTGGAATATTTCTTACTAATTCGAAGCCTTCATTATCCGTTGGTACTAAAATCATGGAAGCTCTGGCATAAGGGCTAGCATCATGGTCGGTAACCGCCATTACAATGCAAAATGACGCGCCATCGCAAGCAGTCGTAAACCATTTATGCCCATTCAAGACAATCTCATCGCCATCGAAAACTGCAGAAGTAGCCATATTCACAGGATTTGAACCAGCAAATTCAGGTTCTGTCATCCCAAAGCAGCTTCGGATATCACCGTTCATTAAAGGTTTGAGATACTGTTCCTTCAGTTCTTCAGAAGCGAACATATGCATCAACTCAATATTCCCTATATCAGGTGCTTGACAATTGAAAACATAGTGTCCCAAAACAGAAGTACCCATCACTTCTGATAGCTGGCCAAACTCTACCATACTCAATCCTAAGCCACCCTCTTCTTCTGAAAGATATGGTGCCCATAATCCAGCTTCTTTGGCTGTTTCTCTCTTGGCTCTAAGAATAGGCTCATTATTCTCCCATTTATCTTGAAGCAAATGAAGTTCCGTTGGGAATAATTCTTTCGTTACAAAATCCACATATGCCGGGTAGATTCTTCGAAGGCGTTCTGTTTCGAATATATTCTTCATAGCTAGAATTTAAATCGTAAAGCCTCCATCAGCTGTAATTGCCGCACCCGTTACGAACTTGGAAGCATCTGAAGCTAAGAAAACCGCCATACCTGAAATATCTTCAGGTTGAGCGAGCATAGGCAGTGCTTGTTTCATCATTACCATTTCTAAAATCTTCTCATTTGAGGTTAGGGCTTCTGAGAATTTAGTGTCAATTAGTCCGGGGCAAATGGCGTTTACTCGAATCGAATCAGGACCCCATTCTCTGGCTAAAACTTTCGTCAATTGAATCAAAGCCGCTTTGGATACAGAATAAAGTCCTAATCCTTGACCTGGTGTAATCCCTTCTATGCTACTAATATTTACCACAGCACCTGCACCTCTCGCTTTCATGCTTTCGTAGGCATACTTTGCCAAATTCAAAGGACCGCGAACATTCACATCCATGATCTTATCAAAAGCATCTTCTCCGGCATTTTGAATAGGCCCAAAGACAGGGTTTGCTGCTGCATTGTTGACGATTATATCTATACCGCCATAGGTCTTAATCGTATTTTCAGCAATGGCTTTTACTTGATCATTATCACCCATATGACAGGCAGATGCAGTGGCCTTTAAACCCGCTGCCCTGAATTCTTCTGCAACTTGATCAACAGCTTCTTGCCTTCTACTACTCACAATAACTTGAGCACCTTTTTGTGCTAAAGCTTTGGCAATGGCTTTACCTATTCCTTTGCTGGCACCAGTCACAATAGCGACTTTACCACTCAAATCAAACTGTTGGTCAATATGCATAGATGGGTTGTTAAGATGTTTCTGTAAGATAAGCGATAAAATTATTATGCATGCCGAGTAATTTGATAAATTAGAAGTTCATAAAAAATCTCACCCTATGAAAGCTGTCCTGTTTGAAAATATTGGTTTACCCCAAGAGGTATTACAACTCAAAGAAATTGATAAGCCAACTCCTGCTCCAGGAGAAATATGCGTAAAAGTATCTAAGGCAAATATTGTCCCTGCTGACATTATGTTTATCCGCGACATGTATGGTCTTAGGCCTCATCCTCCACAAATAGGTGGTTTTGAAGCCTGTGGCACAGTAGACTCTTGCGGAGAAGGTGTTGACATGCCAGAAGGAAGCAAAGTTATTTTCACACAAACTGGGGTTTGGGCCGAGTATGTTTGTGTTGCAGCGAATACAGTTATACCTCAACCTCCCACACTTTCAGATCAGGTAGCATGTCAAGCTTTTATAAATCCTTTGACAGCCTATGGTATGCTGATAAGAGCTGACCTTGAGGAAGGCGACTTTCTACTGATTACCGCAGCAGCTTCGGCATTCAGCAAATTTGTAATTCAGTTCGCTGCGGCCAGAGGAATAAATGTTATTGGAACTGTTAGAAGAGATGAACAAAAAGAAGAACTCTTGGCACTAGGCGCTCATACCATTATCAACGAGAAGACTGAAAACCTTTACAAAGCAATTAAAGCAGCAACTAATGGCGATATGGCCAAATCTGCTTTCGATGCCGTAGGAGGAGAATTAGGCGACAAAGTGCTCAATTGCTTGCAACAAGGTGGAATGCTTCAGGTCTATGGCTTATTGAGCCTACAACCTATTCCGCTTAACAGTGGCTTACTGATTTTTAAAGACTTGAACGTTCAAGGATTCTGGTTAACTACCTGGTTTATGAGTCTTTCGGGAGATGAAAGAAGGAGCATTATTCCAAAGATTTTGGGAATGCTTACTACTAATGAATTGAAGGCAGATGTTGAAGCAGAATATAGCTTAGATCAATTTCAAGAAGCCATAAAACATATGGAATCAGAAGGTAGAAAAGGAAAGATCCTATTTTCTTTTTGACGATTTAAAATCGAAAAAAGGGCAGCTGATCAAATCAGCTGCCCTTTTTTATTGATTAAGATCAGTGTTACTTGACCTGCTTAATCTTGTAGCCTTTAGCTTCAAGCATATCTAATAATCCATCTTCACCATGAAGGTGTAATGTTCCAACCACTACAAATTCAGTTACCTCATCTTTCATGAATTCTTCTAGATGAGGCATCCATGCATTATTTCTATTAACCATTAAAGACTGGTAAGTATCTTTGTAGTCATCCTTCATTTCAGACAGTTGTTCTTCAAAGAGAGTTGATTTACCAGATCTCCAGTTTGATACCATCTCAGACATTGCACTCTCAGTCTCTTCCAGATCAGAGATTGAATATTTTACAAACTCGTCCTCATTGCCTTGACCCATATTCATCAATACATCGATTTGAGATTCTATCGTCTCCAGATAACCCAAGCCCTTGCCTGCCTCTTGCGCTTTACTGTAATAGAATTGGTCCACACCTTCAGACGATATTCCTAATTGCTGTAGTTTCATTCCTGTCAATGTCACCATTACCATAGAAGGCTTGAATTGCGCTAATGCGGATAATGGTAAAGACAGTTTCGCTGTCTCGGCTTCCAAGGCCTTATAAGTCTCTTCACTTAAAACATCAGACAATGTTTTACCATCAGCTAGCATGGCCTTGGACATCATCATTTGAGCTATTGAAGGATCTTTAAGCTTAGCGATATCTGTTTCAAACACCAGCTTATCAGAATTTGCAAACGCCTGATCGAACTCTGCTGGAAGTGGATAATCACTCTTTTTCAACACATGTATAGACCCTGCCAGATACATCTCATTCTTGCCTTTCTTCACCTTCCAAACAGATGTTTGTGCTATACTCGTACCTGCTAAAAGCGGTAGGAGCAATACAATTAATAATCTTTTCATTCTCTACTTTTTCTTTACAAATGCAGTATACAACAGGCTCTTTAATAAGGATTTAGTCCTCTTGACGAACGGTCGACAGGCATTTTAAAATTATTATTAACTGGATGAGTATTTCATTAAATTCCAGCATGAAAAGAAACCTCTTAGCCGTCTTATTGAGTCTAGTCATCTTTGCTTGTCAAGAACAAACTGAATCAATTGCAAAACTCCAAAATGCAGAAGCAACAACAGTTGGCTTGAGTGCAGATTTTGAAGCAAAATTTGATGACTTTGTAAACCAAGCCCTGGGTGATACCATTATTCCGCATGGAACATTTCTAGTAGCCAAGAATAACAAAATGGTTTATCACAAAAGCTTTGGCGATAAGAGGCCAAATAACCCCCTAGAAAATTCAGACATCTTTCGCTTAGCCTCCATGACTAAGGCAATTACAGCGGTAAGCATAATGCAGTTAACCGAAAAAGGAGTTATCTCCTTAGATGATCCTGCTTCTAAATATCTTCCGGCATTTGAAAATCAACTCGTGCTTAATGAGATGGATATGTCTGATTCTACTTACACCACAGTTGGAGTTGAAAAAGACGTTACGATCCGTAACCTGCTCACTCACACTTCGGGTATAGTTTACGGCTCATTTAATCCTGGCGAATTGGATGCACTTTATAGAAAAAACGATGTTTATGAAGGTTTTTCGCTTGAAGATAAATCGACTGAGGAATGGATAAATGATTTGGCGCGAGTCCCGTTGGCTCATCAACCTGGCGCTCGTTTCTCCTACGGGCTTAGCATGGACGTTTTAGGAAGAATAATTGAGGTAGCTAGCGGTAAAAAGCTGGATCAATACTTTCAAGAAAATATCTTTAATCCGGCAGGAATGACTGATACTTATTTCTATCAGCCAGAGGCTAATCACGAGAGAATTGTACCTGTTTACATGAAGGTTCAAGGGCAATACGTAGATGGCAGTGAACTTGGGTTTGATCTTTTTACTAGCTACCCTACTACAAGTGGAAGAGACTTTTTTGCCGGAGGTTCAGGACTTTCAGGTACAGCCATAGATTATGCCATGTTTATGCAAGAACTTGTTCAGGGAGGTGGTAGTCTACTTTCCGAAGCTTCAGTAAAGGAAATGTCTCGAGATCAACTACCCGATGTCATTAACGACTATGAAAACTACCCAAAAAACCCCGATGGAGGTTTTTCATTAGGCTTTACTGTTTACCAAGACAAGCCAACCAAAAAGAGTCCAAAATCTCCCGGCACATACGAATGGGGTGGTTTTTTCAATACAAAGTTCTTTATAGACCCTCAGGAGCAACTGATCTTTGTAGGCATGACTCAAATCAATGCCTTTCAGCATAATGATTTTTGGGAAGAGATGTATACTATGATTTATGAGAATCTAGAGGAATAAAAAAGGAAAGCTGATAACGTGCAGCTCGGTAGTTCAGGGTAATCTTTTGCTACAACCAGCTTTCCTTCAAAAATCTTTTGTGTTATCGTTTACTGATTTTGTTGCCTGTGATTTCTCTTTGCAATGAACTTTTAAAATGATCTGATAATTGCTTAGATGCATGCTTGGTACTTCGGCCTTGAACCCGTGCTCTCCACATACGAAAAGAACTAGCCTTCATCTCTCTCCGCATAATTTTAATCACCTCTTTTTCGGGTATTCCGAATTGCTTTTCTATCGCATCAAAAGGTGTGCGATCTTCCCAAGCCATCTCCACTATTCTATCAATCTCCTCGTCCGTAAAGCTCATGCCATAAGAACTGAAGTTGAAACGCATTGTTTATAAAAACAGAAGCCCCGAGCATTAACCCGGGGCTTCAACCTCAACTATCCATTAGAACCACTTTAGAGCATAGTTACTTGCTCTTCGAAATCAGTTAGTCCCAAACTGGTCTCTTTTAATCCTTTAAATCCACCTAGAAGGTTTACCACTTGTTTAAAGCCCCTCTTCTTCATAATAGAAGCAGCAATAACAGAGCGATAACCACCTGCACAGTGAACAAAGTACTCTTTGTCTGTATCAAGCGCAGGCAACATATCCCAAATAAAATCCAAAGGTTTGTTCAATGCTCCTTCAATATGCTGTGAATTGAATTCGCTCTCTTTTCTAACATCTAAAAGATTAATGTCTTCGCTATACATTAAGGCAAAAGCATTCGGACGTAATTGTCTTAAGGTATCCACTTCTTCTCCGGCAGCTTTCCATGCTTCAATACCTCCTTTTAGGAAACCAAGGGCATTATCATAGCCTACTCTAGACAATCTTATAACAACCTCTTCTACCTTGTCCTCTTCGGCAAGAAATACAATAGGCGTTTTCAAATCAGTAATTAATGCACCCACCCATGGCGCAAACGTATCATCAATACCAATGAAAATTGAGCCTGGAATAAATCCTTCCACAAATTGCTCTTTCGGCCTTGTGTCTATTATAAGGGCTTGATTCTTATCTACGGTTTGTTTGAATTCTTTAACATCTAAGGCCATAATCCCTCTTTCCAGAATATCGTCTATGCTTTCATAACCCATTTTATTCAACACAGCATTTTTAGGGAAATACTGTGGCGGAGCCACTAAATCTTTAGTGACTTCAGCAACAAACGCTTCACGCGTCATGTCTTGTAAAGCGTAATTAGATTGCTTTTGATTACCGAGGGTATCAACAGTTTCTGAGCTCATGTTTTTGCCGCAAGCTGATCCCTGCCCGTGGCCTGGGTAAACAATCACTTCATCGGCCAATGGCATAATCTTATTTCTTAATGAATCGAATAGATGGCCTGCTAAATCTTCTCTAGATAAGTCTGACTTTACTGCTAAATCCGGGCGACCCACATCTCCTAAGAAAAGGGTATCTCCAGTATAGATTGAATGGTCGTTCCCTTCTTCATCTATTACTAAAAAGGTAGAAGACTCCATGGTATGACCTGGAGTGTGCAATACTTTGATATTGATATTACCAAGTGTTAGCAACTCGCCATCTTCCGCAACTTTGGCTTCAAAGTTAGGTTTAGCGGTAGGGCCATAGACTATAGTGGCTCCAGTCTTTGCTGCAAGATCTAAATGACCAGAGACAAAATCAGCATGAAAATGAGTCTCTAATACGTATTTAATCTTAGCTCCATTTTTCTGAGCTAGATCTAAATAAGGCTGAACCTCTCTTAAAGGATCTACAATAGCGGCTTCGCCATTAGACTCTATGTAGTAAGCAGCTTCGGCTAAACATTGAGTATATATCTGTTCTATTTTCATAAGTATAAATTTTCAAACCAGTGGCTCAAAATTGCATTTACCCAATAGCCTAGTGCGTAACCCCCGTTACCTACAAACCTGATCTTTATCAGGAATTTTTGAACTAACTTATTAGTGAATCTTTATCAAGTGATTAAAGTCACTTTCTTGTGTAATGTATGCTACACAACAAGGTGAATCCCGATTCTAGTTTTGATCCATCTAAAAACATTTTTTTATGGACAGTATAGAAGCACCTCAAGTGTTTAGCATGCCTAGAATTGGTGATGCTGCACCAAAGTTTAAGGCAACAACCACTCAAGGAGAAATCAACTTCCCTGAAGATTACCAAGGCAGCTGGGTAATTCTCTTTAGCCACCCCGCTGATTTCACTCCTGTATGCACTACAGAATTTATGTCTTTTGCACACCTGGAAGACAAGTTTAATAAGGCTAATTGCCAATTAGTTGGCTTATCAGTTGATGGCTTGTATAGTCATATCGCTTGGTTGAGAACGATTAAAGAAAAAATCGAATTCAAAGGGATGAAGGACTTGGAAGTAACCTTCCCTTTAATTGAGGATATTAAAATGGATGTAGCCAAGAAATACGGCATGATCCAACCTAATGAGGATAGTACCAAAGCGGTTAGAGCTGTATTTGTTATAGACCCAAAAGGAATAATTAGAACAATCATCTATTATCCTCTGAGCCTTGGAAGAAACTTTGATGAACTCTACAGAGTATTAATCGCCTTGCAAACCGCAGATGCATTTGGTGTTGCTACTCCTGCAGATTGGAAACCAGGTGATGATGTAATTGTAGGACCTGCCGGTTCTTGTGGAACCGCTAAAGAGAGAATGGAAAGTGAAGAAATGGATTGTAAAGACTGGTTCTTCTGTACCAAGAAACTAGATAAAGACTTGGTATTAGATACTGTTTTGAAAGATTGATACTCTAGTATTTTAGTTGAGTAAAGGCCCTTTCCAAATTGTACTTGGGAGGGTTTTTTATTTGGTCTTCTTAATGCCATACTCCTTCTGATAGTATTCCATTATAGGCTGAAAAGGTCCGTATTTGTGCTGCTCTGCTGAAAAACGATCCGTCCAAGGCCCATAAGGTGTAGAAACGGGTTTCAGTTTCTTATTAGGGAAATCTGCCTCAGGATTTGACTTTAATGGACGAGGAAAACTATTGATATATGCCGCTACATGATATGCCTCTTCATCTGAGAGATAAGGCTCGTCTATAGTCGCTTTTTCATAGGGCATATTGCCTTTAATAAATTCCGCAGCCGTTATTACGCGATTCATTCCTGCCCCATGATTGAATGAATCGGGGCCCCAAAGTGGTGGATAAGCATACAATGTACCTGCCACATTCTTTTCACCTTGACCATCTTCTTTATGACACTCAATACAGTTGGCCATAAAGATCTTCTTCCCTAAAACAGTATCTGCTTTAATCTCTGGCAACTCTACCTTGCTATACCCTTTATATCTGTCTACCAGCGCATCAGGCACATCCTCGCTGAGCCATTTCATATAGGCAATCATCCCTTGTATTTCCAGACCTCCTTCCGGTAATGCGGTACCATTCATGCTCCTTTCCATACATCCTTGAATTCGTTCTTCTAATGTGCCGATCTTATTCTCTCTACCTCTGAACTGAGGAAATCGATTAGATACTCCAACAAAAGAACCTGCACCCGGCTTGGTACCTGCTTTTAAATGACAGCTTTTGCAGGTAAGGTGATTACCAGCAAATTGCATTTTCTCCTCAGCCAAGGGACCAATCAATTCTGGTGTCTTGGTTATCAAATCGTATCCATATTGAATCAATGGTGCCTTAGGATGATCTTTCAAATCTATTTCAATCTGCCTTGGCCTCCATTCCGCTGGGTCGATAGAGGAAAACAACTGCTTTGGCAAGAAGGCGTAGATAATAGGACTGATTAAAACCACAACCATCAGTATTAAGATTAGCCTCATGAGAAAGCTGATTTTCTTAATGATATGATTTAGCGGTTTACTCATTGACTAAAGGACCAAACTTATAGGTTAGTAGAAAATCGAAATGGAAGAAATCTATTCTGTTGATAACGTAATCTAAGCTTGGCACATCTCCTGCACCAACTCTTTTGGCAAGATACACTTCAGCTTCCAAGCCTTGGAATTTTTTCGGGGCAAATAGTACAGAAAAATCAAGATGGTAATGCGTTGATTGTCTATTCTTATCAGCAGGTAATTCAAATGGATTTGGGAATCTATTCCTTACAGCTTTTGAATACACGCGAAAGTGACCATGCTTATTATCCCATATTCTCTCCCATTTTATGAGTGCTGAGGTTACATCACTTGAGCCTTCAATTCTAGTTCTTCTTACGAAGGTGTAAAAAGGCTCCCTTCCCCATTCGCGTGGCAAAAGCAACCTACCTAATTTGGTTATCCGATCTACACTGAACTCTAAACTATGATAGCCTAGGTATTTAATTGCTTGTAAACTATAGTTTCGGGCTCGTTTGTCTTGCTTGTATGCCAAGTCATTATTGGCATTACCACCGTTCCCTACCCTAAATTGATAGGTAGTCATTGCGCCAAATTCCCAACCCACTTCTTTATTCTTATAACGTCCTTCAGCAATGGTGGTATTCGTTACATTCTCTGTATAGTAGTTCCAAACAGTAAACTCTGTGGAAACAGAAGGCTGAAATACGAGACCTGTAATATTCAACAGATCTACCTCAGTGTTTCCTCTATACTGATTTGGAAATCCATTCACATCCACTCCTTGGCCGGCCGTCCCAATAGACTCCCCTATTCCGACAAATCGACCATTTTGCCTAGGAGCAACCTGGTTAATGATTCCAGTTTCGAATCTAAAAGCTTCACCTTTCTGAAATGTATACCAGAGCCCTTGTAAAGCATTGGGAAAAGGAAAAGGCTCAGCATTTACAAAGGGAGTGTTCTTTACAAACCTCCCTATGGTTAGTTCATGTAGACCAAAGTTGAATAGTAAATATGATTGTGGTAAAGCAAATTCATACTGACCTGACATAAGCCGCGGGTTCCACAGGTTGCCTTCAAATTGAGGTCCTATTCCAGTCAACTCGTCTGGTTGAGTTACCGTGCGATTACCAAAATGGGTTAAGGCATTACCTTGAATACCCAGACTCAGCCATTTTGTGAGCTGAGGTTCATACCTTAAAAAGCCATGAGTAACTCCAATTCTGAAGTCAGCTAATGATCCATCGTTATTGGTACTCTTATACCTAAACCGAAGATAACCCGATATATCCGACTCTTGTTCTTGAGCATATGAGGAAAGAGCGGCACATGATAACAACAGTAGCCAACTTGCTTTCCTTAAGATCATTAGTGGGGCAATTTATGTTTTATGCGGCCATATACATAGGTACCCAAAAGGCCAGATGCAATGGCAACTAGAATAACAAGATAACCATTACCCACAAGAATGAACATGGGACCAGGACAAGCGCCAGCCATAGCCCAACCTAAACCAAAAATGATACCCCCAAACAGATATCTAGAGATGGACCATTTCTTATTCGTGAAAATGATTGGATCCCCTGACATTGATTTCATATTGGTTCTTTTGATAATCTGCGTGATAATAATTCCTAAAACCACTGCCGAACCTATAATCCCATACATATGGAAAGACTGAAACTTAAACATTTCATATATCCTGAACCATGAGATAACTTCTGCCTTAGTCAATGTTATTCCGAAGACTGTTCCTAAAATTAGATACTTAAAATATTTCATGGTCTAGAGTGAATAAAGTGATGGAATAATAAACCAAGTCATGATTAAGCCTCCGATAAAGAAGCCAATAACAGCTACTAAACTGGCTGGTTGTAAATCGCTCAAGCCACTAATAGCATGACCTGAGGTGCAACCACCTGCATAGCGAGTACCAAAGCCTACCAAGAAGCCGCCCACTACAATTATGATGATCCCTTTTAAGGTTAGGAGCGATTCAAATGTGAATATTTCTTTCGGAAGAAAAGTCTCACCGGCATTAGCTATACCTAATTCTGCTAGCTCTAGTTTTGTATTCTCACTCAACAGCATGCTCTCATCTGGCATTAAGAATTGCCAAGCTAGGAAACCACCCAATACAGTCCCGAGCAAAAAGACAATGTTCCATATCTGCTTTCTCCAGTCAAAGTCGAAGAAATCACATGATTTACCTCCTCCGAGAATTGAACAGATGTTTCTGAAATTGGCCGAAAGACCAAAGCTATTGCCAAAGTAGAGTAATGCGAACATTACAAAGGCAATGACTGGCCCAGCAACATACCAAGGCCAAGGGGATTGTAAAATCTCCAATATTTTTTCCATTACAATAGATTTAATGAATGAGCTGGAACCAACCAATTATATTGGTTCCTATATGTTTAATACGTATGGTTGAGATTAGTCTAATGTAGAAGGACAAACGTAGTCAGTCACTTCAATTCCTGCTTCTACAATTGCCTTAAAGCCTCCAGCTACATCTATCACTTTATCGTAGCCTCTAGATTTAAGAATTGATGCAAATATCATTGAACGATAACCACCAGCACAATGAATATGATACTCAGTATCCTTATCTATTCTATGCATTTCATCATTAATGAAATCTAATGGCGTATTCTTCGCTTTTTCAATATGTTCAGCCAAATACTCGCCAGGCTTTCTTACATCTAAGATTTGAGCGGAATCTGTGGCTATTCTTTCCTTTAGCGTATCAGCGGAAACGGATTCAATCGTATCTACTTCTTTACCTGCCGCTTTCCATGCTTCAATTCCACCTTTTAAGTAACCTAGCGTGTTATCGTAACCTACTCTTGAGAGTCTGGTAACAACTTCTTCTTCTCGGCCTTCATCGGCTAAGAAAACAATAGGCTGCTGCAAATCGGTAATTAGAGCACCAACCCATGGCGCAAAACTCCCATCTACTCCAATAAAGATTGAATTTGGAACGAAGCCTTTATTAAATACTTGCGGCTTTCTCGTATCAAGAACTAAAGCACCTTCGTGATTAGCCATAGCTTCAAAAGTCTCAACATCTAAAGCCACGTTTCCTTTATCTAAAATAGAGTCAAGACCAGAAGTATCAGCCGACTTGTTCATAGCTACGTTCTGAGCGAAATACTGAGGAGGAGGAAGTAATCCGTCTGTTACTTCTTTTATGAATTCCTCTTTCGACATGTCAGCTCTTAAAGCGTAGTTGTTCTTCTTTTGGTTCCCTAGAAGATCCGAAGTCTCTTTACTCATGTTTTTACCACAAGCTGAACCCGCTCCATGTGCAGGATAAACCACCACATTATCGGGCAAAGTCATGATCTTTTCTCTTAAACTGTCGAAAAGCATTCCTGCTAAATCGTCTTGAGTAATGTCTCCTTTTTGCGCTAAATCAGGTCTCCCAACATCACCAATAAATAAAGTATCTCCACTGAAAATGGCATGCTCATTACCGTTTTCATCAATCAGTAAGTAAGTTGAGCTTTCCATGGTGTGCCCCGGTGTATGAAGCACCTTGATTTTCACATCTCCTAGTTCGAATAACTCACCATCAGTTGCCTGATGAATATCGAACTCAGTCTTAGCACCCGGACCGTAAACAATTGTAGCACCGGTTTTTCTAGCTAAGTCAACATGCCCAGAAACAAAGTCTGCATGAAAGTGAGTCTCAAAAATGTATTTAATAGTGGCTTGATTCTTTTCAGCCATAGCCAAATACGGATGAGATTCTCTAAGCGGATCTATAATCGCCACTTCTCCTTTACTTTCAATGTAATACGCTCCTTGCGCTAAACATCCCGTATAAATCTGATCTATTTTCATTTGTTCTTATTTCCAGTTGTGGTTGAATGACAAACTCAAGACGAATTACGTTCCATTATTGCCTCTAATTTGTAACCCTTGTTACACTAAGCATTAGTCTGCAAAGCTAATTCAGCTCTCTTCTCTTCATATTCATTAGATAAGCAATAGTTAACTGCATCATCTGTGGTGAGAAAGAAAACTTGCTCATCGTTATTTACAAGTCCGTTTTTATAGAATGCATCCCTTACAGGTCCAATAACTTCAGCAAATAAAAGTTGTATATCCTTTTCGCTCAAGCTTCTCATTAAATCTCGTAAGCCAACGATTCCCGTAGCATCTATGTAAGCCACAGAGGCCGCATCCAATACCACAGACTTTAAGGCGCCTTTGCTTTCCAACGCCTTATTTAAAATCTTTTCTTTTATCATCTGGATATTCACAAAGGCGAAAGGAGCATCTACTCTCACCACCATTACTTCATCCCATGATTCTAAATCAGCGTACCTTTTTAAATTTCTATACTCAGAAAGCCCTTTCATTCTCCCCAGAAATGCGATATGAGGGTTAGCAGCTTTGAAGAGCAAAATCAGGATGGATAAGACTACACCAGACACAATGCCTTGAACCATACCAAAAAACAAAGTGACAGCCGCAGTAGCCAACAGAAGTCCTAATTCAATCTTATTGGTTCTCCATAATTCTCTGATATATGAAATATCTATAAGACCAGAAACGGCCACCATAATAATTGAAGCCAATATGGTATGCGGAAGATTGTAGAATAAAGGTGTTAGAAAGAGTAAAGTTAGGGCCACTAGAATGGCACTGATAATAGATGACAATGGTGTTCTAGCCCCAGCCTGCTCATTTACTGCACTTCTTGAAAAACCTCCCGTAACAGGGTAACTCTGAAATAATGATCCAACAACATTCGCAGCCCCTAGAGCTATAAGCTCTTGATTCGGAACCACTCTATAATTTCTTTTCTTGGCTTCAATAGCTTTTGCAACAGAGTATGCTTCCATAAAAGCAACTACCGCTATGGTTAGAGATAATGGCAGGAGCTTCTGAATTGTCTCTAACGAAAGATCAGGAAGCATGAAAGAGGGCAAACCATCAGGAACTTCTCTCACAATGCTCACGCCACTCTGGTCTAGGTTGAATATGGATACTGTCAAGATACCTAGGACTACCGCCAAGAGAGAACCCGGAATTTTTTTATTGATCTTCTTAACTCCTTTAATCAAAACGATACCCAGAACACCCACTAGCAAGGTTATCCAGTGTACATCGCTTAAACTCTTAAAGGCACTTATCACAATCTCGTGTATAGCATTGCTCTTCTCTATATCTACTCCAATCAGGTACTTCAATTGATTTAGTCCTATAATCAATGCAGCAGCAGAAGTAAAACCACTGATAACCGGTTTGGCTAATAGATTGGTGATAAAACCCATTCTAATAAGCCCTAAGAGTAACTGAGCAGCTCCCATAAAGAACGCCAACATAATCGCATATGTAATGTATGCCTCAGAACCTTCAGTAGCCATTACAGAAACCCCTGTGGCTACTAACAAACTATCCATTGCCACGGGCGCCACCGACAACTGTCTTGACGTACCAAAAATGGCATAGATCAATTGAGGTACCACAGAAGCATAAAGCCCATACACAGGAGGTAGACCTGCTATGAGCGCATAAGCCATTCCTTGTGGAATCAGCATCACTCCGACAGTCAATCCCGCGAAAAGATCGTCTGAGATATACTCTTTTTTATAGGCAGGTAACCAGGTGAGAATGGGAAAGAATTGTTTCAATTCACTATGATTTTTTCCAAAAGTAGATGCACCCCAAGATTTTCACGGTAACTAAAGTTACGAAAGGTATAGATGATTTTAGAAAGGAAGCTACCAAAGAGTAAATAGTAGTTTCAGTTAAGGCAATTGTTTGGCTATATTAAAGACTTACTTCAGCCTTTAACTATGTATAAAATTATCGTTGCAGCCATTTGCCTAAGCCTATTGAGCTGTTCTACTCCTAGTACACAAGATGTTCCTACCAGCAACTCATATGACGAGTTAGTTAGTCTTTTCAACGATTGGAGAGCCTTCGAAAATCCTCCAAAATTCAATGGAGCTCCTGATTACCGTCTTCAAACCTTTCAGTCTCGAAAGTCTGATTTTGACTTTTTAAGAGCAAGACTAAATGCATTTGACACAACCGGATGGTCAATCCCCAATCAAGTAGATTACCATATAGTATGGGCCGAAATGAACGGCTATGACTTTAATGAAAGAATTTTAAAGCCATGGCAAAGAGACCCAGCATTTTACAAGTCACTGTGGATGTCTCGTAGTGATGTACCGGGACATGAAGGACCTACTCACCATGGTACAACAGAAATTTGGATGTACAACTTCCCTTTGGATGAAGCATCGAAGTCAAAGCTTCTGGCTGAGTTGACGCTTATACCAGAGCTGAATAATCAAGCAAAAGAAAACCTCTCTGGAAACGCACGTGAACTTTGGATAGCCGGCATCAGATCTATCAGACAACAGTCTTCCGATTTAGCCACAATTAAAGGATGGGAAGGCATTGCCGAACATGCAGAATTAACCGATGCCATTGACAAGGCTATTGTTTCTACCAATGAATTTGCCGACTGGCTAGATGTAGAAGGTGAAAAGAAAACAGGACAATCAGGCCTAGGAAAAGAAAACTATACCTGGTATCAACAGAATGTGCACCTGGTACCACTGACTTGGGAAGACGAGGTAATGATTCTTAAGCGTGAATTATCTCGCGCGTGGAGTGGATTAAAACTTGAAGAGCATAGAAACAGGAACTTACCAGAATTAAAGGCTGCCAATACACCTGAGGATTTTTATGCATTAACAGAACGAGGTGTGCAGAGCTTTATGAAGTTTTTAGAAGAACAAGATATTGTGACGGTAAAAGATTATTGGGAACCAGCGTTGCGGGAACATCAAGGCTCCTTCATCCCTGAAGAAAAGAGAAACTTCTTCTACATAGGCATGCATTATGACGCACGTCCACTTTATTCTCACTTCTACCATTGGTTTGAATTGGCACGTATGGATAATGAACCGAATGCAAGTCCTATCAGAAAAGGTTCCCTCCTCTATAACATTTTCGATTCTAGAAATGAAGGTGTGGCTACAGCAGTGGAAGAGATGTTTATGGACGCTGGACTCTATGATGATGATCCAAGGGTGAGAGAAATCGTTTATATCATGATTGCCCAGAGAGCTGCTAGAGGATTAGGATCGCTTTATGCACATGCGAATGAAATGACCATGGAGGAAGCAGGAGGTATTCACTCAGATTATACGCCTAGAGGCTGGATGAAAACGGAAAAAGAGCTTCTACTTTTTGAACAGCATCTGTATATGAGACAACCCGGTTATGGCACTAGCTACATATACGGAAAACATTTACTTGAACAGGCCATGGCAGAATATGCTCGAATTAATGAAGGTAATTTTGAATTAATAAAGTTTTTCGACCTACTGAATGGTATTGGCTGTATTCCAATGGCACTAGGTCAATGGGAGATGACTGGTGATAACAGCGATATCTTGAAGATTACTTCAGATGATTAAGTTCTTTCGAAGGATTAGAATGAAAAACCTATTTGAAAATAGAGTTGGAAAATACCTCTTATATGCCGCTGGCGAAATCTTGCTTGTAGTTATAGGTATCCTTATTGCCCTTCAAATTAACAATGCAAATCAAGCCAGAGTAGAAAAAAAAGCACTAGAAGGTCATCTCAAAACTATTTCTAGAAATATTGCTGGGGATTTGAAACGAATTAGGCAGATTAATGAAAAGAGGAAATCTCTCATTGCTGGGTCTGCATATCTTAACAACAATATTATTCCAAGGGTCAAAAAGGCTTCTTGGTTTCTGAGGGGCGACAATTCGCTGGATTATTCTAAAGAAGATGTAGTCTTTGCCTCTAAATTAGTCATGTCGGCTTGGGATTTAGATTACCTTAATGCCAACATGAGTGGATTCGAGTCCCTAAAGAATTCAGGTTATCTCAGCAAACTGCAAGGTGAAGCGCTAGACAGTTTAATTTCTGATTATTACACGTTAGTAAAAGAAGTTTCTCAAACCGAGAACGACTATAATCGCAATGTACTAAATGCACAAGACATTGTTGGAGAAACAGATTTCGAAGGTGCCGCGCCTTTTTTCAATCCAGATGACTTAGACTATGATCGTACCATAAACGATTTCAGAGAAGACTTCTTAAATATCGTGGAATCTGGTGCAGTAAGAACTACATTTTTCATACCGAATGAAATAACGATCGATTATGATAATCTTGCGATTATAGGGGAAAAGATTGTTTATCTCATCAATTCGAAAGATATCATTTCGGATACGAGTAGAATCATGAGACAAAGTATTTTTGACAAATACGGAGACATCGGTTATCCCAAATTAATGGACAAAGGTCTAACTAGTGGTCAGTATTCACTCTCATTTGCCTCCTCTCATCCTTACAATGTTGGCATTACAGACATAAATAGAGAATTAGACAACAAAATTGAGTTTGAAGCACAACCATGGGGAGTAGTATATTTTTATGTGGGCAGAAGCTCTATTGAGTTATTGGAGACCAAAGATTTTTCGGTTTATAAAACATTGAAGCTTGAATTAAGAGGGGAAAAAGGTGGTGAAAAGGTCATGATTGGAATGAAAGACGAAACGAATCCTACAGACGGAAGCGAGACCAAAATAACTCTAGAGTTAACCAAAGAATGGGAGACTTATGAGATTCCATTAACAGCATTCGTTAATACCAATTTGAAGAAGATTTTTATGCCCATTTCATTTGTTTTTGAGAACGAAGCGGCTAACATCTATTACAGACATATAGAATACATGTATTAAACATGATTAGAGCTTTAAGAAGAATGAGGAAAAGCTTATTAGGTAAGCAAGATTTCAAGAAATATGCAATCTATGCATTGAGTGAGATATTTTTGGTGGTTATTGGAATTCTAGTAGCCTTAGGCTTGAATAATTGGAATCAAGAAAGAAAGAATCACAAAGAAGAAATCATCTTACTCAAAAGTATCAGACAGCAAGTCTCTAACGATATCACAACACTTTCTAATAATATCGAGCAGACTAAATTGAGAAGACTGAGAGTAGTTAAAATCATTGAAATGCTCAACAAACCTGAAGACATCGATGTAGAAGAATTCTCCTTGTTACAGATGGATCTGACTACCGACAATTATTTCGTATCCCAGAGAGCGATATTTGATGAAGCAGTTTCATCAGGCAAGCTTGGCCTTATCCAAAATGATAGTTTGAGACAGCGCTTGTTTCAATACTATAATGCGATATCGAATGACCGCGACAATGATAGGCTTCAATTTAAAGTAACCAACGAATTAATCGTACCGATTATGGTAGAAGAGCTTGGTACCACAAAAGAAATGCTAACAAGCTATACTAGAAGGATGGGCATATTAATTGATCCCCCTTTACCCAAATTCGATGCAGTGGCTTTATCAAAAAATCAAAGATACTTCGAGGCCATTATGTATGCGCTTGGCGACACCTACCAAGAAAGAGATTGGAGAGCATATCTGCTTTTAGCTTCACGTCTGAATAGAGCAATCAAATTCGAATTGAGGGATTATGGATTTGAAGTCGAATAGCAAGAAGCTTCTATCACTAATCATTTTAATGATTGTAGGTGAAACAGTGTTTCTACTCCCCTTTGTTGTTACTCGAGTATTTAGACCTACTTTTTTATCCGTTTTTGAAATCACCAATCTAGAATTAGGGTCCGCCTTCTCTCTCTATGGCCTTATTGCCATGGCATCTTATTTTCTTGGTGGCCCAATTGCTGATAAGTATAGACCTAAAAACCTGATTATTCTTTCACTTATCATGACAGGAGCCGCTGGTTTTGTAATGGCTCAAATACCGAGCATCTATATACTTACTCTCCTATACGGCTTCTGGGGACTCAGTACTATCCTTTTGTTTTGGGCTGCTTACATTAAAGGGATTAGGGAATTTGGAGGAGAAGAAAGCCAAGGAAAGTCTTACGGCTTGATTGATGGAGGCAGAGGCTTTGTGGCGGCACTGATAGCTTCTTCCTCGGTTCTATTGTTGGACGCTTTTCTGCCTGTTTCCGCAGAACTGGCAACTACTGAAAATCTTACTGATGCGCTCTCTAAGATCATCAACCTGTTTGCAGGATTTTGTGTACTGTTCTCCTTAATTGTCTGGTGGCTATTACCTAAACGTACAGATTTTGTCAAATCGGAAAAGTTGAATCTAGATGGTGTTAAAAAAGCCATCAATCATAAAAGCGTGTGGCTGCAAGCTATAATTCTACTATGCGCCTATGTTGGGTATAAGAGTACAGACGATTTTGGTTTATACGCGGCAGAAGCATTTGGATATAACCATGTTGAATCTGCACATATAGCCACCATATCATTTTGGGTTCGCCCTATAGCAGCCATTCTAGCCGGGTATTTGGGAGACCGATTCATACACTCCAAGATTACTAAAATCTGCTTCCTCATTCTTATTGCCGGTTCCTTAATGATTGCATCAGGTGTTTTGGAAAAAGAGTTTTTAGCATTTATCGGCATTACAATAGCTTCTGTTAGTCTAGGTATATATGGGCTAAGGGGACTCTATTATGCGCTATTTCAAGAATCTAAACTTCCGTTGAGTTATGCGGGTGCTGCCATAGGATTTATATCTGTTATCGGTTACACCCCCGATATCTTTTGGGGACCCTTAATGGGAATTATACTGGATAATAACCCAGGGGAAATCGGTCATCAATATCTTTTTTTAGTTCTAGGAGGTTTTGGGGTTTTAGGATTAATCTCTACTCACTTTTTTCAAAAAAGTGTGTAAGTCATGTCCTTCATAAGCATAGGTGTTCGTCATAAATTCAAACAACAACACTATGATCTATATGGTATTCTCCTTATTCCGTTTAATTGACTATAGCGCTAAAAGGATCGTTAAAGGATTGGTTATATTTTCTGGTAAATTAAATCGAACGTTAAAAATCCTACTCTAAACTGCCCTATCGAAAAGCTATATATCATATCAGACCTTTGGGGTTTTAATCAAGAGGCCGCATGGACCCAAGACTATAAGCGCTATCTATCTACCAAATATGAAATTGAGTGGGTAGATGTGCCTACTATTTCACAAATGCCTAAAGAGATTCTTCTACAAGAAGAGAGGCATCAATTCTTAATTGACAAAGGGGTTTCAAGAGCTGTGGAATGGATGCTTGAGCATGTTACTGATGCAAGTATTCTTGGATTCAGTGTTGGAGGAACGATCGCCTGGAAGTTCGCACAAAAAAAACAGAACATTGAAAAACTTGTCCTGGTGTCGAGCACAAGGATAAGGCAGGAAAGTAACAGGCCTGACTGTTCTATTCAATTGATTTTTGGTGAGGAAGATGAATTCAAGCCTTCTATGAAATGGGCTAAAGAAATGGACCTAAGTTTGACTTTAATCAAAGATAATGGACATGAATGCTATAAAAACTGGCAGCTCATTGCCCCCTACTTACTTCA
The DNA here is from genome assembly GCA_002427755.1 of Roseivirga sp. UBA6052. GTDB lineage: Bacteria > Bacteroidota > Bacteroidia > Cytophagales > Cyclobacteriaceae > Roseivirga. Next base: position 213,516 of record DIYO01000002.1, read on the forward strand.
ATGGTTTTAGAGCACTTCAATTCTATTTCTATGGAGTTCGATCCTATCTTCTCTTTCAAGTTTCTTAAGTAGCCTTGAAACCACAACCCTAGATGTGTTTAACTCAGTGGCAATCTGTTCGTGCGTCTTGTTAATCACGAATGAACCTGAACTCTGTTTTTTATCAAGCAGATACTTCATTAAACGCTCATCCATATTCATAAAAGCAATGCTATCTATGGTATACATAAGCTCATCAAAACGTGCCTGATAAGAGTCAATTACAAATTTTCTGAAAGATGGGTACTTAGACATCCACTCTTCGATATGTACCATAGGAACCATCCAAAGATTAGAATCGGCTTCTGCCACAGCTTTGAACTGACTCACCTGCGGACCAAGACAGCAACTAATCGACATAGCGCAAGCCTCTCCCCCTTCTAGGTAGTAAAGAAAAATCTCATTGCCTTGTTCATCCTCGCGCATAATGCGTAATGTGCCTGAAATAACCAGGGGCATTTCAGAGGCAGCCGCACCAGGTGATATTAAAGGCATTCCTTCCTTAACTTTAAACAGTCTTCCTGATTGGATAATCTCTACAACTAATGCTTCCTCTAAGCCATTCTGTTGTAGCAATGAAGCAATTTGATCTACCATCTTAAATAAAATCCAGCTTTGAAATTAGCATACCCAATAAACAAAAAAGGTATGATATAATTCCTAAACTGTGTTTTAGTTAGGTTTCATTAATAATAAAGACACAAAAAAAGGTGGACAAGCCACCTTATATAATCTTACGCTTTGTAATATCTATTCTTCTCCGGCATCGCCTGAATGAGCAGACTCACCTAAGCTTAGAATTGCTTTGTCAATGGTCCAAAGTCCTACTCCATCTTCACCAATTAAATCAAATAATTCAACCGCTCTTCTCGCAATGGTTTCTTCTTCACGCTGTTCTTCAACAAACCAGTTTAAAAAGTTCATGGTTGTGAAGTCTTTGATTTGATAGCAATGATTAACGATTTCGTTGATTGAATTAGTCACTGCAATTTCGTGCTCGAGAATAGTCTCAAAAACCTCTCTTAGTGAGTTATAATTATGCTTAATGCCTGTAATCTCAGGTTGTAATGAGTGACCACCTGCTTCGTTTACATAGTGAAAAAGTTTGAGCATATGCCCTCTTTCTTCATCGCTATGCATATATAAGAACTGAGCAGAATTTTCATATCCAGTCATTTCGCACCAAGAAGCCATAGACAAATAAGCAGCCGATGAAGATGCTTCCATGGCAATTTGCTTATTCAATAAATCTTCAGTTTCCTGGGTAAGTGACCTTTTAGCTGTTACTTGTTGTCTTTCCATTTCTAAAAATTATCTCTGCGAAGTTAAAGATTCTTTAACCCTAAAACAGTTATTTACTGTGGTTGTTCAAAATTCAGGTACGGAATACCAGCCGACCAGAAAAGAAGTGCTTTGGCCTTCTCTACCTCCGCCTTTAGCTTAAGTAATTTAACCTGCGATTCAAGTAACTTGTCTTGTTGGAAATTGATCTTAAATAGATCACTATCTCCTACCTCTAAATTGAATAACTCGGCTTCTAAAAGTAACTGATAATTGCCGACGGCTAAATCCGTAAGTTCAAGCATTTGCTTGGAGTTATCGAGTGCATAATAAGCGCCTTCAATTCCGTTCAAAATTTCAAGCTCTTTAAGATCTCTCTCAAAACTTGTTTCGCTAATCTTCAATTTAGACTGGGCTACTTTCGCACGTTCCTTTCTCAAGAACAAAGGAAAAGAGAAATCTAATCCGAACTTATAGTTTTGGCCAAACTGCAGATCTCTTAAGCCACCATCAGGCCCTAGAGGCGAGTTGATAAAGTCATAATTTACATTCAAACGAGGTTTGAGATTCTCTCTTGCCAGTTTTAAACCCACTTCTAACTGATCTAATTTTAAATTCAACTTCTGGAGTTCAGGATGCTGTGACATTGCTTGAAGTAACAAGGTATCCAATACAGGATCTTCATTGCTGAGAATATCAAACAAGTCGTTATAAGCAGGTAAGTGATAGTCAGCCAGTTCCAATGGTTCTTCGTTTTCACCCCACAAGAAGTTTGAAAGGATTAAACCGGCATTCTGAAACTCCATAAATGCAGTAGTTCTATCAATTCTTCTATTCTGAAGCGTAATGGCCGCTTGCACCGTATCAACTACCGCTGCTTCTCCAAATTCAAAATCTATTTTTACTCGATCAAAGATTTCCTCAGATATCTCTAAAGAGCTTTCTATCACCCTAAAGTTGTAATAGGCAAAATACCAGTTCCAGTATTCCTTGGCCGCTTCTAATAACAGCTTGTTAATCACTTTGATTCTTTCAGCATCATTGATTCGAGCAAATAGACGCGCCTGTTTAACATCTGCTCTACGCTGATCTATAAATAAACCTCTACCAATGGGTAAACTAACACCTGTTGAAATTTGCCTGAAATCATCTGCAGATGGAATTGAGTTCTCAGGATCTAGGAAAACCCCGCGATTTTGATCTACACTGATCTTAGGATCTATTGGGAACCACGTAGGTATCTTTAAAGTCGCATTAAAGATGTTGTAGTAATCTGTATCCTTGAAATCCTTGATGTTCCATGCCGACTCAATCTTAGGGTCGAATGCACCTCTAGCCATGCGAATCTCTTGCCTAGCTTGTTCAGTAAGTAGATCTGCCTGCTTGGCCACCGGATGGTTAGCTAGCACCATATACATGAATGTATTCAATCCTAGTTCCACAGAACTATCACCTTTTCCATTCAGAAGGATGTCATCCATTGACTTTATCTGAAAGTCTTGTGCAGAGATAGGTACAGTAAAAATCCCCAGTAAGTATAAAATGACAAGTCTCTTAATCATCTAGTCTTACTTTTTAGCCTGAGCTTCTTTTTTACCATCTTTTGAAGGTGCACTATCATCTGGTGCTTCATATAGGCTTGGTGGGAAACCATTGAGCTGACGCCAGAGTTCGTACCATACTGCCACATTATCTAACATTACCCAACCTTTGGTTCCTGAACCCACTCTCACTTGATCAGGCCAAGGCTCATCCTCTGGATCAGGAACAATAAGCATACGATACTCACCTTTTTTGCTGTCTACACGGTCAATCACCTCTACTATTCCACCAAAAGTACCTACGGTAACATTAGGCCAACCTGAGAAGATCAAGGCAGGCCAACCATCAAACTCTATTCTAACTTTTCTACCTCGCTCGATCAATGGCACATCCATAGCCTTTACATACATGGCCACAGCTAAAGGTGGATTATAAGGCATAATTTCGGCCACCGCATCTCCCTCTTTGATTGTCTCTCCAATCCCTTGTCTAAGTGCCTTTTGTATATAGCCTGTCTGTGGCGCAATTATCTGATATTGCTGAGCTCTTACTTCATAGTTAGCATACTCATTTTCCATCTTAGTAACATCCGCCTGATCCTTAAATATTTCAGCCTTTGTGTTATTCAAATCGGAATTAGCCTTCGCTATCTTTTCAAGGTATTCTGAACGTACTGCACTGATATTAACTCTGGCATTAATTACTTCTTGTTTCGTCTCAAGAAACTTATTTTCCGCACTATTTACCTTGTTCTTAGACTCTTGGAACTTAGACTCCAGTTCTTGAAACTTAGTAAGCGGAATATTACCTCGATCGTAACGCTGCCTGTTTCTTTCGAATATATTTTCTTGGTTAGCAAATCTCACCTTCTCAGTTTCAAAGGCAATGCTATCTCTCGTTTGCTTATAAATGGTTTGCTTTAGCTTGTTTTCACTTTGCTCAACCTTATTAACTAAAAGGTCATTTAATGCTTCAATCTGATCAGTCAAATTGATCACTTTTTCCTCCTTAGCTAAAATCCCTTCTTTCTTCGCCTCAATCTGCTGCAATGTTCTTGGTAGAAGTAGAGTATCGAAATACTTATCCTTGATCTCAGCTAGTGTAAGAATCGTATCTCCCTTAGTTACTAATTCACCTTCTATAACATTCCAATCAATTATTCTTCCAGCAATAGCTGATTCTACCTGCTGTGGTCTACTACCTGGATCGAAAGCTGTAATCTCACCATTACCTCTTATGTTCTGCTGCCAAGGCAAAAACAATAGGATAATAAAGGCGAAAGTGACCATCAATAGAATCTTGGCTACCATTTTGCCGGCATCAGGAGTCTTGAGCGTTTTGAACAATAAACTCTTCTCTCTTACCCTGTTCTCTATAGAATTTTCTGAAATCTTCAACATGGCCTTAAACTTTAATCAACTCGTTTAATTCTCCTGCTCTTAACAACTCAGCATAAGTACCCTGAGCTTTCACAGCACCTTTGTCTAACACAACTACTTTATCGCAAGCTTCCATTACCGATGGGTCGTTAGAAACTGCAATCACCGTACAGATATCCTGACTCGTTACCATCTCAATCAACTTCTCTTTCTCAGACTTTTGGAAGAAAGCAAAGAAGTCGTTTAGAATCATAAGCCTTGGTCTTTTCACAAGCAGCCTCGCCATAATCAGTTTATTGATAAACGAGCTTGAGAATCCCTTACCACCACTCACTACTTGAGTATTCATACCATCAGGTAACATGTTCACTTTGTCCGCCAAGCCAACTTTTTGAATAGCCTCAGCAGCATCTAGTGTTGTAACCATTGGTTTACCCACCGTGATATTATCTAAGATGGAACCTTCAAAAATATCCTCTTGAGATACATTCTTAGCGAGCTTATCTCTCAGGTTCATTAAGTCTAAATCTCTTAGACTATAACCGTTGATGACCACTGCACCAGTGTAATCAAGGTTAATTCCGGAAATGATATTCATCAAAGTAGTTTTTCCGGACTCATTGCCACCTACAATACAGACGTTTTCTCCACACTTAAATGACAGATTAATGTTTTTAAGCGCAGGTTCATTTTTGTCTTTGTATTTATAATTCAGCTCTTTGATATCAACCGTAAATCCTCTTTCTATTTGAGCTTTGCTTAACTCAATACCTCCCGGTTTTTCTAAAGGCATATCGGTTACTTGGCTAATCTTGTCAACGGCAGTTAGCATATCATAAACAACGTCCATGTAGGTAATGATCTTCTCAACCGAACTTAGAATTAGAATGATAATTACCTCAGAAGCCACAAACTGACCCAAAGTAATCTCTCTACCAATAAGCAATGAGGTACCAATGATTAACAAACCACCTGTAATGGCTGCCTTAAATAATACAATGTAGAAGTACTGAGAAATGAGCACACGGAAATGGACTTTTCTATTCTTTAAGTAGTTGTTAACGTTGTACTCTGTCTTTTTAGTAGGTAAACTGGTATTACCAGAAATCTTGAACGAATTAAGTGTTCTCGCAATTTCTTCAAGCCAATACACCACCTTGTATTTGAACTTTGATTCTTTAATTGATGAAGCCAACCCTTTAGGCCCTGTTAATCTGAAGATGAGGAATAAGGTAACTACTAGTGCTAAACCAAAGAATACAAAGAATGGGTGGTAGAACGATAGAAGTACAAGTCCAAATAAGATTTGGATTATACCTGACACTAAATCACCAAGCAACTTTGGTAATCCCTTTTGTATGGTTAATACATCAAAAAAGCGGTTTACCAATTCAGGTGCGTGAATCTTAGAAAGTGCTTCTACTCTCATTCTAGGAATTCTATAGGTGAATTCTAGTGCTGCTTTAGTGAATATCCTCCTTTGCAAATACTCGACAATAGTGATCTGCATAATCTGAAGTCCTCCTGAAGCCAGAATACCTATCAGAACAAGGGCGATAAGTAAGTAGATTGAGCTAAACACCACACCACCTGAAACTAGTTCAACGGTTGCCTGAATACCAAGGGGCAAGGTCAATGAAACAATACCAACAAAGGCAGCATAAATAAATACGTATAAGATATCTTTCTTCTCAGCGCCTAAAAGACGAATTAGTCTTTGCACTGGAGTAAGTGGTTTAGGGCTTTCTCCCTCACTATGGTCAGAGACTAAACTGTCATAACTGAATGCTCCTAGAAAGACAATCTCTCCAGATTCCTCCTTTAACAGCTTCCCTTCAATATCTTCAAATGCTATATCCTTGGTAAAATCCTCCTCTATTAGCTTTACCCTTACCTTTGACTTTTCTTTGTAGATAATAACTGGTGCAAAACCACCACCATTCATTCTAAAAGCGATGGTTGGTATCTCTACAGCTTTGATAAAATCTGGCAGTTCTTCAGGATTTAAGGGCTGATCTAATAGAACCAGACGGATTCTATTAGCTTCCTCAACCAAATCTCTTTTGAATTCGAAGGCCTCATCTATACTATAATCTCGCTTCAGGGCTACTAAGTCCGAGTAAAGAGCATCTTCTAAATCTTGACCTAGAATTAGCGTAACCTCCTTAATAAGTCTTCCTATTTGTTGACTAGTCATATCTAAGCGTCAATCGTTTTTAAAATCATGTCCATCAAGAAATTGTAATTGTCTTCATGCACTTTACCTTCTTTATACTGATGTTCAGTAAGTCTTGGCAAGTGCCTTGAAAAGAATATTTGCTGGTGTGAAGCTTCCAAGCAAGTACTTGTTAACGCATGTGCGTAATCATAGTTAGGATTTATCTCTTTTATAAAGGATGCCACTTTCTCACAGAGTGATTTGTAACCAAGGAAAGATCCATCCTTGTTATCATCATCAACATGCTTTGTTAGGTAAGCTTTATCTGACTCATAAATAACAATTCGCTGAAGTGCTGTTTCATCAATATCCGGGAAGTAGTCATCATTGACATTCACTTCTGTTATCATCTTCATGGCAATAGCTAAACGCTCCTGAGGATCTTTGATATTGTTGGTAGCAAAATCAATTTGATATTCTAGCCAGTTCCAATACCAAGCCATCAAATAGATCAAGAGTTTGTGTTTACTCTCAAAGTATCTGTAGATAGACGCTTCTGTGGACTGAATTTCTGCTGAAAGTTTTTTAAAAGTGAAGCCTTCTAACCCAAGCTCATCAATCATTTTGATAGAACTTTGGATGATCTTTCTCCCCAAAACGGTTTCTTGGGGATCGCGAAGGAACAACTTCTCATTAATCTGTAGTCTTAAAGTTGCCATTTCAAAGCCGGTCTTTCGAATTTAATAGTATTACTATCAATAATGCTAGCAAGTTAACGCTAAGGTTCGAAAAAGGTTCAAAATTGGCCAAAAAAAAAGATCGCCCCCCAGCGATCTTTCCAGTATTTTTTCAAATACCCCCAAATAACAAAAGTGGGGGACGATTACTCGCCCCCACTCATTTTGAAATAGAGTTGCTATTTCAAAATGCCAAGGTACTGTTCAGAACTTTGTTTGCTACCAAAGGCCCAAGCAAATGGCCACAAACGCTGCCTCGTTTCGGCTTCACCCTAGATCTGTACATAGCACGAAATCTTCATGAAGCTTCTGCGGCTTTTTGTATTGCTCAGTGAGCAAAAACCCTAGCTACGACCTCAACCCAAGAGTTGAAACCGCCTTGCAAAACTTCTGATGAAGCTTTACTGCACAGTCCGAAGACTAATGCATGGGGTGCGATGGAAATACCTCTCGGCACTTCTTACACTGAAGGTCAACAATCGAAATTGTTACAGTCAGGTTCATCTGCGACTCAAGCTCTGTTCAAATCACCTTCCTAAGAAAGATCTTTAAACGTCTACTGATTTCACTCCCTTTCAAGTTGTGATGATCATGCTTGCTATTAAGTCCCTGAAGCCTTATTAGGTGCTCATAGCTCTTCATCGAGTTCAGAGTATTTACACAGGGCCACAGACCACGCCTTTACCGTCTCAGATTAGTACGTGTACTAACCCATTCACTACGATTTTTCGGGCTTCCCCCGAAGAGAGACTCAAACCGAAGTTTTTGTTCTTTATCCCTCACTTGGTAGAACTAATGTACCCTCTATATCTTTACATGCAAATTTTGTAAGCGTCTAGTTTTCAACAAGTTTCCCACCTCGCTTATCACATACTTATCCACAGGGTTATACACATGTTTATCCACACTAACTCTAAAATGTGCTTTTAAGCCCTAATTTTAGTCTTCTATAAATTCTCTCATTGCAAACCAGAGATGATATTCTAAAAGATTATTACTCTCCACTAAAAGCTTTTCATTAAAATTGCAGCTTATTCCAAAGCCATAGCGTCTTATGAGTGAAAACGAGAACAGAGAATCGCTCAATTTTATTGAGCAAATGATTGAAGAAGACCTCAAATCAGGTAAAAGAGATTTTATTCAAACCCGTTTTCCTCCTGAGCCTAACGGATACCTTCATATTGGCCACGCAAAATCTATTGTCTTAAACTTTGGCCTTGCCGAAAAATATAATGGCAAGTGCAATCTCAGATTCGATGACACAAATCCGGAAAAAGAAAGTGATGAATATGTGAATGCCATTATTGAAGACATTAAGTGGCTTGGTTACGATTTTGGCGAAAAGGCATTATTCACATCTGATTACTTTGATACGCTCTATGCCTATGCTATCAAACTAATCGAAAACGGTAAGGCTTACATAGACGATCAATCAGCTGAAGAAATTTCTGCAGGAAAGACAAACCCTACTATCCCCGGTATTAAAAGTCCATTTAGAGAAAGATCTGTTGAAGAAAACTTAGATCTCTTCGAACGAATGAAGAATGGCGAATTTGATGAAGGCAGTAGAGTACTTAGAGCCAAAGTTGATATGGACTCTCCTAACATGCACATGAGAGACCCTATCATTTATAGAATAAAGAAAGCACACCATCACCGTACTGGAGATAAATGGAGTATATATCCAAATTATGATTTTGCGCATGGCCAATCAGATTCTATAGAACATGTGACTTACAGTCTTTGCACGCTTGAGTTTAGAGACCATAAGCCGTTATATGATTGGCTCATCCAAGAGATTGACATTTTCCCATCTGAGCAGACAGAATTTGCCAGATTGAACTTGAGCTACACAATTGTAAGTAAGCGTAAACTCTTAAGATTAGTAGAAGAGGGGCATGTTAACGGATGGGACGATCCAAGGATGCCAACAATCTCAGGTTTTAGAAGAAGAGGCTATACCCCTAACTCCATAAAGAATTTTGCACATAAAGTAGGAGTAGCTAGAAGAGATGGTATTACAGATATCGCTTTACTGGAACACAGCATTCGAGAGGATCTTAACAAAACAGCTAATCGTGTTTTTGGAATCCTTGACCCTCTGAAATTAGTCATCACCAACTGGCCTGAGGAAAAGACAGAGATGATGCAAGCCGTAAACAATCCGGAAGATGAGTCTGCTGGCAAAAGAGAAATGCCGTTCACAAGAGAGTTATACATTGAAAGAGCTGACTTTAAGGAAGATCCTCCATCGCCAAGGAAATGGTATCGCTTAGGACCAGACAGAGAAGTAAGATTAAAGTACGGCTACATTGTTAAATGTACCGGATTTAAAAAAGCCGAAGACGGAACTATAGAAGAGATCTATTGCGAGTATGATCCTGAAACCCGATCTGGGCAAGACACATCAGGTAAGAAAGTAAAAGGCACATTGGGTTGGGTATCTGCTAATCATGCAGTAAATGCAGAAGTACGTATGTACGACCGATTATTCAAGACTGAGAACTTGAATACTATTGATGATGACTTTATCAACCATTTAAATCCAGACTCGCTCCAAATCAACCAAAAAGTACTCTTAGAACCTTCATTAAAGGATGCGAAAGCTGGAGATCGGTTTCAGTTTGAAAGACAAGGTTACTTCATAGTAGATCAAGATAGTACTGAAGATCACTTGATCTTTAACCGAACAGTTACCTTAAGAGATAACTGGAAAAAGTAATGAGCTTAATCCGTTCTTCGATCCAAACACTTCAGACAGGTGATATAGCCTTAGTTGGAATTCCGTTAGATGAGAACTCTTCCTTTTTAAGAGGGCCTGCCAAAGCTCCAGAATTAATAATCGATGCTATTGAATCGGATTCTGCCAATTACTTTACGGAAGACCTTAAAGACCTCAATGCACATCCCAAAATCAAATGGTGTGGTAATGCATCTTTTAACCAATACCTTGATATAGAAGGCATAATCGATAGTATTCTTAATCAAAATGCCTTACCATTTAGTTTGGGAGGTGACCATTCCATTGCCTATCCTATCATGAAGGCTATGGCCAAGAAACATGGTCCATTAAACATTATACAATTCGATGCGCATGGAGATTTATATGATGAGCTTGATGGCAATCGATACTCACATGCCTGCCCTTTCGCAAGGATTATGGAAGATGGACTCGCTACTAGTTTGACACAAGTTGGCATCCGAACCATGACCTTACACCAAAAGGAACAAGCGGATAAATTTGGAGTAACAGTTCATCAAATGAAGGACTTAGATGCACCTATGAATCTAAATTTTGAAGGTCCTTTATATGTAACATTTGATTTAGATGTTTTAGACCCTGCCTTTGCTCCAGGTGTTTCTCATCATGAACCTGGAGGGTTGACCACTAGAGAGGCGCTCCATTTCATTCAGCGGATTGAAGGCCAAATCGTTGGTTGCGATGTAGTGGAATATAATCCTGATCGAGATGTAAATGGCGTAACCTCAATGGTTGCCGCAAAGATCGTTAAAGAACTTCTAGCCAAGCTCCTTTAACGCTTTTACAAACACATCGATTTCTTCTGAACTATTATAATAATGAACGGACGCTCTGGCTATTTCAGAAAGCCCTCTTTCAGTCATATCCAGATAGGTGTTTGGCGCCCCAGTCCAAGAGATATTTATCCCTTGTTTAAATAACCTATTCTGAACTTCCAAAACTGAGAGCCCATCGTAGGTAAACGAAACAATTCCACTTTTTACTGAACCTATGTCTCTAACAGTCACAGTAGGCACCTCACTCATTTTAGACCTTAACTCAGAAGAAAGGACTTGAATACGCTGCCATATATTTTCTAAACCTATGTTCAGAGCATATGAAACCGCTTTATTCAGTCCCATGAGAGCTGCTCTATTACCTTCCCAATTCTCAAATTTTCGTGCATCTTTTCTGATTTGATAAGATTCTGGCCCGGTCCACTCAGCAGCATGTAAATCAATCCATTGAGGCACTAACTGATCCTGAACACTTTCTCTAACATAAAGAAACCCAGTTCCGCGTGGTGCTCTCAAGTATTTTCTGCCAGTCGTAGAAAGCATATCACAACCTATTTTTTCTACATCAATAGGATATTGACCTACGGATTGACATGTATCGAGTAAGAACAAAACGCCCTTCTCTTTACAGACCTTCCCAATCGCTTCAGCAGGACTCACCAAACCGCTATTAGTAGGCATATGGGTAATAGAAACCAGTTTCGTTTTAGGCGTAATATACCTCTCCAAAGCTTCAACATCAGGATCACCAGACTCAAGACTTGGCAAAACTTTCACCGTTAAGTCTTTTGAATGATGCATATAGGAGAGATAATTACTGGCATAGTCGGATTTATTGGTAATAATCTCATCTCTATCTTCAAAAGGAATTGCTTGAAAAGCCCCATTCCAAGCTACAGTTGCATTCTCTACAATCGCTATCTCATTTCTTTTTGCACCAATTAATTGGGCAATCAAATCATAAGTCGATTCCATTGCATCAAAATGGACTCTATGCGTCTCATACCCCCCTACTTCTGCCTCCTCTTTCAGATAGTCTATCATGGTGTTACGGACCACATTAGGTGGCAAAGAACTACCTGCATTATTAAAATGAATCACTCTTTGAACACCATCGGTATCATTTCTTAGCTCCTGTAATTGTCTGGGATCAATCATGCCTTAAATTCATTAGATTTTTTCAGAAAATGGAATAATACTTGTGCTAGTCGAGCATGAAAGTATATTTGACATCGTACGTATTCATATGAAAAGAATTTTACTCCTTTTATTCGTTTCCATTCCTGGTTTGCTATTCGCTCAAGTGGACAAGTCCGAAGTGGAAGCCTTTGCAAAAACCTTTGCCTCTGAGAACAATAGATCGGTAGATGAAATTATAGGCATTTTAGAGAAGGCTGAATTCCAGCAGGAAATTATAGACAAAATTTCAAGACCAGCTGAAGGCACCATGACCTGGAACCGTTACAGAAAGATCTTCATGACGGAAAAAAGAATAGATGCAGGTGTGGAGTTTTGGCAAGAACACAAGGAGACTTTAGATGCTATTTCGTTAGAATCTGGAGTGCCACAAGAGATTATCTGCGGTATTATTGGAGTAGAAACCTTCTTTGGGAGAATTAAGGGTTCTTACCGTGTACTTGACGCACTATATACACTTGGTTTTGGCTACCCCCGCAGGGCTAAATTCTTTAAATCTGAGTTGGCAAAATACCTCATATTAGCAGACTTAGAGTCCCTTGATATTGAAGAAGTTAAAGGCTCTTATGCAGGAGCCATGGGCTACTCTCAGTTTATGCCAAGTAGTTACATAGCTTACGCTAAAAGTTATGAAGAGAATGGCACTCGAGATTTAATGAACAGCCCGGAAGATGCCATGGCCAGTGTTGCCAATTACCTCAAAGTTCATCGCTGGAGAAAAAACGAACCGATCACTTCCAAAGCAACTCTTACTAGAGAGATTACAGGTTTAAGAAAGCAAGCTAGAAAACCTAAAAACAAAGTCTCTGACTACACTGCAATTGGTTTTGAACCAGCAGAAAAATTGGCAGACAATCTGGATGCCACAATGGTGATACTTAAAAGTGGAGAAGAAAAAGAGCACTGGTTTGGCCTATTCAACTTTTATGTTATTACCAGATATAACCATAGCCCAATGTACGCCATGGCGGTTCATCAATTGGGATCAGCCATAAAAGAAAAAATTGAACAATAAAAAACCCCTGACGTGTAGTCAGGGGCTGGATAGAAAACACCTGTTAATTTACCTCAAACCAAAAACTAATCAGGCTGTCTTAAATTTCTTGTCCTTTTAATAATGTATTGTACCAACTCTGGAGAAACCACCTGAGTACCTCTATCTTTTAAAGCATCCAGCAGCAGTTCAGCAATTCTTTCAACCGAAGTATATGCTTGCTTTTGCCTATTCATCAAGTCTATGTGATTTGTTAGTTTCTCGCGACAGCAATCTTCTACGTAAAAGACCACGCCACTTATGGTAAGCTTATGATAGCCGTTCATGAATCCGAGGTATAGGGTTGGTTGTGGTGACATCTTAAAAGTTCTTACTTCTTACACTCAGTGAATCAAAAATGGTTACTGAGTACTGTATGCTTATTGTATAGATGTATGCTAAGGCAAAAATGTTGCACCAGAGATAGAGTTTTAACACTCATTAGTACAATTTAACATTAACGCTTGCGCAAGTATATATCACTTGTGACGGTTTCAAGCCTTACAAAGTACTTTCCGTTACCCCACTCCGTATCGAATTCGTGAGCACTTATTAAAGGTAAAGACTCATTACCTCCGGGTTTAAAATCATAATTGGTGTAAATGCTTCCATTAACTGTTTTCATTTCAAGCTGAAAGCCCTTCCGCTCAGGCCAATCAAGATCAATATTGCCGGTTACCGATTTAACATCTACTTCTTCATAATCACCTTGGAGTAGAACATCTGCAATAACAGTTTCTATTTCTATTTTAGCTCCTGAAGGAATCTGTATTTCGACCTGAATATCGGCACAAACTCTTCCGCCCCATTCATCTCCCCACCAACTCGCGTTTTCATCTTTGCAGTCAGAATTTTGATTGGACCTTGCCATTCTTTCGTTCAAATCAATCTCCAAACGAATTCGTCCATTTTCGTTACTAAGATCAACCTCAACAGCTTCATTCAATTCTCCATTATTCAAATTGTACAGCACCTTAGCCTTAAAAACTTTATCGGAAGATTCTGTGAGAATAATCGAGCTAGCGAGATCTGCATCTATTTTTAGCCTTTGCCCTGTATAGATTAATTCTTTAGTGAATTCGTCTGTCTGAGCATTGATCGTAAAACCTGTGATAAAGATCAATACAGTCAATAGCCACTTCATCTTAGTACTTTCTGAGGTAAACATTTCCAAAGTCAGATTCCACTGCCAACCTCTTACCTTTTCCATTCTCGACAATGGCGATCATTTCCTCCCCTAGAGTATCACTACCATCAAATTTCATGTTAATAGCCAAGTTGGAGAAAATTTGACCCCAAGACGTAGATGCATTCAATGAACCAAGATTCGATTCATCGACTCTTAAATCAGCACCGCCAAACTTGGCTTTTACCTTTAAATCGTCAGGGAGATTATGTACTTCTACCATACCAAATTTTACATGTATTGTTAACGGTTTATTGGCTGGCACATATATTTCTAATTGAACGTCAATTTCGTTGTTACCCTCTGTAATGGTGTAGTCATCATTATCCCCAATGGTAATGGTTTTACCGTTTTTCGAAACCTTCATTTTACCATTCGAGCTATTCTTGCCATATATCAAATTGCTTTCTTGATTTTTGAGACCTTCTAATTCAGAAGTAATCACTAGAGTTGAGCCTTCCTTCTCGGAATTCAGTCTGAATCGATCATTGTTCCTACCATCATTAATCTTAATACTGGCGTCAATTTTAACTTCATCCCTATCCCAGGTCTTTAAGACGATGTTAGGAAAGGAAACATCGATTTTGATGCTCTCTGATTTTGACGAGTTAAAGATAAAGTCTCGTTTATCCTGTGCTGAAGCTTGAAAACCTATGAATAGGCAAAGCAATACCAATAGCTGTTTCATTTATTTTGAGTTTTTGAGTTAAAAAAAGCCCGAGCAATTCGGGCTTTCTATTCAGTTTGACCAATTATTTCTTTCTTAGATAAACGTTGCTGTAAGAAGCTTTTAAATCTAAGTCTACTCCGCCACCGTTTAATGTTCCTTTTATGGTAGAACTAACTTTCTTCATACCGTCCTCACTGCTAGGGAATTCAATATCCATATCAGAATATGCTTCCCCGTATGGCGTCTTAATCGTAATATTGGCATTACTATTGGCGGGCATAGTCACATCCACATTAGAATAAACTGAAACTAGAGAGGTCGGACCATTCTGACTTAAACTCGAGAATACAGCCTCAACGCTTCCATAAACAGTATTAACAAGAGCAGGACCTGTAACACCTTCCATGTATACAGAATTGTATCTACCAGAAATCTCTAATTCTGAGGAGATGTTATACACTTCAATCTTACCACCTTCCCAGTTTCCAGTATGCTCAATGTTGATTTTTACGCCTTTAGGAACCATTACTTTATAGACCCCTTTAGCTCTTCTTGCCGCTTGAAATACGCTAATATCATTACCGCTTTCATTTACATTTAATCCAATGCCGGTATTGTCTTCTCCTCTTGCGCTTAAAGGCTTAAGACCTTCAGCTCTTTCAGGCTTGGCTCCGCCTACGCTGTTTGTAATTGTAATAGACTTACCATCGTATTCTTCCACATATACCCTGTTAATCTCTTTTAGATTTAAGGTAGTTTGAGAAGCGTTACCCACGTTTATGCTGTACTCTTGTGCATTTAGAGCAAAACCCGTTACTAGTAATAACGCTAACAAGCCTAATTTTAAACTTAACTTTTTCATTTTCAGATTTTTATACTTTCAGATATTTTGAGTTTGTATTAATTGGATCCTTATAATTCTTTTAGTTTGAAAATGCCCAGATGAGCTTCTTCTTTTACATCGCTCAAGACATTGTCTTTGAGCGTAATCTCTTCCAGAGCCTCAATTCCAGATTTGTCCTCTAACTGTATCAGACCTTCAATCAAAGCTATTTGTACAGCTGGTTCGTCTTCCTCAAGCAAGGCTTCTCCAAATGCCTGACTCACTTTGGTCTTATTTCCAATTTCAGACAAGGCCTCAACCGCTTTGGTTCTTACGTGCATGTTGGCATCATTCTTCATTACCGCTATGAGAATATCGAGTGTTTCATCATCTTGATTCGAGAATTGAAGTGAATTACTCACTGCCTGCATTCGGCCACTAGCGGAGTTGCTTTCCAACTGCTCAAGCATCACTGTCTTCATTTGGGCCAACTCCTCTTCTACCTTCGACATTTTATTATTCAAAAGTTGATTACCTGACCAATAGCCGATAATGAGCAAGGCAGCTGCTGCTGCAACCTTATAGAAGTTACCCCACAAATACCTTGAAGATGGCATCTTTACAACCTTGGCCTCCTCTTCAATTTTGGAGAATAAATGCGTTTCACTCAGACCAGAAGATTGACTTGACAAAAGGGTACTCATGTTAAACTGAGCCTTGTACGATTCAAGATGAGCGGGAACATCTTCTCCTTGAAAAAAGTCTTGGAGTTGCTTTTCTTCCAAAAGAGAAGTTTCCCCCTCAAAATATTTTTCTAACAGCTCCTCTATCTGTTCAACACTACTCATAAGTATTCACTTTTAAATATTCTGCTCTTGCATTCTTTCTTGCTCTTGATAGACCAACTCTAATGTTATTCACCTGTAGGCCAGTCTGTTCTGCTATTTCTTCATAGCTATATCCTTCCACATCTCTTAGCATAATTAGAATGCGCTGTTGTTCCGGTAGACGATTGAACGCCTCAAGCATTACACTCATACTTTCTTTTAATTCTAAACCTTTTTCAGGCCCAACACTGGGAGACTCCATTTGAAGCTCTTGTACATCGAAATGATGTCTGTATTTCTTCGACTTAAGTCTGTCTAAGCACAAATTCTTAGTTACCGTTACAGCCAATGCTTCAATGCTTTTATATTCATTTAATTGCTCTCGTTTATTCCAGAGTTTTACCATCACATCTTGCAAAGCATCTTCAGCCTCTGGTATAGATTTTAGCATGCCTAAAGCAATTCTATACAACCGATCTTTTAGCGGTAAAACTTTTGATTTAAACGCTTGCAACTCCATTCAATAGCGTAGACGAGGGTGGGTGATTTGCATTACACTTAATCTAAATATTTTATTGATCAGAAGGAAAAGCAAATCATAAACCTCTGAATGTAAGCGTATAATGATATTTGAATTGTTAAACTTATTTTCGTCCTGAAGATGTTTTTTATCCTTTCTAAAATTCTTGCTGTATTCCTTAAGCCACTGACTTGGGTTATTGCACTTCTGCTTATTTCCTTTTTCACTAAAAGAAAAAAGCTGAAAAGAATAACTGCAATAGGTGCTATCACCTTACTCATTTTCTTTAGCAATCAATACATCAGTAATAGAGTCATGTTATGGTGGGAGTATAAACCAGTTCCTATATCTGAATTAGAAACCTATGATGTTGGAATCGTATTCTCCGGTGTAACTAGAGCGAGTATAGACCCTAGAGATAGAATCTACTTTAGAGAGGGTGCAGACCGAATTACGCATGCCTTGCAATTATATAATCAGGGTAGAATCAAACATATCATTGTGACTGGCGGGAAAAATTTTCAACAAAAATCTGAATATCTAGCAGCTGATAGACTTAAATCATTTCTCACAATGGCGGGTGTACCAGATTCTGCAATAACAGTAGAACGAGAAGCCGTCAATACTTATGAGAATGCATTGAAGACCAAAGCCATTCTAGAAAAGGACTTCCCAAATCAAAAATATCTATTGATTACTTCGGCTTTTCACATGAGAAGATCTCTACTATGCATGCAAAAGCAGGAAATCGAAGTCAAGCCATTTGCAGCTGGGTTTATCACTGGTAGACCAACTACTACTTTTGAAGATATCTTGGTGCCTAAATCGGAATCAATAGGGCGCTGGGAAGTTTTAATAAAAGAAGTTATTGGGATTGCTACTTATCGAATTATGGGCTATCTCTAAGCGATATAGATGGTCTTTTGATTGGTAAATGCTTTTATACCTGGCTCAGAAAGTTCTCTTCCATATCCGGACATTTTTGTTCCACCGAAAGGCAGTGCTGCTTGCGAAGCAGTCATCTCATTTATAAATACGGCACCTGTTTCAATGCTTCGGGCAACATCCAAGCCTTTTTGTTTATCCGATGTCCAAACTGATCCACCCAAACCAAATTTTGAATCATTGGCTAAAGTAATCGCCTCATCCTGATCTTTAACCTTAAAGACCAGCGCAACAGGACCAAACAATTCTTCATGATAAACACGCATATCTTTTGTAATACCAGAAATGACGGTGGGTTGATAAAATGCCCCTCCTAATGGCGATGGTTGACCTCCCAAAACAATCTGAGCACCAAACTGCTTTGCATCTGTTACTTGCTCATCAAGCTCATGCATTAAGTTGACAGAGGCCATTGGACCACATTTTACACCCACCTCAAGAGGATCGCCTATGGTATAAGAAGACATGAATGCTGTAAACCTCTTCATGAATTGATCATATACCTTGACATGCACTATAAATCGTTTTGCTGCTATACAGCTTTGGCCACAATTGATCATTCTCGCCTTTGCTGCTATTCGTGCTGTCTTATCTATATCGGCATCTTCTAGTACAATAAAAGGATCGCTGCCACCTAACTCTAAAAGACTTGGCTTGATATTTCGGCCTGCCGCCTCAGCTACTTTACTTCCTGCATATTCACTACCTGTTAGTGTTACCGCTCTAATTCTATCGTCATTAATGAGTGACTCCACTCTATCCGAGCCAACAAGCAATGTTTGAAAAACCCCTGGCAGAAAGCCTGCATCAGCAAATAAGCCTTCTATGGCCTTTGCACACTGTGGAACATTAGAAGCATGTTTTAATATAGCCGTATTACCGGCCATGAGCGTTGGAGCTGCAAATCGAAAAACTTGCCAAAAGGGAAAATTCCATGGCATAACAGCAAGAACAACTCCGAGAGGTTCATAACTGATGAAAGCCTGACCCTTTTCTGGCTTCAAGGGTTCATCCTTTAATATGAGTTCAGCTTGTTCAGCGTAATATTCACAAACTGTTGCACATTTTCGAATCTCAGCGATTCCTTCTGCTTGCACCTTGCCCATCTCAATTGCCATCAACTGAGCCAGTTCTTCCTTTCGATCTCTGAGTAACCCAGCTAAGTCTTGAAATAAGCTCGCACGAAATTTATAATCACGTTTCTTCCAAGAGGCATACCGATCTTCTGCCCTTTCTAAAGCCGACTGAACATATGACTCAGAATGGTGTTCAAATTCAGCTAAAACTTGATTAGTAATTGGATTGATAGTTTTCAATGGCTTAGGATTAACCATTGAATATATTCATTGGAATCTGAATGATAAAAGATTTAGAAAACCATTACATCCACATCCTCTAGAATCTTTATAAGATCAGGCACCTCTTTCATTCTTAAAAAATAAAAGATGTTCTTTCCTTCTCGCTTACTACCAAGAATTCCTTTCATCTTCATGTTAGCAAGGTGATGTGATGTTAGAGATTGTTCGAGACCAAGATACGCTGTGATATCATTCACCGACATTTTTTCGTTTACACTGAGTAAATCAATAATGGCCACTCTCATGGGGTGAGCAATGGTTTTAAGCACAAATGCTATTTTTTCTACGCGGTCGTGATCAAGCGGGTTTTCCATCTCGATAGGTTTCATATCAAATATATGAACATACTTTCATATTAAAAAATCCATTTATGAAAAAATTGAAATCTTTTTGGATAATCTCAGGTTTGGCAACTGATACAATTGTATAATCGCACATGTCCAAAAAGATAGGTCTAATATCAGATACACACAGCCATTTAGACCCCAAAGTGTTTAACTACTTCGAGCATTGTGATGAAATATGGCATGCTGGGGATGTTGGTGAATATCATGTAATTGAACAATTAGAATCTATTGCTCCTGTTAGATGTGTTTACGGAAATATAGATGACCCAGAAATTAGAAACAGGTATCCTGAAATTGAAGAATTTGAATATGAAGGCTTAACTGTGTTTATGATCCATATTGGTGGTAAACCACCTAAATATGCAAAAGGAGTACTATCTAAGCTCAAGACCAATACCCCTAAACTCTTTATTTGTGGTCACAGTCATATTCTAAAGATCATGCCTGATCAAAACTTAAACAATATGCTTTACTTAAATCCGGGTGCCGCAGGAAATCAAGGTTTTCACAAAGTCAAAACCATTGTAAGGTTCGAAATTGATCAAGGTACAATGAGAAATCTGGAAGTTATTGAACTTGGTCTTCGAGGAAAGGCATAAAAAAAGCCGGATAAACCGGCTTTATAATATCTCATATGACTGCTATTATTCTTCAGTCTTTTCTTCTTCTGTGCTAGCTTCCTCAGCTGTAGCCTCTTCAGTTTCAGCTTCTGCTACAACTTCTTCTTTAGTCTCTTCAACAGTCTCAACTGTTTCTTGAACTTCTTCCGCAACCGGAGCCTCAACTACTTCCTCTTTTGCAGCAGGAGCTTCCGCCTGACCAAAAGATGCCTTCAACGCTTCTTTATCAATGTTTTTGATAACTGGTTGATAAGATAATTGCTTAATTGAGTTATTTCTTTTAGCAGCAGTTTGCTTATTTCTTCTTGCTTTTCTTTTTAATCTAGTTACTCCCATGACTAAAGCGTTTCTTCAAATGAGCGGCAAAGATAAGATTTTGATTTGAATTTTAGCATGTTCAGTTCAAAATTATTGCAGAGATTTCCACACTTATTCTACCTCCCATTCTTCTAGAGAAATTACTATTTAGTAGTTTTGGCAAAAATTATCCTAAATGGCTCAAAAACCTTCACTTCCTAAAGGCACCAGAGACTTCGGCCCAAACCAGATGGCTAAAAGAAACTACATTCTGGAAACCATCAAAAGTGTTTTCAAGAAGTACGGCTTTCTACCCTTGGAAACGCCAGCCATGGAAAACCTAAGCGTTTTAACCGGTAAGTATGGAGATGAAGGAGACCAATTACTTTTTAAAATTCTTAATTCAGGGGATTTTTTGAGTAAGACGAACGCTGGTGACTACGAATCCGGAAGTAAGGCACTAACGTCAAAAATTTCTGAAAAAGGATTAAAATATGACCTTACGGTACCTTTTGCTCGGTATGTAGTCATGAACCAAAATGATATCGCATTTCCATTTAAGCGTTTTCAAATACAACCTGTTTGGAGAGCTGATAGACCTCAAAAAGGAAGGTATCGAGAGTTTTATCAATGCGATGCTGACGTAATTGGTACTCAATCTCTAATCAATGAAGCTGAGTTGTTGGCCATAGTAACCGAGGTTTATTCAAATCTGAACTTCTCAGATTATGAGATATCTCTTAGCAGCAGAAAACTGTTAGAAGGCATTGCTGAACAATGTGGTGCATCTAAGGAAAATTTTGGAGCATTTGTTACCATTCTGGACAAGCTCGACAAAATAGGACTTGAAAAAGTAAATGCTGAGCTAACTCAGTTAGGCCTAAACGAAGAGAACCTTGAGCAGCTTGAAAACATCATCTCAATTCAGGGTAATAATCAATCAAAGCTTGAGTCAATTGCCAAAATCTTGGACTCAACTGAAAATGGTTCTAATGGAATTCGAGAGCTAACAGAAACGCTTGCTCATTTTGAAGCGCTAGACTTTTCTGATGAAAGAGTCAAAGTTGATTTTACCTTGGCAAGGGGTTTAAGTTATTACACGGGAGTTATTTACGAAGTTAAACCCACTAGTATTAGTATGGGTACCATAACTGCTGGAGGCCGTTATGACAACCTAACTGGAGTATTTGGTCTACAAGGCATGAGCGGAGTGGGCATTTCTTTTGGAATAGACCGGATATACGATACACTTACTGAATTGGACCTATTTCCTGATACTTCTGTTTCTACTTCACAGCTACTCATCACTAACTTTGATATACAAGGCCAAAGCTTCGGTCTCAACCTTGTAGCACAACTAAGAAATAAGGGCATTTCTGCCGAAATCTATCCTGAGTCGGCTAAGTTGAAAAAACAGATGTCTTATGCGAATAAAAAGGGTATTCCATTCGTAATTCTACTGGGGTCAGAAGAAATTGATAGTGGTTTGATGACGCTAAAAGACATGAAAAATGGTAATCAGGAGAAAATTTCTATTCAAGACCTTTTAACAAGATTCTCCAGTTAAAGGTGATGAGTTTTCTTAGGCTGCTTTATTTTTAATAAGTTTCCTGAATAGGTTCCGTTATTGATTTAGTGCGAAAGCTGATACCATACATAATCCCTTATTCTTTAAGACTCACTTTAATTATTTGTTCAGGTAGTTTATGCTTAACTGCGAATGCTCAGTTCTCCAGCACCAATGGATGGATTGAAGCCAATGTAATTAGAGGATGTTGGCCCTTAACAGTAGAGCTAACTCACACAGGCGTAAGAAACTCAACCCTTTTCTACGATTTTGAAGGTAATCCGAGCGATCCTAACTCCTTAACAGGCTTTACAGGATCTTTTAATACTGGAGAAACTGTAAGCTTTACCTACACTTCTCCGCAAACAGCACCTTACTTAATTAGAGTTGTAGATCAAACCGGAAGTCCTGGTGACAGATTTGATTTCCTAGAGGTGACAGTTTTAGATCAAGTACAACCTATTGTTACAGTGGCTGCTTGTGCCAACAATACCGTGGTTCTTAATTTTGATTTAACCACAGACCCTTTTGATAGTTTTGATATCGATTTTGGTGATGGCACTCAGACCAATTTTGTAAAACCTACCACAGCTGATGCTACATTTGAACATACATATGCGGCAAGTGGCAATTATCCGATTACAGTACGCGGTGTATTTTCCAATGGCGATGCTACAAATTGCTCCACGAATAATCTTACCGTTCAAACCATACAAAGTATCCCCGTACCAAATTTGACTAACATCACCGTTACCTCCGAAACTTCTTTAAGATTTGATTACGATGCGCTAGACCCTCTCCTAACCTATTCTTTGCAAATTGATGATGGTTCAGGATATAGCAATTATACTAGTATTGATCCTAACGCCAATGCTTCTTCTTTAGAGATCAATGACAACTCGTTCGATACAAACAACCTGAGCTATAGTTTTAGAATAGTAGCCACAGATCTCTGTGAACTATTGGAGGAGATTTCTAGTGAAGCCTCTAGCATAGCGCTGAACTATAGCCTAGTCGATATCACTAATGTTTTTCAAGTTCAATTCGGTTGGGTTATTAGACCCATAGGTTTTACTCAAGCCACTCTTTTTAATAATCAAAATTCTTTAGATCAAACGTCAGAACCTGTTTCAAATAATACATATGCTTTTAACTCTTGTGTCGAGATAGGGACATTGTATATGGAGTCTACTATAAATGGTATAGTCTCTAGAAGTTTAGAACTGACTCCTTTCCAGAGCCAAATTTTGACTTTACCAGCACCGGATGCACCCATTGTTGAATTACAAGGGAGTAGTATATCTATTAGTTTTACAGCTACAAATTTTCCTTTAGGAGAGATACAAATCTCAAGGACAAGCACATCCAATACATTCGAAAGCATTGGAACGGTTACAAACTTCAATGCACCCTTTACTGACACTTCAGTTCCTCCCGGTATCTCTGAAGCCTGCTACACCATTACTTACACCGACCAATGCGGTAACCTATCAGAGAGGTCTGATGAGGTATGTATTGAATTATCTGGAAACCTCAATTTCCCAAATGCATTTAGCCCAAATGGAGATTTCGTAAACGATACATTTACAGCCGGACCTGGAGTATTCAACAATTACCAACTCCTAATTTATAATCGCTGGGGTCAAGTAGTTTTTCAATCTACTAATCCATTAGATGGCTGGGACGGAACAATTTCTGGGCAGCCAGCTCCTCCAGGTACTTATCTGTATAAAGGATCTTACACCAATGCAGATAACCTAACAATTGTAAGGACGGGGACAGTTGCCCTCATTCGCTAGCTTAAGTTCACAATGTTTGTTAAAATGTAAATCAATAGAAGGTATATTCCTGTTCTAGGAATTGAAGGGTATTGATATTGCGATGCAAATACGTCTTAAAGGCCATAATTATCTTTTGAGAACAGTCTTGTTTGGGTTGACACTAATCTTATGTCTTTCAAAAGGAAACGCTCAATTTGTCAGCCAACCTAATCCGAACTTCCGAATAGATATAAATGAAGGCTGTAGCCCTTATGGTATTACCATTACGGACCTTGTGCCCGATAGAAATGATACCGTATTCTATTTCTATAGAAACACGCTAGACCCTAGAATTTGCTCTCAAGACTATCAAGTTAATTTTAAGCCGTGTATAAATGGTGAAGCCGATACTGTGGTAAATCAAAGGACAGTTAATGTAGAGTATTTTAATGCCAGTGGAAGGCCAGAAGAGTTTATTCTGATTCAAGTAAACAAGAATGCGCCCGTGGGCGAGCAAGTGAGCTTTTTAAAACTCGTAACAACTATACCTTCACTGCCACCCCAAATTGATGTACTTGCTTGTGGCGACAACTCCGTTTCGGTGCTTTTTGATTTTGAGGCAGATTTTTATGATTACTACGAAATAGAGTTTGGAGATAATTCGGGCATAAGAACAATTGAGAAAAACCAACCCAATCGCATAGATCACAATTTCGCTGTAGGGGGCCAATACACAGTTACAGTAAAAGGGAAATTAGATACTGGGGATGATACTAACTGTGCAATTACGACAGCGAATGTGAATACAATTGAAGAGGCTCCGGAACCTAAAATCACAAGAGTTGAAGCCACCGGACCTAACACCTTATTTCTTAATTACGAACCACTTAATCCAACTTTTGGCTATAACCTAGAAATTGATTTTGGTAGTGGTTTTGAAATTGCTCGCGCCCTAAATGTTGAAGACAATAACACTGAAATAGAGATCAGTGATAATAGGATTGACAATACGAACAAATACTATCAATTGAGAATTCAAGCCTCAGACAACTGTAGAGTTAGGTCGGCAACTTCTCCTATTGTAAGTTCTGTGGCTATAAACCAGTTCTTTAGAGAAGCCACTTCCACCTTAAACACTTTGCTGTCATGGCAGACCTCATCAGATGATTTTGGCACAGTGGATTACTACAGAGATAATGAGCTTAAAGATTCATTCACATCAGCAAGAGGTGATAGTATTCTCGTGGCCTTAACCAATTGTTTAGAATTGACGAACTCCTTCTTACAAAGAGATTATAATGGTACTGTTTCCAAGAGCCTTACGATTATACCTGAAGTTCTAGATCCTATCATTCTACCAGCACTAATAGCCCCAACTACAGAATTCAGTTCAAGTGGAATTCAAATTTCATGGCTCGCTGGGGACTTCAAAGCTGCAAATTATGAAGTACTCAGAAAGAAAAGTGTGAATGAATACACTTCACTTGGTTTCACAGAATCACTAGAATGGAATGACAATTCTTTGCCTCCTTCAGCAAGTTCTGCTTGTTATGTGATACGATATATTGACGAATGCGGAAATCAGTCTGACATAAGCCTTGAGACTTGTTTACCACTGGTCGGTTCTCTCAAATTACCGAGCGCTTTCTCACCTAACGGAGACCAGATAAACGATTATTTTAAACCGCTCGATGGTGTATTTAATGAATTCAAAATGACCATATATAATCGCTGGGGCGAATTCATGTACGAGACCAATAAGCCTGAAGAGGGATGGGATGGCATGGGACCAAATGGTATGTCTGCACCAGGCACCTACCTCTTTACTATTTCGTATATCGATGAAGACAATATCCCTATAAATAGAAAGGGAACTTTTGTTTTAATTCGATAGCTTTGGCAAAAATATCGCAGCTATGTTTGATATGATGAAAATGATGGGCAAAGTGAAAGAGATGCAGTCGAAGATGCAGGAAGCCCAAGAAAAACTAGCCTTTATAAAAGAAACTGGAGAATCAGGAGCTGGAATGGTAAAAGCTACCGTCAATGGTAAAAAAGAAGTGATCTCGGTTGAAATTGATCCTAGCTTACTTACTAAAGAAGATAAAGAAATGGTGCAAGACCTTACAGTGGCAGCCATTAACAATGCATTGATTAAGGCTGATGCATCAGCTAAAGAAGAAATCAAAAAAAGCACCGAGGGTATAATGCCTAATATTCCAGGTATGGATCTGGGTAATATGTTTTAATGCAAACCCTATCAGTAGTTCTACTCAATTTTAATGGCAAAGAATATTTAGAGAAGTTCTTGCCAAATGTTATTGAATATAGTCACCCTTACGAGGTGGTTGTAGTCGATAATGGGTCAACAGATGAATCTGTTGAGATGGTAAGGTCTCATTTTCCATCCGTACGTTTAATTGAGTTCAAGCAAAATCATGGTTTCTGTGGAGGTTATAATGAGGCCATTCCTTTAATAAATTCAGAATACATTGTTCTGCTTAATACAGATGTTGAAGTAACGCACAATTGGATAGACCCAGTCTATACATTTTTGAAGGAGAACAAAGAATATAAGGCTGCCCAACCCAAAATTCTAGATCAAAAAAACAAATCACACTTTGAATATGCTGGCGCTGCAGGCGGCTTTATCGATCATTTAGGTTATCCTTTTTGTAGAGGTAGAATTTTCCAAAGAATAGAAGAAGATCATGGTCAGTATGATCATAGTCGAGATGTATTCTGGGCATCTGGAAGCTGCCTTTTCATAGAAAGAGAGACCTATTTAGAACTTGGTGGTTTAGATAAAGAGTTTTTCGCTCATATGGAAGAGATCGACCTATGCTGGAGAATATGGAATAAAGGCAATAAAGTTGCTGCAATTCCATCGAGCACAGTTTATCATGTTGGTGGAGGAACTCTAAAAAGAGCTAACCCTAGAAAAACGTATTTAAACTTTCGAAACGGCTTATCTCTGTTAATCAAAAATGAATCTAAAAGAAGCTTGCTCTGGAAGATTCCTATCAGAATTGTGCTTGATTGGGTCGCTGTAGCCAAATTCAGCTTAGAGAGTGGTCCTCAGCATGGCTTAGCTATTCTTAGAGCACATTGGTATAACACCATTCACTTTAATGCCGTCTGGAAAAGAAGAATAAAAGTAAACAATATCGAACTCCCGAGATACTACAGATCTATTGCTTGGGAATACTTTGTTAGGAGAAAAAAGACCTTTGAAAAACTAAGACCAGATTAATTGTACCAGACTGCTTTTTGTCGTCTCCAATGCTTTCTGATATTAATAAGCCATGCTAAACCAAAATAAACGATAACAGGAGATCCAAAAGTCAGAAAAGACGCGTAAATAAAGAATAAACGAATACTAGACGTGGAAATATCCAGCTTTTCACCAAGCTTGGTACAGACTCCAAAAGCCTGATTTTCAAAAAAGAGCTGAATTCTTTCCATTTAGTTTATTTAAATAACAATTTACGATTAATTTGGTTTTCGCGGAATCGGAATCCACTAAAAAAATTATTAAACTTGCAGCCAACCAAAAACGGCTATTACAGACGAAAAACAATCAAATTCTTATGAAAACCCCGAATGTTAAAATTCTTTTCCCTATCCTACTCATAGGTGTATTATCGATCTCGGGTTGTGCCTTGAGCCAAATGAAGAAAATGGCTAAAGATCAACAGCTTACTGTAACTCCGAGTCCGCTTGAAGTACATGCTGACACAATCCGCTTTGAAATGGCTGCAAACCTTCCGGCTAAAATGCTTAAGCCAAAGAAAGTTTACAGACTAAGCACTTTCTACAAGTACGGAACACAAGAGAGAAAACTTCAGGTGCTTAACTTCAGAGCAGCGGATTATCCAAATTCAGATACTGAGCAACCAAAGATTACTGAAACGTTTGCTTTTCCTTACAGAGAAGGAATGGATAGAGGTAACTTGGAAATTCAAGGTAGAGCACTTAATCCAAAAAATGGTAACTTCTTAGATACCGAAAGATTAGGAATAGCTGAAGGATTAATCACTACCTCTAGACTCGTTCAACCTTCTTACGCTGCGGCTTATGCAGACCATGGTTACAATGATCAGGAAGAGCTTATCCCTACAAATGTTGAATTCTTCTTCGATCAAGGAAGATCTGAATTCAAAACTTCTGAAGTAGAATCTGATAGAGGTTCTAAGTTCGCGGCATTTATTGCTGAGAAGAATGTAACAAGAACAGTTACCATCACTGGTACTCACTCACCAGAAGGTAAAGAGACCATTAACTCGGAATTATCTCAAGAAAGAGCTGACGCTATTGAAGCTTGGTATAGAGAAAGAATGGATTCTTATGACTACCAAGGAATGGCAGATGAAATCAGATTCATTTTAAAACCAATTGTACAAGACTGGAATGGTCTTAAGGCTGCTCTTGCGAGCTACAATGGTATTTCTTCTGCTGAAAAATCAGAGTGGACTAACATCATGAATGGTGCGGGTTCTTTCGAGCAAAAAGAAAAAGAATTACAAAAGCTAAGTACTTACAAGCAAGTATTTGACGATGTATACCCTTCTTTAAGAACGGCTAAAACTGAAGTACTTTCTGTTAAGCCTAAGAAAACTCCAGAAGAGATTGCTACACTAGCTTTAGCTATTGCTGGTGGAAGCCAATCAGCTGATGCACTTTCTTTAGAAGAAATGGCTTATGCTGCTGCTAAGAACCCTTCACTTGAAGAGAAGCAATCAATTCTTGAAGCTGCTGCTAAGAAGAATGATACTTGGGTAATTCACAATAACCTGGGAGCTGTACATTTAGAAATGGCTATGCAGACTTCTGGTCGTGAGCAAAGAAACCACATCAACACTGCTAAAAATCACTTCAACATTTCTATCCAGAAAAACGCAAGTGTAGAAGCTTCTGCTAACTTAGGCATGGCGCTAGCAATGGAAGGAAACCTTTGGGGTGCACACGCTGAACTTACTAAAGCTGCAGGTATGAATCCTGGTAATGATGTAAGACAAGGTGTTAATGGTGCTAAAGGTGCAGTTGAAATTATGGTAGGTAGATACGACTTAGCTATTAACTCTCTAAATAGAGCAGCTAACAGCTCAGTTGATCAATTCAACAAGGGTCTTGTTCAGTTATTAAGAAAAGACTACAGAAATGCACAAGCTACTTTAGAAGCAGTTATTGCTGCTGACAGAGGTTATGTTTGGGCTCACTACGTTGCAGCTGTTGCAGCGGCACGTCAAGAAAATGAGAACAAAGTAATTGAGCACTTAAGAAATGCTGTAACTGCTGATAGCTCATTGAAAACCAAAGCTTTCAATGACTTAGAATTCCGTCAATATTCAGGTGTTCAAGCATTCACAGATATCCTTAAGTAATTGATATAAGAATTTTGATACAAAGGCCCTTTCGTTAATTCGAAAGGGCTTTTTTTATGCTCAAATCTCAGCGCAATTATAGGTTGGTAATTGAACCTCTAATGTTTATTTTTACGCGCTTTAAGAAGAAAATCAAATGAGAGTTATACAATTCAGAGAAGCCCTAAGAGAAGCTATGTCGGAAGAGATGAGAAGAGATGAGAAAATCTTCTTGATGGGTGAAGAAGTGGCGGAATACAATGGTGCCTACAAAGTGAGCCAAGGCATGCTCGATGAATTTGGTGCGAAAAGAGTGATAGACACCCCTATTGCTGAACTTGGTTTTGCTGGTATTGGTGTTGGTGCTGCTATGAATGGCCTAAGACCAATAATCGAATTCATGACTTTCAACTTCTCTTTGGTAGCGATTGACCAAGTGATCAACTCTGCTGCTAAAATGATGTCAATGTCAGGTGGTCAGTTTACTGTTCCTATTGTATTTAGAGGCCCTACTGGAAATGCAGGAATGCTTTCTTCTCAACACTCTCAGAACTTCGAAAACTGGTATGCCAATACGCCTGGTTTGAAAGTGGTCGTTCCTTCTAACCCTTATGATGCTAAAGGTCTTTTAAAGTCATCTATCAGAGATGAAGACCCTGTAATCTTTATGGAATCAGAATTAATGTATTCTGACAAAGGAGAAGTGCCTGAAGGTGAATACCTTCTTCCTATTGGTCAAGCGCATGTAGTAAAAGAAGGCGCTGACGTTACATTGGTTTCATTCGGTAAAATGATGAAAATCGTAAATGAAGCAGCTGCTGAATTAGAGAAAAAAGGCGTAAGTGCTGAGGTGATCGATTTAAGATCTGTCAGACCTATTGACTATCCAACTGTTATCGAATCAGTTAAAAAGACCAATAGATGTGTGATAGTTGAAGAAGCGTGGCCATTATCTTCATTGGCTACTGATATAGCTTTCAACATTCAGAGGGACGCATTTGACTATCTAGATGCACCGGTGATTAGAGTGAATAGTTTAGACTTACCTCTTCCTTATGCCCCAACACTTATTGATGCTATTCTTCCTAATGTGAAGAGAACATTGGAAGCAGTCGATTCAGTGATGTATAAATAAGAAATTGATAATTGATTTAAAGACCGGATTCATTCGGTCTTTTTTTGTTTATGGCAGGCAGACTTATTCTTATTGGTGGTGTTAGTAGATCAGGAAAATCTACATTGGCACAACAATTAGCTTCAGCCCTAGGCAACAGTGCTTATCTAGAACAAGACTTCTTTGTAAAACCTGAAGAAGAGCTTCCTATAATTCAAGATAGAATAGATTGGGATCACCCGGATAGTGTGGATTGGATGTCCTGGAAGAATGCCATTAGAAACAACCTAGAAAACTATGCTTGGGTGATAGCAGAGGGTATCTATGCTTTCTCAGATGAAGAAATAAACGCTGCGTCTCACTTCTCAATTGAATTGAGTATTGATAAAGAGACATTTCTGGAAGAGCGTAGAAAAGAAATAAGATGGGGCGAAGAACCGGAGTGGTTTCTAGAGCACGTGTGGCAGGCACATCAAAAATATGGAAATCCACATGGGCTTCAGTTTGATTTATCTACATCTAGAAATCAATTACCTATGTCATCGGTCATAGTTGAGCAAATCATCAATAAGTAAAATAATTTTTGACGATCAGAACTGTTTTGCTACTTTAACGAAAAATTTAGTTAATTGAAAAACACCTACTTCCTCCTTTTATTATTCCTTATTGGGTGTTCAACACCTCAGAAAGAAGAACCCGAGTCTCAGGAGCAACTACCTGAAGAAATTGTAGCCAAGGTTCCTAAACCGGTTATCACTGTAGACATACCAAATTATCAATTCAGCTTTGCAAACCTTAAACTGAATCAGACATTAGGCGAAACCGATCTACGTGTTTTTAAGCATTATGGAGAGTTCTTTACGGAAGACTTTAATATTTATAGACTAGATCGTATTGATTACTTAGCTGAATCCTATTTTATCGATGATATCAATCTCTACTTTATTGATGACTTGTTGGTTAAAATACAGGCTTATTTAAAAGAAGATAAGACCAACGAATTCATGAATCGGTACGGAAAGGCCAGAATCGTAATTAATGATTATCACAATAAGAAACTTCTAGAGACTGAATCAATTCTAACTAAAGCGAATGGTAAGTATCGTATCAATGAGAAGATCGACTATTACAAGCTACGCTGGATGACCGAAGAGGCTGATATTGAGTACATGGTCAATAAAAAAATTGATACCACAAAGATTATACAAGCAGACGACATTCGACATTTTGATGACAAGCGGCACCGCTATAAAATCACATTTACCGCTAAAGATTTCGATGATCAAATGGCGTGGGTAAGATGGGAATCTTACAAACAGTCAAGAGGTCTTGTGGCCGAGCCGGCAACGGAAGACTAACGTCTTCCACCCATATTTGCTAGGTTAGCCATTGCGCGCTTACCTCCCATTTTATTCATGGTCTTCATCATCTTACGCATATCCGCAAACTGCTTCATTAAGTTATTCACTTGCTGAATGGAAGTACCGGAACCCGTAGCAATTCTTTTTCTTCTACTACCATTAATGATGTCTGGGTTTGCTCTTTCATCCTTAGTCATTGACTTAATTATGGCTTCTATTGGAACAAATGCGTCATCGTCAATATCCAAGCCTTTCATGGCTTTACCCATACCAGGGATCATACCAAGCAAGTCTTTCACATTACCCATTTTCTTGATCTGCTCCAGTTGGGAAAGGAAATCATCAAAGTCGAATTTATTTTGGCGAATCTTCTTGTTTAGCTTTTTAGCCTCTTCTTCATCGAAGGTTTGCTGAGCTTTCTCAACAAGAGAAACTACATCACCCATTCCGAGAATCCTGCTTGCCATTCTATCCGGATAGAATGCATCAATGGCTTCCATTTTCTCTCCAGTAGAAATGAACTTAATTGGCTTCTCAACAACTGTTCTAATAGAAAGTGCCGCACCACCTCTAGTATCACCATCTAACTTGGTAAGTACAACGCCATTAAAATCAAGACGCTCATTGAAAGTCTTTGCTGTATTAACCGCATCTTGACCAGTCATGGAGTCTACTACAAATAATGTCTCTGTAGGATTCAAGGCATTCTTAAGACCTTCAATCTCATTCATCATTTGCTCATCTACAGCTAAACGACCAGCCGTATCGACAATTACAATCTTCTTACCGGTTGCTTTAGCATGTTTTAAAGCGTTATTGGCAATGTCAATTGCGTTTTTATTCTCTGGTTCAGCATAAACCTCTACCCCTACTTGCTCTCCCAATACTTTCAATTGATCGATTGCAGCTGGTCTATAGATATCACAAGCCGTTAACAGAACTTGTCTACCCTGAGACTTCAGCATGTTAGCTAACTTACCGGAGAAGGTCGTCTTACCTGATCCTTGTAAACCTGAAATTAAGATAACCGCAGGATCACCTTGAATTTGCATGTCTACCTTAGAACCTCCCATCATTTGGGTAAGCTCTTCGTTCACGATTTTAACTAAGAGTTGACCTGGAGAAACTGAGATTAATACATCTTGTCCTAATGCTTCAGTCTTAATTCTGTCGGTGACTTCTTTGGCAACCTTATAGTTAACATCCGCATCAATCAATGCGCGTCTAATCTCCTTAACTGTAGAGGCTACGTTAATTTCAGTGATCTTACCTTGACCTTTAAGGTTCTTGAAGGCCTTATCTAACTTTCCACTTAAATTTTCAAACATGCTATTCTGAAATTTGGATGGCAAAAATAGCCAAATTTCTGGTATTATGAACGCCTTAAACACGTTCTAGATGAGACAAATCATATAGAAGGCTTTCGATTTAAAGTGCTTATCTAGATATTGGCTCACTCATTTTGAAAAACGCATGAAGAAGCTCGATTTTAAGAAAGACATCTTACCACATTTAGTAGCTGTTATTATCTTTCTTATCCTCACATTTATATTCTTTAAACCCTCATTGATAGACGGAAAAAGCCTGAATCAAAGTGACATTGTCCAGTGGCAAGCGAGTGCGCAAGAACTGGTAGAATATAGAGCTGAAACAGGTGAAGAAGGACTTTGGACTAATTCTATTTTTGGAGGGATGCCGGCCTATCTCATTAGCGTTAAATGGGGAAATCAATTGATTAAGACTGCCCATGCTATTTATACACTGGGACTCCCACACCCTGTCAGAATCATATTTGCATGTATGTTATCATTCTACATCATGCTACTCTGTTTTGGCGTTAGGCCATATGTGGCCATTATTGGGGCTATTGCATTCGGGCTTTCATCTTATAACATGATTGGAATGACAGCTGGACACAATGCCAGAATTTCAGCTGTATCCTTTATGCCATTAGTCATGGGTGGTATTCACTTGTGCTTTAACAAATACAAATGGCTGGGTATGTCATTAACGGCATTAGCGTTAGCTATGCAAATGCGTGTTAACCACTTACAGATCACCTATTATTTGGCCTTCATAGTTGGCATATATGGAATCGTTCAATTAATCTATGCAGCCCAAGAAAATCGCTTACCTGAATTCGGGAGACGATTAGGTCTATTAGTGATAGCTGCAATTATGGCGGTAGGCACCTTTTTTGGTGAATTCTATGCTACTTATGAATACGGCAAATACTCAAATAGAGGAAAGTCTGAATTGACCAATCAAACCAATGAAGAAATGAATACGGATGGTTTGGGTAAAACCTATGCTTTTCAATATTCAAATGGTATTTGGGATCCATTCACGCTCTTTATACCTAATGCACTTGGAGGTAACGGTCCTTTCCCTCCTGATGGCGAGCTAGCTATGAGTTTGAAACCACTAGGTGTTTCATTTCAGCAAATCCCTCAACTCGGTATTCAAACCTATTGGGGCAAGGAATCTCCAACAACTTACTATGCCGGAGCAATCATGATTTTCCTTTTGGTTGTCGGCTTCTTTGTAGTAGATAAAAAGTATTTAATCTGGTTAATAACAGTTGCTGTTCTAGGTATTCTTTTTAGTTATGGCAGAAACCTCCCTAGTTTCAACAATTTCATGTTCGACTATTTTCCCGGATACAACAAGTTCCGGTCTGTAACCTTTACCATGGTAATGCCGATCTTCTCTTTTGCGTTGATTGGTTGTCTGGTTTTAGAAAAAATATTTGAAGAACGTTTCAAAGCTATTTCCAAGAAGCAATTGGCGATAGCATTCGGAATCACTGGAGGCTTGGCTCTTTTCCTTGCTGTTGGGTCTGGTGCGCTAAGCTATAGATCAGATGTTGACAGACAACTATCCCAACTTTTAGCAGAGCAAGCGGGACCACAAGTAGCCAATGATGTAATAAGCGGTATCCGCGCTGATAGGCAGGGTATTATGCAAGCAGATGCTTTTAGATCATTTGCATTTATTGCACTCTTCGGCCTAACACTTTACCTCTTACTTATTGATAAGATTTCCTCTCTTATGGCGTCTGCTGGCATGACCATTTTAATGGTAGCAGACACCGGATTTGTGAGCTCACGTTTCATGAGTGAAGGCAACTTCAGTACAAATTATAATACGCAGTCCTTCGCCTTGTCTGCGGCCGATCAATCCATAAAGAATAATGAATCACCCGGAGATAGAGTACTTGATTTGACTAAAAGCTTTTATAATGGTATCCCTTCTTATCATCACCATTTGATTAATGGGTACCATGGGGCTAGAGTAAGAAGATACCAAGAGATCATTGACAATAAGCTGCTAGATGAGTATTCAAATATCAGAAACGTGATACAAAGCGGCAGTCAAGACTTCAGCGCATTCCCGATTATCAATATGCTCAACACTAAGTTTTTAATTGTTAATCCCGGAAGTGCAAGTGGGGCATTAATTAACAATTCGGCTTCTGGTAGTGCTTGGTTTGCAGAAGGACTTGTTTTTTCTGATGATGCAGATGCTGAGTTTTCTAATACACTGTCACAACCCGACCTGAGGTCAAAAGCCGTTGTTCGTTCAGATGAAGTGAGTGCATCTCAAGGTTTGTCAAATGGCACTATTACACTTGTTGAATCAAGACCAGGTTACTGGAAGTATGAAACTAGCAATACGGGTGATGGCTTTGCTGTATTCTCTGAGGTGTATTATCCAAAAGGTTTTGAAGTGACAGTTGATGGTGAAGAGGTAGAAATGACTCATGCAAATTACATTTTGAGGGGTTTACCAATTCCTTCGGGTAGCCATGTGGTTGAATTCAAATTTGCTCCAAAGATTTACACTTCTGGAACAATCATCATGAGCATTATGAGCATTCTAGTTCTAGCTGGTTTCTTATTTACAGTTTACCTCAACTTGAAGAAGTCTTAGAAAGGTAGGCATAGTGGTCAATAAGACCCTTTGATGTTATAGACCAATTGTATTTGGATTCAACAGCCTGTCGTGCGTTTATACCATGTGTTCTTAAGAGTTCTGAATCGTCATAGTATTCTAATATGCATTGAGCCAAGGATTCAGGGTTTTCTGCTTCATGAACCATTCCGCATTCTGACCCTTCAATCACGTTAACCTGACTTGGACAGTCACTGACAATTACTGGCTTTTCACTTGCCATGTATTGAAAAAGTTTATTGGCCAATGTGGTATCATGATGTTTGTTCCTATGCAACGGAGAAAGACAAACATTTGCAGTACTTATGTAGGATGGAAAGAGTGATACATCTTGCCATCCCTCCCATTGAATTAAATCAGAAACTCCCAGCTTTTCAGCTAGCTGTTTTGAATCTACGTCTTGGGAACTCTTACCAACTACAATTAACTTCAGATCGTTAACCTTATCCTTAAGAATTGCCAGGGCCTGAATCGCAGTATCAATTCCTCTTCTAGTTCCAGTATCCCCAACATAAACCAGATTAAAGCCTCCACTAAATCTATCTTGAATCTCTTTATCCAAAGGATACTCACCATAAATATCCAATTCGATTGTATTCGCCACATGAAAGAATTTTGAAGTAGGTTCTGATGTTTCTTTTACCGCATCTTCAATGGCTTCAGGAGTAACCATCACTACATTGTCAGCCGATTTAATCAATTGATTTTGTGCTTTACGCCAAGCTTCAATTGAAATAAGCTGTTTAGTCGGAAAGCGGTTTAAATGGGGATAAAACCGGAGAATCTCAGGTCTATTCTCATGTAAATCTAACGTTAGAGGCAACTTGATTTTTTTGTTCACATCCAATACCGCTTTGGCCATCAACATATCGTGTACATGAATAGCATCAGGCTTTACCTTATCAATAAACTGCCTAATAGCTGGCTTTAGCGCATTGTGATAGAAAGAAAAAGTATAAGCAAGTGCCGATAGCTTATAAATAATCTGAGATACTTTAATGCGATGAACATGAATCCCTTTGTATTCTTCATACGCAGGAGTTAATCCTTTGTAGTTAAGAGAAAACAGATGAACTTCATGTCCTGCCTTTACCAAGGAATATGCTTCATTCTCAACCCTTGAATCAGGTGGAAAAGATTGATCTAAAAAAACTCCTATGCGCACAAGAGCAAAATTGATGAATCGGTTTAAGTTTCAAAGCAAAAGCAATAATTAGATTCATTTTATTAGTTTCGGCAGCTATATGGCAGTGAGCAAGGAAAAGCTTCTTGAAGTAAAACGACAAATCGAGCTAAATCCGTTCGCAAGAAGGAATATTGCGGTCAATAGGGATTCTGGTTTGGCTTACTGGTTCTACAGAATTAGAAGGCCGCTACTCAAAAAAAAGTATGCACATTACCAGAAAAGAAACCCACACAAACCTTGGCTTACTCCTGATGCAATAAAAGCTTTAGAAATGCTGCTTCAACCCACTGATATTGGTTTAGAATATGGCAGTGGCAGAAGCACCAAATTCTTTGCCTCTAAGCTACAACATCTAACAAGCATAGAACATCACGAAGGGTGGTATCAAAAAGTAAAAGAAGAACTTAAAGCAGAAGGATTAACCAACGTAAAATACCTGCTCGCTGTACCGAAGGGTAGTATACCCCAAGTTCATTTCACTAGTGAAGCTCAACACTTTACTCCCGAAAAAGAATACCCCATTGAAGACAAGTATTTTAAAGACTATATCAGCCTAATAGAAGACTTTCCAGAATCCCATTTAGATTTTGCATTGATCGATGGACGCGCCAGAAAAAGCTGTGCTCTTAAAGCGATAGATAAAATTAAATCTGGGGGCTTACTAGTTCTTGACAACGCAGAAAGAGTTAGATATGAAAAGGTGCATGGAGCCTTAAAAACTTGGGATAAGATATTTACTACTACCGGCCTTACTGATACTGTAATTTGGAGAAAACCATAGATGGGGATAGTCATAAATCAGAGTATCAAATCGTCAGTTGTGGCTTATGTGGGTGTATTGATAGGCTTCATTAATGTGCTTTGGCTTTACACCTATTTCTTGTCAACCGAACAAATTGGTCTGTTCAGACTCATTCAAAGTAGTTCTTTCCTTCTGGCCACATTTGGGCAAGTTGGCTTAGGCAGCAGCGTAGTAAAGTTTTTTCCAAGTTTTAAAGAAGAAAAAGGGTTTCTGGGTGCTGCTCTAATCGGTACGATCATTGGATTCATTCTACTGCTAATTACCATTACAGTTTTTAAATCAGCTCTTGTCAATTACTTCTCTAACGAATCAGCTCTATTCATTCAATACTTCTCACTCACACTCACCATTACGCTCTCATTAATCTTATTCCAAGTTTTAGAAGCCTTTTCGAGAAGCCTGCTCAACATAGTATTGCCTACGCTTTTGAGAGATATTGGCATAAGGCTCAGCACTACAGTAGCAGTCGTATGTTTTGGGTTTGATATAATAAGCTTTGATACTGCACTTATTCTAGTTGTGTGCGCTTATGGGCTTAATGCATTAGCCCTACTTTTCTATGTAGGTTATTCACGAAAGCTGGGTATCTCTTTCAACTTCAAATTCCTAAAAAATGGCAAGTTCAAAGAAGTGCTCAGATATGGCTTATACTCCCTTCTAGGAGCTGGTGGGACACAAATTATACTGCAAATAGACAGCGTAATGGTTAGTGGTATGGAAGGACTAGATGCTACAGGAATTTACACCATCGCCTTTTTCATAGGCATTGTAATTGAGATGCCTAAAAGAGCAATTACTCAAGTAAGCTCAGTCTTGATTTCAGAATCCTTCGTCAAAAATGATTTAGCCGCTATAAAAAAGCTCTATCAGCAAACTTCTATCAACCAAATGATCATTGGGACCCTCTTACTATTAGGCATCTGGTCAAATATTGAGAATATCTATGCTTTTATACCGAACCGGGAAGTATACATCAATGGTATAAATGTGGTGTTATTCATTGCTCTTGGTAAGCTCAGTGATATGATCTTTGGTGTTAATGGTGAAATCATAGTCATGTCGCGTTTCTTCAGGTTTAATGTGCTAGCGATTGCTATACTTGCCGGAACTACTATCATTCTCAATTATTACCTGATTCCGGTTTATGGTCTGGAAGGTGCAGCTATAGCCTCCTTTATTGCCATGCTGAGCTTCAATGTAATGAAGTTCATTTTTCTCTTGGTGAAATTTCAACTTCAGCCTTTCACCAATAAGACTCTCCTATTCATTTGCATTGCTCTTGTGACCATTCTGGCTGAATCCTTTGTACCAAGATTAGACAAGGCTTTACTCGATTTTGCTATGCGATCCGTGGTAATAACGATTCTACTAATTATTCCAACTTACGGACTCAAAGTCTCCCCAGAATTCAACCAATTGATTAATAATGCCTTAAGAATACTGAAACTAAAGCGTGTCTAATAATTTCGCTAAATCTTGAGTGAGTGCCTTTCTTTCGAATCGCCCAACGTTTTGAGAATTAGTTTCATTTCTACTCTCTATAATTGATAGAATAAATGTCTTTATCCCAACTGAATCATCATATTCAAAAAGCTGTCCAGCTTTAGTCTCAGTGAGGATTTTATCAATATCTGATCCCTCATAACCTAAAGCCAGAATTCTTCTATTGGCCCCTAAATATTCGAAAAGCTTGCCAGGTAATTGAGAGAAACTCCCCTCTTCTCTACTTTGAAGTAGAAGCAATAGATCACTGTTCGCGTACAGATTGAAAACTTCTTCATGATCGACAGAATCTTGGAACTGTGTACATGGAGACAAATGTGGCAGGTTTTCAATTTGGTCTTTAGCAATAGGACTTATAATCCCCGTTATGTTCAATCGAAAACGTTCTTGAAAACTGGCTTCAGCACATAACTCATCTAAAAGTCTCCATAATACTTCAGGGCTACGCTCTTTACTCAGCATACCTACATAGCTCATCTTGAAGGTTTCAGTATGAGCGGTTCGGTCGCTAACAGAGTAATCTCCAACATCATAACCATTAGTAATAGAAATTACCTTTCTCGCACCGAGAGATTTAAATTCTTCTACTGCAGTCGGACTGGTGGCCAAAGTTACGTCAGCCATCTTTAACACCTCATGTTCTTGCCTCTTATGAATGTTCCAAATCGGCTTGGTAATCAACATCCTTTTCAGAATTGTC
Organism: Roseivirga sp. UBA6052; assembly: GCA_002427755.1. Classification (GTDB taxonomy): domain Bacteria; phylum Bacteroidota; class Bacteroidia; order Cytophagales; family Cyclobacteriaceae; genus Roseivirga. The sequence goes on from DIYO01000002.1 coordinate 253,322, forward strand.
CATTCTGTCCAAGGGTCTCTAAAATCAGCTATCCAACTTAATGCCGGATTCCTCAACTTAAGACCTCTGCCAATTAAATGAACACTATGCGGTGGACCTGTGGTAATGATGTGCTTTATCTCATTGGTCTCTAAGATACTCATGAGATAATCTACAGAGGGTTTTATCCAAAAGCGCTTAGGATCAGGCACGAAAAGGTTACCTCTAAGCCAAATCGCTAATTTCTTTAATACTGAAGACTTTTGATCTTCCAAGATTTGACCTTGATTGAGCTTCCGCTTTCCACTAAGAACTTTGAAAATCTTGTAGGGCTCCCAAATGGGAAATTTCAACACTTCAAGAGACGGGTTAATATCTCTAAGAAGACTCTCATCTTTTAAATCGAAGTCTGGATTTTCTGGAGTGAAAATTACTGGTTCCCAATCAAATTCAGGGAGATACTTAGAGAACTTTAACCATCGTTGGACTCCTGCACCTCCACTTGGTGGCCAGTAATAAGTAATGATTAGTACTTTCTTTTTCTCCCCTTTCAATGAATTGAGCTAACGGCTATTTGCAATTATTAGTAAAAAAAATTTATTTCGGACGCTTTAAAGGTCAAAATCAAACAACAATGGGTTACATTCCAATTTTCGTAGCACTCTTAGGTCTCGTAGTGCTCTATACTGTTTATACACTCAATCTCATCAAACCAAGAAAAGGTAAACTTACCGCCATTATCAACAAAATGGCTGATTTGAGTAGAGATCGAAAAGCAATCATCCTCAAAACCGCCGCCGCAGAAGAAAACTCTTCAATGAATGAAGCAGCAGAAAAATTAAAAAAGACATCCACGGATCGATTCCAAAGCTTTAACAAAGAAGAAGAACTTATTCAAGTAATTAATTCTGGCCTAGCTGGTCTCGAGGAAGGAGAATTGAAAACAAATCTCGTTCAAATGAACACAAATCAAGAAGCATTAATGAAGCAGCTAAAATTGGCTTCTAATGACTACAACGGATTAATCTCAAAGGCACCAGCAAGTTTTGTGGCTTCAGTTTTCGGCTACAAAAAATTCTAATTGTTGCTTTACATAGCTTTTAATTTCTTGAATCTTTGAAGGCTCAAACCAAGTCGTGCTGGAGTCTTTTTTGAACCATGTCAATTGCCTTTTGGCATACCTTCGAGAATTCCTTTTGAGTAATCTTATTGATTCTTCTTTATCATAATCTCCATCTAAGAATTGGAAAATTTCTTTGTAACCAACTGTTTGAAGTGCATTATGCTTTCTGTGGCCTAAAAGAGATTCGGCTTCTTCGAAAAGACCTAATTCGATCATAACGTCCATTCTTCTGTCGATTCTATCATAAAGCACAGAACGATCCATTTCCAATCCGATTTTGATAATATTGAAAGGCCTCTTTGATTTAGTACCAGACCTGAACGAGCTAAATTTCTGACCAGTAAACCTAATAACCTCTAATGCCCTTATGACTCTCTGTGGATTTTGAATATCAACAATATCAAAATATTCAGGATCTGAATTTTTGAGCTCTTCTTGCAAAAAAGCTAAACCATTTTCTACCAACTGTAAATTCAGTTCCTCCCTTACTGTATCTGGTATTTTAGGAAATTGATCTAAACCATGGCAAACAGCATCTACAAACATTCCCGAACCACCAACCATTATAACCTGATCATGAGTTTTAAATAGTCTATCCATACATTGAAGTGCCTCTTTCTCATATTGGCCAACATCATATGGATCGTTAATACTTAGGTTGTTGATAAAGTGATGGGGTGCTTGACCTAACTCGTCTGCATCTGGTTTAGCAGTACCGATTTCCATTTCCCTGTAAAACTGTCTGGAGTCTGCACTTAATATCTCTGTTTTTAACCAGGTTGCCAATTCAATTGCTAGACTCGTCTTTCCTACTGCTGTAGGACCAACCACACATATAAGCGTCTTTATCATATTATTCAGATTGCAAATGTCATTTGCATTACACTATCTTGCCCTTTACAAGTGCTAAATGAAAGTATTAGTAATAGACGATAATGCCGTAAATCGAAGATACGTGAAAAGCGTGATTGAACAGGAAGGCATAGAAGTTTTTACTGCTAAAGACGGAGTAAGTGGCATTTCCTTGGCAGCAGAATTGAATCCTGATAGTATTCTTGTTGATATTCAAATGCCAGACATGGACGGATTTGAATGCCTAGAAAGCCTGAAAAAAGTACCTAACCTAAACGCACCGATCTTAGCCATTACGGCATATTCAAATCCTGAGGATAGAGATAAATTTATTGCCAAAGGGTTTCAAGATTATATCACCAAGCCGGTAAAGCCAAACGTACTTTCGAGCACCATTAATTATTGGTTAAAGAATTCCGAAAAGAAAGAACAGCAATCAACTCTTGTTAGAAAGCAGGAATTCGATATGGCTGCAAAAGATGAATTACTAAAGCATATTGATCCTGTGGGAGTCCAAGAATTGTACAAGCAATTCGAAGTAGAGATTAACGAATTTATGAGCAATCTACAGCAGCTTAACTCTTCTAAGAATTTCTATAACATTTGTAGTATATTACATACTATTAAGGGCAACGCAGGCTCTTTAGGATTTTTTGAACTTTCCGAAATGGCTTCGGAACTAGAAGAGAATACTAAGCTCGGGGATACAAACAATTTAGAACAAGATATACTAGATTTAAAAGCGTATACTCAGCAGCTATTTTATAGATACGAGACTCATTTCAATTAAAATATATGATTATGACCGAAGTAGGGTACAAAAAGGTACTTGTAGCGGAAGACAGTTCTGTAATACAGAATTTACTTAAAAAGATTCTCCTTTTCGAAAACTGTAAACTTACGTCTGCTAAAGACGGACAATCTGTAATCGATAAGTATAAGAATGAAGATTTCGATTTGATCATTATGGATATCAACCTTCCCGTTCTGGATGGGTTAAGTGCCACCAAAGAGATTAGATTGTTAGAAGGAGATAAAGGGAATATTCCAATTATAGGTATCTCTGGAAATGCAAAGAATCTCCCTGTTTCAGAGTTTTTCGAAGCTGGTATGAATGAGTACGTTCAAAAGCCACTTAACTATGATGAATTGATTAGTTTAGTGAAGAAGTACACAGCAGAGTAAATGGCGGTTAGATATACGAAGCATTTCCTAAATAAATTAGAAGACGTATTCTCAGAATCTGATTATATCCTCAGATACGAAAAAGGCAATTTCAAGTCAGGATATTGCCTTTTGAAAGACACCAAAATTGCGATTGTAAACAAGTATTATACAACAGAAGGCAAGATCAATTGCCTTCTTGATATTCTTAAATCTATAGAATTAGATACTTCTACAATGAGCGACAAAAACACTTCTCTCTTAGCAGAGTTATCTCAAACAAAGCTAGAACTGTGAAGATTACTATTCTGGGTTCGGGCACGTCTCAGGGTGTACCTGTAATTGGCTGCGAGTGCGAAGTTTGTTCATCAATAGATTTTAAAGACAAAAGATTAAGGTCATCAATTCATATTGAGGTTGAGGGCAATAGTTTTGTCATAGATTCAGGCCCTGATTTTAGGCAACAAATGCTTAGGGCAAGAATTAAAAGATTAGATGCCTTAATCTTTACTCACGAGCACAAGGATCATACGGCAGGAATGGATGACATTCGTTCCTTTAATTTTCTGCAAAAAAAAGACATGCCTGTTTATGCCAGAGCTCAGGTCATAGATCAGCTCAAAAGGGAATTCGAATATGTTTTTGCTAAGAGTAAATACCCTGGCGTACCTCAAGTCCAAATCCACGAAATAGAAAATAAACCATTTGAAGTAAATGGCATTTCAATTAATCCAATAGAGGTAATGCACTATAAGTTACCAGTTTTTGGATTTAGGATTGGTGATTTCACCTATATTACTGACGCCAAAACCATAAGCAAAGAAGAAAAAGACAAAATTAAAGGGTCCAAAGTTCTTATTCTGAACGCCTTACAAAAGACACCGCATCTAAGCCATCTCACATTAGAAGAAGCAATCGATCTAGCTTTAGAGCTAGAGGCTGAAAAAACTTACTTCACCCATTTGAGTCATAAAATGGGCAAACATCGAGATGTTGAAAAAGAGCTACCGGAGAATATGGAAATCGCCTTTGACGGACTTCAAATTGAGCTTTAGCTTATTTTACAATATTTAGCTTCAATGTGTTTGTTCTACCTCTTTCATGAATAGGCATACTAGCAGTAGAGATAACAACATCGCCAGCCTGAATTTTACCGTTTTCACACAATATCTGTTCGTGATCTTCCATGGTCTGATCTGTAGATACATCCTCAGTATAATAGAATCCTTCAACACCCCAGAGCAAGCTTAATTTATTAATAAGATCTCTATTAGGAGTAAAAATATAGATTCTTGAATGTGGTCTGTGAGAAGATAATTTGAAAGCGGTATAACCTGATACAGTATTTCCTAAGATAGCTTTTGCTTCAACCTGCTCACTCAATTTACAAGCTGCTAACATTAAGTTGTCGTTATAATAAGTATCGCTTTCTTTATTTGGTGAGTAGAAATGATCGTAAATCTCGGCAGCACCTTCAACCGCAGCAATAGTACGTGCCATGGATTTAACAGTTTGAATTGGGTACTTTCCGGCAGCTGTCTCTGCAGAAAGCATCATAGCATCAGCCCCATCTAATACGGCATTCGCCACATCATTTGTTTCTGCTCTAGTAGGACGAGGGTTAGAAATCATACTTTCCATCATTTGAGTAGCAATAATTACCGGCTTTGCCGCCATATTACACTTCTCGACCATCATCTTTTGCGCCATAGGCACTTCTTCCATAACGATCTCTACACCCAAATCTCCCCTAGCTACCATAAGAGCGTCACTCACTTCAATAATCTCATCGATATTGCGTAGCGCTTCTGGCTTTTCAATTTTGGACACTACTCGGATATCTTTGCCACCCTGTTCAATGCGCTTTTTCAAGTCCCTTACATCACCAGCTTCTCTAACAAATGATAATGCAATCCAGTCAACACCTTGCTGAATACCAAATGCTAAATCCTTCTTGTCTTTTTCAGTAAGGGCTGGAGCCGATACCTCTGTAAATGGAAGGTTAATACCTTTTCTTGATTTTAAAGAACCACCGTATTTAACTGTACAAGTAACCTCATTTCCAGAAATACCTTTCACTGCCAACTCAAGGTTTCCATCGTCAATCAAGACCATATCACCCACTTTAACATCTTCTGGTAAATTTTTGTAAGAAGTACTTACTTTCTCAGCTGTTCCTTCGCAAGACTCGGTAGTAATGATTATATCGTCTCCAGCATTAATAAAAACTTCACCGTCTTTTACAGCTTCTACCCTAATCTTAGGCCCTTGTAAATCTTGAAGAATAGAAACGTGTGACCCCAATTCTTCATTTACTTCTCTAATTCTTTGGATTACGCCAGCATGGGTTTCATGATCTCCATGAGAGAAATTCAGTCTGAAAACGTTTACACCAGCATGCACAAGTTCAGTAAGAACTTCTTTTGATTGGCTTGCGGGCCCAACGGTAGCAACAATTTTTGCTCTGTTCTTAGGATTAGGTTGAGTCATTTTAGAAGATTAGGTTGTCTCGAGATTTTAGATTTTGCAAATCAACTTTTGTCACAAATTGCACGAAAGGTATTCTTTTGGTACTGCTTATAAAAGCATTCTCATCGAAAGTATTGGATTCGTTTTCCAAAACTATCAGATAGTCGAAGTTTTTTAACTCTGGAATTAAATAAGGACTGATTTGATCATTAGCCTCTTCACTTTTATTACCAAGCAATCGAACTTTTTGATATTCGCTTTGCGCTAAATAGTTAATTATAGAAAGATATCTTTCAGAAGTAAATTCTAAAGAAATGTTATCCTGCCTGACTAAATTCAAATTTAACTCGCTATTAACCGCCCAAGCCAACTTATACGGCTTCACATTGGCATTCAGTGCCAATAAAATGAAGTCAAAATCATATTCAATTTTGAGTTTATTTTTGGTCATATGAGCTAAAAATGGGCGTTTTTGATACCAAGGACAAGATTAAAAAATATGTTTGACATTAACTCTAAATTGCATTTCTTTGCAGCGAGTTTTAACTAAATTTTATCCAAAATGTCAGAAATCGCAGGAAAAGTTAAGAGTATTATAATTGACAAATTAGGCGTTGAAGAATCAGAAGTAACTACTGAAGCTAGCTTTACTAATGATCTAGGTGCTGATTCTCTTGACACCGTTGAATTGATCATGGAATTCGAAAAAGAATTCAACATCTCAATTCCAGATGACCAAGCTGAAAACATTGGAACCGTAGGCGAGGCAATTTCTTATATTGAAGCAAACGCTTAATAATTTTTTATCTTTTACGACTCATATATGCAATTAAAAAGAGTTGTAGTAACTGGCTTAGGTGCTCTTACACCAATTGGCAATAATCTAGATGATTATTGGAACAATCTTACTAAAGGTGTAAGTGGTGCTGGACCAATCACAAAATTTGATCCTTCTAAGTTCAAGACCAAATTCGCGTGCGAAGTAAAAGGCTATGACCCTCTAGATCATTTCGATCGAAAAGAGGTGAGAAAAATGGACCTTTTCACTCAGTATGCAATGGTTACATCTCAAGAAGCTGTAGCGCATTCTGGTCTTGACTTAGATAAGATCGACAGGCTAAAAGCCGGAGTCATTTGGGGTTCCGGTATTGGTGGACTTAAGACTTTCCAAGAAGAGGTTTTAAGTTTCGCTTCTGGAGACGGAACGCCAAGGTTCAACCCATTCTTCATACCTAAAATGATATCTGATATATCTGCCGGTATGATTTCTATGAAATACGGATTTCACGGACCAAACTTTGTAACTGTATCTGCGTGTGCATCAGCAACTAATGCCATGATAGATGCCATGACCTACATTAAACTAGGTAAGGCTAAAGTTATGATTACTGGAGGTTCTGAAGCATCTGTTGTTGAAGCAGGAATGGGTGGATTCAATTCAATGAAAGCACTTTCGGAGCGTAACGATTCACCAGGAACAGCATCAAGACCTTTTGACAAGGACAGAGATGGTTTTGTATTAGGTGAGGGCTCAGGCGCTTTAGTTCTTGAGGAATACGAGCACGCAAAAGAAAGAGGAGCTACCATTTATGCAGAAGTAGTAGGTGGTGGAATGTCTGCTGATGCACATCACATTACAGCACCTCATCCTGAAGGGCTTGGAGCATACAATGTAATGTTGAATGCTTTGGAAGATGCTCAGATGAAACCTGAAGAAATTGATTATATCAATGTTCACGGTACATCTACTCCGCTTGGTGATGTAAGTGAAGTGATAGCTATAGAAAAGGTATTCGGAGAACATGCCTACAACCTAAATATTAGCTCAACTAAATCAATGACTGGTCACCTCCTTGGTGCTGCTGGTGCAATTGAAGCTGTTGCGAGTGTTATGGCCATTAAGGACCAAATTGTTCCTCCAACCATCAATCACTTTACAGATGATGAAAGATTCGACCCAAGGTTGAATTTTACATTTAACAAATCTCAGAAGAGAGAAGTAAGAGCTGCACTTAGTAATACTTTTGGTTTTGGTGGCCACAATACTTCAGTTGTTTTCAGAAAAATTGAAGACTAGTGCGGGTGGTTAAAAACCGGCTCAAAAGATATACTAAAAAATATAGCAAAGATGATAAAAGGCTTGCTGCCTCAATCAAAATGATTGTGGGTAGTAAGCCTTTTAATATCAAGCCCTATCAAATTGCTACCCAACACACATCAGTAGCTAAATCCATCAAAAAAGGGGTAAAAGAGTCTAACGAAAGGCTTGAGTATCTGGGAGATGCTGTACTCGGGATGGCAGTAGCAGATTACCTTTTTAAAAAGTACCCTTTTAAAGATGAAGGATTTCTTACCGAATTGAGATCGAGAATCGTAAGTCGGGAGTCATTGAATCAGGTAGCTATTAAAATAGGTATTCCACAGATCGTTCAATTTGACAGAAAACGAAAAACAGCTAACTCCCATAAGTCATTGTATGGCAACACACTGGAAGCTCTAGTTGGTGCTATTTACATTGATAAAGGTTATCGCAAGGCAGAACGCTTTATTGTTAAGAAGCTCCTTATGCCTCATTATGATCTCGAAGAAATCATCAATACCACTAAAAACTATAAGAGCAAACTTATAGAGTGGACTCAAAAGAACTCAAAAATTCCTGCTTTTGAGCATGTAGAAACAAAAGACAAAAGGACACACAAAGAATTTATTGTTCAAGTTTCTATTGACGAGAAACCTATTGCCAAAGGACATGGTTTAAGCAAAAAGAAAGCTGAGCAAGATGCTGCTCGTGAAGCTTGTATTGTTTTGTCTTTGGAAATATGAGAACCTATAGAATTAGTGGAGCAACAGTCAATCAAACACCCCTAGACTGGAAAGGAAATATTGAGAATATAAAGCATGTTCTAAAGCAAGCAAGAGATAATGACGTTGAAATTTTGTGTTTACCTGAGTTATCTATTTCAGGGTATGGTTGCGAGGATCTTTTTCTTAGTGAATGGCTTCCGAAAAAGACTCTGAGTCTTATTCCTGAACTGATCAATGAGACCAAGGGACTTCTTACTTCATTCAATATTCCCCTCAAGTTTAAAGGCAAGCTATACAATACAGCCATAGTAGTTCAAGACTGTAAGATTCTCGGAATATATGCCAAGCAATATATGGCTCTTGATGGAGTGCATTACGAACCTAGATGGTTTGAGCCTTGGCCGGTAGGTCTTGTTGAAGAATTTGATTGGTTTGGTGAAAATGTACCGATAGGTGATTTAACCTTTGACTTTGAGGATTGGAAGATTGGTTTTGAGATATGCGAAGATGCATGGAGAGGTGAATCGAGACCAGCTTGTAGACTTTACGAGAAAAAAGTAAACCTTATTCTCAACCCTAGTGCTAGTCATTTTGCGATGCAGAAAACGCTAGAGAGAATCGAATTAATTGAGCAATCAACTACCTCATTTGATTGTACCTATGTATATGCCAATCTTCTCGGTAATGAGGCAGGTAGAATGATTTATGATGGAGAGATCATAGTCGCTCAAAAGGGAAAACTATTCCTTAGAAATCAGCTCTTGTCTTTCGAACCTTATCAATTGGCTTTTGTTGACATAAGTCCTGACGAGAAGGTGTCACCAAACGCTCAACTGGTTGCTCCAGTTGAATCAAAGGAGATAGAATTCCCCAAAGCCACATCCCTGGCACTTTTCGATTATCTAAGGAAAAGTAAGACTAAAGGATATACACTCTCACTCAGTGGTGGTGCCGATTCTGCCACGTGTGCAGTAATGGTGGCTGATATGGTTTCAAGAGGAATACAAGCTTATGGAAAAGAAGCCTTTTGCAAAAAAATTAACCAACCAGAATTAAGCCGCTTTAGTGAAAAGGAAATTGTAGGCAAAATATTCCATACAGCTTATCAAGGTACAGTGAATTCCTCTGAGGACACTTTGATGGCAGCCAAAGAATTGGCTGAATCTATTGGGGCCACTTTCCATAACTGGACAATTGATACTGCAGTTGATTCTTACACCTCTACAATATCAACTGCCTTAAATCGAGAATTGAATTGGCAGCATGATGATCTTGCCTTACAAAATATTCAGGCTAGAGCACGATCACCCATTATTTGGATGCTTACCAATATAACTGGCACGCTCCTACTAACCACCTCTAATAGAAGTGAAGGCGATGTGGGTTATACAACTATGGATGGTGATACAAGTGGTAGTTTGGCTCCGATTTCTAGTGTAGACAAGCATTTTATTAGAAAGTGGTTAAGGTTTGCCGAATCTGACCTAGGCTATACTGGTCTAAAACGAATTAACAATTTAGCCCCTACGGCAGAGTTAAGACCCAAAGATCAAAATCAAACAGATGAAGATGACCTTATGCCTTATGACATAATGGTTGAGATTGAGAAACTGGCAATCAGGGATCATAAATCCCCTACCGAGGTCTTCTCTCAGTTGAAGTCCTTAGATCTAGAGCCAGAATCATTGCTAAAGGAGCATATCATTAAATTCTACAGGCTTTGGTCAAGAAATCAATGGAAGAGAGAGCGTCTGGCCCCTGCCTTCCACTTAGATGAATTCAATGTAGATCCAAGAACTTGGTGTCGTTTCCCCATCCTTTCAGCAGGATATCAAGAAGAATTACAAGAATTAATGGAGGATTGATTCCTCGGTTCATTCCTCCTTATAGTAATTCTAATATCTTTGTTTTCTTCAAAATTCAAGAAGCATGCTAAGCTACATTGTCTGGGACCCAATGCGCGAGATTATCAAAGACATACAACCTCCTGTATGGTATAGTGTCTTATTTGCAATGGGTTTTATTATTGGCTATCAAATAATGGTCAACATCTTTAAAAAAGAAAAGCACGACCCTGCCAATGTAGACACGCTTACCGTGTATATGGTATTGGCTACTATTTTAGGAGCAAGATTTGGCCATTTAGCTTTTTATGAACCTGAAAGATTCTTTGCAGATCCGCTAATGTTCTTTAGAACTTGGGAAGGTGGATTAGCTTCTCACGGTGCAGTAATTGGTATTTTACCGGCTCTATATCTTTACGCAAACTTTGTTGTTGATGCGAGCCTATCCCCTCTAAAATTTAAATTTATAAAGCAGAAGCGACAGAGACAAAGCTACCTCTGGATAGTAGACAGAATAGTGATCACGATTGCTCTTGCCGGAGCGTTTATCCGCATGGGTAATTTTGTTAATTCTGAAATAGTGGGTAAACCGACTGAGAGCGATTATGGAGTTGTTTTCGCTAGAGTTGCAGAAGAGAGTATCGAAGACCGAATAAGTGGCATTGAAAGGGCTGAGGCGTCAAAAGGATCGCATGAGGGTTTGGAACCTGGTATTGTACCAGTCGACCTTACACTTACATTCGAAAATAGAGGGATTTCTGAGGATGAAGTAAGAACTATAGTAAACACCAGTGTCAGAAGTATTTTGATGGGCTACAGAGTTGGAGAACACTATGCTCAGCCCAATGAACCCTTAAATTTCGATATTGAAATAATAGATAGAAAAGTCAATGCAATCATTCATACGTGGGGAATTAATAGACATCCTACGCAGCTCTATGAAGCTGGCACTTGTTTGGTACTATTCATTATCCTACTTGCGATATGGATGAAATACAAAGACACCACTGTGGATGGATTGTACTTAGGCATCTTCTTAATATGGATTTTTGGATTACGTTGGTTCCATGAAATCTTCAAAGAAAACCAGGTGGCTTTTGAAGACGATCTAACATTCAATATGGGACAATTGTTAAGTATCCCACTTGTACTTCTAGGGGTATTTATCTTGATAAGAGTTTATATAAAGTCGACTAAGGCTAGAATAACTGAATGATCTTAAGAGGAGTTGGTTTTGCGTTGCTATTGATGCTAAGTGCTTCAGTTCAATTGAAAGCACAGGTTGTGGCTGATATAGACACAAGCACCCAAATCCAAATCGGCAATATATACATACTTGGAAATGAAAAGACTAGGGATGAAATCATTCTTAGAGAGTTAGATTTCTCTCAAGGTGATCAGCTAACCGTAGGAGAACTTTCCAAAAAACTAATTCTTGATCAGCAAAAGATCACCAATACCAGACTCTTCATTACGGTTGAAATCGTTCCTCTTTTTCTTGACAATAACCAAGTAGAAATACTTGTCAGGGTTCAAGAACGGTGGTACATTTTCCCTATCCCTATCTTCAAATTAGCAGATCGAAATTTTACAGAATGGTGGGTAAATCAGAACAGAGATTTCTCAAGAGTAAATTATGGCGCACAGGTTAACCACACCAATTTAACCGGTAGGAACGATCGTTTTAGGGTACGCGCTCAGTTTGGTTTTGCGCAATTATTTAATTTAAGGTATGCCCTACCATACATTAATAGAGAACAAACCGTTGGCATATCATTTAGTACTACATATACCACTACCAAAACGCTTAGCTACGCCTCTTCCGGACACATTCAAGAGTTTCTTCAAAGCGAAGACATACTAAGAAAATCATTCAGTTTTGGAACTGGGCTTACATATAGGCCGTCTTTCTTTACGCGCCATTCATTTTCGCTCGGTTACAGCAGACAGCGAATTGCCCAAGAGATTAGTGACTTGTCTATTAATTATTTTGCCAATAACAGGGAAATTCAAAAGTTTGTACAAGCCAGCTATACATTCACTGTTGACAAAAGAGATTTTATAGCCTACCCTTTAACAGGTAACTATTTCCAGCTTCAATTAAGCCAGATTGGAATTGGGGTGTTTGATGACCTAAATATGTTCGCTTCAAGGCTTACATACTCTAGATTTAGCCAATTAAGCGATAGGGTTTATTTGGCAGGAAGAGCAGCTATATTTCAAAATTTCGATAATAGGGTGCCATATAGCAACAGATCTGGTTTTGGGTATAGACCAGACTTTGTTAGAGGTTATGAACAATACGTTATTGAGAGCAACCAATTGATGTCTTTTAGAGGCTCCACCAGATGGAAAATCCTAGAAGGTCAAAAAGAGCTCAACAAACGCAGTATGATAGACCAATTCAGAACTCTCCCTTATGCGTTTTACTTAAAGATTTTTGCAGATGCTGGTTACTCAGGAAACCCGTTACTTTCTTCTGAGAACAATTTCTTTAACCGAGAATGGATTGGCAGCATCGGAGTGGGAGTAGATATTGTTACCTACTACGACTTTGTTCTTCGCTTTGAATACAGCATTAATCGCGAGGGCAACAGAGGCTTCTTTTTCAATTTCGGATCGGCTTTTTAACATAGATTATAGTTAAATTCGTAAGTGCGTCTTTTACTAATAACCACACTTCTTCTCTGCTTCAATATTATCTTAAAAGCGCAACTTTCAGGTATTCCACCTGTAGGGCCTGTATCTAATGGATTAGGTGGTATTTCATCTCCTTTTGACAATGCCTGGTCAGTTTTCAACAACCCAGCTGGTTTAACAGGCAACGAGCAACTGACTGGAGTCTTTGGATATCAGACCATCTTCAATTTTGCACCCTTTAATACAGTAGCTGCTGCTGTAACCTCTCCCACTCAATATGGAACAGCGGCACTTGGTTTTTATAGATTCGGAGACGAAATATTTTCAAGCCAAATGGCCAGTGCTGGTTTTGCCAAAACAATAGGCATTATGAGCTTAGGTGTTAAGGCTAACTACCTACAATACAACATTCAAGGTTTTGGTAGAAGATCGGTATTTGTTGCCGAAATGGGCGGCATAGCAACATTAACCAACAAGCTTCGCTTTGGTATGCATATTTACAATTTCACCCAAAGCATTATTGCCGAGGAGTCCGGTGAAAAAATCCCTACTATTATTAGACTGTCTCTTCAATACAGAATTAATGATGAGATTGATATTTATGCTGAAGGTGAAAAAGATGTGGATTTGGACCCAGACTTCAAAGTTGGTCTAAGTTATGATCTCAATGGCATGGTAGAATTAAGAACCGGCTTCTCTACCTTGACTAATCGCCACTCTTTTGGTGCCGGATTTGAAATCAGTAAATTTATTATTGACTATGCGTTGAAATCGAATAGTAACATAGGTTCTACCCACAATTTTGGGATTACCTATAAGTTCAATAAATGACACACACCACATACAGGCTAATTCTAGCCCTTTGCCTCATTTCTACATTGGCAAAGGCTCAAAAGGTTAAGCGTGATTTTAATCTTGAAAGCTTTGTTGAAAGTCTATTTAATCTTCAGGAAGCTAACATCAACTACGAAGATCTCTACGAACAACTTCTATTACTGTATGAAAACCCAATAGACTTAAACTCGGCTGATGATACCCAACTTTCTCTACTCTTCTTTCTTTCAAAAAAACAGATTGATACTTTACTGGCATATAGAGATAACTCAGGTAAACTACTGAGTCAATTCGAGCTACTCTACCTTGAAGGATTTACACCTGATTTACTTGAGAAATTACAGCCATTTATAACCGTAAACTCTGCCGATTCAAGAGTAGATGACAGACCTCTATTGCAAAGAATACTCACTGAAAGGAACCAATATCTCATCACACGTTTCGAACGAGTCTTAGAATCTAAAAGAGGTTATCAAATAAATGAGGATACCAACTCAACACCTTATGCAGGTTCACCAAACAGACTTTATATGAGGTATAGAGCATCTAAAGCAGGAGATTTTAGCATTGGTTTTACAACAGAAAAAGATCCGGGCGAACAACTGAGATGGGATACTAAGCAAAGATTTTATGGAATGGATTACTGGTCGGGGCATATCATGCTAGAAAAACTGAATAAGGTCCGGAAGATAGTAATAGGAGATTACCAACTGCAATTTGGGCAAGGCCTGCTATTTGGAGGTGGTTTTGGAACTGGTAAAGGTTCAGAAACAATCAATACTTTAGAAAGAACACATTTAGGCATAAGACCTTATACCTCAGTAATAGAAGGTGGTTTTCTTAGAGGGATTGCTACTACCTATAAACTAAAAGGTGATCTATCAGTAACTGGTTTTGTATCAAGCCTAAGACAAGACGGTAACATAAGGCAAGGTGATAATGATGAAGCATTTGAGCAGTTCTTTTCTTCTGTTCAGCTTTCAGGATTACACAGAACAGCAACTGAAATAGCAAATCGAAAACAAATTAGAGAAACTGTTTATGGACTAAATCTTAATTATCAACCTGACGCGCTAAAACAGATCGGTATTATCGTATCTGCCAATCAATTCAGTTTACCTATTCAAAGAAGTAATCAGCCTCATAATCTGTTTGAATTTAGTGGTACGAGTAACTTAGTCTCAAGTATCTACGGGAATCTAAAGGTTAAAGCATTCAACTTTTTTGGAGAAGCAGGTTTGAGTAAAAGTGGTGGTACAGGTTCAGTTGGTGGCTTTACCACTAGTTTATCCCCTAGAATAGACTTTGCAATGGTGGTAAGAAATTTCACGCGAGATTTTCATTCATTTAGAGGTTCCGCCTTTGGCGAAAGTGGCAGAAATATAAATGAGAGAGGAGTTTATTGGGGCATTAAATACCTATTGAATCGGCAATTCTACTTAACAGCATATTACGATACCTTTCGTTTTCCCTGGTTAAGATTCAGAGTAAATGCACCATCTCAAGGAAGTGATTACCTCATAAGGCTCAACTACATTCCGAAAAGGTCAGTAGCCATTTATTTTCAATTCAGAAGGCGAAATAGAGAACAGAATGCAAATGAGATCATAAATAACACGCGTCAAGTACTTGTTGGTCAAAGAGAACAAGTGCTCGCAAACTTTGAATTTAGAGCCACAAACCAACTCACGCTAAAGTCAAGAATTCAATACAGTACTTTCGACTTTGAAAATCAAAACACTAATGGAATTGCTGTCATCCAAGACGCGATCTTATCACTGGGAGATCTATCTATTAGTGGCCGTATGGCATTATTTGATACAGAGGGCCAAGAAAACCGCCAGTATGCTTATGAAAGAGATGTGCTCTATGCATTTTCCATTCCTGCATATTCAGGAAGAGGTATCAGAAATTACATACTCCTCTCCTACCAGGCCAGCAGGCAAATCGATATTTGGATTAGACTAGCACGAACCACCTTTTATGATCGTGATGAAATTGGCACAGGTCTTGAAAGAATTGATGGAAATAAAAGAACTGAAGCCAAAATACAGATGAGATATAAGCTCAATTAAAAGCCATTTAAAAATTAGTGGTTGTCGGCTTAGATAAACTTTGATATTTTCCGCTCTTTATGAATAAACTTATGAAATTGAAACAACTAATTCTATCAATAAGCATGCTCTCTGTTGCGGTATTTGCCTTTGCTCAAGGCAAGGCTGACAGAGCAGAAAACGAACGTTGGCAACAACGCGTGAACTATTATATGGAAGTAGACATGAATGTTGAAACCAATAGATTCAATGGTATTCAAAAGCTAGAATACACTAATAATTCTCCTGAATCTCTTAATCAAGTTTTCTATCATCTATACTTCAATGCTTTTCAGCCTGGTAGTATGATGGACGTGCGCTCCAGAACCATAGAAGATCCTGATGGTAGAGTAAGAGATAGAATTTTTAAGTTGAAAGAGGATGAAATAGGCTACCAGAAAGTGATGTCTTTAAAACAAGATGGCGTAGCACTAGAATTTGAAACTGTTGGAACTGTTTTGGAAGTGAAATTAGCCAGACCAATTGCTCCTGGTCAAACAGTGACATTTGACATGGAATGGGAAGGTCAGGTACCTGTTCAAATTCGTAGAAGCGGAAGAGATAATGCCGAAGGCGTAAGATACTCCATGGCTCAATGGTTCCCTAAAATGGCTGAGTATGATTACCAAGGTTGGCATGCCGATGAATACATTGGTCGTGAATTCTATGGTGTATGGGGAGACTATGAGCTTAAACTTACTATTGATGAAGACTATGTTGTAGGAGGCACAGGCTATCTTCAAAATCCTCTAGAAATTGGTCATGGTTATGAAAATGAAGGCGAAACCGTGAACAGAAATCCAGTTAATGGGAAGCTTACTTGGCATTTTATAGCACCTAATGTTCACGACTTTATGTGGGCAGCAGACCCAGACTTCCTGCATGAAAAATTAACAATGGAAAGTGGTACTGTACTTCATTTCTTCCATCAGAAGGGTCAGAATGATTCGAACTGGGAGAAATTGATGCCTTTAACTGAAAGAGCATTCGAATACGCTAGCGAAAATTTTGGGCAGTATCCATACGAGCAGTTTTCAGTTATCCAAGGTGGTGACGGTGGTATGGAATACCCAATGTCAACGCTCATCACAGGAGCCAGAAGAAATCTTCAAAGCCTTTTGGGGGTAACCATACACGAATTCATGCACGATTGGTACCATGGTGTATTAGGAAATAACGAAGCTTTAACGCCTTGGATGGATGAAGGATTTACTTCTTATGCTTCGTCAAGAATAAATGCACATTTAAATCAAGTAAGAGGTCCTGGTTCAAACAGAATCAATCAATTAGGTTCTCGTGCCGGACAAGGTAGTTACCTAAGAATAGCACGAAGCGGCAGAGAAGAACCTCTAAGCACACATTCAGATCATTATGACATTAACGGAGCTTATGGAGCTGCTGCTTACGGAAAGGGTGCTGTTTGGATGAGTCAGATGGGTTATGTAATTGGTGAAGAAGCTAGAGACAAAGCACTCTTAGAATACTTCGACACTTGGAAATTCAAACACCCAAACCCGAATGATGTATTGAGAGTATTTGAAAAAGTATCAGGATTAGAGTTGGATTGGTACAATGAATACTTTGTATACACTACCAAACAAATTGATTATGGCGTTCAAGAAGTTGTAGGAGAAGGTGATAAAACTCAAATCACGTTAGAAAAGGTTAAGCAAATGCCAATGCCGGTTGACGTAGTGGTAACATATAAAGACGGTACCCAAGAGATACACTACATGGCATTAAGAATGATGCGTGGTGAAAAGCAAGCGGAAACGGATGACAACAGAATTGTACACGAAGATTGGCCATGGACTAATCCGGTTTATCAGTTTTCTATAGACCGACCAATCTCAGAAATCGCTTCAGTTGAAATTGATCCTTCCGGTAGAATGGCCGATATTAATCGAGAGAATAACAAATGGGAAGCCGAAGCCATTGAAACGAAGAAATAAAATAAAAAGAAATCAAATAAGGCCCATTCAGCAATGAATGGGCTTTTTTGTTAAACCTTGCCTTCATACAAATAGTAGAACTTTCGAAAGCGATTACCAATTGGTAACTTATAACACTTAAGAACCTTTTATGGCAACTTTTAAACTCAACATTAATCAAAAATCCTATGAGGTTGAGGCAGATCCTCAGACTCCACTCCTATGGGTCATTAGAGACGAACTAGGTCTTACTGGGACCAAATATGGATGTGGAATAGCACAGTGCGGTGCATGCACAGTCCACTTAAACGGAACCGCTGTTCGTTCATGTTCAATTCCTGTATCTGCCGGAGCCAGTCAACAAATCACTACCATTGAAGGTCTATCCGAAGACAACTCGCACCCTGTACAAAAAGCCTGGCTAGATGTGCAGGCTCCTCAGTGCGGTTACTGTCAGTCGGGTCAAATCATGTCGGCCGCTGCACTGTTAGATAGAAATCCAAATCCATCCGATGACGACATAGATCAAGCCATGTCGGGTAACATCTGCCGATGTGGTACATACACGCGTATTAGAAAAGCAATTCATTTAGCCTCAAACGAAATCAGCAATGGAAGCAAATAAGGTAAAGAGAAGAGATTTCTTGAAAGTTGCGGGAATCACCGGGGCT
The DNA here is from genome assembly GCA_002427755.1 of Roseivirga sp. UBA6052. Taxonomy (GTDB): domain Bacteria; phylum Bacteroidota; class Bacteroidia; order Cytophagales; family Cyclobacteriaceae; genus Roseivirga. The sequence continues at coordinate 271,727 of DIYO01000002.1, forward strand.
TTCTTTGCAGTAGGATTCGAAAGTTTTGCGCTGACTGGAGGCAAAGCCGAATTGAAAACATTAATGCCTGAAGACTTTATTAATGGAGTACCCATGAACCCATTCGTGATAATTCCTGAAAAAGGTAAAATCACTATGATGGCTCATATTCCTGAATTGGGACAAGGTATTTTCCAAGGTATACCTGCGATTGTAGCTGAGGAATTGGATGTTGATATGGATCAGGTGGAGATCGTAAAGTCAAGCGCATCTAGAGCATATGGTAGACAGTCTATTGGTGGTAGCCGAAGTGTAAGAACCCAGTTTACACCCATGCGAAAACTAGGAGCTACAACAAGAGACGCCCTCTTGAGAACAGCCGCTGAGAAATGGGGTGTTCCGGTTAATGAATGTTCTACTGACTCCGGCAAGGTATTACATAAATCATCGGGCAAAGAGATTACCTATGGTGAATTAGCTGCAGAGGCAAAGGCTCAAACACTGAACAAAGAGGTTAAGCTTAAGGAAAAGAAAGACTTTAAGATTATCGGTAAGGCAACCCATCGACCTGATCTTGGTAATAAAGTAAATGGCCAAGCTGATTACGGGATGGACGCAAGACCAGAAGGATTGCTCTATGCTACAGTAGAGAGATGTCCTACTTTACAAGGTAAGCTTACTGGTTATGATAAAGCAGCAGCCATGTCTGTTGAAGGTGTAGTTGAGATTTTAGAAGTTACCAGAAATGTTTACGGTAAACGCAATACAGGTATTGCTGTAGTAGCTAAGAATCAATTTGCTGCGCTACAAGGAAGAAAAAAGTTGAACGCTCAATGGGAAAATGCTGAGTTCTCAAAAGTAGACACTGAAAAACTATTCACTGACATGGAGAACCTTTCCAAAGACCTTGGAATGGAACATGTAGAAAAAGGTGATTTTGCAGGAGCATATGCGGCCACAGATAATAGGCTAGATGTCGTATATAAACTTCCATATCTATCTCACTCTTGTATGGAGCCGATGAACGCTACAGTACATGTGAGAGAAGACAATACAGCGGAGGTTTGGGCTTCTAGTCAGAGTCCTCAAGTGCACAGAACTATTGCGCAAGATTTGGGAATTCCTCAAGATCAAGCCGAAGATAAAATCAAAGTACACATGCCTTTTATGGGCGGTGGCTTTGGAAGAAGATCAATGAATGACTCTTTCGAAGAGTGTTATCAGATCTCTAAAGCATTAAGAAAGCCTATCAAATTAGTTTGGACTAGAGAAGATGATACGCAACAAGGCCCATTCCGTCAAGGAACAGTTCACCGTTTTGCTGCTTCATTTGATGAAGACAATCAACCAACTGGTATGCAAACCAAGATGGTCAGTCAGGCTATTACTACTCAAGGTAGAGACTCCAGAGGAAGAATACCTTTTGAAGTTATGGAATCCATTAATACCCATTATGGATTCGAAAACATGTCGGTTAGATTTAATGAATACAAATCTCAAATACCTATACACTGGTGGAGATCAGTCTTTGCGGCCACAAACGGTCCAGCCTTCGAAGCTTTTATTGATGAAATGGCTGTCAAGTCCGGTAAAGACCCACTTGCTTTTAGAAAGGAATACTTGAAATCTGAACCTCGATTTGTGAAAGTTTTAGAAAGACTCGAAAAAGAATCTTACTGGAATAGAAAGCTTGGTGCAAATGAAGGCAAAGGACTTGCAATTGTAGAAAGCTTTGGCACCATCGTGGCTCAAGCTGTATTCTTAAAGAAAGAAAATGGGAAGGTATCTATACCTAAAGTAGTAGCGGTAGTAGACTGTGGTATTTACATTAACCCAGACCAAGTTAAAGCACAGACGGAAGGCAATATCATATTCGGATTAACGGCAGCACTGAAAGACCCTATTACATTCAAAAACGGTGCTGCAGAACAAGCCAATTTTGATACGTATAGAATGTTAAGAATGAACGAGGCGCCTAGAGAGATAGAAGTACATCTAATAGACAATAATGAAGCACCAGGAGGAGTTGGTGAACCAGGCTTACCGCCTATAGCTGCTGCCTTAATGAATGCAGTAGCCAATATGAGTGGTAAACGCCTGAGAGAATTGCCGTTCGATCTGCAAAGCGTATAGCATATCACTAAATAGCGAAAGCCTGATTCGAAAGAGTTGGGCTTTTTACGTTTGTTATAACTTAAATTCACAGAGAATGGACTGGGATAAATATTTTATGGGTGGATTATATATCCTGGCAGGGTTGCTGCATTTTATCAAGCCAAAGTTTTATATGAAGATTATGCCGTCCTATCTACCCTATCACCTCGAACTGGTCTATTTGAGTGGGGTGTTTGAGTTAATATCAGGAGTGTTGCTCTTGATTCCTGAGACACAGATTATCGGTGCTTGGGGAATTATCATCACCTTAATAGGTGTTTATCCTGCTAATATTTATATGCTTTCCTCCTATAAAGGAAAAAAGGTCTGGTATAAATTAATACTTATCGCACGACTCCCTTTACAGTTTCTCCTTATTTATTGGGCATGGCTTTACGTGTAATGGTACTTGGTGCGAAAAATTTCAACAGGTAGATATAATAATCATTCGTTTTGATAGGAAGCCTTCCAACCTCCTTGAAAATACATGTGTCCCTTAGATATGAGAAAGTTACTTTACCTAGGAGCTATACTAATAACACTTACAGCGTGCAACAATGAGAGTGCTACGCCTATCTGTGGTGATATTGAGGGGGAAGGATCGAGTTGGGTTCAAACTCAGATAGAAGACCTACAACAAACTGGAGATCAATACAGCTACATCGTACAAGCAGAATATAATGGAGAACTGGTGTATTCAGTTCAGGGCTGCAATCCAGCTGCGCTTTATGCACTCTTGTACTTCAGGTGTAATGGAGAGCAAATAAGTAATGCGGAATTAGATGAGTTCACAAATCAGCAAATCATTTGGAGGCCTGAAGGATCCAGATGTCGCCTTTAAAGTAGAAAAGCATTAAAGCGATAAGGTTTCGAACTCATTGCAGTCCAATCTTAAATTTTCTGTTTTTAAGTTCTTCTTAAGTAATCGACAATGATGTTTATCTTCTCGATTACCTTCATAAAATTTGCACCTAAAACAAGTGCGTTCTACCGGAATAATGGCCTTTTGATTGGCAAAGTCAAGCAATTGATAAAAGCTCGTAAAAAGATTATTCTTCTGTTTCTTATCTAAACCATTCAATAAGTCCATTATAGGTTCGGAAAAATCTCGACTCGAAGCAATTAATGTTTCCCCCTTTTTAGTGAGAGTCAAATAAAAGCTCCTTGAATCACTCCTTGATTTCTCCTTATTCAAAAGGCCTTTATTTATTAACACCTTAACTGAATCGCTTACCGTTGCTTTTGTCAAGAGGAATTTATTCGCCAAAAAACTAACAGTTGTTTGATTCGGAGAATGTGACTCTATATAAAACAAAAACTGAAGCTGAATAGGACTAATACCAATTTTCTGCGTTTTTGACCATAGCATTTCACGAAATAAATCGGCCATTTTTGAAAGACTTACAAACAGCTTTGCATCTAAACTGTTCTCTTGGACGTGTGGATCAAATGGGTTCGCTTTGCTCATTAATAACAATAGTATGAAAATTAAATGAGGTGGAACTCAAGATCAGTTAGTCAAAAGCTCCACCTCCAACCAATTGAGTCTTTAACAGCCTTCCATCTCAAGAATGTAATAGCCTTTGTTCAGGATAGATGATTCTACTTCAGGCAAAGCCCTTTCAATATGGCAAAAACTGCATTCCTTAGAACTAAGTACTTGCCCTTCCTCACCTTTGAGGTTCAAATACTCTCGACCATATTTTAGTACATTTTCCAAAGCAAGTCCTTCTTTGGTGATAATATCAAAATGCATTAACCTTCCGTTTTTCTTGGTCACGTAAGTATCGAATACTGCTGCTTTCATTTTTGTTGTTTATTAATAGTTATCTTTCGAATCCCACTATCATTAGTTGGGCCTTCAATTAATTTTCCTTTAGAGTCAACCAGCTTTAAGTGAACTTCATGAGTCCCTACACCTAATCCTGTGATATAGTAAGGAGCCCACGAGTCAATTTTAAACATCAATCCATTGATTTGAGCAATTATGAAATTGCCATCGTTCAGGTCAGTGTCCTTTAAGTAGAAATCCAATAAAACTGGATCTATCGCTGGATTTTCGAGATAGTAATCTCCTTTAGGCCGACTATAAATCATTTGAGGAAACTGAGTCTCAACTTCAGTAACGCCATCATTATTAACCAACAGGTTCTTCCAAATGAAAGCATGATCAGATTTTATACTTTCATGATAAGACCTTGAAAGAAATGCAACAATTGTATGCTCACCTATTGTCAAATCTATATTAGCTGAATTATTGTATCGAGCCATGTATGGTTGATCATCTACTAGCAAATGGATATGCTGTCCTTTAGACGAATTCTCAATTTCAAACCTACGTGGGTGTCTTGTTTCAGATTCTAATTCAAAGTCCGCGACAAAGAAATGCACCGCATTTTGGCCAATTTTCAAGCCATCCAGATCGAACTCAAGTCTTAAGTGTGGAGAAGTATGGTCTGAATTATCCATTTTTGATAGCCTTATAGGAGACTCATAACTGGTATCACAAGACCATATTAACACCACAATAAGGATATTTATAAAAATTTTCACCTTATCAACGGTTACCTACCTTAAATGGTAAACTAAGGTCTCCTGATGCTACATCATAGACTTCATAAACACCTAATAATGGTTTGGATGGATCAGATGCATTCACCTGCATATAAGCCGTCACCCCATCAAAAGTGAAATCTGTTTTATGATTGATTCGATAAGCTGGTACGGTAACGCGTATAAAACCAGCCTGTGTTTTTACCGGAAACCCTGGTGAATCCATATACATTGGCATTCCTGGATTGGTCGGTGGCAGTGTCACTTTATCTTTTTCTGGATCAAATTGCTTGACTGATAAACCACCTGCTACCCGGTCATTCTTGACCAATAATACCCAGTGAGGATGCCAAATAACACCGTCATTATCAAAAATTGTGTCAGCATTCTCATCCCACAAAGGTGTATCATCAAAATCTGGGTGAGAAGCAAGTGCAAGCGCTACAATACCTTCAGTTTCTCCAAAACCAACATCGATAGAACTAAGTGTGGTTGGAAATACGTATCCCAAAACAGGAGCTCCATCTAAGGCGCCATATTTAGAGGGAACGGTCCGACCTGCCAAACCCTTAGTTTCTATTTCTAAGACAAGAATATCTAATTGCTCATCATGATAAGCCCCTATCTTTTGAATTTTAAGATCCAAGGAGTTTTTATTAATCGACTGATTATGTAATTGAAATTGTCCAAATACATTGTGGAACATAGAACCGATAAGAAATAGTGAGATTGTTAAAATTGTTTTCATCATATTTTATTTAGGATTACTAACTATACAAATTCATATATAGTTAGGTTCCCTAACTTTAATAATTTTTTAAAACAACATAGAATAAGACCGTAGACAACATCAACTGTATTCTTTAAAACAGATGCCCTTCCTATATTTCTCATTATCAATTGTTTAAAAAATAATTCAAAGTTTTTTTTCATTGTTGGAACTTCAATGTTATAACACTGGTTTATAGACTGAACATTGAAATCAAAAACAAAAACAATAATAAAATGAGAACATTTGAAGTACCTAGCAGAGATCAAGTTAGCCCTGAGGCACAAGGAATCTTTGACAACTTACAGAAACAAGTAGGCATGGTGCCTAACCTCTACGCAACAATTGGTTACTCTGCAAATGCTTTAGGATCATACCTAGCATTCCAAGGAGCACAAGCAAAAGGTGCATTCAACGCTAAAGAAAGAGAAGCAGTCTTCTTAGCTGTATCACAAGTTAATGGTTGTGCATACTGTCAAGCGGCTCACACTGCCTTAGGAAAAATGAATGGCTTTACTGAAGAAGAAACTATTGAATTAAGACAAGGTAGAAGTGACAACGCTAAGCTTAACGCAATCGTAGCATTGGCCAAAGATGTGACTGAAAATAGAGGAGTTGCTTCTGAAGATAAAGTTGAAGCATTCTTCGCTCAAGGATATGATAACGGAGCATTGATTGACCTATTAGCACTAGTAGCCGATAAAACGTTCGCCAACTACGTGCACAATCTAACTCAGATTACCATAGACTTCCCTGAAGCAAAACCAATTGAAGAGCTAGAATTAGTATAAATCATACATCATGTCGTCTCCATTTACTGGAGGCGACACTTTAATAAACCAATCCCAAAACCTTAAAACAAAAAGAAATGAAAAGATTAGTAATGATAGTAGGTCTACTTGTAGGATTTGTAGCCCTTACCCAAGCGCAAGAAGACGTAACAGTAATTAAGTTAGACCAGACTCCCGGTAAGTTTGAAAAGGAAGGTCTTAACCTTAAACCAGGTAAATACATTTTTGAAGTAACGAATGTAGGCGTAGATCATGAGCTTGGATTTGTAATCGCACCTGTCACACAAGGAAAAGAAGGAGATCATATTAAAGCAGGCTATCTAGGTAAAACCATTAAAGATGGCGAAACTTCTAGATCGAAAGTGGTAGTGTTAGAAGAAGGAACTTATAATTACTTCTGTCCGCTAAACCCAACTCCTCACTACCAAATTACTGTAAAGAAATAGTTGATTAGTGTGTTAAGTTTGAGTGGCCATCTGTTCTGAGGAGCAGGTGGCTTTTTTAGTTTAATGGAACCAATGTTGTAACATTGTGTTTATATTAATGTAAGATTTACGACAATGAATGTAGATGAACAATTGAGCAAGGGAACTTTTCAACATGAGAAGCATAGGCTACGCATGAATCTTTTGTATAGTTCCTACTGGATGCAAGATCGAATTGCTGAGTTTTTAAAACCATTTGGTATTACACAACAGCAATTCAACGTATTGAGAATTTTAAGAGGCCAGAGTCCTGATCCGATAAGTACCAAAGAGATTAGAGAACGCATGATTGTGAGCAGTGCTGACACGTCACGTTTGGTAGATAGACTATGTGCGAAGGACTTAATTTGGAAACAACCTTGTCCGCATGATGGCAGATTGATTCAAGCATTTATCGGAAAGAAAGGATTAGCCTTATTAGAAGAGATTGATGAGCATTTACCACAACTCGATAACGAAATGAGTAACTTGTCTGAAAAGGAAGCAGAAGTACTGAATACTCTGCTGAATAAAATGCGTTATCGCGCGGACTAAACTCAACCCATTGAAAAACAACAAACTGGTAAAAGTTACCATTCTGTTTTGCAGTATGATGACCGTTATGGCAGGAGCTACAATTGCTCCTTCATTGCCTGAAATGACCAAGGCATTTGCTAACAACCCTAATGCCGAAGTATTAGTCAAACTCGTACTCACGATACCCGGTCTTTTTATAGCCATAACAGCTCCTCTCTCAGGTTGGATAATCGACCGATATGGACGGTTGAAATTCCTAGTATCGATGCTGTTTCTTTACGCAATTGCTGGTTCATCCGGACTGTATTTAAATACATTAATTGAAATCATCATAGGAAGAGCCTTTTTAGGCATTGCGGTTGGTGGCATTATGACTACAGCAATCACTTTAATTGGGGATTACTATGATGGAGAGGAACGTCAACAATTCTTAGGAACACAGGCAGCCATCATGGCTTTGTCAGGTACTGTCTTTATTTCAGGCGGTGGGTTTCTAGCTGATATTGGTTGGCGTTATCCGTTCTTAATTTATTTATTAGCGGCCTTAGCAGCCCTTATGGTGATCTTGATATTAAATGAACCTAAAAGAGAAAAGCTAGAACAGAAGCAAGAAAAAATCACCATACCCAAATTGGCATGGACCATATATACCATCGCATTCTTAGGGATGGTTACCTTTTATGTAATCCCTGTACAAGTACCCTTCCTAATAGCAGAAATCAGTGATGTTGGTAATACTGAAACAGGGCTTGCCATATCCTTAGCTATGCTTATAGGTGGCATCACCTCTTTCCAATTTCCTAAGCTAAAAAGAAGACTCACCCATTATCAACTTTATGGAGTAACATTTCTTTTTATGGGTATTGGTTACGGCTTAATCTCTCAAGCCAATAGCTATTGGATGGTAATACCTGGGTTAATGGTATCTGGACTTGGGGCCGGTCTACTAATGCCTAATTCAAACCTCTGCTTGGTTACGATGGCTAGCCCAGAAGTAAGAGGCAGGGTATTAGGTTTTCTAAGTAGTTTCATTTTTATAGGTCAATTTGCCTCCCCACTTTTCTTCCAACCTGTAGTAAATGCTACTAGTATTAAAACAAGCTTTTTGGTCTTAGCAATAGCATTAGTCTTTTTCTCCCTAATTGCATTGATTCGAAATAGACGCTTATTCATCAAGACCAATTAATCTACTAACAAGATTATGTAACCAAGAAAAAAGCCCTGAATCACTTCAGGGCTTTCTATTCTTAGTTTGATGTTAACTCACTGAGTCTGACAATATGTACCCATGAGTCTTTGAATCGGGTGTCTTGTCTGATCTTTCTCATGCGGGCGATCACAGCATTGTAGTCACTTGAAGCACCTATGTATACATAGTCTAGCTTACGTTTTCTACTGGCAAAGATTCTCGCATCATTGTATTCATCTACAATTGAGTTCAAGAAGATTCTACTGTACTTGCTATCCAATCCATAAGAGGCTACGACAATGATGTAAGCTTCCCTATCGATAGAGCCAGGACTATCAGGATCTCCTGACACACCAATCTCTGTCAGCCTATCCGGAGTCACTAGTCTATTCACTGCTCTAACTCTTGCCTTCTGTGCTTCAGACATCTTCTCTATAGCTGCATTGGTAGCCTTAGTGTATTTGTTGTCTTCAGCTGCTTTCGCTGCTGCTTCTTTAGCCAGTTGCTCTTCTTCTAATCTCTTCGCTTCAGCTAGCCTTGCTTCTTCAGCCAAACGCTCTCTTTCTAATCTCTCACGCTCTGCATTTACTGCGTTGATCGAGTCTCGCTCTGCTTTTCTTCTCGCTTGTGCTACCGCTTCTAATCTGGCTACCTCCTGAGCCTTTAAGCGAGCAAATAGTTCTTCATACCGTAGCTCAGCATTGGCTCTTCTCTCCTTCTTGTTTCCTTCGAACTCTAGAGAGTACAGATAGTCCTTCAGCGCTTCCTTGTCCTTTGGATTCAAGATGGAAGGATCATAGATATTCTCATCTATCACACGGTTGTAAACCGCTTCTCCTTCGCTGTACTTGTTCACTTTGCGCTCGTCAGCAGTTTTCATGGTTAGGTGTAATCCGAACTCACTGAATCCATCACTTAAGAATGGAATCTGTGGATCTCCAAAGTCGTAGTTATAGGTAAACTCTAAGCTCTTGTTGATAAACACACCTGCACCGAAAGTAGCACCATAGTTACCTCTGTAGCCTCCAAAAGCAGAGAACTTATTGTTGTAGTCTATTCTGGCTAATACATCAAATTCACTACCCAACACATCTCTGTATCTCCAAGTAACATTTGGCGTAACATAAATCTGCTTTTCTACATTTAACAAGAAGCTGTACTGTCCTCCTACGATGTAGTCAGGTATATTATCCTCATTGATTTGCACATACTCATCATCTGATAAACTCTCGTTGATGATCGTTGGTGCAGCCACATCCAATTGGAAGTCTTTATAGCGATAGCTTAAACTAAAGTCTACACTCAAAGCACTACCATTATTACCCAATAGGTTGAGTAGAATTGGGTCATTCTGGGTTTCAGGGCTTACCACTTCATCATTGATACTAAAGGAAGAGAAGCCTACTAAAGCACCAACCGAAAGCTGATGATCTTTATCCAATAGCTTATAAGCATAGCCTCCTTGTACTCTTAATTGTCTGATCAATCCTACTTCGGTAGAGCTTACATTAAAGCCTAGTCCCATTTTACTAGCTAGGTTGGTAGAATAAGCTAGTGCAACTCCTGTAGGAGCACCTTCCAGACCTGAGAACTGCTCTCTGTAGGCTAGCGATAGCCTAGGCCTCTCATTAAAGACCGTAGCACTTGTATAGGCCAAGGAAGGCATTCTATAGTACTGATTAAACAAAGGAACTTGTTGCGCTTGCAAGTCACCTGCCACTATCATCAAGGCGATAAGGCAAAAGATGGTTTTTATAGTTGTTCTAATGGCTTTCATCTTAGTTTCTGATAATGGTTAAGAATCCTCTGATAATACTCTCTCCGTTGTATATGTTAATCTCATAATAGTAGGTGCCCGGTGGTATCGGCTCACCATTGAACGTTCCGTCCCAATCGTTCTCGTAATTACGCTGGCTGAAAATCAGCTTACCAGCTTGTGAATACACCTTAACCTCATTGATTGGATTATCAAGGATGTCTTCTACTACCCAAGAATCATTAGACCCATCACCGTTTGGTGTAAAGAAGTTCTTCACTCTGGCATCTGCCTGATCCTTATCAAAGTTCCTTAGCGGTTCAATTTCAAGGTTGGTAATCGTGATGGTAAAGACTTGATCTACGGTGTTACCTCCGGAGTCAGTCGAACGTATACCTACTGTTAACTGTGTATCAGTCTCAAAATCCGTTGCTCCTGAAGTCACTAGCTCATTACCGTTGGTTACAACAAACAGTAGGTTATTCTCTCCTCCTGCATCATTGTTTACCTCATAGGTAAAGGTTTCGCCAGCATCAGGATCACCGTCTGTTGATAGGATACCCACAGGCACCTGACTATCGCTTTCCTGAATCACATTGTTCGAAAGCAATACTGCTGTGGCCACCTCATTTACATTATTGATCGTAATCGCAAAGGCTTCCTGATAGGTACCACCTTTATTATCTTCTGTCTGTACGCGAACCGTGAAGCTGCTCTTCGTCTCAAAGTCGAAGTTTGTATTGGCTCTCAACTCATCTCCAATGATGATAAACGATCCGTTGTCATCATCACCGGTACCTGACTCAAGCGTATAGATAAAGGTATCTGTTGCATCAGCATCGGTTGTTGTCAAGATTCCTATAGGATCTAACTGCAGGTTATTCTCATCGATTGTCGCATTACTCAACGTGATATCCGTAGGTGTAGAGTTGGTCTGATACTCCGGACCCGTAAAGTTTCCGTTGTCAGCACCTGTTCCTCCTAATGGGTTACCCGCTGGGTCTGTTATGCTATCATCATCTTTCACATTCAGTCCATAGAAGCCTTCTCCTGTACCTCTGTCTACTGATACCGTGTAAGAACTCGTGCTGAGTGCTGTCACACTTACCACACTCGCTCCGGTAACACCATCTCTTTGTGGTACTTCAAAATCCGCAGCATCTACATTGCTAACTGCTTCTGAGAAGGTTACTGTAAAGCCTACCTGCTGAGCTACCGTTGGACTCGCCTCATCTCTGGTAATGGTACTTACCGTTGGTGCTATGGTCTCCAATGTAGCCTGATCTGTCTGCGGTGGTGTACTCATATTGCTGAAGCTATCCGTTAAGGTTACCGATAAGGTTAAGGTACCATCCGTCATACCGGAGATATCAATTCCCGATACCTTATCTGTAGCCGTAGCTACTGTACCCGTACCCGTAACACTTGTACCACCACCACTTGAGGTGATCGTGTAGTTATACGTAGTCCCTACTTCTGCTCCTGCAAAAGTAAAGCTTACCGCACTCGCCTCTGGTGCACTGATCTGATCTTCATCCCAAGTTACCGTAAAGCCTGTCGGTGCTGTATTATCATCTTCATTAGTAATGGTTCCAATCGCTTGATTATCATTACTTGCAAATGATACACTCTTACCACCGGCTCCAATTTGGGCTATAGTAACACTAAAGGTCTCATCTATCTCTTCTTTGGTATCACCTGTTACGCTAACCGTAATTTGCTCTACCTCACCATCTGTACCATCAAAGGTCAACGTACCGCTAGCAGCTGTATAATCGCTATCCGCTGTGGTTGCCGTGGCATCTGCCGTTGCATAGTC
>DIYO01000007.1 GCA_002427755.1 Roseivirga sp. UBA6052
TTCACAACGATATCCTGAGCAATCGCCTCCGGTGCTACATTGTCTTCTACGGTTACCGTAGCTGTAGTGGTTGACTCATTACCACTTGGATCTGTTACGATCAAGGTTACTGTATTAGCACCTACATTATCACATGTGAAGGCCGTGTTGCTTAATGCTAAGCTTACTCCACAAGCATCGCTTGAACCATTATCAATGTCTCCAGGTACTATGCTCGCATTACCTTCTGCATCTAGCTCAACCGTAATGTCCTTAGCTAATGCTACAGGAGCAACGTTATCTTCTACTGTAATCTCTGCAGTAGCGGTCGAACTATTACCATTCACATCAGTCACTGTTAACGTCACTGTATTAGTACCAACATCTGAACAGCTAAACGTGCTATTATCTAAAGTTAAGCTTGCAATACCACAAGCATCACTAGATCCAGCATTTACTTCCTCAGGTGTTATAGTTCCATTGCCATTCGCATCTAGTTGTACAGTCAGTGGCTGGGCAAGAGCTACTGGAGCGATATTATCCTCTACTTTTACATTAACTGTTTGAGTAGAGCTATTACCATTAACATCGGTCACAATTAAGGTTGTCTCATTCACATTACCAGTAAAGGTGATTGGTGTAGAGAAATATATTGTCTCATTGCCACTTGTATTCCACTCTGGTTTCCAAATGTATTTTGCACCACTAGAAATACCTCCAATAGAACCCCAAATAGGGTGAGAGTTAACAGGGCCTAAATCAATAGGTGTTAATTGATCATTTCCGAAGCCAGTATTGCTGTAAGTCCAGTTAGCAGCATTGGTAGACATGGTTTGCTGGCCATTAGCAAATTGGAAGCTACCAGTAACTGAGAAGTCACCGATAAACATTTCAGGTCCTCCTACATCTTGTGCCTTAACTTGTAAATAGTAAGTCTGACCTGGAACAAGGTTACCTGAATGCGTGGAAGCTGTTGGCCAATTACTATTCGAACCAATCAATTGTCCTTGCTGATTCTCGTCAGTTGACAAGTAAAGTGAGAACAGATTATCTACTGTCATTGTAGCTGTTACCACACCTGGTAAAGACTCACCTACATTTTCACATGCAAACTGAGATCTGGTAAGTGTCATAGAGGCAATTCCACAATTATCAAACGAACCATTATTCACCTCTTCCGAGGTTAATACCCCTACTCCATTAGCATCTAACTGAACTACTACATCTTGAGCAATAACAGTTGGCGCAATTAAGTCTCTAACCGTTACCGTTGCTGTGGCTGTTTCTGTATTACCATTTACATCGACAACTGTTAAAGTAACGGTATTGGCTCCCACATCTTCGCAACCAAATGCCGAATTATCAATACTGATGCTTGCAATTCCGCAATTATCTGAGCTACCATTATCTATTTGGCCAGCAGTAATTGACACATTACCTGAAGCATCTAAGTCAGCAAAGATGTTTTGTGTAACCACATTAGGCTTCTCTGCATCGTTAACCGTTACTGTAAACGATTTGACTGAAGTTCCAACTGGGTTTGTAGCTGTTGCAGTAACCGTAGTTGTTCCCACATTAAATGTACTACCCGGCTGAATCGTATATGTAATGGTTGAAGCTGGAATAGCCGTTATCTCAGTAGCTTCATAGGTCACAACCGCACTACAGTTTCCTGCATCATTACTTACTACTATATCAGCAGGAACTACAATCTGAGGTGGAATACCTGTTACCGTAACTGTAAACGAAGTAGAAACGCTGTTTCCGTTGGCGTCAGTAGCGGTGTAAGCTACATTTGTCGTCCCGATTGGGAAAGTCGCTCCAGAAACGAATCCATCAGTCAATACTGTAGTTACATCACATAGATCAGTACCAACAGGTGTATTGTAGTTGACTACTGCGCCAGCTGCACTTGTTGCAAATACGTTGATATCTGCTTGAGTAGAAATAGTTGGTGCTGTAATATCAATACCTAATTCACACTCACACGTAGCAGAAGCATTCGCACTTGTACCAACTCCTTGTCCTCCATTTACAGATGTTGGAACTCCGTTGGCATCAACAGAAGCGATTAGAGAACCATCAGCATTAATAGCATCTAGACCTAAACCTAAGCTACCTTCTACTGCATCGGCACAACCATCATTATCCCTATCTAAGTCAAGGCTATTTATGATACCATCGCCATCATCATCTTGAGTACATGGCTGTGCGAAATCAGCACCGAAAGCAAAGTTCACCCAACTCTCAGCGTTCAAATAGTCAAAGCTAATTGAGGAGAACTCACCGTTGAATCTTATTACAACATTACCTTCAGTTCCTGTTACTCTCCTATTTGCGGCATCAATTGCTGTTGTTCCAGGCTCAGCCCAAACTACATCAAAGTCATTAAAGAATTGGATGCTAACAGTAGGATTTGGTTGCCCTCCTCCTATTGAGGCAAATACCAAAACTGGGTTGGTCATTGGCTCGTCAAACGTTAACGTATTCTGAGAAGCAAAGTCATTTCTAATCGTAGTTTGATCTGGAATCCCTAAACTGCTTGGGAATTTAGAGGCACCAAATAAATAGGTTGTTGTTGAAGTACTCGGACTTGCAGTATATGTATAATCAATACCGTTGATCGTACCAGTAGCCGTTGTTGAGTTCACCAAAGTTGGTGGATCTGTCCAGAAAAAGTTTGAATTATCTGTACACTCATTGATATCCAGAATACCATCGTTATCATCATCAAGGTCGCAAGCATTTGGAACACCGTCTGCATCTGTATCTAAGCCTCCAGTAATGGTAACATTTGCTGTTGTGCTAGCTGTGAGTCCATTAGTATCGGTAGCGGTTAAAGTAACCTGAGTGGTTGTACCGTTATCAGCGCAACTAAAACTATACGGTTGATCCAATGAAAGTGTAACAGGACCAGCAAGTAGTGAGAAACTACCATTATCTACATTATCGGCCGATAAATTAAAAGTCCCGTCAGCTGCTAAGGGCACAGTAATATCTTGAGCCACTGCAATAGGAGGCGAAGAATTATCAACTGGAGCTGGTAACCCATTTACTTGTACTTGAGCATCTATTAAGTTATTACCAACCGGACAGCTATCGAATTGAACGATAACTATTCTATTTCTTTCACCGGGCACGGCAAAACGACTGTAATCTCTACTTACAGGCGTACCATTATTAATTGTGATTTCGCCATCAAAGGCTCCATTAGGGTGCGCAGAATTAAAGATATAGGCTCTAGCTCCATCATCTACTCTACCAAATGAAACAGTAAGAGAAGTAACTGTCGCATCAGCAGGAATATCCACAAATGTCTCAAAATAAGTGAAATCCAATTGGGCACGGCAAAAGCTCAGAATTGAACTTTCAACAAAATTAATGGCGCCTGCAGCATTCAAAGGTGCTGCACCCCAATTCGGGTCAGCCGTTGGAGGAATCAGCATTTGTGAATAGGCGATCGGATTACCTAAGCTTCCAGAACCTATGTTAAAAGAAATGGCTCCTCTACCTCTGTTCATTCTCCATGGAGTAACAGAGAAAGGATTCTCTAGAACTGTTACAGTTCTAGTCACTGTATTAGACTCATTACCAGATGGATCTACAGCTTTATAATTTATTAAGTAAGTACCTGGCGTAGAAGTATTCACAGTACCAGACGTCTGAACAGTAGCGCTACAGTTATCAGATGGTGTAGCACCAGGATCTGTAAAAGACATGTTTTCATAAATGGAAATCGTTTCGTCACCATTTAGTGTAATGGTAGGTGCAACAGTTTCTGTAACTCCTGCAAAAGAAGTAACAGGCTGACTAAAAGATTCACCAGAAAAGTCATTATCTATAAATCTAACAGTATAGCTTTGACCAGCCGCAACCGTAATACTTCCAATTGAAGTAGTAATGCCTTCAGCGTAATCAAATTCACCCAAATAAGTGCTTGAGCCATTAGAATCTAAATAAGCTTGGAATTTTCCATCTCCAGTAATACTACCACAAGCCAAATGACCAGCTGTGATATTAACTTGTGCAGTATCGTCAGATAAATCACAAGCTGTTCCACTATCACTAGTAGAGGTTATTGATGTAACGGCACTAGTTACAGGAAAAGAAGTACATACCGGTGGTGGTGGTGGTGTAAAAGCGCCACTGCCACCCACAGCAAAGAACCAACAAGCGTTGGTAGAATACGGCTGAACATTAAGGGTACCTGGAATATAAGGTGTAGTTACCTCAGCAGCACTTCTTAATGCAGTTGGCCATCCACTACTTACTTCAGCGAATACAGTAAACCCATCGTTAGGATAGGAATATAATGAACCACTAATGGGAAATTCTCTTTGTAATGGGTAATTAACGCCATTAATGGTAATACCAGAGTTTGCAATACCACAAGAAACGGTATGGTATGTCTCTACTCTCCAAGTAAGCGTACCATCTTGATTTTGCTTTACTCGAACACGCGTTACGTGTGCTAAAGCAATGTGAGCGACTAATAGAAAGATCACTAGAAGCCCAATTCTTCTTGAATTTTGATTGATATTCATGATTAATAGTTAAGGTTGAATATTACCAAGACATCAGATTCTTAATCATCTGATATTGGGCTTTCATGTCATGATAAAAGTCTTTTTCGGACTCGTTAACATCCTCATGAGATGTATCCTTTAAGAAGGTTTCAATGGTGCTTTTGTAATTATTTACTTCATCAGGAAAATTGTCAATCCAATTTTGAAACCTGTCATTGTTTTCAGTAAGTGCGTAGTTGAATTTCTCTCCCTGAAACACATCTTCAGAAGACTCAGTGCGCATTATCCAAGGAAGGTTTGGAGCAGCTTCAACAAGAATCAAATCAATTGATCCATTGTCTTGTGCCAAACCGTTATTGGCATTTACGCCTAAGAAAAGTAAAACAAGAAATGAGCAAAGAGACCATCTCTTTACTTTTGATAGTAGAGGTTGTTGCATATACTAGCGTTTTGGTTGAAATCAGTTTAAAAAACTACGCTGAGTAAATCTTAGCAATATCAATTCACATCAGCGAAAACCTGATGTGCTTAGGAGAATAATTACTTAATCTAAAATTATTTAGTGTAAGTGAGAAGTATGATTAAAGAAATGTTGTGAATGACAGGTTTAATATCACGGAATGCAAAAGGCTTATTATATTACTATTTTAAGCATTGAATAGACTTTAAATATTTATAAATATTTTCAATTTAAAGCTTTAGCTATTTTTCATAACTACTTTTCCAAAAACACCATTCTTGATTTTATCGAAGGCTTCATGTGCATCTTTTAAGTCAAAAAGAGAATCTACTATCGGTTTAATTTGATGTTGATCTACAAACGACACCATTTCACAAAACTCTATATCATTCCCCATAGTAGAACCTTGAAGTGTAATTTGGTTCCAGAACATACGGAACATATCTAGGTTTTTAGGGGTGCCATTTGTGGCTCCGTAAAAAACGATTGTACCAGCAGGCTTCATGATCTTGATAAAAGTATTTACTTGATCTCCTCCGGCACTATCAATTACAGTATCAAAACCTCCTGTCTCTTTTAAAGCTTCTTTAAACCATGTTTCAGATTTGTAATCAAATGCTCCCTTAGCACCCATCTGAAGACACTTTTCTCTTTTGTCTTCTGAACCTGATGTAACATACACATTAGCACCAACAGCTAGTGCAAACTGAAAAGCAAATTGAGCAACTCCTCCTCCAACTCCTGAGATTAAAACATTCTTACCAAACTTGATTTGGCCATGATGAAAACAGGCGCGATAGGCCGTAAGACCGCCCAAGGGCAAAGCTGCCGCTTCTTCCCAAGATAAATATGAAGGTTTAGCCACTAATTGATTGACATCAACCACTATATATTCAGCTAAGGTGCCGTCAGTCGGCATACCCGCAATATGATAATCTGAAGATTGTACGGCAGGGTCCTCCCCCCAATTCATATTGGGATTGATCATCACTTCTTTTCCAATCAATCCTTTATTGGCATCATCACCTACAGCCTCTACTATTCCGGCTCCATCGGATCCCAAAGTGGTGCCGAATTGTATACCCGGATACATGCCTTGCCTTATCCATTGATCTCTTCGATTTAATGCTGAAGCTTTAAGCTTAATTAGGGCCTGATCTTTATTTGGAGTTGGAATGGGCTTTTCAGCCAATTGAATTGGTTCAGATTGATCTGTAATCGTGATGGCTAACATAGGTGTATTTGATAGTGTTAAAGAACTCAATTTACCTATGAAGTATGAATTTAAAACCTAGTCTCGAATCTTTTAATTAGAACGGTGCCGATTCTCCATCTGTCGGCAAGTTTGGATTATCTCCACCATTGGCCTTAGACGTGAATGTCATGGTATTGCCACTATCAAAACTAGCTGTTCCATCGCCAGGGAAAGTTGTGCCATAAGCACCACTGCCAAAACCAGATTCTAGGTCGGCAAACTTGGTGTATTTACCGATAAACTTGAGTTGAACATTCTCCAAAGATCCATTACGGTGTTTTGCAATAATTACCTCTCCAGTACCTTGTGTTGGCATACCATTTTCATCTTGGGTAATACCATAATATTCAGGTCTATAGAGGAACATCACCATATCGGCATCTTGCTCAATTGAACCGGATTCCCTCAAGTCGGAAAGCTGTGGTCGCTTATCTCCTCCTCGAGTCTCAACCGCCCTACTCAACTGAGAAAGTGCCAATACGGGAACGTCCAACTCTTTTGCTAGGTTCTTCAATGAGCGAGAGATGGAAGCGATTTCCTGTTCACGGTTACCGGATCCTCCTCCACTCTTAGAAGAATCTCCAGACATTAGCTGTAGGTAGTCGATGACAACTAGCTGAATGTCATGTTGTTGTTTTAACCTTCTACACTTAGCTCTTAATTCTAAGATCGAAAGTCCTGGGGTGTCATCTATAAATATGGGGGCTTTGGTCAAATTTGCCGTTTTATGGACTAGCTGAGTCCATTCGTGTTCTGCAAGTGTTCCTTTCTTAATTTTTTCACTCTCCAGTTCAGCCTCTCCAGAAATCAATCTGTTTACTAGCTGAACCGATGACATCTCTAAAGAGAATATGGCGCAGGCCATGTTATGATCTACCGCAGCATTCCTTAAAGCTGAAACTACAAAAGCAGTTTTACCCATACCTGGACGGGCTGCGATAATGACAAGGTCAGATTTTTGCCAACCGGAAGTCACACGATCGAGATTTGTAAATCCAGAAGGAATTCCTGTTAAACCATCTTTATGGTCCTTTCTGGTTTGAATTTCTTCGAGAGCAGTAGCCATAATGTTCTTCATGCTATCATACTCTTTTCGAATGTTATTTTCTGAAACCTCGAAGAGGGCTTGCTCCATTCTGTCTAGCAAGCGGAATACATCAGTAGTATCTTCAAAAGCGTCCTTCTGAATCTCAGAAGA
The DNA here is from genome assembly GCA_002427755.1 of Roseivirga sp. UBA6052. Lineage (GTDB taxonomy): Bacteria > Bacteroidota > Bacteroidia > Cytophagales > Cyclobacteriaceae > Roseivirga. Next base: position 7,419 of record DIYO01000007.1, read on the forward strand.
AATTCTAATCAATTCTCTTTTGATAGACTGCTCCACAATGATACGCGCATGGTATTCAATATTGGCCGCAGAACTTACCTTATTAGTGAGCTGCGTGATGTAATACGGCCCACCAACCAATTCAATCTTACCTGCCTTGCGCAAATGAGCAGTTACAGTAAGAATATCAATGGGCTCCGAAGCTTGAAAGAGATCATATATCGCTTGATAAATTTCTTTATGGGCCTCTTTGTAAAAAGAATCAGGACGAAGAATATCAATCACATTAGTGAGCGCATCCTTTTCCAACATCAGAGCACCTAACACTGCCTCTTCTAAGTCTGTAGCCTGAGGAGGCAACTTACCCAACTGGGTAGCCTGATCTCCTAAGTTTCTAGACTTGTATCCGAGCCTTAGTGCTGCTGATTTTCCTTTTTCCATAACAACAAATGTATCTTGATTTATTGACCTGAGAACTATGCTCAAGCCTTAAGTTTTACAATAGTTTTCCCCCGTGTTTTCAACACTTACCCACAGCATAAAATCTGTTTGGAGTCAAAAATATTTTAGTTTTCCACACACTTTATCAACGAATCTAAATAGAAGGTTATCAACCACTTACAAATCCATGAATAGATAAAAGAAACTATCATTCAATAGAGATGACCGACTTATTAACGTCTGAGATCCAATAAAATGTGTATTTGATTAGTAAATGATGGCGTTCAGATACAAAGCTAAGAAATTGACTAATTGAAAAACCAATCAATGACATGAATCATAATAGATATATTCTAAGTCACACACCATCATCGAGTTATAAAACGCATTGAGTTTTCCACATGAATTTGTTTTATAGGCTTAAATCTTAAGGCTTAAAAGAGATGGGTGTAAGCATAGAAGAAACCGAGCAAAAGTGTAGTTTTGACAAGACCCAAATTATCTACTTTTCGAACAGCTTGCTTTATGAAACTCAATCTTAAAAACCCTCTCGTTTTTTTCGATCTAGAAACAACAGGAATTAATATCTCTCAAGACAGAATAGTTGAGTTAGCTATGCTGAAAGTGATGCCCAATGGCACCACTGAAAAAAAGGTACACTTGGTTAATCCTACTGTCCCTATCCCTGAAGAAGCTGCTATGATTCACGGTATTAGAGATGAGGCCGTAAAAGACAAACCCACGTTTAAAGAGTTAGCAAAAAACTTGGCCAAGTTCTTAGAAGGTTGTGACCTTGGTGGCTATAATATCGTACGTTTTGATGTACCACTCCTTGTTGAGGAATTCCTTAGAGCCGATGTTGATTTTGAAGTGAGCCAACGCAAGTTAATTGATGCACAACGCATCTTCTTCTTAATGGAGAAGCGGACCCTCTCAGCTGCTTATAAATTCTATTGCGACAAAGAATTGCTTGGGGCACATGGTGCCGAAGCCGACAATGATGCGACCTACGAGGTATTCAAAGCTCAAATAGAAAGATACAATGGTCAAGATGCTACTGACACAGGTGGTAAGCCTATTGGTAAGATTGAAAATGATATGGCGAGTATTCATAATCTGGTAGCCTCAAATATGGTAGACCTTGCCGGAAGATTGGTCTTGAATGACAAAGGCATTGAAGTCTTCAACTTTGGTAAGCATAAGGGTAAACCTGTGGGTGATGTGTTTAAAAGGGAGCCTGGTTATTATGACTGGATGATGCAAGGTGACTTCCCTCTCGACACCAAGCGAAAATTGACTCAGATTAAGCTGAGGAATTTCCAACTTGGTTAGATCTAAAATGGACTCTTTGAAATCATTTTAAATGAGTTCTCACGATTGTGAAGCCCGAAGCATTTTCCTAATTTATGGTAAATGTCAAATCTTAAACTGAACACCTCCTATAAGCATCATTTCGCCTGTGCCGTTATTCTTGGTATATGGTTAGCAGCTTTCCTAGTACTAATAGCTCCATTTGATGTAGCAGATGTGCCGTTCAAGACTAGACTCGTTGAAATGCCATTTTACGGATTAATGACCATTGTTGGTTATATGGCATTGATTCCTATTCAAAACCGTGTAAATACTTATTTCCAACGCTGGACGCTTGGCTTTGAAGTAGCCTTTTTTATAGCTATGAGCTTGATAATGCTCGTGGGTTGTTTTGCCTATTACAAGTCTTGGGTAATCAATGGTGATTACAGTCTTTACAAATTCACATTCGAAGTATACTATCCAATTTACTTTATCATATTACCGATCATGGTTTTCGTAAGATGGCACTTGAATCGGCAACCAGCCCCAACACCGGCAAGGAAGATTATGCTCATGGGCGACTATAAACAAGACATCTTACAAGTTGATGAGGACGAACTGATTTGTATTTCGAGTGCCGATAATTATGTTGAAGTAGTATATAAATCGAGTGGAGATATAAACAGATTGCTGCTAAGGTCAACGCTTAAGCAAATTCATGAACAAGCGCCCATTTTGGTTAAAGTCCATCGCTCACACATTATTAATCCTTTGCATTTTATTGCATGGAAGGATTCGAACACCATAATTGTTACCGGAATGGAGATTCCTGTATCTAAAGGATACAAACACAACCTAGATGAAATCCATCAATCGTCCCTAAATCAGCAAGGTTTATCCCTGAATACTTGATTCAAGCCATTATAGATTGTTTTTTGTTCATGTTTGTTAAAAGTCAAATCGCAACAGAATGAAAAAGATTTTCGTATTAACCCTCATCCTTCTGGGCCAATCTCTCAAGGCTCAAAATGAAAAAGCTCAAATCATTTTAAACGAGTTGATAACGGAAAACAACATTATTGGTACGGCTGGAGGTTATACACAAAATGGAGAAATTGGTTGGATCGGGCAGGCTGGATTTGCTGATCAAAATAAAAAAACGCCTTTCACGGGAACTACCTTAAATAGAATTGCCTCCATAGCAAAACCCATGACAGCTATAGCCATTATGCAATTGGTGGAACAGGGTAAGATTGATTTAGATGTTCCCATTCAAACCTATATACCCGATTACCCTAAACAAGAGAAAACTCAAATCACTACAAGACATCTTCTCTCCCACACCTCAGGCATAGGAGGATACCAAGGTGGAAAAGAAACAGAAACTACTGTTGCGTATAAAACTCTCACTGACGCCCTTTCGATATTCAAAGATCGAGATTTACTATTTGAACCAGGAACTAGGTATAGCTACACCACTTACGGATATACGGTCTTGGGTGTAATAATAGAACGAGTCAGCGGCCAATCTTTCGAAGACTTTATGCAGGAATACATTTGGGATAAAGCTAAGATGGTCAACACCGGAGTTGAGAAGTTTGGGCAGAAAAAAGCAAACCAATCCAGTATCTATCACAGAAACCGAAAAGGTAAGACTAAAGAAGCCAAAGAGAATAATCTAAGTAATCGTATTCCAGGAGGTGGACTTTACACAACCGTAGAAGATATGCTCAAATTTGGAAATGCTGTAATCAACAATGTGTTTGTAACCGAAGAAACAATGAACCTAATGCGAGAACATCACAGCTTGGAAAAAGAGCGAAATGCTTATGGCTTTGGTTGGTTCCTATATAATCCAAAGCCTAATGAAGGTGCCATTATTGGGCACAGTGGAGCACAAACAGGTGCATCTAATCAATTAATGATTATTCCTGAAAAGAAATTCGTGGCCGTAATCCTAAGTAATACTTCGGGTGCGTTTCAAGCGGTTACTCCTGCTACATTCAAGCTTTATGGCATTGCAACTTCAAACTAGATTTTACTTTCCTGCATTGTAATACTCCAATGCCTTTGGCATAGCAGCATTTAAGCGTTCAATCCTCGTTTCGTGAGAAGGGTGCGTAGATAAAAACTCAGGTGGTCTTTGTCCACTGCTACCTGATGACATACGTTCCCAAAACGCTGGAGCAACTGACGGATCGTAACCAGCCATAGCCATAAAGTATAGGCCCATTTCATCTGCTTCCGATTCATGCAATCTAGAGTATTTGAGTAAAGCGATGTCTGTACCTAATCCAGCAGCCTGAAAGATAATTCTTTGGGTGGTGGAAGGGTTTTGGCCAAGTGCAACTGCGCCAACAGTTAATCCTAAATTCTTAGTAAAGCTTTGATTTACACGTTCGTATCCGTGTCTAGCAATAGCGTGAGCCACTTCATGCCCCATAACTACTGCAACCCCTTGTTCATCTTTACAAATTGGTAGAATGCCTGTATAGAAAGCCACCTTACCTCCAGACATAGCCCATGCATTCACTAAGGTATCATTATCGATAAGATTAAATTCCCACTCAAAGCCAGCTAAAAATTCACTTTGGCCTGCTTCTGTTAAGTGCTTTTCTACCGCCTTCTGTATTCTTGTTCCAGTTCTTTGAATTAGCCCAACTTTATCAACATCATTAGAAAGTGGTAAGGAATCCATTAAAACTTTGTATGCTTCAGCGCTGTACTGAACAACCTGTTCGTTAGAGGGTGCTCCCAAACCGAAAGTCTTTTGCTTTCTACCGGTAAGCGGAATTGTTGTTGTAGTGCAAGCTGTAAAAAGTGCGATTAGTGAAAGCGCAAACAGAGACTTAACCTTTGACGACACTGATTTCATTTTAATGTTCAATTTTATCACTCTAATTTGATTAATCTTTACCCGTAGTCAAAAGTCCTTTGGGATTTAATTATGATATCAATTAATTAGAAGTCTTAGTTCCCAAAACACCCTCTAATGAAGATTATTGCCATAGGCAGAAATTATGCTGCCCATATTGCAGAATTAAATAATGAAAGACCGAGCGAACCGGTTATTTTCATGAAACCCGACACGGCTGTACTTAGAAACAATGCGCCTTTTTATCATCCTGACTTTTCAAAAGACATACACTTTGAAGTAGAGATACTTTTGAAAATTGATAGAGAAGGAAAATACATTGATCAGAAGTTCGCTCACAAATATTACAATGAAATTGGCATTGGTGTAGACTTTACAGCACGTGACATTCAGGCCAAATGCAAGGAGAAAGGATTGCCTTGGGAGAAGGCTAAAGGTTTTAATGGCTCAGCCCCTATTTCTGCTTTTCTGCCAAAAGAAGAATTTGATCTGAGTAATCTTGATTTCTCACTGAAACAGAACGGAGAAATCAAGCAAGAAGGTAACACAAGCTTGATGCTGTGGAATTTTGACGAAATCATCAGCTATGTTTCTCAGTTTTTTACGTTAAAGAAGGGTGACATCATTTTCACGGGAACTCCTGCCGGAGTTGGCCCTATAGTTGTAGGCGATGTATTGGAGGCGTATATTCAGGAAGAGAAATTATTAACGGTTGAGATTAAGTAGTCTTTTAGTTCTTTTATTGGTAGGTCAGTTGGTTTTCGCTCAATATGATGCGATTGAGCCCGACTATTATCAATTCCCTATTCAGCCCGATAAAATCAATTACCTAAGTGGTAATATGGGAGAACTAAGAGCCTCTCATTTCCATGCTGGTCTTGATATCAAAACACAGGGTAAAGAGGGTTTGTCTGTTTACGCAGCTGCAGATGGTTGGGTAAGTCGGATTAGAATAGGTACAGGTGGTTATGGTAACTGCCTATACATACAGCATCCTAATGGTACTACAACAGTCTACGCCCACCTTCAAAGATTCAACGAAGATTTAGCACAATATGCTTTAGAGGAGCAATACAAGAGAAAATCTTTCTCTGTGAATCTGTTTCCAAAAAGAAACCAATTACAAATCAAGAAAGGCCAAGTCATTGGTTTATCTGGTAATACGGGATCATCCACCGGTCCTCATTTGCATTTCGAAATAAGGGGCGCTCGACAAGAAGTACTCGACCCATTAAGAATCGGTTTTAAAGAAATTGAAGATGATATAGCACCAGAAGCTGGTCTTCTCGCCATCAAAACAATGAATCTAGATTCGCGTGTAAATGATCAATTCGGACGATTTGAATTCAAATTAGAAAGAGAAGGAAACTCCTACACGGTTCCAGATACTATTTTGGCAATTGGCAAAATCGGACTCGAACTTTACACTTATGACAAATTGAATGGCGCACCTAATAGAAACGGAGTACCTATCATTGAAATGTCAGTCAACGACCAAATTCACTTTGACCTAGAAATTGATTCAATCCTCTTTTCACAGCAAAAGAGCGTCTTGATTCATACCAACTATAAGGCACAAAGAGAGAGCAGAAGAAGATTTAACAAGCTTTACGTAGATGACGGCAACAAATTAGGCTTCTATCAAAAAGCTGTGAACAATGGCTTTATTTACGTAGAAGAAGATGAAATCAAAACGATTAATCTACAACTAGAAGATGCCTATGGCAACGAGAGCAAGGTAAGTCTAGTCATCAAAGGCACAACAAAAAAAGAAGAGCTCAGTAGAGCAATTTTCCCAAAAGAAAATGGCCAAGTCATAGACAACACATTAGTGCTAAGCTATGTAAGAGATAGTTTGAAAAATAAGCTCACTATCTATAATCAAGAGGGCTCTTACATAAAGTCCCCTGATTACTTTAATGAATCAGTGAACATTTATCTACTAGACTTAAGAAAGGGGCTCCCCAAGAATGTAGTATTCTCTGATGGCACGAAAGTTCCGCTGAACTTTACGGCAAAAATACCGGCTGGAATTAATCATTCCGTTTTAAATGATACCTACTCCTTGAAGTTTACCAAGAATAGTCTTTTTGACACCATTTACGTGAGAACAGATCATTACCTAGACAGTCATGATAGTGAAATCATAGAAATCAAAGACGACTTATATCCCTTAAAAGGACCAATAACCTTTGAGTTTGAAAGTTTGGTAGAAAGAGACAGTTTGGAATTCTATCAGGTATATAAACTAAACCGCAGAGGACAACCTTCATTTGCAGGTGGTGGGTTCTCTGATGGCTTATTCAAATTCAACACTTCATCATTCGGCAAATTCACACTTCTAAGAGATGAAGTACCTCCTACGATTAAACAAATCAGCAGAAGAGATGATATTATTTCCTTTAGAATAAGGGATGCCCTCTCAGGAATTAATAAATTCGAAGCCAAGTTGAATGGGGAGTGGATTCTAATGAACTACGAACCCAAAAGAAACTTAATCTGGTCGGAACGATTAGACAAAAACAAACCTTTACGTGGTGAGTTTGAATTGAAGGTATTAGACAATGCCGGAAATGAATCAAACTTTACACTAAAAATAGAATAGAAAATGGCTTTACAAGTAGGTGACAAAGCACCAGCTTTCGAAGGAATTGATCAAGACAGCAATCCTATCAAACTATCAGACTTCTCAGGTAAAAAACTAGTATTGTACTTCTACCCTAAGGATAACACTCCAGGATGTACTGCGCAAGCCTGTAACTTAAGAGACAATTATGACGCCCTATTAAAGGCAGGCTATGCAGTTGTTGGTATCAGTTCAGACTCTGCCAAGAAACACCAGAATTTCATTAACAAATTCGAACTGCCCTTCCCTCTTATTGCAGACGAAGACAAGAGCATTCATGAGCAATTCGGAACTTGGGTAGAAAAGTCTATGTATGGTAAAACCTATATGGGTACAGCAAGGACTACCTTCGTGATAGATGAGAGTGGCGTAATTGAAGAAATTATCGGTAAGGTGAAAACAAAAGACCATACCGCCCAAATCTTAAAATAAAATCAAACTAACGTGAGTAAACCAAGTATTCAAGAGCTAGAGCGCATTGCTTCTCAAGTAAGAAGAGACATCGTGCGTATGGTTCATGCAGTCAATTCAGGGCACCCTGGTGGGTCTCTGGGCTGTACAGATTTTTTTGTAGCGCTTTACTTTTCTCAAATGAATAGAAAAGAAGGCTTTGATATGGATGGTTTGAATGAAGACATCTTCTTCCTTTCTAACGGTCACATCTCTCCTGTTTTTTATAGCGTGCTAGCTAGAGCTGGTTATTTTGAGGTAGCAGAGCTAAGTACTTTTAGAAAGCTTGATTCTAGACTTCAAGGGCACCCTGCTACTGAAGAAGGACTGCCTGGAATTAGAATTGCTTCTGGTTCACTTGGCCAAGGTCTTTCTGTTGCCAATGGTGCCGCACAAGCCAAAAAACTCAATGGCGAGGATAACTTGGTTTACATCTTAATGGGCGATGGTGAATTAGAAGAAGGTCAGGTATGGGAAGCAGCCATGTATGCTGCCCACCATAAGATCGACAATCTCATTGCTACCGTAGACTTTAATGGCCAGCAGATCGATGGCCCGACAGAAGAGGTAATGTCTTTAGGTGATCTAAGAGGCAAATGGGAAGCTTTCGGTTGGGAAGTGATGGAAAGCAATGGTAACGATATGGCTGAAATCAATGCTGGCATCGAAAAGGCCAAATCACTAGCAGGCAATGGCAAACCAGTAATGAACTTAATGAAGACCGAGATGGGCTTTGGAGTTGATTTTATGGTGGGCACTCACAAATGGCATGGTGTAGCTCCTAACGTTGAGCAATTAGCCGATGCTTTAGGTCAATTGGAAGAAACTTTAGGAGATTATTAAAACCGGAACAATGACAAAATTCACTTATACAGAGAAGCAAGATACTCGTTCTGGTTTTGGAGCTGGTTTAGCAGAATTAGGGAGAACTAATCCTAATGTGGTAGCATTATGTGCTGACTTAGTAGGCTCATTAAAGATGCAGGAATTCATTAAAGAAAATCCTGAGAGATTCTTTCAAGTGGGTATTGCTGAAGCAAATATGATGGGTATTGCCGCAGGATTAACCATAGGTGGTAAGGTCCCTTTTACAGGAACCTTTGCTAATTTTTCTACAGGAAGAGTATATGACCAGATCCGTCAATCTATCGCCTATTCTGAGAAGAATGTAAAGATTTGTGCCTCTCACGCAGGCCTAACGCTAGGAGAAGATGGTGCTACACACCAGATTCTTGAAGATGTAGGCATGATGAAGATGTTGCCAAATATGACAGTAATCAACCCTTGTGATTACAATCAAACCAAGGCGGCAACAATTGCTATCGCGGAGCATCATGGGCCTGTTTACCTAAGGTTTGGTAGACCCAAGATGCCAATCTTCACTCCTGCAGATCAGAAGTTCGAAATTGGTAAAGCCCTTAAACTTATCGAAGGAACTGATGTAACCATCTTTGCTACAGGTCACTTGGTCTGGGAAGCTATAGAAGCCGAGGCTGCATTAGCTGAGCAAGGAATTAGTGCTGAAGTGATTAACATACATACGATAAAGCCACTAGATGTTGAAGCCATTTTAGAGTCAGCAGCAAAGACTGGTTGTGTGGTTACTGCAGAAGAACATCAAATGAATGGAGGTTTGGGAGATAGTGTTGCTCAAACGCTAGCATTGAACAATCCAACTCCTCTTGAAATGGTTGCGGTAAACGACCAGTTTGGAGAAAGTGGTACACCTGCTCAACTCATGAAAAAGTACGGCATAGATGCTGAAAACATCATTAAAGCAGTGCATCGCGTCATGAAAAGAAAGTAAATTTAAGCCCGGCCAATTAGCCGGGTTTTTTGTTGGCTCATCCTGTGAGAGGCTCCAATCCTCGAAACTCGGGCAATACAAGTGCATTGTTTATGATCTTTGTAATACCTAAACAACAGGAACCATGAACTCGTACAAAAATGAAAAGACATATAAGCCCAGAGTCCTCATAGTAGATGATAATGTGATTAGCTACAGATTGCTCGAATGGTGGTGTAAAAAGTGGGGTTATGATTATGATGTAGCCACGAACGGAAAAGAAGCAATGGAACTTCTTCCTAACAAAGTATATGATGTTGTTCTCATGGACATCTTACTACCCGACACCAATGGTGTAGATCTTAGAAAAAAGATTTTAGCACAAAGGCCTTTGTTACCTGTAATATTCCAAAGTGGGTACGCACAGCATGAAAAAATCGAAAGACTCAATCCATTAGATAGCTACCTGAGAAAGCCATTCTTACCAGAAGAATTGCATGTAACAATGGATGCTAAGCTTACAAGACCTGCTTTAATGCAAATTGCGTAAGTACTACTCAACTTTTATCAGACTCATTGGAATTCTATTATCATAATAGAATTCTTTTATTACTTCATAGTTCGTGAAATCCTTAAGGTCATCATCATAGCAGATGATGTAGCCATCAATAATCTTATCAGTAGAATAGACTATATCATTTCTCTCTCGCTCTAAGTAGAAAACAATGGTATAGGACATTCTTAAATCTTTATATCGTAAAAGCTCCTCTCCATGGGTAATTTCAGCCATCTGAAGGGCCATTGCCTTGTCTTTGGCCGCTCCAGTTGTCAATTGTCTAGATGGAGGAAAAACAGAAGACATACCGAATTTCAAAAACACAAAAAACAACAAGAACAAGACATATGGGCGAACCTCTTTTTTGAACCACAGTCCATAAATCAATATAGCTCCTACGCCTAAAACAGTACTCAGCAAATCTAACCTAGGAATTACTTCTAGTTCCTCAACAAAGTGAATACCTATTGATGCAACAACCAGAATCGTAGCGCAAACCAGTACAAAGTACTTTAAGAAAATGGACCAAAAATTTGAACGAAGATTAACTGATAGATAAGTAAGAGATATTGCGGCAAAAGGAAATATCGGATAAATATATCGTGACTTTGCCTCTGTAGAAATCCAGTATAATGGAAAATTGAAAACGAAAATCAACACACAGAACCAAATGAATTTATTTTCCTTCAGAATGCTTTTACTGCCTTTCAAGAATAATAACGGAATAAAAAAGCTCACTGGAATTAGATTCTTCAGTGTATCTATGGGAAACGTTAAAAGCTGATGAATTACAGCAGATATCCCACCACTAGTGGCTTTATCCGAAGATTCAGATATAAGCGTTGACCACCACCCGGATACGTCCTCATACTGACTGTAGGTATAGAAATAACCAAACAGCGAAAGGGCAAGTAAAAGAATTCCAAAAACATGTTGAATACCCAAAAGTCTCCTGAAATCTTTTTTCCAAATGAAGTAAACCAATAGACTAATTGCGGTGTAAGGCAATGACGTTAGTCCCTTAGTCAGAAAACCAATAGCTGTTAGCAAATAGACAGTAAGAAATAGATACCAATATTGCTTTCGCTCTCCAAAAACATAGATCAGGAAGATCGAACTCGATGTTACAAGGGAGTAAAACAGGTCTATTTCTCCAATAGTGGAATAAGAGAGTAGAATATCTACAAGTAATACGAATCCTGCTGAAGCAAATAAGGCTACTTCCCTATTCACATACTTTTTAGTGAGTTGGAATACCATTAGAGAAGAAACCAAATGGCTCAAGACAGAGAAAAATCTGGTTGCAAATTCATTAGCTTCTCCAAATAGATTGTATGAAAGAAGAAGGACCCAATTATAGACAGGTGGTTTGCGATAGTACAAATCTCCTGTTTGGGTAGGTACCCAGAGATTATCATTGATTAGCATTTCCAAGGCTATGAGCCCCCTTCTTGGCTCCTCCAAATACAAAGGATAAATGCCAAGATTGTAGAAAAAGGCAAAAAGTAATAAGCCTCCTCCCGTGTAAAAAATGAGATTCTCTGTTTTATTGAATGGCTCTTGCCCAATCATGCCTCAAAACTAACAGTTCGATATTAAGCTAAACCCTTTTAATGATTATTTTCGCGCATGAATTCGAAAGAGATCTTTCTTAATCACTTGGCCCAAACCTCCCCTTTCCCACTTCAAATTGAAGTAAGCCATGCTGAAGGCTCTCTAATCTATGATTCAAATGGCAAGTCGTATTACGATTTAATTTCTGGTATAGCGGTAACCAACATTGGCCATAGACATCCTAAAGTGGTGAGTGCCATAAAAGATCAATTAGATAAGTACATGCATGTAATGGCTTATGGAGAATTCATCCAATCACCACAAAATGATTTAGCTAAGAAACTGAGTACTTTACTTCCCGAGACTTTATCAACAGCATACTTTGTAAATAGTGGTACAGAAGCCAATGAAGGAGCGCTCAAGCTAGCAAAGCGTGTAACAGGAAGAACAGAAATTGTTTCTTGCAAAAAGAGTTATCACGGAAGCACCCATGGTTCATTAAGTGTTTCCGGAAATGAGGTGAAAAAGTATGCCTTTAGGCCTTTACTTCCTGATGTTAAGTTCATGGAATTCAACAAGGTTGAAGACCTGAACCTGATTACAAACAAAACAGCTGCGGTAATTATTGAACCGATTCAAGGTGATGCAGGTGTACGAATTCCTAACAAAGAATATTTAGTAGCCCTGAGAGATAGATGTACTGAAACAGGAGCTCAATTGATATTCGATGAAATTCAAACAGGCTTTGGAAGAACTGGAGAGTTTTTCGCTTTTCAGCATTATGGTGTTATACCTGATATTCTCACCATAGCTAAAGCATTTGGTGGCGGAATGCCCATAGGTGCCTTTATTAGTAGTAAAGAAAAGATGAACCTCTTCACGTTTAATCCAATGTTAGGACATATCACAACATTCGGAGGACATCCCGTGAACTGTGCTGCTGCGTTAGCCAATATCAAGGTAATTGAGGAAGAATCTCTAGTCAGTGATGTGGAAAGGAAAGGGCAACTACTAGAAAATGAGATCAGTCATCCCAGCATTGTAGAAATAAGACGAAAAGGCTTAATGTTTGCTATCGAATTTGAGACTCCTGAAAAAGTGCAAAAAATAGTAGAGAGGTGCCTGGAACTTGGGGTGATCACTTTTTGGTTCCTTTCTTGTCCTGAAAGCTTTAGACTTGCTCCTCCCATTAACATTTCAGACGAAGAAATCACACATGCCGGTAGACTGATTCATCAAGCAATTAATGAGGCATAAAAAAAGCCGCTAAGCGGCTTCAACTAGAAATTTCCATTCTTTACTCGAGCACCATAATCACTCTGACTTAGGATTTTTACCTTATCAGAGCCTGAGATCACATAATCCACACGAAACTTACTCATATCTTGAATACTACCATAACAGATTAGCAACTGGGCCTCACAACCTAAGGTGATACATCTTTCTACCTCTTGATCTCTGATAGCAATATTTATAGGCTCAGCGTCTGCTCTTGCCAGTACAATACCAGAATTACCAGCCTCAATCGCCTTAAAGGGATAGATGTGGTACTCAGGGCCCAATTTCTCTACTTGAAAATTCTTTAGATCAAGTTTCTTGTCATCCCCTTCTGCAAGTAGTGTCACATATCCATCTTTTACAGCTAATGCAGCATTCTCAACGAATTCGTCATTACCCAAGTGAACGGTAGCACCCAGTAATAATCTCCCATTTGTTGATTCTCTATAGTTAACTGCATTGCTTTCTAAGCAACCCGAAAGAACTATGATGAATAACGCTAATAAAGCAATTGATTTTTTCATATCTCCTCAATAATCATAAATCATATACAAGCATATGATTCACAGGCACTTCTAATCAAATTTAAGAAATTTTCTCGATCACTAGATTGTGGTTGGTGTAGATGCAAATATCAGCAGCGATATTTAAACTCTTCTCAACTATGTCTCTAGCATCAAGACTAGAATGTTCCACTAGAGCTTGAGCGGCAGCTTGAGCATACATACTACCTGAACCAATAGCGGCAATACCATTGTCTGGCTCAAGTACATCGCCAGTACCACTAAGTATTAAGATATCTTCTTTATCTGCCACAATTAGCATAGATTCTAGCTTTCTAAGGTATCGATCCATTCGCCAATCTTTTGCCAGTTCGATTGCCGCTCTTTTCATATTACCGCCATAAGCGCTTAGCTTTTCATCGAAACGCTCTAATAGAGTAAATGCATCGGCTGTAGAACCTGCGAATCCGGTTACAATATTGCCATCCTGAAGCTTTCTAATCTTCTTTACATTACTCTTAGCAACAGTATTGCCCATTGTAGCCTGTCCATCTGCACCAATTGCAATAGATCCATTATGCTTAACTGCTAATACTGTTGTCGATTTTATCTTTGTCATATCTTTTTCTCTTTTAAAACAAGAAAGTCCCGATATCAACGGGACTTTCTAACATCAGGTTTAATTCTTTATTAAACCAATATTCTCACAGGATCTTCTAGCAATCCTTTAAAGGTCTGTAAGAAGGCCGAACCTACTGCGCCATCTACCACTCTGTGGTCACATGAAAGCGTTACTTTCATTATGTTACCAATAGCCAACTGCCCATCTTTAACCACTGCAGTTTGTTTAATACCTCCTACTGCCATAATACAAGCATCAGGTGGATTGATAATGGCCGTAAATTCTTCTATACCAAACATCCCTAAATTGGAAATTGTGAATGTATTACCACTCATTTCCTCCGGAGTTAGTTTCTTGTTCTTAGCCTTACCACCCAATTCTTTTACCTCCGCAGAAATATGAGAAAGTGGCTTGTTATCAGCAAATCTCACTACAGGAACAAGTAACCCCTCATCAACAGCAACTGCCACACCAATATGAATGTGATGATTAATTCTGATTTTATCTTCCAACCAAGAAGAATTCACCTGTGGGTGCTTTCTTAATGCTGCAGCTGCCGCTTTCAAAACCATATCATTAAACGAAATTTTGACAGGCGAAATTTCATTCATACTCTTACGTGCCTCGATCGCCTTATCCATGTTGATTTCCATGGTCAAGTAGAAATGAGGTGCTGTAAATTTACTTTCAGCCAAACGCTTAGCAATTACTTTACGCATCTGAGAGACTCTCATCTCTTCGAAGCTCTCCTCACCTACAATCGTAGGAAGTGCGATTGGCGCTGGAGAATCACTTCCAGATACAGCAGGAGCAGCACTTGGAGCAGGAGCAGCTTGAGGAACATAATTCTCTATATCTCTCTTAACAACTCTACCTCCATCACCAGAACCTTGAACCTGATTGATGTTTATGCCTTTCTCTTCAGCCATTTTCTTGGCTAAAGGCGAAGCTTTAACTCTTCCATTTGAACTTACAACAGGAGCTGACTCTTGAGGGGCGGGAGCTGCCGCTGGTGCCGCTTCTGCTACTGGAGCAGGAGCCGCTGCCGGAGCTTCCGCTGCTGGCGCCTCATTAGTTACCGGTTGTGCATCTGCTTTAATTAACGATTCGTAATCTGCACCTGCTTCACCAACAATTGCCAAAATACCATCTACAGCAACTGCTTCACCTTCTGCAGCGCCAAGATAAAGTACCGTACCATCGTTGTAAGATTCATATTCCATGGTGGCTTTGTCGGTTTCAACTTCGGCCATCAATTCTCCTGACTCAACGGTATCTCCTACTTTTTTGTGCCATGAAGCAATGATGCCCTCTTCCATGGTATCACTCATTTTTGGCATTCTTACAATTTCAGCATTGATACCGCTTGTGTCTATTGACTCAGCTGCTGGAGCTGCAGCAGGAGCTTCTGCTTGTTCTTCTTTCTTTTCTGATGCACCGTTATCAGAACTTGAAGCATCGGCTAAAAGAGCTTGATATTCCTCTCCTTCTTCACCAACAATGGCTAAAACGCCATCAACTGCCACAGGTTCGCCTTCCGCTGCACCTAAATATAATACCGTACCATCGTTGTAAGATTCGTAATCCATAGTCGCCTTATCTGTCTCGATTTCAGCCATTAATTCACCGGATTCCACCTTATCTCCAACTTTTTTATGCCATACTGCGATAACACCTTCTTCCATGGTGTCACTCATCTTGGGCATCTTTACGATCTCAGCCATATATCTTCCTAAAATTTGAGCACCAAAAATAGCTTTAAATGCCTCTTAATTCAAATAATACAAATGCTATTCTTTGCAAGTAAAATTGATTGATTCCTGCAATCGATTGTAAACTTAAAAGTCTTTTCGCCACTTAATAAGTTCCATTGGTTTTTTTGATCGACTTGGGTTAAATTTCAGAAAACTAATCCATGCAGATCAACTACTCGGTCGCTTCTGAAGCGCAACTTATTGCTGAACACTTTGAAGTTCAGGTTGATGATAAATACCATGCTACCTATAATGCTCACCCAACCAACAGCTTGCCCGTAATAACAAGCGTTCACCCAGAAGAGATTTCTTATTTTCATTGGGGTATTAATCCAGGCTTTACCAAAAGCAAAAGCGTAAGTGCTAAACTCCTATATGCACCGATTGAAGATATTACCAGCAAACCGAGTTTAAGAAAAAATTTAGCACACCAGCGGTGTGTAATTATAGCCGACAGCTTCTATGCATGGCAAGAAGTGGCAAAAAAGGAACAAATCCCTTATCGTTTTCATCTTCAGAATAACTCCTTGTTTGGTATTGCCGGTCTTTGGGATTTTCATGAAACAGAAGAGGGAGAAACGATTAGAACCTTTATGATGATCACAAGAGAGTCGCTACCATCGGTTAAAAAGGTCACAGATAGAATGCCTGCCATATTGAATGAGGATTTTCTTATCGAGTGGTTAAATGATGCCCATACTGCAGATAGTGTTTTAGACTACGTGAGGCCTTTTACTGATGAAGAAATCATCAATTACACTGTAAACCCTAAACTTGCCGATCCTGAATTTAATTCAAAGGCACTATGGGAAAAGGTTCCACCTGCAAACCAATTTGGAAATCTGACTTTATTCAACTAGTCAGCCATAGAGAGGCGATTGACTTCGATATTTTCAATTTTAATATCTGAAACCAGTTCTAGCTCACCTATTTCATAGGCATAGTCTAGTTCTTGAACTGGGAAGTCTTTATCTATTGTATAGTTTTTGTAGTCTTGAAAGCGAATACCACCTACTTCGCGTGCATTATAAGCCTCTCTAAACCTTACGCCTCCTCCATTCACATAGAATCCGTAGGCGAAATAATCGATCGTATAATCTTCTTTATGAATCCAGTAGATATAAACATTTTCGAAATCTTCTCCCCCACTATTTTCACCAAAAGTGATTTCTACCTTATGATAAGGTTCACCCTTGATCTCAACCGCTTTCATTAACTGTCTATTGACTACGGGGTCATCTAAATTGAAAGGAAGTAATGCGAAATAGATAACTGAATTAGTGGCTCTTTGGTAAGTTCTTCTGTTTTCTCTTTCTAATCGAATCTCTTTATCATCGATCATTCGCTTAAACTTATTATTAGACCAAACATCGGTTACCATGCCATCATTCGAGCGAAAAGTACGTTCATATACATATTCACCTTTACTAATCTTGGCTGTAAAATGACGATTTCTGAAATCGAACTGAACTTCCATGTTATCATAAAGTTCACCTCCATGTTTTGCAATGGCCTTTTCAATAATATCATCTGCCGTGAGCTCTTGAGGAGTTTCATTACAACTCCAGCATAAAATTGAGCAAAGTGCAAAAGCCAAAAATCCGAACTGTCTCATTTAATCAGAAATCCCTATCGCTACTGTTACGAATTAATGAAAAAGAGGTTGTTCTTTTTTATTAATCCTCTGTTCTATCAATCAGTAAGATGTTATTTCTTTTTTTGACTCCTTTTCAATTTTGGAATAATTGTAAAAAACCGTGACGAATGGTTAACAAAATGTATCTATTTAGATTTATTTAAATTGCCCAACAGTAATAAGGAGACTCATTAGAAATGGAATTGAAAAGATCTAAAATAACTGGCATGGGTCACTATACACCGGAAAATATAGTGACTAATGAAGACTTGGTTCAAATTATGGACACAAGTAATGAATGGATCGTTGAGAGAACAGGTATAGAGCAAAGAAGATGGTTCAATCCGGATAAAGACACTGTATCTAACATGGCCACAAACGCAGCCAAAATGGCTATCGATAGAGCTGGTATTGAAACAAAGGATATTGAGTTTATCGTGTTCGCAACGATTACCCCTGACTACTTCTTTCCTGGTTCGGGTGTTTTAATGCAACGTGAATTGGGCCTACAGGGTATTGGTGCTATCGACATTAGAAACGCTTGTAGTGGTTTTATCTATGCCTTATCTGTTGCCGATCAGTTTGTTAAAACAGGTATGTACAAAACTGTTTTGGTGGTAGGTTCTGAAATTCAGTCTTCAGCTCTTGATAAATCTACTGAAGGTAGATCAAGTTCTGTGATATTTGCTGATGGCGCAGGAGCAGCAATCGTTCAAGCTTCAGAAGATCAATCTGGTATACTCTCTACTCATTTGCATGCAGATGGTGACCATGCCGAAGAACTATACGTAAAAGACCCCGGTTCAAGTAGAAAAGTAAGGCTATCTAAAGAGTTAATAGAGGGTAAAACCTTCAATCTCACCATGAATGGCAATGCTGTTTTCAAGCATGCTGTAGTAAGATTTAGTGAAGTAATTAATGAAGCGCTTGAGGCAAATGGAAAGAGTAAGGAGGACATAGACCTGTTAATCCCTCATCAAGCCAATTTGAGAATCAGCAATTTCGTCCAGAAGCAGTTTGCTCTATCTGACGAAAAAGTCTACAATAATATTATGACTGTTGGGAATACAACAGCCGCCTCTATCCCAATTGCCATGAGCCAAGCTTGGGAAGAAGGAAGATTCAAAGAAGGAGACTTAATTTGTCTAGCAGCTTTCGGATCAGGGTTTACTTGGGCAAGTGCACTAATTCAATGGTAGATGAATCAAAAGCTTCTAGATTTTCTTCAAAACAAAGAGAACTTTAACACCAAAAACGAGATAGATGAGGAGATTACGAATCTCCTTTATTCTTTTCAAAGAGAGTTAGATGCCATTCTAGATTCTGGAAGTCACACCGCAAAATTTCTGCGCAGTAAACAAACGGGCAAGGTTTCTAAAGGGAATAACCACTATGGCTATCCCTACCAAGTTTTAGATTATTCAGCTTTATTATCACGAGAGGCGAGCTTTTCTTTTAGAACGAGTGTTTGGTATGGCAACCACTTTTCTTTTGCATTAATCCTTTCGGGACATTTTTTAAAGGAGATAAAAGTAGAATACAACAAACTCGCGAGAGAAGATTATTTATTTACCATAGACGAAAACATCTGGGAAACAGACTTTAAGAAAACACACCATCAAGAATTAGAAAGCGTACCAGAAGCTGGTTTTTATGAATTACTGAGTAAAACCAATCAAATAAAGATTTTTAAACACTTTTCTCTGAACCAAACCCCTAGTCTTATCCGTTTAGGAATTGAGAGTTTCAAATCATTACTAATTCAATAAATAATTGGAATAGATTTTGATAACCTGATTATATCTCAACTAAAAGAAATAGTCTATTGCGAAGCAAAATATATCTCACCTTACTCCTCTTCATTCAAATAACTGCATTTGGTCAAGACGAGGGCTTCAATTTAATTTTTCCTTTACCAGAAAACACACTGATTAGTCTAGGAGAAGGCAGTCTGAACAATAAATCAGGTACCTGGATTGCATACAACGAGGATAGCACGTACTACCAAGTAGGTAAATATGCAGACAATAGAAAGGAAGGTCTTTGGCGTGTTTACATAGACAGACAAGAACGTGCGAGACTCACCTATTCTTCGGATACATTACAGGGTAAGTATCTACTATTCTACCCTAATAAAGAAATGGCTGTCCTTACTTATTATAACAAAGGTGTTCTAGAAGGAAGCTGGGAAAGCTTTACGCCAAACGGAAGGAAATATGATTTTGGAACCTTCAAAAATGGAAAGAAGGAATCGACATGGACGACATTTCATGCAAATAGTGTGGTCTCTCAAGTAGCTAATTATGAGAATGGTGAATTAAGTGGTGAATTCAAAACATTCGATTCTTACGGAGACAAAGAAATAGACACTAATTACGAGAATGGACTTCTGAATGGTACATGGATAAAAACAGATTTTGAAGGAAGCATACTAGAAAATGGTGAGTTTGTGCGAGGAAAAAGAAATGGTGAATGGACATACTATTTCGAAGGTGGAAGAAAATCAGCAGAAGAGTATTATCAGCAAGGGGTTAAAAATGGTTTATGGAAAGAATATCATTATAACGGCCGAATAGCAAGCGAAACTCAATACGTTAAGGATAAGATTGTAGGTACTGCAAAAACCTATCACCCCAACCGAAAAGTTGAATCGGTTACACACTACAGACTTGGTGTTCCTGATAGCACATATGTAGAGTATTATGAAAATGGCTTACCCAGTATAGAAGGCACTTATCAACTAGGCCTCAAAGTGGGCCCTTGGAAATTCTACCATGAAAATGGCTTGATTTCAGAATTCGGTCAATATGAGATAAACCTTAAAACAGGCAATTGGAAGTTTTTCTCTGAATCCGGTCAATTAAGGAGCGAAGGGCAATATCAAAAAGATAAGGAAACGGGCCAATGGTTCAACTACTATGAAAATGGTAAGCTGGAGTCAATAGGCAACTACACCAAAGGAGAGAAAGATGGCCTGTGGGGTTATTTCCATAAAAAGGGAGAACTCATGAAAGAGGAAACATGGAGTCAAGGTAGACTAATGGAAATTTCAGATTTCAAAACAGACAGGGTTCGAAGTCTTTCCTCAGGAAGTCTATCCAAGGGTAATGGAATGGTTACCAACTACTTCCCTGATGGTACCAGATTCTCTGAAGGAGACTATAAGAACGGGATGCCTTCTGGAGAATGGAAGTTTTATGATGAAAGAGGAAGACTATTGACTATGGGTACTCTTGTAGAAGGTGTGAAACAAGGTAGTTGGAAAATCTATTCATCCACTAGAAGAATAATTAAGACGGAAGTTTATGACAATGGTGTTTTGATTCAAGAGTCTACAAACAATTAAGATGAGCCTTTAGTTGAATGTGAAATTTGTAGTAATGGGATTATTCAGAAGAAAATCAGAGAAAGAAAAACTAGAGGCTAAATACCAAAAAATGATTGCTGAAGCTTATAAACTATCTCATACCGATAGAAAAGCTAGTGATTTGCTTACTGCAGAAGCAGACGAACTACTCAAGAAAATTGAGACAATGGACTAAAGTCCTTTAATCTCCTTAAGCATTCTTAGAATCTCAGCTTTTATCAACTCTTCCTCATTCCAAGGCAAGAAGTGATTTTGATTATCCAAGA
This sequence comes from Roseivirga sp. UBA6052, assembly GCA_002427755.1. Classification (GTDB taxonomy): domain Bacteria; phylum Bacteroidota; class Bacteroidia; order Cytophagales; family Cyclobacteriaceae; genus Roseivirga. The sequence continues at coordinate 28,405 of DIYO01000007.1, forward strand.
ATATGATACGTTTAGGCGCATTGACCAACATGCTATCAGCAAAAGGAGCATTACCCGGATGAACTAAGTCATCTTTACCTCCTTGTATTACCGTACTTGGTATCTCAATTCCTTCCCAGAGTGGCAACATCAGTTCTAATTCTTCATCAAGAAATATCAATTCTTCATTTGAAATTCTAAATATTTTGGGCGCTAAGAATCCTATAATTGGCCATCTCATAGGCACTCTAAACCAATCTTCTTCCGGCTCTAATTCAGGATCGAGAGCTGGAGCGAGCATTATAATTCCATCAATGAGTTCAGGATAATCCATGGCCATTCTAGCCACAATTGGCCCGCCTAAAGAATGTCCTATTAGAATTCTAGGAGATGGAATCGCTTCAATCATAGGCTTCATCAACATCGATTGCTCTTCCAGCGATTTTATAGGCTTCCCATAACTCGATTTACCAAACCCAGGTCTATCTGGAGCAACTATATTCGCTACGTTATAGAGCGTATCATAGTCAAAGTATCCAGCAAAAGCACTCCACGAACCCGGTGTACCATGTATAAAAACCAGACTAGCATCTTGGTTCATATCTTGATACATATAGTGCATTTCATACCCATCAACATCGTAAGTTTTGCTCACGGGTTTATGAGGGCGGTTTTCATAGAACTCTTCAAATTTCTTATCAGACATTGAAAAGCTGAAACAACCGCTCACGACTTGTGAAAGGATTATGATAAAGAGTATTGAACCCAAACAACCGAACCGAATACGCTTTTTCCAATTAGACATTATTGGAATTTACGCATAAAAAAACCACTCAGATGTCTGAGTGGCTTCATTTTTGGAAAATCTTTGATTCTTATCTTAAGAATAGCATTTCTCTATATTTCAATAGAGGCCAGTCTTCATCATCGATCAAGATCTCAAGTCTATCAACTGCATCTCTGATCTCATCAAAGTACTTGGCTTTCATTCTATCACAATATGCAATGGCTTTATCTCTTGAGTCTTCAATATCATTGATTTGAGCTCTCTCAGCATTCATCTCTGAAATCTTAGTCTGAATGGTATTTACGCAATCATTCACTTTAACCAACATCTCAGTCGCATGAGAATTATCAACACCAAATTCCTTCAGACCTCTTGCGTTATCCATTAGTTTATTCTGGAACTTCAAAGCAGCTGGAACTACTTGTGTTCTACCAATCTCACTAATCAGTCTTGCCTCAATCTGAAGTTTCATGATATAATTTTCGTGCTGAATTTCATTTCTAGCTTCTAATTCAACAGCACTCATAACGCCAAACTCTTCAAAAATCGCCTTAGACTCATCAGATACATAAGCATCAAGAGCTCTTGCTGTATCTTTTACGTTAGGCAAACCTCTTTTCTCAGCTTCATCGGCCCACTCTTGTGAATAACCATCTCCTTCAAAGCGAACAGCTTTAGAATCTTTAATGTAATCTCTCAAGACATTAACAATAGCAATTTTCTTGTCTTCACCGCTATCTACTCTGTCGGTTACAACTTTGTAGAATTCTTTCAATTGCTTGGCAACAATTAGGTTCAATACAGTCATTGGCTCAGCAACGTTTTGGTCTGAACCTACTGCTCTGAACTCGAACTTGTTTCCAGTAAATGCGAATGGAGATGTTCTGTTTCTATCTGTATTATCTAATATGATTTGAGGAATCTTGTCGATACCCAATTTCATATACATGTTATCACCTTTGTCTACTTTAATGTTACCATTATTCTCAAGCTCATCTAGCACTGCTGTTAAGTCAGAACCCAAGAAAACAGACATGATAGCCGGAGGTGCTTCATTTGCCCCTAATCGGTGATCGTTTCCTGCTGATGCAATTGAGGCTCTTAAAAGACCAGAATTATCATGTATAGCTTTTATAGTGTTAACTAAATATGTCAAGAACTGAAGATTCTCTCTTGCACTTGAACTTGGTTGGAATACATTAACTCCAGTTGAAGTAATAAGAGACCAGTTATTGTGTTTACCGCTTCCATTCAATCCTGCAAAAGGCTTCTCATGGAATAACACCTTTAACGAATGTCTTTCAGCAACACGATCCATCACATCCATCATTAATGAATTGTGGTCTGTTGCTACGTTGATATCTTCGAAAATTGGTGCTACCTCAAATTGCGCAGGAGCCACTTCATTGTGACGCGTAGAAACGGGAATACCTAACTTCAAACATTCGATTTCGAAGTCTTTCATATAGTTGTAAACCCTACTCGGAATTGAACCGAAGTAATGATCATCTAATTGCTGACCTCTAGCAGGATGATGACCGAAAACAGTTCTACCCGCCATCACTAAATCTGGTCTGGCATTAAATAATGCTCTGTCAACCACAAAGTACTCTTGTTCACAACCTAAAGAAGCACTTACACGGTTTACATTTCTGTCGAAAAGCTGGCATACTTTGGTAGCAGCTTTGTCTACAGCCTCAACCGCTTTTAATAAAGGTGCCTTATAATCTAAGGCCTCACCTGTGTAAGACACGAAAATCGTTGGAATACAAAGCGTTCTGCCCCAAATGAATATCGGAGAACTTGGATCCCATGCTGTATAACCTCTAGCCTCAAAAGTAGAACGAATACCTCCATTAGGGAAAGAAGACGCATCAGGCTCTTGTTGTATTAATGCCGAACCTTTAAATACCTCAAGTCCTTTGTGCGCATCATAAAATGCATCATGCTTTTCAGCAGTTGAGCCGGTTAACGGCTGGAACCAGTGTGTGTAGTGGGTAGTACCTTTAGAAATAGCCCATGTTTTTACTGCAGCTGCAATTTCATCAGCAGTTTCTACGTCTATTTTTTTACCCTTTTTAATAGCATACTCAACCTTCTTGAAGGTATCTGGAGCTAGCGTAGAACGCATTTTCTCCATTGTGAAGACTTCCTCTGCAAAGAAATCAGAGATCTTGTCTGCCGGTGCGTAAACTCGGTCTGTAGTTCTATTTTGAACTACATTTAGAGCACGTTGACGTTGGTTCGACATAATTTGTGATAATTAGGTTTAAATTTTGACCAAAAGTACAACAATTACGTAATTCTCCATCAAATCAAGCTAAAATTAATTGCAAAAACGGTTGCATTACGTTTTTACACCTAAAAACACATTGTTTTAGCAATGAAATCAATGATTTCTACAAAAAACACCTGATTAAGCTTGAGTTTATATCCAGACTTCTCTTTAGATAAAGAATTTTATACCTTTGCAGGCCTTTAAAGAAATGAGAAAAGTAGCCTTTTATACACTCGGTTGTAAACTGAATTTTTCAGAGACCTCAACTATTGCTAGGGGTTTTCAAGATAAAGGCTATGCGAAGGTTAACTTCACAGATGAACCTGACATCTTTATCATAAATACATGCAGCGTTACTGAAAACGCTGATAAGAAGTGTAAAAAGATTGTCAAAGAGGCAAACAAGATTAATCCTAACGGATATGTCGCCATTATTGGGTGCTACGCACAACTGAAACCCAAAGAAATTTCTGAAATACCTGGGGTTGATGCTGTTCTTGGAGCGGCAGAGAAATTTAGACTCCATGAACTACTTGATGGCTTTGTAAAACCAGAGCAGACACAAGTGATTGCTTCTGAGATTCAGGAAGCCAAAGCATTCAATAATGCTTATTCTATTAATGATAGAACGAGAACTTTTCTCAAAGTACAAGATGGATGTAATTACCATTGTGCATTCTGTACAATTCCACTAGCAAGAGGAAAGAGCCGTAGTGACACCATAGAAAACATCTTAAAATCAGCCCATGAAATAGCCGCTACTGATGTAAAAGAGGTAGTACTAACTGGAGTTAACATTGGCGATTTTGGAATTCAAGAAGGTAAAAGAAAAGAGCGATTTGTTGATTTAGTAAAAGCGCTTGATGAAGTTGAAGGGATAGAAAGGCTGAGGATTTCTTCTATTGAACCTAATTTGTTAACAAACGAGATTATCGAGTTCGTTAGCCAATCCAAAAGATTTGTACCACACTTCCACATTCCATTACAATCGGGCAATAACAAAACGTTGCGCAAGATGCGAAGGAGATACCTTCGCGAACTTTACGAAGAGCGCGTTGCCAAAATTAGACAGCTGATGCCTAATTGCTGTATTGGAGTAGATGTTATTGTAGGCTTCCCAGGTGAAACAGAAGAAAATTTCTTAGATACCTATAACTTCTTAAACGAGCTGGACATCTCTTACTTACATGTTTTCACTTATTCTGAGAGAGCCAATACAGCTGCTACTGAAATGGAAAATCCCGTACCTTTAAAGGTTAGACAGCAACGTTCCAAAATGCTACGCATACTTTCTGATAAAAAACGAAGAGCGTTCTACGAGTCACAAATTGACACAACCCATACAGTGCTTTTCGAGGATGATGTTGAAGAGGGCATGATGCATGGATTTACTGAGAACTACGTGCGCGTAACGGCCAAATACGATCCTTTATTGATAAACGAATTAAAGACCGTTACACTCACACAAATTAATGAGAAAGGAACTGTTGAGGTAACAGAACCCGAGTTGATCTACGAAGAACACTAGTTCTTCCTTCACAACTATTCTTGATCATAAAGCAGCTCAATACCTTCTAGATTTTCAAAGGCGGCCATTACCCCCCATCCTCCAAAATTCTCTGAGACTACTATCCATAACTCGTTTTTTCCTTTTTCTAAATGCAAGAACACACTATCGAACAAACCCATTGTACCTAAGAAGCGATAATCTCTTGATCTAAAACCATCTTCTCCTCCGGCTATGATTTTATCATTGAGATAGACTAATGCCCTATCGCTAAAACCATATTTTAACTTCTTTACTTGATCCTTATCTGATTCAATGATCAATCTTGCAATCAAGGTATTCTGATCTTCAATCTGTCCTGCTCTTCTATTTAAATTGGCAAACCCTCTTGACTCTACAGAAATCTTCTTCCACTCAAGTTCCTTTTTAAATGCATTTGTCACTTTATACAAGGTCTGAAAATCAGACTCCTTCTTTAGGTCTGATACTTGCCAGGACTTTACATATTCGGCAGGCAACGGATTCGTGACTTTGGATTTACTAACTAACTTAGGTTCAGTTGCTTTAGTAATTTTCAAATTTGAGTAACGTGCTCCAACAGGGCCACCACCCGACAACTGAATTGAACCAGAAACCACCTCTTCTTTTAAGTGAGGCATATAAAGCACTGGGGCATTCATATCGTTAATGAAAACTTCTGCTTCATTTTCAGCAATCACAATCTTTACATGATTCCAATCATTCATGCTATACACTTTAGTGGTTGAGTACCCCTCTCCTACATACAGCTGCCATCCGGCATAGCCGTTATATACCGGTGTGTACTGCATGGCATCTGGATTGCCAGACTGATGAGGCCTAATGTAGAACTCTTCAAAGTTGTTTTGATCTTTCATTCTAAACCTCATACCAGGAAACCCCCGATCTGGGGTGATGTAAACATCGTATTCAATGATACCCCTTTTAAAATCTAATGGGACCTTTGGACTTGCTATGCCATTGAAAATGTGAAGGGTTTGCCGACCTTTTAGCGTATAGAAAGCATGATTTTCAGCTTCTATATTCCAATTTGCCTCGGTAAAGGCAAGCGATTGTGCTGATACATTTCTTACTGTGACCAACACAAATAATAGATAAATGTAAGTTTTCATTCTATTGAGTTTTCCTCTAATCACGTAAAATGAAACTTAGAAGCTGATTCAGATCTATTCAAGTTCATTCATTCTCATTCATCTCAGTTCAAATCGATTCAATCACGTATCTTTCATATATGAATGAGGACTTGATCTCTCTGTGCTTAAAAGAGATAGAAGAAAAACTGAGTTGGGTTTCTAGTGAAGATTGGCAAAACCAGGACTTCGAACTCTTGAGTGACTCTATCTTTGAAAAGAGTCAGGTTCGATTAAGTGTAACTACTTTAAAGCGTGTATGGGGAAAGGTCAATCATAAAGGTGCGCCAAGTGTTACCACCTTAAATGCCCTTGCTCAATTTCTAGATTATCAGAATTGGAGTGACTACCGAAATCAGAATACTAATGATAAGTCCCCAAAAACTGTACAGTCAAAGCACTTTCCTTCAAAGTACTTGGTGAGTGTTGGCGGCCTAATGATTTTGTTCATGATCATCTTTGGCATTGCTCAACTGAACTCAGCTGGTAGTACCTCATCTCTAGACCTTCAAAGCATAACATTCAGTGCTCAACCCGTTACTAAAGGCTTACCCAACTCCGTATTGTTCGAATATTCTTATGGAAGTAATGAGATAAGTGAAGCTCAAATACAGCAGTCTTGGAATTCTAGATTAACATTTGACATTGACCCTACTAAAAACCAAGCAACAGCATTTTATTATTATCCAGGGTATTTTCAAGCTAAACTATTAGCAGATGGAGAGATAGTGAAAGAACAGGGTCTAAAAGTACCCACCAATGGTTGGATGGGTACTATTGACCAAGATACCCGGCCCAGATACCTCTATGATGACGAATTGGTTAAGAACAATAGTCTATCTATTACAGATAAGCTCCTTAATGAGATCAAAGCTAAAGACAATGAAGAAGCTAGTTTATTGACTTACCACTACTTTGACGAACTACCTGAGATCTATAGCAATGATTTTACTTTCGAGACTAGGTTTTTAAATAACTATAATAAGAGTAATGGTATTTGTAAAAGAGTTGAATTACTCGTGCATGGAGAAACTGGCGTTTATCTTATTCCATTTTCTATAGCCGGCTGTTCAAGTGAACTTGATTTGATCAATTCAGGTGATCAAGTCTATGGCAAGGAGAATGACCTGTCAATGTTTGGACTCAATACGGGAGAATGGATCAATTTCAAATTAGAGGTTGAAAATGGTTTGGCGCGATATTTTGTCAACAATACACAAGTATTCCAAAAGGAATTAGTCTATAACATTGGCCAATTAGTTGGTTTTAAAGTTCGATTCGAAGGATCGGGTAAACTGGACCACATTAAATTGAATAATGATATGGGGGCTACATTTTGGGAAGACTTCAATGATCCCTCCATCCACTAAACCATTTTACCGACCTCTTACCTTCCGAGTCACATATCATTTTCATGAGTAGCGTTTAAGCTACTATGTCAAGTGCAGGTCACATTTTGGATTCGATAAATAGAATGAATTCAAACCGTTCTTTGAGAACTAAAAGACCATACTTTGATGTTATAACTTCGAAAAGAATAAAGCCGAAATATCCAACCCAGTTAAAGGTCTACTCTTATGTGAAAGCATCACCTGATTACAGAAGGGAGCTACAAGCTAAAATGAGTAGAGCGAGGAGGATTGAGGACTTGAAAAAAGTAGTGATTTTTAGTATTTCGATGTTAATAGTATTGCTAAGCCTACTTGTTATTTAAGCCCAAAAACGTTCAAAAATTAAAAATAATTAAGATTAATAGTATTACTATTATTTATGAAACTTTTACTTTCTTTTTCCCGTTAAGCATAGTGAAAGTTTTAAACAATTAGGAGGTAAAAATTATGGGAACATTTGCATCAACCGGAGCATTTTCAACACTAAGATCTAATCAAGGTATGTTGAATACTAAAAGATCTAGAAGGTTCTTAATGAATGAAGACCTTGTTCGCTTCAAAGGAAAAAACTTAACAAACAGAGTTGAAAACTTTCAAGGAGAAGAAAATGCACGAACAAAGAGGCTAATAAAGCAACTGAACGATACGGAGTATCAAAAAAGTGTGCTGGTTTTAGCTGTATCGGTACTTAGTGTACTGCTAGGAATAGCCGTTTTATAGTTAGTTTATATTTAAGTTAGGTGCCCGTTCAGCAATGAACGGGCTTTTTTTATGCATTCAATTTCCATACACATTTACATTTCTGCATTTTATCACTAAATTTCTGTTGTTAATTCTAAACAGCCTATCAGAATTAACCTCTATCCTATTACATGCAGCGTAAAAGAGAATCACTCCACACTGAGTCGATCTTGAACATCTTGGCCTTTTTTAAGAAACCCCTTAAGGTATCTGGTTTACTTGCGCTTTTCATTCTTATTGTGGCTTCCAGCTATTTCAGAGAAGTAATTTTTAATACGAGAGAAAGTGGCTATGAAATACCTGCGCAAATTACATTCGACTTTGATCTTGATGGAATCGAATCAAATAACATCTACGTCAAAAAATCTAGTAGTGATAAACAAGGAACAACAGTTGATCCCAAATCAAATACGATAAGCATCATCTATGAGTACCCCGGGTTCTATAAAGCCCGCCTTCTAGTAGATAATAAGACAGTAAAATCAAGTGATGTATTTATCAAAACCAATGGTTGGCTGGCCACAACTACCAAAGACAATTTCATTAAATACCACAACCAAGCACTTATCACCAATCATAACGAAATCTCAATCCCTGAAAAATGGAGTGATAGGAATGCATTCGATAAAGTAACCTATCATTACTTCGATCAAATCAACCCTATTAGCGGCTTAGATTTTGTTCTAGAAGCTGAATTGAAAACTATTCAACCTAAAGACTTCTATCAATGCAACTATGTACAAGTAGAGATAGTTGGCTCTAATTCTTCCAGTTTAATACCTGTTACGCTGTCGGCCTGCTCAATAGATCTACCTGTAACAATTGCAGGACACGAAAATTTCACTCGATCTACTCTTAATAAATACTTAGCAGCAAACAACAACTCTGAGTGGCAAAATTTTAAGCTAGTTGTCCATGGTGGAACAGCTCAATTCATTATCAACAATCAAAAGCAATTAACTCTTCCGGTTAAATCCAGTATGGGACAAATCGTTGGACTTCGCTTCCATTTTGACGGTAATGGAGCCATTAAAAATGTCAACTTAACTGACACTCAGGAAGTCACCTACATAGACACTTTTCAACCTTAATTTTCTTCACCAATCGGGAACCTTTTTCACATCAAATTCTGTAGTTTAGAAGATTAGTTTTTCTGAAAAACAACCTAGTCGTTCTAACTATTTATGTACTTAATATTTGATACGGAAACCACCGGTTTACCTCAAAATTACAATGCCCCACTTACTGATTTTGAGAACTGGCCAAGAATGGTCCAAATTGCATGGCAGCTTCATGAAGCCAACGGAAAACTAATAACGGCTAAGAACTTCATTGTCAAACCTGAGGGCTATACAATTCCCTACAACTCTGTTCAGGTACATGGTATAACAACTGAACGGGCACTTGCGGAAGGGCATGATCTAAAAGACGTCCTTGCTACCTTTAAAGAAGATATTGCTAAGTCTGAGTTTGGAATCGGACATAACATAGAATTTGACTACAACATTGTTGGAGCTGAGTATCTGAGATGTGAACTCGAAAATGCACTAGAACCTTTAGAGCCTCTTGACACCAAGTTGGTTTCGACAGATTTTGTGGCTATTCCTGGAGGCAGAGGTGGTCAGTTTAAATGGCCAACGCTTACAGAATTGCACACCAAACTTTTCGGAGAAGCTTTTGCTGATGCGCATGATGCCGCCTACGATGTTGATGCTACTGCGAAGTGTTTCTTTGGCTTGATTAAGGAAAGTGTTGTTCCTCATGCTGAAGGCTTAACACTTGCTGAAATTGTATATGAAGCACCTGAATTAGAAGAAGCCAATTTTGCCAAAACCAGCGAGACAAAAAGTGGTGGAAGCAAAAAGATTGACCAGAGTAATTTGGCTGATCTAGCTGAAACCCCTTTCAGTCACTTGCATGTTCACTCTCAATTTTCAATCCTACAAGCGGTTTCAGAGATTGGCGGCTTAGTGAACGCAGCAAAAGAAATGGGCATGCCTGCTGTAGCACTTACGGACCATGGCAATATGATGGGCGCTTTCCAGTTTGTTAGCGCAGCCTTAGCTAATGACATCAAACCCATTGTGGGTTGTGAATTCAACATATGTGGTGATCGTTCAAACAAAAAAGTCCAAGACAACGGATTTCAGACAGTTATTCTGGCCAAGAATAAAAATGGCTATCATAACCTAGTTAAACTGTCTTCAATAGCCTTTACAGAAGGTTTTTACTATGTACCTAGAATTGATAAAAACGATCTCTTAGAATTTAAAGGAGACTTAATTGTCACTACAGGCGGTCTTTGGGGAGAAGTACCCTATAAAATTCTTAATGTAGGAGATACTCAAGCAGAAGAGGCTTTCTTATGGTGGAAAGAAAATTTTGGTGATGACTTCTACGTGGAAATAAACCGTCACGGTATTCCTGAAGAAGACCACGTAAACGAGGTACTGCTTGATCTGGCAGCAAAGCACAATGTAAAAGTCATTGCCGCAAACAACACTTACTACACGCGTAAAGATCAAGCAGAAGCACATGATGTTTTGCTCTGTGTTAAAGATGCTGAGTCAGTAAATAAGCCTAAAAAATATATTGGCAAGCGCGGACGAGAATTTCGATACGGATTCCCTAATGATGAATTCTATATGAAATCGCCTGAAGAGATGAAAAAGCTCTTCAGCGATATCCCGGAAGCCATTGTGAATACTAATGAGATTATCGATAAGATTGAATCTTATGAATTAGCAAGAAGTGTACTGCTGCCGAAGTATGAAATTCCAGAAGAGTTCCAACATGCTGAAGACGATATAGATGGAGGAAAACGTGGGGAAAATGCTTTCTTAAGGCATTTAACCTATGAGGGCGCTAAAAAACGTTACGGGGAAATCACAGAAGAAATTACCGAAAGACTAGACTTTGAACTAGCCACTATTGAAAGAACTGGCTATCCTGGGTATTTCCTTATTGTCCAAGACTTTACAAATAAAGCAACTGAAATGGGAGTTTCTGTAGGTCCGGGACGTGGTTCTGCAGCAGGCTCTGCCGTTGCCTATTGTATTGGCATCACCAATGTAGACCCCATCAAATACGACCTCCTATTTGAGCGATTCTTAAATCCAGATCGTGTGTCTCTTCCCGATATCGATATCGACTTTGATGATGAAGGAAGACAAAAAGTCATCGATTATGTAATCGACAAATATGGTAAGAATCAGGTAGCTCAGATTATCACTTATGGTACCATGGCTGCCAAGTCTTCAATCAGAGATACTGCCAGAGTACTAGAACTACCTCTACCTGATGCCGATAGGGTAGCCAAACTTGTTCCGGATATTAAGCTCAACAAGCTATTCTCACTTTCTGATCAAGAGCTCAAACAAAAGCTAAGATCCGAACAGATTCCACTAGCTAATGAGTTGAAGAAGATTGCAGATGGCAATAACCTAGAAGCCAGAACAGTAAATCAAGCACGTGTGCTCGAGGGCTCTGTTCGAAACACAGGAATACATGCCTGCGGGGTAATCATCACACCGGATGACATTACCAAGTTCGCTCCTGTTGCGGTAGCCAAGGACTCTGAAATGTGGTGTACTCAATTCGACAATTCAGTAGTAGAAGATGCGGGGTTGTTAAAAATGGACTTCTTGGGTTTAAAAACCTTAACACTCATAAAGGATGCTGTTAAAAACGTAAAAGAACGCCATGATGTAGATTTAGTCCCAGACGATTTTCCTTTAGATGACAAGAAAACTTATGAGTTATTCCAGCGTGGTGAAACAGTAGGAATCTTCCAATATGAATCTGCAGGAATGCAGAAGTACATGAAGGAACTCAAGCCAACAGAGTTTGCTGATCTGATTGCTATGAATGCGCTCTATCGTCCTGGGCCATTGGAATACATCCCTTCATTTATTAGAAGAAAGCATGGTGATGAGGAGATTACCTATGATTTACCAGCTCTCGAAGAGTACCTAGCCGAAACCTATGGCATTACGGTTTATCAAGAGCAGGTGATGCTTCTTTCTCAAAAGCTAGCCGGCTTTACAAAAGGTGAAGCCGATGTCTTGCGTAAGGCCATGGGTAAGAAAAAGCGTGATGTACTAGATAAAATGAAGCCCAAATTTATTGATCAGTCTAAAGCAAATGGACACGATGAAGAGAAGCTGAATAAAATCTGGAAAGACTGGGAAGCATTTGCCTCTTATGCCTTCAACAAATCACACTCCACTTGCTATGCCTATGTAGCTTTTCAAACTGCCTATTTGAAAGCCCACTACCCAGCGGAATACATGGCTTCTGTTTTGAGTAACAATATGAACGACATCAAGCAGGTAACCTTCTTTATGGAAGAATGCCAACGCATGGGTGTTCCTGTTCTAGGTCCAGATGTGAATGAATCCAATTATAAGTTTACCGTGAACCAGAAAGGAGAAATTCGTTTTGGTATGGGGGCTATAAAAGGTGTAGGTGAAGCAGCAATAGAATCTATCATTGCGGAACGTGCCGAAAACGGCCCATACGGTAATGTCTTCGACTTTGCAGAAAGAGTAAATCTAAGGGCCGTGAACAAGAAAAACTTTGAATCTCTTGCACAAGCAGGTGGCTTTGACTGCTTTGAACAGTACCACAGAAAGCAATACTTGTTCGCTCCAGATGGTGAACAAACGCTTATTGAAAAAGTGATTCGATATGCCAATAGCAAGCAGGCAGAAAAAGATGCTGCACAAGTTTCTCTATTTGGTGGTGATAGTGGGGTAGCTACTCCTTTACCAAAAGTTCCTGAAATGGAGCCGTTCAGTCAAATGGAAAAGCTCAAGTTGGAAAAAGAGATTGTCGGATTCTACATTTCGGGTCATCCTTTGGACCAATTTGAAGTTGAATTAGAAAGCTTCTGTAAGCCCATCAACGACATCAATAAGTTTCCTAATCAGGACATTTCTATTGGTGGAATTGTCAATGGAGTTAGAAATGGACAAACCAAAACAGGCAAACCGTTTGGCGTTGTAAATGTAGAAGACTACAACGGTTCAGTTGAGCTCTTCTTAATGGGAGAAAAATACATTAATCATGCTCAATATTTAAGACCAGGAGAATTCCTGTTCATTTCCGGTAGGGTCGAGATTAACTGGCGCAAGCAAAAAGAGATTCGAGAGAACCCCCAAATCAATCCAACTCCGGAAGACTGGGAATTACAAACACATTCCATGTCGCTCTTGAGTGAATTGAGAGAAAAGAGAGGAAAGGGAATTCACATAAAACTAGATGCAAAAATGGTTGACCAAGAGTTGATAGAAAAACTGGTTTCAATCACAGAAGAGCACAAAGGTGAAACTCCATTGAAGGTTGAGTTATTTGATAAAAGAGAAAATATAAGTGTGGAGCTTTTTGCAAGACAAGTTAAGGTAGACCCTAACAATGAGTTGCTAAAAGGATTGAAGAGTTATACCGAATCAGCACGCTTATTGACAGCCTAAATATGTCATAAGCATATTTCGTTTTAACGGTCAATAGCTTAGGAACTTTTTAACTACTTTTGATGTCATTCTCTTGGTTGACGAACACATAGAAAAATATATAATTAGAATAAAGATATTATGGCAAACGCGATTGAAATTACTGATGCAAACTTCGAGGAAGTTGTTTTAAATTCAGATAAGCCTGTTTTAGTTGACTTCTGGGCAGCATGGTGTGGACCTTGTAGAATGGTTGGACCAGTTGTAGAAGAAATTGCAGGAGAATATGACGGACAAGCTGTTGTAGGAAAAGTTGATGTTGATGCAAACCCTGAAATTTCAATCAAGTATGGTATCAGATCTATCCCAGCTCTACTTTACTTTAAAGGTGGAGAAAAAGTAGATGGTGTAGTTGGTGCTGTACCGAAAGGAATGTTGACTTCTAAATTAGATGAGCAATTAGCTGACGCTTAAGAAACATAGAATAAACTGAAGAAGCCTCTTTCGAATAGATCGGAAGAGGCTTTTTTGTTTTGTCATTTATTTACCAGAAATAGCATTTCTAAGCAAGATCTAAACAATGATTCACGGAACTCACAACGCCATAGATGACCCAAGAAATGAAACGGTGCAAATCTTTATTAACGGAGAATTCTTCGAAAGAAAAGATGCCAAGATATCAGTGTTTGATAGTGGTTATTTAGTTGGTGATGGTGTTTGGGAAGGCATTCGCTACCACAAGGGCACGTTATGTTTTTTGGAAGACCATTTGAATAGACTTTGGCAGGCTGCCAAAACCACTGGAATCAAACTACCTTTTACCAGAAAAGAATTAGTCGAGGACATTCAAAAAACATTAGAGATTAATCAAATGGAAACAGATGTCCACGTTCGTCTGATGATCACAAGAGGTATTAAAAAGACACCGTCACAAGACCCTAGACTAACCATTTCAGGACCCAATGTTGTAATCATCGCTGAGCACAAAAAGACTTCTGAAGAAACAAGAGAGAGAGGCATAACACTTTTCACTTCTACCATCAGAAGAGGGTCGCCAGACTATCTAGACCCTAAGTTGAATTGTCACAGCAAGCTGCACGAGGTGCAGGCATTAATCCAGGCCCTTGAAGCAGGAGCCGATGAAGCACTAATGCTAGATGTTAATGGTGCGGTTTCTACATGCAATGCGACTAACTTTTTTATGGTGAAGTATGGTGAAGTATGGACAAGCACAGGACAATACTGTATGAATGGCATCACCAGAGGGAATGTTATAAAGGCAGCCAACACATTGAATATTCCCTGTTTTCAAAAAGACTTCAGTTTATACGATGTTTATGGCGCTGATGAAGCTTTTGTGACCGGTACTTTTGGTGGCTTAACACCGGTTACCAAGATTGATGGACGAGAATTACCTTCTGTAAATGGCCCAATAACTCAGCATTTGAGAACACAATACTATCATATGGTAGAACAGGAGGTACTAAATGGGTGATAAAGTAAAAAGAATTGCCCTTTGGTCAGGACCTAGGAATATCAGTACAGCTTTAATGTACTCATTTGCGCAACGAGCCGATACTCGAGTCTATGATGAACCGCTTTATGCCCATTACTTGGTCAATTCAGATGCTGCAGAATACCACCCCGCTGCACAAGAAACCATCAACTCAATGGAAAATGATGGATCAAAGGTGATTGAACTTATGCTTACGGACAACAGCAAACCAGTGCTCTTCTTCAAGAATATGACTCACCATCTACTAGACCTAGATATCTCATTTATGTCCAACTTGGTTAATGTTATGCTAACGCGAAGTCCACGAGAAATGATCATGTCGTTTGCCAAAGTTATTCCTAACCCTACCATGAAAGATATTGGTTATGCTGCGCACATTGATTTGGTAAAGAGAATGAAAGAGTCTGGCATAAAACCTATTATTCTTGACAGCAAGGAGGTTTTACTTGAACCCGAAAAGCGATTGAAACAACTGTGTAATGAAGCTGAAATACCATGGGATGCCAACATGCTGCATTGGGAGGCAGGTGCAAGACCTGAAGACGGTATCTGGGCTTCTCATTGGTATAGCAATGTGCACAAAAGTACGGGCTTCGCACCTTACAAAAGAAACACTGATGCTTTCCCTGCTCATCTTAACGATTTACTTAATGAGAGTAAGGAACTGTATAACCAATTACTTGAAATGAATTAGTCCTTAGCGAACAAGTAATTTGCTCATCTGAGGTAACATTGCTTCGTTCTTCTCTTGAAAGATTTCCATATTCGTCAAAATCGTATCAAGAAGACTAATGGCATTCGTTATATAAGCCCCTTTATTAAGCATGACACACTCTGCCTTTAAGCCCGTAGTTGCATCTGTTATCTCCGATCTTGAAGGTAATCCTCTCTTCGCCATACTTTCTAATACCTGAGTAGCCCATACTACCGGAATATGTGCTGCATTACAAAGTGAAAGAATTTCGTTTTGAACCCAACCGATACTATCCCAACCGGTCTCTACTGCTAAGTCTCCTCTTGCTATCATCACGCCAACGTAATGTACCCTCATGGCAGTAAGTAAAATGTCTTTCAGGTTATCGAAAGCTTGTCGCGTCTCAATTTTAAGAATCACACTTAATTTGTTGGTAGCGCCTAGTGCTTCAAAGGTTTCTAATAGCTCCTCCACATCTTTTGCAGAGTTTACAAATGAGAAATTTACCACATCAGCATATTGCGCTACAAACTTTAAGTCTTCTCGATCTTTATCCGTTAAACCACTAATACCCAGATCTGTAGTTGGAAAGTTGATGCCTTTTTCTGCTTTTAGCTTTGTACCAAATTCTTTCGCCATGGTTACCCTAACAGCAAAGGAATCCTCATTTCTTTCAACAACTTTACCCTCAATCTTTCCATCATCAAAAAGCACACGCTCCCCCACTCTAATCTTAGCAAACACCTCAGGCAAAGTGCAACCGATATGAGCATCTCTCAATAAAGTACCGTCTGAATCATACTGTGCAGGCTCACCCAGTATCTCTGACCTATGTACGATTACCTCATCTCCCACTCTAAGTAAAAGTGATTGTTCAATTGGTGGTAACTCGCCAACAACCACCTCCGCTAAACCCATTCTCTCAGGACTTAAAACTGTTCCTGTTCCGATGTATGAAGTATCATAACAGTTGGCATGAACGTGCTCAGAAGTCAACTCGATCACTTTTAGCATGCGGTGTTTGCTTCTGGTGTCTTTTAGGGTAATCCTATCACCAGGTTTTAATTGCTGCATCCAGTTAGGATCAACTGGAATTGTATTGAGTTCAGAATCTTCATCTATTCTAGGAACAAAAGAAATTACCGCAGGATTGATCACAATACCCATTTCATTTCTTTCAGGAGAAAATTTTCTAACCTTACCGCCTGCAACAATTGGCCCTGTTCTGATTTTTGGTCCTGCCAAGTCCATAGCCACTTTAACATCTTTACCTAATGCTTGAGCAGCGCGTTCAACGTTCTTAATTATTCTTAACCAAACTTTTTGATCATCATGGGCACAATTAACACGAGCGCAGTTCATGCCATTTTCTACCATGCTCCGAACCAACTCATAGTTGTAAGCAGATTCGGTTGGTTGAGTAACCATGATTCTGACTCTTCTACCCGTTTTAGGACGTTCACCTAAAAGTACATCAGTATGTTCTTTCAATAACTTGTTAGACTTCTTAATAGATAACCTCGCCTTTGTAGGAGTTAACTCCTGATTTGATAAAGCCTGTAAGATTCTCTTAATATTGAGTAGACTATCCATTACATGACTTTCAGCTGTACTCAAGCGTGAAGCTCCTAAATGCATAAGCTTTTTCTGAAGCTTCCTTAAGTCAAAACGCCTTAAAGCTTTGTAGTGAATAAGGTTTCTTGCACTTCTTTCATAGACTGAACATACCTGATCAATCTCGGCCTGCTGACCAGCTTCAGCAGCCTTAAGTGCCCAGATGATTTCATCAATTTGACTAATCAAATTCTGAAGTGATTCAGGATCGAGTTTCATGTTTTTGTTTTTAACCAAGCGCCTACAATAGTGGTCAAAGAATCACCAAAAACAAATGATATATGTTTGCTTTTAAAAGTTATTGATAGGCTGATTCTATTTGAGTTAGGACCAGTCTATTCAGCCGAAAAAATATTGAGTGATTGCTAAATCTTATCTATTTTGAAATAAAATAAGCACACATGTTTTCTTTCCTCAAAGAAGTAGTTAATCACTTCTTACAGAGCAACACATTTCAAAAAGGTGCTGCCTTGGCTTACTACTCTGTCTTTTCCTTTATACCTATAATGGTCATCCTCGTTTCGGTAGCAGAACTCGCTTTCCATGATCTTGCCGTAGATGGCGAAATTGTGAAGGGCTTAAGTGATAATATTGGTCCACAAGCTGCCAACCAAATAGAGACAATAATTAAAAATCAACATACTTATCATGACAGCATCACTACGTCAATTTTAGGATTTATAACACTGCTGCTTGGTGCCTCAGGAATGTTCGCACAGATACATAATGCTTTCAACGCCATCTGGGAAGTTGAACCGAAAAAACAGAATGGACTGATTAAATATCTCTACAAGCGTTTATCTGCATTGAGTGTACTTACCATTTTATTCATAATAATTGTGTTGAGTGTAACCATCCAAAGCTTTCTAATTCATCATGCCGATAGTCTTTCAAAGGCTTCAATTCAATGGATATGGGTAGAACATATTTTTTCATTTCTAGCATTGGCCATAGTATTCAGTGCCATGTTTAAGTTCTTGAGTGACGCAAAAATAAGTTGGAAGACGGCCTTAATTGGCGGATGCTTTACTGCCATATTATTCGCATTTGGAAAGATTTTGATTAGCCATCATATAGCAAACAGCAGTTCTTCCTCCGCTTACGGTGCGGCAAGTGTTCTTGTGGTAATCATGCTTTGGGTCTATTATACTTCTCAAATCATCTTTCTAGGTGCTTCTGTAATAGGATCATTGAGAAAAGATGAGAGGAGTATTGATCAAGTGGAAGATTAAAATGCAAGAGCAAACGATCAGGAAAAGGCTACAAGCTACAAGGATTTGGCTACATAGGTTGAATCGCTTCTTTATTCCTTTGCATACATAGAAACTAATAAAACAGATAATAAAATGACAAAAGTTTTAATCACAGGAGCAAATGGAGGTTTCGGTTCATTAACTGTAAAAACTCTATTAGAAAAAGGTCACCATGTTGTTGGCACAATGCGTAACCCAGAAGGTAAGAACAAAGAAGCAGCAGAAGAACTGTCAAATGCAGGAGCACATATCATTGACTTAGACGTAACAAGTGATGAAAGCGTGAATTTGGGTGTTGCCAAAGCGATTGAGTTACTAGGCGGACTAGATGTTGTGATCAATAATGCTGGTGTAGGTGTTTTGGGCCTGCAAGAGCAATTCACAACAGAGGACTTCCAAAGATTATTTGATGTAAATGTATTTGGAGTACAACGAGTAAACCGAGCAGCATTACCACATTTGAGAACTCAAGGATCAGGCCTACTAATTCATGTTTCAAGCCTATTGGGTAGAATGGTATTTCCGTTTTACGGCCCATACAATGCATCTAAATGGGCAGTTGAAGCCTTGGCGGAAAACTACAGAATTGAATTAAGCGGATTTGGAGTCGACTCCTGTCTCGTTGAACCAGGTGGCTATCCCACAGGATTCTTTGGTAATTTGATGAAGCCTTCAGATAATTCTACCAATGCCGAATATGGAGAAATGATCCATGCGCCTCAAGCAGCTTTTGAAAGCTTTGAAGGAGCCTTAGCCCAAAATCCTATACAAGATCCTCAGAATGTAGCTGACGCCATTGCCAACCTAATTGATACGCCTGCAGGTTCCCGCCCTATGAGAACAACTGTGGACAATATCGGAATGGGAGATCATATTGCGCCTTATAATGAGCAATTGGCTGGTATACACGAAGGGCTGTTCAATGCTTTTGGTATGGGAGACATGCTGAAACTTAAGGTTTAAAGTTTACCCAATGAATTGTTTACGTCATTCTGAACTTAGTTCAGAACCTTATTTTAAGGTTCTATAAACTCAGATTCAAATCCTGAAAGAAGCTCAGGATGACGTACTTTTTTACTCTCCAACTTCTTAACTTACAGATATGTCTAATTCAGAAATAAGACGCTTAGAGAAAATAAGTGACCTACACCGATGGAACGAACTTCCACCACCTGAGCATCCATTAATCAGTTTAGTGGATTACAAAGACATTAAGAATTCTTCTCCAACAAACGAGTTCACCTGGATTCAATCATACTACACTATTTCTTTAAAGAGAAACGTGGTAGGTAAATTCCGCTACGGACAACAATCATATGACTTTGATGAGGGTGTAATGACATTCTTTGCTCCTGATCAAGTTATTCATGTGGAGTTATTAGATTCCGATAATACCACTCACCCACCCTCAGGTTGGATTCTAGCCATTCATCCCGACTTTTTCTTTGGAAGCAATTTGGCCAAAGACGTTAAGAAGTATCCATTCTTTAAATATTCGGTAAAAGAAGCCCTGTTCTTGTCAGAAAAAGAAGAGAATAAAGTACTAGATATTTTCAACAACATAAGAGCTGAATATCAGGCCAATATGGACCAATTCAGTCAGCAGATAATCATCAATCAACTTGAATTACTACTGAGCTACTCCGAACGATTCTATCAAAGACAGTTCCTAACCCGGAAAAAATCAAATCATGAATTACTAGATAAACTAGAAGACTGTTTAGATGCCTATTTTGCAAATGAAGATTTTATCAACAATGGTCTCCCCTCAGTTCAGGAAATTGCAGAAGAACTAACCGTTACACCTGACTATTTAAGCAGTATGCTAAAAAGTTTAACCGGACAAACTACGCAGCAGCATATTCACCATAGAGTCATCGAAATGGCAAAAGTCAAACTATCAGTCTCAAATGACTCGGTTAGTCAGATTGCCTATAGTCTAGGATTTGAACACCCTCAATCCTTTAGTAAATTCTTTAAGTCTAAAACTAAACAGACACCATTGGAGTATCGACTTTCGTTCAATTAAACCGATTGATTCGAGTACTTTTGGTCAGAATAAGACCTACTTTTCTTATCTTATTCATGTATAAAATGATTTTTTAAGATGAAGAACGCTTTAAACTGGTTCGAAATACCGGTAACTGACTTTGATAGAGCCAAAACTTTTTACGAGCAGGTACTAGACTGCACAATGGAAACCAATGAAATGGAAGGTATAAAAATGGCTTTCTTTCCTGCTGATTGGGAGAATGGAATCGGTGGAGGCATTTCTAAGGCCGAAGGACATGAACCTTCTGATCAAGGAACACTAGTATACCTTAATGGTGGTGATGATTTAAGTGTACCGTTAGGTCGGGTTGAAGCAGCAGGCGGCAAAGTAATTATGCCAAAGACAGACATTGGACCAAATGGTTTTATGGGCATGTTCATGGATACAGAAGGAAATAAAGTGGCTTTTCATTCGGACAAATAGTGAGGTTCAGGAGAAAGCCCAGATAATTACCAAGTAGAATAAACAGCAATACTGAAATAAACACATATGAAAAAGATCAGAATATTATCAATCGATGGCGGTGGAATCCGTGGGATACTTCCAGGGATTGTACTTACCAGAATAGAGCAAAAACTTCAAGAGAAGTCCGGTGACCCCAACACAAGACTGGCCGATATGTTCGACTTTATGGCGGGCACAAGTACGGGTGGAATTCTGAGTTTGGCCTACTTAACCCCCAATGAAGACAATCGCCCAAAGCTCAAGGCTTCGGAGGCTGTAGATATCTACTTAGATAGAGGAGATGAGATTTTTGATGTAAGCTTTTGGCAGAAAGTAAGAAGTGGAGCAGGCTTGGCTGATGAGAAATATGATGCTTCTGAGCTAGAAGAAGCCTTGGATGACACTTTCGGAGATTTGATGCTTTCCGACTTAATCAAGCCATGTGTCATAAGTTCTTATGATATTCGAAATGGTAAACCCCACTTCTTCAAACAGCATAAGTCAGTAAAAAACGAGATTTATAATTTTAAAGTGAAAGATGTAGCTAGAGCGACCTCTGCTGCTCCGACCTATTTTGAAACAGCTAGAATCAAAAACGATATAGGCACTCCTTATCCATTAATTGACGGAGGCGTATTCGTTAATAACCCAGCGTTAGTGGCTTACTCTGAAGCTCGAAAAATGAGTAATCCAAATTCAGAAAATGGTGAACTAGCGACAGCAAAAGACATGATGATAGTTTCAATTGGGACAGGGAGCGTGAGTAAAAAATATGAGTACAAAAAAGCCAAAGACTGGGGAGCGATTGGTTGGATTAAGCCTGTTATCGAAATCATGATGTCAGGAAATTCTCAAACTGTCGATTACCACTTAGGCCATATATACAGTTCTTTGGAAGATGGTCATAATAAAGATTATCATAGGTTAGAACCCAAAGTTGTTACAGCTGACTCCGAAATGGATAATGCTTCAGTGGAAAACTTAACGAAGCTAAAAGAAGATGCTTTGAGCTATGTTTCTAAAACCGAAGTAGAAGAAGAATTAGATTTAATCGCTCAAAAACTAATCGATTACGGAACAGCCTAGCATTCATTATAACTTAAGACATCAATGAAAAACCTAATCAAATTCCGTACAGATTCGGCCATCAATATCGATCGAATAGCCGGAATACTTGATGAAAATGGTATTCCTAGCATGATCAAAGATCAAAATGCCGCGGGTAATATTGCGGGATTTGGCACCATAGACAATTCAGTTGAAATCTTTATTGAAAAAGAGCATTTGCAAGAAGCCAGAAGGATTATTGATAACGTAAGTTAGTAACATGGCTATCTAATTCTTCTGGTCACTACAAGTTTCCGCTGGTAAAAAACAAAGAGATTCCTTACCTCTTCTTTCTAATTTTGCGCTGTTAACAAAATCATATCATGAAGAAGCTATTGGCATCTCTATTAATACTCGTTCTCGCTATATCTACACAAGCACAAGACAGATTAACCGGACAAACATTTACCACCCGTTCTGAGGTTTTAGGCAAAAACGGAATGGCTGCAACAAGCCAACCTTTAGCTACCCAAGCAGCCTTAAGAATTTTGCAACAAGGTGGTTCTGCCATGGACGCTGCTATTGCAGCAAATGCAGTTTTGGGTTTAGTAGAGCCAGCGAGCTGCGGAATTGGCGGTGACATCTTTGCGATTGTTTGGGATGCAAAAACAGAAAAGCTTTATGGATTTAATGGAAGTGGCAGATCTCCTAAATCACTGGATATAGACTATTTCATAGACAAAGGAATGAAGCAAATTCCACTCTTTGGTCCACTGGCAGTTTCAACTCCAGGCACAGTAGATGGCTGGTTTATGATGCATGAGAAGTTTGGAAAACTACCAATGACCGATATTCTTGCTCCTGCGATTGAGTATGGTAGAGAAGGGTTTCCTGTATCAGAAGTGATCGCCTATGAAATGGCTACGAACTACCAGAACAAAATTGATTTTCCGGGATTTGCCGAAACGTATATGCCAAACGGGCGTCCTCCATTAAAAGGTGAAGTTTTTGTAAATGCAGACCTCGCCAACTCCTATGATAAAATTGCAAAAGAAGGGCGTGATGCGTTCTATAAAGGCGACATTGCTCGTACAATAGACTCATATATGAAGCAGCACGGAGGCTTCCTTTCCTATGACGATTTAGCTTCTCATTCTGGAGAATGGGTTGAACCATTAAGCACAAATTATCGTGGATATGACGTTTGGGAGCTACCTCCTAATGGGCAAGGAACAGCCGCACTTCAAATGCTCAATATCTTAGAAGGCTATGACATCAAAAGCATGGGATTTGGAAGCCCGGAGTACCTGCATATTCTTACAGAAGCTAAAAAACTAGCTTATGAAGACCGTGCCAAATTCTATGCAGACCCATCTTTCAATAAACTGCCTATCGATGAGCTTCTATCAAAAGATTATGCAGCAGAACGAAGTAAACTCATTGATCCAGCTAATGCTGCGAACACCTACCCTGCCGGTGATTTAGAAATTGAAACTGGAAACACTACCTATCTCACGGTTGCTGATAAAGACGGGAATATGGTCTCGCTTATTCAAAGCATCTACTATGAGTTTGCTTCAGGAATGGTACCAGATGGTTTAGGTTTTGTACTTCAAAACCGAGGACAAATGTTCAATGTGCAAGATCGAGATCATGCCAATGCACTAGAGCCCGGTAAAAGACCATTTCACACTATTATTCCGGCCTTCATTACAAAAGATGGCAAACCATGGATAAGCTTTGGACTAATGGGTGGGGCTGTGCAACCGCAAGGCCATGCACAAATTGTTGTGAACCTAATAGATTTTGGGATGAACTTACAAGAAGCAGGTGATGCGCCTAGAATGCGACATGTAGGCAGTTCTCAACCCACAGGTTCGCGAATGACGAATGGAGGTACACTGAATTTAGAGAGTGGATTCTCTTACGAGACTTTACGAGAGCTTCGTAAACTTGGACACAGACTAGGCACAGGTGTAGGAATCTACGGTGGCTACCAAGCTATTGGCGTTGACCTTGACAGAAAAGTCTATACGGGTGCTTCCGAATCAAGAAAAGACGGACAGGCAGCGGGTTATTGATTGATTCGAAAGAAAAATTCTGAATTAATTTTATTTGAACCGTTTCGCTTATTTAAAAGCTGTATAAAGAGCATCGATGAATACGTAGTATGGCTCTAAAAGTGAGCTTTTTACCTAATCAACCGCTATTTCTGTCAGAATTCAATAACGGCTGCACAGCATTGACGTTTCACAGAACACAATCAAATTGTGATTACTATGAGACTATTAGTCTTTCTTTTATTCAGTGTGAGCTTATTACACTGTAATGGGCAAAACATAAAAGAAAGAGAAGTTGGTGGGCCGTGTGAGGATTGCCAGGCCGCTCTAGACTTTAACACATTAGATTTTGAACTTAAGTCTACAATAACCATAGAGGGATATAAAGTTAATGATCCAAAAATCAGAGTGAGTGGAACGGTATATCAAGTTGATGGCAAAACTCCTGCCCCTAACGTGATTCTTTACATCTATCATACCAATCGGGAAGGCATCTACCAACAGAGTGACACTCCGAAAGGATGGGAACGAAGACATGGCTATCATAGAGGTTGGATCAAAACAGATGAAAATGGCAACTATGAATTCTTCACTTTTAGACCAGCAGCCTATCCAAACGGAAGAGAATCAGAACATATTCATATCTATATCAAAGAGGAAGGCAAAGTCCCCTATTACATAGATAGCTTCGTTTTTTTGGATGATCCTTTACTCACTCAAAAAAAAATGGCAAAATTTAGTAATAGAGGTGGATCAGGAATTGTCTCTTTTCAGCTAAAAAATGGTCATCTTACAGCAAAACGGGACATAATTCTAGGTATGAATATCCCCGATTATTGACCTCAATTTTTTGCACTGAACAAAGGAGGCTGTCTTAAATGAAAGTCTGAAGCTTCTTGAAAAGCTTTAGCCATAGACAATATAGCACCTTCATCGTATAAATTACCCAGTAGAGTAAAACTGGTAGGTCTACCCTTTTTATCAAAGCCATTGGGGACACTGATTGCCGGGTGTCCCGTAAGGTTAGTTACATACAATTGTCTTCCACCAAAAGAAGGCGCAATAATTACATCATAATCTTTAAATAATTGATTGACCTCTTCAATCAACCTTCTTCTTTGACGGTTAGCTTGAATATATTCGACCGCAGGGATAAAGCGACTCTGCCTCAAAGAGTTAGCTCTTGAACCTTTGGTTTGTTCTACCATAATATCAACAGCACCTGTTGTTACCAGTTCATCAAAAAATGCTCCTGCCTCTGCCCTAAGAATAATATCAAATACAGCATATGGATAATCTGCAGGTAGCTCAATGGGTGTTGGATCTACACCTAACTGTTCGAAGGTTTGTAAGGCTTTTATCATATTTAATCCTCTTGAAGAAGTAGTATCTCGTTCAATATCCTTTTTTAAATAGGCTACTTTCAAATCGCTAAGATTGCGATCAATCCCGGAGAACTCTGCTCTGTTCGTACTTGGGTCTTTTGAATCATACCCGTAAATCGCATCAAATACGATCTGACAATCTTCCACTGATCTACATAACGGTCCAATTTTATCCATCGACCAACTCAAACTCATTACTCCATGTCTACTTACTCTGCCGTAGGTAGGCCTCAAACCTACTACTCCATTTCTTGTGGCAGGCGATGTAATTGATCCTAAAGTCTCTGTTCCCAAAGAAAAGGCTACAAGACCTGCAGCGGTAGCTGATCCTGATCCGGCAGAGGAGCCACTAGCTCCTTGATTCAGATCCCATGGATTCTTAGTCTTCCCACCAAACCATACATCACCTCGTGCTAAAGCACCAGAAACTAGCTTAGCAATCAAAATAGCTCCCTTTTCGTTCAATCGCTCTACTACTGTCGCGGTGTAATCAAACACTTGATCTTTGTAAGGTGCGCTACCCCAAGTAGTGGGGTAACCCTCCACTGAAATTAAATCCTTCACCCCATAAGGTATGCCGTGCAGAATTCCCTTGTATTTCCCTGCTGCTATCTCCTCATCTGCCTTTTTGGCTTGCGCGAAAGCTAATTCCTCTGTTATTGTGATCACACTGAGCAATTGACCATCATAACGTTTTATGCGGTTGATATACAATTCCGTTAGCTCAGTGGAGGTAATCTTTCTTGAACGAATTAGGGAAGCTAATTTTGGTATTGAATAAAAAGCTAATTCCTCTTTATTGTCGGGCATCTCAACATCAGCAGGTATCTTAAAGTCGTGCTGAACTCTTCCTAATTTAGGCTCATAACCCACTGGATGAGGATCAAAGGTTATGGCAGGAAATGTCTCATTACTTGTGGTAAACTTGCGCAATGAATCATATCCTCTTTTATTACGCTCTAAGTATTGATACAACGTATCTATCGCCTGCTCTCCAAATTCTAATCCGATCAACTTCTGTGCGCTAGCAATATCTTTTTTAGTGAATGCTGATTCTTGACTTTTACATCCGATTAGACTGAGTATAGAAAAAGTAAGTAGTAAGGTTAGAGATTTAGAAGACATTAAAATGTTGGTCAGAGGTTATAATCCTCAATCTGAATATTTTATTATAAAGAGCAAACTAAAAATTAGTCCTTGCTATGAAGTCTAGTACCGTAAGGCTAAAAAGTACGATCATTTTATCTTTCTCGAATAGTAGATCAAAATGAAAAGCCCTAATTTGATTAAGAGACAGATGACCAGCGTGAGCAATGAGAAGACTTCAACTTATCGCTATTTTTTTATTTATATCGGGCCTTTTCTTTAATAACCTAGCGGCCCAATCTATTTCTGTATTTACTACAGCAATTGATGCTCAAGTGAACGGTGAGCGTTTAGATGAGCAGAACTACAGTCTTCTTGAAGATGGAGTGGCGAATTATGACAATGGAGAATGGGTAGGTGTAAAAATAGAAATCGGTTCGGAGCAAGCCACTAAAGATCATTTCATTCACTTGTCATATTCACTATTGGATACGGTTGAAGTTTGGACTCCCGGAGACAATGGCCGTTTGTACATGCTTTATCAGACAGGTCAGGCATTCAAATTCAATACTAGGCCATATAATAGCTCTGACTTTGTATTTCCGTTACTTGAAAGGAATCAAGAGTACTACCTTAGAATTTATAGCTCCAAACCTATAGTAGTTCCATTTGAGGTAATCTCAATTCAACCGCTTTTCGAAAAACTCACCAAAGGAGATTTCTTATTCGGCATCTTTGTAGGGCTCATCGGTGTAATGTTTCTATACAACCTAGTGCTCCTTTTTATTACCAGAGATAACAGCTATGGCTATTACATACTCTATTTACTCACTTTAGTGCTTACCCAGTCAGCATTATTCGGTTATACCGACCGATTCATTATGCCCAATTGGCCAATTCTTAATCAGAATTTCACCGTTCTTTCTGGAGCCCTAGTAGGTATTACTTCGATGGCATTCATTATTAATTTTTTGCGTATCAGAGTACAAAAACCGCTATTCTTTAGGCTCTTTATTATAGTCTTCGTCTTAGATGGACTCGGCATACTATTCTTATTAATTGGCTTAGATGTACCTGCTTTTTATGTGGTCAACCTAGCCTCTTTCTATGGCTCAATAGTTGGCTTTATTGCTGCATTTAAATTGGCAAAAAGTGGTTTTAAACCTGCTAAATTCTTCTTGATCGCCTGGTCGATTTTTTTAGTCAGTGTGATCATTTTTGCCTTAATGAATGTAGATATCATTCCCTATGACCCACTGCTCTATAGATCTATGCTATTTGGGTCTAGCATTGAAGCTATACTTCTTTCCGTAGCACTGGCTGACCGTATCACTGTCTTAAGAAAAGAGAGTAGAGAATCGCAACAAAGAGCGCTTGAGATGGCACAAGAGAATGAGCGAATTATCAAAGAGCAAAATATTAAGCTAGAAGAGAAAGTACAGCTGCGTACAAAAGAACTACGAGGCGCTAATAAAGAGTTAAACGTTACTCTAGAAAATCTAAAAGCGGCTCAAACCAACTTAGTACAATCTGAAAAAATGGCATCTCTGGGTATTCTAACTGCAGGGGTAGCACACGAAATAAACAATCCGTTAAACTTTATTTATGGTGGCCACACAGCTATTCTAGATGAATTGAATAAAAAAGAAGATCTCAATCTCGGAAATCTAAAAGAGTACTTGGAATGGATTGAAATGGGAGCTGAAAAGGCCACCGAAATCGTGAAGAGTTTAAATGTTTATAGCCGCACCAATGACGATCTCACAGAGACATGTAATATCAACAAGATTGTGAACGCTTGTCTATCCATGTTACAGAACAAAATTAAAGCTAACACAAAGATTGACAGAAACTTAGACAAAAACATAGGCATTATAAAAGGAAACAATGGTAAATTACATCAAGTAGTGCTTAATCTTCTGGGTAATGCTTTAGACGCTATCGAAGAGAATGGCCACATTCAAATTGAAAGTAGATCGAATGAAAATGAGATTTTGCTCACAATTGAAGATAATGGCAGTGGCATCTCAAAACAGAATTTAAAGAAAGTACTTGATCCTTTCTTTACAACAAAGGCACCAGGAAAAGGCACTGGATTGGGCTTATCTATAGTCCATTCTATTATACAAGAACACACAGGAAGTATTGAATTTGACTCTGAGGAAGGTAGAGGAACAAAAGTGTCTCTTAGGCTTCCAAAAGCTTAATTATGGAAGAGAAGCCTCTTGTTCTTGTAGTTGATGACGAACGCATTAATCGTGTTATTCTTGAGAGAGTACTTGATTCAACATTTAAGGTATTCGCTGCTGAAGGAGCATCAGAAGCTTTGGAAATCTTAGAAAGCAATCCAGAGATTAATCTAGTAATAACGGATATGCGCATGCCAAATATTGATGGGTTAGAGTTCGTAAAAACAGCCCAACTAAGATGGCCAAAAAAGGCTTATTTTATGCTGTCAGGTTACGCTATAACAAAAGAAATTCAAGCGGCTGTAGATGCAGGCTTGATCAAAGCTTACTTTACAAAACCTGCTAAGTTCGACCAGATAAAAAAGGCTCTATTAGATAATCTGTGATAATCTTAGATTTACAATATCACTTCTGATATACTCTTACGTAGTCAATCACCATTTCCGATTCTGTGAAATTCTGATCAATTTCTCCCCCAATTCCGCCCATAGCAATGTTTAACAGCATATACTGAGGTGCCGTAAATGGCCATGTCTCACTGTTTTTTACAGCAGGGTTATAAGTATAATACAGGGTATCATTGAAATAGAAATCAATCTTATCAGCAGTCCACTCCATGGCATATAGGTGGAAAGTATTGCTTACGTCATTACCCCTAATCTCTCCCTTATTTTGAGTGTCTCCATGACTCGAAGGTGTGTGAAGGGCGGCTTGAATCACATCTTGGTTGAATCCCCAGTGTTCCATTATGTCTATTTCACCACATGCAGGCCAAGGTGTTGTTCCGTTAGTCTGGGTCCAAAAACCACCTGGCTCAGTAATATTTTGTCCTAATGTCCACATGGCAGGCCATGTACCTCTGCCGGTAGGTAGCTTGGCTCTTATCTCAACTTTGCCGTAGGTAAAAGCATATTTTGAATTCAATCTGGCCGAAGTGTATAGCTTGGTTTGCCCTTGATCATTGAAGTTTTCTCTCTTAGCTACAATATGTAGAAACCCATCGGCTAGATAGCTATTATCGGTTCTGTTCGTATAATGTTGAAGCTCACCATTATACCAACTATTCCCGTTTGGTAACTGTGTTTGGTGAAACCACTTATCGGCATTAATTGCTCCTGATCCGTCAAACTCATCAGACCATACCAACTCATATTCTCCCTCTTCTGTTGGTTCTTGAGGTTCATCTCCATCATTTGAACATGAGAAGATTGTTAAAACCAAAAGAAGCAACATGCTGTGTTTAAGTGTCTTTTGCATGTGTTCAATATAGTAAGGAAAACTATATCTCCTACCTTAAATTTAGATCACAGAATATTTAATTATTTTACAAATGGGTAAAAAATAAATTCCGCTTTTCTTGTAGTTTCAAAAGCCTTTTTCTTCTTTTGTTTTACAATTGGGTAAAAAATGAATCAGAAACTAGGAGAATTCGAAGAGATTGTACTGCTGTTTGTTGCGGCTCAACACGAAGCTGCATATGGACTTTCCGTAACCAAAGCTATTGAAGATGAACTAGGTCGGTCAGTTACTATGAGCTCAGTACATACTGCTCTGTATCGCTTAGAAGAAAAAGGATTTGTAGAATCTAAACTAGGTGATGCTGAAGGTAATCGCAGAGGACGTAGAAAGCGAATATTTGTGATAACTGCACAAGGCAAAACCGCATTACATGAGGCAAGAGATGCCAGAATGCGCGTTTGGGACATGATTCCTGATTTCGTAATGAAGTTTGTTTAGTGCAAGAGCAGTGGCACGATATTGATCCACCAAAAAGGGCTGAACAGTTCTTTGAATGGTATTGCAACGATTGGTTAGTTGAAACCATTGGGGGAGATCTCTATGAACGCTATATCGATAATTACTCAAAATATGGCCGTAAAAAAGCCAATAGAAAATACTGGTTCGATGTCATTCGGTTTATAAATAGACATACACTCAAAAGGTCTAAAAATTCAAAATTCAACAACATGTCAATTTTCAACAACTACGTAAAGGTCGGGTTTAGAAACCTGGTTAGAAACCGTGCATTTACGGTAATCAATACACTAGGACTGTCCGTTTCAATGGCAGTCTGTTTAATCATAATTCTACTCATCAACGATCAGCTGAGCTATGATAAATTTCAATTGAATAGAGATAGTATCTACAGATTCACACATTCTCGTGCAGAAGGAATTAATCTTGGCATGGCTACCATCCCTCATCCCTTAGGAGCTGAAGCACAAAAACGCTTTGCAGGAATGACAGAAGTAGTCAATTTTCATCGTTTAGGTGGTGAAGTTGAAAGTAACGGTAAAGCGCTAGATATATTCGGACTATATGCTTCTCCTAATCTATTCGAGCTTTTTAGCTATAAGCTAAAATCAGGAGATCCTAAAACTGCCCTCGTTGAACCCTATTCAATAGTGCTTAAAGCAGAGATTGCCGAGAAATTTTTTAAAGATGAAGATCCGATTGGCAAGGAGATGAAGATCGGAAACAGAGGCACTTATAAAATCACTGGTGTCTTAGAAAAACTACCGGGTAAAACGCACATTCGCTTCGATGCCTTTGCTTCGGAAAGCAGCACAGCAGCGTTAACAGAAAAAGGACTCGATATGTGGGGCTTAAATAATTGGCAGAATGGAAGTCAAACATGGACGTATTTTAAACTTCAAGAAGGATATGGACCTGAACAACTACAGGTAGTATTAGATGAGATTGCAGCAGAGTTCTACAATGAAGATTCGGATATGAATCCAACATTTGATATTCAGGCCATGTCCAACATTACTCCTGGTCCTCTTTATGGCAACCAAATTGGTGATGGTATGCCAAACTTCTTCGTAATCGGACTTAGCATTTTAGCAGGCTTGATTATGGTATGTGCAGCTTTTAACTACACCAATTTATCAGCAGCAAGAGCCGTTACGAGAACCAAAGAAGTGGGAGTGAGAAAAGTAATGGGCGCTAAAAGAGGTCAGCTTACATTTCAGTTCATCATTGAGTCCATTCTATTGAGTCTGTTCTCTTTAGTGTTGGCAGTTGTATTCCTACGATTCTTAAAGCCTGCTTTCGAGGGTCTTCAAATTAGCAGCATGCTCAATTGGCAACTTGAGTTGACAACGACATCTTATGTGCAATTTGTAGGGTTTGCCATTGTATTAGGCATTGTAACAGGTTTATTCCCGAGTTTATATCTCTCATCTTTCAATGCCATTAATGCCATGAAAGGTGCTTTAAGCAAGAAAAAACTATCGGGTTGGGCTTTAAGAAAAACACTGATAGTGGTACAGTTCATGATTTCCATCGTACTGATCACCTCATCTGTTTTGGTATACAAGCAAATTCAATATATCGTGGATAAAGACTACGGATATACCAAAGAGAATATCATCAATATTGATCTGCAAGGGCAAGACTATGCAACATTAAAAACCGAATTAGAAACACTGCCATTCATTGAGAACATCACAGCTTCAAATATTATTCCTAATACCGGTGTTAGCAACTTTACAGAAGCTTGGAGAGAAACCAAGGATGAATCTGTTGATTTGAATTATCTATCCGTAGATGAGAACTATCTAGATATCTTGGAATTAGACTTAGTTGCCGGTGAGAACTTTAAGAAAGATGCCGAGTCATTGAATCGAAAATCAGTGTTGATAAATGAAAAAGCGTTAGAAGCATTTGGATTCCAAACCCCTTTAGATGCTCTAGGCGAAACGCTATACATAGAAGAAGGTGATACGCTCGTGGCAAATGTTATTGGTGTATTAAAAGACTTTAATTATCAATTCATCTTTGTAGGAATAGAGCCTTTGCTAATCAAATTCGAACCGGAATCTTATCAATATGCACAGCTTAAGATTTCAGGTTTCGACCTTACGGAAGAAATGGTTGCCATTGATAAAATCTGGGATGAATTCGACCCAAAACACGAACTTAAAGCTCAAACTTTCCAAGGGCAGCAAGATGAATTCAACAAGTTCTTTTACGATATATTATACATTGTGGGCTTGATCGCTGTGCTGAGCATTAGTATTGCAGGAATGGGCCTTTTAGGTATATCCGCTTTTGCTATTCAAGCAAGAATGAAAGAAGTAAGTATTCGAAAAGTACTTGGCGCCAATGTAAAGTCAATCATATTCATGCTATCTAGAAGCTTTATAATTATGTTAAGTATTGCCTTGATTTTAGGTTTTAGCATTGCTTACCTCGGGAATAAAGTCTGGTTAGATATGTTTGCTTACCGTACCAATTTCGGCTTTGATATTTTCTTCTTTACGGCCTTAGGACTAATCGGTGTAGCTGTAGCCACAATTGGTTGGCAGGCTATTAGAGCTACAAGTACCAACCCCGCTTCTACCCTACGTGACGATTAATTAAGATAAATCTTCTGGTCTAATCACCTGGGCCAAAAGCATATCTTCATTTGTCCCGATTTCCTTCCGGGATTAACTCAAATGAGATAAAAAGAGAAACGTTGTTTTAACGTGGTTTTGACCTTGGCGCGGCATGGGAGCATGCTGCGCTTTTTTTTATGTACAGATTGAATCTCAATATTATTATTCCCGTATCATACATTAACTAACCCCCTTGGCATAATCTTCGCTCGATGGTATGGAATTAAAATTTCAATATCAATGAGGTCTTTTACAATCAATTCAAGAAAATCAATTTTCAAGCTTGTCTTCACCCTTATTTTAATAGCTGGTTTATCTAGTTGTGAAGACGAATTACCTACCCAAGCAGAACTTAATGCTGAGCAGATACGCCAGGCTATAGATAGAAGAGCGGTGGATGCAGTTTTCACTACATCATCTGATGGTGTCAATCGCAGAACAAGAGTTTATAATGATCCATCATTACGAATTGAAGGCACCTTCTTTATTGTAGATAATGACTTCTACAGTCTAGACAAAATGATCAGGTTTTCATTCCAAGATGATGACCTATTCGTGGATTTCGAATAGCTCTCAATTCTAGTATTTAGTAATCTAAACACTAAACCTATTAAGAGGTGATTTAATGACAATTGAATCTCGGAACCCAATAACCTTCTGATTTTCAATTGTTTTCGCTATATTCCATAAGTATTTCCAGAAAAGGTCTCTAAACTCAAGTTATTTCACAACCTGGAAATAAGAAGAATAACTTATTCACCCAAATCATCATTCTTTTCGGTCATTTTTTGTTATACAAGACTTAATTGACATGACCTTAAAAAGAAAAATGGCGATCTGTTTATTGACCACAGTTTGCTTAGCTATGACCATTTTAGTATTCGAACCGCTATCTATCTCAAGCGGAACTGATATGACTCCTTACGTGGCAACAAGCGATACAGTGCTGACTGCAAATTTTGAAGTAGTTAACTTCAACTTCCTAGTGCCAATTTTTACACCAATAAAAATTGTCTCAGCTTTAGTAGCTTGCTTTAGTATCCTATTAATTGTGCTCACCTATGGCCTTTATGGAAAAGTACTGAGCAAATCTTACTTCTCAACTTACATTCCATTAACAGTCTGGGCATTATCCTTTATAGTTATCTATTTCAATCAACCCAACGCACCTTGGCAGGTTTGGATTGGACTATTTGCACTGTGCTTCTCAGCATATGTACTAACCATATTAGATGAGAATGAATATCAAGGGGAGCATTGAATTCAACCATCTTCGAGTTCTAACTAGTTAAATCATCATTAAGGCCTACTTACCTGACTTCCTAAAAACAAGGCATTAAAGAAGAGTTTGTTGGTACCATACCACATGCTTCTGAATGTAGGATTATCCGCAAACATAATCACCGAACCTCTTCCAATTCCGCTTACGATTAGGGATGCGGTACCACCTAGAGAAGACAGGTTGGTTTGATTGATATAGCCAGCTAATAGTGGATTTTCTTTGTATTTAACCACCGTACTAAAAGGATTGCTACTTGGTGCCAAAAAGATGGAATGGTTTCTATAAACAGGTAAATCCCTTTGCGTATATCCAAATGCTAAAGGATGAGTAATATCTACATCTGTCATATACATTGAACCACCAATTGCATTAGAACCTCTAAAGTCACGGGCGGTAACATAGTCCATACGTTCAGGGGTTTCTCTTTGATTTCTCTGAGCAAATTTTTCACCATTAACAAACTTGCTTCTGATAGCCCAGCTCGTGGCATTCCTTAAGGTTATGACAGTACCTCCGCTTCTCACCCATTGCTTAATTCTATTAATTGTTGCCTCGCCTAAGCTGCTATAATTTCCTGAAGGCAGTATCAGTACATTGTACTTACTCCAATCGATTCTGCCTACACTCGAGCTCATTACCTTAGTGATTGGCATACCAATCTTAGAGTCAAGCAAATACCATATCTCACCAGCTTCTAAACTGCTCACAGATCCTCCAATGAGCATCAATGCTTTTGGCATCTCTATAGTTCTGAAGTTTCCACTACCTAAATCAATACCAGATGTACTAAAGCCGGATTGAACAGAATACGCCTGCATCTGAGTCATCTCCATGGCTTCTTCAACGTAAGCATGTACCAAATCTGCATTTACTTCTTGTCGGGCAACTGGAATCATCAATGTCCCATAACTGAATTCCTTTTCACCCACATTTGTCTCTATAGAAAATGGCTTAAATGCAGAGTTTACATAAAGCCCTTTTTGCAGCAGATAATACAGTGCTTTTGGCGCATAATATTCATCCCATTCTATCAAATAGGCATAATCAGACTTATCTACATTTTGATATTGAGATGTTGTAAATCCTCTTTCAAGTTTAACAGCGTCAAGATCATTCTTACCTGAATACTCTGCGTGTGGGATTCCATAACTCAATACAGCCGCCCACGAAGAGGCATCATAGAATATGCTATCGTAAAAGCTCGTAGGCTTTTCAAACATAGAGCGCACCATACGGTACTGAGACTGTCCATTTGGAACATAGAAAGCAGAACCTGCCTTAAAGGTTTTACCGTCTAGCGTAATTTCTTCTTTTAAAGCATGTGTTTCTATTCTATGTCTTAGCAAGAGATCAATGAATTCGTCATTTCTTCCGTTATCTCTTTGATCACCGAATACCCAGCCTTTTACCGGATTCGCTTTACCCTCATCAAAAGCCGTTTGGAAGAATTCTCTCTGATGCGATATCAAAGTGGGTCTTTCATTTACAGCTGCTCTAACTGTGGCAATACTAGTGGTCAGGTGATTTTTAATTGTAAAAGCGAAGGCCACCTTACCCATGCGGGAATCTTGAAGATGCCCCCTAGAACTGGCTTGTTCGAAAACCAACCCTAAGCCACCATGAATATCAGGATAGGTAGAGCCGTAACCCGGATATGAATTATCATATTGCTCTTTGGTAAAATATAGTGAGCCGATCTCATCCATGGCCTCTTTAAAGTATCCGGCAAACAGATTATTCAGTCCATCATAATTAGATCTTGGTACCACAGGATTCTCTGAACCATAAGGCTTGGTAGGCTCAAAGAAATAAGTAGAATTTGTACCCATTTCATGAAAGTCGGTAAGTACATGAGGATACCACTGATGATAAAAGTCTATTCTATTTTTGCTCTCTACATGTGCAAGCGGCAACCAATCTCTATTAAGATCGTGCCAGTAATGGTTTGTCCTTCCTCTTGGCCACATTTCATTATGCTCTGCGTCTATGGGGTCAGAAACTAAAGGATCTCCTTTTAATGAATTCGCCCATGTGCTATGTCTATCTCTTCCATCTGGATTAAAATTAGGGTCGATTAACAAAACTGCATCTTCTAGTGCTTGCTGCACTTCTGCTCCTTCTCCTGCCACATAGTAGTAAGCAGTCAATAGTGCTGCTTCAGCACCTGAAGGTTCATTACCATGAACGTTATATCCTAAGAGGACAATTGACTTTAGATCTCTTGGTACATCTGCAGGAGTAGGCGGAGTAATTGCCGCAATGTGATTCTCTCTAATCGTCTCAAGATTTACGTGATTAGCAGGAGAAGTGACCGTTAGCACGACTTGCTTTCTATGTTCATAGGTCTCACCTATTACTTGTATTGTCGCTCTTTCAGATACTTCCGCAAGCTTTTGCATATAGGCTACTATGGCATCGTGTCGAGTATGCAATGTGCCAATAGGGTATCCTAAGAACTCTTCTGGGGTAGGAATATTTGAGTTGAACTTTTCTCCGTCCTTAAAGAAGTAGTCGTTTTGGGCAGTTGCTGTTAAGCTAATGATTAATGTAAGTAAGACGGTTAAAAGGCGGTTGATCTTCATGGCTAAGAGTTATCAGTTATTGGAAATCGGAATTCTTGATTAACTGTTTTCGGATTTCTGTTTAACCACCAGCGTAGCTGGCATATTTTTCACAGTTAAGTTAAACAAATCAGGTCGATGATAATGCCCAATTGGGTCGAAATCGAGTTTAGCTTGTGTAACCCGATCTAATTTGATTTCAGCGGTAAGCACACCTTCCTTATTGCATAAAGGTCCTGCCACTACTTCTCCGAGTGGGTCGATAACTACTGATCCTCCTCTACTCATCACTTCGGGCTGATTATCTAGTTCGCCTGTATCTAAAATATCTTTTGGGTACATGTCTTTTGTAACAAACTGATTGGAAGCTAAAACATAACACCTGCCTTCCAACGCGATATGCTTCATGGTAGATTGCCAGCTTTCCCTGCTATCGGCTGTTGGTGCTAAGTAAATTTGAACCCCCTTTTGATACATGGCCATTCTCGCCATGGGCATATAATTCTCCCAACAGATTAATCCGCCAATTTTGCCAACTTGTGTATCGAACGTGCTTAAAGTAGTACCATCATCTTCACCCCAAATAACTCTTTCCTGAGCCGTAGGCTTTATCTTTCTATGCTTCCCGATCAAATCACCTTCAGGTGAGTAATAGAAAATACTACAATAAAGTGTTCCAGAGACGGTGTCCTTTTCGTTAACTCCAATAGCTATAAATGCCTTGGCTCGTTTCGCAATTTTCCCTAATCTATCGCAAACTGAATCTCCTTCCGCAATACTGGAATCCCAATATTTTTGCCAAAGCAATCTGCCCTCTTCAGTCCTGTTGCCTACCACAGTACCAAAACTTAATCCTCTAGGGTAAGCAGAAACAAAGGCTTCGGGGAATAAAATCAATTCACTACCTCTGCATTGACTCACTAAGCTCTCCACCTTATCTAAAGTAGCCTCCAAATCAAAGAGTACCGGAGAAGACTGAATAACTGAAGCTTTAAAAGTTATCCCCATAACTTAAGCGGCTCTCTTTTGTCTTTGATTCGACCAGTAAATCACACCAAAGCCGGTTAGAAACATAAGCACTCCATAAACGGCCGGTACAATAGCTAACTCCGAATTACCTAAAAGCACAACGGCTACCGATATGCCAAGCGTACCGTTTTGAATACCTGATTCGATTGAAATCGAAATAGCTGATTTCAAATCTAACTTGGCCAGTCGAGCCAACTGATATCCCACCACCATTGTAGCAAGATTTAAAGCCAAAGACAAAAGCCCGGCTTGTTGTAAATAAGATAGCAGGTTGTCTTTCTCTTTTACTATTATCCCCAAGATCACAATGGCCAATACGATTCCTGATGCAATTCGCACAGGTTTCTCCATTCTCAAGGCAAAAGCTGTTTTGTGATGTCTGATAAACATCCCTAATAGAATAGGAATGATAATTATGAAGGTCACCTGCAAAATGGTCTCTACCACATTAAGTTTTATGATCTCCCCC
The DNA here is from genome assembly GCA_002427755.1 of Roseivirga sp. UBA6052. Taxonomy (GTDB): domain Bacteria; phylum Bacteroidota; class Bacteroidia; order Cytophagales; family Cyclobacteriaceae; genus Roseivirga. The sequence continues at coordinate 66,777 of DIYO01000007.1, forward strand.
TTACCCATGAATTGTTCCAATGAAAAATTGACAATAAAGGGAATAGTAAGGATAGTAATGAAGCTACTAAAGGCAGTGAGTGTAACCGATAAGGCTGTATTTCCTTTAGCTGTGTGTGCTATTAAATTAGAAGTGGGGCCTCCAGGACATGCGGCTAAAATCATAATACCCACAGCGACTTCGGGTCTCACATTAAATAGACTCACAATGCCAAAACCGATTAATGGTAAAAGAACTAATTGACTCAAAAGGCCAAGTAAAACTGCTTTGGGATAAATCAATACCCGTTTAAAGTCATCAGCTACAAGAGAAAGCCCCATACCGAGCATGATGATAAACAAACAGACTCCAAGTACGATGGTTGATGATTGATCCATAAGGTTGATTTGATTCTGAATTTATGGATTTAAAAAGAAAAAGAATCCATTACATGATAAACTCCTACCTTCGCGGTACGAATGGGGGAAAAGAAATCAGTTAGAATAAATAAATACCTAAGTGAGGTAGGTTATTGCTCTCGTAGAGCCGCTGATAAGCTATTAGAAGAAGGGAGAATTACTATCAATGATAAGGTACCTGAATTAGGGACCAAGGTGCAAGAAGGCGATATAGTAAAGGTAGATAGTAAACCTGTTACCGAACCAAAGGAAGAACACGTCTATATAGCACTAAACAAACCTCGAGGCATAGTATGTACGACTGATACTCGAGTCGAGAAAGATAACATCATAGATTATGTCAATCACCCCAAACGCATCTTCCCTATTGGTAGACTTGATAAGCCAAGCGAAGGTCTAATCTTGTTAACAAGCGATGGCGACATTGTGAATAAGATCCTAAGGGCGAGAAACAATCACGAGAAAGAATATATCGTAACGGTTAATAAGCCTATCAACGACCGATTTATTTTCCGTATGGGTAATGGAGTTCCTATTCTAGATACAGTCACTAGAAAGTGTAAAGTCGAAAAACTAGGCTCTTATAAATTCAAGATCATACTTACTCAAGGGCTTAACCGACAGATCCGTAGAATGTGTGAATATCTCGGTTACGAGGTGACCCAATTGAAGAGAACGCGAATTATGAATATTGTTCTTGATTTGCCCTATGGAAAATGGAGAGACCTCACACCCAACGAGCTAAAAAAGCTACAAAGTCTTACAGACGACTCTTCGAAGACCTTCGATTAAAAAACCTGTAGTAGGTGACTTTTGTCACATTACGCTCTCATTCAATCTTTTAGATTGAAGGCATGAATAAGAAAGCGCTTAAGCTAATCTCTGTCTGTTTGATCTGTATCGGATTAGTGACTGGAATAGTGCTTTTGATTGAAAACCTTTAACTGATTTTTTTATGAAAAAGAATATGGGTAGTGCCGATAGAATCATTCGAGTGATTGTAGCTATCGTAATTGCAGCACTTTATTTTACCAACACCATAACAGGCACTTTAGGAATAGTCTTGTTGGCATTAGGAGGCATATTTGTTTTAACAAGCTTGGTAAGCTTTTGTCCACTTTATGCACCTTTTGGACTTAGCACTTGTAAGGTGAAAGAATAGAAACCATTTAGACATCCTATTGAAAGGCTCCGATTTTCATCGGGGCCTTTTCTTTTGTATTTTGTTCAATACTTCAACCAGAATGCTATCCTTTTTAAGAAAGCTTAGAAAAGCTAAATCTAGCCGATACCTATCCTATGCCTTTGGCGAAATCTTCCTAGTAGTGATCGGAATTTTCCTTGCGGTACAAATCAATAATTGGAATGAGTATAGAAAAAGAGAAAAAGTTGTATCTGATCTGATAAATCTATTAGAAGCCGACATAAAGGAAGACCTAGATGCTTTAAAAGCACTTGACTCAACCTATCAAGAAATCGACATTCTAACTAATCTCATTCTGGATCAATACAAAACACTTAAACCAATCGAGCAGGCATCAAGCCAATATTTCATCAACTTATTGCTGGAAACCAACTTTAAAAGTCAGCAAAACGCATACGATATTCTAAAGGAGTCGGGACTCTTTTCCAGTCTTGATGTAATCCTTCAAAATGAGTTAATGCACTATTATTCTACGGTAGAAGAAATTCTCGCCCGTGAAATCATCAGTAATAGCTTCATTCAGAATAAATACGAACCCATACTATTTGGACGACATCCTAACCTCTTGAGTAAGAGTAACCTTGCACCTCCTATTCAAGCGGTTTATTATAACGACCCCAGACCAATCGATTCTCAAGTAATCTATAAGATGTTCGAAGACAAAGAATTAGAAGTAATTATTGTGGCTAGACAATACCAGAACAATAAGCAATGGGATCAATACAAATTGGGTATTGAGGAGATTAAAAAGATTCTTCCACTATTAGAAAACTACTGATGCTCAACTTCCTTAGAAAATTTAGAAGAAAAGAAACGAAAAGGACTAAATATCTCAAGTATGCCTTAGGCGAAATTCTACTCGTAGTTATCGGAATTCTTATCGCATTCAGTATCAATAACTGGAATGACCACCGTAAAGAGAGGAAAGTAGAACAAGAGATTTTAGAGCAGTTCAAAGTAGATCTAGAGTCTGATATTGAAAGTATTCAACGAGTAGATTACTGGATGCAGAAGGTCATTAAGTCTTGTAAAATCGTAGTTTCTGAACTGCGTTCAACAAGGCCTTGGCACGACTCTTTGGCTGTCCATTTCGATCTTTGGAACGATTTTGATCAGCTAGGCTTTAGTACGGTTGCCATATCAAACCTGCGCTCAAGGGGTGTAGAATTGATCAAGAACAAATCCTTAAGAAATGATCTCATCAACCACTACGATCAGACATACTTTTATGTACAAAAATCAAATGACTACTTTCGAGAAGACCATGTGCACATTACTTACAAGAAATTCCTAGAACACATTGAACCAATCAAATGGAGGGAAAGTGCAATACCAAATGACTATCAGGCTTTGAAGAAGGACAAAGAGTTCATTAATCATGTACAGTGGATTCGCAATGCTGCTGAGTTCGATTCAAAATATAATATCGAAACAATAAAAGAGAACAGGCGCATCATTGAGCTTATAAAAGAAGAATTGAAACAGGACTAGTATGCTCAACTTCCTTAGAAAAATTAGACGCAAGAATATGAATGGCAAGTACATCAAGTATGCTATTGGAGAAATTTTCCTCGTAGTAATTGGCATTTTGATTGCCTTACAGATCAATACCTGGAGTGAGCAAAACAAGAATAAAAAAATTGTCGAAGGCTTGAAAAAATCTCTTGTTAAGGATTTAGGAAATGATATTCGGAGCATTACAGAAAACTTAGAATATATGTTGAATGACTCTGTTCGAATGTCAGTCTTGGCTCGCAGGTTATCAGCACCCGGAGCCAATTATGATACCCTAGTCAAAATCGCTAGGTATGAATTCAGCCCTTGGTATATAGGTTCTCAAGAATTCAATAACGCTACATACCAATCACTCATCAATACAGGAAGAATTGAGTTACTCGATAGAGACTTGATTCTAGAGCTGAGCAAGTTAAATGCGAAACATTTAGAATATGTGCAAGCCCAAGTAGCCAGTGATAAGATGTACCTTGAGACTTTTATCGCTTATTCTGATAAATACAGCTTCGTTGACGCAAACAATGAAATTAAAGGTAGATTACAGGATGAACTTTGGAAGAATGTAGACCCTAAGCAACTTCTTCGAGACTTTAATGGGTTGATGGGAAAGAAACAAATCATGTTCACCAATCTAATAGGCAGACGTAGAGAAGTATTGAATCAAACTAAAAAAGTACTGGAAATGCTAAAGCCGAAGTAGAGACTATCCTGAATCTCCTTAGATATACAGTTCTAAAAAATAACCCCACTCATTTTCATAAGTGGGGCTTTTCATTAGTCTTTCTTATCTATCAGCTCATATCCCTGATTAATGCCTTTCTCTAAGGCAGGTACTCCCCTCTCCATCCAAACTGGTTTTGGAGCTCCTTTTAAGTAATGATCGAAGAATTGCTGCATGCGCACATTGAAGTCTTTTCTATTCTGACGTTTTAATGGCCAGTGTGGTTCACCATTGTAATTTAAGAACCAAGAAGGCTTTCCTAATCTTCTTAAAGACACAAAGAACTCAATCCCTTGATACCAAGGCACGTGTCCATCTTCATCGTTGTGCATAATCAGGAGTGGCGTATTGATCTTGTCAATATTAAAGATTGGCGAATTCTCAACGTAACGAGCAGGATATTCCCAAGGCGTACCTCCTATTCTACTTTGTGTATGTTCATACTGAAACTGACGGCTTAAACCTGTCCACCAACGAATCCCACCATAAGCACTGATCATATTCGGAACAGGTGCCCCAGATTCAGCAGCTTTAAAGATGTCTGTTTTGGTAACCAAATAAGCGATCTGATAACCACCCCAGCTATGCCCTTGCACACCAATATTATCTTTATCGATAAAGCCTTTTTCAATAAGTGATGTGACTCCTGGTACTACACTATTCAGAGCACTTTCTCCTGGGTATCCAATTCTATAATATACATCTGGATTGAAGATCACATAGCCACGGCTAGCATACCAACTATAACTTATAGTTGATCTGCCGGCAGTCGGTGGTCTATGCCCAAAGACTCCATCAGAACTCTTCTCGTAGAAGTTCACAATCATTGGATACTTCTTATTTGGATCAAAATCCTCAGGTTTGATTAACATACCAGTCAATTCTTTACCATCAAGAGATGTCCAGTTTACCAATTCTGCAGTTCCCCAATTGTATTCAGATTGCTGTGGGTTAGCATCTGAAATCTGTGTAATATCCTTGAAAGAAAGATCTGAGGCATGAATATTCGGGAAGTCTACAAATGACTCTTTGGTGAACATCACCTCATCACTGTCCTGAGCCTTGACTGGTCTTCCATAGCGATAAGGACCTTCAACTAACTGCTTACCTTTTCCATTCTTAGGATTGAACTCATAGTATCCACTATGCTTGTTCACTCCATTGAAAGTGATTAAAATCCACCTCTCATCTTCATCAATGAATCTAGCTTCATTGTCTAGCCTGACATATCTGTATGCAATCTCATTTTCTCTTCCTCTAGTGATGCGCTCACCTGCCCCAGTCTCTGGATTGAATTTCCAGATGTCATATCTATCATAGATATAGACTGACTCATCTCCCTCAGACCAACCAGCTGAACCGTATGCGCTAGGGAAGTTTGGAGAATCGTTCAACTCATTATAAAAGACTTCACCTTTTGTTAGATCTTGATGCTTACCAGTATTGATATTATAGGTAAACCAAGTGCTGTCTGCTGAGCTATAACCAAAAGCATATTTTCCTTCTGGGCTTAAACTCACATTACCTCTCACCTTTTTGAAAGCAGCTTTGACTTCTCCTGTTTCAGTGTCTACAATTGAATAATCTCTATATCTACCTCCTTCCCATTGACTTTGTAAATCATATGAAGCAGATGTATTCGCTAATGCGAGCTTTGAATTACCTTCATTTCCTAGTGTAACATTCGGCAAATCAATTGAGCCAAGCTGAACCATTTTATTGTCTTGATCCAAGTGAATGGTAGCCATAAATGACTTTCTCTTATCTGCATTCACTTGTAGTTCTTGTACTGTATAAAGTCTTGGCTCATCATAAGTCCAAACCTCCACATTCACGATTTCCTCATCGATTAGAGAAGTGTCCTGCAAAACTGGAGGTGTAGCCAAACCAAAGAAAAGCTGGCTTTCATCTTCAGAATAAGTAATACGTCTATCAGGAGATACTCGGTAACCATCAGGTGCTGAACTTGGGTCAACAAGCATCTCAGCCACATCCATTCCATTTGACCATGAATACAAAGTGTTTGGCCTAACCAATACTTTAGTGGTATCAGTATCTGCCACAAAAGACACATGATCTCCTGAGGCACTAATACTCATTTGAGGATATTCTGCTTTTGGAGCTGAATAAATCTGTTTTGGTCCTGATGCGTCCAATTCATCTATATACACGCCTGGTGTTTCCACTAGATTACTGAGCGCATAAGTCAGCACTTTTCCCTCTTTGGCGAAAGCATATTTCTTCACATAGTGGATGCTGTCTTGCTCCCCTGAGCTAAGGTTTCTGATTATCGTGTGATAGCCATTCTTACCACTTGGTTTCTTTCCTTTTTCCGATGCCGTAGCATTTGCATCTAACTGATAAGCTAAATACCCACCCCACATCTGAGGCATACTATAAGACCTCACCATTGGAATCTTAGTCACGACTCTCGACTTCAGATTGACAATGGCCAGAGTGTCCTTAGGCATATCGGCACTCTTGGTCTTGGCCCTTTTGAGCTCTCTTACTTCATCTGTCCATGCTTTTATAGTGAATACAGCAAAATCACTTTCGAAAGTGAATTGACCATTATAGCCCCGCTCGTGCTCAAAGAAGAGATTCCCATCTATATCTCGAATCTTTAAATGATTGTTCTCCTCTCCCTTTTCCAGAGAGTACATAATCATTTGGCCATTTCTTGAGATACGCGGATTCTGAATACTATTCCAGATATCGAAGTCAGGATGATCTAAAATCTTTTTCTGTCCAAATGCCATAGTTGAAATGCAAAGACATAACAGTGTTAGGATAAGATTTCTCATAGTTAGTAGTTTCTAAATGATACCCTAAAATACTCCTGAATTGGCTGGGCTTTTATCTTTTTTGATGATTGGTGTAAAACAGATTCGTATATATCTCAATCATTCATTCAAATACTATAACTTTTAATGGTCTGAATCACTGATTAAAATGATTATATCACACACACAGATTTAAAGCATAAAGACATTACAGAAAAAATAATTGGAGCGTCATTCGATGTCCATGGATTCTTGGGAAATGGATTTCAAGAGGTTATTTATCAGAGAGCCTTAGCATATGAAATGAGTCAAAGAGATTTAGCCTTTCAAAGAGAAATTGAACAAGACATCTACTATAAAGAGCTTTCTAAACCAATAGGCAGACGAAGAGCAGACTTTGTTGTTGAAAATAAGGTGCTGGTCGAGCTAAAAGCAATCAAAGAAATAGAAGATGTCCATTTAGCTCAAGTACTTAATTATCTCAAAGCCTACAGATTAGAAGTTGGACTACTAATCAATTTTGGATCAAAAAGCTTAACTTTTAAAAGGTTAGTGCTAACTCAAAATCAGCGCAATCAAGAAATCTAAATAATCTGCGATTCAGACAACATGCTCAATTTTCTCCGCAAACTCAGACGCAATAACATGAAGAACTCACAGTACTTTAAATATGCTTTTGGCGAAATCATTCTTGTGGTTGTAGGTATCCTTATTGCACTAGGTATTAACAACTGGAATGAAGAACGAAAAATCTCAGATGAGGAGACCAGGTTGCTAGAAAAGGTTAAAACCGAAAACGACTATAACATAGAAATTCTCTTGGAAGATACGGCCTACTTCTACTCAATAGAGGAAACTACCTATTTTATGGCTGAGAATCTGAAACTTCCAAGATCTAGTAAAAGAGATTCAATTATTGGCAATAGTCTGAATGATGTATTGCGTGTGGTCAATATGGAATTCTCCACAGATTATCTGACCAGATATATCAATAACTCACAAAACATAAATGATGATTTAGTTTATGATTTCATAGAGTTGAACGACTTATTTAAATCGGTTAAAATATCTTCTGACATGGTATCGGAATATAAATTCAGTAATATCATGACAGAATTTGAGAAGAGTATAGACTTTATAGATGGTGAGATCTATGATATTAGATTACTAGAAAAAAAGGAATTCGTCAATCGTCTGGCAATCCTCAGTGCCATTGAGCAAGCCAGGTCAATTGCCACGAGAGACTGCGTAGCCAAAGCATACAAAATCGATTCACTATTAAACCTAAGACTTAATCAATAAATACTATGGGACTATTCTGGGACTTAATGCAACAAAGCCAAATCAGTGATCAACAAAACAGAGCCGACTCATTAGAAGAGCGTGTGGCTTGGCTAGAAGATGAATTGCATCATACCAAGGTGCTTCTTGTAAAAACCTTGAAAGCATTAGAAGAGCATACAGGGCAGGATATTGATGGCGATGGAGTAGCGGGCTAAACCAGCCAGAAAGTCAATCCAAAGAGAATGAAACGGTAAACCAAAATCATGGGATAAAAACTGCCTTGTATCAAGATTATCCTCGCCAGATAACTCAGGCTGTTTTTAGACTTCCATGGTTTCATCATTAAGAAGATATATAGACCTGAAAAGGCTAAGATGACAAGAGAATAAATAATGTCAGTATTACCCCCTGTCAATATCATTAAACCAAAACTCTTGTAAAGCACCCAAGCTAAAGCAGGTATAAAAAGGTTAAAAGCAATGGTGAAAAATGCCCAAAATTGAAAGGCAAGGTTAAAGCCTTCAGAAAGCATGAGTCCCATCTTGTTAAAACTCAGAAAAAACACTGCTCCTAGAACCGGAACCAAAACGATAAGTATCAGCTTGCTTATTTCACCGGTCTTTTGATCATAGGCTGGAGCATAAGCTTCAATTGAAGTGCCCCTTGACGCCAAATCTTTTTCTACAATATCTGAAACCCAACCGCTATAAGGCTGTCCGATCATTTGGGATCTTAGACTAGTTTTAAAAGTCTCAGCACCTGCTAGCAAGAAGTAAAGGACATTTGTTAAAAGAAATAGATTTAAAGGTTTTAGATACTTTACCCGTACACCTCGACTGTAATTCAGTGCATACCTTGAAGGAAAGAATAGTAACTCCTTGAGCGTTAAAATTAGCTTACCGTCAATGTTCACGAGGTTCAAAACTGAATCTTTCAACCAAACCTTAACAGATTTATCCTCTCTGGTAAGCACTTTCTCACCACAAACCGCACAAAATCTTCCGCTAAGTTCAGCGCCACAAGATTTACAATGTGTTTGACTCATCTCTATTAAGATAAGAATTCAATCGGTATTATTTCCCAAACTTACCCTTAAGCGCTTGTAGCTTAGAAGCCATATCGCCCTCAGGCTGTTGTCTTCTTTTCTGGCTTTTCTTCCTTTGAGGTGCCTTCCCTGTTTTCATGGATAAGGAGATTCTTTTCCTATTTAGATCTACTTCTGTGACAGTGACCATGACCTTTTGTTGAACTGAAACTACTTCTGCTGGATTGCTCACAAATTGATCTGATAATTGGCTTACATGTACCAAACCATCCTGATGTACACCAACATCCACAAAAGCCCCGAAATTGGTTACGTTGGTCACAATTCCTGGTAATTTCATACCCACTTTTAGGTCTTCAGGCGCATTTACACCTTCCGCAAATTCAAAGACCTCAAATTGCTCGCGAGGATCTCTCCCAGGCTTAGAAAGTTCAGCCAAAATGTCTTTTAGTGTAGGTAATCCGATGGTATCAGTAGCATATTGTTTTAGATCTATCTGATCCCTCAGCCTAGGATCCTTTATCAATTCGGCAATACTACATTTCTGATCCTTAGCCATCTGCTGAACAATGGCGTAAGACTCAGGATGCACAGCACTATTATCTAATGGATTGGTTGCTCCTTTAATTCTTAAAAAACCTGCTGCTTGCTCATAGGCTTTTTCTCCCAACCTCTCAACATTTTTAATTGATGCTCTATCCTTAAAAGGTCCGTTCTCATTTCGATATTGAACGATGTTTTTGGCTAATTGCGGCCCCAATCCTGCCACATAGGTAAGCAGCTGTTCAGAAGCTGTATTCACTTCAACCCCAACTGCATTTACACAGCTCATTACCACATCATCCAAACTGTGTTTGAGGGCATTCTGATCCACATCGTGCTGATACTGACCTACGCCAATAGATTTTGGGTCGATCTTCACTAATTCAGCTAATGGATCCATTAACCTACGACCTATCGACACAGCACCTCTAACGGTTAAATCTTGATCTGGGAATTCTGCTCTGGCTACTTCAGATGCCGAATAAATAGAGGCTCCACTTTCATTCACCATAACAACAGTTACCGCATTACCGAATTCAAGCCCCTTAACAAACTCTTCTGTTTCTCTTCCTGCGGTGCCATTTCCTATAGCAATAGCTTCAATCTTGAACTTATCTACTAGGTGTTTTATGGTCTCAGCAGATTCCATTCTTCGCTTTTGAGGTTCATTAGGAAAAATAGCTTCGAAATGAAGCAACTTGCCTTGAGCATCTAGACAAACCAACTTACAGCCCGTTCTGAACCCCGGATCTATGGCCATCATTCTCTTACTACCTAAAGGAGCTGCCATTAAAAGCTTTTGTAGGTTTTCCGCAAAAACCTTGATCGCTTCTTCATCGGCCTTCTTTTTAGAAAGCATTCGCAGTTCAGTTTCCATAGAGGGCCTTAATAATCTCTTATATGCATCTCGTATGGCGAACTTAACTTGGTCGGAAGCTAAATTATTCGCCTTTAGGTACTTGCGATCAATCAGTTCAATGGCACCTTCTTCGTCTGGCACCATATCTAACATAAGTATCAATTCTGCCTCTCCCCTTCTCATTGCTAAAAGTCTATGAGACGGTATCTCTTTGACAGACTCTTCCCATTCAAAGTAATCTTTGTATTTCTGGCCTTCTTCTTTTTTAGATTCAAATACGGTAGACTTTACTACTGCATGCTTTTGAAAATAGACACGGAGTTTTTCTCTTATTTCGGCATCTTCATTTATCCATTCAGATATGATATGTCTGGCACCTTCTAATGCTTCTTCCTCATTACTCACTCCTTTTTCTTGATTAACATAAGGAGAAGCATTAAAATCTCCTTGTTCAGAGAGTTGTTTGGCCAAGGGTTCCAAACCTTTCTCTCTAGCCATACTGGCTTTTGTCTTTCTTTTAGGCTTATAGGGTAAATAAATATCTTCTAGTCTCGCCAGCGTTTCGGCCTTCTCAATCTCCTCTTTTAACTCTTCAGTTAATTTATCTTGATCGGCTATAGACTTTAAGATCGCTTCCCTACGCTTATCTAGCTCACGTAATTGAGTAATTCTATCACGAATAGCCGCAACTTGCACCTCATCTAGGCTACCGGTTATTTCCTTCCGATATCTTGAGATAAAAGGCACTGTTCCTCCATCGTCAAGAAGTTTAATGGTAGCGTCAACTTGCTGAGTAGAGATTGATAATTCTGCTGATAAAAGAGTAGAGTGTTTCGTCATGGATAGTTCTAAAAAAGGTGGCCAAAACTAAAAGGAGTCATCAAACTTCAAAAGTGTTCGTTTCAATTTATTTAAGCGCCTTTCAGTAAGATTCTCAGGATCAAGTTCTTTTTAGTAAAGGATATTGAAGTAGAACTAAACCATTCATATAATTGCGCAAAATTTCACGTTTAAAAAGTAACTTTAAAGTTCATAATCGAGTATTGTGAAATAACTACCAGAAAAGAGGATTAACTAAATGACTTTCAAATTCAAAAACATCAACCGAAGTCTTAATGCACGTTTTAAAGGGCTTCTATCTATTACGATTCTCACGATCGTAATGCTGGGTTGTAATGATATTTCAGACATTCAACCGCCTAGTCTTGACGGAGAGCGCGTTACTATTTTCTTTATTAATGATCCTCACGCTGAAATGGGCAATTTTGGCAAGATCAAGAACATAGTTGATGCTGAGCGAAATGTGAATAGAACCTTACTGGTAAGCGCTGGTGACTTATTCTCGGGTAGCCCATATGTAGATCAATATGTTGAACCGGGTTTGCCAATGATCGATCTAATGAACAAGGTAGGTTTTGACCTTTCTGTACTAGGAAACCATGAATTTGATTATGGATTAGAGGAGCTTCAAGAAAGGGTTGATGACTCAAATTTCAGTTGGATTTGTGCGAATGTTACTAGCGCAGGAACGGCATTAAATCAACCAGCGGCCTTCAGAACAATAGAAATAGATGGCTTAAGAGTAACTTTCTTAGGCTTTGTTGAAACAGAAGGTAGAGAGGGCGTAGTTGCACCTGCTGCTCATCCATGGAGAATGAGAGGATTAGAGTTTGAAGACCACAAGTCTACAATTAGAAATTATGTGAATCTTAAAGAAGATGAGAATTCTGATGTGGTAATTGGTCTTACCCACCTAGGCTTGGACAACGATATTTCGTTGGCTAACACCTATGATTTCTTAGATGCTGTTATCGGAGGACATTCTCATGACTTATCTACGCAGTACTTTAACAATACTCCGGTTTTAATGGCTGGAGCATTCCTCAACTACCTAGGCAAATTAGAATTAATTGTTGACGATGAGGGTGCTATACTATCTCGGGTGTCTCTAATTGATTTAAATGCATACACAGAAAGCGATGAGTCAATAGATGAGGTGAGTAATTCATACTCAAATAACCCTGTATTTGATGAGGTAGTTGGTAATACCGAAACAGCTATGGATGACATCGGAGAAGCAGGATGTTTCTTTACTACTGCTCTAAAATCAGAGCTGCAGGTAGATATCACTATTCAGAATTTAGGTGGTCTTAGAAGCCGCATAGATGAAGGAGAGATTACTAAGTTTGAGATTTATGAATTAGACCCTTTTAATAATCAGGCAGTTATTTATAGAATTACAGCAAGTGAGTTGAAGAGCTTTTTACAAGAAACTAGCTTAGCCATTTCTTATACTGGATTAAACATCACTAAATCAGGAGATGAAATAGTTCTTACCGATACCAACGGAGATCCAATCGATGATAATACCACATTCACTTTAGGTATGAATGACTTTATACCTGCCTTGTATGAGGATTACTTTACTTTCGACCAAGTGGATATTCAAGATAGAACTACTGCTGAAGTGCTAATTGACTATCTCGAAAACGGTCTTCCATTCATTAATTTTGAAGGTTGTAGTAGAAACTTCGACTACGATTAATTCTACTCTTCTCTCAACGTCTCTACTGGATTAATACTTGATGCCTTTATTCCAGGATAGAGCAAAGCTAAAAGTGACAGCAAAACTACAAGCAGGATCGCTCCTATGATATGGAGTGGTCCAATGGTTATACCATATTGATAATTATCAAGCCAGTTCTCTGCAGTAAAAGATGCAATAGGAAGTGATATGATAAGGGCTAAAACAGAAATCCATATAACCGGACTGATGATTTGCTTAAGAATGTGACCTAAGTTGGCGCCAACAACTTTCCTAATCCCAATTTCTTTTCTCTTTTGATCTGCATAATGATAGGTTAATCCAAATACGCCAAGTGCAGCTATAAAGACTAGCAAATAGGTTGCCCATTGGTAAAATTGACCTTTTTGAAAATCTTCTTGATACGCATTCTCAATTGAGGTCTCCATTACAGTATAATTCAACTGATAACCAGGAAACAAATCATCCCATTCATTCTCTATATTCTCAATTAGAGACTCCATACTATTAGTCTCAGATTTAATTGAAAGATTATAGTAACCCACTATGGGTTCCTCTAAAAGAATAATGGGTTCGACAGATTGATGGCTCGTTTGATATAAATAATCGGTCACAACTCCAGATATTGTATAGTTCAAAGTTGAGTCTCTACCGTTATGAGTAATCTGGATGCCTAAAGCTTCTTGAATATTATCAAAGCCCAATAACTCAGCAGCTCTTAAATTGATTAACGCTTTTGTACCGCTATTATCTATGTTATCTCCAAAAACAATGTCAATACCAGTTGTAGGCAGAAAATCAGCATCGATATAGTTAACATTCATTAGGTGAGAAACACTCGAGGTATCTCTTAAAACACTGAAGTTAGACTTACCCTGACTCCCGAAAACGGCCACCTGACTAACACTGGCAGTCTTCACACCAGACAACCCCATAAACCTCTGCTTAATGGTCTTGGCCTGCTCTACATTATTATAACCATTAAGAGATATGTTTATTAGCTGGTCTTCTTGGAAACCCAAATTTTGAGTACTTAAAAATCTGAGCTGACCTGAAATAACTAATGCATTTAGAATAAAGAACCCTGCTAGGCTAAACTGTAGACCGATAAAAACCTTTCTTACTACCCAAGATTTAGTTTTTGTCTTAAAATCGAATGAGGTCATACGAGAAGCGAGTAAGTATGAGATGACTACAGATAGCAGTAAGAAGAGAATCAAAGAAAGAAGAGAGAGAAGCGAAAAGCGCCAAGGCTCAAACCAATTAACCATAAGTGTTTGACCGGTATAGGCTTCTAACTCTGAAAGTATCAACCAAGTGCTGATCCCCGCAATGAGAAAAGTTGGTAACAATAGTAAAAGAGATTCAGCCAATGTCTGGCTGAGTAGAGTAGTTTTACTTCTGCCCAGAATACGTTTAATCGTTAACTCCTTATCGCGTTGAAGAACTAATGCCAATTGAATGCTGAAAAAGTTCGCAAAAACAGATATCAGAATAAAGACGGCTAATGCTGCTAGAATTAACAAGGTCTGGGCTTCATGTTTCTGAGGGAAATCAAATTCTTGCCCTGCATTGAAATGCATATTGGCGTATGATTCAACTCTATGATCTAGAACATTATTTAATCCCTCTGGTAAGACGCTGTTGAAATGATCATCGATTTTCTCTTGAAGCTCCTGTTCCTCTATTGGTGTAGTGGTGAAAAGGAATGTAGATAGAAAAGGTACAATTGCACCATAATTTCTATTATGGCTCCCTTCTACTTGCTTAAAAGACGCAAGAATGGCCGGCCTAAAAGAAACATTTGTAGGGTAACTTTCATAAACACCAACTACTACTAATCCTTTGTTAACCGCAGGTGACTCGAACTGTAAAGATTTATTTATAGGGTCATCTGTCCTGAATATTCTCTCCTGAGTTCTAGTACTTATGAGTATCTCATCTTGATTCAGAGGAAGCCTTCCTGATTTCAATTGAACTTTGAACACATGAAAAAAGGCCGAATCGACATAATTGATAGGCTGATTTGTGAATATATCATCGGCATTTCTAAGGGTTGCCGGCATAACCCTCATGCGTACCGTTGATTCTATTTCAGGAATAGCTTCCTCTATATTCTCTGAAGTAATAACAGAAGTTGAAGCGAAATGCCTTTCTCCATTGGGGAGGTTTAATTTGATTGATAGCTTATGAATCAGGCCGGCATTATCGTGATAGGTATCGAATTTCCAATCATGACTTAGTAATGCGACCAGAATGAATGTGCCAAGTATTCCTGTAGCAAACCCAATTAAGTTTAAAAGGTATGGGATTCTATGTTTTGTGATTGACCGAAAGGCATGTTTAGTATGAGTAAGAAACATATTGGGAGAGTTGAGTTATCTTTAAATATAACTAATCTATTAGTTTATCAACTAATAGATTAATAACATTATTGATTTTCTAACTCCTCTCCTAAACCTTAACTTGCCATATGGCAAAATTCTATGAAGAGATTACGGATGAGTTAAAAGAATGGATACTGGAGCAAAAAATCTTCTTTACAGGTACAGCGGCTGAAACCGGAAGAGTGAATGTATCTCCAAAAGGCATGGATACATTCAAAATCATAGGTCCAAATAAAGTCGCCTGGCTAAACCTTACAGGAAGTGGAAATGAGACTGCAGCTCATTTAAAACTCGTCAATAGAATAACGATTATGTTTTGCGCTTTTGAAGGCAAGCCTAAAATTCTACGTCTATATGGTTCTGCTCAAACCATTCATAAACAGGACAAAGAATGGCAAGACCATATAGGTTTATATAATGAGACCCGCGGAGCTAGAAACATATACATTGTTGAAGTAGATTCTCTTCAAACATCATGCGGTTTTGCCGTCCCTTTAATGGATTACAAGGAAGATCGTCAGATCTTAGCCGATTGGGCAGAAAAAAAGGAAGCCACAGGCATGGAAGAGTATTGGGAGAGAAAAAACGTAAAAAGTATTGATGGATTTCCTACCGGTATATTTGACTAATCTGCCGGCTCTAATCTGGTCTGCATTTTAGGCTTTACCGTCATCTTAAAAGATGTCTTCAAGAGAATTACTAATCTTGGAATAAGGCTCATAATCATAAGTAATGCTCCTGCAACTAGAATAGCCTTAGGCGAACTTAGCATGCTTCCGCTATTTAAAACTCCTAAAATAAGTAAGGTTGAAACCGGTAGTGAGATAGCTAAAACCAGCAATCCATAACTAAGATCAAAACTCTTCTCTTTTTGCTTTAAGTCATCTTCTCTTTGATCGAACGAAGCCATATGTGCAAATGGCCAAAAGCTACATGAACTCAGTGAAAAGGCAACACTCAATAGAATTAGGTTTTGTTCACTTACTCCTACCAAAAGGCAAACTAGACCAACAACTATCATAGACAAACCTGCACGACTTAATAAGAGTGTGAAAATTGGTACAAGTTTCTTTTTCGTTACTGTAACAGCTAGTCCTATGAAGATCAAAACCAGAGGGGTCATCATACCTCCCATTCTTTCAAATGCACTGGATAAAAAGCCGGGTAAATCATCTAGTTGAATGCCAACTGCTAACAAGACAATCGCAGTAATGATTACTAGGTTAATGGGTTCTTTGACTAATGAAAGAAGTAAAGCCTTCAGTTTTTGATTGCGTCCATTCGAACCTGAAGTAGGATTATTAGCCATGAAAATGTTCATAGCAATAATGTAGAGAAAGAGTAGTACAAACACTTTATTACCAACATCGGCTAATGCGGCTATTGCTAATTCAGACTCTCCTAAGAACTCGATAATAAACGGAAAGCAAGACAGACCAGGAGCCAATGAAGGCAAAAGAAGTCTTAAAGTGCGTCCTTCCTTACTTTTGCGGTCTACTCCAAAGATTCTGAGTAATCCTGGTGTTAGGAAATAGAGAATCAGGTTAAAAATTAAGGCTAATAGCGGGTAGATCAACATTGAAAGCTCGACTTCTACCCCCATTAATGCTACAAAAATGGTAGCAGGCAATGCAATGGTCAAGATCATGTTCTTGATACCATTTACCTGCTCTTTATTCTTATACTTCTTCCTTATTAAAATACCCACAAGGATAAAAAGAAGAAGCATTAAGGTCTTCTCTAAAGCACCGTCCATTGATTAATTATCGAATGATCTTATCCAATTACTTGACCCAAAGCGTCAATAAAGATTTGCATCTCATCGAGCGTACCCATACTTACCCTACACCATGTCTTATCATAGATCTGGAAAGATCTAACACCTACACCTTGTGCCGACATACGCTTTAAAAATTCTTTTCCTTCTAATTGATCTTGAGGGAAAATCATAAAACTCGTTTGAGACGGCACGGGCTCATACCCCATAGACACAAGTTTCTTATAAGTGAAATCACGCGCTTCTTTGTTCTTTGCTTTAGACGCAGTTAAAAACGCTGAGTCCTTCATACTGGCCAAGGCAGCAGCGATAGAAGTAATTGTAATTCCCATGCCTCCTCGCGTAATCTTTTGAATGGATTGGAGAGTTTCAGGCAAGGCAGCAGCATAACCTACTCTTAAACCAGCCATTCCATGGATCTTACTGAAAGTACGGGCAACTATTACATTTTTACCTTCATTCAAGAGCGAAACCATACTCTTACCTTCTTTACCATCTATAAATTCTAAGTAAGCTTCATCTATGAAAATTGGCACTTTTTCAGAAACCCTTGAACAGAAATCATAGAGCTCTTTATAAGCAGTTATAGTACCTGTCGGGTTATTCGGATTACAGATATAAACCAATTTAGTGTCTTGATCAATAGCTGCTTCCATGGCTTCTAAATCATGTGACCAATCATCTTTTAACTTGACTCCTTTCCACTCAGCACCCACTGAACGTGCAACATTCATCATAGACATATATGAAGGATCAGCTGAAACGATGTTTCCTCCATTCATAAACATGACCAATCCGAATTTTTCGAGTAGATCCGAAGAGCCAGGCCCCATCATAATATGATCAGCAGATACACCCTCTTTGTCTGTAATTAACTCAATTAATTCTCCTAGAGACTTCCAACCATATCGATTACCTAGATTGGCAGCGTTTTTTAATGCCTCCATAGCTTTAGGAGAAGGACCATATGGGTTCTCATTTGCATTAAGCTTTGCCCTTAGTTTAACATCGACAGGAGCTAAATGCTCTTTAAATAAAATCGTATGGTCAATATTACCTTCGGAGTTAATACGAGGCGCGTTGAATTCTTCAGCAAATCCTAAAGAAGGCAAAAACGACAATGCACCTACGGAAAAAACACCTCTCTTCAGTGCATCTCTCCTATTAATTGAATTAGACATAAAAGTATTTTAAGATTGATAAAGGAAAATAACACAAGTATAATCCTAACCAAATCACTAATACGTTATCTATATGATCTTCAATAAATTTTAAAGCCAATTATTGTTGTATATACGTAATTATCGAACTTATTAGTTTCTTTTTAACCCTCTTTATACATAGATAGGATTTCAACTAAAATGACGTTAACTGAATTAAGCATAAAAAAAGCCCTAGTCTTAGACTAGGGCTTTCTTTTTAAAGTATGCTATACAGATTAGATAGAAATACCCATGAAACTCATGAAAGCAATTCCCATCAATCCGGTGATAAACATGGTAATACCTAATCCTTTTAATGGATCAGGAACATTTGAATATCTTAACTTCTCTCTAATGGCAGCAAGCGCAACAATTGCCAAGAAGAAACCGATACCTGATCCAAAACCAAATACTGTAGCTTCTCCTATAGTGTAATCTCTTTGTGCCATAAATAAGGATGAACCTAAGATTGCACAGTTCACAGCAATTAGTGGTAAGAAAATACCTAGTGATCCGTAAAGCGAAGGAGAGAATTTCTCAATAGTCATCTCAACTAGCTGTACCATTGCCGCAATAATGGCAATAAACATGATGAATCTTAAGAAAGTAAGATCGATTGAAGCCATCTCTGGTCCTAACCATGCTAGTGCACCTTCTTTCAACACAAACTCATTCAACAACCAGTTCATAGGCACTGTAATACCCAATACGAATACTACTGCAAGTCCTAGACCGAAAGCGGTCGATACCTTTTTGGATACCGCCAAAAAAGAACACATACCTAAGAAATAGGCAAATACCATGTTCTCTATAAAGATCGATTTGATACCTAAGTTTATTAAATCCATGGTCTTCTATTTAGTGTTCTACGTAACCTGTTTTAGATCTCTGCACCCAGATGATAAAGCCTAGTACGATGAACGCTCCTACAGGAGATACCATCAAACCATTTGCCGCAAAGTTTTCAAAACCAATTGCTCCCATTACATCGTAACCGAAGATTTTACCTGATCCCCAGATTTCTCTAAAGAATGCTACGGTTAATATGATCCAAGAATATCCTAATCCTGATCCTAAACCATCCAATACTGAATCATAAGGTTTATTACCTAAAGCGAAAGCCTCAAGGCGTCCCATTACAATACAGTTGGTAATGATAAGACCAATAAATACTGATAACTCTTTGTACATATCGAAAGCGTATGCTTTCAAAACTTCGTTCACTAATGTTACAAGCGTTGCAACAATCGCAAGCTGTACGATAATTCTTACCCTTGTAGGGATAGCGTTTCTCAAAAGTGAAATAAACAAGTTTGAGAATATCATTACAAAGATTACAGACAGCGCCATAACCAATGTTGGCTTCATTTGAGTTGTAACGGCTAATGCAGAACAAATACCTAATACCTGAATGGTAATTGGATTGTCGTCATTCAAAGGATCTGTTACAAACTTCTTTCTTCTTTTCGATAGTAAAGACTCTTTCTCTTTTACTACCGGTGCTTCTAAAGTTTCCGTACTCATCTATACTTGATTTTAGAATTCTTGATTCATTGATAATACACCCGTTCTTACGTGCTTATCGAAATAGCTTTGGTAGAAACCAATGTATTTCAAAAGCATATCATTCACGCCATTCGCTGTTAATGTAGCGCCTGCCATCCCATCTACTTTGTTTGGTCCAAGTTTAGACTCAGGTGTCTTTTCACTTTTCACCATGTATACAGAAACAAAATTGCCTCCTTGATCATAAAGGTTCTTACCCTGATAACGCGCCTGAATCTCATCAGATGTAATTCTAGCACCAAGACCAGGTGTCTCACCTTTGTGGTCGAAACTAACCCCTTCGATATTCTTTAAATCAGGACTCAAGGCTACATATGCCCAAATAGCATCCCAAAGACCTGCTCCATATGTAGGAACTATGATCGATTTTTTGCCATCCGCACTATACTTGAATACTGGGTAAAGTCTCTCTTCAGGAGCCTTCTTATAGTTCTTCTCGATGTTAACATTCTCTGCAAACAAAGGACCACCCTTCTCGTCAGTATCAACTAAGTTGCCTTGGTAATCAGCAACTTCTGAGCTAATCACTTCAGCGTATCTAGCTAAAATTTGCTCAGGCTCCATATCTCCTAAAGCAGCTTTCTCTGCTGGAATCGCCCCCAAAATTTGCTTCTTAGTATCTAAGTCTTGTGACTTCTTTTGAGCAGGGCCCAATACTTGAGAAACACCTGAAAGTAATCCACCTAGTACTACTGTAAGTACCAAAGAGAATATTATGATATATCTATTAGACTGTTGCACGAGCTAACCTCCTTTTCTTGTTTGCTTGAACTACGTAGAAATCAATTAATGGAGCAAACACATTCATAAATAGAACTGCCAACATTATACCTTCAGGATAAGCCGGGTTGACTACTCTGATTAATACAGTTAACATTCCTATTAACGCTCCATAAATCCATTTTCCTATTTCTGTTTGCGATGCAGATACTGGATCTGTCGCCATAAAGACAGCACCAAATGCTAGTCCACCAAATACAAAGTGATAATGAGCAGGTACTAACATAAATTCATTTGCTCCTGCTAGATTAAAGATTGTACCCATAGCAAATGCTCCAGCGAATACACTTACGATAATCTTCCAACTTCCAACACCCGTAGCGATTAGTATTAAAGCCCCAACTAAGGCCATTAAAGTAGAAGTCTCACCGATTGATCCTGGTATACCCCCTATTAGCATATTCTGGAAGCTAAAGAAGTCTCCACCAAAAGGCGCTATTAACATGCTGTTAGCCTGACTTAGCCCGTCAACAACAGTACCCGCACCAGAAATAGATGTATCATTCGCAATGGCTAATGCTGTTGCACCAGAATATCCATCAACAGGTGCCTTGTCTGCTAATTGCGTCCAAACCTCACCTGAAATATCAGTTGGATAAGCAAAGTACAAGAATGCTCTTGCAGTCATCGCTACGTTCAAGATGTTCATTCCTGTTCCACCGAAGATTTCTTTACCTACAAGCACTCCAAAAACAGTAGCTAAAGCCACTTGCCATAATGGAATTGTAGGTGGTACGATCAAAGGAATCAACATACCTGTTACCAAGAAGCCTTCGTTTATTGGGTGTTTTCTGATAATTCCTATCGTTACTTCAACCAAACCACCAGCTACATATGAAGCTAATACGATTGGCAATACCCATCTAGCACCAAATAAAAGGTTATCTAAGTTGAAGAATGCAGCAAAACCACCTTCTGTAATTTCACCTGTAGCTACATAATGCTGATAACCAACGTTGAAGATACCCCAGATCAAACATGGGATCATGGCGATAACTACCGTCATCATCATTCTCTTCAAGTCAATTGCATCTCTAACTTGAACTCCCTTATCACCCGCAGTCAAGGCAGGTTTAAACAAGAAAGTCTCATTAGCTTCCCATAGCACATAAAACTTTTCAAATTTCCCACCTTTCTCAAAAAGTGGTCTTTGTTTATCTAATAAGTCGTGTAAAAACTTCATGGCTTATCCGTTTTGCATTAGTTCTAATCCTTCTCTTACCACGGACTGAATCTCGTGTTTAGAGACATCAATAAATTCACATAATGCCAAGTCTTCTTCGATTACCTCGTAAATACCCAAAGCTTCCATATTGTCGAAATCTTCCGACATAATGGCTTTCAGTAAATAAGTAGGATAAATATCCATTGGCGTTACTTTCTCAAACTCACCGGTTTGAACAAAAGCTCTAGGCTCGCCATTGGTATTCGAATCAAGTGCATATTCTTTATTCTTTCCATTCAAGAAAGAGAATAATCCCCATGCTCTATGGAAACTCAATCTTTCTTTTTGAGGCTTAATCCAACCTAAAAATTCAGGTTGATCACCTTCAGGTATAACAGAAAGCAAATTATCATAGAAACCAACGTAACCGTCATTAGCGATTCTTTCTCCGGTTAAAACATTACCAGAGATGTATCTCACATGATCAGATTTCAAATTGCCTTCTACCAATTTGGCTACTCCCGAACCTGTATAGGTCTTATAGTACTGAGGAGCACTTACCTCAGAACCGGCAACAGCAACTAACTTAGAAGCATCGTACTTGCCTTCGAGGAATAGCTTACCAATCTGAGCAACTCCGTAAGGATTCACAGTCCAAATAATCTGCCCTTTTCCAATTGGATCTACATGATGTATCTGCACACCAACGTTTCCTGCTGGGTGAGGTCCATTGAATTTGTTGTTTTCAATTCCTTCTAGTCCTGAAAAAACAGTGGAAACCTCGGCATTAGCATTGTGATTTAAATGAACCTTACCGTCAGTAAATTTCTTTAGAATCTCAACTCCGATTTTGAAAGCCTCATCTTGCCCTTTCAGCATAAACGCAAAGTCTGCCGCCAAAGGATGTGAATCAAAAGCTGAAATAAAGATTGCCTTTGGTGTGTCGTTCTCATTAGCAACTACCCCGTAAGGTCGTTGGATAATGTTTGGCCAAACTCCACCTTTTAGCATTTGTGCCTGTGCATCTTCTCTTGATAATCCATTGATATCAGACACACTGAATGTCGGGAATTGCTCGTATTCAATTTCCTTGTCAGCTAAAATCTTAACCTCAAGAATCTTTCTCTTCGCTCCCCTTTTAACTTCAACTATTTCACCGCTCACAGGAGAACAGATCATCGCGTTTTCCTGCATCTTATCATAAAGCACAGGAGTTCCAGCCTTCACATTGTCACCTTCAGCGACAAATAGCTTAGGGCGTTTCATACCAATGAAATCCGTTGGTTTGATTGCAAACGTTTCCGAAGGAGGATTATCAGCGATTTTCTTTTCTGCCTTACCAGCGAGGTTAATGTCAAAGCCTTTTTTAAGCTTTACAGTTTTAGACATACTCTTTTTATTCGAATCACTCGGGTTGATAAAAATTGAGCTCAAAATTGCTTCTCGCCCAATCAAAAAGGATTTAGTCCTTTTCAGGGGCGCAATTTAGTCCAAAAACTTTCACAAGAAAAGGCTATCTGAAATATTATATGACCGCTGTTGTATGAAAGGAATTCTCTATGTGTTTTGCAACTTTCTCCATAAGCCACATAGGAGTAGAAGTTGCGCCACAAATCCCTACTTTATCATCAGCATTAAACCACCCTAAATCGAGCTCATTTTCGTTTTCAATAAAGTAACTTCTGTCGTTCTGTGCTTTACAGACCCCATAAAGTGCTTTACCGTTTGAGCTCTTCTTGCCACTAACAAAAATGATTACATCAACATCTTGGGCAAACTTTTGAAGCTGAGGCTCTCTGTTAGATACCTGTCGGCAAATACTATCATTTGCACTGAAATCTAATTCTTCCAAAGTGCCTTTTGCGTCTTTAATTCTTTCTTCGATTAAACTTCTAATATGATAGAAGCCTTTTGTGCTTTTTGTAGTCTGAGAAAAGAGTGTGACAGGACGGGTGAAATCTATCTTATCAAGGTCAGCTTCTTCCATCACAATAATGGCTTCGTTATTGGTTTGACCCGTAAGTCCAATCACTTCTGCATGACCCAATTTGCCGTAGATTACGATCTGCCCTTTGGCAGCTTGCATCTTATCATAAGCTACCTTAACCCTATTCTGAAGTTTTAAAACAACGGGGCAAGAAGCATCTACCAATTCAATATTGTTCTTTAAAGCCAACTCATATGTCTCTGGTGGCTCTCCATGCGCTCGAATGAGCACTTTTGAATCCTTAATTTTTTTTAAGGCATCACGATCAATAATCTGCAGTCCTTTGGCGTTAAGGCGTTCAACCTCCATGCTATTATGAACGATATCTCCCAGGCAATATAATTTACCATCAGCCATCTCGTCTTCGGCCATCTGAATGGCAAATTCAACACCAAAGCAATACCCTGAATTCTGATCTATCGTTACTTCCATCTTCTCCTACACTGCGGCTATTCTCTCTTTAGCCAAATCTAACACTTTTTGTACCTGATCTTCAAATTGTAAATAAGATGTGTCAATTTCGATTGCATCATCGACTTTTACAAGTGGACTTTCAGCTCTAGTTGAGTCTTGCAAATCGCGAGATTCTAAATTCTCGATAATTTCATTAATGTCTACCCTTTCACCTTTCGATTCTAACTCAAGTCTTCTTCGTTCAGCCCTTACTTCAGTACTAGCGGTCATAAAAACTTTCAATTCAGCATCGGGAAAAACAACTGAACCAATATCCCTACCATCCATCACTACTCCTCTATTTTTACCCATTTCTTGCTGCTGAGCAACCATTGCCACTCTAACGGCTTTAATAGCAGAAACAGGACTCACCTTCTCAGATACGTACATTTTTCTGATCTCCTCTTCAACATTTTGTTCATTCAAAAAGGTTTCATTCTTCGCTGTTTCCGAATTGTACTGAAAATCAATCTTTATAGAGGATAGCGCATTGTTTACTTCTTCTGGCTTATTCCAGTCGATATCATTCTTAAGAAAATAAAGGGTAACCGCTCTATACATAGCACCTGTATCTATGAATTTATAAGCTAGAGCCTTTGCAACTGCCTTAGCAGTGCTGCTTTTACCACATCCAGAAAGACCATCTATGGCTATTTTAATTTTTCTCATTTGAGCGCAAATGTAAAACATGATATTTATCCAGCATACATTTAGGAATTGATATATATCATTGAGGGCAAAAGAAGTACTTACCCATGACATCTAGAGAAGCTATAAGAGAAACCGTAAATAAACTTTTTATCTATACAGACAGAAAAGATTGGAACAGGCTACAATCAGAAGTTTTTAATCCAAAAGTCTATTTAGATATGAGTTCTTTAGGTTCAGAACCTATTGATACAACAGCAGTAGATATATGTAATCAATGGGCCCAAAGTTTTAAGACTATAGACTCAATAAATCACTTAGCGGGTAACTTTATAATCGAAGAACATGATGGCAAAGCAGAAGTAATTTGCTATGCCACCGCTACTCACTACAGAGCTAATGCTGCATTAGGCAAGACCAGAGAATTTGTGGGTGAATATGTCATTAAATTAGAATTCACTCGACAAGGTTGGAGAATCTATGCCATGAAATACATATTGAAGTATTCTACCGGAAACCTAGATTTAATTTAATTCATGACTATAAGTGGACACATTATCGACATTAGAAACAAAGCCATTTATGATGGTATTGTTGAAATCGAGAATGACAGAATCAAGACAATCACAAAAAGCGATCAGGTAGAAGATCAATACATTCTTCCTGGTTTTGTAGATGCCCATGTACATATAGAGAGCTCAATGGTTGTGCCCTCAGAGTTTGCCAGAATGGCTGTAGTTCATGGTACAGTTGGTACCGTATCTGATCCTCACGAAATAGGAAATGTATTGGGAGTTGAAGGAGTAGAATACATGATCGAAAATGGCAAAAAGGTAAACTTCAAGTTCAATTTTGGCGCTCCTTCTTGTGTTCCGGCTACAAGCTTTGAGACAGCCGGAGCAGAAATCACCCCTGAGCAGATTAGGTTTTTACTAGAAAAACCGGAAATCAAATACTTGGCAGAAATGATGAATTGGCCGGGTGTGATTTTTAATGATGAGGTGGTACATGAAAAGCTAAGCATTGCCAAAGAAATTGGAAAACCAATTGATGGGCATGCACCCGGACTCAGAGGAGAACAAGCCAGAGACTATATCAAAGCTGGGATGTCTACTGATCATGAGTGCTTTACCTCAGAAGAGGCAAGAGACAAACTCAAGTATGACATGAAAATTGCCATTAGAGAAGGGTCTGCTGCGAAAAACTTTGAAGCATTAGTAGAGCTTTTTGATGAAAGGCCTGATATGCTCATGTTCTGTTCAGACGACAAACATCCCGATAATTTAGTAGAAGGGCATATCAATCAATTAGTATCTAGAGCTATAGCGGCAGGTCATGATTTGTTCGATGTACTAAATGCTGCTTGTATAACCCCCGTTGAACACTACAACCTAGATATTGGCACTTTACGCGAGGGCGATTACGCGGATTTCATCATAACAAGAGACATTACTGAATTCCTCATTGACAGAACCTATATTAATGGAGAATTGGTAGCTGCAGACGGGCAAACCAAAATTGAGCAGGTAGAAATTGATATCATTAATAATTTCAACTGCTCACCTATTAAACTAGAAGATATTCAGGTTCAGGCTGAACGAACCCAAATGAATGTTATTGAAGCCTTGGATGGTCAGTTGATCACGAAAACCATAGTAGCAGAAGCTAAACTTGACGAACAAGGCTATGTGGTATCAGACTTAGAAAACGATCATTTGAAATTCGTTGTGGTGAATAGATACCATGATGCTAAGCCAGCCATAGGATTCATTAAAAACTTCAATTTAAAAGAAGGCGCTATAGCCTCTTCCGTTGGTCATGACTCACATAATATATTGGCTGTTGGAGTAGATGACGAAAGCATTATAAAAGCAATAAACTCAATTATTGAAACCAAAGGTGGGGTATCTGCCGTAGGTAAAGGGAATGAACAAATTCTACCACTACCTATAGCAGGCATCATGTCGAATAATGATGGTTACCAAGTAGCCAAAGCTTATACAGAAATCGATGGTTTTGCTAAAGCGCTTGGAAGCACGCTTATTTCTCCCTACATGACTTTGTCCTTTATGGCTCTACTTGTAATACCTCAATTAAAGCTAAGCGACCTAGGATTATTCGATGGGGAAAAATTTGAATTCAAACGATTGTTTGATGTATAGAATAGTCACAATTTGATAATAAATGAATTAATATCTAATTTCTATTCTAGCCGTAGTTTCGCCCGAACGAGACTTTGGCCGAGACTTTGCTAAAGGAATGTTGGAAAATAAATGTAAGAAGATGAAAAAGGTCCTTAAAGTTGCGCTACTGCTATTTTTCGCGCAAGTAACAATTGCACAAGATTTTAAATTAAACCTACCAGACGACCCTGAGTTGGCTGCAGAGGCAAGGCGTAAGTTCGTATTTGCCATGGATGAGATGTCTATAAAGGAATACAAATCTGCTGCTGGCGCGGTTAACTGGTTATTAGAAAATACCCCTAAACTCAACGATGGTCAATATATAAACGGGTACAAGGCTTACGAAGAATTAGCCATTGCCGCAGAGAACGCGGAAGACAAAAATAGATACTTGGATTCCATGTTCATATGCTATGACATGAAGAAAGAGCACTTTGGATTGACTGACAGAGAAGTTAACAACAAGGCATACAAGTATTTTAAGTATTGGAAAACGAATAGAGAAAGAATTCTTGACGGATTTGAGGCATATAAAGAAGCATATGATAAACCAAATGCTGTAATTAACAACAATGTGGTTTCCTATATGGACATGTGCAGAAGAGTAAGTGCTTATGAAAAGTCTCTATCAGATGACGAGATCATTGATATCTACTTCCAAGTGAACGAATTAATTGATCTGAAACAATCAAAAGGTGGCGATGAAGCGAAAATGGATAGATATAGAACTGCGGTTACTAGTCTATTGATTCAGACAATAGGAGAAGACAAACTAAACTGCGACTTCATTAACGATAATATTGCGAAAGGTTTAGACACCAAAGAAGATGTTAAACTAGCCAAGAACGTATTCAAACTGCTTTTAGACCAAGAATGTAGTTCAAGTCCATACTTTGAGAAAGCCATGAAAATCATTCAGGACAACGAGCCTACACAAGGTGTTGCGAAAGTTTTGGCGCAAAGAGCTTTTGGTAGAAAAGATTATGTGGAAGCTACTAAATGGTATAAAGAAGCAATTAACCTAGAATCAGACCCTGCTGGAAAGGGAGAATTACAAATGGATATTGCGAAACTGAATTTAGCACAAGGTGATAAAGCAGGTGCTAGAACTGCAGCTTTAGAAGCTATTAAATTGAATCCTCTTTTCGATAAAGAAGCATACAAGTTCATTGGCAACCTCTACATGGGAAGCTTTAACGATTGTGCAAAGCAGCAAAGCCAAATTGATGATAGAGCTGTATTTATGGCAGCTTATGATGCTTTTGCAAAAGCAGGCGATAAATCAGGCATGGCACAAGCTAAAGCTCAGTTCCCAACTGTAGCTAACGTATTTGAAGCCAACAAAGAAGAAGGTGATGCTGTAAGAGTGGGTTGTTGGATTCAGGTAACTACTAAAATTCGTACTAGACCTAGCGAGTAATGGATACGGATAAAGTTCTCAAACAAATAAGAGATCAGATTGAAGAATTGGTTGACAAAGCCAAAGATCTGGGGGAAGATGCAAGAGAAGAACTCGATGAAGCCATTGAAGAATTAAAGAAGCAAAGGGATAAGCTTGAAGACAAACTAGAAGATTTCAAAACTAAGAATGAACCTAAGTTTGAAGAGACCAAGCATCACTTAAGCAAAGCGGCTGAAGAACTAGAACAAGCCGTTAGAAAGCTTTTCCGCAAGGGACCCGGAGCAACAGAAGTTTAACACAAACAAAAAACGTCAACTTAATAGTTGACGTTTTTTGTTTGAAAGCAATCTCCCGGATTAAAAGGAAAACTCCTTTCCTGAATATTTAAGAGTAGAACCATCAGGCTGTTTCACTACGAAAATCCAGCCACCTTTGGTTTGAGTCACTCTAAATTTTCCATTAGAGTAATAAACGCTGATCGTATTATCACCAACTTTCACATTCTCGATGCTTCCCTCCTGCCACTTTTTAGGCATTTGCGGGTTCAAATGTATCTCATTTAAATGCGCATAAGGCTGAATCCCAAAGAACTGGGTCATAATCGGAATCGCATATGAATAGATATTCCAGGCTTGTACGATCATCCCGAAATCAGGGCTTACTTCATACATAGAACCCGGCAGGGCAAAACTGAAAGAAGTAGTCATTCTTTCTAAATAATCCAGGGCCTGATCTGGCCTACCGTAGTTATTCTCAGCTATCGCTTGCACACCTGTTGGTAGTGTCATTACAGCTCCGGTATAGGTGAAAATCTTCATTCGTTTAGCAAAACCTCCGTCATCAGTCTCAGCAGATTCATCTCTATCTATACCTGTTACAAAAACACCAAAAGGATTCACATATTTACTTCCGGTTTCAAGAGCTCTTAAAGCCTTATCTTCATCTGCAATCCCCATTTCTAATGGTGTATTCACCACCCAATTGTGGTAGAGGACGAATCCTTGCTTTTTATCCGGATCGAAGCTTCTGACTTGCTTTTGAGTAGCCTTTAATTCTTCAACCGCCCATGGCTTGTTCAAAGTATCAGCTCTGATAATAGCACCATCAATTAAATGATCTGCATCTTTAGCTGTACCAATAAAATCAGCATAAGAATCGAATTCATCAGCCCAAAACTCTGTGTTGATCAACTCACGAAGCTTAGTCGCATTCATTCTGTATTGCTTAGCATCATCCGGCATGCCTAATACCTCGGCCATTTCAGCGGAAGCTGTAAAGGCAGCTTGAGTGTAGGCTGCTACGTCTATCATTTCAGATTCAAGACCGTGAATTTCCATCATGCCATAGCCATCTGCCAAGAGGTTACCGTCAGCATCATTTTCTTCCAGAAGCCATTTCATACCCGCCTCCAGGGTAGGGTAATACTTCTTTAAGAAATCCATATCTCCCGTCCAGCGAAACACATTCCAAATAAGAATTGCATACTGCGGAGTTTCATTCAAGTTACCAGGGTTGAAGACTGCACCATTGGTAGACATTTCGTGCATAATCTTACCTGAGTTCTCATTCTCCTCATTCGAAACCCTATCAATAAGCGCAATGGTCTCGTCTACCAAATCATTCATACCAATAGCCGCAACTCCTTGTAAAGCATATTCACTATCAGCACCAAAGAACCAAGGATAATCGGGGATTCCTGCGGTTATTCCTCTACCGAGGCCTTCAACATCTCTTATAAGCCAATCGGTATTATACTTCACCCAACGAAAGGCCTGTTCCATTTTCTTATCAGGAATAGTGAGTTTAGCTGTATTTTCTATTTCTCGGTATCTCTTGGCCTTTGATTCAAAAGAGGATTGCGCATTTTTAAGCGTTTCTACTAAATAGGTTTTGGCTTCCTTCAAAGAATTATCCGATCCTGCTATGGCAAATGGTAGAGATACCGTTCCTCCAGCAGGAATAGAAATATCATAAGACAAGGACGCATTCACCCCTTTACCTCTTCTTTCAAAATCGCAAGTCTTGCTATCCAATGTATGACTGGAACTAGTCATAGAAGACTTATAGACTACATACCATTCATTGGCTTGATCTTTTCCTATTATTCCATCCAATGCTGAATCATAGCTAGCCTTATCAACAGAGTCTATCATATTAGTTCTTTCTCCGAGCCAAACGGGCATCAAATCAATCATTCCATTAAAATGGAAAGTCAGATTCTTTTCTGAATTCGATGTGTTTTTAAACTGATACTCAACGTAGACCCCTTCTGTCATATCAGGCACAAATTGAGATCGAGTAATCTCTAATTGATCTAAGCTAAAAATGTGTGCGTTGCCCACAGGAAAATTAATGAAACGAGAAGCCTGATTTAGACAAGTGGTTTCTCCATCAATCTCTACCTGAGCCATAAAACCATCCATAAGCTTTATCGGATGATTCCATATACCTCCCATCTCACCGGCTACATGCCAACCAAGATCTGGAAAGCTTCCATCTTGATGCCCCACCATATAGAGTCTATCTCCAGCAGTTACAAACGGTGAAGGCAAATACTCATCGGATCCTTCGATTGACTCAAAAGAGTTGAGGTTGTC
Organism: Roseivirga sp. UBA6052; assembly: GCA_002427755.1. Classification (GTDB taxonomy): domain Bacteria; phylum Bacteroidota; class Bacteroidia; order Cytophagales; family Cyclobacteriaceae; genus Roseivirga. The sequence goes on from DIYO01000007.1 coordinate 97,821, forward strand.
TATTAAGGAGAACAGTGTAGAATCTGGACTACAGGCCCAGAGAAACATTAAAAAAGGAATCAGTCGTAAAGACTTCATAAGTGTTGAGGTTTGTATTCGAATTGAAAATAGGTTTCAATCAAGAGGAAAACAATTAGCGCCCATAAAAATCAACTGTCTATGTTTTTACAAGAAATGGGGTATTATTGCAATAGCTTTTTCGACCGGTCATTTTCGGCCCCACTTTTTCAACTTTCATTTTTTCAAACTATTCAAGCCCATACGGGTCTTGTATCTGGGTAGAAATGATTGTAAAAGCTTTAAATACACTGAATCAACTTAGAATGAAGAAATACTTATTCCTATTAATAATCTTTCCATACGTAGCCATTGCACAAGATGATTTCGATATGAGTGCATTCGAAGAGGCAAGCGATGCTAAAGTTTATGTTAACAATAAGGTATTGGGGCTGAGTCCTACAAAACTGATAAACATTAGCTACGATTTTGCGACTCAGAACGATTGGACTACAAGTGCTGGCGAAGCTTTTATAGGCAACTATAATAGCGTAGAGAACACCTTTGCTAGGAATCATGGCCTAAGAATTGAAACTAACTATCCCATTATTTCAAATAACAGACTTATCGTTAATGCTTATTTAAATTATTGGGAAAGTCGACTGAACGTTGGTGGCTCTCAACCTCTAGGTGGTAATTTTAGAGAACCAGCTCCACTTTTGGATCAAAATGAACTACGCACAACTGCACTTGGAGCTTTTGTTTTTAAGCCTTTAAATGACAAAAACTTCCTGCTATTTCAGATAGAAGGTGCACTCAATGGCAATTACAATTTTGGATCAATTGATTCTGAATTCGATAAGACTAAATTTAGCGCTGCTGCACTTTATGGCTGGAAGACAGACGATTATACCAATTTTGCTGTAGGACTAAGTAGGACATACAGAGGAGGTAGATTGCTTTACATACCTGCTGTTTTATACAACAAAACCTTCAATGAAAAATGGGGATTAGAGATGTTGTTACCTGCTAGAGCTGCAGTAAGAAGAAACTTTTCTACTAAGTCGTTCTTAATGCTCGGATATGAATTAGAAGGCCAGAGCTATCATCTACAAGGAGAAAATGGAGGCAATGTTTCTAACGCATTAGACTTTAACGGAACAAACGATGCTTGGGAATTAAGAAAATCAGAAATACGAGCTCGTATCTCTTGGGATAAATCCATAACAGATTTTATCTGGTTCAATGTTCAAGCCGGTGCTTTGATTACTTACAGAATGGACTTTGACTTTAATGCGTCTGCGTCTGATGCTTGGCTCACCAATGATCTCGGAATTCCATTCTACTTAAGATTTGGCATCCAATTGGTTAGCCCTTAAAGGAATACATTATTAAAAGAAACAATACACTGATCATGACAAAAACTATATCAATACTGCTCATCTCATTATTCTCACTTTTTGGTGCAATGCCCGAAAGCAACATTCAAAAAGATGCAGACAAGGACCTTATTCTGGGTAATTGGAAGCCAAGTAATGGTCGCTCTGTGGTACAGATTTATAAGGGGAATAGCGAAAACGGAGAAGACCCGACTAAATATTACGGCAAGATTGTTTGGCTTCTAGAACCAAATGATGAAGATGGAAACCCAAGAACCGATGTAAACAACGATAAGGACGAGCTTAAATCTAAGCCTCTCAAAGGCCTAGTTATCGTTAAAGACATGGAGTTTGAAGAAGTAGACGGGAAAATTGTCTCATGGGATGGCGGTACCATCTACGATCCTAATAATGGTTCTACATACGACTTTGAAGCTGAAATAGACAAAAAAAATAAAAATGTAATGGATGGCCGAGGATACATTGGCGTATCTCTTTTTGGCCGGACAGATACTTGGACTCGTTTAGTTAGAAAATAATTAGGGAGTACATATAGAAAACGAATAGAAAGAATGTCGAAAGGCATTCTTTTTTTATTCCAGCGATCAGAATGTTCTACTTTGATGCATCGGTGCTAAATTAATAGGGTCTTTAGATCAAACACATTTTTTAATATGAATAGAATTAATTCTGATAAACTAGCCAATTATGCCGTAGTCTTTATCGCGCTTACCGCAGTATTTATTTCCATTTGGCAAGGCAGGCTTATGCAAAAGCATAATGAACTAACGGTTAGACCTTATTTTAACTTCACCAAGAACTGGGAAACCACTAATGATACTAAATCATTTTCTCTGGAACTTGCTAACCAAGGTTACGGTCCGGCAATTTTCCAAGACTACTATATAGAAGCAAATGGTCAAAAATTCGATAATTGGGAGGCGGCTTTAAGAACTTACGGGCTAGACACTTTAATAACCAGGTCTTCTATATATACTAAAGGTGACGTTTATGCATCTAACCAAAAGCAAATCGTCTTAAGACTTGTTAACTACACACCTGAAATGTCTAAAGATATAGAATTAAGGATTGTCTATCAGTCTATCTATGAAGAGGAGTTCGAGATCAGTACAACTCTTTAAAATATCATTTCGTTTAGCTAATTATTTGAATATCAATTTTTTATCCATGAAGACCTTGACTACTTTTCTATTGCTATCTATTTCTCTTTCAATAGTTGCACAAAATTCAAATAGCAATCCTTACCCCTGTGAAAATGATCCGAAATACCGTCACTTTGATTTCTGGCTTGGTGAATGGGATGTTTTTGTGAATGGCAATAAAGTAGGAGACAACTCAATTACAAAAGCAGTAGGCGGCTGTGCCATACATGAAAGTTATACCACACAACAAGGCTATGCTGGCCAATCGATCAACTTCTATGATCCCATTGATAAAAAATGGCACCAGCACTGGGTAGGTTCAGGACAAGACGTCTACAATTACCTTGAGGTAGATAAATCAGAAGGCATGTTGCAATTTGAGTCCCCGTTCTGGAATCCTCAGAACGGTCAAGTTTCTATATCAAGACTAACCTTTACGCTTAACGAAGACGGTTCTGTCAGACAACTCTTTCAAACCTCAACAGACGAAGGCAAAACATGGACCGCTGGTTTTGACGGTCTGTATAAAAAGTAAAAATAGCTACTACTCGTTCCTTAAGGTGTCTACCGGATTAGTTCTACTGATTTGAATAGTTTGCACAGCCAGTGTAACCAATGAAATTAAAACCGCTATAATGGCTGTTACCACAAAGTAACCTGCTGTCAGGTTAATTCTATAAGCGAAACTATTGAGCCAAGTTTCGAGACCGTAAACTGCTAGTGGAATGGCAATTACACTTGATATCACTATCAACTTTACAAACTGATAGGAGAACAATTTCATCAGATTTGATAGGCCTGCTCCTAGCACTCTTCTAATGCCAAACTCATGCTTTCTTTGTTCTGCACTAAAAGCAGCTAAGCCAAACAAACCAAGACAAGAGATAAGCACAGCAAACACAGTGAAAGCTAAAACTGCTGATGCATTCTGTTCTTCTTTATACAGTTGTCTTTCCAGGTTTTGATCTAAGAAATAATACTCGAGCGGTTCTTGGGTAAATTTAGACCAGATCTCATCCACCATAGCTGTTGTCACTAAATCAGTATCTATTTTAATCGCTAGCTGATTGTGCTGTTCTGGCGTGTACATAAACATTGCTGGAGAAACAGCATCTCTAAGTCCTTGAAAGTAAAAATCCTCTACCACTCCAATGATAGTCCAGTATTTTCCAAATATGGTCCCTACAGGATCTTCAAGTCCTAATCCAATAGCTGCGCTTCGATTAATGACTACTTGTGAATCGTATTTAACCTTTTGCGGATCAAACCACTCCCCTGCTACCAACTCAAAGTCCATTACCTCATGCAGATATTCATCCGTCATGAAATGAGACAATGTAAAACTGGTTTCTGAGTCTAATAAAGTGGCAGTTGTTGAGTTATTACCATCTGCTGGCACCCTGCTAGTGAAACTTGCTTCTGTAATTCCCGGAAGCCTTAAGAGCTCTTCTCTCAAAGTGTATTTGGCCTCTTTAATGCCCGGCATATTTCTTAAAACCATCACCTCATCCTTAGTGAAACCTAAGTCCATATTTCTTAAGAAAGAGATTTGCTTAAAGATGAAAAAGCTGGAAACGATTAGGGTAATGGAAATAGTAAATTGAACAATAACTAAGGTATTTCTAAGTCCGCTGGCCCCAGAAACATTCAAAACACTCGATAGCCTCATTCCTTTTAACAATGGAATCATTCTCGCTGATGACAAATAGAAAGCCGGATAAGCACCAGAAAGTAAGCCCAATAGAAGTGTGAATACGGCTAAGTAAGCCAATAACTGAGGATAGGACATTAAGGAAATGGAGATATCGGCATTCCATGTAAGGTTGACAATACGAATAAACAATTCTGAAATACCAGCACCTATTATGGTGGCTAGCGTAGTAATCAAAAGCGATTCTTTAAGGAAAGAAATGATTAAGCTCCTATGTGAAGCACCCATAACTTTTCTAACTCCTACTTCTTGTGCTCTATAGGATGCTTTGGCCGTTGTCAAATTCATGAAGTTGATGGAAGCTACAACCAGAATTATCATGCCTATAATCCTCAGAATAAGTCTTACTTGAGAATCTCCATTTGTATAGATCTCGAATTGTACATCTGACTCTAAATAAATATCCCTTATTGGCTTTGTAATAAAGGCGATCTTACTCGGGCTTTCAGACCACTCTTGAAAAGTTAAATTTTGATCTGGATGGATAACGGGAAACACCTCGTTTTCTGTCATTTGATCTATTACTGATTGAAAGTCCTCAACGAGTACTCCCTCTTTCAGCTTCACATAAGAATAACCGCCAATACCAAACCAAGAAGGGTTTCTATATTTAGGAGTACTTAATGGAGATATGGCTATATCAAAATCCAGATGAGATTTGAGCTTTTGTGGTGCAACGACCCCTACAATCTTTCGCTCTCCAAAATCTACCAATTCGATGAACTCTCCTATTACATCTGTTCTATCAAAAAGCCTTCTGGCCGTAGCCTCAGAAACCACGGCTTCATCAGGATTTAAGAATACTTCATTGGTATCTCCCTGAATAAATTGATGATTAAAAATCTTGAAGAAGTTATTGTCCACAGAAAAAGCCCTAGCTAATTTGATGCGTTCATCACCCTGCTTTATTTTAAAGCCACCGTTGAAATTGCTAAATCTGGTGTGCAATTCCACTTGAGGCATCTCTGGCAATCGATGTGCTAGGTTCGATGAGCTCATTGCAGAAACGCCCATTGAAAAGAAGCTCTCTTCTACTCGGTAAATCCTGTCATAGTCATTGAATCCTACCTCATAGCTATTCTCTTGATAGAGGTAAAGAGAGATCACCAAGAAACAACCTATACCTAAGCTCAGCCCAAACAAATTAAGACTGGGTAATAATGGCTTTCTTAGAAATGCCCTAAATGCTGTTTTGAGTCCTATGTTATTCATCTCTCAAAGACATCACTGGATTTACACTAGCAGCTCTGAATGACCTGTAGCCTGTTGTGATAATGGCGATAGCAACCGAAGCCAAAAAACTAATAATGAATATTACCGGACCGATGGTAATTCCATATTCATAATCTTGCAACCAGGTATTCATACCAAAATAACCCAGTGGAGCGGCTACCAAGAATGCTATACCAACCAGCTTTAAGAACTCTACTAAGAAGTTTGAAACGAGTCCATTTACTGTAGCACCAAGAACTTTTCTTATCCCTAATTCTTTCGATTTTTGATTAGCCATAAAGGCTACTAGACCGTATAAGCCTAAACAACCAATAAAGATGGCTATGCCTGCAAAAGCTGTAAGCATCTGAGACATCTTTTCTTCGGTCTCATAATATGCTCTGATGTTATCATCCACAAAAATGTAATCGAATTCATATTCCGGATGAATCTCATTCCATACTTGTTCTACCTGAGCGATTATTTCTTCACTTCTGTTTTGATTGATCTTGATTCCTACAGATCGATACTGACTTGCATCGGAGAATATGGCCGTAGATTCTATCTTTTCATTTAAAGTAATGGCATGAAAATCTTGAACGATACCTACAATTGGATAATTCTCTCCCCAAATTCTAATTTCTTCTCCTAAGGCATCTAATGGGTCGGTGATACCCACTTTCTTTAGATACGATTCGTTAAGAATAATCTCTTTCAATGAATCACTCTTCGAAAGCCACTGACCAGCAACTAGCCTTAAGCCATAAGTATCCATATAATGCTCATCCGACATTTTAATGTAGGTATTGATCTCTACCCTACTCGTATCTGTAATATTGTAGAAAGTATTAGTAGCACTAATTGACCCGCTGAAAGGAGGTGTAGAACTGATCGAAACCTTTTCAATGCCAGTAATAGCACCTAGCTCATTTCTCCATCTATTTTGAACTTCGGGAGATCTATCTCTCAACTGAAAGGTCAAGATAGATTCCTTGTTATAACCCATATCAACCGTGTTGAAGAAGTTCATTTGCCGAACTGCCACGACTGTTCCGAAAATCAGTAACTGACACAAGAAGAATTGAAAGACTACCAATCCTCTTCGTAGCACAAGGTTGCCTCCTTTTGATGATAAAGATCCTTTTAGTGCATTGATAGGTTTGGCCGATGATAGTACTACTGCAGGATAAAGGCCAGCCAACAATGAAACTAGAACCAATACACCTAACAAATAGGCTAAGATGGATGGATCCTTAGCAAAGTTTAAGCTGATATTTAAATCGAAGAATTCGTTGATCGCAAGAGGCAATAACCTTTCTGTTAAGGCAATTGACAACAATACTGATACAAGCGTGATGAAGAATGTTTCTCCTATAAATCGTAGAACCAACTGCTTTCTGCTCGAGCCCAAAACTTTACGCATACCTACCTCTTTGGCTCTTTTAACGGCCATGGCAGTAGACATATTAATGAAGTTGAAACAAGCCGTAACGATTAGAAACAGACCTATGGCACTATATGTCCACAACATTTGCTTTGAACCTGAACGTCCACTAAATGTACCATAGTCATCGTCAAAGTGATAGTTGGAAAAAGGAACTGCTTCATAAGTTCTCCATTCGCTGGCATCTTCTCCATGATACTTATCCGTGATGGCAACTAACTGTTCATCTATTCTTTCAGGTGTTATACCATTCTCTAATTCTACAAACAATACATTATCGCTGCTGATGCTATTCCAACTGCCCATGGTTTCTCTTCCATTTCTTTTCGTCTCCATAGACATCATAAAACCAAAAGGAAAATCAGAATTATCAGGAGCATCTTCCGCTACAGCAATTACTTGAAAATCTGTGGTCTTATTGAAACGAACCGTTCTTCCCACTGCAGATTCATTAGGAAAATATTTAGTGGCTAATTCTTTAGAAAGAACGACCATATTGGGCTGGTCAAAATTATCAAGACTTCCTTCTAATATCGGCCAGGTGAACATCTCAAAGAATTGAGGCTCTAAATAAACCAGATCAGGATTTTCTTCATAGTAATCTATAGTTCCATCAGCTTTACCAATAGAAATCAAACCATATCTAAAATGGGAAACCAAGGTGGCATTGGCCAAACCGACTACATCCTGTCTTACCGCATCTATCATGGGTAGTGGTACACCTCCTTGTGTGTACTCAGTACCATCAACTATATCTAAATGACCTATTCTGTAGATATCATCTTTTTTCTCATGGTACTGGTTAAAACTTAGTTCTTCCTTTACAATAAGAAACATAATCAAGCTGCAAGTGATACCTAAGGTCAGACCAGAAACATTGATCAATGTGAAAACCTTATTCTTGGCGAAGTTTCTAAGTAATATTTTGATATAGTTCTTAAGCATATTGTTGTTGTTTTGAGTTGCTTTTGGGCTCTATTCAAAAATCATTTACCAATAAAAGTGCCATAATTATAACTATCTAATTATTAGTAACTTATAGACAATTCAATGATTTTATAAAGCTATCTTAGTTTGTTTTTGATATACCAAAACGTTTGTTTTTGATACACTTTCCACACGTTACAAGCCCAGACAGAACTACTCGTTTCTTAAAATCTCAGAAGGGTTAACATTCGATACCCTTTTGAATTGATATGCCATTGATAATAATGCGATCACCAAGGTTATGCTAAAGGCCAAGACGTAGGTGAAAGGACCAATTTCTACCTTGTAGACGAACGCATTGAGCCAATCGTTCAGTCCAAAGTATGCCAATGGTGCAGCGATAATAAAGGCTACCAAAATAAGCAATACAAACTCCTTTGAGAGCAAGTAAATCAGCTGCTTAAGCTCTGCTCCTAACACTTTCCTAATACCGAATTCTTTCATTCGTTGCTCTGCCGAGAATGCGGTTAAACCAATTAAACCTAGAATTGAAATAGTAATGGCTATTCCGGAGAAGACATTGAAAATATTACCCAATCTCGTCTCAGTAGCATACTGATTATTATACTCTTGATCATAGAATGTAAGTTGAATAGGCTTATCAGGAACCAATTCATCCCACTTAGACTCAATTGCCGAAACAGTCTCACGTACATTTGACGTCTTCAATCGGAGATTAAAGAATTGAAACGGATTTTTGTCATAAGCAAAACTAGCCGGTTGTATTGAGACCTTTAGTGTCTCATTATGAAAGTCTTTAACTACACCAACAATGTACTTATCTCCATTTTGCTCAAACTTTTGACCGATGGGCTCATCATATCCCAACTTTTCAACAAAAGCCTCATTTACTATCAAAGCTTGTTCTGGAGCAATATCTTCTATTCCATTAAAATTACCTCCTTGTACAAAGCGCATCCCCATGGTAGACACAAAAGAACTGTCCACTTCAAAGGAGTCATAGACTAAATAATCTTCACTGTCTTCAAAGCCAGGAATCTCCTTCATAGGTCTGAAATAGATTGAGTTATATCCAAGTATTTCATTTGAAACAGATATCTCGTCAACACCAGGAATACTTGCTAGCTCTTCCTTAAAAACTTGAGCATTATCTTTTAGGTCTCTATTAGCCTTTATGTAGACAAGTTCCTCTCTCTCGTAGCCTAAGTCTTTATTTTGTAAATAGGATAGTTGAGACTGTATAATTAAAGTAGCCATAATTAAGCCCTGGGCGATAAAGAATTGAAACCATACAAGCCCCCTTCTTATTCCTACCTTTTCTTTAGAACCATCTCTTCCTGTAAGGGCTTTAAGCGCCTTGAATTGGCTCATTCTAAGCGCTGGGTATACACCGGCAAAAAGTCCGACAAGCAAACTTAAACCTATTACGAAAACAAAGAACTCTAAACTCCAATAGTAGAGTTCTAATTGTCTGTCAATGAGATTGTTGTAAGCAGGAAGCAATCTTTCTGATATGGCGAAAGCCATAATCACGCTTAGAAAAGCAAAGACTGTAGACTCCACCATATTCTGTCTGATAATCTGTCTTTTGTCGGCACCTAATACCTTTCTAACACCAACTTCTTTCATCTTTTTAAGTGAACGAGCTGTAGCTAGGTTCACATAGTTTAGACAAGCGATAACTAGAATGAGCAAAGCTATACTGCCGAAGATGTAAACATATCGCATGTCACTAACCGGAAATACAGTCCAATCGAACTGAGATTTCAGGTGAACATCGGTGAACGGCACAAAATATAAACCATTGGTAAGCACCCCATTATCGTCAAACTTACTCTTCTGGTTTTCAACAAAGTTTTCTTCAATTACGGTTTGTGCTTTTGCATATACCTCTTCTACATCAGAATTATTTGGCAGTCTGAAAGCAACAAAAGATACACTACCACCTCTTTCATTCGGATACTCCTCTAAGCCCTCTGCAATCTCATTCTCATTGCTAATGAGTATTTCATATTTGATATGGGTATTCGCTGGTGAGTTTTCTATGACTGCGGCAACCTGAAATACTTTGTTATTCACTTTAATTGACTCTCCTACAGGAGTCTTAGCATCAAAGTACTTCTCCATGACCCGCTCAGAAATTACTATCTGATTAGGTTTACTAAAGTCTACATCTCCCTGTAAAATTTCGAAATCAAATACATCGAAAAACGGTTGACCAACATACTTTATATTATTCTCATAAAATCTGGCATCACCTATTTCAACAAGTGCTTCACTATTAGGACTAATATGAACCATCTCTGAAAGCTCAGGTACAAGTTCTTGTAGTTTAAGTGAAAGCCCGGTCAAATAGCGTGCATTATTGATGGGTCCTGACCTAGTATTGGCTTTGTCGCCAAAAACATAAATCCTCTCCGCATCTGTATGAAATTTGTCGTAGCTAAGTTCATGTCTAATAAAAAGAGCCAAGAGTATAAAAGAGGTTACGCCAATGGTTAGACCAACCAAATTCAATATGGTAAAGAACTTGTCTCTCTTAAAATGTCTGAGTGCGGTTATAAAGTAGGATTTAATCATGGTTGTAGTTTTTGAGTTTACTCGCTTCTTAATGAATCTACGGGATTAGCATTTGCAGCTTTAAGAGATCTAAGACCTGTAGTTAAAGCACCTATCAGGAGCGTAAAACCAATGGCAATAGCGAATGAACCAATACCAATGTCTATTCGATATTCAAAATCTGACAACCAGCTATTCATGAAGAAATATCCAAGAGGTGCTGCAATTAAAAAGGCTATCGCAATCAAAATCATCAATTCCTTAGAGAAAATATTGAGTATCTGATTTACAGATGCACCCAACACCTTCCTGATTCCTATCTCTTTGGTCTTTTGATTAGCCATGAACGATACCAATCCATATAGACCTAAACAACCGATGAGAATAGCTATGCCTGAGAAAATCTTGTAAAGTGTGAGGGTATTTGCCTCCTCTTCGTATTCTTGCATGATTCTCTCACTCAAGATTTCATAATCGAATAAAGTTCCTGGGAATTGGGCAGACCATACATCTCTCAGATGGGCAATTAGTTCCCCCTGCTGTTGATCATTTCCTTCAAATCTCACTGCTCCTTCTTGGAAAAGCGGTTCATATTTCACAAAGATCATTGGATCAATTTTGACACCTAAATTGTTGTTATGAAAACTCTTAAAAACACCCACAATAGTTTTGTCATTAATCACTCCTGATCCAATTCTTTTACCCAAGGCATCTTCTGGATTTTCAATTTCCATAAGATCAAGAACATCTTCAGAAACCAAGGCTACATCTATGGTGTCGCCCTCCCTAAAATTCCTCCCAGCTAACAATTCAATATCGTATAGAGGCACATAATTCTCATCAACAATTTTATATCCTGCATCCAGATTTGCACCTCCTTGTACTAATTCATAACTAAAAGTTGATCCAATATTACTCTCTGAAAGCGGGCTACTAAAGCCGTAACTAACCATCTCTACACCAGCAAATTCTGACAAGCGATTGGCCATCGTTCTCATTTTTTCCTCATCTTGATCCGGCAGGTTGAATGTGATGATCGAGTCTTTCTTAAATCCTAAGTCTTTTGATTCGAAATACTCCATTTGAAAAATAACAATCAACGTACAAATGACGAGAAACTGGCTAATCAAGAATTGACCAACTACTAATGCTCTTCTCACATTGAGATTTCCTGAAAGTGCCGTTTGCCCCTTGCTTCTCAAGGTAATAACCGGTTTTAATCGAGAAAGAACTAAGGAAGGATATATACCTGCTAGCACCGTAACTGATACAGTAATTGCGATTACCAGTAACATTAGCGTAGGATCGTTGAATAGATTCAGAGAAAGATTATATCCAATCAATGGTTCCATTTTACCCAAGACGAGCTCTGAAAGCCCCATTGAAATAATTACAGAACAGAGTGTAATTAAGAAGGTCTCGCCTAAGAATTGAAATATCAATTGGCTCTTTAAACCACCCAATACTTTTCTAACACCTACTTCTTTTGCCCTTTTTATTGCTAATGCTGTAGAAAGATTAACAAAGTTTATACAGGCTGTTAAAATCAAGAAGATGCCTACCGCTACCGGGACTGCTAAAGTTTCTTTTTCAGTTGCTAAGCCGCCATAAGTACCATAATCAGGACTAAAATGAAACTCATTCATTGGTTGAAGAGAGAACGATTTTTCAGTATCGGCCTCTTCGACAGGGATATACTTTTCAACGAATCCTGGAAGTACACTTTCTACTTGTTCTTGAGTTACACCATCAGCCATCAAATAATAGACATGAGCATTTGATGAAGTACTATTCCATGCATCTGGCTGATAAAAGTCATTTATCTCTTCTAATCCAGCATACTCTATGAAAAACTTAAAAGGAAGAGAAGTATTTAATGGCGGATCAGCCACTACTCCGGTGACAAAGAATGTCAACTTGTTGAGTAATTTCATTTCTTTACCCAAGACGCGGTCATAACCACCATCGCCTACACCAAAATACTTTTCCGCAATAGACTCTGTTATAACTGCAGACTTTGGCTCCTTTAATGCGTTTTCAGGATCACCAATCTTCCATTCATAATCGAATATTTTGAAAATCTCTTTATCAACAAAGGTTATACCATCTCTCTGTTCAAAATGAGTCCATTCAGCAGTTCCCTGCTGAACACTCATCTGGTTAGCTCCAATGTAGAAAGTTCTCACAGGCAAGCCGAGATCGGGATAATCTTGCCTGAAAGCTTCGGCAAACGGATTCGGAATTCCTGCTTCTACTTCGACTTTATTAGGGCTGACATCTGTCTTAAGAAAACGATAAATTTGATCGTAATTGGTCTGATACTTATCGAAGCTGTTCTCGAAAAGTACAATCTTGAATAGCACTAACGCTGACCCTATTCCTAGTGCTAAACCAAATACGTTTAACAAGGTAAATGACCTATTTCTTGATAGGTTTCTAATGGCTGTTTTGAGATAGTTCTTAAACATGAGTAGTTTCTTATTCGTCTTTCAAAGAATTAACAGGATTTGCTGACGCAGCTTTTACAGCTTTAGTACCAACTGTAACAGCAGCAATTAAAGAAGTGGCTATGGCGCCCAGAATGAAAACCTTAGCACCCAAATCAATTCGGTAAGCATAGTCGTTCAGCCAAAAGTTCATAACATAGTAAGACAGCGGAGCAGAAATCAAGAATGCTAAGCCTACTAAAATCATCACCTCTTTAGAGAATATTCTAAGAATGCTTCCGATAGATGCCCCTAAGACTTTTCTAATACCGATTTCTTTAACTTTTTGGTTCGCCATAAAAGAGACTAAACCGTACAAGCCTAAACAGCATATCAATACAGCCATGGCTGCAAAGCCCTCGAATAATTCGGCAATGCGTTGTTCTGTTTCATACTGACCTTTTACTCTGTCATCTACAAATACATGACTGAACATACTTTCAGGATATGTCTCTGTCCAAACCTTTTCAATTTGATCTATTACTTGCTGGTAGTCTCCATTAGTATTGATGCCAACACCACCTTCAAAATACTGAGTAGAACCTGGTAGAAAATAAACAGGATCTATAGTTGATCTGAAAGACTGATTATGGAAATCCTTTACTACACCGGTAATCAAATAGCTCATACCCCAGTTTGTTTCGAATCTTGTACCAACTGCGTCCACTGAGTTTTCAATACCTAAATACTGTACAAGCTTTTCATTAACAGCTACATGATCCTCAGGGCTATCATCTTTGATGAATTCACCTGCTACTAATTCAAGATTGAATAAGTCAGCATAATTTTCATCTACATTCTTACGGTTAGCTGCAAAAACATCATTCTCATCCCCTCTAGGGTCTAAGATGCGATCTAAATTGTTGGTGTTTGCTGCGCCAGGCGTTGCAATAAAGAAACTCAAATCTTCAACACCTGAGATGCCTGAAACTCTAGATCTTAGCAAATCGACTTTCTCTTCTGAAATCTCTGGAATATTAAAAGTCAGAATTCCCTCAGTTTTAAAACCTAATGGTTCATTGATCATAAAATTCATTTGAAAGAGCACTACTAGCGTACCTATGATCAAAGTCTGAGAAATAAAGAATTGGAAAATTACCAACGCTCTTCGAATAGATAAGCTAGACTTGCTTACTCTTGAACTTAACTTGCTACTTCTAAGCGCATTAAGCGGTGTAAATCCAGACAACACCATTGCTGGATATGCACCAGCTAACAAGGTTACACCTACTGCTAAAGCCAATAGAAAAACGTAGATGGATGTGCTTTGAAATAAATCTAGACTTAATTGATAGCCTAAAAACGGCTCTAATTTCAATAGAATACCTTCACTTAAGCCAAGAGAAAGAATAATGGCAGCTGATGTTATCAAGAAAACCTCACCGAGGAATTGAACCACTAACTGAATCTTCGCACTTCCTAATACTTTTCTAATCCCAATTTCTTTTGCTCTTTTTACCGATTGTGCTGTTGCTAAATTGATAAAGTTGATAGCCGCAGTAAGTACAAGGATAACCGCTAATATGCTCAGACCCCTGAGTACTGACGTATCCATACGGCCAGTACCTAATTCCTCATCTAAATGAATTTTAGTAACAGGCTGTAAGGTAAAGTGGAAGTCCTGATCATCATCGAAACGATAACCACCATTGTATAAGTAGTTTTCAGAAGCTTCAATCAAACGGGCTTGAGCACCCTCTAGAGTTTCTGATTCAGAGTATTTTACAAAGGTTCTGGTTGCCCCATTTTGAGTGCCCCAATTGGTTAGACCATTGGCATAAGGATAAATTCTTGCGCCCTCGTAAGACATCAAATAATGTATGCCCCAATCTGTATTTTCAGGTGGGTCTGCATAAACACCAGTAAGAATTAGGCTCAGCGCATTTTCAAACTCAATGGTTTTTCCTAACAAGTCTTGATACCCTGAACCATCTGTACCAAAAATTTTATCCGCTGCCGAAGCGGACATCGCAATAGAATTCTGCTCAGTTAGTAAACCATCAGGATTACCCGCCAAAACATCAAAGTCGAACATGTTAAAGAATGGCTGTTCTACAAACGCCATACTGTAATCAACCTTAAGCTTCTTAGCTACCCCTTGATCATTTGTGTATTTAAAGACACCATTCCAGTACCAATGTATCCTAGACACTTCCCATTCTGGAAAGTCAGCTGCAATTGCCGGACCTAAAGGATGCATCACACTTGATGACTTACTAATATTTCCTGCATTGTCTTTATAAAACACAATGCGATTCACCCTATCGGCATCAGTATGATATTGATCGAAGCTATTTTCGAATGAAACAATGCGGTAAATGATGATCGCACCGCTAATACCAATGACCAAACCAAGAATATTCAATATGGCAAAAGCCCTATTTCTCTTAATATTCCTGAGCGCTGTTTTGAAGTAGTTTTTGAGCATTTCTTTTAGATTTCAACATCCTCTAGCCAAAGGTAGTGCCAAACTTTTATCTTATTGATATACAGTGTTTTACATAATTTTCATCCATAGTACATTAGGATTATAGTTTGTTTTCAATACATTTAACTGTTTGTTTTTGATACAGTGTTAAAATGCCAAAAAGAGAAGCTAAAATACTAGTTGTGGATGATGACATGGATATTCTGAATACCGCCAGAATGTACCTAAAGCAACAATTCACATTGGTACAAATTGAGAATAATCCAGAAAATATACCACTACACTTTGAGCGAGAAAACTATGATGTTGTCTTGCTTGATATGAATTTTCGTAAAGGAGAAAACGATGGAGAAGATGGGCTGAAATGGCTCAACAGAGTCTTAACTATCGATCCAAACGCCATCGTAATTTTAATAACGGCTTACGGAGAATTCGATTTGGCGGTAAAGGCAATTAAAGCCGGAGCAACTGATTTTATTACCAAACCCTGGAAAAACGAAAAGCTCTATGGTACCATTACTTCGGCCTTGGAGCTGAGAAAAAACAAACTAGAAGTAGACCGCTTAAAGAGTACACAAAAGACCATTTCCGGGGATATAGACCAGAAATACGAGCACTTTTTAGGTGAATCTTTACCGATGCAACAGGTATTCTCTTTGATTAATAAAGTTGGCCCAACGGATGCCAATGTTTTGATTCTAGGAGAAAATGGAACAGGAAAAGAACTTGCGGCAAGAGCACTACATAGGCAATCGGATAGAGCTGATAAAGTTTTTATCAATGTTGACCTAGGATCTATCAGTGAAACCTTATTTGAAAGCGAACTATTTGGGCATGCCAAAGGTGCATTTACGGATGCCAAAGAAGATAAACCCGGTCGTTTTGAATTAGCATCAGGTGGTACGCTTTTTCTGGATGAAATAGGTAACCTCTCCCTTCCCTTACAAGCCAAATTATTAACTGTATTACAACAAAGGAAAGTCAGCCGAGTAGGCTCTAACAAGCAAACTGAAATTGATATACGGTTAATTGCGGCAACCAATATGCCACTCTATGAAATGGTGAAGGAAGGTACCTTCAGACAGGATTTATTGTACAGAATTAACACGGTAGAACTTAGAATGCCCTCACTTGCTGAAAGAAAAGATGATATTGAGCTACTGGCAAAGCATTTCATATCAGTTTTTGGCAAGAAGTACAAAAAGGAAAACTTAAGAATAGACACTTCAACCATCAATAAATTGAAGCGTTATCATTGGCCTGGTAATATTCGAGAATTCGAACATGCTATTGAGCGGGCCATCATACTTACCGATGAGAATAAGCTATCTCCTAACGACTTTATGCTTCAAACCACACCCAAAAGTAATAGTGAAGATGATGATACATTGAATATTACGGAAATGGAGAAAAGATTGATTCTGAAAGCGTTAGATAAACATGGTGGTAATGTTACACGAGCAGCAAAGGAACTTGGTTTAGATCGATTAGCTCTTTATCGTAGACTACAAAAATATGGACTTTAAAAGCAGCGAGATACGAGCTGTTAGTTTCGAGAGTGACTCGAGACTTAAGACTCGAGACTCGAGACACTAATATGGTTTCAAAAAGATTCGCATTACTGGTTCTATTCCGCATTATACTCCTAATGCTCACCTTAACTGCATTGGCCTTTATATTCGCTAGAACCGACCTATTCTTTAATCAGATTATACTCTTGGGTGTTATCATCATTCAAGTATCCGAGTTGATCAGATTCATCACTTATACTAACCGGGAGCTCGCTAAACTCTTGTTAGCCATTCGGTATTCTGATTTCTCCATCTCATTTAAAGGCAAACGCGGTAAATCCTTTCAGGAATTACAAGATGCCTTTGTTGAGATTATCGAAGCATTTAAAAAAGTAAGTGTAGAAAAAGAAGCCCAATTCAGATTCCTGCAGGTAATTGTAGATAACATTAAAGTCGGAGTAATCGCCATAAAGGAGGATTATGAGATAGAACTAATGAATCAGGCGAGCGAGAAAATTCTCAAAATCGCTACCCCAAACTATTGGAAGCAAATGCAGCAACTCCTTCCCCATTTTAGTGCTGAACTTGAAGAAATGGGAGATAACGAGAAAAGACTGCTTGAGCTAAATATCAAAGGGGAAAAGCTTCAAGTATCGGCTCAGGTTAACAGACTAAAGATTCTCAATTACCGCTACACCATCATTACTTTCCAAGACATCAAGTCTGAGATTGAACAAAAAGAAATTGAAGCTTGGCATAAACTTATCCGAATCCTCACGCATGAGATTATGAATTCAGTGACTCCCGTTACTTCTCTATCAGAAACTATCTTGATGATGCTTGAAGAAGAAGGAAAGCCAAAGCAGAAAGAGGATTTAACAGAAGAGGATTTAGAAGATGTAAGGTTCTCATTGCAAACCATTCAAAAACGAAGCGAGGGATTACTTCATTTTGTGGACGATTACAGACGGCTTACAAAGATTAAAACACTTGAATTAGAGGAGGTGGATTCAGAAGACCTTTTAAAATCTCTAGAAATGCTCTTGAAGAAAGAAGTTGAGAAATCCGGTGCATCTATTGAGATTCAATCGATGAAAAGTATGTCTATCGCAATGGACAGAAAGCTTATTGAACAAGTATTGATCAACCTCATTACTAATGCAAGACATGCAGTTGAAAGCAGAAATGAAGGTCATATTGAAGTAATAGCCAGAACATCAGAAGGTCAACCTGTAATTGAAGTCAATGATAATGGAACCGGTATAGACGAAGGAAAATTAGAAGAGATATTCATCCCATTTTTCTCCACAAAAGAACATGGTTCCGGTATAGGCTTATCTCTTTCTAAACAGATTATGAAAAAGCACAAAGGAGATTTAACAGTGAAATCGGAACTCGGAAAGGGCTCTACATTCATATTGAGTTTCCCGAAATAAAGTCTTAAGGTTTAAGTCGCTCCAAGATGTTTTGCCCATAACTGATGATTGCGTCAGAATCAGTACCGCAAGTAATTAGCTGATAGTTCTTCTCAACCATGGGTAGCACAGCATCGGGAGATGTTCCAAAATAACCTAAAGCCAAGTTCTGAGACCTAACAGTTTCTTCCACTTTTTCAATGGCCTCAGTTACAAGAGTATGGTTCACTTGGCCAACTACACCTAAGCTTCCTGAAAGATCATAAGGACCAATAAATACAACATCAATTCCTTCCACCTTAACAATCTCATCGATGTTCTTAACGCCATCGATATGCTCAATTTGAACTACCACCAATGTTTCTAGATTCGCTTCAGCCATGTATTCGTTAAAGCTTACACCATACTTGTGTGCTCTCGCAGCCCCTACACCTCTGTCACCTAAAGGTTGATATTTAGCAAAACGAACCACCGCTCGCGCTTCATCTGCAGTATTCACTTTTGGAACAATCACCCCTTCTGAACCAATGTCTAGTGCTTTCTTTATTGCAGATTCTGTTAACTCAGGTACTCGCGTTAAAACCGGTGTGCGATTACCAACTGCTTGAATAATTCGTTGAGCTTCTATAAAACCATGAGGGCCATGTTCTAAATCTAAAAACAGCCAATCAAATCCTAAATGACTATTAATCTCGGCTATCTCAGGAGAAGGCAAGCTCAAAAGTGTGCCTAAAAGTACATGTCCATTATCCAAGCGTTGTTTTAGTCCCATGCAATCAAGTTAAACAGCTTTTAGTAAAATTCTTGCCATCACCTACCTCTGTTATTGTATAATCTCTATTTTCAATCTTTTAATCGCAAAACTGAGTATGGACGTCTTTACTATCATAACCATTCTTACGGTCTTATCAGCACTATTCGCTTTTATTAATACCAAATTCTTGAAACTCCCATTTACCATTGGGCTGATGATTATAGCCATGTGTTTTACGCTGGTTATCATTGTTTTAGGGCTTTTCGAACATTGGGTTTTAGATGAAGCCAAACTGATAATTGATTCCATTGATTTTCAGACTGTTCTGCTCGAGGTCATGCTCAGTTTCTTACTTTTTGCAGGTGCACTTCACACTAAGTTGGATGAACTGAATAAGCAGAGAGCACCAATTATGATGTTCGCCACCCTAGGCGTGCTCGCTTCTACATTCCTTATAGGCGCTATGATGTTCTTTATAGCACATTGGTTGGGCCATGATATTGACTTTATCTATTGTTTGCTATTTGGGGCATTAATATCTCCTACAGACCCTATAGCTGTTTTAGGAATTCTGAAAGATGCTAACGCACCTAAAAAGCTGGAGATTAAAATTGTAGGTGAATCACTTTTCAATGATGGTGTGGGAGTCGTGATTTTCTTGGTGATCTTAGCCATTGCTGAGAAAGGTATAGCGGCAGTAGAAGCTGAAGAAGTAGGTTTCTTGTTCTTTGAAGAAGTCTTCGGTGGAATTGGTCTGGGTTTACTTCTAGGTTGGATTGGGTTCCAACTCATGAAAACTATAGACCATTACGAAACTGAGGTTATGATCACTTTAGCTCTTGTAATGGGTATTTACAGTGTAGCCCATTATGTCCATTTTTCAGGTCCGTTAGCAGTGGTTGTAGCCGGAATCTATATTGGTAATAAATCACCTGAAATTGCATGGTCTAAAACGACTCAGAACTACGTAGACAAGTTCTGGGAGCTAATTGATGTCTTATTAAACGCAATTCTGTTTGTTCTCATAGGTTTTGAATTACTTATCGTTCAAATCAATTGGGAGTATGCCATGTTCGGTTTGGTAGCTATTCCGGTTGTGCTTGTCGCCAGATGGATGGCTCTAAAAGGACCTATAGAAATATTTAAGAAGAAACTAGATTTTATTCCTAAGACCGACCTGATCATGACTTGGGGAGGAATTCGGGGAGGAATTTCAATAGCACTAGCACTATCTCTAAAACCAGAAATGGAGCGCGAGCTGTTTATTACCGTTACTTATATTATTGTCGTATTCTCCATTATCGTTCAAGGTTTGAGCATAGGTCCTTATGTGCGGAAAGTACTTAAGAATTCAGGCCAAGATTAAATTATGGTGCTAGGCCTTGAACCTAAATACATATTGCAGGTCCTAAAGCCATGCTCTGAATTGTTGATACCAAGGAATTAGCCAATTGGCAAAATATGCCGACCAAAGTAAAATGATCGCCAACCTTGAATTGATCTTTTTCCTTTCAGTAAAGAAGAAATAGAAAGCAGCTAGAAAGAATATAAACGCAAAAACAGGGTTCTCAATTCGGAACGGGATTTTCGCTAAGTGCTCTATCTCTACCAACACAATCAAGAAAGAACTTGCCACAAAGAAAGACCTGTGTCTTGTTTTCAAGTTCAAGGAATTAAAACATTCGGCAGAAGCTATAAGCGATATAAAGGCAAATATGTAAAGGGCAAAAGGTGCTACTCCAATTAGGGTATCATATTTAAGGAGCATGCTCATGGCCAAAGCGACCGTTATCATTCTTGTCATAGGCTTTCGGACCTTAGACGTATAAAACAGCGCAAATACGGCTGCACCGATCTCGAGAATTGTTAGCAGCATGCTTATATAAGTTAAAAAAAAGAACCCTGAAGTAATACACTTCAGGGCTTTATTCACCTAAACACTGTAGCATAGTGGCAACGTACTCGCCACCAACTTCAGGTATCTTTATCGTCTTGGTGGAGTGCCTGATCAACAGGCTACTCCTTTTCTAAGACTTTGTTTTCTCTTCTA
>DIYO01000003.1:0-120000 GCA_002427755.1 Roseivirga sp. UBA6052
GACTTAGAGCAAGTTGCAGAGCCATTTAGTGGAGAAGGATCATCTGGATCTAAGAAACCTAGAAACTAATCATAACCTCAGAATACAGAACCATGAAAAAATTATTCGCCTTAATCCTATTAGTATTATTCGCAGTAGCGTGTTCAGATGTAAGTGAGGACGTAATTCCTGATCCTGTTACTCCGGATTTAGAGCAAGTTGCAGAGCCATTTAGTGGAGAAGGATCATCTGGATCTAAGAAACCTAGAAACTAATCATAACCTCAGAATACAGAACCATGAAAAAATTATTCGCCTTAATCCTATTAGTACTATTCGCAGTAGCGTGTTCAGATGTAAGTGAAGACGTGATTCCTGACCCTGTTAGCCCAGACTTAGAGCAAGTTGCAGAGCCATTTAGTGGAGAAGGATCATCTGGATCTAAGAAGCCTAGAAACTAGAGCCGTTTTATAAGACCTATCAAAGAGGTCTATATTTTAGTGGGCCAGCTTAAGATTAAGCCAAGATTATTTGAGCGATAATTTTTGGCTGTTGTTCGCATACATAAAAATGAAGTTCCCATCAATATTTGTATTTTCTAAGGTCAGATATGATGATTTTTCGATTTTTTTAATTGGAATTTCCTTTCAAAACTTTACTTTCACCTGATGTTCAGGCGCAGAAACACGTTTTTACTTACCATTTTGCTCGCTTTTGGAGCAGTTTCAGTTGCACAGACTCCCTATGATTTATTAGAAAAGGGGATGACTGCGATTGGTAATGGTGACGCCAGATCTGCTGTCGAATACACAAATAAAGCCTACTACAGGGCTAAAGAATCCAACGACCAATTTTCTATGATTAAAGCCAAAGGAAACATGGCTTATATAAGTATTGTTGTTGGTGACTATGCTGCTGCCCAAGTCAATGCTGGTGATGCATATGGCTATTTAAAAAAGCTTGATACTGTCGATTACTATAGAGAGACACTCTATTTATCTTATCTAGGTGATATTAGTTCTAAACAAGGAGATTATAAAAGAGCTGCGAGCATTTATGAAATTGCTTATCAGACCGCAAAAGATTATGTAAAAGCTTATCCAGATATAGCATCAGAGTATGGTGATACTGATTGGCTTTATTCGTTACCGCTAGACAGAGCTTTAGCGTTAAAAGCTAATGGAGAAAATGAGGAGGCAGGAGATATCCTTTTAACTCTCTTAGATAATATGGAATACAGTCCAATGCCAAATACTTTGTCTAGAGTAAACAATCAAATTGGTTTACTTAAGATGGATTTAAATGAAGTTCAATCTGCTCAATCATTTTTTGGTAAAGCAGCTTTCGCTGAAGGTGAAATCGATAAAAGCCTTAGAGCTGTTGCATTGCACAACCTAGCGTGGACCTACATGGAACAAGAGGATTATACCAAGTCTAAGGAGTATTATCAAAAGGCATATGAAATTAAAGAGGAGATTTCTTCACAAGCCGGCTCTAAGTTTATCACCTTATTAGATTTAGGAGAACTAGAGTTTAGACAAAAAGATTACGAAGAGGCTATCGGATATTGGAATCAAGCATTACTAGTTCACGAAGGAATAGAAGAAGATCCTAAGGCTTTTGTTATTTACGAATGGTTTGATAAAGCGTATACTGCCTTGAATTCATCGGAAGCTGATAGGTTTGCTTCATTGTATACCTCTTCTATGGCTGATTGGATTGATTCTCAAAAAGAAAGAAGTTCTGGTCCTGAATTGGCTGTTTTCAGCACAAGAGTTGACAATATAATAGCTGCAAGAGAAGCTTCTGCAAGAAGAATAAATGATCTAAAGAGATATTGGCCTTATGCTGCAATGGCATTGTTAGTGCTTGCGCTCTTTATCTATCAAGTGCAGATTGCGCTTAATAAACGTAGAGATCGTATCTACGAGCAGAATTTAAGAACAGACAGGGCGCATAGAGCTGACGAAATCTTAAAGCAAATTAGAAGGGATTAAATTCTAATCTTTTATTTCTTATCCCCTTCAACATATAATTGATACAAGTCTGATATACCTTTTCTGAGTCGGTGATTCTCTTCCAGTGCGTCAAGTTCTGTATCACTTAATTCTCTCTTTTTAGGGCCTTGATTTAATATAAACCAGTCTATGTTGATTTCTGGGTAGGCTCTTAGAATGTTTTGAACGGCATCGTAGCCAGGTTTGGTCTTTTCGTTGATGTATGAATCTATAGTAGGCCCTTTAAGGGATACTCTTCTGGCAAAAGCCGCTTTGTTTCCCTTTTCATAATGGTCTATGATCCATTGAATTTTCTTTCCTGGATGTTGGTCGAGGTCCATTACTACGAATATATGCTATTTAAGTGTG
The DNA here is from genome assembly GCA_002427755.1 of Roseivirga sp. UBA6052. Classification (GTDB taxonomy): domain Bacteria; phylum Bacteroidota; class Bacteroidia; order Cytophagales; family Cyclobacteriaceae; genus Roseivirga. The sequence continues at coordinate 2,345 of DIYO01000003.1, forward strand.
TTACAGTATTTAGGTAAACTGATATAAGAATATACTTCAATTTATAGAATATTCTAAATACTTGTGTTATTTTTATAATTCGTGTGTGTTTGTGTGCACAGAATGGGTGCGGTGATCTTATCGCACACTGTTCTGTGCCAAAATTGAGACTCTTTAGAGTCTTTTTTTATGCATAAAAAAAGCCGACATAATTGCCGGCTAATTTTGCAGAGGAGGAGGGATTCGAACCCCCGGTACCTCTCGGTACAATGGTTTTCAAGACCACCGCATTCGACCACTCTGCCACTCCTCTAGTAGTGATCTCTCGATTCGGATTGCAAAGATAATGGGAATTTTTTTCCAGCAAACAGTTATCAAGAAATTAATCTTCTTTCAACTTGTCGTACTTGGCTTTATCTAATGCTGCATTCATTTCAAAGCCCACTAATAGTATTAAGGACAAAATAAAGAGCCATAGCATAAGCACGATGAGTACGCCTATTGAGCCATATAACTTATTGTATGTACCGAAATTATTCACATAGTAAGAAAACCCAAATGAGGCCAATATGGCTGCGAAGGTTGAGAATACGGAGCCAATGCTAAGGAAGTGCCATCTTTTATGTACAGCTGGCGCAAGTGAATAAATACTAGATATGGCGATCTGGAATATTATATAGAGTATAACCAGGCGTAGAATGAAGATTATATCAATGGATATTACATCTTGAACAACTTCTCTAATCCTGTTATTATACATTAACTGTTGACCTACCACCAAAAGGGCTATTGAGATAATGATAGACAGAGCTAGGATAAAAATGAGCAATGTGGCAATAACCCTCATTTTTATGAACCCTCGTGTTTCAACCGTTTTATAAGATGAATTAAATGCATTCATTAATGAAGTCATTCCATTGGTTGATAGAATGAGGGTAAGAACAAAACCAAAGGATAAAAGTCCTCCTCTTTGTTTGTTTATAATATCATGAATGGTTGTGTCTGCTGCAGCATATAAGGTTTCCGGAAGGATGTTTTCTAAGAAGCCTATGATCTCATCATTCGTAACTTCAGGGAAAAAGTTTTGTATGTAAGGCGTTAGGGTGAATATAAAAATGATGGCAGGGAAGATGGCTAATGTAAAACTGAATGCTACGCCATTTGCACTAATGATTAAACGCTGATCGTTCATCTTTCTTAAAAAGATCATTACAGCATCATAAAGCCCAACCTTTTCCTGCCCTAATTTTACTCTCTGTAAAAGTGCAATGAACCTCAGGTAGTATTGATTCTTGAATACGATATCGAGAAACTTCTCCTTCATTCAAAAAAAGGTCTAAGTACTTTCAAGACTGCTTCGGGAGCACGAGTAGGCCTATTTCTTTCCATATCAATAAAGACAAGAGTAGTACTCCCAGAATTGACAAGTTCACCACTTTCATTCTGGATTCTATATTCGAAGAGCATCCTAACCGATGGAAGCGAATTAATAGTCACTTCAATATCTAACAGTTCGTCATAGGTGGCTGGCTTATGAAATTCAGAATGCAAATCCTTTACCGGCATCATTACTCCTTGCTCTTCCAGAGACTTATAAGAAAAGCCAAGTTTTCTAAGAGTTTCTACTCTGGCTATTTCATAGTAAGTAGCATAGTTGCCGTAATAAACGTAAGCCATCTGATCGGTCTCGGCATATCTTACTCTTACTTGTGTAGAAGCTTTGTACATCTATCTGTAGATTCCTCTGCTGTTCAGAGCTCTTCGGAATAACCGAGCATTTCTATTATGCTCGTTAATGTTATCCGCGAATCTGTGATAACCCGAAAAGTCTTCTTTAGCACACATATAAATATAGTCATGCTGCTCATAATTAAGAACAGCATCTATAGAACTTATCGTAGGTAGGTTAATCGGTCCGGGAGGAAGCCCTCTGTACAAATAGGTATTATAAGGACTATCGATTTTTAAATCTTCGTTTAAGATTCGTTGAATACTAAAATCGCCTAGAGCAAACCTTACTGTTGGGTCTGCTTGTAATTTCATATTTTGTTTAAGCCGATTTAGATAGAGCCCGGCAATTCTTGGTGCTTCTTCGCTTATAGAACATTCAGATTGAACGATAGATGCCAATGCTGAAACTTCTGTAGGGCTGAGACCTAACGCTTGGGCTTTTTGTTTTCTGTTTTCATTCCAAAAACTATCATGTTCCTTTTTCATTCTTTGAAATAGCTCATCGATTGAAATAGTCCAATACACCTCGTATGTGTTAGGTATAAACATAGACATGATGGTTTCTTTATTGAAACCAAGCGAATTGAGTTTCTCTTCATCATTCAATGCATCTAGAAACGCATTCTCATCTATACCAATAGTTCTAGATACTTTTTCTGCCAGCTCCTCTTTGAATCTGATGTTATTGAAGGTGATTTGTGTTGGTAACTGATCACCGGCCCTCAACTTCCGAACCACTTCAATATTGGATGATTTTTCAGAGAGTCTGTAGAGACCCGGTTTTACATTGTCTTGGAATTTAAGCGCCTTGGCAACAAAACTAAAGGAAAGCGCATCTTGAATGATTTGATTATCATATAGATAATTTCTCAACGAATCGAAGTTGTCGTCTTTATCAATCAGAATGGTTCTATCATTAGCCTCAGTTAAAACATTGATGCCATAGAATACCTGATAAAAGTAAAATGTGAATGAAGTGAGCACCACAGAAAAGATGACCATCCCAAGTATAAACCGCTTTCTTTTCTTCATAAGGGCACAAAAATAGGCAATTTGTTCTAACTTCGGCCACATTCATATGGCTGCTGAATACATTAAATTATATGAGAAGAACCCCGAGAGTAGAAAGCTTGAACAAATTGTAAAAGTTCTCGAATCGGGAGGTGTAGTTATTTATCCTACCGATACAGTTTACGGTATTGGCTGCGATTTTACCAATGCCAAAGCTGTACAGAGAGTTAGTAAGATTAAGAATACAAAACCTGAAGCATTGTCTTTTATTTGCTACGACTTGAGTCAGGTTTCAGAGTATATCAGGGGCATGAGTACTCCCGTTTTTAAGGTAATTAAAAAGGCCTTACCCGGACCTTTTACGTTTATTCTCAATGCCAATAGTAATGTACCCAAAGTGCTCAACGCTAAAAAGCGAACTGTGGGGATTAGAGTTCCAGATAATAATATCATAAGAGAGTTGGTACACCTCCTGGGTAAGCCCATAATTACAACGTCTATTAAAGATGAAGATGAGGTAATAGAGTACTCAACAGATCCTGAATTGATTTTTGAGAAGTATGGTGATTTGGTTGATGTAGTAATTGATGGAGGTTATGGAGGTAACATTGCTTCAACGGTGGTGAACTGTTCTAATGACGAATTTGAAGTAGTTCGTGAAGGACTTGGAGACATTGATCAGTTTTTATGAGTAAGATTTTAGTTGAGCTACAATACCTACCCTCGATCGCATATTTCACTCTCCTGCAGAATGCAGATCAAGTAATTATTGAATCGCAAGAGCATTTTGTAAAGCAATCTTTCAGGAATAGAATGCTCATTCACGATGCCAATAGAATTCTACCACTCTCTATTCCAGTTCAGCATACAGCCTTAAAAATACCCATAACGGAAGTTCGAATAGACTACAAACAAAAATGGGTTAATGCACATTGGAGAGCAATTCAGTCTAGTTACGGAAAGGCCCCATTTTTTGACTACTATGCTGAATATTTCAAAAACGTACTCTATCAGGAGGAGACTTTTCTTTTTGCATTCAATCAGAAGCTGCTGACATTATGTCTCAAATTGTTAGGGTTAAGTATCAACATAGAATATACCGCTGAGTATAGAAAAAGCCCAAATGAAGACACTATAGACATGCGTTCGACAATTTCGCCAAAAGTGAATGTAGAAAACCTGCCATGGTTTCATGCTAAACCTTATTATCAGTTGTTTGGCAAAGACTTTGTACCTAACCTAAGCATCTTAGATCTACTCTTTTGTACCGGACCTGACGCTTCAATCATTCTTAAAGAATCATTTCTCGGCCTAGAGAACAAATAGATTTAAGTAAACGTTTTGTATTAAATCATTAGGCAACTTACTATATTGATTTGTGGTTTGATTGCATCAAATGAAACCCGTAGAAAGGCATTAAATGGAAGCAAAATTTTCGAATAGAGTAAAGGAGGTGATTTCCTTAAGTCGTGAAGAGGCACTGCGTCTTGGACATGATTACATAGGCACTGAACACCTTTTGCTCGGAATGATTAGAGAAGGTGAGGGAGTAGCTGTTAGCATTTTAAAGAAGCTTGGAACTTCTCTTGAAGAATTGAGAGAGGCGATTGAACGTGCTACAAAAGGGACTGCCAACCATAATGTAAAAAACTTAGCAAATATTCCTTTAACAAGGCAGTCTGAGAAAGTACTCAAGATTACTTATTTGGAAGCTAAAATTTTCAAAAGTCAATTGATAGGTACTGAGCACTTGTTGCTATCTATTTTAAGAGACGAAGACAACATTGCCACGCAAATCTTAGAGAAGTTTGACGTGAATTATGAAGTAGTAAAAGAGATGTTAGAATATCAATCAGATAACCCAATTGCATCATCTGACACAGACGATCCTGATGAAGATTCAGGTAAGTTATTCGGTGGCAGTGGTTCAGGCGGAAGCGGGTCATCAGATCGCCCGGCAGGTAAAGGGTCTGAAAAGTCAAGAACTCCAGTATTGGACAACTTTGGAAGAGATTTAACAAAGTATGCCGAAGAAGGCAAGCTAGATCCAATTGTAGGAAGAGAAAAAGAGATTGAGAGAGTAGGTCAAATTCTTTCGAGAAGAAAGAAAAACAATCCAATTCTTATTGGAGAACCTGGAGTAGGTAAGAGTGCTATTGCTGAAGGTTTAGCATTGCGCATTGTACAGAAGAAAGTTTCTAGAGTATTGTTTAATAAGAGAGTTGTAACTCTTGATTTAGCTTCTTTAGTAGCTGGTACAAAATATAGAGGTCAATTTGAAGAGAGAATGAAAGCCGTGATGAACGAGCTTGAAAAATCTCCTGAAGTGATTCTGTTTATTGATGAGCTACATACTATAGTAGGAGCTGGTGGAGCATCTGGTTCGCTTGATGCATCTAACATGTTTAAACCAGCATTAGCCAGAGGTGAAATCCAATGTATTGGTGCGACAACTCTAGATGAGTATAGACAATACATTGAGAAGGATGGTGCCCTTGCGAGAAGATTCCAGCAAGTAATGGTTGACCCTACAACTCCGGAAGAAACCATTGAGATTCTTAACAATATAAAGGAGAAGTACGAGGAGCATCACCACGTTAACTACACAGCAGATGCGGTGAAAGCGTGTGTTGATCTTTCAGACAGATATATTTCTGATCGATTCCTTCCGGATAAGGCAATTGATGTATTGGATGAAGCAGGAGCCAGAGTCCACATCAATAATATTCATGTTCCTGAAGAGATCGTAAAGCTTGAAGAGTCTATTGAAGACATTAAGAAGGAAAAGAACAGGGTTGTTAAGAGTCAGAAGTACGAAGAGGCAGCTCAGTTAAGAGATAAAGAGAAGAAACTCATTGACCAACTAGACAAAGCGAAAGCTAAATGGGAAGATGAGAGCAAGTCTAAGCGTTACACAGTTGATGAAGATAATGTTGCTGAGGTAATTGCTATGATGACAGGTATTCCTACTAAGAGAGTTGCGCAGAAAGAGCAACAAAAGTTAGTAGGTATGGGAGAGCAACTGAAGGGCCGAGTGATTGGTCAAGATGAAGCAATCCAGAAATTGACTAAAGCGATTCAGAGAACCAGAGTTGGATTAAAAGATCCAACCAAACCAATTGGAACATTTGTATTCTTAGGTCCAACAGGTGTTGGTAAAACGGAATTAGCCAAAGTACTTTCTACATATCTTTTCGATAAAGAAGATTCTTTAGTGAGAATAGACATGAGTGAGTATATGGAGAAATTCTCGGTATCTCGACTGGTTGGAGCGCCTCCGGGCTATGTGGGCTATGAAGAAGGTGGACAGCTTACAGAGAAGGTGAGAAGAAAACCTTATTCTGTCGTACTTCTAGATGAGATTGAGAAAGCTCATCCAGATGTATTTAATATTCTATTACAGGTATTGGATGATGGAATCTTAACTGATGGTTTAGGCAGAAGAGTAGATTTCAGAAATACCATCATTATCATGACTTCGAACATTGGAGTAAGAGATCTGAAAGATTTCGGTACAGGTATTGGATTCAGTACTCAGGCTAAAAGAGACAATGAAGAAGCTGTAATGAAGGACACAATTCAGAAAGCATTGAAGAAGACCTTCAGCCCTGAATTCCTTAATAGATTAGATGATGTAATTATCTTTAATTCACTCAGCAGAGAGCATATCCACCAAATCATCGATATCTCACTCAGCAAGCTTTTAGGCCGTATCGAAGCAATGGGATACAAAATTTCATTGACCGAAAAGGCTAAAGATTTCTTATCTGAGAAGGGTTATGATCCGCAATATGGAGCAAGACCATTGAACAGAGCAATTCAGAAATATCTTGAAGATCAAGTAGCTGAAGAGATATTGAAAGGTGATATCAATGAGGGAGATACATTAATGGCAGATCATGATGGTAAATCAAGCGAGCTGTCTATTAAGATTAAGAAAAAGAGAGCTTCCAAAAAGAAAAAAGAAGAGGAAGAAGACTCCAATGAATAAAAATCAAAAAGCCACTTTAAGTGGCTTTTTTTATGCACTCTTGAATGACCTGCCAAAATAGGAGAGTCCCTCTTTCAATAAGTGGATCCGGAAAATCATAATATGGATCATGGAGATCTGGACAGTCTTTTCCAGAACCCAATCCGAACATAGCTCCACCAAACTTTTCCAGAAATAGGCCAAAGTCTTCCGACCAAGGGTTAGGTTTGTTCATTTCGGAATAGGGTATAGACTGAGACTCACAAGCTTTCAAAACCAGATCTAATTCTTTACTGTGGTTAATGGTAGCTCTAAATGACTCATCGATTTTAATCTCCAATTCCAATTTTTCATTAATGGCCAATCTTTGAGCTTCTTCTATTATCGATCTTTCTAATAGGTCTAAGTCATGATTTTCAAAAGCTCTTATGGTTACCCATAATTCTCCTATGCCTGGTGAAATTCCTAAGCTCGGCTCTCCTATGTTAATATGTGTAATGGTGGCTAGGGTATCATTAGTAAATTCTATCCTTTCCAGTGAGTGGCTAATGAAATGATAAAGCTGCACTATGCTGTTTGAAGGATTAACTCCAGTATGAGGTTGACTTGCATGTGAGGTTGCACCTTTGAATTTGAGTTTAATTCCTTTAGAAGCTTGGCAAAATGTATCTTGCTTTGATAGTACCGTACCAAGGTCTATGCCTGGTATATTATGAAGTGAAAAACAATGATCGAACTCAAGATTTGAAAATTGTGGATCATTCAGAACAGCAAGTGCTCCCTTACCTGTTTCTTCTGCAGGTTGGAATAACAGACTTACCGAGCCGGAATGGATTCCAATTCTGTTTAGAAGAATTCCAAGACCACATAAAATACTCATATGGCCATCGTGACCGCATTTATGCGATACACCAACTTTTTTTGACCTGTATTCCAGTGTGTTTTTTTCTTGAATTGGTAAAGCATCCAATTCTGCTCGTATAAGAATGTCAGAACCGTCTTTTGTACCATGCCAAGTAGCCAACACGCCATGACCACCAATGCCCGTTTTCAGTGAATTGGGAGAGTATCTTGAGATAAAATCTGATATGATGACTGCAGTATTCTGTTCATTACCTGAGCTCTCAGGGTTCTGATGAAGATGGTGTCTTAAACCTATTAAACTATCAATCTCTTGGTGGTTGAGCATACTTTAATTTAGATATAAAGTAAAAAAGGAGTCCCGTGTGAACTCCTTTTTCTTCAACCAAAATATATAGTATATGAACTATAGTTCTTTATTGTCTAACAAATGGATCAGAGAATTTAACGTCAGTCAAAAAGCTCTCATCTGTTAACGTATTCATAAAAGCTACTAGTGCATTAACCTCGTTGTTATTGAGATTCATTCGCCTTACTGCTCCTCCTCTAACTCTTAATCTATTATCCAGATTTGGGCTGTTCTGGATTCCGTTGTTATAGAATTGCACAACTTCTCTAAGAGATGCAAACCTTCCATCATGCATGTACGGTCCTGTAACAGCAATGTTTCGCAATGAGTTCACTTTAAACTCACCTCTATCATTATTGTTGCCTGTTACACCACCTACACCTAAATCGGTGAGTTGTGCATCTAGACCGTTATTCCTTGCTTGGTCACCACTGAATGTAGCGGTTTCATGGCAATTAGAACATTGTGTGCGTCCGCTAAAGAATAGGTCTTTACCTAAATTCTCTAGTTCAGTAAAGTTAGGAAAATCATCGTCTTCATCACCATTTACAGCAGCTAATCCTTCATCGTATCGAGATTGATAAGAAACCATTGATCTTACAAACTGAGCAAGTGCCAGTGAAATTCTGTTAGAAGTAATATTGGCATCCCCGAAAGCATCGGAGAATAAGGGTTGATAAAAGTCTTGAGCTTGGATCTTAGTTACTAATTCATCCAATGTCAGCCCCATTTCTACTGGGTCTTGAATAGGCATGAGCACTTGATCCTCCAATGTGTTGGCACGTTCATCCCAAAAGAATCTTCCATTATCATAATATCTTGCATTTGCTAAACCCATAGAATTTCTACCGGTTTCTCCACCTTCAAAGCCTTCACTTAATCTGTCAGGATCAGAGAAGCCATTCTCTTGAATATGGCAAGAAGCACATGATTTGGTGTTGTTTGCTGATAGGCTTACATCATAAAAGAGAACGCGACCTAATGTAGCACCAGCATTTGTTACCTGATTATTGCCAGGTGTATTGTCGATCTGAGCTACTTGACCCATTCTAAAATGATTGGGTAAGTTAGGATTCGCGTAGTTGTAAAATTCTGTCGGTAGATTCAATGCATCAGAGGTAGACTGAGTCACTGTATTATCGATATCTTCTGCATCAGAATTGGAGCAGCTAAATGTTATCAGGGCTATTCCGAGTAATAAAATCGCTTTTTTCATTATATATTTTGTTGTGAGTAATTACCAGCTACTCTGAGTTACCTTCCCGGTCTGTGAGGTGGTGGCCCTCCCGGTCTTCCGTTTTTAGGTGGTAAACCACCTGGTTTAGGTCCTCTTCTTTCACCCTGCCTCAGCACATCCTTGATTAACGAATCAAAAATTTCAGCTTGATCTTCGTTACAGACCTGTCTGATTTTGGCAAAATGATTGAAAGTTTCCCGTTCGATTTGAGACTGTAGGTCCCCTATCTCTTCGGTTAGCGATTTTACTTCAGCTTGAGATGCTTCTTCACTCCATAAGTTATGGAGTTCTCTTCTTGTTTTCCGCGAAGACTGAGTGAGCCTTTCCATATTCTGGAAGTGCTCTTCTCTTAGCTGCTCAAGCTTGGTTTTTTGTTCAGGAGTAAGTTTGAGTTCTTGTTCCAAAAAGATCATTCCTCCTTTATGAGGTCCTTTTCTCTCCTTGTGGTTCGAACCAAACCAAATGAACACCAGTAGTGCAATGTTCAGAATAGCTAACCCGATAACGGCATAGCCTAAGAACTTATTATTTCCCGTTCCACTCATATCAATAGTCATTTAAGTATTGATAATCATCCGATCCAGAGAAATACTCTTGCTTCAACGAGTCGATGTTCGTTTCAGTCATCTCGGTTGAACTATCTGATTGAGACATAAGGAATAAGGTGCTCACATTAAGAATCATAAATACACTTAACACAGCCATTGAAACTCTTAGGTTCGCAATCCACCATAAAGGGGTTTGATCAGCAACTAATTGTTGTTCCATTCTCGCTTCTAAACGAGTATAAAAGAAGTCAGGAGCCTTTGCTTGAGCTAAGTTGTCGATGCTGCTCAATGCTTGCTCTACTTCTTTTTTAATGTGCCGGTTAGAATCCATAATTCTCCTTTCCTTTTCTTTTGATGCATTGCTCAAGAAATACTTGCGCTATGCCTTTAAATTTTTTTCATAATAATTTTCCAGCAGCTTCTGGAGGTTCTTCCTTGCTCTAAACATTAGCGACTCAATGGATGAGAGACTCATCTCTAAAACTTCACCAACCTCTTGATAAGACAGGCCTTCTACCTTCACTAGAGTAAAAGCAGCTCTTTGATTATCCGGTAAAAGATTGATGGCTGAAAAAAGTGCTTGTGCGTGTTCTTTTTGTTCGAGTTGAATACCCGGGTGAACAAAAGTGGCCGGTTGAATTTCGTCTTCATCTTTGGAGCCACCAATAGATTTCAAAAACGCGAAACGTTTCTTTGCCTTTAACTTTCTTATTCTTTCTAAAGATTTAGTGGTTGCTACCCTATAAAGCCAAGTAGAGAGTTTTGCATCGCCTCTAAATGAATCGATCGATTTGTATACTTCTATAAATACATCTTGTGCTATTTCTTCTGCTTCTTCAGGATTTTGAAGAAGGCTTAGGCAGGTGTTATATACCTTATCTTGATAGAGCTCAACAAGGGTTTTAAAAGCCGTTTGTGACTTTTCTTGTAATGATGATATCAATTCCTGCTCAGTCAAGCTATTTTGGTCGAAATAAAAAATGGGGTCAGCTGCTCACAACCGACCCTAATGATTGTATCGTTTACATTAAGATACTGCCTAGAAAGGAATACCCTACCCCCTGCGGTGAGCTTTTCTTGGCGCTTGAGCTAGTTGCTTGTTAAAGGCAACCAACTGCTCTTCTGTTAGGATACTCTTTACCTTCTGAATTTGTGAAACCTGTAGTTTTTTAAGCTCTGTTTTAATAGATCCAATCTCATCAATCAGATTTTCTACCGCACCTTGATCGAATTGTTCACTTGTAGTTAAGGTAGTCAATTGCGCTTCTTTTTCACCAATTTGATTTTCAAGCGGAAGTGCAATTTTATCTGCCTCAACTTTCCAGCTGTGTAATTGCTCCTTTTGCTCTTCGGTTAAATTTGGGATATGAGGTCTTCTGTGCTTCCCATGCGACATTCCCTTTTCACCTCTTTCCTGTTCCATTTGAGGAGGGTGATTTTCTCCACCACCTCGTCTCATTTGTTGAGCACTTAAAGAGACAGATATAAATAACATGGCTACAATGAATGAATAGCTTACTTTTCTTGATTTTAGATTTTTCATGATACTAGAATTTATTGTTCTTAATTGACTAGTTAGATGAAGGTGAGATGGAATTACTTGCGGAAGAATATGTTAAAGGGTGTTAAAGATTAAATACTGATTAAATTGCAGGAAATAGAGATAAAAGATGGCCAGAACTCCTTCTAACATGCTTCCATTGGGTACCCAAGCACCCGATTTTAATTTACCCGATACGGTTAGTAATCAGAACCTCAGTCTGTCTGATCTAAAAGGAGAGAAGGGTACTTTGGTGATGTTTATCTGTAACCACTGTCCCTTTGTAAAGCATGTAGATCGAGGCATAGTGGATTTGGCTACCGAATACCAATCTCAAGGAATCAGTTTTGTAGCCATTAGCTCTAACGATGTAGAAAATTACCCTCAGGATGCACCTGATCTGATGAAAGTTGAAGCCGAAAAAGTAGGCTATGACTTTCCTTATCTGTATGACGAATCACAAGAGGTAGCTAAAGCCTACGATGCAGCCTGTACACCAGACTTTTATTTATTCGATAAAGATTTAAAGTGCGCATATAGAGGTCAAATGGATGGTTCAAGACCAGGGAATGACATACCAGTTACGGGTCAAGACCTTAGAATGGCAATGGATTCGTTGATTACCGGAAAAGAGGTTTCTGATGTTCAAATTCCAAGCTTAGGCTGTGGAATTAAGTGGAAGGCTTAATTAGCCAATACCGCTTTTCTTTCCTTAATCGTATCGATGATCATATTCGAGTGTACTCTGGTATTTTCAATAAAGAGTTTACTCGTTTGTAGGCCTGAATTAATTACACCTGCAACAAAAACACCTTTAACTGGAGTTTCTAATGTCTCACTATCATGAATTGGCGTTTTATGTTCATCCTTACCAATATGAAGTCCTAGATTTTCGAATAGAGCATAATTGGGTTTGTATCCTGTCATGGCAAGTACAAAGTCATTTTCTAAGGTTACCTTTCCATTAGGCGTATTGAGCACTACTTCATTTACTCGAATCTCATCTACTGTTGTATCGAAATAGGCATTAATCGATCCTTCTTTGATTCTGTTTTCAATATTCGGTCTAATCCAATACTTAACTTTCGGATAGATTTCTGATTCTCGAATGGCCATGGTTACTTCAGCACCTTTGTAGTAAGTTTCCAAGGCTACATCGCATGCTGAATTAGCTGCACCGATTACCAATACCTTCTGCCCCACATAAGGATGAGGATCATCATAGAAGTGCTTTACTTTAGGTAGATTTTCTCCGGGGATATTAAGTAATCTTGGCGTATCGTAGAATCCTGTTGAAACAATGATGTTTTCAGCTTGAAATTTTCCTTTAGAAGTCTTGAGCTTATGAACTCCTGCATCACTCTTCATTTCGAGAACTTCAGTATAGAGACTCACATTTAGGTCCCAAGAATCTTTAACTCTCCTAAAATACTCTAAGGCTTCCTTTCTAGTAGGTTTATCACTATGCGCAATGAATGGAACGTCTCCAATCTCTAATAGATTAGAAGTAGAAAAGAATGTCATATTAGTGGGGAAATTATAGATGGAATTAACCAATACCCCTTTTTCTAATATGATATAGCTTAAACCTGCCTTTTTGGCTTCAACTGCACAATTGAGCCCTATAGGCCCACCTCCAATAATGATTAAATCGTAAGTCAATGTTCTTGATTTATGCATAAAAATAAATCAAAATGAGACTCATTAGTTCCTAAACTGCTGAATTATTGTGAGTTCTCTCGCTCTTTCTAGCGTAAAGCAATACAAATGCGGCTGCAATAATTACAAAGTTCTTAATAATGTATTGGCCCTCAATAGTAAGCTGAAACGGAAAGCTTTTAAAGGTTACTTCAGGGAGTACGAATAAAGGTAGAATGGTGCAGGCCATATGAAAGATCAGCAACCAAAAAGTAAACCTAAATTCTTTGGTTAGAAATAAAAGAACGCCTAATCCTACTTCGAGGCTAGCTAAAAGTTTAATGCTTATGGCGGGCTTTAATAACCCAAAAGAAAGGATGCTAATGGTGTCAGTAGCTAATTGCTCGGCTGGGCTTACACCCGGAAAAAACTTGAGCATCCCGAACCATACGAAAAGTAAACCAATGCTGTATCTGAGCAGTATGAATTGGTTTTTTGCAATGAATAAATTGAGTCTTCTCCCCATGTCTCCAAAAATTTGATGGCCAAACTAGAGAAACGAGAAATAGGAAAAACTGACAAATGTCAGTCTAAAATGGAAAGCGCCACATTTACTATGTCTTTTAACGCTTTTTCACTTTTACGGCCTTTAGCCATTATTCTTACACCCATAGCATTGCTCAGCATAAATCTAGCAATGGCATCGGGTGAATGATCAGTAGAAATCTCTCCAGCCTCCTGACCATCCTTTACCAATTCACTCAGTACGGCCTCCATGTTCTCATTGTTGCTACTAAAGATCTCAAAGATGGTGCTGTCTGAGTTGGCTAATTCCGATGCAGAGTTGGATAGAAAACAGCCTTTATTACAAGTGTCTTCAACCGCTTCATTGATTACATCATTCAGAAATCCTCTAAGAATCTCTTTTGATGAGAGGTTAGATCTCAGCCTGTCGAGAAAACTGTTGGAGCTTTTCTTTCTGTAAGATTTAAGGGTTTCTAGATAGAGACCTCTTTTATCACCCCATGTATCGTAAATGCTGGCTCGATTAATTCCTAGGTGGTCAACCAAATCTTGAATGGATGTTGCGTTATAACCTTTTTCCCAGAATAGGTTAAGTGCTTTATCTAAGACTTCTTGTTGATCGAAACTTTTAGGACGTGCCATATGCTAAAAAGGCTTGTTCGCAGTTAAGAACTACGAACAAGAACCATTGTTTAATTCAATTTAACTGTTCGTTCCAGAATAAACAAATTAGATAGTTGCTATACCACCATCTACTAAGATTTCCTCGCCAAGCACATAAGATGAATCTTCTGAAGCTAGGAATAACACAGCTTTAGCTACTTCATCAGATGCTCCGAATCTCTTCATTGGAACCATAGCTGCAAAAGATTCAGCCATTCCCTGTAGTTGTTCTTCGGTCATTCCCATTTTACCATAAATTGGAGTTTCAATAGGTCCTGGACTTACTACATTCACTCTTATGTTTCTAGGAGCAAGTTCCGAAGATAAAGTTCTAGCAAAGTTTCTTACGGCACCTTTAGTTGCTGAGTACACAGCGCTATTTTCAAATCCTTTGTGAATTACCGCTGAGGCGTTAAGTACTATTCTACCTCCATCTTTTGTAATAGGTAAAAGTTTCTGAATGGTGAAGAAAAGGCCTTTTACATTCGTATTAAAGTGTGCATCAAAGAAAGCTTCATCTACCATGTCAATCGGTGCGAACCATGCTATTCCTGCATTCGCGAATAGAATATCAATGGTTCCAAATTGATTTTTAATTTGATCAGCTAATGCTGAAATGTCTTCTAGTTTAGAAGTGTCGGATTGAATAGCTGTAAGGTTTTCGTTATTAACTTCTGCTACTGCTGCGTCTAGTGTTTCCTTGGTTCTACCTGTGATTACCACTTTAGCGCCTTCATTTAGAAAAGTCTTTGCTGTTGCTAATCCGATTCCAGTGCTACCTCCTGTAATCACTGCCACTTGGTTGTCTAATTTTCCCATTTTTTATTTTTGAATAATTGTTCCAGAAGTATTGATTATGGTTTTAGAACAATCGTTCTGAAAATGAGTTCCAATTATTCAGATTTTTTTTGGGAAGAGTTTTTTTGCTTTCCTTGATTGAAGGTGTTTTTGCTGAGTCCGAAGTGGGAATAAACTGTATTAATAAAGGTTAAAATGAGTCCAACACCAATTCCGATATAGATGATGGTAAAGATTTTACCCAAGTCCGTTTGAGGTGCAAAATCGCCAAAGCCTATAGTCGTAAGTGTAATCGCGGCAAAGTATAGTGCATCTAAATAGCGCCAACCTTCAACTAAATGATAGAATAATGCACCTCCAAAGAGTATAACGAGCGTAGCTCCAAGTAAACTCCGATACTGTCTGTCTCTCAGAAATGAGAGTAAGGAAAAAATTAAAAACTTCATGAGCTATTTACTACCCATGAATATAATCTTTGATTTTATAGTCTTTAATGATACAGATCAGAATTTGACTTCAGCGGCTTTTAATTCTTCTCCTCTTTTAAATTCTACCACGGTCTTATCACCAGTTTTAAATCCGCTGAGCGCTCGCATATAGCTCATCATATCAGTTACCATAGAATCTCCTAGTTTGATCACAATGTCACCTTTTTCCATTCCGGCACCAGCGGCAGGTTTGCCTTCTGTTACACCATCAATCCTCATGCCTTCGCCATCATATAAATAGTCTGGTACTACACCAAGGCTAACAGAGAATCTAGGCGAGTCACTAGAACTATCATTCGTTTCTGTAAAAGCAAGTTTTTCTTGCTCATCCAACTCATCCATAAGTCTCTCTATGTATCTAATGATCTTAACCATTCCCTCAAAATTGATCTTATCCGCATCATCAGAAGGTTTGTGGTAGTCTTCATGCTGCCCTGTGAAGAAATGGAGCACAGGAATATCTTGCAGATAAAAACTCATATGGTCAGATGGACCTCTTCCTGATTCAGAGGTTACCAGTTTGAGGCTATCGGTATTTACCTTCTCAATAACATCGTTCCAAGCCGGGCTAGTACCCACCCCGTTAATGGCTAACGTGTTTTCATCATTTAATCGTCCCACCATATCCATGTTGATCATATAGTTTACTTCTTCAAGTGCTATGGTAGAGTTCTTTGAAAAGTAGTTAGAGCCCCATAGTCCATTCTCTTCACCTGAGAATGCTAAGAACAAGTAATTGTAAGGGCTATCGTCAGACTTTAAAATGTTGGCCAATTGTATGAGTGCGGCAGTTCCACTCGCATTGTCGTCTGCTCCATTGTGGATGGCAGGTTCGCCTCTATGCAGAGAACCTTCATTGCCATACCCTAGGTGGTCAAAATGAGCACCAATCACAATTGTGCTTGTACCACCATTGTCAATATAGCCTGCCACGTTTCTTCCGGTAACGCCTTCACCATCGGTGCCAATAACTGCTTGCTCATGCGGATTGGTAGCTTTCTTAACTGTAAATTCTTGAAAGTATCCACTGGTTCCTTTTGGCTCCAAGCCTGCCTTCTCAAAAGCGTCTGCTATGTACTCAGCTGCTTTGAGTTCACCCGGAGTACCTATAGCACGTCCTTCTAATGCATCGTCTGCCAGATAGTAGACATCAGTTTTAAGTCCTTCTAGTATCTCTCTATTGGTAGTAAAGTCCGTACATGAAACGGCAAAAAGACTGAATACAAAAAGAACGGAAAAAATGGATTTGATCTTCATATGACTCGTTTTGGTCAAAGATAATAATGATTATCTTGGCTGCGATTGAATAAATTTTTTTGTCAAATGAGATACCTCTCACTTTTCATTTTGCTATTCCTTTTTGGTTGTGGAAATGCCAACCAAAAGACCTCTAACCCAGAAGCTAGATCTGCTACAGATTCATTATTGCTTCACCCAGAAGAGATGAAGTATCTCAAGAACATAAAGCAAATCACTTTCGGTGGAAACAATGCCGAGGCATACTGGAGCTTTGACGATCAATATTTAGTGTTTCAGTCTGATTATGCCGGATGGGGAAATTCTTGCGACCAAATCTTTTACACAGATTGGAAGAATGATGACCTAAAGAATAATGCACCTAAACTCCTAAGCACAGGTATGGGAAGAACTACCTGTTCTTATTTCTTACCTAATCAGACGATTGTTTATGGGTCTACTCACTTAGCTAATGAGAATTGCCCACCGGTTCCGGAACCTAGAGCAGATGGTAAGTATGTGTGGCCAATCTATCCGAGCTTTGACATCTTCACAGCAGATTTAGATGGCAATATCATCAATCAGTTGACAGATGAAGAAGGCTATGATGCGGAGGCCACTGTTTCTCCCCAGGGAGATAAAATTGTATTCACTTCCATGAGAACTGGTGATCTAGAGCTCTTTACCATGAATATTGATGGAACAGATGTGAAGCAGATCACTAACGAATTGGGATATGACGGTGGAGCTTTCTTCTCACCTGATGGTACAAAGTTGATTTTTAGATCATCTCGGCCTAAGACTGAGGAGGAGATTAAGGAATACCAAGACCTACTGAAGGATGGATTGGTAACTCCAACTGATATGGAGCTTTATGTTTGTAATGCAGATGGTTCTGATCTAAGAAAGATTACCGATTTAGGACAAGCGAATTGGGCACCTTTCTTCCACCCATCTGGTGAGAAAATCATTTTTGCTTCAAATCACACAGCCACTAGAGGTTTTCCTTTCAACTTGTATATGATTAATCTCGATGGTACAGGCTTAACCCGAATTACAAGAGACGAGACATTCGATGCCTTCCCGGTATTCTCAAATGATGGTAAATACATTGTATTTGCATCGAATAGAAACAATGGAGGCACAAGAGATACGAACCTCTTTGTGGCCGAGTGGATTGGAGAATAGTTAAGAATATGAAAGCCAAGAAGTTCTTCTTCCTTTTTTCAGTACTCATTCAGATGTTTATCCTTACCTCTTTGGTAACAGGATCTCCTTTATTGAGTATGACGGTTACGGAAGGTGGCACCCTGGCTTGGGGAAACCTGATGACAGAAGTGCTCTTTGTGCTATTCCCTTTGAATTTTTTGTTGATAAGAAGACAACAAAAGATTCATCCTGTTCCTCAGAAATTTTATAATTCTGCCGTCTTACTTTCTTTAGTTATGGGTTTGTTTTGGTTACCTGTTTGTTATTGGACATCGGGAAATTGGAGTGCATCTTTTACTGGGCAGGACAGAGAACAACAAATCTGGGAGTCTTACACTTATGCCACACCAATTCTTCCTTTTGTAGGTTATATCGGAAGGGGGATATTAAGCATGTTTTTCAAAAGCTGATTATTCTTCAATAACCTCCAATACTAATCGAATTCCTGTAAAAGGATTAGAATCGCTCACTGGGTAGTTACTATCAATGTTTGCCCAATACTCTCCAAGGGCAAAGCTTCCTCCTTTTGCGATATAGCCTCCATTTTCAGGATGTCTTGTTGAAGTAAGTTCTGCAACATTGCCTATTAGATCATAAATACCTCCTGGGGTAGAAGGTGTTTTCGCTATTGGCGCGGTTAAGCTGACCGGCTTAATCTGATAGCCATCAACTATTGTCATTTGATGATTACCTTGATTATCCCAGCTATCTTTTATCATTGAGGGTGATAACCTGAGGATATTCGCCTTAAAATTCCCTTTTGCATCTCTCAAATATGGTCCACCCCAAGGCATCTTCACATGTTCAGGGTATTTACCTCTTGCCACTACAACCCATTCTTCACTAGTGGGTATTCTAATTCTAACCTTTTTAAAGGGTCTTTTTTTGGAATTGTTAAGTTCTTCTGTCAACCATTCGGCATAAGCCACTGCATTATTCATGTCAATGTTTACCACGGGGTAATTGTCAAAGGCAGAATGCTCAAAATAGTATCTGTATAAGGAAGAATCACCATCTATCAGCATTTTCCAGTTTTCTACCTTAGGTAAATGAAGATTATGATTTGATTCACCTAGACTTAAAAGAAATTTTCTATAATCTTTATTGGTGACTTCATATTTGGAGATAAACAGGTTTTTGACCTCTTCCTTCTTCGGATGATCTTCATTAATTAATGATTCTATGGAAACCCAATGCTTAAGATCATCTTGAGCATAAATCTTCTCAGATTTCTGTGCTAAAGAATATTGAACTAATAAGATTAAAATAAAGGAGCTTAGCGTGAGTTTCATGTATTTGAGTTAAGGTTTTTATCTTAATTATTTTTCACTGGTAATATTGTTCTTAGTTATTAGAACAATGAGAATTCTGAACCATTAATTTGCCATCGTTTACCTCATTTTTTCCAATCTAATAGTAGATTCTTCTAAACTTTTCGTTTCCTTAGCAGTCTCATAAAAAAATGAAAGCAGGTATTTTTACATATAGCAACACAGTTTCTACTCGCTTGGGTAGGGTAAATGCTCCTGCATTGAGGCTAAGAGCCCCAAGGCGCTAAGCGCCTATATTATCAATTGTTACCTACGTGGTAACGCGATCTCCCAAACTTTATCACAATTTATTTTAACTGACTCAGGTCATTCGAAAACAGTAACCATAAAACTAATTTCGGTGCTGCATTGGATGCCCAAATTGACAAATGCAAACGGAATTTATCATAAGAGAAGCAGTCGCTGAAGACACCAAACATGCACAAACCATAGTGCTTGAGATTGAAGAGTCTGCAAAGATTCGTGGTACGGGTATCGCCAAGCGTACCCCTGAATACGTCTGTAAGAAAATAGAAGAAGGCAAAGCTGTAATCGCATTATCAAAAGCAGGCGAATGGGCTGGTTTCTGCTATATAGAAGCGTGGGGAGGTAAAAGCTTTGTGGCCAACTCTGGACTCATTGTCAATAGAGCTTTTAGAGGACACGGACTAGCCAAAAAGATTAAGGCAGCCACCTTTAATCTTTCAAGAAAGAAATTCCCGGATGCCAAAATCTTTGGTCTTACTACTGGGGCTGCAGTAATGAAGATCAATTCAGATCTTGGCTATAAACCGGTTATCTATTCTGAATTGACTCAAGATGAGCAATTCTGGAAAGGTTGTTCCAGCTGTGTCAATTATGAGATATTGACCAGCAAAGATCGTCAGGCCTGTATATGTACAGCCATGCTCTACAATCCTAAGTGGGAGCAAAATCAGAAACCAAAACGTACCCAATGGAAAAAGCGAGAGCTCAATAAAGATCTTTCTCTATTTGAGCGATGGGTACATTTCAAGAAATCAGTTTTACTAAAATCTAAATCGAAGAAGAATGGCTAAGCAAAAAGTAGTATTGGCCTACAGCGGAGGACTTGATACCTCTTTCTGTGTAAAATATTTAACAATTGACAAAGGACTA
Source organism: Roseivirga sp. UBA6052 (assembly GCA_002427755.1). Taxonomy (GTDB): domain Bacteria; phylum Bacteroidota; class Bacteroidia; order Cytophagales; family Cyclobacteriaceae; genus Roseivirga. Next base: position 22,575 of record DIYO01000003.1, read on the forward strand.
GAAGTTCATTCAGTGCTTGTTAATACTGGCGGATTCAGTCCCGAGGAATTAACAGAAGTGGAACGGAGAGCCTATGAAATGGGGGTGACTTCTCACAGGACCATTGAGGAAACTGAGAACTATTACCAGAAGGTAGTGAAGTACTTGATTTTTGGGAACGTGTTGAAGAATGGATCTTATCCACTTTCAGTTAGTGCTGAACGTGTGAGTCAAGCTATGGCCATCGCCCAATATGCAAAAGGCTTGAATGCCGATTTTATCGCGCATGGAAGTACTGGGGCTGGTAATGACCAAGTGCGTTTCGATATGATTTTTCAGACTTATTTACCGAATGCGGAAATCATTACTCCGATTCGAGATTTGAAACTATCTCGTGAAGCGGAAATTGAATACCTCAAGAAGCATGGGGTAGATATGGATTTCTCCAAGTCAGTTTATTCTATTAACCAAGGGCTTTGGGGAACTTCAGTGGGGGGTAAAGAAACACTCACTTCGTTAGGTCAATTACCGGAAGCAGCTTATCCAACTCAAATGACGGAGAAAGATGCAAAACAAGTAAAACTAGGCTTTGAAAAAGGTGAATTAAAATCCATTGATGATCAAGAATATTCAAGCTCTGTTGAAGCTATTCAGGCTTTAGAGAAATTGGCAGCACCATTCGGTATCGGCCGAGACATTCACGTGGGTGATACGATCATTGGCATTAAAGGTCGAGTGGGTTTTGAAGCTGCTGCAGCGCTTTTGACGATCAAAGGGCATCAGGCACTAGAAAAACATGTGTTAACCAAATGGCAGATCTATTGGAAGGAACAGATCGCTGGCTTTTATGGTAATTGGCTACACGAAGGCCAGTATTTAGATCCTGTGATGCGCGATTTCGAAGCCATGATGGAAAGCACACAGCAATATGTGATTGGTACGGTTCATTTGACACTTGCCCCTTATCGTTTTGCCATCGATGGTATCGAATCAGATCATGACCTGATGTCGGCTAAGTTTGGACACTATGGAGAGATGAATAATGCCTGGACAGGAGAAGATGTAAAAGGTTTTGCCAAGATCTTCGGTAATCAGAATGCGATTTATCACCAAGTAAACGATTCATTATGATCAAGGCAGGCGTAATAGGAGGAGCCGGCTATACTGGTGGGGAGTTAGTACGATTACTGCTCAATCATCCAGAGGTTGAATTGACTTATGTATTCAGTAGAAGCCAAGCTGGAAAGCCAATTCATTTTGTACATCAAGATCTTTTGGGTGAGACAGAGATAGAATTCTCGGACAGTTTTGAGGCTGAAGTGGATGTCGTTTTCCTCTGCATGGGGCATGGAGAGTCATCAAAATTCTTGGAAGCGAACACGATTAAAGAAGGCACTAAGATCATTGACCTTAGTCAGGATTACCGCTTAGACGATGATAAAGTTTATGGCCTACCAGAACTCAATAAAGAGGCAATCAAAGGAGCTGATTTTGTAGCAAATCCGGGTTGCTTCGCTACTGCTATTCAATTGGGGCTATTACCCCTGGCGCATAATGGTGCTTTAAAAGAAGTGCATGTTTCTGGAGTTACAGGTTCTACTGGTGCAGGGCAGAATCCTTCCAAGACTACACACTTTAGTTGGAGAGATGGCAATATTTCTACTTACAAAGCATTTGAGCACCAGCATTTGGCTGAGGTCACCAAGAGTCTGATGCAGTATCAGCCTTGGTTTGAAGATCGCATCAACTTCATTCCTTACAGAGGCAATTTTACTAGAGGTATTTTGGCTACGGCTTATCAATACATCGAGTGGCCATTAGAAGAGGCGATTCGTGTATATCAAGAATATTATGAAGATCACCCCTTTACATGGGTGACAACGGAGAGTTTGGATTTAAAACAAGTGGTAAATACCAATAAGTGTTTTGTAAGTCTTAGTTATCATGGCGGCTATTTGATGATTCAAACTGCCATTGATAATCTTCTCAAAGGTGCGAGTGGTCAGGCCGTTCAAAACATGAATTTGATGTTTGGTTTTGATGAGACTTTTGGATTAAGACTTAAAGGAACAGGTTTTTGATAAAAATTTAAGTCATTCCCGCGTAGGCGGGAATCCCCTTGTGAGCATGGGAGATCCCCGTCTTCACGGGGATGACTAGAAAAAGATAGGTATGAACATATCAATAATAGGTACAGGTAATTTGGGGCTTTCAATCGCAGAAGGAATTCTTTCTTCGAGTGAGATTGATTTACAGAAACTTTATCTCACGAAGAGACATCCGCAAAATCTTCAGGATGAATTCAAAGACAATGAGAAAGTCATTGCTACATCAGATAATCAACTAGCAATTAGTTCTTCAGATGTTGTGATTTTGGCTGTTCAGCCAGGGCAATTAAATGCTTTACTTGAGCAGCTGCATGATGATTTTGATCCGCAGAAGCAATTGATTATTTCCACGATTACCGGAAAGCAAATCAAAGACTTTGAAGCACATTTAGGTAGGGGCTTTAGCATCATCAGATCAATGCCTAATACTGCTGCTGCAGTAGGAGAATCCATGACTTGTATATCCTCTAATGCGGCTGGTGAAACCAAGATTGATGTGGCAAAAGCAATCCTGTCAAGTTTGGGTGAGGTTATGGTCATTGAAGAGTCGCTTATGCAAGCAGCTACTGTGGTTTGTGCCAGTGGAATTGCATTTTGGATGCGTCTGATCAGAGCAACAACACAAGGTGCTATTCAATTGGGCTTTGACGCCCCGGAAGCACAGCAGATGGCAGTGCAAACCTGTCTTGGGGCCGCTAGTCTACTGCAGAAGGCTGGTGGTCATCCTGAGTCTGAAATTGACCGTGTAACCACACCAAAAGGATGTACGATTGAAGGATTGAATGAAATGGAACACCAAGGAATGAGCTCTGCCTTGATCAAGGGGCTGGTTACCTCTTTTGATAAGATTGAAGAGATTAAAAAGGTAAGCAGATGAAGCCATTTGACGTATATCCGTTGTACCCGATCGAACCTGTGAAGGCTCAGGGTTGCTATCTCTGGGATAAGGATGGCATGCAATATCTTGATCTTTACGGAGGTCATGCCGTGATTTCGATTGGGCATAGTCATCCTAGATATGTATCTAAGATTTCAGAACAGATTCAGCAAATAGGATTTTATAGTAATTCAGTTCAGAATTCACTTCAAATAGAACTTGCTGAAAAGCTCGGGCAAGTTTCTAAGTACGAAGATTATCAACTTTTTCTTTGTAGCTCAGGTGCAGAGGCAAATGAGAATGCTTTGAAACTGGCTTCTTTTCATACGGGTAAAAGCAAAGTGCTAGCGGTCTCAGGAGCATTTCATGGAAGAACTTCGGGGGTAGTAGCGGCTACGGATAATCCAAAAATTGTGGCGCCATTCAATGCCAATCATGATGTGGAGTTCATCCCTTTTAACGATGTAGATATATTAGCTTCAGCGTTTGACGAAACTGTAGCAGCGATAATCATAGAAGGAGTACAAGGTGTTGCGGGTGTTTATTCGCCAACACAAGAATTTCTTTCTAAGGCACAAGCATTATGCGACTCTTTTGGCTCATTGCTCATACTAGATGAAGTGCAATCAGGTGCTGGCAGAACAGGAAAGTACTTTGCACATCAGCATTTCGATGTGAAACCAGACATCATCACATTAGCAAAAGGGATGGGCAATGGATTTCCGGTAGCTTCAGTATTCATCAGTCGAAAAATAGAACCTTGGGCAGGTATGTTGGGAACAACGTTCGGTGGCAATCACTTGGCTTGTGCAGCCGCCTTATCAGTGCTGGAGATCACTTGTGAAGAAAAGCTCATGAAAAACGCTTCCATCATGGGAGCATATGCCAAGGAAAAATTAATGGCAATCGATCAAGTGAATGAAGTTCGCGGAGAAGGATTGATGCTAGGAGCATCTTTCGACTTTCCTGTAGCCGAACTAAGAAAGAAGCTTTTGATGAAGCATCAGGTCTTTACAGGTTCGGCAGCGGATAAAAATACGCTTCGTATACTGCCTCCATTGAATATTAAGCAAGAACATATTGACCATTTTATATCAAAGCTTAAACTGGCCTGAGCATGAAAAATTTCTTGTCCATAAATGATGTGAATGACCCCATGGCTTTAGCGCAAGAAGCTTTGGCTTTCAAAGATGATCCGATTCAACATGATTTGCATAAGGGGAAGAAAGTCGGTTTTGTCTTCTTTAATCCAAGTCTCAGAACTCGATTGAGTTCTCAGATTGCGGCAGAGAATTTAGGAGCCAATGCTATTGTCTTGAATATTGGTAAAGATGGCTGGGCGCTTGAATTTGAAGATGAAGTGGTCATGAACAGCGATAAACCTGAGCATATCAAAGAAGCTGCAGGTGTCCTAGGAAGGTATTTCGATGTGATTGGTATTCGTACTTTTCCTGGGTTGACCTCTAGAGAAGATGATTATCAGGAGAAGATGATTCAGGCTTTTCGTGAAAATACTGATAAGCCGATTCTAAGTTTAGAAAGTTCTACTGTTCATCCTTTACAGAGTCTGGCAGATTTGGTTACCATTCAAGAACATTGGAAAGAGAACCGCAGACCGAAAGTGGTCTTGTCTTGGGCACCTCATGTCAAGGCCTTGCCACAAGCAGTAGCCAATTCTTTTGCCCAATGGATGAATGCCTCAGATGTGGAGTTTAGCATTACACATCCGGAGGGGTATGACCTTGCAACTGAGTTTGTGGGTGATGCCAAGGTGTCTTATGATCAAAAGTCAGCATTGGCCGATGCCGATTTTGTCTATGTCAAGAATTGGTCTTCATATTATGACTATGGAAAGGTTTTAACTCAAGACCCTTCATGGACTATTTCGAACGGCCACTTGGAAGTTACCAATCAAGCAAAGGTGATGCACTGTCTACCCGTAAGACGAGGAGTAGTGATAAAAGATGAAGTATTGGATGGGCCTCAAGCCATTCACTTAGACCAATCAGAGAATAGAATTTTTGCGGCTCAGGCGGTATTGAATAGATTACTAACATAAAGAAATAATTACGTCACTGCGAGGTACGAAGCAGTCTCCTGATTGGGCTCTGATACTTGATCGTGAGATTGCTTCTTCGCTTCGCTCATCGCAATGACGATAAAATATGAAAGAGAAATTGACCGTAGTAAAAATAGGTGGCAAAGTCATCGACCAAGAATCATTGCTGGATCAGTTTCTTAAAGACTTCAGTCAGGTTGATGGGAAGAAGATCTTAATCCATGGTGGAGGCAAAATAGCCTCTGAAAAGGGAAGGCAATTAGGTGTAGAACCCAACTTGGTTGAGGGAAGGAGAATTACAGATAAAGCCACTTTGGAAGTTGTGACTATGGTTTATGGAGGGTTGGTAAACAAGAATATTGTAGCCAAACTTCAAGCAAAAGGAGTAAATGCTTTAGGCTTATCTGGTGCAGATGCTAATGTGCTAAAGGCGGTTAAACGGCAGGTCAAAACAATAGACTATGGCTTCGTGGGTGATGTAACAATTGAGAATGTTAATGCTCCCATTTTCAACAATTTCTTGCAATCGGGTTTATGCCCAGTCATTTGTGCTTTAACGCACGATGGTCAAGGCAATTTGTTGAATACTAATGCCGATACTATGGCAAGTATTGTTGCTTCAGCGATGAGCAATACTTATGAAGTAAATTTGATCTACTGTTTTGAACAGCCGGGTGTATTGGAAGACTTCGAGAAACAGATAGTGATCGAAGAATTGACAGCTAAGACATACTCAATATACAAGGACAAGGGCGTGATTGCTGACGGGATGATTCCTAAATTGGATAATGCTTTTGCAGCCTTAAACAATGGAGTTAATTCTATTTCAATAGGTGCTTTTGATCAACTTGAAAGATTGATAAATAGAAAGTCAGGTACTCAAATTTTATAGTCATGAAGGATTTAATTAATCCAGTGGAACTACTAAGAAAATTGATCAGCATTTCTTCTTTAAGTAAAGAGGAAGGTGGAACTGCTGATTTGCTTTTCAATGAGATGAGTAGTTATGGTTTGACTGTTAATCGATCTGACAATAACCTTTGGGTAATAGACAGCAGGTATAGACCTGATCTTCCCACTGTGCTGCTTAATTCTCATCATGACACCGTAAAGGCTAATAAAGGTTATACGCGTGACCCATTGAGTCCAGATATTGAAGACGGTAAGCTTTATGGTCTTGGAAGTAATGACGCGGGAGGATGCTTGGTGAGTTTATTATTCACCTTTACTCATTTTCAAAAGATTGAGCGGCTACCTTTTAACCTCATTATTGCTGCCACCGCTGAAGAGGAGATTTCTGGAAAAAATGGAATTGCTTCTATTCTTGACAAATTGCCGCCTATCGACTTTGCGATAGTTGGTGAGCCTACTTTGCTCAATTTGGCAATAGCTGAAAAGGGTCTTATGGTACTAGACTGTGTGGCGAAAGGTCAATCTGGTCATGCGGCTAGAAATGAAGGCATCAATGCCATTTACGAATCCTTGGGAGATATAAAGTGGTTTCAGACCTATCAGTTCGATAAGGTAAGTCCACACCTAGGGCCTATTAAGATGACAGTTTCTAAGATTGAAGCGGGAATTCAGCATAATGTAGTGCCTGCTGAATGCAAATTTGTGGTTGACGTAAGAACTACTGATGCCTACTCTAATCAAGAGACTTTGGATATAATTAAATCTAAAGTGAGGAGCGAAGTTCAAGCCAGGTCCACTCGATTAAACCCTTCGGGCATAAGAGTTGATCATCCCATTCACATAGCTGCTCAAGAACTGGGTATAGCCTCATATGGTTCGCCCACGCTTTCAGATCAGGCACTTATGCCCTTTGAAAGTGTAAAGTTTGGGCCTGGAGATTCGGCTAGATCTCACATGGCCGATGAATTTATTTACCTGAATGAAATTGAAGAAGGAATTTCTGCTTATATCAACCTATTAAATCACTTAACTTTTTGAAATGAAACCGACATAATTCAAAAAATTATTAGAGTTAAAAATCATGATTTTTTGAATTATCAAAGGTTCCATATAGCCATTAACCTCAAATAACAAATACATATGAAACTCTGGCAAAAAGAAACCTCTGTATCTGAAATCGTAGATCGATTTACCGTAGGGAGAGACTTAGAATTCGATATCGATTTGGCACCATATGATGTGCAAGGATCTTTAGCGCATACGGCCATGTTAGAAAGCATCGGTCTGCTGGAGAAGAAAGAGTTAAATCAGATTAATGCTTCACTCAAAAAGATCTACCAGTCTATTGTTGTGGGTGATTTTGAGATGATGGATGGTGTGGAGGATATTCATAGTCAGGTAGAATTGATGCTCACTGAGGAGCTAGGTGATGTGGGAAAGAAGATTCACAGTGGCCGATCTAGAAACGATCAGGTCTTGGTTGATCTAAGACTTTTTATGCGTTCTGAAATTGACTCTATTGCAAATGGTGTTCAAGTGCTTTTTGAGCGATTGATCAAATTGAGCGATGAGCATGAAGACACTTTAATGCCCGGGTATACGCACATGCAAGTGGCCATGCCATCATCCTTTGGTCTTTGGTTTGGCGCTTTTGCTGAAAGCTTGGTTGATGATGTTCATATGCTTTCTGCTGCCCAAAAAGTTGTGAATAAGAACCCTTTGGGGTCAGGTGCTGGCTTTGGTTCTTCTTTTCCTTTGAATCGCAAGATGACAACCAAGTTGTTGGGCTTTGATGAACTCAATTACAATGTGGTGTATGCCATGATGGGTAGAGGCAAAGCTGAAAAGACTTTGGGCTTGGCCATGTCGTCAATTGCGGCTACACTGGGCAAAATGGCCATGGATATTTGTTTATATATGGGCCAAGATTTTGGGTTTCTCACTTTTCCAGATGATCTCACAACAGGTTCTAGCATAATGCCTCACAAGAAGAATCCTGACGTATTTGAATTGATGCGCGGAAAGTGTAATAAAATTCAAGCCTTGCCGAATGACATAGCTATGCTCACTACGAATTTACCAACGGGCTATCATAGAGAAATGCAATTGATTAAGGAGTTGCTCTTTCCTGCGATTCAAGACTTAAAAGACTGCTTATTCATGGCTGACTTCATGTTAGAGAAAGTCAAAATCAATACGGACTTAATTCTTCAAGATAAATACAAATACCTGTTTAGTGTAGAAGAAACCAATAGACTGGTTTTATCCGGAGTGCCTTTTAGAGATGCCTACAAGCAGATCGGGATGGCGATTGAGCGAGGAGAGTTTGAACCTGAGAAATCTGTGACTCATTCTCATGAAGGAAGTATTGGAAACCTGGGCTTGAAAGAAATTGAGAATATGATGCAAGAGGCTTTGGTAGCACTCGATGCTCCTCAATGGCAAAATGCGATCAAAAAATTAACTACTTAATCTTCACTTGATCAGCTGCCATTTTTGCCGAAGCCTTAACAGCTTCTATTTCTGTAGTATTTTCTGAAAAGCTTAAGGCTATGCCCATTCTACGATAAGGTTTGGTAATAGGCTTGTTAAACAATTCTACCGTGGTATTAGGAATGTCTTCTATACTTTCTAGGCCAGAGATTTGGGGTTTATTTCCAAAAGACTCAGTTAGTATGGCTTGGCTCGCAGCAGCTCTGACTAAATCCACTTTGTCAATTTTTGAACCTAACATGGCTTTAATATGAAGATCGAATTGGTTTAGGCTTTGAGAGCCTGCAAGGGTTACTAGTCCTGAACTATGTGGTCTTGGACAAATCTCGTTGAAATACACTTTGCCTTTGCTGATAAAGAATTCTACACTCCAGACGCCTAAACCCTTTACTGATTCAAGTATGGTCAATGCCATACTCTCAGCTTCTTTTAATAAGCTTGATTCTACAAGGGCAGGTTGCCAGCTATTACTAAAAGCACCTCTTTTTGTGGTATGTCCGATTGGTGGACAAATAAGGATGTTTCCATCTTCTTGCCTTACCAATAAGAGCGTAATCTCTTGTTCAATGGGAATGAACTCTTCGACTAAAATCTTCTTATGATCAGCTCTTGCTTTCTTGGCTTTATTCCAAGCCCCTTCAATTTCAGTTTCGTACTTAATAATAGATTGTCCTAATCCTGAAAATGAGATAGCGGGTTTTACAACGCAGGGTAAACCAAGACTTTTGGTTGCTAAAATGAGCTCGTCTAAAGTTGAAACAGCTATAAAGTCTGGCGTATTTAGTTTTAATTTTCTTGCCAAACTCAGCGTTTTCCTTTTGTTGAATGCCAGTTTAATAGCATTAGCATTGGGGTAGATCATTCGCCCACTCTTTTCCAATTCTACCAAAAATTCAGAAGAGACTGTTTCAATTTCGGGAATTATGTAGTTAGGCTTTTCCCTGTTTATAATCTCGAGTAACCTATTGTTATTTCGAAGGTCAGCAAGGTGCCAATTATGAGCTTCATGCATAGCAGGTGCATTTTCATAATGATCAACAGCTACTACATGAAGCCCGTGCTTCTTTGCAGATCTCGTTAGCATAAGGCCTAATTCACCTGCTCCAAGAAGTAGTAGTTTTTGTTGCATTTGGCTGATAATCAGCGAAAATACATAAACAGTACTATTCTATGCAAGACTATTGCATTATCGATAAATAATTATGTTACCAAATGCAGAGTTCTGTAGGCGAACAGTAATTGAAAATATAATTTCTCATTAAAGCTTTAATTTATTCTTTCAATCTTATTTATTCATATCTAATTCTTTTTAAAATCATATATGCACATGACTGAATTTAATTTTATCCGTTCATTTCTATTATGCACTACATTTTTATTGTGTGTTAGGCCAATGCTTGCACAGAGTGGTGAGCTAAGAGTTCGATTTGACAGAAATGAAAGAAACGAATATCAGTTTTACGCAGAAAACAATTCTAATGACTGGAAACATGTTATTGTCCAGTTTTCACAATTAGACTATTTGGCTGCTAATACTAAGATGCCCTTCCAAAAGAATGTGCCACCTGGTAGAAGCCCACTTTTTAAATTAAAACCTGTTGGGGCCGGAGACCCGAGATTCGACTACAGCTCAACTTATTACAATGGCGTTGCTAATCCAGAAATACAAGATGTCTTGTATGTTTTCCCTGTCTTAGATGATAAACCTCATCAAGTGAGGAGAATGACAAAACTCAAAGAAGCAGGACAGCAGACGAACCAGCAAGAAAGTATGACTATGATGAGTATTAAAACAGAAGAAGGTGATACAATTAGAGCCGCTCGAGGAGGAATGATAGTTAAGGTTGTAAATGAGAGTCAAAAGGGAGGTCAAGCTGAATACACATATACTAGAGATCGAAATGAGATTAGGATTAGACATAAGGATGGAACCGTGGCCTCCTATACAGTCTTTGAGAACAACAGCTCCTTTGTGGAGGAAGGGGATTTTGTGAATGCTGGAGATCCTATTGCAATTGCTTCTTCAGGAGAGGAATATAGAACTGGTTCTCACACTAGATTTCAGGTGTATTATTTATTAGTAGATGTTCAAAAAGGCTTCAGTTCTAAGGATTGGTCAAAGACCGAATTGTACGTTCCTAGATTCTATACTAAGGAGAGCAACGAAGGGAAATTGAAATCCGGTAATAGTTATACCGGTGTTTTAAGCGAGGAGCTAATTATGCAAGAAATGTCTAAACGAGAAAAAAAGAAATACTTAAAAAGTAAGTCACAATAAGCTATAGAGCATAAACCACCACTAAGTAAATCATACACAGAAATAAGACGATACGACTTGCACCCGAAATCTTTTTAGGAGCGGAGAAGTCCCTGATTAATCGAATATTAAAAGACATACTGGCAATAATAGCTGCTAGTGAAAGACCAGAAAAGAAATCCGGATTGTGTAAAATGCTGTTATAATTCAAGCCTTCAAGTACAATGGCAATCACAAAACATATGATTGAAAATGTGAATTCTTTTTTATGCTTCATGGCAACCAAAAATCAAAGATGATTTCATTCATACACTTAAAATGCCCTTTAGGGCACTTTTCGTAACCGATTTTTGAGCAAGGTCTACACTTCAATCCCTTTTTCTCCAAAATGGTAAACTTGGTTTGGTAAGGATACATGCCAAATTCAGGAATGGTATTTCCCCAGATTGAAAAGATGTTTTTTCTTAAAGCTGCCGCTATATGCATCATGCCGGTATCATGGGTGAATACGTAGCTTGCCTGTTTCATAAGTGACGCAGATTGGTTGATGCTGAACTTGCCACAACCATTGTAGACATATGCTTTTTTGCCTAGGTCTAATAAAGACTCTTTCTGATCTTCCTTCTCGTGTTTTCTGTCAAAGAAATCTTCAAGCTTCTGCCCATTCTCAGCATCTTCTTTACCACCAATAAGGATAATTGGTTTGTTGATCTTGTCACATAACTCAATCATTCTATCTAATGGCAGCTTTTTGGTTTCTCGTTGGCCCCCAATGGCAAAGACTACAAATTCACCTCTATGGGTTTCAGGTAGCCACTCTTTCTCGACTATATCTTTTTCAGGAATAAAGTATTCCAGTCCAAGCGCGTCTTTTTTAATTCCTAGCGGACTTGCAGCATCTAAGTAGCGATCAACAATATGGATATTAGGAAGCTTGTCAACCTTAAGATTTACTATGAGCCACTTTTCCCAATTTAATTTCTCAAAGGCCTTACTTGGTCTTCTTAATTTCGACTTAATTAATCTGGTTCGAAGGTTATTATGAAGGTCAATGACATAATCAAATTCCTCGGCCATTAGATCATCGGTGAGCTGGTTTAAGCTATCGTCTAGAAGATGAAACTTGTCTATGTAGGGGTTTTCTTCTAGAAGTGTATGATACTGCTTTTTGGTGCAGTAGTGTAGTTCCACATCTTCTAGCTGAGTTTTTATTGCACGAACTACAGGCGTGGTGAGTACAATGTCACCAATGGATGAAAACCTTATGATTAATACTTTCTGCTTAGGCATTTGCCGTTACTTGACTCTTCTTTTCAGCAAAATGTTTTTCAATCTCAGATAAACTTAAGGCATTGAAGGTCATTTCAGCGGTTAATCCACCTTTCCTTCCTGCAAGGAGCCCAAACTGCATATGATGGTAGCCATTCATTTCATGAGCATCTGGATTTATAGCCAGTTTTACACCTTGATCGATGGCGTATTTTACCCACCTCCAATCGAGATCTAATCTCCATGGATTCGCATTGATTTCGATTACCACATTATGCTTAGCACAATGATCAATGATTGCTTTATGATCGATAGGATACCCCTTTCTTCTTAACAACAAACGGCCGGTTGGGTGACCTAAAATGGTGGTATATGGGTTTTCTATGGCTCTCAGCAAACGGTCTGTGGCTTTCTGTCTATTCATATTCAAAACTGAATGCACAGATGACACAATAAAATCGAAGCTTGCTAAGGTCTCTTCAGAATAATCTAAAGAACCATCGAATAAGATGTCAGATTCAATTCCTTTTAAGATTTTAAATGGAGCCAATTCCTGATTAAGTCTATCGATTTCTTCGTGCTGCTTTTTAACACGAATTTCATCTAGTCCATTCGCGTAGAAAGCAGATTGGCTATGGTCGCAAATACCCAGGTATTCATAGCCTAACTCTTTACAGTATTTGGCCATTTGTGCAAGTGAATGCTTTCCATCACTGTAAGTAGAATGGTTATGCAGAATTCCTTTTAGGTCCCCCATTTCTACCAACTTTGGAAGGTTTTGATTCTTGGCCGCATCAATCTCAAAAGTCGATTCTCTCAACTCAGGCTCAATAAAATCTAAGCCCGCTTGCATATAGAGATCTTTCTCTGAACTAAAGGCTCTGGTGCTCGCAAGGTCATAAAGGCTTTCTTTCTCATTAACCTGCTGAGCAATATGTTGGCTGCTGCCCGTTAAAACAAAATGTCTTTTAACAAAGTCTTTGGGATTCGAGAAATGTACTAATACCGGAATTCTGTGCTCACCAAAATATCCACCCCATTTAGTTGGTCCACTTAAAGTTTGATCTTGTTTGAGTGAATCTACTTGGTTGATCTCAGTTTCTAGCCCATTGATGTCTTCCGTGGCTGTTATTAGTTCAATCTCTGAGATCACCTCAAGTCTTCTTCGAATTTCAGATGTGATTTCTACTTGAGAAACCTTTTTCAGTTCTCCCAATATGGTCTGAATCTCTTCGGCTAGAGCAATGGCATCCGCATAGTGTAATTTATTTGCATTGGCTTCTTTAAATTCCAATGCCTCTAGGAGCGTCTTTTGTGTCTTTTCACCAAAGCCTTTAAGATTAGCCACTAGTCCTGAATTAGCGGCTTCTTTTAATTCATAACCACTTTCTATTCCTAGTTCTTTCCAGAGGACTTTGATCTTTTTAGGACCAATGCCTTTTATGTCTAGCAATTCCACTATGCCCTCAGGAGTGCTTTCCAAATATTGATTCAGCGCATCAGCTGTTCCTTTCTGATTAATCTCATCGATAGTCGCTGCTATGCCTTTGCCGACACCGTCAATGCCCTCAAGGTCTTTAAGGCTTTGTGTTGCTAATTCAATGTCTAGTTTGTCTAGATTGAAAATAGCATTGTTATAGCCTCTAATTTTAAAAGTGTTTTCATCGTGCAGCTCCATAAGTGCAGCTACCAGTTTCAGTTGTTTTAGAATTGAGCGATTATCCAATGTGCTAATGATTAAATATGATTTCTCCGGAACTTGTATTTTTATACGAAGAGGACGTCATTGATTTTCAAAATTAAACTAAAAAATAGCTTCATGAATTACTGGCTAATAAAATCGGAACCTAATGCATATTCTTGGGATGATTTGGTGAGATTAAAGCGAGATCATTGGGATGGCGTAAGGAATTATCAGGCAAGAAATAACCTCAAAGCCATGGCCCCTGGAGATTTAGCTTTTTTCTATCACAGCGTAAATGAGAAGAGAATTGTAGGTATTGCAGAATGTGCAAGTGAATTCTATCAAGATCCCACTACTGATGACGATCGTTGGGTAGTAGTTGATTTTATACCCAAAGAGCCTTTAGATTCTCCTGTTACACTTGAGCAGATTAAGGCCGATGACCGATTGTCTGAAATGGTTTTAGTTAAGAATACAAGATTATCTGTTCAACCCGTTACCAAAGAAGAATTTCATATTATTCTATCTTTATCCAAGGCATGAGAAATTTTGTAGTTTTTCTTTTGGCGATCGTATTTAATCTGAGTCATGCTCAGGTAGATAACCTTGGTCGATTTGAAATAGAGCATAACACCATTGCTCAAGACTACGTATTGATACCAAATTTTGAGCACGGAGCCCTTTTGGTGATCCCTCGTTTTTCTCCAACTACTGCCGATAACCCCGTAGAGCTTTATTTTTTAGATGCTCAACTCAATCAAAAGTGGAATTACTCCTTATACATAGAGAAGCGTTATAATTTGATTGGCTATTACGGACAAGGCAGTGTCAGTTACCTGCTTTTTCAGAATAGATCGAATAACCTTTTTACCAAGTTAGTGCGAATAGATCCACTGAATGATGAGGTAAAAGAGTTCGAACCTAAGTCTATTGTGGATTTAGAAATTACAGAGTTCGAGGTTGTACAGAATACGGCAATTCTAGGTGGCTATTTTCAGCAAAGGCCTGCTGTATTTGCTTATGACATGGAGTCCGATAAAGTGAGAACACTCTCCAATGTATATCAGCGCAACTCAGAGTTAATAGAGGTTAGAGTAAATGCCGATAGCCTCACGTTTAACGTGCTCGCTTCAGTGCTTACGCCTGAGAAAGACAGAACGCTAATCGTAAACAGTTACGATTACGGTGGCAATGCATTAAGAGATTATGAGTTACAAATTCCTCCAAATTACCAATTGCTTACCGGGGTTTCATCTTCAATAGTCAATAAAGAACAATTAGTGGTAGGTCTTTATACAGTAAACACAGGAACCTATCCATCAGGAATTTTTGTCAACCATGTAGATAAGACCGGAAGGCAGGATATGAAATTTTACAATTTCGGTCAATTCGATTCCTTTTTAGATCATACCGGTAAACGAGCCGATAAACTCAAACAGAAAGCATTAGAGTCTTTAAAATCTAAGAAGGAGTGGAGGTTCAAGACAGATGGTCTGTTTAGAGAATTAATTGAGAGGGATGGCGAGTTTATTTTTGTAGGTGAATACTATAAACCATGGAATATTAGCTCTGCTAATTATCAACGCACTAGGGATCAGATGATGACCCTCTATGATAATTACGATCGTTCTAGACCAGCACTTTATCCGCCTACCACCTTATCGAGTGCAAATGCTCAGTCGCTTAGTGGCATGGGGTCAGATCTAAATTATACCCATGCCTTTGCTTTCGGTATGGACTTACAAGGTAATGTGCTTTGGGATGGTAGCCTTGAACTTGACGAGACCAAAGAAACCAACCTGAGTTTCCTTGGCGATTTTACAGTAGCAGATAAGAATACCTATTATGCATACTACCACAACGAGTTGTTAATCGCTTCTCATCTGAATGCAGAAAGCGATACTGCTCAATATGTAGGCCCTATTGAATTACAAAATGAATCTGATCAGCTGAAGTTTGAAAGAGACGGTTATAGAAGCTTGGTGAGATGGTACGACAATAAATTTTTAGTGCAGGGCATTCAGCACATCAGAAATGGTCCATTGCGAAAAGTATATTTCATAAATGCGGTAGAGATTGGCCCCGAATTTGTTACTACAACTCCTAGAAACGAATAGGCCGTTCGTAGAAAAACTAACACCCGCATAACCTTTCCCCCGTAAATCTTATTGGTAATTAATAGGAATGTATTAAGGTAAAAATGTACAAAAATGAGATCACTGATTCTAGTAGTATTTCTAGCATTGGGAATTAGTGCCCAAGCACAGGTCAACCATATTGGTAGGTTTGAAACAGCGCACACTAATAACAACAAGAATTATCTACTCATTTCTAATGAGGAATATGGGGCAACTTTATTCATGTTAAAGTTCAAAGAGACTGATAGAAAATATCCTATTGATGTCCAATTCTTTGATAGCGAGCTAAACCCGGTTTGGCAGGAGACAATGAATGTGCCGAATACCTATTTCCAAAGAGGGTACTTTCCAAAAGGAGCTCACACCTATCTCTTATTCCAAAATAGAGCGAAAGAGCATTTACTTAGATTCTATAAGGTAGACCCAATTAAAAAGGAGATTAAGGAATGGGAGACCAATAAGTTTATAGATTTTAACATCACCCAATTCAAAGTGCTACAGAATACAGCCGTAGTAGCAGGTTATTATCGAGAAAGGCCCGCAGTTTTTACTTATGATATGGAGTCAGATGAAATTAGACCCATAGGAGATGTTTTTCAGAATAATTCAGAGTTGTTAGAAATAAAAGTAAACAGAGACAGCCTCACATTTAATGTTTTAACAACGCAACTAAATAATCGAAAAGAAAGAACTGCGGTGGTCAATACATTTGACTATAAAGGGAATGTTGTAAGAGGTTACGGTTTGAAAATGCCTGAGGGTCATCAAGTCTTAAATGCCGTTTCTTCTTCAATTAAAGATAGAGAACAAGTGGTGGCTGGTGTATATTCTAACAAAGCCAATATGGCACCAACGGGCATATTCATTAATCATGTGAATTCTACAGCTCAGCAAAGTATACAGTTCATGAATTTTGGTGAGTTTGATACTTTCCTAGATCATTGGGGTGATAATTCAGAGAAATTAAAAGCACAAGCGAGAAAAGCTTCAAGGTCTGATAAAAGCTGGAAGCTTAACGTAGATGGACTGTTGAGACCTTTTATTGAAACCGATGGTAAGCTGGTTTTCTCAGGCGAATTCTTCCAGACCTTTGGGCCTAATGCATTGAACTTTCAAAGGTTGAATTTTTGGCAGAGAGAGATGACGGGACTAACTGATCAACAAGTACTTGAACAGTTGCTCTGGCAAGGCCCATTTGATTCGTTCATCCAGCCTTCAATTTTCATGGATCCAAGAGATTTGGCCAGATTAAACTTTCCGAAAGAGATCAATTACAGTCACTCTTTTGCGCTAGGTATAGATTATAAGGGCAATGTCTTATGGGAAGGTAGCACTGAGATTGATGAAGTAATTGATACCAAAGGAGAGCCTACTCACCACTTGGGAGATTTTCTGATTACTGATAACAAAGCGTATTATGGTTACTATCAGGACGAATTCTTTAAGACAAAGGTCATAAGTGATGGTAGTGCCGGGGTAGATGTTTCTTATCCGATTGACCTGCTCAACGAAGATGAGGAGATTGTATGGGAGCGAGATTATACAACAGGGTTGATTAGGTGGCACAAGGATAAATTCTTAGCCTATGGTATTCAGCATGTGAAAGATGATAAGAAGAGAATTGTCTATTTCATCAATGCAGTATCGGTAGAGCCGGGATTAATTTCGGCTGGTAAGAATTAAGTAGAGTAAAACCCACTCATGCTATTTATTTTAAGAAGGCTTTTCTTTCATCCATTGCAACTTTAAAAAACGAGTTGAAGATAGGATGAGGGAAAAGCTTCTTCTTTTAGTGCCTTCGCGGTCTTTTAAATTGAACAGACCAATCAATCTGCTTTATATAGAGATTCATTTTTCTATATTTGTATTCTGAAATGCAAAAGCGTCTTTTACTAGGCAATCCACAACTGGGCATCACTCTGAGCCGACTCTGTCAACAACTGATAGAAAACCACAATAATTTTGAGAATACCGTTATTCTAGGCATGCAGCCTCGAGGTACTTATTTGGCCAATAGAATCCATTCTAGACTAGAAGAACTTACAGGTCAGAAAATCCATCTCGGATTGCTGGACACTACTTTCTTTAGAGATGATTTTAGAAGGAGAGACTCTCCCGTTAAGGCCAACGAAACCAAGATTGATTTCTTGGTTGAAGGCAAACAGGTAATTTTAATTGATGATGTGTTTTACACTGGTCGATCTGTTAGAGCAGCTTTAGATGCCATGACGGCCTTTGGCAGACCAGATAAGGTGGAGCTACTTTCATTAGTCGTTCGAAAATATTCTAAGCACGTACCGATTTTCCCTGATTATGTAGGTAAGGATGTTAATACCCTAGATACACAACGCGTTTTGGTGCAATGGACAGAACAGGAGGGTGTGGAAGAAGATAGTGTATGGCTAACAAATAAAGAAGATTGATGGGAGAGCTGAGTACGAAACACTTGCTAGGAATAAAGGACCTGACAAAGGAAGATATTCAGTTAATTTTTGAGACGGCAGATGAGTTTAAAGATGTCATCAACAGGCCGATCAAGAAAGTACCTTCACTAAGAGATATTACCATCGCCAATATTTTCTTCGAGAATTCCACTAGAACCAAGCTTTCATTTGAGTTAGCAGAGAAGCGACTTTCAGCCGATGTCATCAACTTTTCAAGTAGTGGATCTTCTGTTAAAAAAGGAGAGACCCTTTTAGACACAGTCAATAATATCCTTTCGATGAAGGTTGATATGATTGTGATGAGGCATTCTAGTCCGGGGGCACCACATTTCTTAAGTAAGCACATCAGTGCCAATATTGTGAATGCAGGAGATGGAACGCATGAACACCCCACACAGGCTTTGTTAGATACTTTTTCCATAAGAGAAAGATTGGGTGAAGTTGCAGGTAAAAAGGTGGTCATCGTTGGAGACATTCTTCACTCTAGAGTAGCATTAAGTAATATCTTCGCACTCCAGAAATTAGGTGCAGAAGTAATGGTCTGCGGCCCTAATACTTTATTACCTAAATACATTGGTAGCCTTGGTGTTAAAGTTGAGTTGGATATACGAAAAGCACTGGAATGGTGCGATGTTGCCAATATTTTAAGGATTCAACTGGAGAGGCAGCACATCAAATATTTTCCTTCGTTAAGAGAATATTCGCTTTACTATGGAGTGGACAAAAAACTACTCGATAGTCTAGATAAGGAAATCACCATTATGCATCCGGGCCCAATTAATAGAGGGGTTGAGTTGAATAGTGATGTGGCAGATTCAGAACAAGCTATCATTCTTGATCAAGTAGAGAATGGTGTAGCGGTGCGGATGGCGGTACTTTACCTATTAGCCTCAGTTTCGAAATAATAGTTAAATGAAAATATTTTTAAGAGTTCTTATCGTGCTGGTACTTGTTGTAGTTGCCGGCTTCTACTTTTTAGTGAAACCTTACTTTGTTGGTTTAATTACTGATTACGATCGCTATACATTCGAGTATGTGCTGGAGAATGATACTTTGAGAACTGATTATGGCTTGACAAATCAGACGAATCCAAAAGACTATGGATTTGAGTTTGAAGAAATTGATTTCGAAACACTCACTGATGGATTAGCACTTAATGGATGGTATGTACCGGCAAGAAATGAGGGAATTCAGCAAACTCTTTTGATTAACCATGGTCGTACATCCAATAGATTGAAGACCCTAAAATATCTAGAACTGGTTGCTGACTATGGCATAGACACACTGTACAATGTCTTTATCCCTGACTTGAGAAATTCTGGCAGATCCGAAGAAGCTAAGACGGCATTAGGGTATGAATTTGCTGAGGATATTACCGCTTCAATGCAGATGCTTAAAGATCAATATGGTCAACAAGAGTTTGTCTTATGGGGCTTTTCTATGGGCGCAATGGCCAGTGCAATCACGGTCAACAGACCTGATTTGGTTGAATATCAAAAGGCCAATGACTTAAAGGTAAATAAGCTCATTTTAGCCAGTCCCTTGAGTAATGTTAAGGAGACTTCTTGGGTAGAAGGACAGCGCATGGGGATTCCTAGATTCATCTTCGATGCTGCATGGTCTGGTTTTGACGGGTTAGTAGATAATTGGACAGAACAAATGAAGTTCAGCTACCTGCTCAATAATAATAAACTGCCTGCCTTAGTACTTTATGGCAATGGCGATGCTACAACACCGGCCGAGATTCTAGAGGCTGAGATTGAGGGCCAAATGAATGTGTATCCTGTGCTATTCCAAGGTGCTGACCATGTTCAAATTTATACGCAACCAGAATTCAAAGAGCGCTATGCTTCAAGAGTAGATGCATTCTTAAGAATGGACTAATCGTGAACTCATTGTAAAGAATTCTTGAAGTTCTTCACGAAGTTTCGCAATCGATTGAGAAAGGCGTAGCTTTGCAGAAATTATAATAGAAAAAGGGAAGATGCATTTTTATAACTCCATTATCGAAACTATAGGAGATACTCCTTTAGTTAAACTCAACAAGGTCAATAAGGGTATTAAGGGTACCATTTTAGTGAAAGTTGAGTATTTCAATCCGGGTAATTCTATGAAGGATAGAATGGCCTTAAAAATGATTGAAGATGCTGAAGCAGCTGGTATTCTAAAACCTGGTGGAACCATTATAGAAGGTACTTCGGGTAATACAGGTATGGGCTTGGCTTTAGGAGCAATAGCAAAAGGCTACAAGTGTATTTTCACATTAGCCGATAAGCAATCTCAAGAGAAGATAGATATTCTTAAGGCAGTTGGAGCAGAAGTTATCGTTTGTCCAACGAACGTAGAGCCAGACGACCCTAGATCTTATTATTCTGTTGCTAGTAAATTGAATAGAGAGACGCCTAATTCCTTTTACCCTAATCAATACGATAACCTATCAAATGCTTTAGCTCATTATGAGACTACAGGCCCAGAAATTTGGAGAGATACTGATGGCAAAATTACGCATTGGGCTGCGGGTGTAGGTACCGGTGGATCTATGTGCGGTACATCTAAATATCTCAAAGAACAGAATGCTGACATTGTCTCAGTGGGAATTGATACTTATGGTTCAGTATTCAAAAAATACAAAGAGACGGGCGAATTTGATGAGAAAGAAATCTATCCTTATTTAACGGAGGGTATTGGTGAAGATATTTTACCAAAGAATGTTGATTTCAGCTTGATTGACCACTTTGTTAAAGTGACTGATAAAGATGGAGCTATCATGACCAGAAGATTGGCTAGAGAAGAAGGTTTATTCTGTGGTTGGTCTTGTGGTGCAGCAGTGGCAGGAGCTTTAGACTGGGCTAAAGATAACTTGAAGGAAGAAGATGTAATGGTGGTAATCCTTCCTGATCATGGGACTCGTTATTTGGGTAAGATTTACAATGATGACTGGATGCAGGCGAGAGGCTTTGTTGAAGAAAGAGAGTTCGAAACCGCTGCTGATATTTTGACTCACCAAAACGGTCATGGCAAGCTTACTACTATCGATAAGAGAGCTACTGTCTCTGAAGCTATCCAAATGATGACGAGCAATAGCATTTCGCAATTACCGGTAACGGACGGAGATCATTTTGTTGGCAGCTTAATCGATTCTAAACTATTAGCTCAGATGATTGGAGATGCGGATGTTCAAGGGAAAGCCGTAGAAGACATTATGGACAAACCGTTCCAGTTTGTTCCTTTAGATAATACACTTGATGTTTTGTCTTCAGTAATTAGCAAAGAGAATCCGGCAGTTCTAGTTAGAGACGATTCTAATGAAGTGCATATCATCACACAGCATGATATTTTAAATGCGATGACTCAGAATTAGGTTTTCGTCATCTTGTCCCGATAGCTATCGGGATAATCCTGGATCTACGAAATTAAAGGCCCTGAAACCAATTCAGGGTGACGATTAGCCCCTCTTTGGGGCTTTTTTTATGCCTTTCGAGTTCTAAGAAAAGACATCAATGCTAGAACGGATAAAAGTACAGCACAAGCCAATGCACTCCATTGCACTAAAGCTTCCTTATCCCATTGTTTTACTGCAATGGCTACCAGCGCCCAAACACCTACAAGGATGGCTAATTCTAATTTCACTTTGTTTAGTATAAAGGCATAAACTCCTGAAGCAATTAGTATCAAAGCCACGGCCCACTGGGGTTCATTGAGGAGAAGTTCAAAGTTGATTTTTACAAGATAGGCAGATACGTTCGCTGCTAAGGCTACCGTGATCCACCCTAAATAAATTGACACCGGAGCCCAAATCCATTCACTGACTTCACCTTTGATTTTGTGTGTTGCTAATCCAAGCCGAACCAGACTAAACAAGATAAACGCCATGGCTAAGGTACTTAAGGCCGTGTACTCATAGAGCCAAAGAAATACCCAAGCACAGTTGCCGAGGTTTGATAAGGTCATCCATTGAGCTTGGCTCATTGAAGTGGCTGAGTCTTTTATTCTAAATAGACTTATGGAATGGCCAATCAAACCGATATAAATTATACCCCATATGGAAAAAGCATAGCTCGCAGGGGTGAAGAGGGCGTCATAACGGTTACTTAAACTTCCCATTGTATTCCCGTTCATGGCACCCGTATTGGAGTAGTAACTCATAAAAATGGTGAGCCCTACTACCAAAAGATTAATAATTGGATACAGTTTCTTATTCATTTTTTCTCCGTATTTCAGATGCCCTCATAGGCATTGAGTCAATAATTCTAAATAGTTCTTTTGGGTTGAAAAGTGTGTTTGTGCTACGTTTTACACCACCATCTAAGCCGATTAGAAATATGGATTGCCTAGGGTAACTGTCTTTGAAAGACTGATAAAGCTGAAGATTCTCTATTGGCTTTTGTGTGTTAGGTAATATTTCAGCGATTGAATTAGGCTGAATATGTAGAAAGACTAGTTTTCTCTCAGTGATTTCTTTTGGCAAAACCTCATAGGATTTGAAAGCTTCTAAATTCTGCTTACTAATATCACCAACCAATACAACTAATCGATTCTTCCACTGAAAAGAATCTAGTGTCTGAGCATTTAAAGAAATTGTCATTACAACAAGAAAAGTCAGAATTATAGATCTCATTTACAGGTAACCGCATTCCTAATTGAGTGTTTTGAACTAATGCATTTATACCTATTTTGATCTTTATGTCAACCATCAAATCTATTATCGATTCCATATACCCGCTAGGATCCAAATCATCTCAAGAGGTTATTGACATTATATCTGAAATTCAAATTGAGAAAGGGAGCAAGTTTATCGAGAGAGGTTCCAGAGACCAAAGTGAATATTTCTTGATTGATGGAATCTGTAGAAGTTTTCTGCTTAACCCTGATGGAGAAGAAGTGACAATAGCTTTCTATGACAAGGGCACAATCCTTTCTCCTAATGTCATAAGAACGCAAGAGGGTATCTCACTTGTTAATTTTGAAGCCCTAACGGATGTTACATTAGGAGAGATGGATGCTGAACTCTTTTTGAATTTGATGATACAAAATGAGGAAACGCGAGCGTTTGGAAATGCAGTTCTAAGAATTGAACTAGTTAAAAAAGTTCAAAAAGAGATAAATATGGCTTCCTTAAACGCAAAAGAGCGCCTGAATATTTTTAGAGAAGAGTACCCAGGATTTGAGAATTTTGTTCCGCATCCTGCCATCGCGTCATTTTTGGGCATAACTAATGTGTCTCTAAGCAGATTAAGGAAAGACCGCTCCTAATCTCCTTTTAACAAATGTTAATGGAATCCGATTTTCAGGATCTGAAATTTGAGTCAAGCAAATTCAAATTATCAGATCATGAAAAAGCTATTTTTTAAAAATTCAGAATCCTTAATTAATGTTCAAAATATAAGACCTATATGGCTCTTAGTATTAGGAACAGTTTTGATGTTCCTTAGTCAATTTACACGGAATATTGATCTCTTAGCATGGGTGTCGATGGTTCCGTTCTTAGTTTATCTTCAACTTAAGACTTCTTGGAGATCAAGATTAAGCGTCTTCCTCACTTTGCTTATTGCTTGGAGTTTGATTGTATCAAAAATTATAACCGATCCGCTGCCAATTGTATTCACCCTCCTTTATTCTGTACCAATAACAGTATTCCATTTTGTAGGATATCTAGCATATGCCAAGCTGAGTCATACAAAAATAGATTCATTGGTATTTCCAGTGGCAATGGTAATCATTGAGTGGATGCAGTACACATTAACACCATTTGCAAGCTGGGGAATAGCAGCCTATACGCAGCTTGACAGTATTAACCTTTTACAAAGTGTATCACTCTTCGGCATGGGAGGTTTGAGCTTTCTAATTTATTGGACAAATGCTGCTCTTGCTGATCTACTATTGGCTAGAAAAAGTATTAAGCAGAGTCTAGCATTGCCACTTGGTCTCATTCTGCTGTTTTCAGTTTACGGCCATTTGAGAAATGATTCATTTAGAACTAATGGTAACAAAACGCTTACAGTAGCTGCTGTTGGAACTGATTCTCAGATTGCAGGCATGCCATTACCAGATTTCGATGCAAATGTCGAGGACATCAAAGCGATCTTTGAAAGAACTGCAAAGGCTGCTGATTTAGGAGCTCAATTAGTAGTGTGGAATGAGGGCTCATTTTATTTAACTCAAGAAAATGAAGCGGCATGGTTAGATTCTATTTCCCAAATAGCCACGGAAAAAAGAATTGGTTTGACGGCATCCTATATAGTGCCCGTTAGTTTCGAACCATTCCTGTATGAGAACAAGTATGTCATGTTTTCTCCAAATGGACTTATTGATCATTCTTACTTGAAACATGAGCCCGTTCCAGGTGAAATGGCCGTAAAGGGTAAGGAGGAAATAGTATCTACCAAGATGTTTAATACAAATATCAGTGGTGCTATTTGTTACGACTACGACTTCCCTTATTTGGCCAAAGAGCATAATCAGGCTAAAGCAGATATCGTAGCCTTGCCATCTTCTGATTGGAGAGGGATTGACCCAATACATACTCAGATGGCTTCATTACGAGCAATTGAGCAAGGTCACTCTGTTATTCGATCCACAAGATTCGGACTTTCTGCAATCATCAACCCAAATGGAGAAATGCAGGCTCAAATGAGCAGCTTCGATGATAATGAGAAGATTCTTGTGGGTAGCGTATCAAGTGAGCGAGTCTTTACCCTTTACTCGGTGATTGGAGATGTCGTGGTTTATATCAGTATGGTCTTGCTTGGATTAACGTTTTTGAGTTTGGTCAAAACTAAATCTAGGGCAAATAGTAAGAGAAACCAGCCTGCAGTTTTTCTTAGGCACAGCCATAGTGAATCGAGTTATTAGCAATGTGCCCAAGACTATTTTGTTATAGGATATTGGGTACTCGATTGTTGTTTTTCGAGTAGCCATGATCTGATAAAAAAGCCACTCTTTAGAGTGGCTTTTTGCTAAATCCTTGTGTTTCTGTAGAACTGCCTAATATTGCCTTCTACTTGTCCATAAATCCGATCAATAAAACTGATGAATAATGCTTGAGGTCCAGGTGGAGGTAGTTCTCTCAGCTTAGACATTTTGATCTCTTCTTTAGTCAAAGCTCTTTCATCTCCGTTAAAAGAGGCCCATTCATGTCTCCAAACGTCTTCGCTTTGGATTTTTCTATTGGTTAAAACCTTGTTGGTATAAGCATCTCTAATCTCAAAGTTTAGAACGCCTCCCGATAACAGAGTCTTCTCATTTCTGGTAAAGTCTGCTTTTACAGTTCCAAATACATCATGTTCTACCCCCGCTTGATCGGTATACTGACCCACAATTACACTATCTCGTTTAACCTCTACCGTTTTAGAAACAATCTGAGCTTGACCTAAAACAAAATCATCGAACTGCATAAGAAGTACATGATCAGGTTGTGTTTCTGTAGCTTCGACTTCTTCAAAAGACATAAATCTTACAAATCGATTAGCACTAAACTGATCTAAGTATTCGAACATTACATTTTCGAAATACTCATTAGTCAATTCGAGATTTCTTGAGTGAATAGGGATAGGTTCAATTAACACCTTAATCGTCCCTATTTCTCTAGACTGTGTCAATAGCGTGTCAATTCCCGGGATATTGTTATTGTAGCGAGTAGCCATTTGAAAATGACTAAAGGCTTGTCTTCCCGTCTCAATAGTATTTATTGCTAAGGCTTCAATACCCAAATCTAATTGTACCTGAGCGGCATTGTTCCCTGCAGTTTCTTGTTGAGTGAAATAGTCGCTAGGATTCACAATACTCATACATTGAGGGCATCGTTGAATGTCTCTGTAATACTTATTCAGTTTTGCATATTCATTGTATATGCTCTCCCATTTAAAGGTATCGTTACTCTTATTGAGCTGCTGAATTCTTCTTTCGTGGAAGTTTTTTGCAAGATCGTAACCATCTAAAAGTACTTGCTGTGCTTTCTGATTATTAGGGTTAGCCTGTAATCTATTAACCGCTCTGTCTAAAGCAGTTTCATAATCGCCTTTATCGAATGCGTTTTTGCCTGTGGCACAGCCTACTAAAAGTATAGCTATGAACCCTAGGCATAAGTTTTTGTAAAGAGTGTTCATAAGCTTTAAAGTTTGGTTGACATCTGTAATGAAAAAAGTGTGCCAATAAATTTAATACTGTTTATCCATTTCCAGAATCTTAGCTTTCATCATTTCAAAAACTCTGCTGGTAAGGTCATCTAAATCGTCTTCAGTTAGGCCCTCTACTGAAACTTCAGGTAAAGCCCAAGTATGTACAGTACCTGGTTTAAGGAGTAAGCTACCTCTTGTCATCAGTTTACCTGCATTGTGTATAATTACAGGAACAATAGGTATCTGAGACTCAATAGCTAATCTGAATGGTCCGTATCTAAAAGGGAGAAGAGGTTCATCTGTATTGTTACGAGTACCTTCCGGTGCTACTAATACTGAGGTGCCTCCATTTAATATTTCCTTTAATTTTTCGCTACCTGCTTTTCTGCTTTCTGGGCTCGATCGGTCTACCCACACGGCCCACTTGCCGGTAACCCAACCGAATACAGGAATTTTAGCGAGCTCTTTCTTACCCAATGCTACTAATGGAGACGGTATAGCAATAGGAATCCCCGGAGCGTCTAAGAATGAGGTATGGTTGATTACAAATATGTAAGACTTCTTTCTGTCAATTACCTTCTTATTATGGCCAACAAACCAGATGCCTGTAAAAAGGCCAAAGATCCTTACCCAAACACGAATGAAGAAATAGGTGATGCCCCCAAGTTTTCGAGAGATCATCATAGGGATCATCATAGGCAATGCAAAGACGATCATGGGTATACTGAATGCTATGGCGCACCAGCCGGTATAGATGTATTGAATGAGCTTTTTCAGGAGCTAAAAGTTTTTAGAATATTTTTCGAAAATAATTTTTTTAAGTGAAACGGCTATTTAGTTTTGACCCGAATTTAATGAAAACCGATAGCCATGATTCATCCTAATGGTTATCGATAAATTTGGATGAAACCTAACTCTTTGCTTGTAACCCTGACCTTTGACAGTCAGGGTTTTTTATTAGCCAAAAAGTCCTTTTTCAAATTGATTATAATCTAATTCGGGCCATCGGTATGGTTCTATGATTTCAGGAACGTTACCGATAAAGTCCATGTCTTTTCTTGCTCGAAGATTTCTTACGGTATGAAAGTCCATAGCTTCATCTTGATAAGCTGTGCAGAGTGATCTCAGTTCTTCCAAAAACTGTTTCTCTTCTTTTTCATTGGCGTTTTCTGGAAAAGCTTCAAGATATTTTTCTGCCTGCTTCTGGTTCAGAATCACTAACATTCTATGGCCTATTCTAGCCACCATTTTAGGATTGTTATGAATTTTTGAAAGCGTATCGTTCGCAGGGCAAGTCAATGAGGCATAAGTAGTTTTATTGATAAGTTCGCCTGTTTCATCATCAACAAATTGGCTTTTTGTGTAAATGCCTGCTACATAAAACGTTTCTTGATTCTTAAGGCTAATTCTAAAAGGATAGGTTTTTCCTTTATAGTGGTGATGCTCGTAGTAAGCTTCTACCTCCATAATACATCTGTGGAATTTTAAATCTCTGCGAAAAATATTACGAGGGTCTTCAAAGAGCCTTTCCGAAGTGATATTGAGAAGATTCTTAGATGAGGTGCCAAAAGGATATGCCTCTGAAAGTTTCTTTACATAATGGGGAATATATCCCCATTCAATAGCTTTGAATGTTCTTGGTTTTAAGCTTGTATAGACTAGCAATACCGGGTGTGAGAAACCACTTACATGGTAATGATCAATGATGTCTGGCCAATGCTCAACGGGCGTGTC
The DNA here is from genome assembly GCA_002427755.1 of Roseivirga sp. UBA6052. Classification (GTDB taxonomy): domain Bacteria; phylum Bacteroidota; class Bacteroidia; order Cytophagales; family Cyclobacteriaceae; genus Roseivirga. The sequence continues at coordinate 50,646 of DIYO01000003.1, forward strand.
ATTCTTAGGAAGCTTTGGGTCATAAAAAGGGTTTCCTGTAAGCTCCCATAATTCTTTTCTAAGCTTTTCAATTTCTTCTGGATCAGCGCCAGATTGAATTGCGTTTTTAAGAATGCGGGCTAATAGCTGCTCTTTTTCATAGCACATGCCTTAAGATACTAAATCTCCTCAGCGTTTTGGCCAAAGGTAAATTGATAGCCATTTATGTCGGTAATATCGAAATCTCGCATACCGTAATCGGCATCAAAGATTTTTCCTTTTGCCACACCTTTGTCTTTTAACTCATTGAATAAAGCATCAACATCGTGTACAAATACATAGAGAGAAGTATGGGGCTTTTTAGGCGTACTTAAGTCTTTATGCAGAGCAAAATGTAGTGTAATCTCGTCTCTGCGAACAATGGCATATGTTACGGGCTCCTCCCAAGTGAATTGAGTGGTAAATCCCATTTTAGATTCGTACCATTCCAGTGTTTTCTCTATGTCGTTTACCGGAAATACTGGTGCAAAATGAGATAAGAGTTTTTTGTCAGTCATATAACCTATTACGCGCTCAAACTATTTTTGTCTGAAATAGGCCATAATTATATCTCTCACATCGTTTTTGATACCATTAAAGGTTGCCGGTGTTTCGGCTGCATTTTTATAGTATGAAATGAACTCAAGATTTGCTTCTCCGCCACTCATTACAAAGTCTGGCAAGGCTAGGGTATAAGTTTTGCGACTATTGAGTTTTTGGTTTTTTACATACCATCCGTCAGATCTCTTTTCAACATTGGCAAGCTGTAAGTAACCTCCGATTCCTTTGTTCTGAACTGTCCCAATGTCTAATATCTTTTCTATGATTTCACCCTTCAGTTTTACAAGACTTATACCACCGCCAAAAGGGAAAGACCTAAGGATATCATACTCTGTTATGGTGCCAGTTAACTGATCATCGAGTCTAATGGAGCCGCTATTAAATATGGCTAAATCTGCTTGAGGAGCAGCGAATAGAAAAGACTCAGCCGTCATAATTGGGTAATTGGTTGGTTTATACCGAATGCTACTCTCTCGTCCATCCAGGGTATCGGTAGTCACCATCACATCTTGTTCAGGAGAATAGCCCATTTTGGCCATGCTCTCATTTGCGATAGTCTCCCATTTATCTACTACTGCTTTTACTTCGGGGTCTTCTGCTATGCTATCGTCAATTTTAACGAGCTCTGAATTTATGGACGTTTCACGAGTGGACTTATCATAGGTCATTCGATGCACGTAAACAGTTTTTGCATTGGCATCTGCTTTAGTCATTCGCGTATCTCCAAATTCGTAAATCATATTGGTGTGATCATGACCACCAATTATTAGATCTAATTCTGGGACGAAAAATGTAGCTAGTGAATCGTCCATGTACTTTTCGAGATGAGTTAACCCTACAAAAACCTCGGCTTCATCCTTTATTTCTTCATAAACAGATTTAACTGTTTCATAAATGTCTGTATAGGACACATATTCTTTTCTGTTGAAGGGAACTGTAGAACCAAAGAAGGCGATATCAACTTCATCTACGGTATGGATTATATGGTCAGGAAAAGCTTTGCCATTTTGCATCCAAGGTTCGCTTTCGCCATCTACTACATGAAATACATTGGTTGTGGTCCATTGAAAATTAGATTCAGCAATGCGTTTAAGGAGCTCATCTTCCTTTATATCAAATTCATGATTGCCCGGTACCACATAGTCAACACCCAACGCGTTCATGACTTCTACCATTTGCTTACCGGCAATTTTTTCTCCTTGATAGCGGAGTGTACCCGTTAAAGAGGGACTTACAAAGTCTCCTGAAAGCGTTGTAATTACGTTTGGGTTTTCTTGGAGTAGCTGATTTCTTAAGGTAGCTACTCTAGCCATTCCTGCTACTTTACCACCTTCTAATGGAGCTATTTCGTAGACATCGTTCAACTGTAAAATGATGAATTCTACTTTTGAATTACTGTTACAAGAGAGTAAGAGAAATAAGCTAAGGACAAGTGTGTATTTAATCTTTTGCATAAAAAAAGAGGGTTTAATCAAAGTTAAACCCTCTTTAAAGTCTTAACAAGTATTTTACTTATTGGATAGTTACATTAAATGAAATGTCGAAGTCGGTTTCACCACCTGCGTTAGCTGGATCACCACCGCTTACACCAGCAGCGCCTTTATTAGGCTCGTGAAGTAAAACAACTCTTAAAGTACCAGTACTTGCATCACCTGCGGCAAGTGTACCTTCAAGACCTAGAGGATTACCTTCACCGTCTTGGTCACCATAAGTAAAAGTCAAGTCTGCACCTGTAGCAATGTAGAATAATTGATGCTCGTCATCTTCTTCTTCAATTTCTTCTGTAACATCTTCAGCAGGTGTTTCAGTCTCATTTAAGATTTCAATAGAAACGCTGTAAGAAGCGCCTGCAGTAAATGCACCAGGGTTAGTAATTACAGGAGCATTACCACCTTCGCCATCAAGATCTCTGAAAGATGCAGTAATCGTACTGTTATCCGCAAGACTAGTGAAAGTTACGTTTACAGTAGTAATTACTTCTTCTTCGTTCACCGGCTCCGGATCATCGTTGTCACAGCTCCAAACAGAAATCATTAGCAAAGCTGCTAGTAAAAAAGATAGTTTTGAATTTTTCATTCCTCAGTTAATTTTTTGCAACATTAGTGCATATGCAACTCTGTTGCAAATTAATGGTTTAGAAATAGTGGATTTTTATTGTTAATGGTCAGATTTTGAACCCTTTTTACTCTAATTCCAGAATAATCCCTCCATTTACGATAAAACCTTCTAGGGGAGCCCAGATTTGAGGAAAAGCAGGGCGGATGTGATCTGTGATATTAAAATTCTCTAATCTATGCTGACGTGTATCTGTAAAATTCTCAAAGTTTACGTAGAAGGCGATGTTCTTCCATTTACGCATGGTCATCAAACCAACAATCCAGAAATCTTCTGTTTGACTGCTATCAGCCAAAAATTGCCTTCCTGTATAATAGCTTTCTAAGCCTACTCTCCATTTTCCATGCTCTTCGTACATTAAGACTGCGCCAATATTGTGTTTGGGAGTAAGTGGCTTTTGCCGATTCAAATTGTCAAACTTCAATTTCGTGTCAATAAAGGCATAGTTAGCGAACAGTTTAAAGTCTTTATAAGTGAGCTTTAGGTTTGTTTCAAAGCCGGTACTGGTCACCAAACCGTCAGCATTTTCGAAAAAGAAATTGTCTGTCGGGTTTTCTCTAAACACCAACGAGTTTTGAAGTTCTGTGTAAAAGAAGAGTTGGTTAATAGAGAATGTCCAATCGTTGCCCCAATAGGTTTTGTAATTGATGTCAAAGTTTGCTCCGGCTGATGTTTCAGCTTCTGTGTTGTCTATATCAATGGGTGTGATGCCAACAAAAGCTCTGCTTTCGGCATCTTCAGTGAATATAGTTGGCAACTTGTACCCGAGCCCTCCTCCGAATCTTGTACTCCACGATTCATTGATTTTGGTTAGTAAGGATATTCTAGGTAAAGCGAAGAAACCAAAGTCAAAGTCGTAATCGAGTCTGAAACCGGTTTCTAGAGACAGACTTTCGTTAATGTCTTTATTGTTTTGAGCGAAAATACCTAAGGTGGTCAAATTGTAATCAAGTCCTTGGGGAAGCGAACTTCTATCTTCAAAATCATCTATATAGAGGTTAGCACCTAGAGACCAACTACCATTATCACTGAATGAGTTGTAGTTGATTTCGGAAAACGATGAGATTTGGTACCCTTTAAAATCAGGTAAAGTAATAGGCGAAGAGGTAAGCTCGAATATACTTCTTGAGAAACCGGCAATACTGTTTTTGATGGTAAGAGATTTACGATCATCTAATTGATTACGATAAGTCAACTGATAAGAAAGGCGATCTGAATTGTTTACCTCTTGAAAAGCAAAACGATTATCACCGTTGTTATTGATTAGGTTAATATCTCCTCCAATTCGTTCCTCAGAAGTGTAGTTTAATCTTAATTGTAAATCGCTTTTATCATTGAAATAGTAATACAAAGCTGGTGTGATATTCAATGACCTGATTTGAGGAATATCACTAAATCCGTCATCATTGGGGTCGAAATATTCCTGACGGTTCAGGGAAGTATACAAGCTCAATCCAAACTTTTCACCTCGCTTGGCATAAAAACCGTTAAAGGTTGACCCATTAGCTGAAGTTTGGTCCAGCATGAACTTTGTCTTTTGCTCAAATTCAGGCTGTATAGAGACGAGGTTAACTAATCCAGCTATTGCACCACCACCGTAAAGGGTAGAGTTACTGCCTTTAATTACTTCAATCTGCTTTAAATCAATCGGTGGAATTTGCATAATACTTAAGCCACTGGCTGCACCACCATACATAGGAAATCCATCTTTTAGCAATTGAGTATATCGGCCATCTAACCCTTGAATTCTAATACTTTGGTTGGCTGAGCTAGGAGAGGTGATCTGCATTTGAATGCCCGTGCTTTCGCGCAAAACCATAGCAATGTTAGCCGAACGCATCATCGATTTCTCTTCTAGTTCTTCTAAGGCTAGCACTTCCACTCTTGTTGGGATATTATCAATAGTTCTCGTGGATCGCGTGGCTGTAACTATGATCTCTTCTCCATCTTCTTCATGTGCATGTTCTAGCGCTATGATGGGCATCTCGGATTGTGGAAGGACGAAAGTACGCGTCAACTGTTCGAATCCCACGAAAGAGAAAGTGACTGTTACAGTAGAATGAATAATGTCTTTGATACTCACAAACCCCAAATCGTTCGCTATGGCTCCCTTGCTTGTGCTGATTTGTGCGGTTGCTCCTGCCAAAGGCTGCTGAGTATCAGATTCAACAATTTTAGCCTTAAACACGAATTGACTAAATGCGCTGTTGAATAATAAATGAATCAAAAACAGAACTAATCCCACTTTTCTCATGGTGCAAAGATATTAGCAAAAACATGCAATAGGATTGCATAAAGACTGATTTTGACGAGTTGATAAATTATTTGTTCTACAAATGTTGTAATAATTAAAACAATTTTACCTTTATTTGTTTTACAATAGTTGAAGATATGAGTCAGAGTTTAGGGAATCTTGAAGAGACGGTGCTTTTGATTGTGGCAGTAATGGCCGATGAAGCATATGGGTATACTGTGGCAGAAGCTTATAAGAAGCACATGGCAAATGGCATCTCCATTTCTGCAGTACATACTGTCTTAAAGCGTCTGGAAAAGAAGGGGTATATTATTTCTAAAATGGGCGGTGCCACAGCAGAGAGGGGTGGTAGACGTAAGCGAATTTTTGAGGTTACTAAAGTTGGACTTTCAACATTGGAAGAAATTCAAAACAACAGAATGAAGCTTTGGGAGATGATGCCAAAGCTCAATTTCTCGATTGGATAATGGATCAAAAGAACCACATATCTCCACCTAAATGGGCCAACCAATTTCTTGAGTGGTATTGTGCCGATGAGCTTGTTGATGAAATTCAAGGAGACTTGTTGGAGGCTTTCCATTACAGGCAAGAAGAAGTCGGTGAAGCCAGAGCCAAATGGTGGTTCGTGTGGGATGTCCTTAGATTCTTTCGTCCATCTTCATTCAGAAAACGGTCATTTAACTCAAATCAATTCGCAATGCTCAAAAATTATCTAATCGTAAGTCTTAGGAATTTTAAAAGTCAAAAGGCTTACAGCTTCATCAATTTATCAGGTCTTATTGTTGGAATAACTGCTTGTCTACTCATTACCTTGCATGTGATGGAAGAGGTTACCTATGACAATTTCCATCCTAGAGCCGATCAGACCTACCGTGTAGTAATGGATATGTTTGGCAACGGGGAACTTAAGGTTAAAAGTGCTCCCGTTTACCCGGCAGTTGGTCCGAATCTTCTTGAGGAATGGCCAGAAATTGAGATGTATACTCGCATTTTACCCTTTGCTGGAGGTGTATATAGCAAGCGCTTAGATGATGGAAGATTGATTCGATATAATGAAGAAAAAGCCGTTTTAGCAGATGCTAATTTCTTTGAGATGTTTGGCTTTGATCTCATTGATGGAGATGTAAAGAGTGTGCTAAATGACCCAAACGAGATTGTGCTTTCACGTTCAGCAGCACAGAGGTATTTCGGTAGCGAGAATCCAATAGGAGAGTCACTATTTTGGAGAGGTACAAGAGAGCTTAAAGTCTCTGGTGTTTTTGAAGATTTTCCTGAAAACACTCACCTCGATTTTGAAATGATCTCGAGCCTCAAGTCCTATGATGGTTTTGAGGAATGGATAAATAATTGGGGATGGTATGATTTCTACACATTTGTTAAGGTATCGGACAACGTATCCCAAAGTGAACTAGATAATAAGCTTGCCGGCTATCTGGATGTTAAGAAGAAAGAATTTCATGAAAAGTATAATATCCGTGAACAGCTCTGGACACAAAAGATAGGAGACATTCACCTTTATTCTTCGAATCTTGGATGGGATATGGGAGACAATGGGGGAGCTGAGCAAATCTACTTTCTATCGATTATTGCTTTATTGATTCTATTGATTGCGTGGGTGAACTATGTGAATTTGGCTACTGCGAGGGCCATTAAAAGAGCCAAAGAGGTGGGAATAAGAAAGGTAGTAGGTGCCCAAAAGAGTAATTTAGTTGTGCAATTCTTGGTGGAGTCATTCCTTTATAACACACTAGCAGTTATAGTCTCTTTGTTGCTTGTTTCTCTCTTAATACCAATAGTCAATCAAGGGTTAGAAATTACTCTTGAGCTAGGTCTGTTGATCGAACCTATGGTAATTGGAGGCTTATTGTTATTGATTGTTCTTGGTACTCTATGTTCAGGATTATATCCTGCCATGGTACTTACATCTTTCGTACCGGTTAAAGTGCTTAAAGGCCAAGTGTATGATCGTAAAAAGAAATTCGGTTTTAGACAGGTTTTAGTCGTTTTTCAGTTTACTGCATCTATCACATTGATCTTGGGTACATTCCTTGTGGTTAAGCAGCTTAATTTTATGCGTAGCCAAGATTTAGGATTAAATATAGAACAGACCTTAGTGTTAAGATCACCTTCATCTGGAGCTAGTCGGGAAGACTTATCAGAGCGGTTACAGGTATTTAGAGCAGGTCTGGAAAGTCTTTCAGTAGTAAAAGGATTTACTTTATCGAATATAGTTCCGGGTATAGAGAATTTTGCTATATCTGGTTTCACCTCTAAACCATTCAAGGATGATTTAAGAGATTGTTATCAAGTTACCATTGACGATGAATTCTTAAATCTCTTTGAGGTTCCGTTGATAGGAGGAAGGTCTTTCAATAAAGATTTGCTTACCGACACAGCATCGGCCATAGTAAATAAAGTAGCGCTAAAACATTTAGGCTTTAACTCTGCCGAGGAAGCTATCGGTGAACAAATCAACTACAATACTGAAAGACCCCTGACTATTATTGGGGTGGTAGAGAATTATCATCAATCAGATTTAAAGAAAGATCTGGACCCCGTAGTATTTACTTATAACAGAAGGAGGTCTGCTTCTTATTTCTCAATTAAGCTGTCATCTACTGACTACGTTTCTACTATGAAAGCTGTAGAAGCAAAATGGGATGAGGTTTATCCAGACAACCCTTTCGATTACTTCTTTCTCGATGAGTTATTCGATCGGCAATATAAATCTGACGAGCAGTTTAACGCGGTATTTATTGGCTTTGCGGGTTTGGCTATCTTTGTAGCTTGTTTAGGACTGTTTGGTCTCGTTTCCTTTACTGCAGAACAGTCTAAAAAAGAGATTGGAATCAGAAAAGTATTGGGTGCATCATCCTCTACTTTGGTAATGTTGCTTGCCAAAGATTATGCAAAGCTTATTATAGCTGCAGTAATCATTTCTTTCCCATTAGGTTATTTCCTTATGCAAGAATGGTTAAAAGGCTTTGCTTATCAAACACAAATAGGCGTAGGAATTTTTCTTTTCGGAGCAGTTGTTATTGCTTCAGTATCTTTTATTACGGTAAGCTTTAAATCATATAGTGCGGCCAACGGCAATCCTGTTAATGCCCTAAGAGATGAATAAAGTATTTCTAGGCTTAATCATTTGCTGTTTTTCGTTCCCGGTTTTAGGTCAAGATACCATCAGAACCAATTATCCGGATTCTAAAAAAGTTTGGAAGAAGGTTTACAAGGATTCAAAAAAGACCAACGACCTAATTTATTGGGAAAATGGTAGAGAATGGATGACAGCCAAATATGACTCTGCTGATGTGGAATATTGGAAGTGGTATCACGAGAATGGTAATCCCTACTTCGAAGCCACGATTATCAAAGACGAGCTTCAAGGTATTTATAAGATCTGGTATGAAAATGGCCAGCTGGCCGAGGAAGTTGTTTTCCTTGATAACCTAGAAAATGGCAAAGCTCATTTCTATTATCCAAATGGTAAGTTGGCCGCTGAAGGTCAATATTCAATAGGTAAAATGGTTGGAGATTGGGAGTTCTATGATGAGAAAGGGAAACCATTTAGCGGCAATTGGTCTTGGAAGTTTGCAGCAGCTGATTCAGATATCAGAATGCAAGGCATCATAAAAAACCACCAGCGGATTGGAACTTGGACTTATAGTACTACCGCTGGAGGTAAAAAGAGAAAAGTCTTTATTGAGGAGTTCTAATTCAGGCTTTCGTATACAATCTTTCCACCCATAATGGTATAGTTAAACTCGGCATTTAACCATGCTGCAGGCTCGGTTTCAAAAAGGTCAGTATTCACAACCACAATATCTGCCAGCATGCCTTCTTTGATCATGCCCTTCTCATCTTCCTCAAATGTGGCGAAAGCAGAGCCTTGGGTATAAGCTTTGATAGCTGAGGCTAAATCGATTCTCTGTTCAGGGAACCAGCCCTCTTCTGGCATACCGTTTACAGTCTGTCTTGTTACGGCCGCATAAAGCCCATATAGCGGATTGATAGGGTAGTAGCTGGCGTTGGTGCCTGGCCAATCCGATCCGAATGCTAATTGACAACCCGCCTCTTGAAGTGTTTTGAAGGCATAGGCGCCTTTGCATCTTTCATAGCCAATGCGCTCTTCCATCCAGCGCATATCATCGGTAACGTGGTAAGGCTGAACTTCCGCAATGATGTTTCTGCCTGCAAAACGTTCAAAATCCTGAGGCGCGATAACTTGGGCATGTACTAGTCTGAATCTTCTGTCTTTTGGGCCATTTACTTGGTCAAGCGTATCTAGAATATCGAGCAGAATGGAATTAGCTTCATCGCCAATGGCGTGAACTCTCAACTGAATTCCGCCACTATCGGCCTGTGTCAACAATTGCTTGAATAAAGGCATGTTTTTGGAGAATTCTCTCCATCCTCCGCGCCACATAAAATTCTCTATCGAATTGTCTGCATATGGTTGATAAAACCTTGCGGTTCTTCCACCCATGATACCATCAATGTGACTCTTAATGGTACCAAAACTAATGTAATCGTCACCTGCTGGAGATGGGTTTTCACCCCAATCAATTACCCAACCATCTTCCATCATATTAAAGATTTCGCTTAATCTAGATGGGCTGTAATTGATCCTAGTAATGAGAGAATCTCGTTCGAGTAAATAGCGATAAATATCAACTCTATCCAGTGGAGACATGTCTTGTACCGTAGTAACACCCCACTTTGCACACTCTGCCAGGGCACGCTTGGCCTCTGCTAATTTTCTCTCGAAAGAACTTTCAGGTACTTGTCTTAAAGCACTTGCTAAGATGTCTCCTTTGAGAATGCCATCCTTAGATTCAATACCTAAATAATCTAGTGCCAGTGCATTAGCCATACCTTCTGTTCGATCGTATTTGGTAACTAAAACCGGGTGGTCTGGTGTCAATTCATCAATAAGTTTTCTATTGGGTTGCCAGTCTTGCGCGTTGCGATTGTCTCCCTCAGAACCCATAGACCACGCTTCGTAGGCTCCCCAATCTCCTCTTGTGATCCAACTGCCTTCTGGTAACCGTGCAGTAGTCTCTTTTACTTTTTTCACAAAAGATTCATCATCGTTCACATCTAAAAGGTTAATACCTAAGAGAAGAGAACCAGCTGATGCAAAATGCACATGTGAATCATTGAAACCGGGTAGCGCAAGTCTGCCTTCTAAATCGAGTACTTTGTTTGCACTAGGGTAGTTGGAATCATTCCCAATGTCCACAATTTTATCATCTTCAATCAATACCCATTTGGCCCATGGGTTACTATCGTCACCTGTCCATATTTTCCCATTTTTCAGAAGAAAGGTTTCAGAGTCTACAAAGGAATTTTCTTTTGCGCATGACAAGCAAAAGAGTGCGCAGACTGTCGAGATTAGAAATAGCCTTTTCATTGATTTTTATATTTCTGTTCGATTTGATCTAACCTCGATTTGATTTCTTTAGCAGATATCCATTTTCCTCTTACCATTACACCAGATTGTTTTGCCACATGAGCTATATCCGCCAAGGGGTCATCATCTAAAAGTACTAGATCAGCCACTGCACCAACCTCTACTGTTCCGTATTCACCCACGGCATCAAAAAATTCAGCGGGTAATGCGGTTCCCGAGTTAAGTACATCAAATTCATCCATTCCGCTTCTTACCATAGCATCTAATTCTAATTGAATGGAGAAACCCGGTACATTAAAGACTTGGGGTGCATCAGAACCCAAAAGGATTTTTACTCCTGCATCATACAATTGCATGATAATGTCTCTTCTTATGGTGTTGAATTTTTGAGCCCTTTTTGCTTCGTAGCCCGGACTAGCTAGGATGTTTTCTTTTGTGGCTACCCAATTTGCTACAGTATTTGGATTCATATATTTCATAGCCGGTTCTCTGGCTATTTTTTTGGGGTCTTCAGGTCCTACCCACCTTTCCATCATCGCTTGTGTAGGTACAATCCATACATCTTTTTGATAGGTGAGATTAACTAGTTCTTGAGTTATTTCTTCATCAACTATGTCCGTGAAATTGATTCCAAAGAATCCGTTGGCATTTGGGTTTACACGAATGTCGTCTGGTACCAAACCCTCCATATAACCATCTACATGATCTATTGTGGCATACTCTGATTCTAGTGCCCTCCTGATGCCAACTAATGTGCTCACATGCCCCGCATAAGGAATGCCTACCTCATTAGCCGTAGCCACTACTGCGTCAAAATTTTGTCTTGTTAAACCCGGGTGCAGCTTTAGGAAATCATATCCAGCCTCCTTTTGAGCCGTAACTTTTCTTCTGGCTTCTTCTACCGATCTAACGGTGTTTCCGTTAATTGATGGGCCTGAAGTATAAATTCTAGGACCTAAGATTTTACCCTCTATTACGAGTTCTTTGAGCTCTAAATGATAAGGTTGGCCAAGCATCCCTCTTATGGTGGTAATCCCATTTGATAAGTATAGGAATAAAGTCTCTTCCAATAAGTCCATGTCTTGATTACCAGGTATATGGGCATGCATTTCAGTTAGACCGGGAATTAAGAATTTACCTTTTCCATCAATGATAGTTTTAGCTCCATCTGTATTGATATTTGAGTAATGATCCATAGCGATAATCTTACCGTTCTTGATAAGAAGGGTTTGCTCAGGAGCATAATCTTCAGACTTCATGGTAAGTACATCCACTTGGGTGATAGCATAGTCAGCCTGTTGGGATAGGCCACAAAAAGCTATGCTCCAAAGCATGGAGAGGAGGGTTAGTTTCTTCATAGTTTAGGAAAATAAAAAAAGCAGAGCAGAAATTGAATTCTTGCCCTGCTTAGATTAAGGTTTAGTCCTTTAATTGGTCTTAGTATCCTGCAGCCTGCCCATCTTTACGGGATTCTGAGGCTCCATAGTAAACTTTGTTTTTGTCGTCCCACATAATGGCTTGATAACCTCCATAAGAGCCTACGTTCCAAGAGATTTTATGCCCCATCATCACCAAGTTTCTTATTACTTCATAGTCTATTCCGGATTCCAATTGCAGTGTTCCACCGTTGGTCATTTTGCCTCCTGTAGGTTGAGAGGATCCGCTATGTAGAATTCTAGGGGCATCACCAGCCTCCTGTAAATTCATACCAAAGTCAACTAGGTTCACTACAATTTGTGCATGACCTTGCGGTTGGGTAGCTCCACCCATTAAACCAAAACTTACCCATGGCTTACCATCTTTTGTAATAAAGGCTGGAATGATTGTATGGAAAGGCCTTTTATGTGGTTCAAAGACATTGGCATGTCCTTCCTCTAGAGAAAATAATTCGCCTCTGTCTTGAAGAATGAATCCCAAACCTGGAGGTGTCATTCCTGATCCCATTCCCCGATAGTTAGATTGAATTAAAGATACCATGTTGCCGTCCTTGTCAGCTACTGTCATGTAAATTGTATCTCCATCTTTAAGAGCGCCTGCCGGATATGAACGACCTGCTTTGTTTGGGTTGATCAATTTTCTGCGTTCATCTGCATATTCCTCAGATAGCAACCATTCAATAGGTGTTTCATAGAAATCCATGTCTGCGTAGAACTTTGCTCTATCCTCGAATGCTAACTTTTTAGCTTCGGTAAAAGTGTGGATATACTCAGCTGATCCGAAACCCATTTCAGCAATATCATAACCCTCTAGAATATTCAGAATTTGTAAAGCTGCAATTCCTTGGCCGTTGGGTGGTAGTTCCCAAACATCATAGCCTCTGTAGTTTACAGACTCTGGTTCAATCCAATCTGAAGTATGATCTGCCAAGTCTTTTTCAGACAAGAAGCCGCCTAATTGCTGGATGTAGTCTGCAATGGTTTTGGCCACTTCGCCCTTATAAAACGCATCTTTCCCACCTTTTGCAATTTTGTCTAGCGTATTGGCTAAACCCGGATTTTTGAATACTTCACCTTTTCTCGGAGCTCTGCCATTTGGCATGTAGACTTCTTTAAAACCTGGAAATCTTTGAAGATTTTGAGCTCCTCGTTCCATGTAGTAGGCAATCAATTCAGACACCGGAAAGCCATTATTAGCATAGTCAATGGCAGGTTGCAAAATCTCTTGCATATCCATTGTTCCAAATTTGCTATGCATCTCAAACCAACCATCTACTGCCCCGGGTACTGAAACCGGTAGCGGTCCGTAAGAAGGAATTTTCTGGTAGCCATTAGACTTGAAGTATTCTAGACTTAAATTATATGGAGACCTTCCAGACGCATTCAAGCCATAGAGTTTCTCGGTTTTAGCATCCCAGATTATAGCGAATAAATCACCACCAATTCCATTGCCTGTTGGCTCTACAAGCCCGAGCACGGCATTTGCGGCAATGGCTGCATCAATGGCATTACCTCCTTTTTTCAAGATGTCTAGCGCTACTTGAGTGGCTAATGGTTGACTAGTGGCAGCCATTCCGTTTTGAGCAATTACTTCTGATCTGGAGGCAAATGTTTTGCCTGTAATTCTGTCTTGTGCAAAAGACAAAAGGAACGTGCACAGGAGCACGCTAGTTAAAATGTATTTCATAGGTTGAATTAATTAGTAATCTCGGCCCCACCGAAAAGTGTAAGGCCTTTGATAATTAACCGAGGTTGATCGTCATGGTTCACATCTGTTATAACTCTTTTATCAGAGAGTCCTCCAAATATATTCGCTGACCTGAATTCTATTGACCAATGCTTAGGCACTCTAATTTTTGAGCCACCAAACATATAGAAGATTTCAATAACTGCCGGACTTTCTGAGATATTGGCGGTTGTTAGGTCTAGATTAGCACCTCCGAAAATGGCCGTAAAGTTGCCCTTTTTGAAATTTTGAGTACTAAAAACACGATCACCTCCGCCAAAAATAGCAGTATCTTCAACGTAGCTATCGTCTTCTCCTAGGCTAACATCTTCACCCCCTATTGCGCGTTGTCTTATGATGTACACCCCAATAAAGACAAGAGCAAGAGGCCATAATTCCCAGAATGAAACTCTGAACCAATCATCGATTACAAAGATTAAACCTATCGCAAGAATGATCATTCCCGCTCTTTCATTCTCTTTTGAAATTATTAGATAGGCCCCAACGATAATCAGAATGTTTTCCCATTGTAGGATATAGTACCTCACTTCCCAAGGAAGTATTCTCGTATTGCTCAAGACTAGTACTATTCCTATTAAAACAAAGAGAAGGCCTAGCAGTGTTGTTTTGTTGATGTTTTTCATGTTCTGACTAAATGACTAAAGCTATGAAACTCCATAGATTGTCACAACAGGATTGATTTTAAAGAGTGCTGGCTTATTTGAAATCGATGATAACTTATTTACTTTTGTCGCCCATCGATTGCGCACGTGGTGGAATTGGTAGACACGCCATCTTGAGGGGGTGGTGCATTAACTTGCGTGGAAGTTCGAATCTTCTCGTGCGCACAGAAAAAGCTCGGTTTTGCCGAGCTTTTTTCATTTAAAATCTATGCGTTTAGCGCTGGTTTCTAGAAGCGGAAGCTATCAGCGAATTGAAAATATTATCGATTTGTACATACAATTCTACGCTTTTCACAGGCAGATTTTTCTAAAACGCAGCTAAACCCCTCATTTCTAGCCAAATTCGCCTGTTTTGCATTAGGCGAAATCGTTTGAATCTTTCTATATTTGATTTACCTAACACCAAAGGAACTAACTTATTTTGACTACTCGTACTCCCAGAGTCTGCAGCGTGAGCTGTATCCCTGTGGTTGTAGTAATCTTGTTGTTGCTCAATTTCACCTTAGCAGCTCAGCAAAATACTACATCAAACGGCCTTACGCTTCAGTTCGTAAAGGCTGAGTCTAATGGTTCCGTTAGCGAAGTTGCCTCCAATGTTTTAAAAGTTGTCAATAATTCGGGTAGACGATATGTCTTCAATTTAGAGATCGCGAGCCCTCAAGGTTGGCAATCTATGCTAGACGCAGAAAAGGTTTACAATGTGGCCAATAGAGATAGTCTGTTTATACCGGTAAGGATCATTCCTCAAAAAGATGCTACAGGTAATGTCAATTATTTCATCAATGCAACTGCCGTAACCACTCAAGGTATTCCGGTTGCCTCGGCTCCATGGTCAATGCAGATCAAGAAGGTTTCTCGTTGGTTTGCTTCACTTCAGAACAATGAGGCTTATTTCCCATCAGGTGGAAATGAAACGGAATTCAGTATCAATGTTAAAAACCAGGGTAATTCACCTGAGAATGTTCAAATACTTTTCAACCCTAGTGCCAAAATTCAGATAACTAATTTGGAAGGTGAGCCATTTGCAGAGAATAGTTTGAATTTGGCATTAGCTGTAGATGTAGATACAACATTAACATTTAAAGCTCGCTTAGACGACAAAGCAAAAAAAGAGAGTTTCTTTTCTGCAGGAGCGGTAAATGAAGAGGAAGAGTCTCAGACCGATTACAAAGTCCAAATTCAAATAAGAGATATCAGCGGTAATAGATCTAGCTGGGGTGGAAGAGTTGATCTAAAGAAACTGAAAAAAGTAGTGAAGTTTGATTCAGATCTAGGGTCATCTACTTTACCATTACGAGTTGAGTTCAATACCTACAATATCCTGTCTCAATTCACAAACTTCACTTTAGATCTTAGTGGGGACGCTGAATTGGGGAATGATAGGTTCTTGAGGTATTACTATCAGACTATTATTTCTACCAATAGCCTATCTGGAACTCAATTCTTGGGTTCTTACAGATTTGCGCAATACAGAACGCCTAAATTCTTTGTGTCGGCTGGGGATATAGGTGCGAACAAGGAGCTTTTGTTAAATGGTACCGGTATTCGTGGAGGATACAATACGGACAAACTGAACGTATCAGGTATTTTCGTTACAAGAAGACAAAATGCAAACCTCAATAATAATCTGAACAGTTTCGGAGCTACCGCTAACTATCGATCTGGCAAGGGGTGGAATGCTTCAGTAGATCTTGTTAATCAGGACGATCAATTTAATCAGACGAATAGAAGTCTGATTAATACAGGAGTGAACTACCGTTTTAAGAATCAGAGTCGAGCAGAGGTTAAGGTAGGTTATTCGAATGAAGTTCATCAAGGAGCAAATGGATCATTTAATACTCCCGGTTTTGGATTAACCGCACGCTACACAGGCAAAGTGAAAGGTGTCTCAGTATCAACTTTGTTAAGATATAACTCAAACACATTTTCTTCTCAGTTCCGAGGCATGAGAGGTATTAATACGAATGCGCGATACCAATTGAATGACAAATATTTCTTGGCCTTGCGTTTAAACGTGAATACTCGTGATCCTGAAATCTACAGTAAGGGTGTTCTTTTTCCACAACGATTCTTTAAGAGAAACTCTTATGAAGCGCGTTTAGGTTGGAATACCGAGACCGGTAATTTCGTTTTCTTCCCAAGAATAATGCAAGAAGAGCTGCTAGGGGTAAGAACTACCACAACCGGAGCAGGTATTAGCTATTCTTCCGGTAAAATGTCCGAAGCTAAATTCTTCTCTAGATTCTACACAGGTTTTATTAATGCATTGGATTACGAGATTGATCCTTACTTAGTGTACAGGTGGGAGAATACTTTGAGATATAAAAATTTGAATGTCTCGGCTCGCTATTACTTTGGTCCTTTTAACGTGCTAGATAATTTAAGAGTAGTCGAAGATGGCATTAATCCTCAGTCACTATTTATATCTGCTTTTGCGCGATTGAATTTTAAAGAGGCGAGATTGTCGGTAAGACCAATGTTCAATATGGGCTATGAATCTGTACTAGCTCGCTGGCGCATGAACATATCTCCACAGTTTACTTATTTCTCTAGATCTGGGTTTGAGTTCAACGCTACCATAGACTTCTTCACAATTAACCAGGGTGAGAGTCCGCTAGCTAGTATTTCAGAAACAGGAGTAAATGCTTTCAATCCATTTAACCAGAGCAATTCATTCTTAAGAGTTGGGATAGCAAAGGATTTCAACTTTAAAAAGCCGAACAAAAAGACCCATGATTTAGAGGTTGTGGTGTTTAAGGATCTCAATGGAAATAACAGAAGGGATCAAGGGGAAGAATATGAGAAAGATGTAATCGTAAGAGTCAATGGAGAATCATTAATGACCGATTCTGAGGGCACAGTGATATTCCGAGATCTCCCAGAAGATGAGTACATCGTGAATACCAACTTGCTTACAAACGTTGAAGGTTGGTTTAAATCTAAAGGTGTTTCTGTAAATATGGACAAGGACCAAGCCTTGTTTATACCATTAAAGAGAGGAGTTCAAATCAATGGTAATATCATATTCCAAAGAGCGCAGTTCTCTGCTATTGGTGAAAACCGATTGGATTTAAATGGAATCAGAGTTATAGCGCAAGATCAAAATGGTGATCAGTATACAGCACTTACTAATCTGGACGGAAACTTTAGGCTTTACGTACCATTTGGGCAATATACAATTCGTGTAAATGAGCAAGCTGTAGATGATCAGTTTGAATTTGCACAAAGCTCTTACAGCTTAAGTGTTAACGATGTAAGCGTGAATTATCAGTTGAGTTTTTATCTCATTGAAAAGAGAAGAAGACTGAACATTAGAAAATTTGACAACAACTAACAATCGACATAATGAACAAAAGAAACAACAATCGAACGAGGCGGATGGTGGCATTAATGCTACTCATGACGCTGATATTTTTTGATGCTTTTAGTCAAAAAATTTCCACATCGCCTACACGGTTAAATTTCAAGGTGAGTCCTGGTGGTTCTCAGCGAGCGATTATAACTGTAACGAATAATGCTGATAAAAGGCATGATTTCAATGTAGACTTTGGAGATTTTGACGCCAGTCGCGAAGGCAAGAGTAAGTTCCTTGAAAAAGGAGTATTACCAAGATCTTGTGCCGATTGGTTAAGTGCTTCTCCTTCTTTATTCTCTTTGGAGCCTGGTGAGGCGCAAAGGGTAGAGCTAACAATGGATGTACCACAAGACTCTGCGGCTTTTATAGCGCGTTGGGCCGTGGCATATATACAGTTGGCAGAAGAGAGAAGAGGACAGCAGGAAGGCAATGATGGTCTCATCATTAATTTAAATCAATCATACAGGTTTGGGGTATACGTATTCCAGACTCCTCCGAATGCCACCTATGCTAAAGGAGAATTGATTGACTTTAAATATGATAATGATCAATTGAAGCTGAGACTGCGTAATCTGGGAGAGACATTCCTAAAGTGTAATTCTTATGCAGAGCTCACCAATCTACAGACGGGTGAAGTCTCAAGGCTTAAGGCTAGAAACTTTACAGTGCTACCTGCCAGTAACCGAGATGTGTCTTTTATTATTCCAAAATCCTATAAACCGGGAACCTACTCTGTATTGGGTGTGCTCGATTATGGGAATAGAGATGAGATAGAAGCTGCAGAAATTGAAATTACAATTCCACCGAAAAGCAACGAATAGTATGACGGCCTTAGAAAACTCTCATGGCAGATTATCAGGTGCTTACAAAGAAAGTGCTTCGAAAATAATAGAGATTTTTTCTAGGGAGATTTGTATATATGAAAATAAGTTCATACATTCACATGTCGAAACTTTTAACCTAAACATTATTTACTCATGAAAAAACTATTTAGAATCAAGGCTTTAGTCGTAGCGACTTTACTAGCCGTGACTTTCGCAAACACTGCGAATGCACAAGTTTTGCCAGACGATAATGAGTTCGTCTATGTAGCAATGGACCTTCAAGGTGTATTGGATCTAACGTTAGCTACTGACCCTAATGTTGAGTTTACATTCAACACTATCCCGTCTTATGTTAACGGTATTATCAAGCCTAACGTAACTGAATTAAGAGTAGAGTCTACTGTGCCTTGGGACTTATATGTACAGGCTGAGACTGCTCAGTGGGACCAGTTGCAACCATTCTCTAGTGCAGGTACTGACATTATTCCTTCTACTTTATTAGAAGTAAGAGTAATTGACGGTGCAAATAACTCTGCGCTTACAGATTTCACTGGTTTAACTGATACTCGTTTAGATATCGTTGGTTCAATAGCAACTGCTGATGGTATAGCTGCAGGATCTTATTTGACCACTCCAGCTACTCACTTCTTCAGAGTTGATTATAGAATCATTCCTACGTTGACTGCACAGTACCAAGCAGGATACTATGGCTTGAACGTGATCTACACTTTAGCTGAGGATCTTTAAGAAATAAAAATATATAGTTTACTAAGACGTAGTAAATAAGTTAGTTCGATTTATGTTGATTGGTAAAAGGGGTGGCGATTTCGCTACCCTTTTTCTTTTTTTAAGTAGTTTTGTATATGCTCAGAAGCTATCGCTTCATATTGCTATTTCTCCTATTCACCTCTTCACTGGCTGGCCAAACGCTAGATATCAGTATTACAAGAGGTACTGATCTTGATTTTACCTTTAACACTATTCAGAAATATATTAATGGAGTTATTGTAGCCAACGCTACAGAATTTTTAATTGAGTCTTCTGCGCAATGGGATTTGTACGTAGGTACCCAAACCAATACCCCTGGTCAATGGGATTTACTTACCTCTTATGCGAGTGCCGGAAGCAACATTATACCGGTTTCAATTCTTGAAATTAGAGCCGCAAGCCCAGCAGGAACATCTCAACAAGCCGCCTTTGTACCGCTTCAAGATATTTCCAATCCAGTTTACCTCATTGGATCTGGAGCTGATGATCTCTTAACAACCACCGGGGTGGGTACCAATGCACCAGGTGACCCTGTCAATGATGCATTTACACATAGATTTAGGATTGATTACCGACTTGTACCAGGAATGAACTATACACCTGGTGTATATTCATTAACGGTAGTTTTTACATTGGCAGAAGACCTTTAAATACCTCTATTTCTTCCCTTCTTTCTTAACTATATTCGTAGCCAAATCTTTGAAATATGGCCTTGAATATTCCTTTACTCAAAAATGTATGTGAAATAGCTGGAGCACCAGGTTATGAAAAACGTGTGCGTGATCTAGTAATTGCTGAAGTTACGCCTTTGGTGGATGAACTCTCAGTAGATAATCTGGGGAATGTGATTACCATTAAAAAAGGCGTGAGCAACCCTGATGGTAAAAAGGTAATGGTGGCCGCACACATGGATGAGATCGGTTTTATAGTTACACACATAGATGAGCAAGGCTTTGTTAGATTTCACACCCTCGGTGGTTTCGATCCTAAAACCTTGACTGCACAACGCGTGATTATTCATGGAAAGGAAGATGTTGTGGGCGTAATGGGCTCGAAACCCATACATGTTATGACTGCCGAGGAACGCCAGAAAGTAGCGAAAACTACTGACTATTTCATCGACTTGGGTATGTCAAAGGAAGAGGTAGAAAAAGTTGTGAGTATAGGTGATCCTATAACACGCGAGCGAGAACTCATAGAAATGGGAGATTGTGTTAATTGTAAGTCTATAGATAATCGCGTTTCAGTTTTTATTCTGATTGAAACATTGAGACAATTAAAAGATCAGCCCTACGATGTATATGGGGTATTTACTGTTCAAGAAGAAGTGGGTCTCAGAGGAGCGAATGTCTCAGCTCATACAATCAACCCTGATTTTGGTTTTGGATTGGATACAACGATAGCCTTTGACTTACCGGGAGCTCAACCTCACGAAATGGTAACCAAACTAGGAGAGGGTACCGCAATTAAAGTTATGGATGCCTCTACCATTTGTGATTATCGAATGGTGGCCTATATGAAAGAAGTGGCTACTAAGAATAAAATTCAGTGGCAACCTGAGATTCTTACTGCTGGTGGAACTGATACGGCCGGAGTTCAACGAATGGGTAAAGATGGTGCTATTTCTGGAGCGGTTTCCATACCAACTAGGCACTTACATCAGGTGATAGAAATGGCTCATAAAGATGATATTCAGGCCTCTATTGACCTACTAACTGCTTGTTTGGAAAATTTGGATCAGTATGATTGGAGCCATTAGGCTTTCGTAAGCTTATAAGAAATGTAGGCCAGGCTCATACCTACTACAACACTTAAGCTCAAGTAAATGATCGCTTGTAGTGGTTTGTCCGAAAGAAGGCTATTTCCTTGATGGGCAAATGTCGAGAATGTGGTAAAACCTCCACAGAATCCCGATATCAGTAATAAGTTAACCTGTGGTGTACCGAGCTTTTCTCTTTCTGCTAGCCCAATCAAAAGACCAATAAGTAAGCATCCAATAACATTCACCACGAAAGTGCCATAAGGGGCGAAACCTTCTATTCTTTTATGAAGAGATTCTTGTATAAAGTACCTTAAGGCACTACCGATACCACCACCAAGCGCCACTATGAGCAGATTCTTTAACATTACTCTTTGACCTCCTTCTTGGTTGCTTTCTTCTTAACGTACTTGTACACCTTATCGTAGTTGCTGTTTTCTTGGTTTGAAAGCTTAATGTAGCCTTTATTATTAAAGACTACTTTAAGCTGTTTGAACTCTGTTTTGTTTGTGTTGACAATGGTCTCTTGCCAAGCACCAATTTCTGTAACAGGTGTTGAAGATCGGTAAAGTCTAAACGGGAAATACACATGTACTATATCATGACTGATCTTTATGATCTTATAATTAAAGAGAAGTTTGTAGATCAATATAGACGTTGCGATGAGAAGGAAACCCAAGGCCACATATCGCCAAGTACCATCAGGTTCTGCTAAGACTTGTCTCATGAAATACAAAGAGCCAAACCCACTTATAACAGTAAAGACGGTTAGTGAGAATACGGTATTCCTTTTAGGACGGCTTTCGATCATAGCTTCGAATTAATTAAATCTTCTCTGAAATTAGAAATGTGGAGAATAGCTTCAGGAAAGAACTCTAAAAATTCTGATTGGTAAAGTTCAAAATCCTTTTGTAACCATTGAACGGATTTTTCCAATTGAACATCAAACTTCGTTCTTCTACTTATTCCTTGAAGCGAACGGTGAATACCACCTAAATGTTGGTAGTTCAACAACCAATTTCCTCTAATCATATAAGGAAGCATGTTCTGTGCTTTTGCTGGCAGCCAATCGATATTGCTCTCTAACAGTAAATAGGATTCTTGAGAGAACTTATCCAGTGGTTTTTCTGAGAATGACTCAAAATTAACCGCCAATAGATGATCATAAAACATATCTATGATCACACCTGCATAGTGCCTGTAGCTCGACCAAAGTCGCTTTGTTCCTTCCTTTACTATAGGATGTTTATCTGTGAAGTAGTCTATTTCTCTATGCACTTTTATACCAATGCATACCTCAGTAGGGTAGTTTTCTAAGTCATTACCTTTCACAAAGTCCCCAATGAAATTCCCAATTTTGATTTGGTCGTTAGATCCTGATAATAAAAGATGGGCGAGATAATTGATAGTTTCTAGCTTTTCTTAAAGCTAGAAACTTAGAAGGGTTAATGCTTAGTTCCTGCTAAACAAATTTTTAACGTTTAGGTAGTCTACGAAATAGACAAATCGAATCGTAATGGTGTCGAAGTTAGGAGCAGTGAAAGTATCACTAAAGTTATCGAAGAATGCTAGCTCTGTATTGTTACCATCAGTTCGAATCTGTCTTTTCCAAATGGCTCTAATTTCGCTACCTGGCGCTAACTGCCAATTGTATTCCATATCGATATTGAAGGTGTTAAAGTTTCTATCGTGTCTAGGTCCTCCCTCATCATTCAATCCGGTATAGTCAGAATTAATCAGACGATCATCTTCAGTGAGTTCATAAAACTGGTTGTAAACAACTCTACTCCAATAATGCCTTGCTCTAAAAGTTACTCCCATTCTGTTGGTGAAAATGTAGCTCGCATTTAGGGTATTGGTGAGGTTTCTCACAGTTCTCATTCCGAAAATCACATTTGAGATGGCACCTTGATCATCTCTTAAACGCGTGGTGTAACCACGTTCATTTCTTCTTCTGTTATAATCTAAGGTATGTTGAATCTCAGCTCTATTACCAATTCGCACACGAGCTGTTAGGTTTGCGTTTAAATCGCGCTGGTCCCAGTCTGGTCTTCTATTAAAACGGAGTCTACCGTTAGTTCTGAAAACTTTACGGCTGTCAGTTCGAAAGTTGAAACCGTAGCGGTAGGATTGTGGTCTGGTGAAAATGTAGCCTCCGGTTCTTGCTTCGAAGAAATCGTTAGAACTTCTTGGGCTACCACCCACATCAGCTGATAAGAACCAGAAGTTTTTTAACTGCCCATTCACGCTTAGATTCATTCCCATATTAGCAAATTGCTTTGTTTCATAAAGCTGGTTATAGTCTCCACCTAAACGAATAGTCCAGCTGTTAAACCATCCTTTAGGTTTAAAAGAATTATAGCTTACCCCAGCGCGATGCTCTAGTTTATTCGCTCTTCTTAGGAAACCAAGATCGTTGATATCATAATCTTCTGTCTCTACATTTCTATTTACACTAAAACGAAAATTACCTCTTGTCTTGGCTAAGTCTATATTGTACTTGTATCCAGCCTTAATGTGGTTAACACCAGTTTCTTGATTGTGCTCTATAATGTGGCTGTAGCCGTAAAAACCTCTTGCTCTCCAATCGAGATTTCTGTCATTCAGACTGAAATTTATACCGGCTACATTAGCGTCATCTGCATTTTTACCTCTCCAAACATTGGTGTTGGTAAAGGTTACACTGGAGTTGTTTCTTAAATTTTGGTCTAGTACTAAGACATTGAAGTTGGTTAATGGATCTGCTTCAACTTGTCTTGTTTCTCCAGTTTCTTGATCTTCTACAACAGCAAATGTTCTATCAGTAATGGCATTAAAGAAACCAATTCCTAATCCCTTATTTGTTCTCCCTGTAATCTTACTCGCATTAATGAGTTGAGCGGCTTGTGGTCTTTCAATTACTCGTTCGTTGTCATCTAGTGATTCAGTCATGTTACCGAAGGTTTCACCTATTCTTCTTGAGTAAAAGAGTCCTGCTTTGTTAAAAAGCTCCACACCTTCTGTAAAAAATTGTCTTTGCTCGTCAAACCTAATTTCGAATGGTGAGAGGTTTAGCACTTGATTATCGGATCGCACTCCACTAAAGTCAGGGATAAGGGTCATGTCTAAAGTAAAGGCGTCATTTATACCATACTTAATATCCATTCCACCATTTAATTGTGGAGTTACAAATCCAGTCTCTGTCGACCGAGTGATTACTGTTGAGGTATAAGGATAGAAAAATAGACGAGTAGGTGTTTCAATATCCTCGATTTGATTGACGATTCCTGCTTGGTTCAAAAAACCGTCAATTTCAGGATCGATTTCATTCCAAAAAGAGTCTTCGTTAATAGAAGTAGACTTTCTGAAAAAGTTGATTCCCCAACTTTGAACGTCTTTTGAATTGAATCTTAGAACCGCATATGGAATCTTATATTCAACGGTCCAATGGTCATCATTAATCTTCGTATCGGATAGCCATACTGCATTCCAGTCATTATCATTTCTCCAGATTCTTTCGCTACCACCATTGCTATACAATGCATCGTATTGAACACCGGCTACTGTAACAAATAATCCAACACCATTGAGGCCAGCCTGAAAAGGGTCAATGGCTACACCGAAATAATCTGAATTACCAATATTATCTCTGTTGGTTAAGAGATTGAATACTTCTTCTTCGTTTTCGAAGAGCTTAGCGGCAATGTAGATTGCTTCATCATCATAAAGGAAACGAACTTCTGATTTTCTTTCTGAAGGTATACCAGGACTAGGTCTTCTTTGAACAAAGTCAGTTAAAACGGGTGCATCGAGCCAAGCGGCTTCGTCAAAAACCCCATCAATTTTAATTTTTTCGGTAGTTCTGACTGCGTCAAAAGACTTAGGTGTTTTCTTTTTGTCCTTGTCTTTATCATTCTCGTTCGCTTGTAAACCGAGTGTAAAAGTGAATAGTATTAAAAAAATATAAAAGCGCACGTTAGTTTAGTTACCCTAACTACTGTTAGGCAGCACAAAAGTCACGAAACTAGGTTGAACTACCCAAAAAATATTATCTAAACTGAGTCTATGACTGATGAGTGGTTACCGCTTGTAAAAGCAGCATCTTTTACCTTTTAACGAGGTTTCTAATCTGCAAATAGTCAATGAAATAGACCATTCTAATGGTTATGGTGTCGAAGTTTGGCGCGGTAGCTGTGTTTCCAAAGTTTTGTAAGAATCCTAGATCCGTTCTCAAGTCATCAGTACCTATAGATCTCTTCCAAATTATTCTTATTTCACTACCTGGTAAGAACTGCCAGTTGTACTCCATATCAATGTTGAATTGATTAAAGTTTCTGTCATATCTTCTACTTCCATCATCATTCAGACCGTCATAGTCTAGCGGTGTTAAATCACCATCTTGTGCTAGGTCGAAATAGTTAGAATAAAGCACTCGCGACCAATAATGTCTTAAGCGAAAGGTGACTCCCATTCTATTGTTGAAGATGTAATCCGTTGACAGCGTGTTGGTGAGGTTTCTGATATTTCTTTGGCCAATAACCACGTTGGTTACAGCACCTTGATCATCTCTAAATCTAGTTACATAACCTCTTTCATTGTCTCTATGCTGTAGATCAACTCTATGGTCTATTTGTAATCTGCTACCTACATTGAGTCTTGCACTTAGATTCAATGATCTATCTTCTTGGTCCCACTCGGGTCTTCTCCAAACCCTTCCTCTAATAGACATAAATAGGTTTTTTCTTCTATCAGTGCTCAATCTTGCTCCAATGGAAAAGTCTTCTGGTCTGGTAAAGACATAACCAGCCTGTCTGGCTTCAAAGAAATCATTACTCTCAACCGGAGAAGCTTCAAAATCAAAAGATACATTCCAGAAGTTTCTGAATGACCCGGAAAAGCCACCACTCACCTCGAACTCTGCAAACTCATTAGGTTCGTGGATTTGCCTATGTTCCATTCCTAATCTGTAACGGTAATTATTCCAGATCCCCTTTGGTGCAAACTGTATGTAACTTAGGTTAAGATTATGATCAAGTCTATTGGCTCTTCTTTGAAAACCTAAATCATTTATGTCATAATCTCTTGTTTCTAGATTTCTTCTTAGATCGAATTGGAAGTTTCCTCTTTGTTTGGAGAATGCAAGGTTGTATCTGTAACCAGTTTTAAAGTTGGTTGCCCCTTCTCCGATAGGTCGCTTAGCAATGCGGCTATTCCCATAGAACCCTGTTAATCTCCATGTAAGGCTATTGTCGTTCAAATTGAAGTTGAAACCCATTACGTTCGCATCGTCTCCATTTTTACCTCTTATCACACTGTTATTCGTGAAGGTTACACTAGAGTTATTTCTTAAGTTCTGATCTAATACGAGGATATTGAAATTTGTCAATGGATCTGCTTCCACTTCTCTTGTCTTACCAGTCTCTTGATTCTCAACTTTGGCCATTGTCCTGTCTGTAATGGCATTAAAGAATCCTATACCCAGCCCACCGTTAGTACGGCCAGACACTTTGGAAGCATTCAGCAGCTGTGCTGCCTGCGGTCTATTCACAACCCTTTCACTAGATTCTAATTCTTCGGTCATGTTGCCGAAGGTCTCTCCAATTCTTCTTGAGTAAAAAAGGCCTGCTTTATTAAATAGTTCTACTCCTTCTGTAAAGAATTGTCTCTGCTCATCAAAGCGAACCTCAAAGGGAGAAAGGTTTAGAATTTGATTGTCTGAACGAACACCACTGAAATCCGGAATGAGTGTCATATCCAAGGTAAAAGCATCATTCAAACCGTATTTTATATCCATACCACCATTTAATTGAGGTGTCACGAATCCTGTTTCTGTAGATCTACTAATTACGGTTGATATGTATGGATAAAAGAATAATCGGGTAGGTGAATCTATGTCTTTTAAATTTTTTACTCTTCCTGCTTGATTTAAGAAGCCATCAATTTGAGGATCTATTGCATTCCAATATGAATACTCGTTTTTACCTCTTGCTCGTCTTCCAAAATTGATGCCCCACTCTTGCACTTTGTTTGAGTTAAAACGAAGTACTGCATATGGAATCTTGAATTCTGCCACCCAGTAGTCATCATAAATTTTGGTCTCTGAGAGCCAAACGGCATTCCATGACTCATCATTTCTGTAAAATTGTTCATTACCACCATTGGAATAGAGATAATCTAATTGCACTCCTGCAGAGGTAACAAAAAGGCCAACACCGTTTAATCCGGCTTTGAATGGATCTATGGCTACCCCAAAGAAATCTGAGTTACCTACATTATCCCTATTAGTAAGAAAGTTGAAAACGCTATCGCGTTTTTCATACATTTTGGCGGCCACATAGATTGCTTCATCATCGTAAGCCAGCATCACTTCAGTATCGTTTACAGCAGGTTCTCCCGGAAAAGGTCTGCGTTGAGTAAAGCCTGATAGAATTTTAGCGTTGCTCCATGTGCTTTCATCTAATACACCGTCAATTTTTATTTTGTCAGTTGTACGTTCTGCATTGAACTCCTTCTGTTCGATTTGAGCTATCGAACTAAATAAGGTCAATAATAAACATATGGTAATTAGCCCTCTCACAATTCCTTTTTAACATCTGTACCAACAGATAATTATTCAATTTGTTCTGTTGTTATCCATAAGATTTTTATCAAAAAGCTATTTCTTAGTTTAAGCGGTATGTTAATTATAACTCACAGGTTTACAGACAATTAAGATTGTTCTAAGTAGTCTGATTATTCTAATTAATTGTTATGGTTGTTTAGGTTTAGAACAAATATCATTCTGATAAAATCTTGGTTGCAGAATTATATGTTGAGGTGGTTTGTTTTTGTTTCTTTTGTAAAGATTTATGAGCGGAATAGATGTTTATGGTTTGGCATTACAGGATTATGCCAATGAAGAAGAGGATAAGTTTTGGGTAAATACATCTTATGGTGAACCTGAAGAGATGCCGACTTGGTATTTTTTTAGAGAATATGATGAGATGCCTGCGCTTGAGAAAATGGCCATGACCATTTGCGAGGGGAGAACCTTAGATGTTGGTGCAGGTACCGGCAGTCATTCCCTTTGTCTGCAGCAAATGAAATTTGATGTTGTTGCCATAGATACTTCAGAGGTTGCCGTTAAGATAATGCGTGAATCGAAAGTAAGAGACGCGAGATCGATAGACTTCTTTGATCTAGAAGGTGAAAAATTTGATACAATGCTTTGTCTAATGAATGGACTAGGTTTTATAGGCAAACTGAATCGACTGAAAGAATTCCTAGAAAAGGCTGAGGATCTCTTGAACGAAGATGGTCAGATTCTGCTTGACTCTAGTGACGTGGCCTATCTCTATACTGATACCGAGAAGCCTCAAGATCATTACTATGGTGAAGTGAGTTTTCAATATCAGTATAAGGGCCAAAAGGGTGATTGGTTCGATTGGGTTTATGTGGATAAGGAGACGCTTTCAGAAAAGTGTCAAGAGCTGGGCTGGAACGTCCAAGTGCTTACTGAAGATGAAAATGGACAGTACTTGGCTCGGATAACTAGAATTTCCAAATGAGGATTTTTGAAACAATTTAACCTCACGAGAGTAACAAAGATGGATAGTCATTTGCCTTTATGATGAAGCTTCCAAGTCTGTTTTTAGTTACGCTCTTTTGCTTGTTCTCCCAATCTTATGCCCAAGTAATAACGGGTAAGGTCATTGATTCTGAGACTAAAGAATCTATACAGGGGGCACAT
The DNA here is from genome assembly GCA_002427755.1 of Roseivirga sp. UBA6052. Taxonomy (GTDB): domain Bacteria; phylum Bacteroidota; class Bacteroidia; order Cytophagales; family Cyclobacteriaceae; genus Roseivirga. The sequence goes on from DIYO01000003.1 coordinate 79,266, forward strand.
GTTTTCATAAATGGAAATACAGGAGGTGCTGTTTCTGATTCTAATGGAAATTATAGTTTTGATACTCTAGGAAGATCGGATTTCAAGCTGATTGTATCTCACGTTTCTTATGATGTAAAGATTTACACCTTCGATTCTGTTGAAGAATCCTTTACGCTTAATATGTATTTAGACCCCTCAATTAATCCGTTATCTGATATAGAAGTTACTGCTGAAAAGAATCGAAGATGGGAAAGAAGACTCAAGCAATTTAAATCAATTTTCTTGGGTAAAGCATATGATCCCGATTTAATAGAAATCGAGAATGAATATTTGTTGGAATTCAAAGATTTAGAAACAGGTGGTTTTGGAGTGGAGGGCCAACCTGTTTTAAAGATTCAGAATAGACATCTCAATTATCAGGTTTATTTCCATCTCCTCGATTTTGATAGCCGATTGAGTTCATTTTTAGGCTATAGTGATTTTGATGAAATCAAAGATTCGGCACTAGACTCTTTGGAATTGAATAATCGAAGAAGGGAAGCTTATAAAGGTTCGTTGAGACATTTCTTTAGAGCCGTAATAGATGATGATTTAAAGAATCAAGGCTTTAGTGCTAATGTACTCAGTAGAAAAGAAAGTGCTACTCAAACTCAGCCTGGTTTGCAGAATAAGATCTTACGTACGCCACTTGATGTGAGAAGAGGTTTATATGATACTGGTGATTTGAGAGTGAAGATTTTGGACAACGGCTATTTTGGCCTAGAATATGAAGGAAGTTTAGAGGTTATTTATAATGATAAATCGAGATTTAGAAAGCCCAGCCAGATTACCACACTCACTTTTAAAAAGTCTCTGGTGGTTGACACGAATGGTGTGTTACTCAATCCGAGTAGCCTTCAATTGAATGGACATTTATTAGACGAAGGGGTCTATTACTATTTGCCTTCTGATTATACAGATAAAGACTAAAGCCTTGTCTATTCATATTTTGAGGAAAGATATGACAGCACATTACCAAATTGCTCAAGCTGCTCTTGAACCTCTTCGGGAATATGTTTTCCATTCATTCTAGCAATCAAAAGACCTAAAACACCATTCAGGCACGCTTGTACAGGGTTGGTCACAAGACCATTAGAGGCTTGAATATTAGTTCTTATCGCTACTCTAGCTTCATTAAATACCGATTGGTATATTTTGTCATCAGCCAGAAGTCTAAGGCTTAGATCAGAAAGCTTTTCAACTTCATTTTGAACCGATGCAAGGTGCCCCTCCTTCTCCAAACCTTCTTTCCGCATTTCGTCAATGATTCTTGAATACCATTCTAGGTTTTTTTCCTTCTCCTCATCAGGCATCTTTTCTGAAGGAATATTTCCGAAGACATGGATCTTAATCTTGTTTAAATCGAAGTCAAAATTCCTTATTAACATCTCTGTTTGGTACATATAAATGATGTATTCTGAGATATTCTCCGCTTTTTTCTTGTCTGCCAATAACATAGCTGCAAAAATAGTAGTTAGCCTGAAATCAGATGAACTGCTTTTTTCTATTTTTGCAGTTCTTTAGAAAGGCATGGAGAGAATTAGAAACTTTTGCATCATTGCACACATCGATCACGGGAAGAGTACGCTTGCCGATAGACTGCTTCAACATACAGGAACAGTGGCTGATCGAGATATGCAAGATCAGTTGTTAGATGATATGGATTTGGAGCGTGAGCGTGGTATTACCATCAAGTCGCATGCGATCCAAATGGATTACAATTATAAAGGAGAGAAGTATACACTTAATCTTATCGATACTCCCGGTCACGTAGACTTCTCTTATGAAGTATCCCGGTCCATTGCCGCTTGTGAAGGTGCACTATTAATAGTGGATGCTTCTCAAGGAGTGGAAGCGCAAACGATCTCTAATTTGTATTTGGCCTTAGAACATGACTTAGAAATTATTCCAGTTCTAAACAAAATTGACCTACCGGGTGCCATGCCGGATGAGATGACGGATCAAGTAGTGGAACTTCTAGGCTGTGATCCGGAAGAAGTAATTAGAGCCAGTGGAAAGGCTGGAATTGGTATTGACGAAATCCTCGAAGCCATAATTGAAAGAGTGCCTGCTCCTAAAGGTGATCCTAACGAGCCACTTCAGGCCATGATCTTTGATTCGGTTTTTAATTCGTTCCGAGGTATCGAAGTAATCTTTAGAGTATTCAACGGATCAATTAAGAAGGGTGATAAGATTAAGTTCGTTAATACGGGTAAAACGTATTTCGCAGATGAGATCGGGATTCTAGGTTTACAGCAAAAGCCCCAGCAAGAAATGAGCGCGGGTGATGTGGGTTACCTCATCTCTGGTATTAAAGTAGCCAAAGAAGTTAAAGTTGGTGATACCATTACTCATCAGGATAATCCTACTCAAGAATCTATTAAAGGGTTTGAAGATGTAAAGCCTATGGTATTTGCAGGTATTTATCCTGTAGATACGCAAGATTTTGAAGAGCTAAGAGCATCTATGGAGAAGCTCCAGTTAAATGATGCCTCTCTGGTTTGGGAGCCAGAAACCTCAGCAGCTTTAGGCTTCGGGTTCAGGTGTGGATTCCTAGGTATGCTCCACTTAGAGATTGTTCAAGAGCGCTTAGAAAGAGAATTCGATATGACCGTGATTACCACGGTACCTTCTGTGCAGTTTCATGCCATTATGAATGATGGTAGTATTCAAAATGTAAATGCTCCATCTGAATTACCAGAACCGAATGAGATGTCTCATTTGGAAGAGCCTTTCATTCGAGCTCAAATTATTTCTAAGGCAGATTATGTAGGACCAATCATTGGGCTGTGTATGGAAAAGCGTGGCCAGATCATGAATCAAGTTTATTTAACTTCAGATCGTGTAGAGCTGACTTTCGAAATGCCTTTGGCTGAGATCGTATTTGATTTCTTCGATAAGCTTAAAACCATATCAAGAGGTTATGCTTCACTCGATTATGAATTGATTGGATTCAGACAATCCAATCTAGTCAAACTTGATATTCAACTGAATGGAGATAAGGTAGATGCCTTGTCTGCAATAGTACATAGAGATAAAGCCTATGAGTGGGGTAAGCGACTTTGTGAAAAGTTGAGAGAATTGATCCCAAGGCAAATGTTCGAAATTGCCGTTCAGGCTTCTATTGGAACTAAAATCATTGCCAGAGAAACCGTTAGAGCATTAAGAAAGAATGTATTGGCTAAATGTTATGGTGGTGATATTACTCGAAAGCGTAAGCTTTTAGAGAAACAGAAAAAAGGAAAGAAAAGAATGCGCCAGGTAGGTTCTGTGGAAATACCACAAGAAGCTTTCATGGCCGTATTAAAACTAGATTAATATGTCTTACAAATTACTTGATGGAAAGGCTACCGCGAAATCGATTAAAGATGAGCTAGCCAGTAAAGTCGAAGAAATTAAGTCCAATGGAGGCAAAGTGCCTCACCTTGCTGCAGTTTTAGTTGGCGAAGATGGTGCTAGTAAGACATACGTCAATGCAAAGGTAAAAGCTTGTGAGGCTATTGGCTTTGGCTCGACCTTAATTCATTTGCCCGAAGATACTTCTGAAGAAGAAGTGTTGGCTACTGTAGATCGCTTGAATAATAATGATGACATTGATGGATTTATCGTTCAGGTGCCATTGCCAGAGCAAATAGATGAGCAAAAAGTAGTTGAAGCCATTCTTCCTGAAAAGGACGTAGACGGGTTTCATCCTTCCAATTTGGGGAAGATGTTACTAGATCTTCCAACTTTACTTCCTGCTACTCCTAAAGGCATGATGCTTTTAATGGAACGAAATGGCATCGAGACTTCAGGAAAAAATTGTGTGGTTATAGGAAGAAGCCATACTGTTGGTACACCTATAAGTGTGTTGATGTCTAGAAATTCAAATCCTGGAAACGCTACAGTAACGTTATGCCATAGTAGAACTAAAGACTTGCCTTCAATCACTAGGCAGGCAGACATCTTGATTGTGGCAATTGGTAGAGAAGGGTTTGTTTCTGAAGATATGGTGAAAGAAGGAGCTATTGTGATTGATGTGGGTATTCATAGGGTGCCTTCAGACCAAACAAAATCTGGCTTCAAGCTAAAAGGAGATGTTAAGTTTGATGAGGTAGCACCTAAATGTAGCTATATAACACCTGTACCGGGAGGAGTTGGTCCTATGACCATCGCTAGCTTATTGTGGAATACCTATTTGGCGAGTCAGAAGCTAGTATAATAATTCTTCGTCACCCTGTCCCGATATTTATCGGGAGTGTCAGGGTCTTTTAAAAGGCTAGATGCTGAAACAAGTTCAGCATGACGATAATCAGCAGTTACAGCCACCTGCTCTAAAAAAGTTGATATGATTGAAACTCAAGTTGAGCTTCCTATTATGGAAGCTTTTTATACCATTCAAGGAGAAGGCCACTTCTCAGGAAATGCTGCTTATTTTATACGTTTAGGAGGTTGCGATGTCGGATGCGTTTGGTGCGATGTAAAAGATTCATGGGATGCTGACAAATGGCCCAAGCAAACAATAGATCAGATTGTAGAAGGCGCATTAAAGCATGAGTCGCGTTTGGCAGTTATAACGGGAGGGGAGCCATTGATGTATAACCTTGATGATCTGACTGACGCCATTAAGGCACATGGCATGAATACCAATATTGAGACTTCGGGTGCTCACCCACTTTCTGGAACTTGGGATTGGATTTGTTTCTCGCCAAAGAAATTCATGAGGCCAAAAGATGAGATTTATGATATGGCTGATGAGTTAAAAGTCGTTATCTACAATAAAAGCGATTTTGCCTGGGCCGAGGAACACGCAAAAAGGGTCAATCCTGATTGTTTGTTGTACTTACAGCCGGAATGGGATAAGTCAGATCAGATGTTACCTCTTATTATTGATTATATAAAAGACAACCCGCAATGGAAAATCTCGCTACAAACTCATAAGTTCATGGAGATTCCATAGTGAGAGTATTTATTATCACCATATCAATCCTATTTATTTCACTTTGCTCATACGGGCAACAGTTCAATTCGAAGAACAAAAAGGCAATAGAATTATATAAAGAAGCTAGTACGCTAGACGAGCTTGGTAATTATTATGAGTCTGAGAGATTATTACTAGAAGCACTAAAGAGAGATGATAGTTTTGATGAGGCCATTGTTTTGCTGCATCAAGTCTATTTAAAAAGAAATCTACTCTCGAGCTCGGAATCCATTCTTTTGCAAAGTATAGAGGAATTGGATACTCCTTTCATAAACCGAATCTTGGTTGATCAGGCCTATTTCTTAAATGCAGAAGGCAAATATGATTTTGCAAGAGATAAACTTGATGGAATAGTTGGGGCGATTTGGAATATCAATTCTCGATTAGTTGAGAGTCTTAATAATAGCAATCAATTTGCTTTAGATAGGGTGAAGAATGCTTTGGAGATTGATTTTGAGGAGCTACCAACACCTTTGAATAAGTTCGATCTGCAATATTTTCCCTCCTTGACATTTAATAATGAACTCATTTTTACAGTTCGTCAGAAGGAGAGAGGAGGAGATGAGAACCTCTACATGACAAGACTTCAAGGGCAAATCTGGACTGAGCCCATTCAAATTTCAGAAAACATTAATTCAAGGCGTAATGAAGGAACTGCCACTATATCTGGTGATGGCAGAACCTTGGTTTTTACAGCTTGCAATAGACCCGATAACATTGGAAGCTGTGATCTATACATTTCTTATAACGAAAAAGAGGAATGGACTGATCCGGAATTGCTATCTGAAGCCATTAATAGTCCTGAATGGGATTCCCAACCATCATTGTCTGCAGATGGCAATACCTTATACTTTACCAGTTTAAGAGCAGGGGGGTACGGAAAACAGGATATTTGGTCATCCAAGAAAGTTGATGGTGTTTGGCAAGAAGCAGTCAATGCTGGTTCTATTATCAATTCAGCGCAAGATGATGCTTCGCCTTTTATCTATTTCGATAACAAAACGCTGATTTACGCCACAAAGGGAAGACTAGGAATGGGTGGATTTGATCTTTTTAAATCTGAAAGATTGAATAATAATTGGTCAGAGCCTCTCAATTTGGGTTATCCAATTAATAATGCTTTCGATCAAGTGGGTTATTCTTTGAGTATCGATGGTTGGGCTTACTTCAGTTCGAGTGAAGCGGATGGAAGGCTTTTGCTAAAGCGGTTCAGAGTTCCTCAGGACATCATTAAGCCTGTATCTCTAAATCTAAAACTGATTGAAACAGGTATTGATTCCCTTAAGACAAGAGAGGTTTCTATTTTTTCTAAAGGGGAGTACATCAAAACCATAGAACTGAATAAAAATTATGAAGTGTCCTACAGCGAGGTATTAGCATATGACACACTTGAGTTTAAGGCAAAGGGTTATCAAGTTAAACGGGCTTCGAAATCTCAAATAGCTCAGAATATGCTACTAGAAATGGAACCTATTAAAGTAGGCGAAGTGCTGCTTGAGATTACAGGTAATTTCGATTTTGGTAGTACGAGCTTGAGTAATGAATTTATCTCAGACTTAGATAGACTGGCCAATTACCTCTTAAATAACCCGGAAATTCATATTGAAATACAAGGCCATACTGATGACGTTGGAAGTTCAGAATTCAATTATGAATTGAGTGTTTCTCGGGCAAAGAGTGTTTCAGATTACCTTTTGACTAAAAAAATCGACTTAGATCGAATGACAATTCGAGGTTTTGGTGAAACAATGCCAAAAACTCAAGATTCCACGAAATCCAAATTATCTATTAACAGAAGGGTGGAGATAATGGTCAAGTCCGTTAGATATTAGTCAAATCATCAATTCGCAGAATATTATTTGTGTTTAAAGCGTCAAGAGATGCGTTATTTAGCGATTTGACTTCTCATTCAAGAAAATATTTTTGGTTAACATTTTAATAATTTCCTTAACTTGCCGCCTTTCGAAACTCCGTAATCACTTTTTTGACTTTGGTTAGGTACGGGTATTGCCAAGGTTGTCTGTTATGTTTCGTAGAGGTTAAAGGGTCTTAATTGGCCTGGAAACAATTAAACAACTATTAACTAAAATTAATTCAATGAAGAGAATCTCATTTTCGATTTTCTGTGCTTTGATGTTATTGGCTGGAAGTGCTTACGCACAGAACAGAACAATCACTGGTAAAGTAACAGGATCTGATGATGGACTTCCGTTACCAGGTGTGAACATCTTGGTAAAAGGAACGAGCGAAGGTACTGCAACTAACAATGACGGTACTTACAGCATTCAAGCTGATGGTAATGCAACACTTGTGTTTAGATACTTAGGGTATGTAACGCAAGAAATCGCTGTTGGAAACAAAACTGTAATCAATGTAATCTTAGCTCCTGACGCAGTATCACTGGGTGAGGTAGTTGTAGTAGGTTACGGTTCACAGTCTGAGAAGTTAACACTTCAGTCTGTTTCTAACGTTAATGCTAAAGTTTTAGGTAACCTGCCGGTTATTACTCCACAAGAGGCCCTTCAAGGTCAAGCAGCTGGTGTGAACGTAGTATCAAGTTCTGGTATTGCTGGTGCATCTGCGAGAGTAAACGTTAGAGGTGTTGCTTCTTTAGGAGCAAGTGCTACTCAACCACTTTATGTAGTTGATGGTGTACCGTTGAACGATGTAATTCGTTCTGGTGGACAAGGTGGTACGGGTCTTAACCCAATCGCTGATATTAACGCGAACGAGATTGAGTCAATGACAGTATTGAAAGATGCTGCTGCTGTTTCAATTTATGGTTCTCGTGGTGCTAACGGTGTAATTCTTATTACTACTAAGAAAGGTACTGCTGGTAAAACTAAAATCAACTTTAACTACCAAACGGGTTGGAACGAGGAGACTTACCGTTTGAACATGATGGACGGTTTGGAGTACCAAACATTCAGAAATGACATTAGAGTTGCTCGTGGTGGAACTGCTGTAGCTGTAGTTGACAGAGATTATGACTGGATTGATAGAATTCACCAGACTGGTAGATCAGATCAATACTCTATCTCTGCAAGAGGTGGTGACGAAAATACTACTTTCTACATCTCAGGTAACTACCTAGATCAATCATCTTTCATGATCGGTAACGAGATTGATAGATTGAATGCTAGAATTAACTTAACGCACAAATTATCTGACGGTGTTAGATTCGGTGTTAATGTTGGTGTGGCTAGAACGATCAACGACAGAATTGGTGCTGAAAACAACACTTTCGCTCCATTTACTGCTTCTGCTCTTCAAAACCCAACTGTACTAGGACAAGATCCTGAAACAGGCGCATTCACTAGAACTGGTTTCATCAGAAACGTTGTGGCAATCGAGGCATTAGCCACTAACGAATTAAAGACAAGAAGATTAACAGGTAACATATTCTTAGAAGCAGATCTTATCGAAGGTTTGACGTTTAAAACTGACTTTGGTATTGACCAGCTTCAGAACGAGCAAACGTCAAGATTCCCAGATATTATTGAGCCTAATGGTACTGGTTTCAAAAACATTGGCCAAGATTTAAAATATCTAACTACAAATACACTTCAGTATGATAGAGCTTTCGGTGATCATAATATGACTGTACTTGTTGGTCAGTCTTACGAGCTTAGAGAGAACGAGAGTATTTCAGTTGCAGGTACTGGTTTCGTTGCAGATGCACTCCCTAACGTTGGTAACGCAGCAACACCAACTACTACTTTTGCAGGTGGTGGTGACTGGGCTATCTACTCTTTATTTGCACGAGCTAACTATAACTTTGATAACAGATTCCTTTTTGAAGGTAACTTCAGAAGAGATGGTTCTTCAAGATTCGGTGCTAACTTCCGTTTCGGTAACTTCTGGTCAGTGTCTGCTGGTTGGAGATTAACTGATGAAGAGTTCATCCAAAACTTGAACTTATTTGATGAATTAAAAATCAAAGCAAGTTATGGTACTTCAGGTAATGATAGAATTGGTTTGTTCCCTTCTATTGGACTATTCGGTGGTGCTGATTACGCTGGTATCCCTGGTATTAGACCTACACAAGCGGCTAACGCTAACATTACTTGGGAGGAAACATCTCAATTAGATATTACTGTTAATGCTTCATTCTTCGATAGCAGATTGAATATTGAAGCTTCTTACTACGATAAGAGAACTGACGGTCTATTGAATAATATTCAGATTCCTTGGACTACTGGTTTCTCTGACTTTAACGGAAACATTGGTGAGATTCAAAACGAGGGTGTTGACTTATTAATCAACACAGTGAATGTTCAATCAAGCGACTTCGTTTGGGAGACTTCATTAAACTTAGGTTTTGTTGAGAACACTGTACTTTCTCTACCAGAAGAGAATATTGATGATCAAGGTAGAGTATTTGCTCCTGTTGCAGCTGAGCAGCGTGCAATTGTTGGTGAGTCTGTGAACACGTTCTTCTTAATTCCTTACGTAGGTGTTAATCCTCAAACAGGTGAAGCTGAGTGGTTAGATATTGACGGCAACATCACTAACAGCCCAACTCCTGCTGATAGAAGAGTTCAAGGTACTGCAATTCCTAAAGTAGTAGGTGGTTTTAGAAACAACATTCGTTGGAAAAACTTTGATGCAACTGTATTCTTCAGCTTTGCTGCAGGACACGAAATTGCTTACACTGGTTTAAGATTTACTGAAAATGCTGGTGGTGGATTCAACAAGTCAAGAGATTTATTAAACTATTGGCAGAACCCAGGCGATCAAGCTACAACGCCAAGACTTGATGGATCAACAATTTTCACAGCTCAGCAAAGATCTACTAGACAGTTAAGAGCTGGTGACTTTATCAGATTGAGAAACTTGAACCTTGGATACAACTTCCCATCTACTTTGATGGACAAGATTCCTTACCTGAACAACATTAGAGTATTCGCTCAAGGACAAAACCTTTGGTTAAGTGCTGCAGCAGAGTTTGAGCCGGAGTTTGGTGGTTTCCCTCTAGGACAGTCATTCTTCCCAACTGCACAAGCTAGAACTTACACTATTGGTGTAGATGTAAACTTTTAATAACAGATTGTAAACAGAGATATTATGAAAAAATTATTAAGTCTTATTCTGGGTGCAACGCTTGTTTTTAGTTGTACAGACCAGTTAGAAGAGATTCAACCACAGAACTCAGTTTCTGATTTTGTTGCATTCTCGGATGGTACTACCGCTTTAGGTACTCTTATGGGAGTTTATAGTTCAGCACAAGATGGAGATGTACTAGGTGGTACTTCTGCTATGGTGCAAGAATTCCAGTCTGACAATGTTGAATTCCTTGGGTCTTTCCCAACATTCAATGATGTAAAGAACTATGTTACACTAAGTGATAATGGTTCTACTGGAGCAATTTATAGGGACAATTTCAGATTGATCTTAACGGCTAATAATGTGATCGCTAACATTCCACTTGTAGCGGATGAGCAGTTTCAGCAAGCTACAAGAGATCAATATGTTGCGGAAGCGAAGTTTTTGAGAGCATTAGCTTATTTCAACTTAGTTAATATGTTCGGAGCACCTTATTCAGATAATAACGGAGCTGGACTTGGCGTGCCAATTGTAACTGAGGCATTTACAGGAGATGTAATCTTGTTCGAAAGAGCAACTACTGCTGAAGTACATGGTCAGATTATTCAAGATTTGAACGAAGCACTTCCTGATCTTCCAACGTCATTCTCAGCTGCTGAAGGTGGTAGAGGTAGAGCAACACAAGGTGCCGTAAGAGCGTTTTTTGCTAGACTTCACTTAATCAGAGGTGAATATCCTCAAGCTGCGGATTTCGCTGGTCAGTTGATCAACAACCCTGATTATGAGTTAGGTGCAGATTATTCTTTCTTCGGACAGGATACTGACGAGCATATCTTCCTTATTCAGAACAGTACAATTGATGGTTCTTCTTGGGCTACTTGGTTCAACGGAGCAGATCTTGGAGCTAGAGGTGATGCACCTTTCTCTCAAGATTTATTAGATGCTCACGATCCTGCTGATAGAAGATTAACTGATCTTTCTGTACAAGGTGTTAATGCTGATGACGGTAACTCAATCTTTACGACTAAGTTCCCAGATGCAGTAAACAACTCTGATGATTCTCCTGTATTCAGAATCACTGAGATGTACCTTACTAGAGCTGAGGCTTTAGCTGAAACTAATGGAATCAACCAAGAGTCAATCGATTTGATTAATGACTTGAGAGCTAGAGCTGGTTTAGCAGATGTTGCTGCTGGTGACTTTGCTACTCCTGCTGATCTAATCACTTTGATCTTAGATGAGAGACGTAAGGAATTAGCATTCGAAGGACATAGAAGAAATGACCTTCTAAGAAGAAGACAAGGTTTAAGACCTGCTGGTGATGCAAACTTTGCAGATGCAGCATTTGGTCAGCCGAAGACTTTATTGCCAATTCCTCAGAGAGAAGTTGATTTGAACCCTAATTTGGTTCAAAACGCTGGATACTAATTTTAGTTGATGAACAAATAATAAAGAGCCGACCAAATTATTGGTTGGCTCTTTTAATTTTATACTAATTAGATATAGATATGAAAAGGTTAATTATTCAATTACTCATTTGTTTTTCTTTCAATTCTTTCGCTCAGGTTGCGGAAAATACGGCTGCTTTTCAAGAATTGAGCTTTAATCCACTGGCCCCTGATAATAGCATGCTGGTTGGCACTGATTTTCTATTGAATAGTGATAAAAAAGAGAATGTAAAAGGTTCTCCATTAATGTTTGAGACTTGGTTAACAGCTAATATTATACTCACTAGAAGTACGATGGAGAATGTACTAGTGAACATCTTGAATAACGAGGGACAAATATTCGTTCTTAAGGTTGAACAAGATTCTACTGTATTTGGTGTGGATGAAACGGTTATCGATAGATTGGTAGTTCAAGAAAATGAGCAAGAGAGAGTGTTTAAGTATTACTCTCCAGTATTAGTAGAAGGAAAAAATGGACGAAGCAAGTTTTACGAAATTCTCCATGATGGTGTAACCGCTACTTTGTTAAAGAGAGAAACAAAGAAATTTATTCAGGCTGACGCACCCAAAGCATTTGCTATTAAAGAAACACCTTCAAGATACACTCCTGATACCGAATATTTTTTAAAGACAGGCGATAACTATACTGCTATCAAACTTAATAAGAAATCACTGTTAAAAGCACTTAGTGGAGAAGCTAAAGAGGTGGCGAATAAGATTGTGAAAACGCAGAAGCCTAAATTGTCAAAAGAGGCTGAAGTGGTTAAATTTTTAACCGAAATCGAAAAATCACTCAACAATTAGAAAAAAATATCGAAGTTTTTTCAACCAAATATTATTTGGTCAAGAACTGGGCTAAAATTCAACCATATTTGGTTCGAGAGCTTGAGAACATCATCTAACCATTATCTAAATTGATCAGGTAATTGTTAAAAATTATTAAAAAAGAAGGCTTTTAAATCGTTTTAAAAGCCTTTTGTTTTTTCTCAAATAAGATATTTACCGTTCGGATAGGGATTTTTGCAGTTTATACGAGTTTTTGAAACACCCTTACTCTACGGAAGAAAATTTTTTTTGTTCGGCATTTTTTAGGCTTTTCCCGAAATAACTCCTTTTGGCACATGCAATCGATACACCAAAAATGTTATCGCGATTTTGTCAAAACCCTCCATTTTCTTTTATGTTTGAGGTTCTAAACAAATCATTTTTTTAAAAACTAATCTTAAACGAAACAAAATGAAGAGATTTTTACTGCTTTGTGTCGTTATGGTGTTTGCGCTGATTTCTACTTCTGCGCTAGCCCAAGACAGAACAGTCTCTGGTAAGGTAACCGGGTCTGATGATGGCCTTCCTCTTCCTGGGGTTAACATTCTGTTGAAAGGTACGACAACAGGTGTTCCAACGAACGCTGATGGTGAATACCGTATTAGTGTTCCTGATGGAGCTACTTTGATTTTCCGTTATTTAGGATATGTAACACAAGAGATTGTGGTAGGTAGCCAAACGGTAATCAACGTTTCTTTAGCACCTGATGCAACTTCTTTAGGTGAAGTTGTAGTAACTGGTGTGGCTGCTGGTACATCTACTAAGAAACTTGGTTTCGATGTAGCTAAAGTAGACACTAAAGTTATTCAAGAGGTACCGGGTGTTGACCCTGGTAATGCGTTGAGAGGTAAAGTTGCAGGTGTAAGAATTACACAGCCTTCTGGTGATCCGGGTGCTGCCGCTCAAATTAGAATTAGGGGTTCGAACTCAATTAATGGTTCTCAAAGTCCGCTAATTATTGTTGATGGTATCATTACTAACGGTAACCTTAGAGATATTAACGCTGAGGATATTGCTTCTATTGAGCTTGTAAAAGGTGCTGCTGCATCTTCTTTATACGGTTCACTAGCTGCAAACGGTGTTGTTCAGATTATTACTAAAAGAGGTAGTTCTGATGACTCTGGTATCGAAGTAACTGTAAGAAATGAGTATGGTTGGTCTGGTTTAGTAAGAAAGTATCCACTTTCTAACCTACACAGATTTGCTCCCTTTTCTGCTGATACTCACGCTGCTGGTGTTACGCCTCTATTTGGTTTCTCTTACGATGCGGGTGGTAACCCAATTGAAGAGAGTATTAGAGATAATCCTTATGCTGATTCAGTTCAGTTGTTCGATAATCAAGATAGATTCTTTACAAGTCAGCCTTTCTACAATAACTACATCTCGTTAGGTGGTAAAGGAGATAACTTTAACTATCACTTATCTTTCCAGAACCAGCATCAGCAAGGAGTTATTGAGTTCACTGAGCCTTTCGAAAGACAAAACCTTCGTTTGAATATGGATTACTTGGCTAGTGAGAAATTTACTATCCAATTATCATCTTCATTCACCACAACTAATCGTCAAAGACAAGTAGGTGGGTTTAGAGATTTCTTATCTGTTCCTCCATTTATTGATCTACTTGAGAGAGATGAGAATGGCGAGATTTCTCCAACTCCTGACGGACATACGTTTAATGAAGGATATGCTAACAGTATTTACGAATTAGCTTCAAGAACTAACACGGAATCAAGAAATAGATTCTTAGGTGGTATTACTTTAAAGTATGACTTAACTGATAAGATTAAGTTAGAAGCTTCAACTTCGTTAGACCAAACTTGGAGAGAGTTTGTATTCTATGAGCCAAAAGACTACGTTGATGCACAAAACGTTGGTGGTGAAAGAGGTGGATTCTACCAGATTATTAACGATAACAGAAAGACTAGAATTTCTTCTGCCCAAGCTACTTGGAGTGAGACATTCGGTAAATTCAATTTAAGAACTGTACTTAAGTATCAATTGGAGGAAAGAGATTTCTTACAGACGAGAGCTGAAGGTACGAGATTCGTTGGTGCTGGAGATGTACTTGACTTAGCTTCTTTAGATCCTGAGCAATTATTCATTGATAATACAATTACGAGAGATGTTGCAGAGAACGTATTCTTCGATGTTTCAGCTGACTATGATGATAAAATCATCTTTGGTGGATTGATCAGAAGAGATGGTTCTTCTTTGTTTGGTGAAGAAAACAGATATGTAAACTACGGTCGTGGTTTCTTGGCTTATCGAATCACTGAAGATGTAGACATCAACAACATTCAAGAATTGAAAGTAAGAGCTTCATTTGGTACTTCAGGTCTAAGACCTCCAGTATTCAACGCTCAGTACGAAATTCTTAACTCTGGTGTGAATGGTATCTCTAAGATACAGACTGGTAACAGAGAACTTCTTCCTTCAATTGCAGAAGAATTAGAAGTTGGTGTTAATATGGATTTCTTAGACAGATTCTCATTCATTGGTAACTACTCTGTTACTAACGTAAGAAATGACTTCATCAACGCTCCACTTCCTGCTGCATCTGGTTTCCAAAACCAATGGCAGAACGTTGGTGAGTTGAGATCAACTGCTCTTGAATTCAGCTTAAATGGTACTGCTTTCAGAAATGAAGATATGGTATTAGACTTTGGTTTCAATTGGGATAAGATTACTCAGGAAATTACTGATCTAGGAGACATTCCTGCATTTACACGTTCAACTTACTTTAGAGTTGAAGAAGGACAGCCTTATGGTACTATGTACGGTCAGCAATTGTTGACGTCAGTTGATCAAATTAAGACTGATGCTAATGGTAATGTATTAGCTACTCAGTTCAGAAACTTGCCTGCAGGTAACTGGACTCCTTCTGATTTCTCTGTTAACGAGTTCGGACATGTAGTACACACTGCATCTATTGGAACAGCTGCTGAGCAAGCAGGTTACATTGTAGATGATGCAGGACAGTTGGTTGCTCAAGCAATTGGTGATACTAACCCTGACTGGAATATTGGATTTAACTTAAACTTTGCTTATAAAGATTTCAATGTTTACGCATTGGTTGAGCATCAGCAAGGTGGTGATATCTACAATAACACAGCTCAGTTAATATATTTCGAAGAAAATCACGGTGACTTAGACACTTACGGTCTAGCTGGTAAGCACGTAAACTATTCTAACTCTGCATCAGCACTTTATAATGGTGCTAATGCAACAAGCTATTTTGTTGAGGATGGTACGTTTACTAAATTGAGAGAAGTGGCAATTGCGTATACGCTTAGAGGTTCTAAAATTGGTTGGGACTGGATGAGAGATGCGAAATTGGCGGTAACTGGACGTAACTTGTTTACTTGGACAGATTACTCAGGATTCGATCCTGAAGTATCTCTAAATGGTAATGCGACTAACTTTAGAGTAGATCAGTTTGTTTACCCGCAATACAGAACGTATACAGTTAGCTTACAATTAAGATTTTAACTAAAACTATGAAACCAATTAATTACATTAAGAAAAAGACATTGCTCGTAGCAGCGAGTCTTTTAATGGTGGCAGGTTGTGCAGATTTGGACGTTCCAAACCTTAACCAACCTGATGCGGAGAGAGCTCTTGCAAATCCATCAGACATTGCAGCACTTTCTCAAGGTTCATTCTTGAGATTAATCAACAATGGTTTGATGAGTACTAGAGTTGTAACAATCGACTTGATTACAGACCAAATTACATCAACTAATGCATTTAGAGACTATTGGGGTTCGGCTGATGAGCCTACTAGAAGATTAGACAATAGACCTACATATGCAGATATTGCTAATGTTTCAAACCTTTGGGATCAAGCATATTCGGCTTTATCAGGAGCTAACGATGTTATCGATGCGATTGTGAACAGAGACGTAGTGATTGAAATCAGTGGTCAAGATGATACGCAAAAGACACTTGCGGCTGCTTATTTCACTAGAGGTCTTGCTTTAGGATATATCGGTTATGTTTATGACCAAGGATATATTTTGGATGAGAACACTGATCCTACTACAATTGAATTAGTTGGATATGCTGATATGATCGCTGCTGGTGTTGCTTCATTGGAGCAAGCGAAAGCGGTTTACCAAGCAAATCCGAGTGCTAACTTTGATTATGTTACTGATAGTGATTTATCATCTGCTGAAGCGGTTCAGTTAATCAATTCTTATGCTGCAAGACTTATGATTGGTCAAGCAAGAACTGCTGCTGAAGCGGCTTCACTTGATTACAGTACGATCAGAACTTATGCTCAGAATGGTTTAACTGCTGACTGGAACCCTACAAGTACTGCTAACGTGTCTAATGGACAGCACTCTTGGAATACTTTCCAAATTAACGCTGCAGGTGCATTCTACATGCCAACTGACTTGAAGGTGATCAATACGTTCGATCCTGCTTATCCTAAAACATATCCTGCAGATGGAGTTTTAGGTGAGGCTACAACAGCTGATGCACGTATCGATGATTACTTCTATACATCTGATTTTGGTTGGTTGAGAGCTGATAGAAACAGAACTATCTTCTCTAACTATGGGCACATCAGATACCAGCAGAATTACCAGTCTACTAACGCGGGTAATAGCATGTTCTTATTTAGAGCTGCTGAGGTTCGTTTGTTAGAAGCTGAAGCTGAGTTCCGTTTAGGAAATAACGCTGCTGCTAAAGCACTTATTGATGCTGGTGAGCGTGCAACTAGAGGTGGTTTAGCGCCATTAGCTGATGCTAGTGACCAAACAATCTCGGATGCATTGTTCTATGAGTACACAATTGAGCTTGATAATGCTGGTGCATTCATTTGCTGGGGACATAACAGAAGATATGATATCCTTCAAAGAGGTAGAATTCTTCACTTCCCTGTTCCGGCTACTGAGCTAGAAGTTGTTGGTGCTGAGCTTTACACTTATGGTGGAGCTGACTTTGCAGATGCTGAGGCTGGAAGTAATGCTTCTGGTGCAAATTCTTGGAAAAACTAATTTTATAATACTTTAACAACGAAAGGTTACCTATTTTAGGTAGCCTTTTGTTTTTTTGGCCTAATAACTAAACTACTTTTCAGAAGAATGATTAAGCTACGATCATATCTACTTTTTTCCACTTTGGTTATTCTTTCATCCTGTCAACCTAAGGTTAATCTCGAAGAACTAAACCAAAAATACGGTACTTCAAAAATGGCAGGTGAGATGTTTTCGGCACTTACCGATGCGGTTGTGTACGATATATTCTCCCCACCTGCAGCAAGCAGAGTATATGCTTATGTTGCTTTAGCCACATATGAATCAGTCGAAGTTTATCACGATGATTTAATCGAACTTTCTGGCAAGCTGAATGATTCCAAAGCCAAATCAACTGAGCTACCAAAAGAATCATTCAAGCCTCTGGTAGCATTAACAGCTTTTAATAAGGCTGCCAAGCATTTTGTTTTCTCTGAAGATAAAATTGATGATTACTATCAGATAAAACGCAAAGAATTTAAAGACTTAGGCATTCCAAAGAGTATTTGGGAGGCATCCGAGTCTTATGGAAACCAAATAGCCGATTTAGTAATAGCTTATTCGGGTAGTGACGGTTATGCAGAAACAAGAACAAAAAAATATAAAGTAAGCAACCAGCCTGGAGATTGGCTACCTACACCTCCAGACTATATGGATGCCATTGAGCCTAATTGGAATCAATTGAGGCCTTTTATTATAGACTCTGCTACTCAGTTTATTCCCTTAAAACCTACAGCATTTAACACGAACAAGAGTAGTCTATTCTATAAAGAGCTAATGGAGGTTTATGATGTAGGGAATCAATTAGACGATGAGCAGATTGATATTGCAAAGTTTTGGGATTGTAATCCCTTTGTAACTTTACATCAGGGGCATTACATGCAAGGTCGAAAAAAGATTACACCAGGTGGACATTGGATGGGAATTGCCGGTATTGCTGCAGTTGAAGCAGAATCAGACTTCTTCAAGACCATTCAGTCTTATACTTTAACCTCGTTAGCATTAGCAGATGCTTTTATTAGCTGTTGGGATGAGAAATATAGAAGTAGATTAATAAGACCTGAAACGGCAATTAATGCTTATATAGATCCAGATTGGCGTCCTCTTTTAACTACACCACCATTTCCTGAATACACAAGTGGTCATAGCGTGATTTCTGCAGCGGCAGCAGAAACACTTACCTACTTGTATGGTGATAATTTCACTTACTCAGATACTGTTGAGGTTAAGTATGGATTAGATTCAAGAGATTTTAAATCATTTAAAGCGGCTTCTCAAGAAGCCGCAATTAGTAGATTATATGGAGGTATCCACTACCGTCCAGCCATTGATAATGGAGTTGAGCAAGGAATTAAAGTAGGGGAGTATATCGTTGGAAAATTACAAGAGTGGAATGCGAAATAACATCATTTTTTTATTGTTTATAGCTCTTCTGTGGGGCTGTAGTGAGACTAAGGAAAAGGTTTATACAGGTCCTCAAGTCTTTGAACAAATCAGTTCGAATTTTTCTGGTCTAGATTTTTCAAATGATCTAAAAGAGACCATGGAGATTAACATAAAGGAATATGAATATCTCTACAATGGGGGCGGTGTTTCCCTTGGTGATATAAATGGAGATGGCTTACAAGATTTATATTTCACGGGCACCATAATTCCCAACAAACTCTATTTAAATAAAGGAAACTTACAGTTCGAAGATATTACCGAGTCTGCTGGAGTTGCTGTTCCTGATGGGCTTAAGACTGGAACCATAATGATAGATATTAATAACGATGATTTGTTAGATATCTATGTTACACGAAGTGGTAAGAATGGTGATGACTTAAGAAAGAATTTGCTTTTCATAAATCAAGGTGATAATACTTTCAAAGAGGAAGGTGATAAATACGGATTGGGATCAGCTCATAATTCTACTCATGCGTCATTTTTTGACTATGATCTGGATGGAGATCTAGATGTTTATCTGGTGAATCACCCAATTGACTTCGAGAATTGTCAGAATGTTCGCATTCAGCCTAATCAGAACAATGAATTCGTTCGCCTTATGGGCCCAAAAAGGCCTTATGACACGGATCAGTTGATGAGAAATAATGGTGACGGCACGTTTACTGAAGTTACTGAAGCGGCTGGCGTACTTAATTATGCTTGGGGCCTTAGTGTTATCACAACTGATTTAACCAATGATGGCCTACCTGATATTTACGTAGGTAATGACTATGTAGAACCAGATTTCTTCTACATCAATAATGGTGATGGCACTTTTACGGAAAGCCTAGGCAATGAGGCTTTTCAGCACATTAGTAATAACAGCATGGGATCTGATGTAGCCGACTTTAATAATGATGGTTACCTAGATTTGATTTTTGTTGATATGATTGGTGAAGACCAGAAAAGGCAGAAGTCATTGATTACGAGTATGGTTCATGACCGCCATAAGATGTTAAAGAGAATTGGATATGGCGATCAACAAATGCGAAACGTACTCCAATTAAATAATGGTGATGGAACATTTAGTGAAATAGGTCAACTGGCAGGTGTTTCCCATACTGATTGGAGCTGGTCTCCTTTGTTCGCTGATTTTGACAATGATGGATTAAAAGATCTATTTATTTCGAACGGATACCGAAGAGATCTTAATAACTGCGATTATACAATCTATAAGTCCGATTCACTTTCTAAAGCTAAGATTACGGACATCTATCAGTATTTAGATTTAATCCCGGCAAACAGAATTCGTAACTACCTCTACAAGAATAATGGAAACCTAACTTTCGATGACGTTTCAGATCATTGGGGACTTTCAGAAAAGACTTTTAGCAATGGAGCTACTTATGGAGATTTAGATAATGATGGTGATCTTGATTTAGTAGTTAACAATCTTGATGGGGAGGTAAGTCTTTTCAAGAATAAAACAGACAGTTTATTCAATAGACAATACTTGAGAATCAAGGTGATGGACAACTCAGCAAATAAACTAGGAGTTGGAGCCAAAGTATATGCTTATTCATCAGGCGACATGCAGATGGAGTATATGAATATCAATAGAGGATTCATGTCTTCTGCAGAACCAATTTTACACTTCGGATTTGAGGCAGGTCAAAAGGTTGATTCTATAATAGTGGAATGGTCGAATGGAGAAAGACAAGTGACGAAAGAGGTAGCTATGAATACAGAAATCCTGTTAGATAGAACCCAATTGGAAACATTATCCAATCCGATCACTAATTCTGAGTTCATATTCTCACAGGTTGACAATAAGGATTTAGATGTAACATTTATGCACGTTGAGAATGATTTTGACGATCATTTGAGAGAGCCTATGATTCCTCATGGATTCTCTACAATGGGCCCAGCTTTAGCAGTTGGCGATATAAATGGTGATGGATTAGACGATTTATATTTAGGAGGAGCAGCCGGTCAAGAAGGTGTATTTCAAGTCCAAAACAACAATGGTAGTTTTTCTACATTAAAGAATGATTGGTTTAAGAATCAACACGTTTACGAAGATGTAAATGCAGAGTTCTTTGATTATGACAGCGATGGAGATTTAGACCTTTTTGTTACCAGCGGTGGAGCCGTTTACAATGAAGGTTCTGGCTTTTACCAAGATAGATTATATCAGAATAATGGTAATAGCTTCACTTCTGTTGACTTACCTGTTATGTATACGAGCACAAGCCACGTAACTCCATTAGATTTTGATAATGATGGTGATTTGGATCTATTTGTTGGAGGGAGATTCATTCCTGGCGAATATCCAAAGATCCCTCGGAGCTATCTTCTTGAAAATATAAATAACACATATTCGGATGTAACCGAATCTAAGGCAGAGCAACTTGAATTTTTGGGTCTTGTGACAGATTCTAAATGGTTAGACTATGATAATGATGGATCTAATGAATTGATTGTTGTCGGTGAATGGATGCCCATCTCAATTTTCGAATACAATGATGGAGCTTTAGAAAAGATAAACGATAATTCTCTTGCAGATTCTCATGGTTGGTGGAATACGATTGAGACAGGTGATTTTGACAATGACGGAGATGTTGATTTTATAGTGGGTAATCTTGGGCTCAATTCTCTATATACAGCTTCCGTAGATGAGCCATTTACAGTTGTCGCCAAAGATTTCGATGGTAATGGAAGATATGATGCCATCTTAAACAAGTACATTGATGGTGTGAGTTGGCCTGTTCCTCAAAAGAACACAATGATTAAACAAGTGCCTAAACTTCAAAAAAGGTTTACCAAGTACGACAAATACTCATCTTCTACTATTAATGATTTCTTTGAAAAGGATGATTTGGAGGATGCACAAAAATTAAATGCCAATGTGTTTGCTTCGACTTATTTCGAAAACAAAGGTTCAGAAGGGTTTGCAATGCACGAATTACCAATAGAAGCACAGATAGCGCCTATATATGCCATTAATCTGGGAGATTTTGATAATGACGGAAATC
The DNA here is from genome assembly GCA_002427755.1 of Roseivirga sp. UBA6052. Classification (GTDB taxonomy): domain Bacteria; phylum Bacteroidota; class Bacteroidia; order Cytophagales; family Cyclobacteriaceae; genus Roseivirga. The sequence goes on from DIYO01000003.1 coordinate 101,047, forward strand.
TTGATGCAGTTATTGGAGGTAATATTACCAAGACAGAAGTTGAAAGAGGTCCTTATGATGCACATAAAGGTTTGGTACTAATGGGCAGAGGAGATGGGTCTTTTGATCCGCTTAGAGCTTTAGAATCAGGCTTTTCTTCAAACAAAGAGCTTCGTCATATACTTACGTTCCAAAGGAAAGGAAAAAAACACCTTGCAATAGCTTCTAATAATTCTGAATTTGAATTTTATAAGATAAACGACTAGATATGAGATCATTAGATAGAAAACTTGCGATTGCTTGCTTCTTGTTGGTTTCAATATTCAGCAACCTTCAAGCGCAAAAAGTAAAAACAGATTCAACAGATACTTTTGTATTTGGTTATTTCCCTACTGAAGAGCGGGTATTTATGACACTCGATATTCAGAACCTTAAAATGATTAATAAGGATTCTAACGAGTTCATTAAATCGGTTTATCCTGATAATAATCTAAAGTTTAAGGTGTATCTAGGTAAAAACTACAAGAACGAATTGAAAGGGTATCAAATTCCTCAAAGTGTTAATACGCTTTATAATTATGATACTTATGGAGAGGCAATACGAAAGTATGACTCGATTAAAAACCTTCATGAGAATAGAATAGTATTCGTTAACTATAAAATGAAAATTGACTATGATAAAATCAGAAACAATCGCCTCACGAAACAAAAAAGCAAGTTTGCTTATTAGCCTTGCGATTTTATTATTGTCTTTTTCTTGTAGCAATGAGGAGGACAATGTCTTCACTGCCGACAGAATAGAATTTAGTTATAGCTATCTAGATACGCTTTACAGCCGACATTATTTCATTATAGATGACTTTACATTTAAGCATTCCGATAATGAGGCCGATTGGAATACGACTACCCTAGTTCAACAAAGTGGTATTGATACCATTTCGCACTTACTTCCAAAAAGTCCTGATACGATAAGGTATCTGCCTGCCTCTAAATCTTATTATGATACCCCTCAAGGAACTAATGAAAGGTTTTTTGAGAATCCATCGAACATAGATATCGCAACTAATCTTGTTAGACTTTTAGTCCAAATAAATAAAGAATGTCCTGAACCCTTGTACAGAATTACAGGTGGTCCCATGCTTTCTACACAGGGTAGATTTATCATTGAGAGATTTGATGGAAGTGCGATAAGACTTGAAAAAAGTTCTGATTATCCGTCACGGATAAGTCCACTCGACTAGAATAATCAAGCGCTTTTTAGCCATTTGTATTATCTTCTCGAGTTTAAGAGATGCTCTTAATGGTGTTCGGCTAGTGTAGTTTAATGTTGCGATTCAGATTCTTTATTTGCCTAATATTCTTTTCGATGTGCTTGACACATACGGAAGTAATTGCACAATCTGATACCAAAGGAAAAGAATTTTGGGTTTCTCTTTTCAGACTTAGTTCTAAAGATTCAACAGCAAGAGGTTTACAGGATGATGCAGCTTACCTGCATTTTGCTGCTACAACAAACACCAAAATTACTATTTCGAAGCCTTTTAGACGTAGCGAGACACCCATTGCTACTTTAAATATAGAACCGGGAATTACCACTTACGAAATACCGGGCAACCTACTCAAAGAACTTGTTCCTACTGATGATGGGGTGAATGAGGGAAGAGCTTTGAAAATCATTTCCACCAATGCAATCAGTGCCTATCTCAGTCAATATGAACGCTATGGTCAAGAAGCAACTCATCTTTCTCCTGTAGAATCCGCAGGTTATAAATTCACTTCAGGCATCTATTATGAGAATTTAGGAATTGCTCCACCTTTTATACGCCCCGATCCGAGTACAATTCATGTGGTAAATGTAAAAGAGCATACCTTTCTGAGCGTACAGCTAGACATTAATGACGGTACCTTTACCAAACAAGAAGAGATATTGGTGTATTTGAGACACCCAGGAGAAGTCTATAAACTTGACTTGAGAGATATTTATAACGTAGAGATCAAGACGTTTAGCGACATTAATAGATGGAATACAGATGTTAGAGATACTACAGGAGGCGCTACAATTGACCCGTCTGCAGTCAATATCGATCCAACGATTAACTATGAGTGTAATCCCGTTTTAGTTTATAGTGGTTCGCAAAATAGAGCGCCTGAATTTTGCCCGGTTACACATGTAAGAGGCAGCGTGATATTCGATGCTGTTGAGCCGAGTCCTGCTACAGGAAAGGAGTATGTGCTTTTGCCTTTTGCTGGAAGAGAGACCCAAAATTTCGTCTCAATGATTACATTTTCTGAGCAATCTGCGCGGTATACTATTTATAGGTCCGACAGTATACCCATAGTAGACAGTGTGGATTTTTTTAGGAACACCTTTAGGAAGTTCTTTGATTTTAGTGAGAAAGCAGTGTATGTAAAGGCTGATAACCCCATACATATTACGCAGTTGAGCTATGTTCAGGATATTTGTGAGCAAGAGGCGACACCAATTGGGGAAGGATATGGTTCTCCTTTTTCTTATGTAATGCCCCCATTAGAACAAGCCTTTCAGAAAGCAGACATCCCCATTATTCCTCATCAAGATATTGAGCGATACTATCTTGGTTTAGTAATTAGAACCTCTGCTATCAGTAGTTTCAAAATGTCACCTGCTCCACTAGAACCTATAAACTTTGAACCGGTGGTCAACGCACCATGGAGCTATGCCAATATTCGGGTCGAAGAGGGTGAAATCTATTCCATTGAAACCTCAGGAGAGGATATGGTAGTAACAGAATATGGTTTTGGTCTAGGTGAATCATTTGGGATGGTGCCCTATAGAAATGTAAAGAACCTTGGTCTTGACTTCACCAGTGAAGATGCTCAAATTGGAATAACCGAGAATGATGTTTGTATAGATACTCCGGTAATGTTCAATCTGGACTATTTGGTAGATGGACAAGAGAACGTCTACACCGATGTAGAATGGGACTTTGGAGATAACACCTTTGCCAGTGGTCCAATTGTGCAAAAAACCTTTACAGAATCAGGTAATTACCGGATACGAGTTACTGCAAGAGATTCAACCAAAGATTGCTCAGATATTCAAGAGTTTACTAAGCGAATAGAAGTCCAGGAGATAGTAGCAGAAAGGATTTTAGGGCCAATTTCACTATGTCCAAATACTGATGGCATAGAATATTCTATCGAAAAAGATGATAAAAGTTACACCTATGAGTGGAGTGTAACGGGCGGTGAAATATCGGGCTCTAATACGGATGAAACCGTCATAATTGATTGGAAAGAGGCATCTGCTGATACCAAAGTTGAAGTGACACTTAGAAACGCATTCGGCTGCGAAATAGGAGAGCCTCTTGTGTTAGAAGTATCTTTAGATCCTCTAGGTAACCTTTCTCCCGAGATTCCATTTGGAAATGTAGAAGTTTGTGCAACTGATAAATTGAATCAGACATATTGGGTTCCTCCGATCAATGATGCCCTATTTGAATGGGAAGTCATTGGTGGTACCATACTCTCTGGTCAAAACGAGAACGAAATAGAGGTCAGCTGGGAACAACCCAACGGAAGCGTAAAGTATACCCTATTCTTATCGGCAGATAAGACCTCTTGTTTTGGAGATTCACCACCTTTAGAGGTAACTATTTATTCGGAGTTAGAAAGCAATCTACAAGTATTTAATCCTTCTTGTGCAGGCGTTATTAATGGTCAAGCCAGAGTAACTGCTTCAGGTGGTAAACCTCCTTACACAATTGAATGGAGTAATGGCGAAATAGATGAACCTTTTGTAAGGCTAACAGAAGGGGATTATTGGGTTCAAATTACAGATGCTATGAATTGTGTTAGCATAGATACATTTAACATAGCGGCTCCAGATCCTCTCACATTTATCGCAGAGGTAACTGATTTAAATTGTAATGGAGCTGCAAACGGTGTAATAGACATTCTGGCAAGAGGTGGTACGGGAAACTATTCTTACAATATTTTTAGTGAAAATGGCACTAGTGTTACAACTGATAATCCGAGAATAACAGGTCTAAATGCAGGTACCTATTCAATCACAGTTAATGACGCCAATGCATGTAGCTACTCAGAGCAGGTAATTCTGGTAGAACCTGAACCAATGAATGTAGAGACTGTTTTAAACGATCCTGTTTGCTCTGGAGAAACGGCAGATATTGTGCTAGATGTCTCTGGTGGAGTGGGACCATACTCCTTTTCTTGGGGTGGTATGAATAACACCACAAGTGTTCTAAGAGATGTCCCGGCAGGAGACTACAGCGTGTCCGTTCGGGATGCAAATGGTTGCGTAGTTCAGTTGACAATCACCAAAGCTGAGGCCTTAGCGAGAATGCGTATGCCTAATGCATTTTCGCCAAATGGAGATGGAGTCAATGACATATTACTGCCAATATACTCGTGCGTTACGGGCTTCAAACTTACCATATATAACCGTTGGGGCGAGTTGGCTTTTCAAGGTGATGATTTTGAAGGATGGAATGGAGTAAACACTCAAGGCCAGCCATCAGATCCAGGCGTATATAGCTATTTTCTTCAATTTACAGGTGTTAGTAGCGGTAATCCATACTCAAGATCTTTGAGAGGAAGCGTATTACTGGCAAAATAATTCTACAAGCGGTCTATATCGTTTTTGTGCAAATATTTAATGTCATAATTCTGCCCTAGCTTTAGAGACTAAACTTTTATCAAATTTTAATTCTAAAAACTAATCAGAATGAAGAGAAATCTACTGACCTGTGTCTCTCTTGTTCTTTTGTTGATTTCACAATCAATGTATGGACAAGAAAGAACAGTAACCGGTAAGGTAATTGGCAGTGATGACCAGTTACCTCTTCCGCAGGTTACTATTCTAGTAAAGGGCACAACAGATGGTGTTACCACCAATGCTGATGGTGAGTACCGAATTAGCGTACCGGGTGATGCGGTACTAATTTTTAGGTACGTGGGTTATGTTACGCAGGAGATTCCTGTAAACAACCAAACAACTATCAATGTACAGCTTGCTTTAGATGCTACATCTTTAGGAGAAGTTGTTGTTACAGCGCAGGGTATTGCGCGTCAAGCGAAAGCGATTGGTTTTGCGGTGTCAAAAGTAAGTTCAGAAGGTCTTGAAGTTAGACCGGAGACAGACGTTGCAAGACTTCTTAGAGGAAAGATTCCAGGTGTGCAAATTACTGCAACAGGTGGATTCTTAGGAAGTAGAACCGATGTTGTTATTCGTGGTGTAAGTTCAATTAATGGAGATAACCAACCGCTTTACATTGTAGATGGTGTTTTCTACGAAGGGAACAGATTTGTGGATTTAGATCCAAATAACATTGAAGATATTCAAGTACTGAAAGGTCTTGCAGCATCTACATTATATGGTCAAGAAGGTAGAAATGGTGTAGTTATCGTAACTACAAAAACTTCTGCTCGTGATCTTGATGAAGATTTAGCAATCTCTTTCTCACATCAGAGATACTTAAACCAAATTGCTGGTTTACCAGATTTCCAGAATACTTACGGTCAAGGTTCTCAGAACACACCTAACGTAGGCTTTGTGGGTAACTGGGGTGGTAGATTCTCAGATAACTATACTGTGAATGGCCACTTACAACAAGCACGTTTTGCTGATGTGTTCCCAGAATTACAGCAGCAAGTGCCTTACCAAGCGTTTACTAACAATATTGATGATTTCTTCCAAGATGGAACGGGATCTAACACATCTATTGTAGCTAATGCAAGAGTAGGAGCTTCTTCGGTTGGATTTAGTGTAGGTTATAATGATGAGACGGGTTACATAGAGTCTAATAACATTAGAAAACTGAACTTGGCGCTAAGTACTAATACTGATATTGCAAAGAATGTAAGATTAGAGTCTACTTTCCAATTTAACAATACTGTATTAAGACAGCCGCCTAACGATATTTTCTCAAGAACGCTTTTCTTACCAAGAAACTATGACTTAATGGGACTTCCTTTTGAAGATCCAGTTACAGGCGCAAGCGTTTGGTATAGAACTGATAGAGATAATCCAAGATGGCAGAACGAGAATCACCAAATAGGTTCTGATGCCAACAGAATCTTTATGAAAGTTGGCTTGACTTGGAAAGTAAATGACTGGTTGTCAGCCGCCTATAGATTAGGGTATGACCAGTATAATACAGAGTCATTCCAAAGAGAAAACAAAGGTGGTGTGAGATTCAACCAAGGTTTAGGATTCTTAAACCAAAGTTCTTTCACAAGAGCTAACTTTGATCATAACTTCCTATTAAATACACCTACTTTAAATATCAATAGCGATCTTGCTATTACTACTCAAGTTGGTTTTAATGCACGTTCAATCAATACGAGAAGTTTTGGTATTAACAGTACTAATCAGGTAGTATTTGGATTCTTTAGACACTCTAACTTTACTGAATACAATCCAGCAGGTAACTCAAGACAAAGAACCAACGTTTACGGACTATACGGTCAAACAGAGTTGGCGTACAGAGATTACTTGTTCTTAACACTTAGTGCAAGAAATGACTGGGGATCACAATTAGAAGAAGAAAACAATTCGCTATTCTATCCAAGTGCTTCAGTTTCATTTGTTCCTTCCGATTTATGGACAATGCCTGACTTTGTATCTTTCTTAAAAGTTAGAGCCGGTTTTGGTACTTCAGCGGCATTCCCTGGAGCGTTTAGAACTAGACCAATACTTAACTCTAACCCAATTGCTATTATAACTGGTGGTCAGAACATTACTACTAATTCAATTAGTGCAGTTCAGCCAAATCCAAACTTGGTGGCAGAAAGACAAGAGGAGTTTGAATTTGGTGTAGAGACTGCTTTGTTTAATGGAAAAGTAGATCTTGACATCAGTTACTTCAACAGAATCTCTAGAGATCAAGTATTCTCTGCGAACCTTCCACCTTCAACTGGTTTTACTTCTACTTCAATTAATGCAGGTAGAGTAGATACTGAAGGATTAGAAATTGGTGCAACAGTGTTCCCAGTAAGAACTAACAATATTACTTACTCGATTACCAACAATTTCACAGCTATAGAAACTACGGTTAAAGAATTACCTCAAGAATTCGTTGAATATTCTGGTAATAACACGGCTATTGTAGGTTTCCCTCTAGGTGTATTCAGAACTACATTTATTGTAAGAGATGATCAAGGTAATGCCCTAATCAACCCTAATGATGGTACTTTAATTACCAGTGGTGATGTGGGATTAGACCAGAGAATTACTGGTGACCCGAACCCAGATTTCAGAATTTCACAAATTCACGGATTGACGTATAAAAACTTCAACTTGACTGTACAATTAGAGTATACGCACGGAGGAGACGTTTTATCTACTTATGTTAGAAGTATTTATGAAAGAGGTGTATCTACCGATACTGAAGATAGAGAAGGTACATTTATTCTTCCTGGAGTATTAGGAGATGTAAACACTGGTCTTCCGTTGAGAGATGAGCAGGGTAACACAATCCGTAATAATATTCAAATGAGTTTGAATGACATTGTATTTAGTAATGCGTTTAGATCATTTGAGAATAACATCTTCGATGCAACTGTATTTAGAATTAGAGAAATCAATCTAAACTATTCAGTGCCTCAAAACTGGGCGAGTAAATTAGGTATGAGAGCTGCTACCTTAACTGGTAATGTGCAGAATGTATTCTGGCATGCACCTAATTTCCCAAGTGGTATCAACCTAGATCCTGAGGCAAATTCGTCTGGTGAAAATGGATTTGGTGAGCAAGGAATTGCGGATCCAGCAATCAGAAAATGGTCTGTTGGTGTAAGATTAGAATTCTAAAAGAGACTAAGATGAATTTGAAAAAATCAAAACTTATATATGTGTTCCTGATCGGTATGTTATTCACGGCTTGTGAGACACTTGATCTGGAATCACTAATTGAAAATCCTAATGCTTTAGGTGAGAGCTCGGCAGATCCGAACTTTATTTTTAACACCATGCAGCTAAATTTTAGAGACCAGAGTGAAGATATGGGTAATACCGTTGATGGTCCTATGAGAATGGCTGTAAGTGGGGCAAGTTATAATGCTTCTGCAGGTCCAACTATTTTGAATGGTGAGTGGTCTAGATTGTATGGATTCAATCAGGATTTTACATTTCTAAATAATCTTGCGGCAGAAGATGAGAATTTAAGATTCTTAGCTGGAGCATCTAAAATCATGAAGGCTGCCATGTTTACTTGGATGGTTGATTTGACCGATGATGTAGTATTCTCAGAAGCGAACAATGTAGACTTCCCGAATCCAGGTTTGGATGATGGAGCTTCAGTTTATAATGAATTGTTTACACTTATTGATGAGGGTATAGCTGATCTAGAGAGTGGTCAAGGTAACCCACCAATTAATGATTTATACTTTGATGGTGACCGTGACAAGTGGATTAGATTTGCTAACTCATTCAAGTTGAAGATGCACTTAACCACTCGTTTGGTAAGAGGTGCAGAGTCTACTTCAGGTATCAATGCATTAATTGCAGCAGATAACCTAATGGAAACTGTAGCTGATGATATGGACTTCACGTACGGTGTAGATGGCCCTCCTCAGGAAAGTAGACACCCATTCTTTACAGGTAACTATATCACTGGGGCTGGTGCTTATATGCCGAACTTCTTAATGTCTTGGATGAGAGATTCTTCCGCAGTAGAAGACCCTAGAATGTTGTACTACTTCTACAGAATGACAACTAGAGATCCTGCGAATTCTCAAGAGTTACCTTGCTTAGGTGATGCTAACTTCCCTTACTGTAACATTGGTGACGGTTATTGGGGTAGAGATCACGGTGATCCAAACGCTATTCCAAATGACAGAAACTTAAGAACAGTTTATGGAGTATATCCTGCGAGAGGTGCATTCGATAATCAATTTGTTGATGTGGTTGATGCAAATACTCAAGGTGGTAGTGGTATCCATCCTGTTATGTTATCTTCTTGGACTCAGTTCATGTTAGCTGAGGCTGCTTTAACACTAGGTACAACTGGTGATCCAGCTGACTATCTTGAAAGAGCAATTAGATTGCATATCCAAAAGGTAATTGGCTTCTTACCTTCAGAGAGTCCAGGTAACACTGCCATTAATACTTATGTAGATGATGTATTGGCTGACTTTAATGCTGCTGGAAACGATGAGAAGTTAGATATTATTGCAAGAGAGTGGTACATCGCTTCTTGGGGTAATGCTACTGAAACGTTTAATACCTACAGAAGAACTGCGTACCCAAGTTTCTTACTTGATCCGGTACAAAATCTAGGTGATTTCATGAGAAGGTTTCCGTTACCACAGAACGAAAGAAATGTGAACACGAATCCTGATTTTACAGAAACAAGCATATTGGAGCCTGTATTCTGGGATAATAATCCAGCAGGTATACTTAGATAATTTTGAAGAAAATGAAGAATTTAAAATATACTTTATTACTACTAGCTGTCCTTGTAATGGGGCTAGCTGGTTGTGCGGATAACTCTGATTTTAGAGATATCCGTAATGAGGCCCTAACAAGCCTTACGCGTGGAGGCTTCATTCAATTTGAGGATGTGAATCAGAGACTCTTATTGGGTGGCGCTGATCCGAATACTGCGGTATTTAGAGCAAATATTGAAGATCCTAATAACAATGCGACATCGTTTGTAGTGAATATTGCGACTTCTACTGATACGATTCAGTATACGGAAATCACATCTTTTCCTAGTGAATTAGTTATAGAAGGCGCACAAATAAGAACACTACTTGGTAGAGATTTACGTCTTGGTGAGAGCATACAGTTCTTTAATACAGTTACGATTGAAAGTGGTGAAACATTCACTCCTGAGCCATTAGATATTTCTACGGATGCCAATGGTGTAACTACTGTTAATGGAGGTAACTCACGATTTGAATTGTTCCAAGCAGGTAATACAGGTTTGAGACAAGCTATGAGCTTCAGTCTTCTTGTATATTGTCCTGAGTTAATTGCAGAGCAATACGCTGGAACATATGTAGTTACAGGAATTAGAAGTAGAGCCCACTTTGATACCGATCAAATCATTACAGCTGTTGCCGGTCCTGGTGAAGATCAAGTGACTCTTCAAGGCTTACTACCTGCAAGAGCTGGTTGGACAGGTACCATGGACCTGATCCTAACTTTCGAGGATGATGGTCGCGTGAGATTCGATCAAACCGGAGGATTTGTAGCAGGTTCGTTTGGTGATGTTACTTTCACCCAATCAAGCCTTAGACAGCTTACATTCCAGTGTCTGAATTTCCGTACGGAGTTTAGAGGAGTAATGAGGGTTTCTGCCGGAAGTTTCGGTTTTGGATCAACCTTTATTGAGAAACAATAATATTAATACACAACAAAAGGCCTTCTTATTAAGAAGGCCTTTTTTAATTCATTACTTATGAAAAGAATAATACTTGGTTTGCTAACGGTTTGCATAATGAGCTTTAGCTTCTCATGTGCTTCAACAGAGAATCAATCGAATAACAATCCAAACCTTAGAAACTTAAAAGATTACTCACAGTATACAAACATGCTTGAAGTACTTCAGAGTGTTGGTCGATTGAGAGTGAGAGGTGGAAAAGTATTTATGGAAGGGTATAATACCACAAATGCGACAAACGAAGAGCCACTTTATGTGATAGATGGAGTAGTAGTAGGTAATTCTCTTTCAAACTTAGATAGACTTATACAGCCTGTTCAAGTATCCTCAGTTAGAACTTTAAGAGGCATGCAAGCTTCCTCTAGATATGGAGATCAAGGAAGGTTCGGGGTTGTATTGATAACTACAATTAACAAGAGGTAAACCTCTTGATTTGAACTATAACATTTTTCGAGTTTAGAGATAATTGTGTTCTTTGAGATAATGCTGAACATAATCTTTAACTCCATTTTCCAATGAAGTAAATTCTTTATCGAAGCCGATTGACCTAAGTTTAGACATGTCTGCTTCGGTAAAGTATTGATACTTATCTCTAATGTCTTCAGGAGTATCGATAAAGCTGATTTTTTCTTCTTTACCCAAAGCCTTGAAGGTACTTTTTACCAAGTCTAAGAATGTTCTAGCAGTACCTGTGCCTAGGTTATATATGCCCGAATCTTTTCTATGATGCATCAGGAAGATGCATACCTCCAAAACATCCTTCACATAAACAAAATCCCTCAATTGCTCCCCATCTTTATATTTGGGATTGTGAGATCTGAATAACTTCATGCCTTCAGTTTCTTGAATTTGATTAAAAGCATGAAATATTACTGAAGCCATTCTGCCCTTGTGGTATTCATTAGGGCCATACACATTAAAAAACTTCAAGCCTGCCCAAAAGAAAGGTTTCTCTTCTTGTTCTAAAGCCCATATATCGAATTCATTTTTGGATTCACCATAGGGGTTTAGCGGCTTTAAATCAGGAATTATTGAATGATCATCTTTATAACCAAGTTCTCCCAAACCATAAGTGGCTGCCGAAGAGGCGTAGACAAGGGGAATCTGATAGTCAATGCACTGTTGCCAGATACTTTTCGTGTAGTCCGTGTTAAGATCTTTTAATATCTGATAGTCAAATTCTGCAGTATCAGTTCTTGCACCAATATGAAAAATGAATTCAATGGATTTTTCATGGTTTTTAATCCATTCTTTAAGTTCATTTCTATTAACAAACTCTTTAATTGACTTACCAACCAGATTCTTTTGTTTTTCTGGATTATCGAATAAATCAACTGCAATTATATCCTTAAAGCCTTCTTGATTTAGTCTTGAGATTAAACAACTCCCTATAAAACCTGCAGCTCCTGTTACTACTATCATTCTACGATTATCTTAAGCGCTAAATTAAGGAGAAACAGCTTATATTTGCAGCGAAATTTTTGAAGGGATGGTATACGTAAGTCGCAAAGAACATTTTAACGCAGCACATAAGCTTTATAATCCAAATTGGTCTGAAGAAAAGAATGTTGAGATGTTCGGGCCATGTGCAAATGCCAACTGGCACGGTCACAACTTTGAGTTGATTACCACAGTAAAAGGTGAGCCAGACCCGGAAACAGGATTTGTGGTTGACTTAAAAAAGCTATCCACGGTTATCAAAGATGAAGTGATTGAGAAACTAGATCATAAGAACCTTAATCTAGATGTAGATTTCATGGAGGGTAAAATGGCCAGTTGCGAAATTCTTGTGATTGAAATCTGGAAAATACTAGCACCTAAAGTAAAAGAGATCACCCCAAATGGAGAACTTCACAGTCTCAAACTATATGAGACGCCAAGGAATTTTGTAGAGTACTTCGGTTAGAAGATTATAATAAGAGCTAAGATTAAGAAGCTACTTTCAGCTTCTTAAATTTAGATTTCTCGAATTTCTCTCTTGCGTAGTCCCTGTCTATTTCAAGTGTTTTAGTATCAGGGTCAGATGGCAATTCGAACATGGCATCTGTCATAATGGCTTCACAAATAGAACGTAAGCCTCTTGCACCTAGCTTGAACTCGAGTGCTTTTTCAACTATGTAATCTAAGGCCTCTTCTGCAAACTTCAACTCAATATCTTCCATACCAAAGAGTTTGGTATACTGTTTAGTCAAAGCATTTTTAGGCTCAGTAAGAATACTCTTTAGAATTTCTTTGTTGAGAGGATTGAGGTGCGTAACAATAGGCAAACGACCGATCAATTCAGGAATTAGTCCGTAGTTCTTAAGATCTTGAGCATTAACATACTGATGTAGATTATCTCTGTCAATCTCTTGAGCGGCATTCTTGCTTGAAGCAAATCCTAAAGGTTGTGTATTTAATCGATTGGCAATGTTCCTTGCTATACCATCAAAAGCCCCACCACAAATAAATAAGATGTTTTCTGTGTTTACAGTAATCATCTTTTGGTCAGGGTGCTTTCTACCTCCTTGTGGTGGAACATTAACAGCTGTTCCTTCTAATAACTTTAATAAGGCCTGTTGAACCCCTTCTCCACTTACATCTCTAGTAATGGAAGGATTATCAGATTTACGAGCGATTTTATCAATCTCGTCAATGTAAATGATACCTCTCTCTGCAGATTCGACTTCATAGTTAGCCGATTGAAGTAGTCTCGTAAGAATACTCTCAACATCTTCTCCAACGTAACCTGCTTCTGTTAACACAGTAGCATCAGCAATACAAAAAGGAACCTGTAAAATCTTTGCTAGTGTCTTAGCAATGTAGGTTTTACCGGTTCCTGTTTCTCCAACCATAATAATGTTCGACTTCTCAATTAAGATGTCGTCACTATCATTTTTCTGGATAAGTCTTTTGTAGTGGTTGTACACCGCTACAGAAATCACGCGCTTGGCTTCATCTTGACCTACAACATATTGGTCAAGGTACTTCTTCATATCGATAGGCTTAATCAAATTGAATTTCGGAGAATCCTCAGTAGACTTCGTCTTCATCTCCTCAGAAAGAATTTGATTGGCTTGAGTGATGCAGTGATTACAGATATGGGCATGAATACCCGATATCATCAAATCGACATCCTTTTTATTTCTACCACAAAATGAACAAGTAACTTCAGCCATTATCGCTTATTTTCTTTCGAGCACCTCGTCAATTAGGCCGTACTCTTTTGCCTCAGCCGATCTCATCCAGTAATCCCTGTCAGAATCAGCTTCTATCTTCTCATACGTTTGTCCTGTATGTTTAGCCAAGATTTCGTACAAGTCTTTTCTTAATTCTTGCATTTGTTTCAAGGTAATTTCCATATCCCTTGATTGTCCTTGCATGCCACCACTTGGTTGGTGAATCATTATTCTAGAGTGAGGAAGCGCAGCTCTCTGCCCTTCAGACCCTGCACACATAAGTACAGCACCCATTGAAGCTGCCATTCCAGTACAAATAGTAGCCACATTCGGTCTCACAAATTGCATAGTATCATACATGCCTAAACCGGCATATACAGAACCACCAGGACTATTGATATACATAGTAATATCTCTAGTTGGGTCAGCAGATTCTAAGAATAATAATTGTGCTGTAATGATATTGGCGATCTGATCATCAATACCCATTCCAAGGAATATGATACGATCAGAGATCAATCTTGTAAATACATCGATTGCTCTAAAGTTTCCGGGTCTTTCCTCAATTACATACTGAGTCATATTTTGGAACATCTTTGAGTAATCATCAACTTCAGTTCCTGTTAATGCTGTGTTGTTTACAGCGAACTTTCTGAATTCGTTATTATCAATCATTCGTTTTTATAACGTTTACTAGACAAAATTAAAAAAAAAGCCCTTCTAATGAAGGACTTTCGTATAACATCTAATTCTATCAAGTGGTTCTAATTAAGCTTCAACTATTTCTTTGAACTTATCTAGACTTACTTTTTTAGACTTAATCTCTACTTTTTCTTTAATAAAGCTCAACACTTTCTCTTGCTGAACTTGCTCTGCCATATTCATGTAGTTCTTTCCTTCATCACCCTGTAAGTAATTATCTACAAAGGCATCCATCTGGTCAGCCATTTGGCCAAGTCCTGATCCCATAAACTGAGCAGCAATCATCTTCCTTGCAGCTTCTTTAATCTCATCATGCTCAGGCTTAATCTCATTTTCTTTAGAGATTTTGCCAGAGATCAAGTTCCATCTTAGTTGATCAGCATAGATATCGTATTCCTTCTCAATGTCAGCATCACTCACTTTGCCTTCACTAGAAACTTTAAGCCAGTCTTTCAAGAATGAATCAGGAAGTGCAATGCTTGTCTTAGCGATTAATTGATCCTGAATGGTCTTATTCAACCAAGCACCAGTTTCTCTAACATAGTTCTCACTGATGGTTTCGTTGATTTTAGCTCTAAATTCTTCTTCGCTTTTCACTGTTTCCGGACCGAAGGTTTGATCGAACAGCTCTTGATTGATTTCAGCAGCCTCTTTTCTGTTTACATTCTTAACTTCAAAAACGAAGTTCATGTCCATGCCTTCTAACTCATCCTCAGTTTTACCTAATTGAGCGGCTTGCTTGCTAGCCTCTTTGTATAGCTTAGAAAGATCTACTTTAATCTCAGCACCTTTAGACTTGCCAATGAATTTCTTGGCGTTTGTCTTGTTAAGGTCATTCAAGTCAACTGTGGTATCGTGAGAGTAATCATCTTGTTTGAATGAACCAAAGATGATATCACCTTCTTCACTTTTCTCAGGATTGGTCATTTTACCGAACTGATTTCTTACGTTATCAATTGTTTCATTAATAACATCATCATTCACTTCGATTTCGTATTCAGTAACTTTTACCTTTTTTGTAAGGTCAAGTTTGAATTCTTCAACCATTCCAATGTTGTATTCAAATTCAAAGTCTTTCTGGTTATCCCAATCTACAGACTCAATTTGCTGTTGGTTAGGAAGTGGCTCACCTAAAATTTGAATCTCATTCTCTCGAATGTAGTCTTGTAACGCATGGGCTACAATATGATTGATCTCGTCAACTAAGATGGACTTACCATACATTTTCTGAACAAGGCTCTTTGGAACCTTACCCTGACGGAAACCTTTGATCTGAGCCTTCTTGCTATAATCTTTGATTTTTTCGTCTACCTTCGATTGATAATCAGCCTCGTTTAATTTAATTTTAATTGAACCGAGGTTTGATTCTTTCTTGTCTAAAGTGATATCCAATTTTCCACAGTTTAGTGTAATAAATAAAAACCCTCAAATCTTTCGACTGAGGGTTCATTTAGTGCGGATGGAGGGACTCGAACCCCCATGCCCTGAGGCGCTAGATCCTAAGTCTAGTGCGTCTACCAATTTCGCCACATCCGCTGGCGTCTTTAAAACGGATTGCAAAGGTAAAATGATTTCTTTCTAAATCAATATGGTAATCAACAATTTTTTTCAGTTCGTGTTCTTTAAAAACCTGCCTAATTTTACGATATGATAGCGGTCGATCTGGAAGAAGAGAGAAAAGAAATAATTAGGCGTTACAGACGCTTATTAAGAAAGGCAAAACCTTTCTTAAAAGACGATGATGCCAAGCAAATCAAGAAGGCATTCAACACTTCTTTAGAAGCGCACAAAGAGATGCGCAGAAAATCTGGAGAGCCTTACATCTATCACCCGCTGGCTGTAGCAGAGATCTGTGTGGAAGAAATAGGGCTAGGTACTACCTCTATAATATCTGCTTTATTACACGATGTGGTTGAAGATACGGAGATCGAACTTGATGAAATTGAGCAGGACTTTGGTCCTAAGGTGGCTAAGATTATTGATGGGCTAACAAAAATCTCAGGAGTATTTGACCATGGAAGTTCTCAACAAGCTGAGAATTTTAGAAAGATGCTGCTTACGCTATCGGAAGATGTAAGAGTAATTTTAGTAAAGCTAGCAGACAGACTCCATAACATGAGGACTCTAGGCAGCATGCCCAGGCACAAGCAGCTCAAGATTATCTCAGAAACAATTTATCTCTATGCTCCTCTGGCCCATAGGCTAGGTTTATATGCGATCAAGTCTGAGCTAGAAGACCTCTGGCTAAAATATTCCGAACCGGAAGTTTACAAAGCCATTGTAGACAAGATTGCTGAAAGTAAGGCTTCTCGCTCTAGATTCATTAGGAGTTTTATGAGTCCTATTCTTGATGAAGTAGTGAAAACTGGACTTAAGTTCGAAGTCAAAGGAAGGCCTAAATCCATTCATTCCATTTGGAGTAAAATGAAAAAACAAGACATCCCCTTTGAGGAAGTCTATGACTTGTTTGCCGTTAGAATCATAATTGACTCGCCTTTCGAAATGGAGAAATCTGCTTGCTGGCAAGTTTATTCTATAGTTACGGATTTCTATACACCAAACCCCGATCGACTTAGAGATTGGGTGAGTACACCAAAAGCCAATGGCTATGAATCCTTGCATACCACAGTTATGAGCCGAACAGGTAAATGGGTGGAAGTACAGATTCGTACCAAGCGAATGAATGAGATTGCCGAGAAAGGATATGCCGCTCATTGGAAGTATAAAGATGGTAAAGCAGGTACTCATGAGTCAGGTCTGGAAATGTGGATTGAGAAAGTTCGAGATATGCTCGAGCAGAATGATACTAATGCAATTGAATTTGTAGATGATTTTAGAGCGAATCTTTTTAATGAGGAAGTCTTTGTCTTCACTCCAAAGGGAGATTTAAAGATTCTACCCAGCGGTGCAACATCTTTAGACTTTGCATTTGACATTCATACCGAGGTGGGAGCCAAATGTCTCGGTGCTAAAGTGAATAACAAATTGGTTCCTTTAAATTACGTCCTTCGTAACGGAGATCAGATAGAAATACTTACTTCTTCAAAGCAAAGGCCAAATGAAGATTGGCTCCGGTTCGTGGCTACTTCTAAGGCGCGTTCAAAAATTAAGGATACGCTAAAAGAAGAAAAGAAGAAAGCCGCTGCTGATGGTAAAGAGATAGTTCAGCGTAAGCTCAAACAAATGAAGATGCCATTCGATAGTGATGTGGCAAATCAGCTGAGAGCATACTTTGAGGAGAAGACCGTTACAGATTTCTATTACAAGGTGGGCAAGGGCATAATTGACGCCACCAAAATCAAGAACTTTAAAGAGTTCAAAACCGATAGAGTAAAGAGCACAAGGCCTAAAACCAAAGCCCCCGATTACACGGACGATTTTAGTCAGGTAGACAAACTTGATAAAGATATTCTGCTAATAGGAGAGGACATGGATGTATTGGATTACAAGTTTGCCAAATGCTGTAGCCCAATTCCCGGAGACGATGTTTTTGGTTTTGTCACGGTAAATGAGGGAATTAAGATTCACAGAACAACTTGCCCAAATGCACCGGAACTACTTTCCAATCATGGCAATAGAATTGTAAAGGCGAAGTGGCTTTCCGAACAAAGAAATGCCTTCCTTGCAAGTCTTAGAATTATCGGAACGGATAGAGTAGGTTTAATGAGAGATGTCACAGATATAATCTCTAATGAATTAAAGGTGAACATGAGGTCCATTAGTATTGATACCGAGACTGGAATCTTTGATGGCCATATTCGCTTATATATAAATAATACCAGTCATTTGGATCAGCTCATCCATAAACTAGAAAAGGTAGATGGTGTAATGCGAGTTACTAGATTTGAATCCCCAGACGGTAATAACTGATTTCGAAAGAATCTTATATTTGCATCCTAATCTGAGCTAATGTCGTTCAATCCAGAAATTTTTGAAGAGGTAAAACAAATTTTCACTGCTTATTTAGAAAAGAAGGCGCTGAGAAAAACACCTGAGCGTTTTGCTATTCTAGAAGAGATTTATTCTAGAACAGGTCATTTCGATGTAGAGTCACTTTACATAAGCATGAAGAATAAAAACTACCGGGTTTCAAGGGCTACGGTTTATAATACATTAGACCTACTTGTAGAATGTGATCTGGTAACCAAGCACCAGTTTGGTAAGAATATGGCTCAATACGAAAAGTCATTCGGCCGTAAACAACATGATCATATACTTATGGTCGACTCAACTGAGGTTATGGAGTTTTGCGACCCGAGAATTCAGAACATCAAAAATACCTTAGAAGAGATGTTCGACATTGATATTATGCATCACACACTTTACTTCTTTGCAAAGAAGAAGAATGGTTCAACAGAAGATTAATAGCTGATCATGGCAATGACTTTTACTTCAAAAATTAGTGATGGAGTCCTTCACTTTTCATTCGATGGTAATCTTATTGGAGAAGATGTAGGCTCTTCCATAATCGAAAAGGCCAATCAGGCAGTTGCGGAAGATGTATTCCACTGTATTATAGATATTAATAAAGTCAAATACATAAACAGTAGCGGAATTGGGGTTTTGATTACTCTACTTACAAAATTCCGCAACAAAGAGGGAGAGGTTATCATCGTTAACCCTTCTGAACATGTTAAAAAGCTGTTAATCATAACCAAGCTTTCGGCAATCTTTAAGATGTCTGATAGTTTAGAAGAAGCAATTCAAGAAATTAAATCATAAATATAGCC
>DIYO01000005.1 GCA_002427755.1 Roseivirga sp. UBA6052
TAGCTAACTCATGGTTATATCTAGATATCGATCCCTCGCAGTAAACGTAATTCAAAAAGCCTCTCAGCTCCCTAAATCTTTAAAGCTTCCAACCGTTGTTGGCTGCCTAACTCCCGACCCTTTCGCCCGAAGCGGCTGCAAAGGTAAGAAGATTATTTTTAATAACTGGAAAGAATATAAAATTATTTTTTCTCTTCTTTCAATCTGTCAATTTTGTGTTTCCGCTTCGTTCAAACGGGTTGCAAATGTAGGTACACATTCGTGATATCACCAAGCCTATTGTGAAGATTTTTTAATAAAAATTATAAGTGACTGAGGATCAGTTTTTGGGCTTGCGAGGCTTCTTGTAAAGTGGTACCGTAGAGCATGGCTCACCATACATAATGCTCTTTGCATAAGGCTTTAAAAGTCTTGTTAACTCTACATACGCAGAATCAGGAACAGGTAAATCGCCACAGCCCTTGATCACAACAGGCTTATCCAAAAAGCTCTCTGCATCAATTTGAGCTAGTACCTCTTTGTAGAGCGCAAATTCTAACATCTGCAAATCTCCCATAACAACCATATTGGCCACACCCTCTAGCTTTGTTGTAAGTAACATAAAAGCCCAAGTGGGCACTATAGCATCCTCTGAACAGAAAACAGCTACATTCTTTCCTTGGTATTGAGACCAATCGTGCTCTTTAACAAATGCTCTAAAGTCAGCCTCTCTAAGAATTAAACCTTGATAAAGGTTTGGCGCAATATCAAACTCGATTCTCTCTCCCTTGTGATAATAGTCTTCTAGATCTATTGTAATCAGAGGACTTTTAGCCACTCTATTTTCTATCATTGCTTCTTCACTCATAATAAAGGCTTTGCTTTAGTTGCTCTATACTCCTTTAAATAAAACGGCTCAAAATATGCGACATCAACCTTTTCACCTTTCTCCAATTTCTCGTAAGCCAATAAACCCACCGCCCATGCTGAAGGTGACATTCCATTGACAAATCTAATTTGAGAATTACCCTTTATTAAAGGCTTAAACTTCTCTGCACCATCTCCCCCAATTAACACCGAATGATCAGAAAGCGTTTCACTAAAAGAATTTCCATCTAATATTTTGGCTTGGACCGGTAGGACTTCATTCAATTGATTGTCATAAACAGCGGTATATACCTCCATTCTTCTAGCATCAATCATTGGCACATAATAGCCTGAATTTGAATCTACAGTCTTCAATTCTAGTGCCATTGCCTTCAAGGTTGAAACTGCTATTAGTGGAATCTTTAATGTAAAACACAAGGCTTTTGCCGTAGACACACCAATTCTAAGACCTGTATAAGACCCTGGACCTTCTGATATACCAATGGCCGACAACTCCTCGAAAGCTATTCCTTGTCTATCCAGCAATTCTTTGATTTTTAAAGTCAAGAGGTTTGCATGAGATCTTTCATCCTCGACTTTGATTGCATCTAGCCTCTGACCTTGCTTTGTAAGTGCTACAGAACAAACAGGTGTAGAAGTATCAATGCTAAGAATTAAAGACATATCAGAATAATTGAATCGCTTTGTCAATGATGACAACAAAAACGAAGAGCACAAAGATAAGACTGATCACCTTATTGGATAACTTTTTAGCTATAGCAACACCAAATGGTGATCCGATTATTACGCCAAGAGAAATTGTTAACGCTAATGGCCAAACGATGTAACCGGTACTTTGATTTCTAAAATCAGTTAAAGGTGTTTCTTGAAGATTGAATAAAGAAAGAGCCAATGCGCTAATAAATATTACTCCAAGTGAAATACTCTTTGCCTTCTTCATGGACATTTTCACACCACTATTTAAAATAGGAATGATCACTGTTCCTCCACCTAGCCCAGACAGTGCGGAGATTGTTCCTGCAGAAAGACCAACAAATGAAAGTAATTGAATTGTTGTTCTTTTCTCATAATTACCTCCAACCTCTCTTTTAACTTGAAAGAGTGTTCGAATAGCTATAAATAACATGATGGCAATTACTGCCATATTAAATTCGAATGTTTGGTAAGATGTTGTATTGACAAAAAAATGGAGTGTAGAAATTGATGCTATCGTTCCTATGATACCTATAATAAAGACCTCTCTCCAAAAAAAGAACCGTTGCCTAATGTGCGTGACATTCCCTGCCAAGGCTGCAAACATGGTTCCGAAGATAGAATTGGCAATGGTATATTGGACTATCTCCTCTTGGGGAAACCCCATTCCTAATAGAATATAAGGTAGAACTAGTATATACATTACTCCTCCACCAATACCGATAAGACCTGCCAAAAAACCTCCTACCAGCCCCATTAGAAACAGTAACAGTAGATCTAACATCTATTACTGACCACTAAGTGTTTGATTGTACAGATTTAAATTACCCAATACTTCTAAAGCCTTCGTGAGATCAAGATCAATTTCAAAAGAAGCTTCCGTCTGCCCATTCTGCATCAATGCTCTCATAATTGCCTCTTCCTTTAAGAAATACATGATCTCTTCTTTGTTGGATTCGATGTCTCTTTTAACGTTTACCGTTAACACCTCTTCAAGCGTTTCTATACCCTGTTTGAGCTTCTTAAACTCTTTAGAGCTAGCCGCAGAATTTTTGAAAGCTTCTAACTCTAGTTGCAACTGGTTATTATAAGATAACTCCTTATCAGACATCCAAGATACAAACTCATCATAAACCGCTTTAGGCAATTCATAATTCCGTGCGTCTTGAACAATTAAATCCTGCGTCTCATTAAAGAACTGAAAGAACAAATCACTTTGCATGATTGCATTTGTTACTGGCGACAATTCCTTAACCGGAATATTAAAGTCAGGGTCTACACCTCCACCATCAAAGACAGACCTACCATTAAGCGTTTTGAATGCCGTCTTCAAAGAATCAGCAATTTTACCTACACTACCATCAGGATTTCTATTGCTATAGTCAATCGCCTGAATACACCTACCACTTGGCGTGTAATATTTGGCTATTGTTACCTTCATCTGAGAGTTATAAGACAACGGCAAAGTTCTTTGCACTAGACCTTTTCCAAAGGAACGCTGACCTACTACAATACCTCTATCGTAATCTTGCATTACTCCTGCTACAATCTCTGATGCAGAAGCGCTTCTGCTATTGATTAATATCGCTACTGGGATTTCTGTATCTGTAGATGCATTCAAGGTATTGTAGGTGGCATTCATCTCTTTCAATTTACCCTTAGTGGTCACCACTAACTCACCTCTATCGATAAAGATGTTCGCTATATTAACCGCCTCATTGAGCAGTCCTCCGCCATTCCCTCTTAAGTCGATTATGATTTTCTCCGCACCTTCTTTCTTTAGTGAACGCAAAGCTGATTTAACTTCTTTGCCAGCATTATTCCTAAATCCTGTCAGTTTAATAAGACCCACATCATCTGTCACCATTCCGGCATATGGCACATTTGGAAGAACAATCTTTTCTAACTCAACCTCGAAATCGAGCTCAGCACCCTTTCTTAAAGCTTTGATTTGTAGTTTGCTATCAGTCTGACCTCTTAAGTATTCCGAAGCCTTATCATAATCATTTCGTACATCTTGACCCTGAACTGAAATAATCTCATCCCCCCTTTTCAATCCTGCTCGATCTGCAGCAAAGCCCTCATTGGGCATTACGACCATTACTTTACCACCTTCTCTCTCGCCAATTATAGCTCCAATACCACCAAACTGTCCTGTGTTTTCTGTCCTAACATCTTCAATCTGATCTTCAGGATAATAAACGGTGTAAGGATCAAGAGCAGAAAGCATGGCATCTATTCCCTCTTCCATGAATGTATTGGGATTTATATCATCCACGTAATTAGCATTCACCTCTTTGAACATGGTTGCGAAAATGTCCAGGTTCTTAAGTATCTCGAAATACTTATCGTTTTGAACTGTCTTGAAAGAAAGGAAGCAGAGTGGAAGAATCAATAAGAGCCACTTGACTTTAGAGGGAATTCGTTTCATAGGCGCTATTTGCTTACAAGTTCTTTAATCAAACGATCAATTGATTTTTTTAGTTTTTTCTCGATGAATTGATAATCTGACACTTCTTTACCTGTATAAATGTAAGCAATAAGCAAGTTACCGATCTGACTATTATGCTCAAATAATGAAGTCTTATTTAATCGGTAGGCTTCTTTAATTCTTCTCTTAAGTGTGTTGCGTGTAACAGCGCTTTTGAATTTACGCTTAGACACAGAGGCTAACATCTGAATTTGTTCTGCGTCTTCGGATTTGAGATAAATTACCTTGAAGGGGTACAAATAAAAAGAGGAGCCTTTGTCAAAAAGCTCCTGAATCAATTTTTTACTATGTAGTCTTTCCGACTTTGGAAAGGTGTTTTTCAATGTGGTAGATTCTGACACGAGGTTTAATTTACTAAAACCTCAGCAGAGACTATCTTTTGTGTCTGCGCTCGTCAGAAACAGAAAGCTTGTGTCTTCCTTTAGCTCTTCTGCTTGCTAAAACTCTTCTGCCACTAGCAGATTCCATTTTAGCTCTGAAACCGTGCTTGTTTCTTCTTTTTCTCTGCGAAGGTTGGAATGTTCTTTTCATCGTTCTTTCGTTCTTTTCCCCAAAAAGGAGTGCAAAGATAAAGTCCTTTTTATTAATTGCCAATCTAGACAAGAAAATTTCCGAGACTCGAATGCTAAAATATTCTATTTCGTACAAAAACCCGCTTAGCCAGTTAATCAATATCTCTTTTAAAGTGCCTACAGAAGGTAAAAAGAGGATCAATTTCAAATTACCTAATTGGAGGCCCGGGAGATATCAAATACAAAATTTCCCAAAAAGGATTAAATCGATCTCTGCTTTTAGCCCAGATGGAGTCAATCTTGAAATCCAAAAGTTGAATAAATCGACATGGCAGGTTGACACTCATGGGATCGATGTAGTTGAAATTAGATATGAATACTACGCTGCAGCTATGGATGCTGGCAACAGCTGGTTAGACGAAGAACAGCTCTACCTAAACTTTATTAACTGTATGCTATATGTTGATGACTTCATCAACGAAGCATTAGAAGTAAAACTAGATTTGCCTGACTCTTATAAGATAGCTTGCGGGCTAGAAAGCCCTGAAAAGCACACCTTAAAAAGTCCTTCTTTCTATAGACTAGTAGACAGTCCCCTATTTGCAAGTGCTAATTTAAGGCATGTCGCTTTTAAGAACTCAAGCATACAGTTTAACATCTGGATTCAAGGGGATTTAGAAATCTCAGACGAGCAGTTGATAAAAGACTTTGATTCCTACACATCGAAGCAAATTGAAGTTATGGGAGAATTCCCCTGTCAAGAATATCACTATCTATTCCAAATATTATCCTACAAGCACTACCATGGCGTTGAACACTGGAATTCTACGGTTATCACACTGGGGCCTTCAGAGCGCATAGCTAAAAGAGAAGGTTATCTGGATTTGTTAGGCGTGAGCTCGCACGAGCTTTTTCATACATGGAATGTGATTCGTCTAAGACCTAAAGAGATGACACCATACAATTTTGAAAGTGAAAATTATCATACAACAGGATTTATAACAGAAGGAGTCACTACCTATTATGGTGATCTATTT
The DNA here is from genome assembly GCA_002427755.1 of Roseivirga sp. UBA6052. Classification (GTDB taxonomy): domain Bacteria; phylum Bacteroidota; class Bacteroidia; order Cytophagales; family Cyclobacteriaceae; genus Roseivirga. The sequence goes on from DIYO01000005.1 coordinate 5,601, forward strand.
TTAGCAAGATCAGGAGTCTTTTCACTTGATGAGTATTTAGCCGAATTGAATAAAATGCTCAAGAGACACTACGAGAATGAAGGGAGATTGAATATGTCTGTAGCTGATTCATCTTTTGATTTATGGCTAGATGGATACGAGATAGGGGTTCCCGGCAGAAAAGTCTCTATATATAATGAAGGTGCCTTGGCCGCCTTGATTCTTGACTTAACTATTCGAATCAAATTCAATAATAAAAAGTCTCTGGACGATGTGATGCGCATGATGTGGTCGCGACATGGTAAAAATGAAACCGGCTACTCTAGTAATGATTACAAGAATGTAGCAGAAGAGATTTATGAGGAGTCTCTTGATACATATTTCGGTGAAATCATTTTCGGCACAAAACCATTTGAGACATACCTAGAAAGTCTCTTCAATGCTTTTGGCTTGGCTTTTGAATTAAAGGAATCCGCTATACACAACGAGCGCCTATTTGGTTTTAGACTTTTAAATGGTAAAGTAATTGACATTGCTAGTGGTAGCCCTGCCTCTGAGCAGCTTATGATTGGCGATGAGCTTTCAAAAGTTAACGGGAAGCTGATAGATGAAGCTGACTTTAATACCAAGTCATTAGCGTTGGAATTAAAGAGATTTGGTAGAGATGTCCAGACTGAGTTGGAACAAACCCCAAATGCCTTCTTTAGTGTTTATCAAGTAAGTCATGTTGTTTCTAATGACCTACAGCTGGGATGGCTAGAAAACTGTAAAAAATAAAAAAGGCACTCTATTGAGTGCCTTTTTCTATTAGCAAGAATTCTTATTATTCAAATTTCGAATCATCAATAGCTTCATTCGCTTTAGCTTCTGATGTAACGAACTCTAGTGGCGCTGGAATCTGTGCCGATCTTACCACTAACTTAAATGGTATTTTAACTCCATTTACTTCTTTGTAATCCATCATAGTATATTTTCCACTCTGACCTAAATCAGCTTGTACCTTCAGTCCTGAATCTACGTCATAGAATTCAGTGATGGTAACACCATCGATAGTCAATACAACTCTGTGGGCATCTTTACCATCTACTTGCATTACACCTTTGTATTCAGGATTATAACCCAAGTCTGAATAGAACCTTTCAGCAAACATTACTCCTAAATATTTTAATGGAGCAGCCTGAGCACCAGACAAAGGAATTGTCTGACCACCCGCTACCACCTTAGCAGTACCGCCATTATAAATTTGATTCTGAGCACCCATCATTGGAATCACTGTCTCGTCCAAGAACTTATCAGGTGATTTTTGATACACATTTCTGGTCAACTCTAAAGACTGGCCTCCCATATTCAAAGTAGCCTTACTAGAATATTGTAAAGTCTCGATTGCATCAACAGCATCTCTACCGCCAATTGCATCTATATATTTATTCAGAATTGATTCAACCTTGATACTCGCATCAATCTCAACTTTGGTAGGATCATCGATTTCATTCCCCAAGGCATCATAGAATTTCACTTCACCGAATTGCTTCAATTTTTCAGCAATATCTTCAGCCTTACCAACTACAACTACATTCGCATTGTCTGGTCTAATTACCTTTTTAGCCACTGCCTGAACATCTTCAGCAGTAACAGCTTCCAATCTCTGCAAATATGTAGCATAGTAATCTTGAGGTAGGTTATTTAATTCAGTGTTCAATGCAAATTGAGCAACTGTAGATCTACTTTCTAAAGATCTAGCAAATGAACCTCTTAAGAAGTTTTTAGCATTGGCTAGTTCTTCCTCCGTTACCAACTCATCTTTGATTTTATTCAATTCATACATAAACTGAACCATTGAGCTATCAGTTACCTCGTTTCTTACACTTGCGCCTGCCCCAAATGTTGCAGAATATCTACTTGATCCTACACTGGAGTAGGCACCGTAGGTATATCCTTTATCTTCTCTCAAATTCATGAATAGTCTAGCAGAACCTCCTCCACCAAGAATGTTATTCATTACTGAGATTTTAGTTACATCAGGATTTCCAGGCTTGTTATCTACCGGATATGTGATGTTTATAACAGACTGTACAGATGATGGTCTATCTACTAGTGCAATTTGAGTTTTGCTTATTGGGTCAGGGGTTTGGAAATCTTCTTTCTGAACATCTCCTGCTTCCCAATCACCGAAATACTCTTTTGCTAATTTCTGAGCATCCTTCTTATTAATGTCACCCACAACTACCAGATAAGCAATGTTAGGCTTAAAGAATTTTGCATAGTGCGATTTCAAATCCTCAATCGAGATATTCTTTACCGTCTCTTCTGTTACAATCTCTCCATAAGGATGATCTGCCCCGTAATTCAGAATTCCTGAGACATTAGAAGAAATTGCATCTGGATTATCCTGTGACTGCTTTAAACCTGTAAGCGTTTGTTCAATTGCTCGATCGAACTCATCTTGTGGGAAAGAAGGATTATAAAGTACGTCTGTCATGATCGACAGAATATCTTCTTTGTACTTAGACAAAGAGAAGGCCGAAATACTAGTTGCTCCCACATTCACAGAGGCTCCCATAAAATCAATCTCTTCGTTAAGTACCTCCTTAACCTTTGATGTGGTTCCGGCTCTCATTACCTGACCGAAAATGCTTGCATATCCTGCTTTATCACCTTCTGTAATTGGCCCTGTATTTAAAGTAAGCGTCCACCCTATGGTAGGTAGCTTATGATTCTCCGCTAGAATTACTGTGAGACCATTTTTCAATGTAAACTTCTCATAATCACCAATACTAATCTCCTTAGCAGGTGCTGGTTCTGGAAGTTTGGTTCTATCGATTTGCGCAAATGCTGCTAGCGAGAACAGCGATAATGCAAGTGTGAATATCTTTTTCATTAGTTCTTACCCCCTTCCTTTTTAAGTGGAGCTTCTGCTGGTTTTTCTTGTTCAGCTTTAGGTCTGTAAGTCAATTCAACTTTGTTCTCAGGTACTAGATATTTTTTAGCGACTGCCATAACATCTTCTCTAGTTACCTTTCTATATCTTTCAATCTCTGTATTAATTAGGCTAGCATCGCCAAAGTACACATGATAATTAGCCAAGCTTTCTGCTATTGATTGCACTGATCCATAACCAGAAATAAAGTTATTTTCAATCTGGTTCTTCAGTTTCTGGAACTCTCTTTCAGGTATTGGTTCGTTTTTCACTTGCTCAACAAGAGCATCCACTTCAGCAGCTAAGTCTTCGGTGGAATAACCTTGATTCGGTAAGGCAAAATTGATGAATACTCCACCATCTTCTAGACCCAATGGAATTGCCTGTACGGCAAGAGCCATTCTCTTTTCATCTACCAAGATCTTTTGAAATCTTGAACTCTGACCACCAGATAACAACTGTGTTAAAAGTTGAAGTGCATAGTAATCTTCTGTGCCTTGTGGTGGCATTCTATAACCTTGAATAACAGCTGGAACCTGAATGTTATCAAATACCGTTTCTTCTACTTTTCCATCTAATACAGGAGCAGTAATGGAAGGTCTAGGGATATCCTTTGTTCCTCTCTTAATTTCACCAAAGTATGCTTCTATTAAAGCTTTAGTTTCATTGATATCTATGTCTCCAGCAATTGATAAGGTAGCGTTATTTGGCACATAGAACGTCTCATAGAAGTCTACAAAGTCTTGTTCTGTAGCAGCGTCTATATCATCGAAGCTTCCAATAGGTGTCCATTCGTAGTTCGTGCCTTTGTAAGCATTTCTCAGCATTACTTCTAAGATTGATCCATAAGGCTGATTATCTACTCTCAATCTCTTTTCTTCTTTTACTACTTCTTTCTGAGTAGCAATTCCGGCAGAGTCAATTTTAGCATGGAGCATTCTTTCTGATTCCATATAAAGCCCTAACTCCAATTGGTTTGAAGGTAAAGTTTGGAAATAGAAAGTTCTGTCATTTGAAGTATTCGCGTTCAATGATCCTCCTGCAGCCTGGATAATTTTAAAGTATTCTCCTCGGCCAATATTTGGTGATCCTTCGAACATTAGGTGCTCAAAAAAGTGAGCGAAACCTGTTCTACCTTCCGGCTCATTCTTGGAACCTACGTGATAAAGAACAGATACAGTAGCAATAGGTGTGGAATTGTCTTGATGAAGGATTACATGCAATCCATTATCAAGCTTGTATTCCTCAAATTCAATGTTTTGCGCAGTAGCAGAAAATACCGAGACACAGAACATCAATAGAATTAGGTTTTTTCTATTCATAGATATTGAGTTTAATGCGTTGTAAAGAAAGTGTGTATTTAATGTTTTGATTACTTAGAATGTTTAGTGGCAGATGCTACGGTTCATTGGATTCTAAGCATGATGTTATTTTAATTCATGTAAAATCTTTTGCACCTCATGCCACTGTAATCTTGGGCCGAATTGCGAAACGACTTTAGAACCTGCCATACTTGCTAGTTTACCTGAAGAAGCATAAGTCATGCCATTGGTGATTCCATAAAGGAAAGCACCTGCAAACATATCGCCAGCCCCATTGGTATCAATAGCTTTCACGTTATACGGTTCAATGTCTATAAAGGTGTCACCATCCCATATCATAGCACCATTTTTACCCATGGTGATTACGAAACGCTTTGCCTCTCTTTTTAAAACTTCTCTCGCATCAGCAACACTATCAGTTTGTGTGAAAGCCATAGATTCGTCTTCATTGCAGAAAAGTAGGTCAACAGAAGCACCAATGGCATCCATGAACTTTTCTCTAAATGCTTGAACGATTGAAGGATCTGACAAGGTAATTGAAGTCGCTACTCCATTCTCCTCTGCAATTTTTTTAGTCAGTTTCATTGCTTCAAAACCAGTAGCAGATGCGGTTAAGTAGCCTTCTAGGTAAACGTACTTGCTGTCTTTAATAGCTGCTTCGTCTACTTCAGACTCACAAATATCAGTTGTTGCCCCTAAATAGGTATTCATGGTTCTGTCAGCATCAGGTGTAACCATAACCAGACATTTACCTGTAGTACCTTCTTCTCTTACGGCATTATCTAAATTAGTGTCAACACCAGCATCGTTCATATCCTTTAAATAGAAGTCGCCATACTCATCGTTAGCCACCTTACAAGAGTAATATGCATTACCACCAAATTGACTAATGGCGATAACCGTATTTGCTGCAGATCCACCTGACTTACGCTCCATTTGAGCATCTTCAGTAGCACCCAGCAACCTAAACTGTGTAGCTTCATCTACCAAAGTCATAAGCCCTTTCTCTACTTTATGATCGTAAAGAAATTTATCGTTTACCTTAATCTCTAAATCTACTAAGGCATTACCGATACCATATACATCATACTTTTTCGTCATCTTTCTTTTTAGTCTTGTTAATTATTGGAGCACGTTTAAACTCCTTATTTCTATCGAACAAATATCGGTACGTAACATGCGTTTTAAACAATTCTGAACCTATTTGTTCTGCTACTCTTATCATTTTAGGATTGAAATCTCCAATCCAATTCATTTCAATGTCTTCGTAGGGAAATCCCTTCTTCCAGGCCATGCTTTTGACATAGGTCACAATCAGGCCTCCTTCAACGCCTTTCCTTTGATGATCAGGTACAACGCCAAATACGATACCCAGACCCTTTTTTACAATACCCATTTTCAGGAGTATTATGAACTTAAGTTTTGCCAATAGATTCCATTGGCCATTTAAGTGTTTATACACCTGATTGAGCTCAGGTATTGAAATAAAGAAAGCTACTGGCTCATTTTTATAGAATGCAAACCAAATTAAACGCACATCGGCTATGGGTTTCAGCTGATCGAATATTGCCTTTGCCTGGTCAAGACTCATAGGTTTTACACCGCTATGACCTGCCCATGCCTTATTATATACATCGTGAAAATACTTGTGTCCTAGTGTATATTCCTTTTTGGTAATATGTCTGAACTCGTAATCAGGATTATCTATACTAGCCTGTGCTCGCGCGTAAAATCTGGGTGTAAAATCTACCGAACTACCGAATGGCCTTTTATAGGTATACTGATTGAAATACAACTTAAAGCCATAATTCTCAAACAGCTCTTGATAATACTTAAAGTTATAAGGCATCTGATAGTTAGGCTCAGTAAAGCCGTCTACCAAAAGCCCCCACCAGTTGTTTCGGTCACCAAAATTAACGGGACCATCCATGGCTTCCATTCCAAGGTCTTCCAACCAAGACTTAGCCTTATCGAATAAAAGATTCGCTGCATCTTGATCATTAATACATTCAAAAAAGCCCATACCACCTGTTGGTTGGTCTTCAGCTTCTGAAACCTTTTTAATATAGAAAGCAGCAATTCGACCAATTACTTTGCCACTTTCATCTTTTAAGATCCAACGAATGGCATCACCTTGTCTGTAGTTCTTATTTTTAGAATTATCAAAAACTGCCAGAATATCCTTATCTAGAGGTCTAATCCAGTTTTTTTCATTCTTGTATAACTTGACTGGCAGCTTTATGAATGCTTTTTCTTCTGCCTTACTTTTGACCTCTATTAACTGCATGTACGATTTAAGGAGACCAAAATTAAATAGATATGTACAACTACAAAATGTAAGTTGATCAGATATTACTACTTCAAAGCTTTAGCAATATCCGGATAGTCTGTAATGATACCATCAACACCCATTTCCACAAGCTTTTCCATTCTCTTGAGATTATTGACGGTCCAAGGAATTACCTTCATAGATTTTGCATGACAGTCGTTTACAAGCTTTTCTGAAACGAGCGTATGATTGGGGCTATATACACTTGGTACAAAACCCAAGTCTTCTAGGTTTTTATCTAGGCCTTTTGCGTTGCTTACCAAAGCCACGAGCGTTACATCGCTGTATACCTTATTCCAATATCTAAGCACCCTAAAGTCGAAACATTGAATGGTATATCTAGTAATATCAAGTTTGGAAGAGAGTAAACCAGCAACAATATCTGAGAACTCCTCTACACCAGGGTGAAATATATTATCTCCCTTTGGTGTACTCTTGAGTTCAATATTATAGGCCACATTTGGTAAGTTATTTTCCCTTAAATAAAATTCTACCGTATTAATCACTTCTTCAAGTAGCGGTTTATTCGTGGGTGTCTTCTCTTGTTTTGGGAAGTTCTTATTACCTAGACTTCCGCAATCGTACATGACAACCTCGCTGTAGCTTAAATTATAGATGTTATGTGCTTCGATATCCTTGATAGGTCTATCTTTAGGATCCAGACATATAGATGGTGACATATAGGGTTCATGAGAAACTACTACTCTCTTATCTTCAGTTATTACAACATCCATTTCTAAGGTGGTAACACCTTCATCGATAGCTCTTAAAAACCCGATGATGGTATTCTCTGGTAATAGCCCTCTTGCACCACGATGACCTTGAATATCTAAATCTTGTGATTGAACAGAGAACGCTAGAACAGAAAAGAGTAGGACAATTAGATTTCTCATAACTTCAAATTATACTTAAATCTATTCGAAAATTTTGATAGGCCCATTGAGAACTTCATTCTCAGTACCTCTAGATTCCAAAAAAACTACTGGCTTATATCCAGACCAATCTATATTGATAAGACCAAAACTCTTTGAAGTAATTAAGTTTCCAATTCGGTGAGAATTGTATTCTGTACTAGACTCATAACTGTGTGTCATACCGCTAGAAGTAAAATCATAAAGCATACCGTAACCGGGTACATACTGAGAGGTAACCTCAGAAATGTGTCTGTCGCCACTTAGCATTAAAACGTTCTGTGGATTAGTCTTGGCAAATAGGTCGAGCATGCGTTGTCTGGCTTTCGGGAAATTGGCCCATTTCTCAAATCTGTGTTCATCCGTAATGAACTGAATACCATTGCCTATAATATGAACCGCAGCATCTGAATCTGTCAATTCATTTTCTAACCATTTCCATTGATCCTCTCCTAAAACATCACCTTCCCAGTTTACCACATAAGACCTCCCTTCTCTTAATTGCTCATCTCTGAAATATCTAGCATCCACCAAAATGACTTTTACTTTGCGGTCACCTTCTCCGAAAGTATACGACTGATACCCTCCTTTTCTTTTCCAAGCTGGGCTGTCTTTAGGCACATCCAAGAACTCAAACATCAAATCTCTGCTCTCGTCTCTTTTTTCGTATTCCTTTCCTGCATCATTCCTGCCAAAATCGTGATCATCCCAAATACCTAAAACATGGGTGTTTGAAATAAGCTGCTGGTATTCCTTATTACTTTTTTGCAGGTCATACTTCTTTTTCATGACCGCCATATCATCAGTATCTCCATAGATATTGTCTCCCAACCAAATCCATAGATCTGGATTATGGCTGTTGATATGCCCCCAAAGCAACTGAGGTGCGTTTTCTCGATTGCAGGAACCAATAGCAATTTTTGTAAGCTCCTTTGAATAGCTTAAATCTTGGGCTTGAGAATCAATCAATAAGCTCGCCAAAGTAATGATAGACAGCAGGAATTTCTTCATAATTGAAATTTTCCGACAAGTTAAATCTTGCGTGTGAAAGTATGATTAAATCAGTATTATTGTTCCTCCATAAATGAAACATTGTTGCATGAAAACTAGAATTACCCTTCTCTTTAGCTTAATCGCCTTTGTCGCCTTTGGCCAGGACCAATGGAAGTCGAAGTTTGAGCAAATGGATAACATGCTCCCAACACCAAACCAATATAGAACTGGTTCTGGTGAACCGGGACCAGATTATTGGCAGCAAAAAGCTGACTATAAAATTAAAATTGAGTTAGATGATGAGAATCAAAAAATAACCGGTTCTGAGGTTATTACTTATTATAACAACTCTCCTTCTACCCTAAGATATCTTTGGGTTCAATTAGACCAAAATGTTAGAGAAAAAGGCAGCTTTAGTTCTCTTGCCGGAGCTTCTCGAGGCATTCCTGATCAAACCAAATCCTTAGCTACTACCCAAGCACAACGTGCTCTAGGAGATACAGGCTTCGATGGTGGTTTTAAACTAATGGCCGTTAAAGACACAGACGGTAATGATCTAGACTACATGGTGAATTATACCATGATGAAAATCAATCTGCCGAAACCACTAAAATCTGGTGAGTCATTTAGCTTTAATATAGACTGGTGGTATAACGTTAACGATCGTGGTTTAATCGGTGGTAGATCTGGATATGAGTATTTCAAAGAGGATGATAACTACCTCTACACAATCGCTCAATTCTACCCTAGAATGGCAGTTTATGACGACTTTAACGGTTGGCAAAACAAGCAATTCATAGGGTCTGGTGAGTTTGCATTAACTTTTGGCGATTTCGAAGTAGAAATTACAGTGCCTTCAGATCACATTGTGGCCTCAACTGGTGAGCTTCAAAATGCAAGTTCAGTTTTGACTTCGAAAGAATTGCAGCGTTTTGAAAAGGCTAAAAAGTCTTTTGACAAGCCAGTTATTATTGTTACTCAAAAAGAAGTAGAAGCTAAAGAAAAGAAAAGGTCTAAAGAGAAATCTACTTGGGTTTACCATGCAGAAAATGTACGAGACTTTGCGTTTGCTTCTTCGAGAAAATTCATCTGGGATGCGCAAGCCGTACAGTTGGAAAATTCAACTCCTCTAGCTATGTCTTATTACCCGAAAGAAGGTAATCCTCTTTGGGAAAGAGAGTCCACACTAGCTGTTAAAAATACCTTGGAGCTGTATTCGGATATGACCATTGAATACCCTTATCCGGTAGCAATTTCGGTACATGCTGCGAGCATTGGTATGGAATATCCTATGATCTGCTTCAATTTTGGTCGTCCAAGACCTGACGGTAGTTATGATGATTTCATCAAAACGAGAATGGTATATGTGATTGTACATGAAGTTGGGCACAACTGGTTCCCAATGATCATCAATTCTGATGAGCGTCAGTGGGCTTGGATGGACGAAGGTTTAGACTCTTTCTTAGAGTATTTAACTATGAAGAAGTACTATCCTGAGCTTCCTTATAATTCTAATTCTCCTGAAGCAATCATTCCTTACATGAAGGGAAGCAAAGACTACATGAGACCTATTATGACTAACCCTGAGCAATCATTACAATTAGGACCAGAAGCTTACTCTAAGCCTTCTGCTGCTTTAGTTGTTCTAAGAGATGAGGTAATGGGACCAGAGTTATTCGATGCTGCCTTTAAAGAATATGCAAGAAGATGGGCATTTAAACACCCTAAACCTGCAGACTTCTTTAGAACAATGGAAGACGCATCTGCTGTAGACCTAGATTGGTTCTGGAAAGGCTGGTTCTTCACTACCGATAATGTAGACGTAGAAGTGTCTGACGTTAAATGGATGAAGATTAAAGGTGAAAGCAATTCACTCGAAGGTCAAGTTCAAGCTCAAGCCGGTAACCTAGGTAGCGGCAGTGATGAAAGTACAAATAATCCTTTCTATGGCGAACCTCAAGAAATTGAACTAACCGATGCTCAAGTAAGAGGTGAGTACAGAGGTGAGATCAATAACGAGGAAATTAAGCAGCGTTTTGCAGGTAAGAACGTTTACCAAATGACTTTCAAAAACAATGGTGGCTTAGTTACTCCAATTGTTTTAGAGTGGACCTATAAAGATGGTTCTAAGGAAATCGAAAAACTCCCTGCTGAGATATGGAGAAGAAGTGAGACGGAAATCACTAAACTATTTGTGAAAGACAAAGAAGTAGATAACGTGGTTTTCGATCCTTATAAAACATTAGGTGATGTGAATACAGATAATAACTCCTTCCCTCAGCCTAACCAAAGAGATTCAAGATTCGACAAGTTCAAAAAGAACTAAGCGAACTCAACTCAAAGAAAAGCCCTCTCTAACAACTTAGAGAGGGCTTTTTTATGGATTAGTTTCTGAACTATTACTCTTCCTTCAATACCTTAACCGGATTAGTTCTAGCGGTTTTAATAGTCTGAAATGTAACTACCAAATAGGTAACAAAAATAAGGGCAAAGGTAGCTATCAAGTACTCTAAAGGAGACTGCTCAGTTCGGTATGCGAATGTTCCTAACCAAACATCAATACCCCAAACGGCAATTGGGATTGCTACTATAAAAGCTATCAAAATGAGCTTTCCAAAATAGCCAGTAATCAATAACAGTACTGAGTTTATTGATGCTCCATATACTTTTCTGATACCAATCTCTTTCATTCTTTGCTGATTGGTCTGTCTTACAATGCCTATTAAACCGAAGCAAGCTAAAAGAATACTCATAACGGTATAAGCTAGAATTACCTTGCTCAACTTGGTCTCACTTTCCACTAGTCTACCGAAAGAGCTATCTAGATACTCGGGTTCAAAAGGTGTGTCTTTTGCCACTTCGTCCCAGTGATATTTAACTCTAGCAATCGCTTCTTCAGTATTATTCTCAGCCAACCTAATCATCAAAATTCTTGGCCAATCTGTTCTATAATAGAGAACCACAGGCTCAATCTCATTCATAAAACTCTGCCAATGGAAGTTTTTAACTACTCCAACGATTCTTGAGTTGGCAGGCCTAACCGTCTTTAAGCCAATAACATTATCCAATCCAAGTTTATCTCTTGCTGCTTCATTGATTAGAATAGCAGCAGAATCTGAAGGGATATCTCTACTGAAGTTTCTCCCTTCTACAATTTCCATCCCCATGGCTTCTACCAATCGGTCATCAATAAAGTTAGATTGACCTCTAACACTGGCTGTATCACCTTCTTGAATTATGGTAACGCCTCCCGCATTGTAGGTGCCTAAGAACTCATATAATGTCTTTCCAGAAGAAACTACCAATGGTTCAGTCTCTAGCTTTTGAGCAAAGGCATCAAATTCACCAGGCATCATATTGGATGGCCTGGTTACTGATATAACCGCTGCTTTATCATAACCTAAATCCTTATTCTCTATAAACTGCAACTGCTTTATGAACATTAAGCTACCCACAGACATGACTGCTGTTAGAACAAACTGCAGAATCACTAAAGCATTGGTTCCTCCGAGAAGAGATGTCTTTTTACCAGATGTGAATTTTCCTTTTAATACCTCTGTGGTCTTAAAGAGCATGGCTTTAGTAGAAACGTACAATCCAGTTACCGATCCAAGAATGACTCCTGAAACCAAAATGATTACAATGGTAGATGGATTGTTTAAGAGACTTAAATCATCTGCATAAACGCTAATAATGAAAGGGCTTTTAAGTACTAACTCAGCAACGAGTAAAGCAACAATAGTACTAGAAACACTAATCAGTAGTGATTCTGAGAGCATTCTATTAACGATACCTCGATTACTCGATCCCAATGTTTTTCTAACACCAAATTCCTTTGCTCGAGAAAAAGATTTAGTAATGTAAAGAATCGAGAAGTTAACCGAAGAGATAAGTAATACCACTAAACCTACGGCTATTAAAACTCTCGTAAATAGAGCATTTCCTGGTTTACCCGGTTCAAAAAGGTTATCCGCATTATATCGAATATCGTTTAGCTGCTGAACTGGAAATTGGATTGAAAACGCAGGACCTCTATCTGCTTGATAGATTGGCAAAGCACTTTCTTTCAGTTTTTCAGTTAAGTAATCTGCCTGGTAGACATTGTTTGTTTTAAAGAAAACGTGTACCGGGAAGCCACCATTTACAGAATTGAATCTTTCCCAAGTTGAATTAGTGGTTCCCGAAATCAACAATTCAAATTGTAAGAAAGAATTTGAAGGAATAGGCTCTAGTATACCGGTGACCTTTAATGTTGTATTGGCGTTGTATTGATCAGGGTATTCAATGGTTATGGTTTCACCCAAAACATCCTTTTTTCCAAAGAGTTTTTCGGCATAATCTTCGCTGATAACAATGCTGTTTGGTTCTGTCAAAGCTACAGAAGCATCTCCTTGTGCTAATGGATATGGTAGAACATCAAAAAAATCAGAGTCTGTATAAAATCCCTCCCTTTGGGGTATGTCGAATTTCACTCCATTGACATTGAAAATCTGACTCGCTTGAATGGTTTGAAACTTAGTAGCTACTTCAACTTCCGGTAGTTTGTCTTCAAGTATGGTCTGTAAATAACCATTAGTTATGGCCCATTTTACTTCTTGATCACCTCTTTCGAAGTAAGTGGTAGCCCGATAGATTCGCTCATGGCCTACCAGTGAAGTATCATAATCTTGCTCATGATTTATTACGGTGAGAATTACACCGAAACCTGAAAGACCTACTACTAGCAGTAAAAAATAAAGGCTAGAGGAGTACTTGTCTTTCCAAAGACTCCTAAAGATTAATTTGAATAACATGAATTTTGAGTTTTGATCTAATTTATAGACGATGCCATCTAGTTGCGTGTAATCATTTGCCAAAATTTCATAAATCACCTCAATATTTTTACAAAAAGTAATTATCTGGTCTGGAAGGCAGCTTAGTAATTAGGTTGACTCCTTAATTGCCGTTCATAAGAAAAACAATGCTCTTTGTCGATAACTCCAAACCCAGCATAAGGAGATACGTGTAGCCATTTATACTTTTTATAAATGGAGGAGAAGACATTTGAGCTAGAGGAGCAACCTGGGTATAAATTGGCCATACCACTTTTTTTGATAACAGCCTTACCCTTCTTAGCTGGCATGTTATACGATTTTATTAACAGAGGAGAAACTGAAAGGGTATTTATCTGGTTCAGCCTTTTCTATGTACTTCTGAGTCTAGTCTATTTAATCCGGAAAGTTCGAATTAAAAAAAGTCAGCGATAGGCTGACTTGTATTTGATCGGTCGGGATGACAGGATTTGAACCTGCGACCACTCGCCCCCCAGACGAGTACGCTACCGGACTGCGCCACATCCCGAAATAAGAATGAATGTGGGATATACTGGATTACTCGTACCCGCAGGCATGCCGCACATCCCCTCGTGAACCTCCGCTTTGCTCCGGTTTCGAACCAAGGTTCTCATCCAAGAATTTTTCTCAAAAGTTCAATGTGGGATATACTGGATTCGAACCAGTGACCCCTGCCCTGTCAAGGCAGTGCTCTAAACCAACTGAGCTAATACCCCATAAAAAAAGACAGTCATTTTCGACTGTCTTCAAATTTATTACGATTTCTGAAAATCTATATTAGTTGTAGAGCTTTTTGTAATACTCATCAGCCATTCTTGAAGCCTTAAAGTATTTATCTACATCTTCCATACTTTGGTAATTCATATCTACCCAATCTTCTTGATTATCGTAGTACATAGGTACAATCTCCTCTTCAAGAATTCTAAGCATATGGTCGGCATCCCAAGTATCTTGTTGTCCTTCAGGCCAGTTCGTATCAGCTTCCGGAATAATGAATCCGTTCTTACCATGCTCTCCAAACTCTAGAATCCAACCATCATTTGTAGAGAAGTTCAATGAACCATTCATGGCAGCTGTCATACCTGAAGTACCAGATGCTTCTAATGGAATCCTCGGGTTATTCAACCAAACATCAGAACCTTTCTTCATTAGAGCTGAAAGACCTAATTCATAACCAGTAAGGACAGTAGCATTGTGATACTTTCTTGTGAAATGTACCAACCAGTTGAACGTACTTACCGCACCATGATCAAGTGGATAAGGCTTTCCTGCCCAAATGATTTGTACTGGACGATCCTTATTTTCCATTAGTTTCTCAAAACGTGCTACGTCTCTTGCAATAAGGTCGGCTCTCTTATATCCAGCAAATCTTCTTGCCCAAACGATAGTCAGTACATTCGGATCTAATATTTTACCCGTCTGATCTGCAACCAACTCAAAGAGTTGTTGCTTCATTTCTTTCTTACGCTTAATGAATTTCTTGTGGTCTTTCTTAGCGCGAGATTTTTCAATCTCTGCATCGGTCCAGTAACCTTTATTCTGAGCATTGGTAATTGGTATGATGTCACAAATGCCATCAAATTCTCCCCACATCTCCATAGAAACCTCTTGGTGCTTCTTAGATACTGCATTAGAATGCTTAGACATTCTTAATGCTGCAAGCGTATGGTTGAACATACCATTCTCAAAGCCTACCATTTCTTCAACTTCTTTAATAGAGAAACCATTGAAGAAGCCTAGCTTGTGGAGTAGGTGTGGATCGTTCACCTCATTACCAGCCTTAACCGGTGTATGTGTAGTAAAGACAACCTTTTCTTTCAACTTATCTATTGAACCAAGCTTTTCCATTAAACGGAAGGCTGCTGGCAAGGCATGAGCTTCGTTGAAATGGTACATATCTACATCATGGCCTAGAGCTTCTAATAATTTAGCTCCACCAATACCCAAGAGAACATACTGAGCAATTCTTGTAGCCAAGTTGTTATCATATAATTTATGAGTAATCGTCTGCGCTAAATGGTCGTTAGCAGGATGATCTGTTGATAATAAAAAGATAGGTGCTGTACCAAAAACATTCGGTGGTAAGTAGAAAACTTTAACCATTACCGGGTGATGATCTACAGAAATCTCTAGCTCAATTCCTGTGTCTTCTAGAAAGTTATAATGCCTTTCTTGCCAAAGCGCATCCATTTCGTTGTTATGTCTACGCACTTGATCGTAATAGCCGTACTTCCAAAGTATACCTATCCCTACTACGTTCTGCTTTAGGTCATAAGCGCTACGCATGTGAGACCCCGCCAAAAAGCCGAGTCCTCCACTATATATCTTTAAAGGCTGATCGATCGCAAATTCCATAGAGAAATAAGCAACTGGCTTCTCATAGCCTTTACCGAATTTATATGGATGTTTTAATTTCATAATTCCCATTTTAAAAAGCTTCCAAAAATACACGAATGACTTATCCTAAAATGGTCTTCTTCTTCAAAGATGTGCAAACGATTGACGAATGGTAGTTATTATTGAATAGGCAGTTCAACAGACACCGTGGTACCTACATTGAGCGTAGTGTCAACATCGATTTTACCCTTTAAAGAATCTACGGCCCTTTTTACAATTGAAAGACCTATTCCTGTACCTTCTATGGACCCTACGTTATGCCCTCTGTAAAATCTGAAGAAGATTTGTTTTAGGTCATCATTAGACATACCAATACCCTGATCATCTACTCTAAAGAATAATTTACCCTGTTCTGACTCAACCTTAAAAGAGACCTTTACCACATCTCCTGCTGATGAATATTTGCAGGCATTGGATACTAAATTGGTGAAGATGAGTCTTAATAGATTTGGATCAGCATGGATGAGACCTGAATCAATTTGGATATCATAATCAAGTGTTATTGCATCTCCGCCTTCTAAATCAAACTCTTGAACCAACCCATCAATAAATACGCCCATATCAAATTCAATCGGCTGAGGATTATAGAAAATATTATCGTCCTTTTCCACAGAAAGAATTCTCATCAAAATATCCGTAAGCATATCTACAGCTTGCTCTATCTTATGGGCATGCTTAAGACTTCTCTCATCACCTTGAGTCCTTTCTACAATGGCCTTTATTAATTGGGCACTAGACCGAATGGAACTTAAAGGTGTTTTGAATTCATGGGAAAGATTAGATACAATTTTAGACTTGAGCTCACCAAACTCTTTTTCAGATTCTAAGGCTTCTTGAAGTTTGCGATAAATCTTCTCCTTCTCCGTCATCTCCTTGATGAGTTGCTTTACCGCCTGATCAAGCTCACCTGTTCTTTCCTGTACTTTTCTGTCTAATGAGTCATTGAGTTCTTGCAGTTGCTTATCCTTTTCAGCCTTAGACAAGGCCAACTCAATTACTGCACGAAGTATATTTGGTGTGGGTTTTTGGATGTAACCATAAGGACCATTGCGGACAATATCATCAATCACTTCCACTTCTTGAGATGAGGTAATGAATATGGTCGGGACACTCACTTTTTTTTGAATCTCTCTATTCAATTCAACTCCGGTAAGGTCATCCGTCAAGTAGTAATCGGTCAGTATCAAATCAAAGTTCTGCTCATCAACAACATTAAGAGCATCTTTTGCCGTTTTTACCCATGCGCCTACAGAAAACCCAAGCCTCTCTAGGTTTTTCTTTAGCATCGAACCATTCAAATGATCTACCTCAACAATAAGTACGTTTCCTTTAGACATGAATAATTAAATGTGGGGTTTTATCAGTTTTTTGGCATTTAAATTTGATTAACTTACTTGAGTCAGTACAATTCTAAGGTATGAAAAAGATTTTGGTGGTTGAAGACAATGAGTTGCTAAGAGAAAACATTGTTGAGATACTAGAATTCGAAGGTTTTAAGGTCTCTGAGGCACAAGATGGCAAGCATGGTGTAACTGTGGCTTTGGATGTAAAACCCGATTTAATTATTAGCGATGTCAATATGCCTGACATGGATGGCTTTGAGATGCTAGAACAACTTCGTACGCATGAAGAAACCAAAATCACTCCGTTTATTTTCTTAACCGTGAAGAATACCATGCGTGATTTGCGTGATGGTATGAACCTAGGAGCTGACGACTATATCACTAAGCCTTTTGACATGGAAGATCTCATTTCAGCGGTTAAAAAGAGGCTTACTATGCGTAAAGAAATAGTGGCCAAAGAAGTTAACAAATACGATAAGTTGAAAGACTCTGTTGGAACTGTTATCAACTCGGTAATTGATGAGCCATTAAAAAGCATAGAACGCTTGGCATCGATCCTTCAATCGGAATCCAAAAGTCTAAAACCTACAGATGTAAGTGAAATATCAAAGATCCTCTGCGATAGTGCCGGAAAATTGAGAAATGAGATCAGCCATATACTCTATTTTCAAAAAGCGTCTATTCTAAAAGACCGACCTGAAGAATTAATGCGCTACAAAGGTCAAGTAAGCAAGAACATCGCACAACCTATTAAGGAATTGAGCATGAGTGTAGCTGAGGAATTTAAAAGAGGTCAGGATTTAAAATTGATGGTAGACGATGAAGATCTTCAAGTGCCTGAAGAATTTCTCACCTACATAACCAAAGAACTTGTAGATAATGCCTTTAAGTACTCACCCAAAAACACTTTAGTACGAGTGACGGGTATTAACGACAATGGATATTATAGTCTGATCGTGCAAGATGGGGGCATCGGTTTTCCTAACAAATCGCTAGACGAATTTCAGCCGTACATAAGAAGCAGCGAGGATAAAATTCAAGGTCTAGGTTTAAGCCTTTATAACATTAAAAATCTGGTAGAACTATTCGATGGAAAGATCAGCGTTTCATCAGAACAGGGCGTAGGCACTTCCTTTAATATAGCTTTCCCAAAAGCTTAGAGCTTCCCATGATCCAATGCTTTATCTGATGTCTTAGCCGGGTTCCAAACATCTTTATAACTACTGTAGAAGTACATCTCTTTTATATATGCCATTACACGAATAAAGCGCATATAGTAACCATTGTAAATGGTTTCTAATGGTATGTATAAACCCAACCACAATTCGCTTCTCCATCTTTCAGATAAGGCAATTAGAACGAAGAACTGGAGGTAAGAAATCACTGTATAAATTGCCAGCTTAGTAACAATAATTAAGGCGAAAGTATCTGTGAAATTCCAAAGAATATCAAACAGATAAACTATCCAGAGAAAAGAGAAGACTACATTGAAGACTATATTCTCTAGCGATGAGAAGAAAGTAGTGAACTTGAAATTAGCTGTAGGTAAGAAAACATCTATGTGCTTTCTGAGCCTAAACCTAACAGTAGACTTATTCCACCTTAATCGTTGCTTAGTCAAAGTTTTAAACTTGACAGGGACACTTGTCAAGCAGATGGCTCTATCTTCAAAAACAACTTTATAACCTAGCTTTTGAAACTTTTGGGTCACATCACCATCTAAACCCGGACCAATATCCCAACCACCGATACGCTTTAACACATCTGTTCTAAAGGCTCCGAAAGCACCCGAAATGATTCTGTAAATCCCGAGGTAAGAAGTAACGATTCTTCCTACTGAAATTGAACTCAAATACTCCATAGCCTGCAAGGTGGCAGCCATGCTTTCTTTTGCATTTCTTACTTTCAGATTTCCCCCTACACAACCAATCTCAGGATCTAAATAAAACCTAGTAATAATTCTCTCAATGGCATTCCGATCTAAGGAACTATCAGCATCTAGATGGACAACATACTTACCCTTAGAATAACGTAAGGCTAAATTAGCCGCGCTGGCTTTGCCTCCCCTTACCTCATTTCTCAGAAAGACATCAATCAGACCCGCTTTTAAAAGTGAATTACCTATGATTGGTGTATCATCATCAGATCCGTCATCTACTATTATAATTTCAAAATTCTGATAGGTCTGGTCTTCTAGAGATTTTACAAGCTTATATAAATTCTTGCCCTCATTCTTACCAGGAGCCATAATGGTAACTAAGGGAGACTCTGACCAAAAACGATATTGAGCTTCCTTGTAGGTCTTTTTCATTGAGAACCTTCTTAAATAATAAAGAAGGAGTACCATGTAGTCAAGAAAGAGGTACCTAGGGAGTTCCAAAAAAATAAGGTACCAATATGTTCTTACAAACTGATCAGGGGTCATGCTGTCGAAATAATCAAAGACAACTTCCCACATTACAGAATATTTATATGCTCGTTTATTTGCTCTAGAATCCCGACTGATTCTTTATCCTCCATCTCGAAAGAATCTACCAGAATTCGGTCGTTATCAGTTGTTTCAAACTGCTTTTGCAGTACAGATTTCAGTTTAGATGATAGCTCTTGAAGCCTTTTCTTGGTTTCTTTCATATCTGCTTCAGGAGACATCACAAGGAATGTGTCGTCATTTGCTAAGGTCAAGACCTCAGTTGGTTGTAGAAGATTTCTCACCAAGGCGGCTATCTGATGCGTGAATTGATCATAGCTATCTAAATGTGCTTTAATAGTTTTAGGAGTAAACAAGAAACTGATATAAGAAACCGATACAGATCCTTTAGTGAGTTTTCTTCTTTCAGCCTCAACTTTCAATAAAGTTTTAAATACAGAGAAAGAAACCACGCCATCAATCTCCTCAATGTTACTCTCCTCTTTCGTAATACCGCTAAGCGCCATACTTACACCAGTGGCTGTCAACTCGTAAGTATTAATCTCATAATCAATAATACTTTCCAGTTTGTTGGTGTCTCCACAATTGAAGCAATAAGTCTCTATTTCTGGTTCTTGGAATACATGCCCATTTTCACATTCCGAAATTCTAGATGGCTTATCATAGTCTACTCCAATATGCCTTAACTGTCTATTACATTTTGGACAGACTAATTTCTTGTCTTGGAAAAAATCTGATTCCGGGCCTACATAGCCACAAACAAAATGATGTATAGAGTATTCAGAGAAGTGTTTTCTTGTACCGCATTTTGGACAAACCTCTCTATAATTGATAAAGCCTGAGCCACAATTGCTGCACAGATGAACCACATCTTCGAAATGCGGACTTAAGAAACCTCTGTCTACTGAGACCTTCAGAATCTCAATATTTTCTTGATAATCGTGTAGATGGCTATTGGCATCTAAAAATGGAAAGCTGTAACCCATTAGTGTATTACTGGAAGGGACAGGCTTCAAACGGATATCTCTTGAATGAAGGAATCTAATGAGCTTCAACACCACTTGCCTACCTACAAAATCTGTCTTAATTGCCTTGTAATCATTCTTAACACTGATAATTCTCTCGACTATGGAATGATGGCTGGCAATGCTCACCCTTTCTACAATACCATCAGCCAATGCCAGATGAAGTGGGTCTACCTGAGCGTCTAGCTTTAATAAAAAGCAGGGTATTAGATAAACATCTTCATAAGATGCCGCTCTAATCTTGTTAAGGAGATCACCGGCACCAGAAGGATCATGATATTCAAGAATAATCACATCGTAACTGATGAGTGCACTAATTCTTACCGCTTCATAATTTCTAATAAAGAGTATATCTAATCCATTCTCAGAGTGAACAGTATTGTGTTCTCTGTTGAATGCTTCAATAACATTCATTTCTGGTTTTTCGATATTTGGTTCTGTCTTACTCAATTTAGAATATCCTCGACTTAGAGAGTTTTACACTATTATTATAATTCTCAACCCATTTCGTTTCGTCATCTGGATTTACCGGATGTATAATGGCCAGATAATACTCTGTTGGCGTTATATTATTTCTTTGGTACTGAGGTGGTAGGTTTTCTTGATTTGCATAGATCTTGTCTACAATCCCCTCACTTTCAAACTTATCTGGAAATTTCACTTTTATAATATCCCCTTCAAGTATTGTCCCGAACTCATCTTCAGGTATATATCCTAGGATATAGGCCTCTTCTTGAAGAATATCCAATACCGGTTGCCCTTTATAAACCAACTGATTTACTCTGTAATTAATCCTATCTATTCTACCATTGACAGGGGAAAGGAATGCCTGTAATGGATTTATGTTCGATAATCTCTGTGATAAAATAGTTTGATAATCCTCTGTTACTTTTGGCGCTTGTGCTATATAGTTTCTCCAAAATCTTATCTCTTCTTTCCAAACCTCAATTTGAGATTCGAGCTTAGCAATTTCTAATTTGTATTCGTCTATTCTTATTGCCGAATTAGCATCAAGAATTACCATCAGTTCAAGCTGCTCAATTTTGCTTTGATATAACGAAATCAACTCGAGGTTCTGACGGATACGTTCTTCATTAACGAGAATATTCTTTCTAGCATCTAGTATTGCTCTCTGTGAGCTTGCACTAGCACTTTGTATGGAATTGAAAAGGGAATTGTCTGAATCATCAATTTCACGTCTAAAAACAAAAAGTGTATCTCCAATTTCAACATCTTCTTTTTCTTGAATTTTGACATCTCGTATCCAAGAATCATTAGGTAAAAATACTATGTAGTTACCCTTAGCTACATTACCGCGAATATTGACATAGACATATCGACCAAGGAAATAATAAGCGAGACTCAATACCAAACCGAAAAAGATAAAGAGGTAGACTACTCTATCCCAATTAATTCGTTTTTGGGGCTTTGGTCCTTCAACCTCCGCTATATACTTTTCTCTATTTCCGAAATTTATTCGTCTCACTTACCTAATATGGTTTTTTCGTCTAGTTTAATCAAGCGCGATAAATCGTGAATGGCAATATTCTCGATTCCTGTAACCTGTATAAGGTTCTTAACAAAGTCCTCTAAGGCAATTCGATCTTCAAAGTCTTCAGTTCTTAGCGCAATCGTCAACTTGTCTCCAAAAACTACGAGTTCCTCTGCTATCTTTCTTACAATAAAATCTATATCAATATTATCATAACACATGACCACAACTTCATTTACATGACCTTGAATGCCGCTGAGAAATTCTTCCGGATAAAAATTCGGGATTGAAATAGTCAGATGATTCCCAGAATCTAGTTGAGCACTCAAATACTGAATACCTGTTTTTAGGTTATTTAAATAGGTGTCTCGATTACTATTCCAATCGGGAAATACATGAGGTTCCACATCAAGATGAAGGCCATGAAATCCATTTGATTTTATTTCTTGAAGGAGTCCATCCAATGAAGCCGTATCAACATTTACAGCCATAGAATTATCACCAAATAAGCGATACACAGATGCACCTTGCTTATTAAGCAATTCTATAAATCCTAAGATTTGATCTTTTGGCAGAGAGGCTGAAGAGAAGTAGACTTTTTCAAACTCATTATTTACTAAATACTCTGACAAGAAGATGCTAGAAAAGTCATTAAACACGCCAGACCATATGTAAATTGATCTATCCCCAGCCATTTTATCATAATAGCCTTCAAAGGAAATTGGTGTAGCAATTTGAGAAGCATCTGACAGCTGCAGATTGGTGAGTATTCTCAGTAATTTGAGATACAGGTTTTGCTTAATATCAAGGAGTTCTGTTTCGATATTATAGACCTCGTCTATTCCGTTAATGACACTTAATGGAGTAAAGCTCGGATCGTCCAGATTATCCTTAGTCAGGTTTCGTCTGAGTCTTTCAAGTACTACCCCTTTGTTACCATAGAAATCCAAATACTGCTTAAAGGTGTACTCATATTCATAATAGAGATTTAAGAGGTTATTATTGACAGCAGTCATTCTCTTGTTGTTCTCGGACTCTAATACTTTCAGCTCCTTCTCAGCTACCTCTTTGTTATGCTTATTCTGAAAAAGTGGAGCTGTAAATGTTGCACCTACTGAACCGAAGGTTCTATAATTAGCTCCTGTAGTATTCTCACTATTGAAGACATTGTATCTCGCATAAGTTCTAAGACTCATGTCTTTATTCCTTCGGTATTTTATATCGAGTTGTTGTCTCTGGAGGTCTAGTAATTGTATATCTAAACTATCCCCACTTCTACCCTTTAGTATACTTCTAGCATCCAGTTCTAGAAGCGGAAGATTATTGGCATCGACTAAAGGATTGAAACCCGTGTTAACGTATGTAGTCTCAAAGCCTTCATTATATGCCGATAAGTTTCTCTTGAGGTTTTCTAACGCCTTCTTTCTGTTTTTAAGACCTACAATCTCT
Source organism: Roseivirga sp. UBA6052 (assembly GCA_002427755.1). GTDB lineage: Bacteria > Bacteroidota > Bacteroidia > Cytophagales > Cyclobacteriaceae > Roseivirga. Next base: position 29,018 of record DIYO01000005.1, read on the forward strand.
TCCCAAGGTGTTGCTCTCACCAGATACATCTGGGTGGCCACTTCCAGAAATTTATCTATGATATCTAAGCGCCTATTGACAAATTCTAATTGACGCTTATTGAAAGTGTAGATTACATAGTTGTAGGTATAAATGTATTCATCTTCAATTCTACCCTTTTGAAGCGTTATGTCATTTATTAAGCCTTCAAACTCTAATTCTTTAATCCGTTGCTTGTTCCCATAGAATCCTGAACGCAACAGCTGCCAATCCAAACCAGCATTAAATCTTGACCTGAAGAATAGATCCTCAAAGTCGGAAATACCTGGTTCAAAATTATAACTGGCACTACTATAGAAATCTAGCCCAACATCTGCTTCTATAGACTTAATGAGGGCCTGATTCAGTTCTTGATAAGATTGAGGTGATATGGCCTTTCCATCAAACTGATTGAGCAATTCATTTACAAGTGCAGTATCTGATGCTTTTTCCTTTTTCTGATCATTAGCTAACGTCTCATAATACAAGGTTTCTACTTGCTCTACTATTCTCTCTAATCCTTGAATGTATTCAGGTGTCTCAATTCTTTTGGGTGTAATAGGTTCAGCATAACCTACAATAAGCTCTTGGTTAATCTTAATGATGTTATTGTCAAGACCATTCCATTCCTTTACTCGTTCAACACTCACATTGTAAGCCAAGGCAATTCTATATAATGTTTCACCATAGGCGACTTTATGAGTAATTGGCGTAGAAGATTGAGCTAAAAGATTACTGGAAAGGACAATAAGAACCAAGCAATAGAACTTAATCCTCAAAAAAGCTAAAGTAGCTACTTGGGTTTGTACTTTAATAAGACAACTAATCTTCGTCATAATTGTACCTATAATGCGCTAAACTTTGCTCAATGTCAAAATCCAGTGTTTTAGAGCCCTATAGGTGTCACTACATGTGTTATCTTAAAATTAAGTTTTGAATTTGCCTTAACGCATGATTTAGATCACATTTCGAAATACCTTTAATTAGAATATTTGCAGCAAAACAAGAATTTATGAAGGTAAACAGTGCGGCCCAGGCTGTTGAAGTAATTAAGCCGGGACATAATATTTATATACATACTGCAGCTGCCACTCCTGAAGGATTGGTGAAAGCAATGACCGACAGAGCACCTGAGTTATATGATATAGACATCTATCATTTGCATACGGAAGGAGAAGCTCCTTATACCGCTGAAGAGCATCAAGATACTTTTCAAACCCATTCTATGTTCATAGGAGGTAATGTCAGAAAGGCGCATAAAGAGGGGCGAGCGCATTTTATTCCTTGCTTTCTGAGTGAAGTACCCATTATGATTCGTAGAGGAATTATTCCTGTAGACGTGGCAATGATTCAGGTTTCTCCTCCGGATAGTCATGGTTATTGTACGCTGGGTGTTTCTGTTGATGCTACCAAAGCGGCTATATACTGCGCTGACATTGTAATTGCTCAAATTAATCCTAACATGCCAAGAACACATGGCGATGGATTGGTCCATATCAGTAAGTTTGATCGATATTACGAAGAAACCACCGACATATTCGAACTGCCTTCTCACGAACTAACAGACGAAGAGAAGAAAATCGGTATGCACATTGCCGGTATGATCGAGGACAGATCTACGCTTCAAATGGGAATTGGCGCAATTCCAGATGCCGTACTTTCTTGCTTGGAGGGGCATAAAGACTTGGGAGTCCACACCGAGATGTTTTCAGACGGTGTAATCCCATTGATAGAAAAAGGAGTAATTAACAACAGCTACAAGTCTAAGCATAAAGATGTGTTGGTCTCTGGCTTTATGATTGGAACCAAGAAACTCTACGATTTCGTAGATGACAATCCAATGATCCGAATGCTAGATATTCAATATGTGAATGATACAGCTGTGATAAGAAAACAACATAAGATGGTAAGTATCAACAGTGCCATTGAAGTAGATCTTACGGGTCAGGTTTGTGCCGATTCTATAGGAACAAGAATGTATTCAGGTGTTGGGGGTCAAATGGACTTCATCAGAGGTGCTTCTTTATCTGAAGGAGGAAAACCAATCATAGCATTACCTTCTACTACTAGAAGAGGCGGATCTAAAATTGTTCCAATACTTCAGCCAGGAGCAGGTGTTGTGACCACTCGAGCGCACGTTCAATATGTAGTTACTGAATTTGGTATCGCCAATTTGTATGGTAAAAACCTAAAACAACGAGCTCAGGCGCTCATTAACATCTCTCATCCAGATCACAGAGAAGAACTATCAAGAGCAGCCAACGAAAGGTTTAACGGGCACTATTTCAAATAGGAAAATAGACTTTTGACTAAACCGACCTGAGGTAGTACTTGGGTCGGTTTTTTATTTGGTCTGCCAGAAAGTAATCACATCCGGGCCAAATACACCTATTAACACGATAGCTAGGAGACTCATAACTATACCTACCCTTACAAAGTCTTTTGTAGCCAAGTATCCTTTAGCATACGCAATAGCATTCGGAGGTGTACTGATCGGAAGTGCCATAGCAACACTAGATGCTAGTGCAATTGATATTCCGTAGTAGGCAACTTCAACCTCTCCAATACCAAATGATAAAGTAGCCAATGAGATACCCAATGGAATAATCAAGTTGGCCGCAGCGGTGTTAGACATAAATATGCTGAGCAATATGGTAGCTGTGATCAGCAGAATAAATACGAAAGAAGAAGTAGTAGGAATCAGACTTAAAAGGATAACATCAAGTCCACTCATTTTCATCCCCATACCTAAAGCTATACCCCCTGCAATCAAGGCAATAATATGCCATTCGAGATTATTATAGTCTTTTCTGTCAATTACTCCTGTTGCGGTGAATACAATGATTGGAAATAAAGCCGTAACTGCAGATGGGAGACCATGCCATTGATCTGTTAGCCAGAGCAATATGGTTGTTGAGAATATGGTGATTACGAACCACCCTCGTGGCTTAATCTCTCTTTTTCTGGTACTAAGTCTTACTTCTTTATCTGGGGATTGATAAATCTTACTAATAAGTAACCAAGCGATAAAGAGAAGGATAATCACTAATGGAACGCCAATAATCATCCAATTTAGGAAGTTAATATTGATCCCTTCAGACCTTAGAAAACCTATAGCCACTGCATTAGGAGGAGAGCCAATTGGCGTCCCCATTCCACCTATATTTGCCGCAGTAGGTATACACAATACCAACCCTTTTCTCAAAGGATCATCATCTCTAAGGGCAATGAAAAGCGGAGAAACTAAAGTTATCATCATTGCCGTAGTGGCCGTGTTACTCATAAACATTGAAAAGCCTCCGGTAATCAGCATTAAACCTAGCATTACATACATAGGCTTATCCCCAAAAATCTTTAGGATGGAACTCGCAAGCGCCTTATCTACCCCCTCTTTAACCGCAGCCCGAGCGAGCATAAAACCACCTAAGAAGAGTATCAGAATAGGATCGGCAAAAGGCGAAAGTATCTCTCTATAGGTCGGCCCAATGCCACCTTCAAAACCAAATCCTCTCCATTCTCCAGGATTTGCCAACAAGATGATCTGAAGACCTATGACAAGCAAAGCAGTGGCAAATAGTGGCAGAGCTTCTGTTACCCATAAAAGCGCAGCCAAGACAAAGACACCACCCATGAAAGCCACCTCTTGCTTTTGTGTTTGCAACAATAAAATAACGGTTACAGAAGAGGCTATAACACTTAACAAGAACATATATAAGTGCTTGCTAATTATAGGTCTTTGGAATTGAGAAAGCGCTGTTAATGGATTAACACGGTCTATTTCAAATCTAAGGTGTATTCTTTCAAATAGTTTAAGCCTCTGTTTCTTTGCCATCTACTCAAATGTGCATGCTTTATTGAATACTTGATATGATGTAAGTCATGCAAACGTTGCCGATTTAAGAAATAAAAAGCGCATCCCGAGTATTCGAGATGCGCTCTAAATTTTATAAGAAAAGACGCTTTGCCTATTTCTTCACACTACCTGAGAGGTACTCTCTATTTAGTCTGGCAATGTTCTCTAGTGATATCCCTTTAGGACATTCAACTTCACATGCACCAGTATTAGAGCAGTTACCAAAGCCTTCTTCATCCATAACTTTAACCATATTTTGTGCTCTTTCAGCAGACTCTACCTGGCCTTGAGGCAACAAAGCAAATTGAGAAACTTTCGCAGACACAAATAACATAGCAGAAGAATTCTTACAAGTTGCCACACAAGCGCCACAACCAATACATGTTGCTGCATCCATGGCTTTATCTGCATTTGCTTTTTCTATTGGAATAGCATTCGCGTCTACCGTATTACCAGATGTATTTACTGATATAAACCCACCTGCTGCCATAATTCTATCGAATGCTGTACGGTCTACCATTAAGTCCTTAATCACAGGGAATGCATTCGCTCTCCATGGCTCAATGTAGATCGTATCTCCATCATTGAACTCTCTCATGTGTAGCTGACAAGTAGTAATTTCTCTTCCCGGTCCGTGAGCTTCACCATTAATATACAATGAACAAGTTCCACAGATTCCTTCACGACAGTCGTGGTCAAAAGCGACAGGCTCCTTACCCTCGTTGATTAACTGCTCGTTTAGAATGTCCATCATTTCAAGGAAAGAACTGTCAGTTGAAATATCCGAAACCTGATAGGTTTCCATATTTCCTTTAGCCTTCTGATCCTTTTGTCTCCAAACTTTTAAAGTAAGGTTGAGATTTTTATGTGTTGACATATTACTATATCTAAAATTCTTAAATGATTATTTGTAAGACCTTGTCTTCAATTCAATATTATCATATACAAGCGGTTCCTTATGCAAAATTGCATCGGAAGGTTCTCCCTTGTACTCCCAAGCAGATACGAAAGTAAATTTCTTATCATCTCTCACTGCCTCTCCTTCATCTGACTGATGCTCTTCTCTGAAGTGACCTCCACAAGATTCTTCTCTTTCTAAAGCATCTCTTGCAAACAACTCTCCCAATTCTAAGAAATCAGCAACCCTACCTGCTTTCTCAAGCTCAGGGTTAATCCCATCGGCAACGCCTGGTACTTTCACTTCTTTCCAGAATTCCTCTCTAATCTGACGAATTTCTTCAATCGCCTCATTCAGGCCTTTCTCATTTCTCGCCATACCCACTTTATTCCACATTACCTTTCCAAGGCGTTTATGGAAGTGGTCAACAGACTTTGAACCTTTATTGTTAATGAAAAACTCGATTCTTTCTTGAACAGCCTTTTCGGCCTCGTCAAATTCCGGGGTATCCGTAGGAATTGCTCCTGTTCTGATATCGTCAGCTAAGTAATCACCAATTGTATATGGCAATACAAAATAACCGTCAGCCAAACCTTGCATTAAGGCCGAAGCACCTAATCTGTTAGCCCCGTGATCTGAGAAATTGGCCTCACCAATTGCGTAACAACCCGGTATAGTCGTCATCAAATTATAGTCACACCAAACGCCACCCATGGTATAGTGAACGGCAGGGTAAATCTTCATTGGAGTTTTGTAAGGATTATCTGCAGTGATCTTCTCATACATCTGGAAGAGGTTACCATATTTGGTCTCAATCACCTTTTCTCCTAGTTGTCTAATCTGTTCTTGAGATGGATTATGAACACCTTTTACATTGGCATCTTCTTGTCCATATCTCATAATGGCAGATTCGAAATCTAGGTAAACCGCCTCACCTGTTTCATTAGTTCCAACGCCAAAACCAGCGTCACATCTTTCCTTGGCCGCTCTAGAAGCAACATCCCTAGGAGTAAGGTTACCAAAAGAAGGATACCTTCTTTCTAAATAGTAATCTCTATCCTCCTCAGCGATATCAGTTGGTTTTAATTTTCCAGCTCTTACTGCTTCTGCATCTTCCTTTTTTGCCGGTACCCAAATTCTACCGTCATTTCTTAATGACTCAGACATCAATGTAAGCTTAGATTGCTGCTCACCATGCTGAGGAATACATGTAGGGTGAATTTGAGTGAAACAAGGATTAGCGAAGTAGGCGCCTCTTTGGTGAATCTTCCAAGCAGCAGAAGTATTCGAACCCATTGCGTTAGTAGATAAGAAGAATACATTACCGTACCCTCCTGAACCCACAACTACCGCATGAGCAGAATGTCTTTCAATCTCACCTGTCACCAGGTTTCTAGCAATAATACCTCTAGCCTTACCGTCAACAATCACAAGATCTAGCATCTCATGACGGTTATACATTTTCAGCTTCCCTTTACCTATTTGGCGAGACATTGCTGAGTAACAACCTAGTAATAGCTGCTGTCCTGTTTGTCCTTTGGCATAGAATGTTCTAGAAACCTGAACACCTCCAAAAGAACGGTTATCTAATAACCCACCGTAATCTCTTGCGAAAGGAACACCTTGAGCCACACACTGGTCAATAATATTCGTAGATACCTCAGCCAAACGATAGACATTAGCCTCTCTTGATCTGTAGTCTCCACCTTTAACGGTATCGTAGAAAAGTCTGTAAGTAGAGTCACCATCTCCTTGGTAATTCTTTGCTGCATTAATTCCACCCTGAGCGGCAATTGAGTGCGCTCTTCTAGGTGAATCTTGATAACAAAATGCTTTAACGTTGTAACCCAACTCAGCTAATGTAGCAGCAGCGGATCCACCGGCAAGTCCGGTACCCACTACAATCACATCAATTGATCTTTTATTGGCTGGGTTAACCAACTTAATGTTGTTTTTATGATTGGTCCACTTATCGGCTATAGGACCTTCAGGTATTCTTGAATCTAAAGTAGCCATGGTTTAGTGTCCTGTTAAATGATGAAATAATGCGATGAAAATAAAGCCTGCCGGAATTGCGATAGCATAAATATTTCCAAGCTTTTTAATCAATGGTGTGTACTTACTATGGTTGGCACCTACCGATTGAAATGCTGATTGAAAGCCATGTAGCAAGTGCATTGCCAGTAGCACAAAAGAAAGTACATACATACCTACTCTTACTGGGTCTTGGAACTTATGAACAAGCTCTTCGTAATATCTGAACTCGCCATTATGCATACCAGACATATCTCCTTGGATGTACTTCACATTAATTTCCGGAATCCAGAAATCATAAAAGTGTAAGCCTAAGAATGCTAAAATCACAAGGCCAGAGTAAATCATATTTCTCGAAAACCAAGTGGAATTTGCTGCTCCGTTGTTCTTGGCGTACTTAACACTTCTTGCGCCTCTGTTTTTTGCCTCTAGAACAAAACCCATAGCAAAGTGATAAACTACTGCGAAGATCAATACAGGTTGCAATGCAAACTGTACTAGTGGATTGGTTCCCATGAAATGGGATATCTCATTAAATGTCTTATCTCCAAATACCGAAGTAAAGTTTATAGCAAAATGCTGGAGCAAGAAGAACATCAAGAAAAGTGCAGAAAGAGCCATCGCGAATTTTCTACCGATGGAACTTGAAAAGGTTTGTTTAACCCAACTCATTTAGAAATTGCGTTTTTGTTTTCGCCAAAGTTATAGTTCAAACCAATGCAATCAAACCGATTCTTATCTTGAACCATTCTAAATTGCAGTAGTTTATGTATAGTTCACTGTGAAACCAAAGTGTTTAAAAAATCACTGAATGTTTTTAGTCTAAAAATATTGAAGTGTCTTTATGAGAACAGAAATATAAAATTGTTCGTTTTGAAGTATAACTTATTACTGATATTGCGTTAAATCTGAAAGCAGGCTTATCTATTCTATGAAGAGGAGGTTAATTCTAGGACTTATCTTACTGTTCACAATCGGTCTTGAGGCAATGGCAACACACTTAAGAGCGGGAGAAATTACGGCAGTGAGAATCTCACAAACCAGTTTGAGGTATCGTTTTACACTTGTTATATACAGAGATACTGAATCTGGTGTAGAAGTAGGTGAATCTGGTGTATTCAATTTTGGACAAGGCAGAGAAATTGGTGGTAATCGAGAATTATTAGAAGCTGAATCAGTTGCAGGTTTTTCAGAAACACCCATTGGCAATGCTACTTCAATTGTAGTCATTCAATTTGAGCACACTTTCGATGCGCCAGGCGTTTACATAGTGAGTTACACCGAGCAAAACAGAAATGGTGGTATTATCAACATGGGTGGTGTTAGCTCTGAAGATATTCCTTTCCACGTAGAAACCGTTTTGAGAATCGATCCGGGATTAGACGTAAACGGAACACCGCAGCTAACAATTCCACCAATAGACAGAGCTTGCGTTGGAGCAAAATTCATTCATAATCCAGGTGCTTTCGATCCTGACGGAGACAGCTTAGCTTATAGAATTGTTAATCCTCTGCAAGGAAGAAGCGAGCCAGTACTTCAGTATGTTTCTTTAGATAATGGAACAATATCTAACATAAGAGAAAATGGCCCTGGCCCTGCTAGTTATACCATTGATCCTATCACAGGTACACTCGAGTGGGATGCTCCTCAATTTGCTGGAGAATACAACCTAGCCTTTATAGTAGAAGAGTGGCGATTCTCGCCATTAACAGGCAAATATGAACTACTAGGTTATGTGACCAGAGACATGCAGGTTTTGGTTTTAGACTGTGATAATGAAAGACCGGAACTTGAAATACCTGCAGATACCTGCGTAGAAGCAGGACAGCTACTGGAAGCCATAGTAACAGGCAGAGATCCCGACAATAACTTAGTATTGATGGAAGGCTTCGGTGGTGTCTTCGATTTAAACAATTTCCCTGCTCAGTATCTAAACCTACCAGACAGAAGTCCAATTCCAAGATTCAGACAACAGCCGGTTGAGAATCTATTTACATGGCAAACCATTTTAGATCATGTAAGAGAAAGACCTTACCAAGTTCAGTTTAAAATTTCTGACCAGCCTTTTGATCCGTTAGCCCCTTCTTTGGTAGACTTTGCCACCTGGAATATAAATGTAGTGGCACCTGCTCCTACTGGATTGACCGGTTCGGTGAACTCCGGTAACTCAATTCAGATTGTATGGGATGATTATGTAGCCTCAAACTTCGCTCCTACCATGCAGGTGTATCGAAGGGTCGATAGCTTCGATTTCACTCCTGAGAATTGTAATGTAGGCATTCCGGCTAACTCCGGATATGAGCTCATAGAAGAATTACCAATCAATCAAATCTCCTTCATAGACGATAATAACATAAGACCGGGTGTTAAATATTGCTACCGATTAGTAGCTGAATTCCCGCAACCTAGTGGTGGTATCAGTTATGCCTCTACAGAGTTCTGCATTGACATTCCACTAGATGTACCAGCTATTACTAATGTGAGTATTGAAGAAACGAGCGATGCCAATGGAGAAATTTTCGTTCGATGGACATCTCCTTTAGAAATTGAAGAAACGCTTTTCCCACCTCCATTCACTTACGAATTATTTAGATATGATGGATTTAGTGGAACAGGTGGTAGAACCTTTTTAACGAATACACAAGACACAGTATTTACAGACACAGGCCTGAATACGCGAGACAGAATCTATAATTATCAGGTAAGATTTTACGATAGAGACAATAACCTGATTGACAGTTCATCAACTGCATCTTCTTTAAGATTAGATGCTATCGGAGAATTACAATCCGTAAGACTTGATTGGAAAGCTGAAGTTCCTTGGTCTAATCAAGTTCAAGATGCACCTTACCATTATGTATACAGAAATAGAACCGACACAAATCAAGAAGATGCAGACACTTTTGTTCTCATAGATAGTGTTAATGCACCTGTTGATGGCCTAACTTATTTAGATGATGGGAGATTCAATGGCATTGGCCTAAGTAACGATAGAGAGTTCTGCTACTTTGTTACAGCTAAAGGGAGCTATGGAAACCCGATTATTCCATCTCCATTAATCAATAACTCTCAGATCATCTGTGTAACACCGAATGATGATGTACCACCTGAAGACCCAGATTTAACGCCTTCTGACACAACAACTGTAGAAGGACCATTTGGACCTATTATTATAACTGATGGCAACCAATGCGAGCGGTTGGAATTTGAAGCATGTGGCTTCTCAAACTTTACAAATACAGTAACATGGGAAATAAATGATACTGATGTGGATGTAGCATTCTACAACATCTATTATTCCAATACCAGTGCTGAAGATGATTATGTAATTGTGGGAACAAGTAGAGTAAACTCTTTTGAACATAACAACTTACCGGAGATAAAAGGTTGCTACCGCATTTCTGCCGTAGATAGATCAAATAACGAAAGTGGTCTGAGTGACCCAATCTGTTTTGATAACTGCCCTTACTATGAATTGCCTAATGCTTTTACTCCTAACGGTGATGGCATAAATGATACATTCAGAGCTTTTGATCAACCAAATGGAAGGTGTCCAAGGTTTGTAGAAAGTGTAAGCGTTCAGATTTTTGATAGATGGGGTGGTAATGAAATTTTCTCTTATGATACGGAAACCGTATTAGGAGAACCTAACATCTTTATCGACTGGAATGGTACTGATAAGAATGGTGTTGAATTACCTGCAGGAACTTACTTCTACTCTGCCACTGTTACATTTAGTGTATTCGATCAATCACAACGAGTACAAGAATTTAAGAATTGGGTGAAAATCATACGATAGCGAATCAAGACATATTACTATTCGATGGTGTATGTAATCTTTGTAATGGGGCGGTAAATTTCATAATAGACCGTGACCCAGCGGGCAAGTTTAAATTTGCTGCATTACAATCTGATTTTGGTCAAGAGCAACTAGAGAAATTGGGCTTTAATAAAGAAGACTTTGATAGTCTTGTATTATTGTCTCAAGATAAAGTCTATAAAAAGAGCACTGCTGCTCTTAAAATCGCCAAAAAACTCAATGGACTTTACCCGCTGCTCTACGCATTCATAATCATTCCTCCATTTATAAGACATGCCATTTATGATCTTATTGCTAGAAATAGGTATAAATGGTTCGGTAAACAAGATTCTTGTAGAATACCAACACCCGACTTAAGAGCCCGCTTTGTTGAAGCTTAATGATTATTGTTTAGTTTTAGCGCACTAAATTTTCAATTGATGAAAGCATACGTTTTTCCTGGCCAAGGAGCTCAGTTTCCTGGTATGGCCAAAGACCTATATGAATCTTCTGATGAAGCCAAAAGACTCCTAGAATCAGCGAATGAAATCCTAGGTTTCCGTATTACTGATATCATGTTCAATGGAACACAAGAAGAGTTAAAACAGACCAAAGTTACCCAACCAGCCATCTTCCTTCATTCTGTAGTATTAGCAAAAATTGCAGATGACTTTCAGCCCGATATGGTGGCAGGTCATTCTCTTGGCGAATTTTCGGCTCTCGTAGCCAACGGAGTATTATCATTCGAAGATGGACTTAAACTTGTTGCACAAAGAGCTATGGCCATGCAAAGAGCTTGTGAGATTAATCCTTCAACTATGGCGGCTATTTTAGGTCTTGCCGATGAAGTTGTAGAAGAAATTTGTGCCGGAATAGATGAAGTAGTTGTTGCTGCTAATTATAACTGCCCAGGACAATTAGTGATATCAGGTTCTCACAAAGGAATTGAGATTGCTTGTGAAAAAGCCAAGGAAGCTGGCGCCAAAAGAGCACTTCCCCTACCTGTTGGAGGAGCATTCCACTCGCCTTTAATGGAGCCAGCAAGAGAAGAATTAGAAAAGGCAATCGATGAGACTGTATTCAATCAAGGAAGTTGCCCAGTTTATCAAAATGTATCTGCGAAAGCTGAAACGGATGTAGATGTGATCAAAGCAAATTTAAAAACGCAGTTAACAGCACCCGTAAGATGGACGCAATCCGTTCAGGCAATGGTAGCTGATGGAGCTACAAACTTTGTTGAAAGTGGCCCTGGCAAAGTACTTCAAGGTTTAGTGAAGAAAATTCATAGAGAAGCCGAAGTATCTAGTATCTAACTAGCATTTCATTATTCAAAGAGAATGGTATTTTTACTTAAGTAGAAATACCATCCTCATGAAATCACTTTTTAAACTTTTAAGCAGCCTTTCGTTAATACTCATCTTTAGTAGCTGTCAAAACGAAGAAATGAACCCTTTGCAAAAAATAATGCAGAGCGATTCCAAAGCGATCAAAAACATTGCTGATCAATTGGAAGCACATGAGGTTCAAATTCTTTATACACAAATAGAACGAGATGCTGAAGGTAAACCTCTATTCCAAGAATTCGATTTTCAACTAGACGATTCCCAATACTTTTATCCGGCTAGTACGGCCAAGATGCCTGTTGCTATACTTACCTTACAAAAGTTGAATGAATTAAAGAGTCAAGGAGAAATCGTGAATGCGCAGTCCGCATTCAAAATGTATGAAAATGGATCCAGAGACATTATAATTGATAGCGACTCAACTGCTCAAACTGGCCTACCCAGCATTGAACACATGATTAAGAAGATATTCTTGGTAAGTGATAATGATGCATATAATTATCTATTCGATTTTCTAGGAAGAGACTATGTGAACCAAGAGCTGAAGAAAAGAGGAATGGGACCGGCCCACATCAACCACAAATTCCTTTATGGCGCTGATAATAAAAACACTGCAGAGTTTGAGTTTTTTAATGATTCGAATGAACCTATTTATCAGCAAGCTTCGATTGCGTCAAAGGTAGATAGACATGAACTGCCATTAAAAGGGATGATCAAAGGAGTGGGCTATACCGACAATGAGGGCAAACTTTATAATGAACCTTTCGACTTTTCTGAAAAGAACTATTTCTCACTTGAATCGCTCAACAAGATCCTGAAGGCCGTTATTTTCCCGGAGTCATTGCCGGAAAATGAAAGATTCAATCTCACAGAAGAGCAGTATGAATTCTTAAGATTTTGGATGAGTAGAAACACTTTAGAAAGTGACTATCCCAATTATAAGAATGGTGATTACTACGAGAGCTACGTTAAGTTTTTCATGTTTGGAGACAGCAAAGATCCTATGCCTGATCATATCAGAATATTCAATAAGGTTGGGGATGCTTATGGAACGCTTACTGATGTAGCATACATAAAAGACTCAAAAAACAATATTGAATTTATGCTTGCGGCTACAGTCCATGTCAACAAGAATGAAATTTTTAACGATGGTATTTATGAATATGATGAATTAGCATTTCCTTTTCTAGCAGAGCTAGGCAGACAAGTTTATGCTCATGAGCTTGATTCGAAAAAGTAAATATGAACTTCTCATAGATTTCTAAAAACTAAATTCCTCACTTATGAAATACTTATACACCTTCTTTCTAAGCCTTTTCACCATTTCTATAGTTGCTCAATCGGGAAAGGTCTTTGATGGACTCAGTATGAAGAGCGAAATTTTGGGAATGGATCGCAATTATGCGGTCTATCTTCCGCCAGATTACGAATCATCTGAGCGGAGCTATCCGGTTCTTTACCTTCTTCATGGTGCAGGTGATGACCATACAGGTTGGGTTCAGTTTGGAGAAGTATTGCATATCACTGATAAAGCCATCCATTCGGGTAATGCTACACCCATGATCATAGTTATGCCAGATGCAAAAACGGGTAGGCTAGGCTACTTCAACACACCCGATGGTAATTGGAATTATGAAGACTTTTTCTTCGAAGAATTTATGCCACATGTAGAAGAGAAATTCAGAATCAAAAAAGAGAAAAGATATAGAGCCATTTCAGGACTGTCTATGGGTGGCGGTGGAACTTTTACTTATGCCCTACATAGACCTGATCTATTCTCGAGTGCTTTCCCAATGAGTGCTTACATAGGTCCGGAAAGTGTAGAGCAACTAGAGCAACAAGCAAGGCGCATGCAATTCAATGGCACAACCGAAGAACTTAAATCCTATTGGGAAAGTATAAACGCACTTTCACTGATAGAAAATGGTGACCCTAAGAAAATTGGAACTGTTCGATGGTTTATAGATTGTGGAGATGACGACTTTCTTTATGAGGGAAACAGTTTGATACACATTGCCATGAGGAAAAAGGAAATCCCCCATGAATATAGAGTACGTCAGGGTGGCCACACTTGGACGTATTGGAGAGAATCATTACCAATGGCACTGAAGTTCGTTTCAGATGCTTTTCATCAATACTAGAATTCAACTCTCTTAACTTCCAAGTCATCAGGAGTTTTGTTTAAAAGCTCCTGATGGGATGTTTTGAGAACCGGATGTTCGAAATTCGGTGCAATCTCGAGTAAAGGAAGAATCGTAAATCTTCTGTTCTGAATTTCTGGATGAGGAATCTTTAGGTCTTTTTCCGCAACTACCCTATCACCAAAATATAGTATATCGATATCAATCAATCGGCTTCCCCACTTCTCTTCTCTTACTCTACCCATTTCTTCTTCAATTTCAAGAATACCCTCTAACAGCCGTTGAGGTGATTTAATAAAATCCACTCTTAACACTTGGTTTAAGAAACTGGGCTGATCTTCAATTCCCCAAGCGGCAGTTTCATAGACTGAAGACTCACGAATTACAGTAATCATTTTAGGTACCATAAGCTCTTTTGCCCTCTGCAGATTAGCCATTCGGTCCCCTAAATTTGTTCCAAGTAGCAAGTATATTTCCTCCATGCATTAAATATACTATTGGAAGTTGGAGTTGAAATACTACCTACCTATTTTGGTAGCCGATTAAACTACCCATATGAGTGAAATTCGACACGACTGGACGAAGCAAGAAATAATAGACATTTACAATAAGCCACTTCTGGATCTGATTTATGAAGCGGCAACTATTCATAGAAAATACCATAACCCAAACGAAGTACAGGTAAGTACACTCTTATCGATTAAAACCGGAGGCTGTCCGGAAGATTGTGCCTATTGCCCACAGGCAGCTCGTTACCATACAGATATTGAAACGAACGACTTGATGACTGTTGATATGGTGAAAGCGCAAGCGCTACGAGCTAAATCTTCAGGATCTTCTCGTGTTTGTATGGGTGCGGCATGGAGAAATGTGGAAGATGGACCTGAATTTGAGCAAGTACTCGACATGGTACGTACCATCAACAGCCTCGATATGGAAGTGTGCTGTACATTAGGTATGCTTAATGAGAATCAAGCCAAGCGATTGGCTGAAGCCGGCCTTTACGCGTACAACCATAACCTAGATTCTTCAGAGGAGTATTACAAAGAAATTATATCTACAAGAGGCTGGGAAGATAGACTTGAAACCCTCAAAAATGTTCGCAAGACAAATGTGACCGTATGTTCGGGTGGAATTATTGGAATGGGAGAGTCCATTGAAGATAGAGCAGGAATGCTTTTAGCATTGGCTTCACTTAGCCCTCAGCCGGAATCAGTACCTATTAATGCGCTTGTATCTGTAGAAGGCACACCACTAGAAGAGCAACAAGTGGTTCCGATCTGGGATATGATAAGAATGGTAGCAACCACAAGGATTGTTTTACCAATGACGACTGTGCGACTCTCTGCTGGTAGAACTGAGATGAGTAAAGAAGGTCAAGCCTTCTGCTTCTTAGCAGGTGCCGGTTCTATTTTCGCTGGTGATAAATTACTAACTACGCCAAATCCAGATGTAAATGAGGATATGGAGTTGTTTAAGTTATTGGGTATTAACCCGATGAAGCCATATGCTAAAGGGACCAAGCCCACACCATTGCCTCAGGAAGAGATGACACCTGCTGGTGAAGACAGCACCAAATGGTCTAGACCTAAACATAGGATTGAAAGAAATGTAGAAGCCACTAAAAAGGCCAATAAAAAAAGAAAGGAAGCTTTATAAGCTTCCTTTCTTTTTTTTGATCTCGCTGGTTTGTTGTGTTTAGAACAACTTGAAACCAACAGCTAATACTAACTGACTAGCTCTCTGATCAGTAGATACAGGATTACCTGCAACTGTAAACTGATCACTGAATTTCTCGCTCAATGCCCCCTCATACTTAAGGTCGATTACGAATTTTGCAATATCCAATCCTACACCTGCTTGAAAGCCTACTGTCGAGTTGCTGTAATTATCTTTTATATCGGCAATAACGCCACCTTCATCACTTTCTGCAGTAGATAAAAAGCTAATTACTGGTCCCGCATTAATTCTTAAAGGGCCAACTTTTCCTCCTAATAAAATAGGTACATCAACTCTGTTAAAGCTTAGATCTACATCCTGACCGCCAGTTGAAATAGTGGATTCAGTATTGCTAATTAGAATTTCAGGCTGCGCATATAGACCGATAATCGGCACTTTGAATCTTGCGAAGATTCCGTACTGTAAACCGAATTCGGCATCTCCTTCCTGAACGTTAGTGATGTTATCGCTGATGCTTAGGTTTGAAGATGTAAAGGCCACTCTTGGACCTAACGTAAACTGTGCACTAGCAGAATATCCTATAAACACTAGTGCTAACATTAAAAAGTACTTTTTCATATTTAGGTAGTTATAATGTAGTTACCTGAAGCAAAGTTAACCAAGCTTTCTCTACTTCGTCACCATTTAAGAATATTTGTGCCAATTCGTGCAAATGATCCTCAAACGATTCTCGGTGATTTACAAAACGCATTTTCATCTCAAGTATTTCATCAGTCTGGCCAAATGCCTCAACCTCCTCTTGAGTAGGTAGTGCGGTTACATTCGCTAACCTACCTAAATTATTACCTGTTAAAATGGTACTGTTGCGTATGAATTCTGGAATTTGATCAACTCCAATGCCTAGGTTTCTATTGGGCTTCGGTAATTTAAAAATGGCATCAGGAGTAGCTCTAGCGTACCAATCTCCTCCCATTCTACCGACCAGATCAGCTTTTAATGGATCAGGTTTTCCATTTTCATCTAATATCTCATCTGAAATATGTCCTAAGATTACTTCAGCTAAAATGAGGTTACCTGCCCCCGGCTCCTGGCCCAAAGAAATCACGCGATCCACTTTACATTCGAAAGATGCTATTGACTCCCCTACTCTGGGTGGTTTCACAAAATCAGATTTGACTTCAGTCAAACCGGCTTTGACAAATTCATTAACTCCTTTAGGATAAGCCGTACTGCTCAAGGACATTTGCTCGACCACTGGATAGCTAACGATATTAATAACAATCTCATCAGTTTCTTCAGCATTAAGCAATGTGTGCTTTTTCTGTCCATCTCTTGGTAGAGCAGGAGACAAAATCAACATGGGCGGATTAGAACTAAACACATTAAAGAAACTATAAGGTGCCAGATTCACATTGCCATCCTTGTCGATAGTGCTCGCCCATGCGATTGGCCTTGGGGCAATTACACCCAACAAATAGCCATGCATTTCCGGTGCCGATATCTCTTTTGGGTCAATTGTCATTTAGCAGGTAATACTTTTGCTTTTACTTCTCCAAAACCTACACGCACTCCATTTTTTTGTGCATGAGCTCTCATCAATACTGTATCACCGTCTAAAATGAATTTACGCTCAGAACCATCATTCATTGGTACTGGTTTAGTTCCTCTCCAAGCGAGTTCAAGCATAGAACCATATTCATGAGGTTCGGGACCAGAGATGGTACCTGAACCGTACATATCTCCCACTTGCATATTGCAACCATTTACTGTGTGATGTGCTAACTGCTGTTTCACATTCCAATAGAGATATTTCATGTTCGAATTACAAACCACTGTTTCTTCCGCACCCTCCGGCTGAATACCTACTTCTAGGTTCACATCGAAATGGCAATCTGTATTATACTTCAAGTAATCCAAGACTTCAGGATCCTGTTGAGGGCCAGGAACAACAAATGGCTCCAAAGCATCCATTGTGACCACCCATGGAGATACGTGAGAAGCAAAGTTCTTCGCTAAAAAAGGACCAAGAGGCACATACTCCCATTTCTGAATATCTCTGGCTGACCAATCATTTAGCACGACAAAACCGAATATATAATCACCGGCTTCCTGTGTCGAAACCGGATCACCAAGCTGATTCTCTTTCCCTGTAATGAAAGCCATCTCTAATTCGAAGTCGAGTAATCGACAAGGACCGAAAGATGGTTTATCAACGTCATCGGCTTTTGTTTGCCCTTTCGGCCTATGAAAAGGCGTACCGGAAACTACAATTGATGATGCTCTTCCATGATAGCCAACAGGAATATGCTTCCAGTTTGGCATCAATGCATTCTCAGGACCTCTAAACATAGTACCTACATTAAAGGCATGCTGTTCTGATGAATAGAAATCCGTATAGTTGGGAACTTGCACAGGCATTAGCATTTCAACTTCAGCCATAGAAATCAAGGCAGTCTCTTTTAGATAAGTAGACTGAATTTCCTGATTGCCCTCTTCTAGCAAATCTGATATCCTGTTTCTAACGGCTCTGGTCTTTTCTTTTCCCAAAGCCATAAAAGCATTGAGAGTAGACTGCTGAAAGATATCTTTCGGTAAATCGAGTCCTTCAAAAAGACCTTTATCATGCAGCTGCGTTAGGTCCAGCACATACTCACCAATTGCGGTTGCAACTCGTGTTAAAGCACCTTCTGTAGTAAAAATACCGAATGGTATATTTTGAATTGAAAAATCGGAATCTGGAGCTACCTCCACCCATGATCTGAGTTTTGGATCGTTGGCTTTGATCATAATTTCTTATCGTCATTGCGAGAAGTCCCGATCACTATCGGGAGACGAAGCAATCTCCTTGTTTAATTGGGGGACTGCTTCGTGCCTCGCAGTGACGTCTCTATTTAAAGTGTATTTCTTAATTCTTGTTCTCTTTCTATAGCTTCAAAAAGCGCCTTAAAATTTCCTTTCCCAAAAGACTGGGCTCCTTTCCTTTGAATTATCTCAAAGAACATTGTTGGCCGATCCAACACCGGCTTAGTAAAGATTTGGAGTAAGTAGCCTTCATCATCTCTATCAATAAGAATATTTAACTGCTTTAAAGGCTCAAGATCCTCATCAATCTCTCCTACTCTATCTAAAACTGTTTCGTAGTAAGTATCAGGTACTCTTAGGAATTCAACACCCCTGGCTCTTAGCTCCGCAACCGTTTCAATAATATTATTCGTAGCCACCGCAATATGCTGTACCCCTGCGCCATTATAAAAATCTATATACTCTTCTATTTGAGATTTCTTTCTACCATCAGCAGGTTCATTGATCGGAAACTTAATACGACCCGTACCATTACTCATTACCTTACTCATCAAAGCGGTGTATTCAGTAGAAATGTCTTTATCATCAAATGATACGAGCTGGGCAAATCCCATGACTTTAGCATAAAACTCGCACCACTTATTCATTTCTCCCCAGCCAACATTACCAACCATATGGTCTATATATCTCAGGCCTATTTCGCTGGGATTATAATCAGATTTCCAAGGTTGATAACCGGGTAGAAAAGCGCCATTGTATGCTTTACGCTCTACAAAAATATGTACAGTTTCTCCGTAAGTATGAATACCTGAACGAACCACTTTACCATGAGCATCCTCTTCTATTAAAGGCTCAAAGTAGCTTTCAGCACCTCTTTTTGTAGTTTCTTCCCACGCTTTAGTTGCATCATCAACCCAAAGTGCGATTACTTTAACACCGTCACCATGCTTGTTGATGTGCGCATTGATTTCTCCTCCTTCTTCCAAAGGAGAAGTCAAGACTAATCGGATCTTATCTTGTTGCAACACATAGGATACTCGATCCTTCATACCTGTCTCTAAACCTGCATAGGCCACAGATTGAAATCCAAAAGCCGTTTTGTAAAAGTGAGCCGACTGCTTAGCATTCCCCACAAATAGCTCTACATAATCAGTTCCGTTGATAGGCAAAAAGTCTTTAGCCTCATCAAAAATTTTCTCTCCTGAATAGGTTACGTTTTCCATTTCAAATCAAGTCTAATTTTATTCTAACCAAGATTTATGATAATCTTTCACTAGCATTTTCATGGCTGCTTCAGTCACTTGTAACGGTTTGAAGGTATCTACCATTACAGCATATTCTTCTGTATCCTTAGCGCCAATACTGCGCTCCATTGCTCCCGGATGCGGACCATGAGGTATACCGGCAGGATGTAGAGTAATCATCCCTCTTTCGATATTATTTCTACTCATAAAATCACCATCTACATAATAGAGCACCTCATCCGAATCTATGTTACTATGATTGTAAGGAGCCGGAATAGATTCTGGGTGATAGTCGTAAAGCCTCGGTACAAATGAGCAAACCACAAAGGCATCCGTTTCGAAAGTTTGATGAACCGGTGGTGGCTGATGTACTCTCCCCGTGATTGGTTCAAAGTCTTTTATATTGAAGGCATAAGGAAAGTTATAACCATCCCAGCCTACTACATCAAATGGGTGAGTAGCATACACATATTCATGGATCATGCCTTCTTTCTTCACCTTAATGATGAAGTCCCCTTTCTGGTCATAAGTCTCTAACTCATTCGGTCTTCTCAAGTCTCTTTCACAGAATGGTGAGTGCTCTAAGAGTTGACCAAACCAGTTGCGATATCTTTTTGGTGTGTATAGTGGCCTATGAGATTCGACAATAAATAGCCTGTTTGTCTTGGTCTCAAGTTCAATTTGGTAAATCATACCTCTAGGGATTAAGAGATAATCTCCCGGACCAAATTCAATATTACCCAGCATGGTTCTCAATTTGCCAGAACCCTCGTGTACGAATAATAACTCATCACAGTCGGTATTCTTATAGAAATAGTCAGTCAGTGAAGATGAAGGGGCCGCGAGTACGATATGGCAATCATTATTAACCAAAACCGGTGTTCTGCTCTCTAAATAATCAGCTTTGGGTTCAACTTTAAATCCGTCAATTCCTAAAGAGAGCATATTCTTAGCAACTGCTATCTTAGGACTAACATCATAAGTCTTGACCACCTCTTTGACTTGCGTGGGTCTATGCAAATGATACATCAAAGATGACATGCCATCAAAGCCAATTGTACCAAAAAGCTGCTCGTAATGGTAACTACCATCAGGCTTTTTAAAAGTAGTATGTCTCTTATGTGGAATTTTACCGAGTTGATGATAAAAGGGCATAGTCTTATATTTAATCTACCAGTTGTTTCAAACAGTCATCTAAGGAGCGGGCAGCAATCCCTGTCTTCTCTTTTGAAAGATCATGTACGTGATCTAAAGCTTTCCTAATTACTTCAGAGGCGTCTTCAAAAATTGCCTCATCTGTGAGTGCCACTCCCCCTTCCATAAGATACGCAAAAACGCGCGCCATTCCGCAGTTAGCAATAAAGTCAGGAATTAGAGATAGATTCTTATCAGCATATAAGCCGGTTGGTCCTAAGAAAATCTCAGGATCATTAAATGGTACATTTGCACCACAAGAAATAACCTCCAATTTGGTTTCTATCATTCGATCAACCTGCTCTTTCGTTAGTAACCTGGAAGCCGCGGCAGGGACAAAAATCTCAAAGTCCAAGTCCCAGATCTTTTCGTTGATTTCTTCAAAAGGAATTAGATCTTCTGACACTAACTGATTGCCATCTCTGAATAGATATAACTCTCTTATCTCTTCCAGAGAAAATCCCTCTTGCTTCATCACACCTCCATGGCGATCTATGATACCCACTACATGTACCCCCATTTGCGCTAGATAGAATCCTGCGGCTGCACCTACATTACCCCAACCCTGAATGACGGCTCTCTTTTGCTGGTAATCTCCTCCCCAGATATCATAGTAGTGATGAACAGCCTGAGCCACACCCCACCCTGTAATCATATCGGCCACCTTATACTTTCTAGTTACATCAGGAGAATAGAATGGATTTTCAATTACCTTAACTACACCATTTCTTAACTGACCAATTCGATTAATCTTAGAAGCCTCATTCGGTTTAAAATGGCCATTGAATACACCTTCCTGAGGATGCCAAATACCAGCCTCCTCTGTCATTGAAATCACCTCATGAACCTCATCTACATTCAGGTCTCCGCCAGTGCCATAGTAATACTTTAACAGTGGACTTACAGCAGTAAACCATCTTTGTAGCACACCTTCTTTTCTTGGATCATTAGGATCAAAATTGATCCCGGATTTTGCACCTCCAATTGGTGGGCCTGAAACTGTGAATTTCACTTCCATAGTTTTGGCCAAAGATTCTACCTCGTGTTTATTTAATCCTTTACGCATCCGGGTTCCTCCACCCGCGGCTCCTCCTCTTAATGAGTTGATCACAACCCATCCCTCAGCTTCTGTTTCATGATCATGCCATTCGAAGACAATCTCAGGTCTGCGCTTCTCGAATCTTTCTAATAGTGTTTCCATTTGTTCGTTCTTGACCTAAAGCTCTTGCCATCGTCATCCTGAACTTGTTTCAGGATCTACCTCAAACTTTACTTCCTTTTTGAAAAGATTCCGAAACAAGTTCGGAATGACGTCAATATTGAGGCTTTTGGTCACCGTTGAAGTTTACGCGAAGCTAAAAAGAACAAAATGGGAATTATTTACTTTATCTATTATTGATTCTATTTTTAGATATATTATCTACTATTTAAATATTTTTCAGGTTTTATTATTTTTAAAACTTTAAATCACAGACTTATTTAGAAAAATATTCTATGGCAAAATTAGACGAGATTGATATCAGAATTTTAGAGGCTTTACAGCAAGATGGTAGGATTACCACAAAAGCTTTAGCAGAGCAATTAAACTTGTCTACCACGCCAGTCTATGAGCGAGTGAAACGTCTAGAAAGAGAAGGAATCGTGAGAAAATATGTCGGACTATTAGATCAGCGTAAACTTGACCTGATGCTAACTGCTTTCATCTCTATAAGTCTAACGAAACACTCAAGGTCTTACTTAGATAAATTTGTAAATGAGGTAGGTCAATACAAAGAGGTTCTTGAGTGCTACCACATTGCCGGTAACTTCGACTTTCTACTCAAGGTAGTCATGAAAAACATGGAAGCATACGAAGCTTTTATCCTCACAAAACTATCCACGATTCCAAACCTAGGGCAAGTACAAAGTTCATTTGTCTTATCAACGAATATTCATTCTACAGCCTTGAAGATTTAGTTCTAGGAATAATTTTAAATAAACTAACTTAGATTATATGAGCGAAATATTTCCAAAGTTAGACCCTGATCCAAAAATAGAACCATTACGTGATAGCATAGATTTCGATGATTTAGGTGAATTTTTGAAATCAAGAGATTTCAAAAGATTCTGCATACAAGTAAATCTTGACAAGAATTGGAGGTCTAATTTTGAATACGTTAAGAAGCATAGAACCATTTTTTTGGCAGGTTTTGATCATGATGAAATGGATCTAGAAGAATGTCTGACTTTAACCATGAATCAAATTTGGGATTCCGATAAGCACATCTTCTTTATATTCATTCAAGACTTTCTCTACACATATACAAAATGGTCAAAAAAGGATTTTAGAGTAAAAGAAATCAAAGAAGACTTAGAGCTATTAGAAGCTCCTAAATACATTTTAGAGAAAGTGGAGTCATTTCAGCCTCAAAATGAACAAGGAGTACCAAATATACCAATTCCTGAAGTTATTGACAGCAAAACAAAACTTGAAAGGTGCCTGAATGAAATGGATCTTTCGATAAATAAGGCAGAATATAATTTAACTCTTACATATGCTTATTCTTCACTGGAAGGTTTATTTAAAGCATATATAGCTGCAAAAGTATCCGAGATTGAACTAACCAACGATTTATCTAAGAATTCAAAAATAGTTAAAGATCATATCAAAAGTCAGATAGCGAAAAATCAACAAGAATATCCTGTACAAATGATCAATTTAATCAGTACTATAACCAACGCTGTTTCGAATGCCAGAAATCAATTTAGTGAGTCTCATTTTGGAGGTAGTTCCGACCTATGGTTAGCAGAATTTACTAGAGACTGTACTAATTCGGTAGGAAGACTTATTTTAAAATTCATCAATTAGTCATCTTCTGTCTTCAAGCTTCCGTCTTCCGACTTAATCTTCTATTTTTGCCCCTCAATTTTAAGAGGTACAATTCATGTCTATTTCAGCAAAGTACAACCCCGTAGAGGTAGAAGATAAATGGTATAGCTACTGGATGGAGAAAGGCTACTTTAAAGCAAAGGCTAATCCGGATAAAGAACCATTCACTATTGTTATTCCTCCTCCTAATGTCACGGGGGTTTTGCACATGGGCCATATGCTCAACAACACCATTCAAGATGTATTGATTCGTAAAGCCAGAATGGAAGGTAAAGAGGCCCTTTGGGTGCCAGGTACTGACCATGCCTCAATTGCTACGGAAGCCAAAGTGGTAAGAATGCTACGAGAGCAAGGCATTAAAAAGTCAGACCTTACAAGGGATGAATTTTTAGAACATGCGTGGGAATGGAAAGAAAAGTACGGTGGCATTATTCTAGAACAATTGAAGAAACTTGGTGCTTCTTGCGACTGGGATAGAACAGCCTTCACCATGGATGACAATTATTATAAAGCTGTCATCTGCGTATTTGTAGACCTATACAAGAAAGGCTATATCTACCGTGGCTGGAGAATGGTAAACTGGGATGTTGAAGCTCAAACTACTGTTTCTAATGAAGAAGTTATCTATGATGACAAAGAGCAGACGGCAAAACTGTTTAAAGTACAGTATAGCATTGTGGGTTCTGACGAAAAGGTAATCATTGCCACTCAACGTCCTGAAACCATCATGGGTGACACCGCCATTGCAGTAAACCCTAAAGATGATCGTTTCAAGCATCTCATAGGCCAAAAAGCCTTAGTACCATTCATTAATCGCGAAATCCCAATTATTGGAGACGACTATGTAGAGATCGAATTTGGTACTGGTTGTCTAAAAGTAACACCTGCTCATGATCCTAACGATTATGAGATAGGTCAGAGACATAATCTTGAAATCATTGACACCATTAATCTTGATGGCACACTGAATGAGAAGTGTGAGATAGAAAAGTATATAGGAATGGACCGCTTTGCTGTAAAGAAGCAAATCGTAAAGGACCTAGATGCTGCTGGTTACTTGGTAGGAGAAGAAGATTTTCAAACGAAGATTGGTCGTTCAGAAAGAACCAATTCAGTAATTGAACCGAAACTTTCCTTACAGTGGTTCATTAAAATGAAGGAGATTTCCAGAACGGCTCATCAGGTGGTAATGGAAGATCAGGTAGAATTAGTACCTGCCAAATTCAAGAACACCTATAACCACTGGATGGAGAATGTGCGTGATTGGTCCATTTCTCGACAATTATGGTGGGGACAAAGAATACCGGCTTACTTCTACGGTACAGGTGATGATGAGTTTGTTGTTGCTGAAACGCCAGAAGAAGCTTTAGCACTAGCAAGGGAGAAATCAGGCAATGCAAATCTGAAAGCTGCTGATATCAAGCAGGATGAAGATGTACTCGATACATGGGCTTCTTCATGGCTCTTCCCTATGGCTGTTTTCGATGGGTTTAATGAAGAATACTTCGATAAGGAAACAGGGAAAATCATCAAGGGTAAAAATGCTGATTTGGATTACTTCTACCCTACTTCAGTATTGGTAACAGCTCCAGAAATTCTATTCTTCTGGGTTGCCCGAATGATCATAGCAGGTTATGAGTACATGGACGAAATGCCGTTTAAGCACGTGTACTTAACCGGAATAGTGAGAGACAAGCAGAGACGTAAAATGTCTAAGTCTTTAGGTAACTCTCCAGATCCACTTGATTTAATAAGAGACTTTGGAGCAGATGCCGTAAGAACAGGAATGCTCTTCTCTTCTCCTGCAGGGAATGACCTGCTTTATGATGAGAAACTCGTGGAGCAAGGAAGAAACTTCGCTAACAAAATCTGGAATGCATTCCGTTTAGTGAAAAGCTGGGAGATTGGTGGCACTTCAATGCCTGAAGAAAACAGAGTAGCAGTTCAGTGGTTCGATGCCCGCTTCAATCAAGCTTTAACTGAGATTGAAGATCATTTTAGTAAGTTCAGAATCTCTGACGCCTTAATGACAACCTACAAGTTGATTTGGAACGACTTCTGTTCTTGGTATCTAGAAATGATCAAGCCAGCCTATGGTGAACCCATTGATCCGGCTACACTTCAAGTGACTATTGGATTATTCGAAAAGATCATGAAGGTCTTGCATCCGTTTATGCCATTCTTAACAGAAGAAATCTGGTCTGAATTGAGTGATAAAGAAGATGGCCAAGACATTATCGTTTCGGCATGGCCAGTTATTGGTGATACGGATGAAAACTTGACTAAGCAGGCTGAACGTGTTTTTGAGGTGATTTCTCAAATCAGAAACATGCGCAGCAGCAAAGGCATGTCTCCAAAAGATGTACTCGATTTAGCCATTAAAACAGACGATAAATCAGCGTACGAAACATTCCAAGGCGTGATTGTTAAACTCGGTAATATTGGCGAGTTCAGTTTTACGAATGAGAAGGTCCAAAATGCACTGAGCTTTGTTATCCAGTCTGATGAATTCTATCTACCGATTGAAGAAGGTGAGATTGATATAGAGGCTGAAAAAGAAGAAATCACCAAGGAACTAGAATACACAAAAGGCTTCTTAAACTCAGTAATGAAAAAGCTGAGCAACGAACGTTTTGTGAATAATGCGCCTGAACAAGTGGTGGCCAACGAGAAAAAGAAACAGGCTGATGCTGAATCTAAGATTAAGATCTTGGAAGAAAAGCTAGCATCGCTTTAAAGAAAAGGTTTATAAAACCATTTTAAATTGGAGGTATTAGAAGATACCTCCTTTTTTTATTTATAGACACCTACCATTAGTCTAGTTTATCTTGGGCTAAAACGGAAAGAGTCTCTTCATTCATTATGTATATTACGGGTAATGAAAAAGAATAAACTTTCTGTCGGTCGATTTCTCTTTGAGCTTTTTATTGTTTTTATCGGGGTATATGGCGCATTCGAACTTAACAACTTGCAACAGAGGAATCGTGAACAAAAAATAAAGGAGAATTACTTTATCAGCTTCGGTGCTGAGCTTGAACAACTCACAGGAAGTATAAGATCTACCGAAAGAGCATTGAGTAGAGAAATCAAAGAACTAGAACAATACAGCGACACCTTAAGATCTCAACCTTTTTACCCTCTGACCATTAGCTTTAAAGAATCCCTTTTGATTACACAGGCTGGCTTTAATAGTGATGTTTTTGTCCAACTAAGCCGTGACTTAGCATCTAGCCTAACAGGCGGATATGACTTCGTAAAATCGCTTGAAGAAAAAACGGCTCGGTTTAATATGCTTGGACAAAGTAAACTCTTAGGCTTAACATGGGGTGACTTATTCGACAATAGAGGGGTACTAAAAACAGAATACCAATGGTACCAAAGAGAACTAAATATCCTGAAGGCGAATTTTAATCGCGTTGGTAACATGATGAAAAATGATGCCCAGCCTTTTGTTGATCAAGTGATTGCTAATTTTTAGACTATTGGATTAACTCCGTTGATCCCTAAAGCGAGACCCCTACTGCAAATACAAAAGCATGCAGTTTCTCTGCTGCGCTTTTTTGTGACCCTCCAATTCTGAAACAAGTTTCGAATTGTTTGGACACAAAAAAAGCTGCAACTAACGTTGCAGCTTTTGTGCTTGAAGTGGGCGCTGAGGGATTCGAACCCCCGACCCCCTCGGTGTAAACGAGGTGCTCTGAACCAACTGAGCTAAGCGCCCTTTTTCCCGATTGGGAGTGCAAAGGTAATACCCCTTTTTATTAATACAAATGTAGCGTTAAGAATATTTGAAAAAATTCTAAAAGCGCCTTTCAAGCATATTCAAACCGATTTTTCTTTAACTTGGCTCTAGGCAAAGCTAAAACTCAATGACCCTAGAGGAATTCAAGAGTCTTTTTGATCAGTATTACACCCCGATCAAAAATTTCTTGTACTACAAGTGTGGAGATATCGACTTAAGCGAAGACTTAACCCAAGATGTATTTATGAAAGTCTGGGATAAACGAGACGATATTCAGTCAGACACTGTAAAAAGTTACCTCTATACCATAGCCAACAACATGCTCCTGAATAAAATCAGACATGGAAAAGTGGTTATGAATTTTGTTGAAAAGCATAAAACACAACAAGAAGAACACTCTCCTCAATTCAGTTTAGAAGAAAAAGAGTTCAAACAAGAACTGGAACGTGTAATTGGTGATATGCCAGAAAAACAGCGAGAAGTTTTTTTAATGAACAGAATTGAGGAAATGACCTATAAAGAAATTGCAGAAAGGCTAGAACTGAGTGTAAAAGCTGTAGAGAAGCGAATGCATGGTGCTTTAGGCCACCTAAGACAACATATTAAATACAAAATTTGACTTAAATTGTAGCCTTGAAAAACGATCCAATCATATCAAAATGGCTTGAAGAGCAAGAAGATAGCGCTGAAATGGCAAAGATTATTGCGCTAACAGAAAAGCTAGATGCTCCGAGCAAAACTTCCCCAGAACAAGCTTGGGAGGGTTTGATGGATCGTATTAATTCTGAGGCGACAGACAACGAGAGGTTTCTTGTCCCAAATACTGAAAAGAAGAATGCATTTCAATGGGCTTATTGGGCAGTGGGTATTGCCGCTTTGTTCTTAGTCGGTTTCTTTGGCATCCGAAACACACCAAATCCAATATCAATTTCTGCTGAAGCAAATTCAATTCTTACTTATGAGTTACCCGACCAGTCTATGGTTACCTTAAGTGCGGGTTCCTCTGTCTCCTTTATTGAAAAGAATTGGGAAGATAAAAGAGAATTGAGCCTTATAGGAGAAGCTTTTTTTGAAGTAGAAGAAGGCAGTCAATTTACTGTAATCACTAACTCTGGAGAAGTAGCAGTTTTAGGTACATCTTTCAACGTAAAGCAGAGAGATGGGCTATTTGAAGTGAGCTGTGCCACAGGTAAAGTAGCTGTGAGCTCAGCAAGTGCACAAGGAATTCTTAACCCTGGTCAAAGAGCACGCCTTACCAATAATAAACTTGAAACGAAACCTATTAGCATTAATGAAATTGGAGCATGGAGAACCGGTGATTTCTACTTTGACCAAACACCTTTGGCATCAGTAGTAAAAGAATTAGAAAGACAGTTCCAGATAGACATTACACTGTCGCCTGATATCAGTGAAAGAATCTACAACGGATATTTTAATAAGGACAACTTAACTGAAGCGCTTCAGCTGGTATTTATGCCAATGGGTTTCAAATTTGAAATAGAAGAAAAACAAGTAACTGTTCAATAGTGCGTAAGCTGTATGGCATCTTAATTCTCTTCATATCAATTAACCTTTTTGCTCAAGAGGTAAATACCATACGCATTTCTGAATCTTTCGAAGACATTTCATTAACCAAGCTGATTAGAAAGCTTCGAAACAAGTACGATCTAAAAATCGCTTATGATGATGCTTTGATAACGGGAATTACCGTTAATGGGCAATTCACCAATACAGCTTTACCCGATTTCTTAACTCAGGTATTAAATGGAAAAGGTATCGACTACCAACTGCTCAATGGAAAGATTATCCTAATTCCGAAGCAAGTAGATTTAGATGTCTCCAACCCTAGTTTATTCGATATAACAGTCTTTGGTTTGGTAAAGGATGCTTCAACCGGTGAGTCCTTACCTAATGCTTTGATTAGAGTTAGTGGTTTGTCTCGTGGCACTATTTCAAATAGAAATGGGTATTTCTCTTTACCCAAAGTACCAACTGACACCAGTACCATCGAAGTAAGCTATTTGGGATATCAGAAAAAGGAAGTAAAACTAAAACCGGGCGAAACCAAACAAACCCTTACCGTTCTTCTCGATCAATCAGCATTAGAGCTATCCGATTTCACTGTGGTAGATAATATGTACCGTACGGTTGAATATGGCCCTGATGCTTCCCAAATGACCATTGACCCAAAAGACTTGGCTGCTTTACCAAGCCTAGGTGAATTAGACATTTTTAGGTCGTTACAATTGTTACCGGGAATAGGCGGAACCGATGAGACTTCCTCGGCACTTACGATTAGAAACAGTCCGTCCGCACATAATTTGGTACTGCTTGATGGCTTTACCATCTACCGTTTAGATCACTTCTTCGGAGTATTTAGTGCCATAAATGCTGATGCCGTAAGAGACATTCAGATTTATAAAGGCGGCTTTGGTGCAGAATATGGCGGCAGAATATCAGGTGTTGTAGACATAACAGGTACCACAGGAAATTTCAATGAACCTAGTTTCAGTCTTGGGGTAAACTTAATGAGCGCAAGAATTGCAGCAAATTTACCGATCGATGGTGGTAGAGGCGCATTACACTTTAGCGGACGCAGAGCTTATACAGACATTATTCGCTCCGGGCTTTTCGAGAAACTTTATCGTAACTATAGAGACCAGTCTATCCAAAACCAAAATTTCCTAGAAAATAGCGAGGACTTTCTAAGGCCTGATTTCTATTTCGCTGACTTCAACTTTAAAACTTCTTACAAACTAACTCAAAGAGACGTTCTGAGCTTATCGCTTTATAATGGAAGAGATGAACTCATGACAGGATTTGATGCTCCTACTTTTGACAGCAACAACCAAATTACGAGTGTCGATATTCTAGATGAACAAGCAGAATGGGGTAACCTAGGCTTAGGTTTATTATGGTCTAGAAACTGGAATGCAAACCTCTACTCGACCTTTCAAATAGCTCGTTCAGTCCACTACTTCAACTACACCTATCAAACCGAGAGCACGACAAGAGACAACGATATTTTGAGCAGTTATTCGGTTCTTAGGCTGAATGATGTAGAAGACTGGCAGGGCAATTGGCGAAACGAACTATCTATTGGAAATAGACATAATCTTGAGTTTGGGATTAATTACTCCAACCTCATGGTAAGGAATCGTGTACTGATTGATGGCCTTAACAGTTTTGGAAATGAACCGCAAAGTCGTTCAGGAAGTATTGGATCAATCTACCTATCAGACCAATTCTATATCGGATCAAAATTGATGATTTCTCCGGGTATTAGACATACACTTACCGATATTGGTAATGGAAGTTATTTTGCTCCTCGATTAGGACTCAACTATCAATTCAGCCCTCATTTGAAATTTAAAGGCTCAGTTGGAAAATATTACCAGATTATCAGACAAGAGGAATTTGATGACCCACTTTCAAGTAACCAAGACGGATATAGACTATCAGGAAGCTCGGGAAATCTATCCATCATGGAATCAGACCATATCATTGCCGGCCTTCAATACGAAAAAAACAGCCTTACCATTGATATCGAGTTTTACAATAAAGAAAATGATGGTATCAGTGAGTTCAATGTCTCTCACCTCATAGACCCCAACAACCTTTCTAGATCGCCAAGTACACTCTTAACTAGTGGCAGTAGCACCATAAGGGGAATTGACTTCTTAATACAGAAGAGCGTGAAAAATTATCAAGGATGGATTTCATACACCAGAGCAAAAGCTACTACTCGCTTAGATGGCATCAATAATGGCGGTGAGTTACCCTCAAGACAAGACCAACGTAATGAATTGAAATTAGTGAACATACTTGAGCTGACAGATTGGAATCTGTCTGCTACCTGGATTTATGGCTCGGGTAGGCCATTCTACCTTCCAGATGTTACCCTTTTTAGGGATGGACAAGGAAATCTTGTTAATTATGAAATAGATAATACCACTAAATCTTTTGAAAGACTCCCGGCTTATCACAGACTCGATTTCTCAATTGCTAGAAAATTTGATAATGGCTATATCAGTGGTGAGGTAGGGTTGTCTATACTTAACGCCTATAATAGAGTAAATGTGCAAGGCCGTAGGCTCAGAGATCTAGAAAGAGCCATTGCTAATGAACCGGACTTCAATCTCAATAGCGGCCTATATCGAGATATCGTTTTACTAGATTTTACCCCTTCCTTTTTCTTCAACATTAATTTTTAATTTTTTTCTCATAAGAGTAGGGTATCGATTCATAAGTGTGTATCACCATCGGTATGCAGGATAAAGAGCGCCATAATAACCAATGGGAGCAAGACTGGCTTGAAGGAAATCTTTCAAGCGAGGATGCAGTACGCAGTACGGAAAATGCTCCCGACTTTCACCTATTAAATAAATATGTGAATGGTTATCGTGCTATGGATGCTCCTGAAAAAACATCTAAAGCGGAAGCCTGGAACATGTTAGAAGCTAAGATTAACGAAGCTTCAAAGTCAGAAACCAAAGTAATTCCAATCTACAGGAATACTTGGTTTATTGGAATAGCGGCCTCTTTCACCCTTATTTTGGGTGCTCTTTACTTGCTAAACCTTACTCAAGAAATCAGAGTAGAGACAGGATTTGCTGAATCAGAAATGATTTATCTGCCTGATAGCTCTATTATTCACCTTAATTCTGATAGCAAAGTTTCATACTCCGAAAAAGGCTGGAATAAAAACCGAGAGATTCAACTCAGTGGTGAAGCCTTTTTCGAAGTGAAACTAGGAAGCAACTTTGCAGTAAACACCAACAATGGTACAGTAGAAGTATTAGGAACAAGCTTCAATGTCCGTTCAAGGACAAACACCTTTAATGTGGCCTGTAAAACAGGAAAGGTGAGAGTGTCTAACAAAGAAAATCAAGTTATCCTTACACCTGGTTTGAGCACTAGACTTAAAAAGGGCGTACTGATAGAACCTTTAGAGGTAAGTGTAAAGAGTATAGATTCTTGGAGAAATGGAGAGACCTTCTTAGATGGCTCAACCCTTCAAGATGCGTTTAATGAATTAGAAAGAATATTTAACGTGAAGGTGATTCACGAACTTCCACAGGCAGAATTGGATGGTACAGGTACATTCTACTTAGACACCAAGAGTTTGTCAGAAGCAGTACAGTCTATTGGTTTAACTAAAGGATTGGACTCTAATGTGGATGGAAAAGAAGTTACATTCAGCTACAAGCTGAAATAAAAATTTTGGTGGCGAAATGATGGTTAAGCAATATTAGCTACCAATTCTTAGGTTGAGGTTGAGGGATGGGTGGTGCCATCCCTCTTTTTTTTACATAAAATCTAAAATCGTTTCGAGGCTAATACCTCTGGAACCTTTAATTAATATCTGAGCCTCAGCTACAGGTTTATCCTTTAAATATCTCACAAGCTCATCTTTACTCTCCCAGTAATTTGCTTCAGGATTCATATGTGCTGCATACTTCATCAATGGACCTACTAAATGAATTTCATCCAGAGGTAAAGTGGTTGACAATTTACCAATAGCCTCATGCTCCATCTGGGCATCTTCTCCTAATTCTAACATATCTCCCAGAAATACGATCTTCCTCCCATTGCCTTGACCAGCAAAATTCTCTAATGAAAGAGACATAGATGTAGGATTGGCATTATAGGCATCTAGCAGAATGGTGTTCGATCCTTTTTCAATGACCTGAGATCTGTTGTTATCTGGAATGTAAGCCTCAACAGCATTTACTGCATCCTGCAGAGAAACACCAAAGTGTTTACCGATGCATAAAGCACTACATATGTTCTCGAAATTATAAGGGCCGCTTAATGATGATTCAAAATCAATGCCCTCAGCTGTCATCACAAGCTTAGGTTGTGAACTCTTCATCTCTGCATGAAAATCGTCAACAGGTGCGTAAAATGTCACGACCTTGGAGATTAGACGATTCGCTTTTTCACGTAAACGCTCATTCGCAGTATTAACAAAGACTGTTGCATTCTCTAGGTGTGCAAGGTGTTCATACATCTCCGTCTTCCCTTTAAAAACGCCTTCTAATCCTCCAAAACCTTCTAAATGGGCCTTTCCTATGTTTGTGATAAACCCAAAGTTTGGTTCAGCAATAGTGCATAGCTCTTCAATATCCTTTTGCTTGTTTGCCCCCATTTCGATTACCGCAAACTCAATACCTTCCTTAATTTCTAGTAGAGTGAGTGGCACACCAATGTGGTTGTTCAGATTACCTTTAGTAGCATGAACCTTATACTTTTTTGCTAAAACATCTCTCACCAGTTCTTTGGTAGTTGTTTTACCATTTGAACCGGTAATCCCAAGAAAAGGAATATCAAACTGACATCTATGATGAGTGGCTAATTGCTGTAGCGCGCTAAGTGCATCTTCTACTAAAAAGTATCTATCGTCTTTGGCAAAAGAAGCATCGTCTATCACCACAATGCTAGCTCCTTTCTCCAATGCTTGATCTGCAAACTTATTGGCATTGAAATTAGGGCCCTTTAATGCAAACCAAATGTTGTCTTTTTTGATTGTTCTAGTATCGGTCGATACTCCGCTACTCTTTAGAAATAGATTGTAGAGTTGTTCTATCATTAATGAGAAATAAAGATTGACACAAGATAATACAGGACATACAAAAAGAACGTTCAAGTCTATAGAAAGCAAAACATTTTCACATTACCTTTCAGTAGAAATGAGAATCGTATTTCTCTTCTTGTTCTTTGTGCCTATAAGCCTATTTGGCCAGTTTGAGTTGCAATTCAGCACGGATGTTCCATTTACTATGAATGGAAATACTTTGAGTAGGGCTCTCGAAGGAGGACTCAATTCGGCTCAGTTTCAGACCATGGACTTAGATCTAGATGGTGATGAAGATTTAGTGATCTACAATCGCATTGGCTCTAATTTCCAGACTTATTTGAACGAAAACTCCCAATATGTTTGGGCACCGGAATATGCGTTTCAGTTTCCTGAAGACGTGATTGGATGGGTGGTCTTAGTCGATTATGATTGCGATGGTGATAAAGACTTATTCACGAGTACATCGCTCGGCATCAAAGCTTATGAGAATACTTCGAGTAATCAATTGTCTTGGCAAGAAGCAGCTCCATTTCTCTCGTTCGATGCCGGCACCAATATGCAGGTTAGCAGAGCAGACATCCCAGGTTTTGCCGATGTCAATGGAGATGGTGCAATAGATATTCTCACTTACAGATTCGGGACAAGCACTACGATAGATTACTTCGAGAACACTGGAAGTTGTGGAGACTTAACCTTCACCAGAGCTGACAGAAACTGGGGTGGTATTCAAGAATGTGATTGCAACGACTTCAGATTTAGGCAGCCGTGTGATCAGTTGGCTTCAAGACCCAATGTTACTTTTTCTGCCAACGCTACCCAACACGCAGGTGGTAAAGTCATTCTTCCTTTCGACTCGGATAATGATGGAGACATAGACATCATCACATCAGATGAATTCTGTGAAACACTTTACTTTATGGAAAACGAAGGAGATCGGGATGAGGCCGTAATGAATGGCTTTTCGAGCTTCCCGGAGAATAACCCTGCCGCCTTCCCATTCTTTCCGAATGCCTTTTTAGAAGACATAAACTTTGACGGTACTAAGGAGCTCATCATATCTACAAATGCCGACCAGAATATCGGAAATCAAATTGAATTGAGCCGCAATATTCAAGTCTATGAGAATCAGGGTTCAAATGATATTCCGCTCTTTAACCAAGCTTCAGTACCATTTCTGCAGAACGAAATGATTGATTTAGGAGAAGACTTATATCCTGCCTTTGCCGACCTTGATGAAGATGGCGATGAAGATTTATTCATAGGAAATAAAGGGCTGTTAGGGACTAATGGCTTGGCTGGCTCAATCTACTATTTTGAGAATGTTGGAACGGAATTCAATCCACAATATGAAATGGTTGATGATGACTTCATGAACATTAGAGAAACAAACCAAACACACATTAAGCCTTTCTTTATAGATACCGATAACGATGGTGACCTTGACTTGATATACCAAGCCACATTCGATGATACGATTACCAGAATGTACTACCAGATGAACAATGGTAGTTTCAATTTCTCTCAGGCCATTACGCTAGACATAGATATGTCAGTAAATGATAATCCTTTTTGGTATGATGTAAATGAAGATGGGGCACCAGATGTCCTTTTCGGAACTCAATTCGGAGGGCTTTCCGTTTTCTACAATAGAGCTTCAATGATCTTTACCATTGAAAACGAAAATTTCGCTGGTATCGAAAACGACTTTAATAGACAAAGCTTATCAGTTTATATAGCCGATATGGATGGCAATGGTACTGATGATCTTGTAACCCTTGACAACTCTGGTGAAATTAGAATCTTTCAAGGACCTATTAATAACAGATTTATAGCTGATGAACCCATTACTGATTTAATCAATATTAATGATGAGCAATACCCGGGCGACTTTGGTAGAGAGAACATTATTGCCATTGCAGATATTTATGGAAACAGGAAACCTCCGGTTTTTGTAGGTACAACTCGGGGAGGTCTGCATTTTCTGCGCAACACCAGTGAAATTGCCAATGGTGGCGAAGGTGAAATCTTAATGACCGTAGCCCCTAACCCGAGCAGTTCTACCGTGAGAGTATCTACTAATACCACAGGATTAATTTCTCTCTATAATCTCATGGGCCAAAGATTGCTTGCTGACATTGGCGTTTCACCCAGTCAGCCACAAACACTAAATGTTTCTGATATTCCAGCAGGTCTTTATCTTATCCGATTTATGAATAATTCAGGAAGAGGCACAACCAAAAGATTGATTGTGGTAAAATGAAACTTTACTGTTATCTACAAATCAAACCATTAAATCAGATTGAGTTCACTAGTAAATCGAGTGATGATTTTAGAAAGCTAGATTATCTAATTTTTGAGGCAGACAATCATTCCAATGCCTTTCTTATGCAACAAGGCAAACAACTCATTCAAGAGGCTCTTGAAATTTTCATTGAAATTGACGCTGATCCCCAAGAGGATTTAGGCAAACTTAATTTGATATTTGAATCGTTGAGAAAAAGCCAGATTAGAACTGAATACCATCTAAAAGGCAAGCATAACACTCTTGAGAAGATGCTGAAATTCATAAAAGCCCATCAAGTTGAGTCTGTACATTCTCATTTAATATCAAAAGGATCCGCATCTAAGTGAGCAGGAAACTTGGTTCTAAAACGCTCTAATGATGCCTTACTTAAAGTGAGGTAAATTATTTCCTCTGTTTCTGAAAATGCGAGTACCTCTCCTTTGGGAGAATAGGCCCCAGAGTGCCCATTATAAGCGATACCCTTTCCATCTTCTCCTACTCTATTAAGCCCGACTGAGTAAGACACATTTTCAATGGCTCTAGCTTTCAACAAGGCATCCCAAGCAGACACGCGTACTGCCGGCCAATTGGCTACATAGAGCAAAAGGTCATATTCAAGATTTCGGTTTCTTGCCCAAACGGGAAAACGAAGATCATAACAAATCAAAGGACAAATCTTCCATCCTTTCCATTCTACAAGCAGCCTGCTCTCTCCCATAGCATAATACCGATCTTCCTCAGCCATTCTAAAGAGATGTCGTTTGTCGTAAGTCTTATATAATCCATCCGGTTGCATCCAAACCAATCGATTATAAACCTTACCCTTTTCTTGAACGATGTAGGATCCTGTAACCACAGCTTTTTTCTGAGCCGCCATCTGTTTCATCCACTTAAAGGTGGTGAGATTCATAGGCTCGCTTAACCCTTGATGCTCCATTGTAAAACCTGTTTGAAACATCTCAGGTAAAACAATGATATCTACGGGTTGATCTATCTGCCATATCTTTTCTTCGAACATGGCGAGATTAGCCTCTTTCTGCTGCCAGTAAATATCGGATTGAATAAGTGCGAGTTTCAGGTCTTGCATAAAAACAAAACTACTACTCAACTTCCATAATCAAACTTACCTGGCTACCCTTTTCTGTTGTTTTGCTTTTGTGCCCTTTGCCAGAGACATCTTCTAAGCAAAGCATCTCCCCTTTACCAAAAACACGTTTCTCTCCAGATGAAACTTCTACATGTAACTCTCCTTCGAGTATTGTAATATACATTTTAGCAGGTGCTCGATGTAAATCGAAATTGTGGTGAGGCAATGTGTTTTGAACATACGTCTTCACAACTCTACCCAAATCGTTGGAGATATAACCAAAGTTATTCGAGTCCTCCATGTTTAGAGGTACTTGTTCAAAATGACTATTTCCATTCGAGTCAGTATATACACGTGTGATTTCCATTTTCTTTGGTTTGTTTAGTCTATAAAATGAGGATCAGCCAAAAGTTCGTCTGACCATCCAGCCAAGTCTTTGCCAGCATCGAAGCTGGTTTGTAAAAAGTCTAATAAATCTTGCTTAGGATTTTCACTCTTTAGCAAATCATCATACATCAACATGGCCATGGGGCTACCACTTCCCATTTCCCACCAAGCCTTTTCAGGCTTCAGTTCGTTTTTTTCCATGCCTTCAGGAGCAGGATACATATAAGAGTAAAAAGCAGCCCCTCTCACATTCTGATCGCCCGACCAAAAACCAGCACTAAATGTCTCATGTGAATAAGCTATTCTATCTGCAATTGTAGCCTCCTCAGACATTTCAGGACCTCTTTTACCTGAGAACCTCGCAACAGCTAAATCTAAATGATGCCAGAACAATTGCACGGGACTCACTTTACCTGAAAACCGATTGGTGAATTCAGAGAAGACATTATTTGTAAAGACTAAAACTTGAAAGAATTTATTCACCCAATCTGATTGATAGGTGTTATGCGTTTCACATTCTGCAAAGGGCTCATCGCATGGGTGGTCGTAAGGAATACCTAGAATCTTTGGTTTTACTTCTATCGATTCCAAAACCTCAAAAACTCTGCTGTGGAAAGTAGCTATACTCATGCCATCAACTAATCTAAATCCACCATCATCTCCCCATGAAGTGTTCAAATGGAGATGGTGATTCACAAAATCAAACTCAATCTCAAAGTTACCTTCCGGATGAGGCATCGGTCCTGTCGTTAATCCGTTGGTAGATACTTTAAAAGTGATGTGCCACCAGTGATTCTGATGAGGCATTACGGCCAATTTAATCTTACCTACTATCTGCATCCATAAATGCAGTGTTATTTGAGACTGTTCCCAAGCTTCAAGTGGTAATTCAGGAAGGTTATACTTATTCATATTTAAATGTGGTTTCTTTCTTGAGTCCCAATTTTTTCATCCTAGACTCCAAAGTGGTAGGCTTCATACCCAGCTTATGAGCTGCGCCTCCCTCTCCTCGAATCTTTCCGTCAGTCAGGTCTAGAATTCTTGAAATGTATGCTTTCTGCACTTGGTCCAAGGTCATATTGCCTTCTTCGATTTCTTGAACCTTATCACCGCCTTTTAAGACTGGAGAGGCTAGAACGAGATGCCCGTTAGCGAGAATCATTGATTTCTCCACCAAATGCTCTAACTCTCTGATATTACCGGGCCAGTCATACATCATAAACCCTTGTAACATCATCTGATCTACCCTATAATTTTGCTTTCCGAGCTTCTTACTATACTTCTCAACAAAATGCTCAACCAAGGCTTTAATGTCTTGTTTTCTTTCACGAAGTGCCGGCAAATGAACCGGGAACACATTCAAACGATAGAATAAATCCTCTCTAAAATTCTTCTCATAAACTTCTGCTAATAAATCTCGATTTGTTGCGGCTATGATTCTGACATCCAGTTTTACCGTTTTCAGCCCACCAATTCTTTCAATTTCTTGTTCTTGCAAGACCCTTAGCAATTTTACCTGTAGAGCCAAAGGCATCTCTCCTATTTCATCCAAAAAGATCGTACCCCCATTGGCTATTTCAAACTTTCCAATCTTTTGAGTTAAAGCACCAGTAAAGCTTCCTTTTTCATGACCAAAAAGTTCTGACTCAATTAATGACTCAGGGATGGCGGCCATATTGATTTTGACGAATGGCTTTTCAGAACGGTCTGATAAATTGTGTACTGCTCGAGCAATCAGTTCCTTACCAGTGCCGGTTTCTCCTGTGATCAATACTGTACTTGAAGTAGGTGCCACTTGACTTATTTTCATGAATACTTCATGTATGGCATCGCTACTCCCAATAATTTGAGTAAAGTTATGATCACGCTTAATTTCCTCAGTTAAATACTCTCTCTGAGTTTCTAGCTGAAGCGCCAACTGCTCAATACTCTTTCGAGACATAATTCGTTCAACTTGTAAGCTAATCTGATCTGCTGCTAATGCTATAGTTTCTAAATCGGACTCTAAGAATTTCGCACTACTCACTCTACCTAGAGTTAAAACCATCTTCTGGTTGTTAATTACAGGAAGCACGAATTGAAGAAAGTTCTTTATCCCGAAAAGAGCTCTTTTCCTATTAATGGAAAGACTGGTTTTAGCCACCTGGTCAAACTCATCGGCCTTATAAATTTTAGTTTTAGCGTTTTCGATATAGACTCTTTTTTCCTCCAGGACCTTGCCTAAATCAATGGCATCTTCAAATTGCTCTGTAACACTCGTGAATTTCTCTCCTACCTTTTTTACAATTTCGTATGCAATGTCGTCTGAGTTGGTGAGACAGGTCAAAGCCATAAGATCTGAATCGATCCTTGTACTGATGATCTGAGCTAAATTGCTTGATATGGCCCTAAAATCGCGAGCAGTTAATAGTGTGCTATTAATGCTAAGCTGAAATTTTTGATCTAATTCAATCTGTTTGAATCTATACCTGAACAAGATATTAGAAAATGCCAGTGAAAGTGCTGAGCTAATATCCTCTATAATCGCTAGGTCCTTCTGGGAGAATTGGCCTTTCTGATGAGACATCAAGTAAAAGAAACCTAGGTTCTTTTTACCAGCCTGAACCTTCATGGCGAGAAAGCTTTGAATACCTATTTTCTTCGAGAATTTAAGGTAATTGATGTTTGGGTATTCTTTTAGTGCCTTATCAGTATCAAAGATTAACGGACCATTTGATTCAAGAACCTGTTTATCTATGCCTTCATGAATAGAAAAACGTTCAGTCATGAGTTCACTGTAATCTCTATGAAGACGCGTTTTATCTTTTACATGAACCATAAAGCCTGAACAGGTATCGCCATGTATTCTGGAAAAGACTACTTCATCAAAAGAGATCTTACTACTAAGATATTTAACGAGGTAGTCAAAGAGCGACCTACCAGATTCTACTTTACTGGAAAGTACAGCTATGTTATTGAAAAGTTCTAAGTCCATTGTCAAGTGGCAGAAGCACAACCTTGTATTCAGAAGGAAAGGTTACAGCCTCATATGCTTCTAACAGCCATCCATATGCATTGTTCAAGCTTTTCTATTGAACTTATCACCTTTTTACCATTTCTCTTTGAAGAATCGATCTACGAAATAGCGTAGTTCTCCAAAAATAGAGTACGAAATATCGTAGCATCTGCATGTAGCTAAAACAAGGCCCAATTCCAGAAATCACTTTTTTTTAAGCGTAGAGGAACTATTTGAAAATAATATATGTATGTACATATAAATAACAGATTCTGGCACGACCTTTTCAAAAACAGTGTCATGAGCAAGATGAAGTTATATGGAATAGAGGGGAACAGCACAACTGAAGAGGTAAGAAAATACCTCACTATGATGCGAGAAAACTTCCAGTTCATAGACATCAGAGAGCATGAAGACTTGAAAAGACTGTTCGCTAATAAATCTGGAGGTGACCTGAAACTAGTGTGGGTGGAAGAGAATAATGAACTGACACTAATCAACTCACCGGCAATGATGTGCAACTATTTAAACAACAAAAATTAAAAAAGATAAAAATGGAAAATCAAGTAGCAACAAGAACTAAATGGGCAGTAGATCCTTCACACTCAGAAGTTCAATTCAAAGTAAAGCACCTAGTAATCTCTACCGTAACAGGTTACTTCCAAGAGTTTAACGGTGACTTTGAAGCAGGAGAAAATTTCGAAGACGCTAACATCAACTTCGAAATCAAAACTGATAGCATTAGCACTAACAATGCAGACAGAGATGCTCACTTAAAATCTGATGACTTCTTTAACGCTGAGCAGTTCCCCACAATCGCTTTCAAAGGAACAAGCTTCGAGAAAAAATCTGACGATGAGTACACGCTAAATGGTGACTTAACCATTAGAGACAATACAAATCCAATCTCACTAAATGTAGAATTCGGAGGTATTATGGTAGACCCTTACGGTCAAACTAAAGCAGGATTTGAAGTAACAGGAAAACTAAATAGAAAAGAGTACGGCCTTACATGGGGTGCTGTAACTGAAGCAGGTGGAGTAGTTGTTGGAGACGATATCAAAATCCATGTGAATGTGCAGTTCACAAAACAGGAGGCCTAAATCCCAAGTGGAGTAAACTATAACAAGAACTTAATTATTACAATCATGAAAAAGGTAATCGTTGCATTAGCATTATTAGCTGTTACAGTAGCAGCCAATGCGCAGTGGAAACAATATAATCCAAACCCAAATAATGACCCCGCCAACGGAGCAGCACAGTTGTTGAATCCTACTAACCATGTGTTATTAATGATCGATCACGAGAGTCAAATGGCCTTTGCTGTTGAATCTCAACCGATTGAAGAGTTAAGAAACAATGCAGGATTAGTAGCAGGTACTTCTAAGATTTATGA
This sequence comes from Roseivirga sp. UBA6052, assembly GCA_002427755.1. Classification (GTDB taxonomy): domain Bacteria; phylum Bacteroidota; class Bacteroidia; order Cytophagales; family Cyclobacteriaceae; genus Roseivirga. Next base: position 71,364 of record DIYO01000005.1, read on the forward strand.
AATCGCGACAGTGATCACTACAGTGGCAGAAAAATCATTCTCTGGTCCTGTATTCCCTGAGATCAAAGAGCACTATCCAGACGAGTCTCAGTATATCGACAGAACTACTATGAATTCTTGGGAAGACAAGAGAGTAGTGAAAGCCGTAAACGACTTTGGAAAGAAAAAACTAGTTATCGCTGGTCTTTGGACGGAAGTATGTACCCTAACTGCGGCTTTATCGGCAATTGAAGATGGCTATGAGGTATATGTAATTACAGATGCTTCAGGAGGTGTTTCAAAAGAAGCTCACGACATGGCAATTACGAGAATGGTTCAGGCAGGTGTACAGCCTATTACTTCTCTACAGTACCTTTTAGAGGTTCATAGAGACTGGGCAAGATCTGACATGTATCTACCAGTACTTGAGCTTTCAAAAAAATACGGTGGTGCTTATGGTCTAGGTATAGATTATATCAAAACCATGACAGAGTGGATGAAGGAAGGTGAAGGCCACTAAACACTATAGTCTTTAATGAGTTCAAACTGAGGAGGTTCTTACTTCCTCCTCAGTTTTTTTAATTACGCGATAGCGATAATCATAACATCAGTAAACAACTTATCATGAATAAACTTTACAAACTATTCGGATTCCTTGCACTATCCATACTAGCATTGGCATGTACACCAAAAGAACCAGAGCAAGCAGCCGATATGATCATTACGAATGCCAATGTGGCTACGCTAAATGCTGAGGATGAAATGGCAGAAGCTGTCGCAGTTAAAGACGGATTAATTCTGGCTGTTGGTAGCAAAGAAGAAATTGAGAAGTATCAGGGTAGCGATTCTAAAGTAATCGATGCAAAGGGCAGAACTCTAATCCCTGGACTAAACGATTCTCATACCCACGTAATCAGAGCGGGCATCAACTACAACTTGGAGCTAAGATGGGATGGCGTTACTTCACTGAAGAGAGCCATGGAAATGCTCAAAGAGCAAGCCGCCAGAACGCCAGAAGGAGAATGGATTAAAGTAGTTGGCGGTTTTAGCGAATTCCAATTCGAAGAAAGAAGACTCCCTACACTTGAAGAAATTAACGAAGCCGTTCCGGACAAGCCTGTAATGATCGCATTCCTTTATACCTACGGAATGGTGAACAAAAAAGGACTGGAATTATTAGGCTACGATAAAGACACTTACTATCCGGGTGGAGAAGTTCAACTAGATGAAAATGACAATCCAACAGGTTTATTGATTGCCAAGCCGGGCGCTGCTATTATCTACTATACGTTGGTTAAAACGAATAAACTTTCTCCTGAAGATCAGTACAATTCTTCTATTCACTACCTAAGACAGTTGAATAGATTAGGTATGACCAGTGCGGTTGATGCTGGAGGAGGAGGCCAATTCTGGCCTGACAACTATCAGGTGATGAAGAAAGTAGCTGAGGACAAAAAGATGACCCTAAGAGTAGGTTACTACATCTTTGCTGCTCAGAAACCAGGTGAAGAAATGGACGCTTGGAATCACAATGTGCAGAACGTAAAACCGGGAGACAACTACGATCTCTTTAGGCCTAATGGCTACTTTATGCATGGGGCTGGTGAAAACATTGTCTGGTCAGCTGGTGATTTCGAGAACTTCCTTCAGCCGAGACCGGTACTCGCTAGAATGATGGAAGCACAGCTTACCGAAGCATTAGAGTTGTTATTGTCTAACAATTGGAATTTCAGAATACATGCTACCTATGGTGAAACGATTAAGAGATTCCTAGACGTATTTGAAAAGCTTGATGAAAAATATCCTTTCAGCAACATCAGATGGACTATTGATCATGCCGAAACAGTAGATCAAGAAACCTTAGATAGAATCCATGCCTTAGGTGGCGGTATTGCCATTCAGAACAGAATGATGTTCCAAGGTGAGTATTTCATTGAGAGATATGGAGACGAAATGGCTGCAGATGCACCGCCAATTCAGAAAATGCTTGATACTAACATTCCTGTAGGTTTAGGAACTGACGGCACAAGAGTTTCAAGTTATAACCCTTGGCTATCTATCTACTGGGCTACAACGGGTAAAACTTGGGGTGGTACAAAACATCTTTCAGATGAGAACATTCAAAGTAGAATGGACGGGCTACGTTTAATGACAGCTGGTAGTGCATGGTTCTCTGGAGAAGAAGATAAAAAGGGAACTATCGAGCCAGGAAAGTATGCTGATTTCGCAATCCTTAAAAGTGATTATTTCACTATTCCGGATGAAGAAATCAAAGATATGGAAGCCGTATTAACAGTGGTGAACGGAGAAGTGGTATATGGCGCAGAAGAATTTTCTTCTATGAGTCCTGTGCTTCCAGAGATTAGTCCTTCATGGTCTCCTGTGAAGTTTTATGGAGGCTACGGAGACAAACCAAACGAGCAATAATCTTAATGCATCAACTCAATACCCTATAAAAGCATTTCATTTATTTGGGTATTGAGCTAAATTATATCAATAACCAAAATCACCACTGTAATCGAAAACAAATGAAATCTACTAGAAGAAAATTTTTACAAAAAGCAGGTTTTGGCTCCGTGGGACTTGCCGCTGCTCCTGTAGTATCTGCTGGCCTCTTAGGCTGCGAGAGTCCTAATGCCTCCAGTGGCGATGAGCCATATGATAAAACAAAGGGTCCATCTTCAATTGTGACTCGAAAAAACATTGCTGACATCCCGGTTAATGATCCGGAGATTAAGTTATTTAAAGATGCCGTTCGCATTCTTAAAGAACGTTCGAAAGTATCTCCTTTAGATCCAATGGGTTGGCAGGCACATGGCGCTTTGCATACCACATTTTGTGCATCTAGTATTTATGCTAATCAGGTACACTACAATTGGTACGTATGGCCTTGGCACCGTTTGTATTTATGGTCAATGGAACAGAAACTGCAAAAAGCAGTAAATGAGCCAAACCTAGCCTTACACTACTGGGATTGGACCAAGTCTAACTTCATTCCAGAGCATTATTGGGGTGGTGAAAGCAACCCATTATACAACGAGAGAGAGGTCTCTCCTACTGATGAGATTCCTAAAGACTTTATTAACGTAGGAGCTGCATTTAGAGCTTCATTTTACAACACATTTGGTGGTCATCCTGCTATCAAAGAGTATGATCAAGCACAGAAAGATGGTATTGCAGAACAGACTTTCCATAACAACATCCATAACTGGATTGGAGGTCAAATGGCTACGTTTACCGAATCTGGTTACGAGCCAATCTTCTATGGCCATCATGGAAACTGCGATAGAATCTGGGAAGCATGGCAAAACTATAGCCCTGATAACCAGAATCCTGATCAAGAAGAATGGCTGGAAAAGAGACTTTTTGCTACTGATGGTAATGGTAGACCGGTCGACTTTAAAATCAAAGAATTACTAGATACAGAGGCATTGGGTTATCGTTTCAACGATTTAAACCTAAATCCCACGTTCTGTAATCCTTATGAAGAAGCGGATAAACCAAATAGAAATCCAACGGATCAGGACTGCGTGGCAAGATTGAACTTAGCTACTTCAGATACTGAATCGATCTATGAGGAATTGAATAATAAGGAAAGAGGTCATGTTCAATTGCATTTTGAAAGAGCTCAATTGCCTTATCAACCTTACTGTGCTAGAGTCTTCTTTGAATATGACAATGAAGATGGCAAGCAAAGTAAATACTCAGGTACATTTACTATCCTCCCAATTTTAGGGTTAGATACATTCTTACTTCAAAATGGAGTGCATCTACAAATAGAAGTTGAAAAGGAAATTGTAGATGCTGTGGTGGCTAAGAAGCCAATAGATGTGGTTTTTGAACCCGTACCACTTCCAAACAGAAATATTCCGGAGGAAACCTTGAAGCTGAAAAACATTTCATTACTCGCAAGCAATGAACAAGGCTAGCATTCTGTTAGGCATCTTACTAGTAACACTTGCTTGTGGAAGTAAAAATGAGCAGCTACCTATTTTAGGAGAGACTCACCTAAATGCTGAAGGAGAAGTGGTGCATTACACCACTCCCTCCTTTCAATTAACCAATCAGTTAAATGAATCGGTTGACAGCAATGTCTTTACAGATAAAATAACGGTGGTGGATTTCTTCTTTACCAGCTGCCCAACCATTTGCCCCCAAATGACAACGCATCTGAAACTAGTGGAAGAAGCCTTTAATCAGGATGATAATGTAGCCATTGTATCAGTGAGTATCGATAGTAATTATGATACACCAGACATACTCAAAAACTACGCTGAGAAATACGAGATCGATCACGCCAAATGGACCTTTTTGACAGGCGAAAGTGATGTGGTTTTTGAACTAGCTAAAGATTATAAAGTAAGAGCGTTTGATGACAGTGACATTACCGGTAGCGGTGATTTCTTACACGATGGCACCTTTGTGCTAGTAGATGGTCAATCACGTGTAAGAGGGTACTACAACGGGCTCGATGTTGCAGACACCAAACGGCTCATTAAAGACATAGAAATTTTACAGGAGGAACACTGAAAGAGTTATGACGGCATTAATTAAAACATTGAGAGCATCAAGTCCTGCAATTCTTTCGCAAGACTTTACACTATTATTATTTAGAGTTTTGGTTTCTGTTTCCATGATCAATACCCATGGAATGAAGAAAATTCTAGATTTTAAAGGCACTGTTGCACACATTCCTGATCCTATTGGGATTGGTGGTGAAGCAAGCGCAGTAATGGCTATTGTCGCCAATATTGTTGCACCCATATTCGTGATTTTGGGATTGGGTACGAGAGCAGCAATTTTACCCATTCTTGGGGTAACGCTAATGGGATTCTTTGTGGTACATGGCAGTGATCCATGGCCAGTAAGAGACGTACCCTTAATGTATTCATTGGCATATCTGGCACTTTTCTTTTTAGGTGCAGGTAAGTATTCCTTAGACGCAAAGCTTTTCTCTAAAAGGTAATTCAATCATGAAAAACGCATTATTACTTCTACTAGCAATAGTAGCTGGCCTCGTATTGCCTATTCAAGCCGGGCTGAATGCTAGAATGGCTAAGCAAATTGGACATCCCATATTTGCCACTACCGTGTCATTCTTTGTAGGTACTGTGGCACTAATCGCATACAGCATTGCAGCAAGGCTACCTACTGATCAATTAAAGAATTACACGCAAGCCACATGGGCAGAATGGATTCCTGGGATTCTAGGAGCTTTTTATGTAGCGGCTACAGTAATCTTAGTACCAAAACTTGGCGCTGCTTTAACCTTTGCCTTAATCATAGCAGGACAAATGGTTATTTCCGTAATTCTTGACCACTATGGTCTCATTGGTCTCCCCATGAAAGAGCTAAGTGCAGGTAGAGTAATCGGTATCGTACTACTAATTGCAGGTGTCATTCTAGTAAGAAAATTCTAAGGCCATGTTCAGAAAGCATTTCTTATTCGCGCTATTAGTTCTCATAACAGGCCTCGGTGCGATTGCCCAAGAAGAAACTGAAGAGCGCTCAAAAGAAGAAATCACGGAACCTTCTATCAAACGTGCTGAAGAAAACATGTCAGCACTACGCGGACAAGAATTAGATGGCTTTCTGGAAAGGCTAAAATACATCCCACTTTCTAAATCAGGACCTGCATTTCTTTCCATAGGTGGTGAATCAAGATCTCTATATGAATACTTCAGAAACAGAGATTTCACACCTGAAACGCTAGATAATAACGGATGGCTCTTTCAACGGTTTATGCTTCATACAGACTTCCGATTGAATAACTTTAGAATTTTCCTTCAACTCAATTCAGCTAACCATTGGTTCACTGATGAACCATCATCTCCTGTAGAGAGAGATGATCTAGATTTACATCAGGCGTTTGTAGAATTTGGATCAAATAGCTTCAAATTAAGATTGGGAAGACAAGAAATTGGATTAGGCGCTCGAAGACTATTTGCCTTTAGAGAAGGTCCTAATGCCAGACTAGCTTACAATGGTGTTCGTGCTTTCTGGAAAACCCGTACCATCGATTTCACCGCATTCTATGCAGAACCACTAAGAAATATTCCGGGTACTTTCGATAACCGCACTTTCGATCAAGAAAGTACATGGGCCATTCATGGTACCATTAATCCTGAAACCATCCCGGGTAATTTCGACTTCTACTACATTGGTTTTAACTCGACTCGCAGGGTGTACAATAAAGAAGTTGGCGAAGAAACCAGACACTCTCTGGGTTTTAGACACTTTGGCAATACCGGTAGTTTTAGCTTCAATAACGAATTTGTTTATCAGTTTGGTGATTACGCTGGTGGAAACATCAGCGCATACACCTTTTCATTTGACCTGAACTATCAACTTTCGTCTTCTGGCTGGCGCCCTGAAGTTGGCTTGAAGACTGAGTTGATTAGCGGAGACAAAGACTCGACTGATAATAGACTGAATACATTCAATGCCCTATTCCCTCGTGGCGCTTACTTTGGTTTAATTGCCTTAATTGGCCCGGCTAACTTGGTAGACATACATCCAGAATTTTCAGTGTCTCCTACTGAGACCTTATCATTAACATTTGACTGGGATATCTTCTGGAGATACCAAATTGAGGATGGTGTATACGGACCGAATGCATCGCTTTTCAGAGAAGCCGGTAACTATGATGGTAACTTCTTAGGCCATCAGCCCGGAATTGAAGCCGCTTTCAAACTGAGTCGTTATTGGGAAATGTCTTTGGAGGCCTCGTACTTTATTGCATCCGATTACTGGGAAGCTACAGGAGAGGGTGAGAATGTCTTCCACACTGCGATTACCACTGCTTTTAAATTTTAGCCATAGTTAATGCTTTTCCTTAAAGACTAACTCCTCGGTCTTAATCACCTTACCAAGATCTGGGAAGTTCTTTCCATTAATGAGTACTGTTTTATGTGCTGACCTAATTTTCTGCCATTCTTCCTGAATATCAGTATAAGTGCCCCTTGTATAGTATTCAACTGCTACAATTAAGTCCCAAGCTCTATCTGGGGATTTATCATTATTCTCAATCAGCTTGTAGTCATTGAAGAGGCCTTGCTTAACCGCCATGCTATCCATAGCAAACCAGTTAGCCACTAGAAACTCTATCAACTCTTTCTCTTGATTATCAATCGCCCTGATATAGGTATAAGTCCATGTATTTTGAGTATTCTCTGAACTAGACTCTTGAGCCAATACATTAGTTAATAAGGCAAATACCATTGAGATTAAAAGGACTGCTCTTCTCATATCAAACAATTTCTTTGTTACCCAATCTAATACGAGACTTGAGCAATTAAAGATGACCAATAAAAAACAGCGTCTCTTTGAGACGCTGCAAGTGAAAGCAACAACCTTAACACTGCTTTCTAGGATTAAACAAACGGGTTAGATAAAGACGAATTGGCCTTTACTCAACTCATTGTTAAAATTGAATTCGGTACATAATATCAGGGAAGAAGCCAATTTGCTCTACCAAATTGATCTCATCTGTTACCTCATTGTATCTTCTGATAAATTCGTTTCTACGATTGGTTACGTTCTGAAAATCCACGAAGAACTGGTGTGAAATATTACGTTTGTTGCTATTGAGCCTTACACCAAACTTCACATCCCATCTAAAGTAATCTCCGAGCCTATCGCTAAATGCTACTCCATCCAGACGTACTTCATCTCCTGCATTATCTCTCGTAGCTTGTAAGTCGATTGGTGTAAATGGATTACCGCCAGCATAGGTCATTTTGGAATCAAATGTCCATGCGTTTTTATTATTTGGCCCAAACTTCCATTCTCTACCAAAAAGTGCATTGGCAACGTAATTATTATTGAAGGCCGTATTTCTTTGTATGCCATCGCTGCCTTCATATTGAGAATCGAATACCGAACCTGTAAACAACAGGTAATAATCGTTTGTGAAGAACTTCTCTAAAGTTAATTCGACACCATAATTCCTACCGGTACCTTCATTCACCAATGAGCCAAATTGCTCAAAATCAAAGTCAGCTCCTAAGTTCAATACTGAATAACTACTTGGTACATTTCTTACCGGCACGTTATTAATTCTCTGGTAATACGTTTCAGCTTTTAGTCGCCAACTTGGTGCTAAGTTCCAGTCGTAACCCAGTACAAAATGGTGACTTCTCATAAATTCAAGCTGGTCGTTTGTTCTCTCCGTTACACCTGGACTGATTTCTTCTTGGAAGAATAAGATAGGCGCTGGAATTGACTGTGCGTGCATACCATAACCAAAGCTCCACCTTTGAGTTGGTGTTGTCTGCCAGCTTAAACCTACTCTTGGCTCAAGGGCAAAATCTTCTGTTAAGCTGTGATACTGGGTATGAATACCCGTGGTCAATGAAATATCATCTGAGAATTTATACTCGGTTTGAGCGAAGGCCTGAGAAATCTCAAAACCATCTTTAAAATCTAACTCCGTTAAGAGATAATCAGGAATTCCATCATTGTCAGAGTCAGGAATAGTGGGTTGATTGTCTCTTCCGTTCGCAAACAAATTGAGATCATATCTTTCATTTAGTATTCCAGCTCTCAGACTTAAACGTGCATTGAACTTGCGATTAAGGGTAGTGGAAAAAGTGTATCGATTCTCTCTGTTGGTAGAATTGATTGCTCTATAAGCGTTAGTTCTAAGTCCTTGATCATTTCTGATCAGATTATCTTGTAGATACTGATTGTAATTCGTTGAGGCTCCGAATACCGTTTTGAGATAAGTGTCTTTATTAATCTGAATTCTATGACTTAGCCCTACTAGACCAATCTCATTATCTACAAATGCATCTTGATTAGGATTGGCGAATAGGTCTGTCTCATCGATATCATCTCCGAGAAAGTCGATGTTACTCGTTCCTCCAAAACCAAAGAGCTCAAAGGTACCAAGCTTAGTCTTTCCGGAATTTACCTTAAACGACAAATCCTGATAATTAGGAATTGCACTTGTACCGGTAGCAGCAACTGCCGCAATACCATAACGGTAAGAAAGAATGAAAGTGGATCCATTCTTTTTACTCAGTGGTCCTTCCATCATAAATTCAGCACCACTAAATGCACCAACTTGACCTGTAAATTCCAATTTGTCGGGATTACCATTTCTAAAATTCACATCAAATACTGCTGCGCTAGCATTTCCATATTCAGCAGGAAATGCACTTGTTAAAAAATCAGAAGTACGTAAAAGGTTTGTATTCAATGCGTTTACAGGTCCGCCTGTAGTACCTAAAGTGGCAAAATGGTTCGTAGTAGCGATCGGCACGCCCTCTACTCGCCAAAGCAAACCGACTGGGCTATTACCTCTTACTACAATATCGTTTCTGGAATCATTTGGAGCACTTACTCCGGCAAAGCTGGTTACCAATCTGGCTACATCATTTCTACCACCAGAAAAACGAGTCACCTCCTCTAAACTGAAAGTTCTTGCGGATACTTTAGCCAACTCATTTAGTGGCTGATCCTTGTCAGAATCTGCCGTAACCACTATCTCGGTGAGGCTCTCTACAGACTCCTCTAATTTGACTTCAAGTACTACTTCTTTACCTGCAGTAACCAACACGTTTGGCAGAGAAATAGATTTATAGCCGATATATTGAACTGCAAATGTCTGACGACCAATTGGCACATTCTCTATTCTAAAATTGCCTTCAAGATCACTAACAGCACCAATTAATGGATCTGAGCCAAGTAATATAATATTGGCTCCAAATAAAGGTGCTTCAGATTGTGAATCGAAGACCTTTCCTTTTACAACTTGCTGTGCGAATGCGGTTTGACCGAGTACCATAAGCAGTATGGTCATTAGCATTGATTTGAATAAGTTTAGCTTTTTCATGGGTTTGATTTTCTAACAATGCTCAAACCTATTGCGCCCTTGTATCTTATTATAGTACAAGTGTTTTCAAGCCCGATAATTGAACACTCAAACTCCAATAAAAATGCATAAAGTTGTTTTTCTGAAGTATCTGAATGGTTTCAAATTCACCATCAAAATTCACGGTTTCAGGCTTTCATTTCCCGGTCTTAACTAGACTCATCTCAATTGATGCTTTGCTTTTAGTAAATTCGAGTAGATGAAAATAAAAGAGGTATACGTTCGCTGGTTAGGCATACCACTAGTCGCCATTATTATGGCCTTGATATATGGGCCGGAAAGAGATATGACTTTTGGAGAAAAGTATCTTACCTCTGTGCTATTTACCACCGTTTACTGGAATGGCTCATTCCTTATTTTCACTCAATACAGAAAGAGATTTCCTGAAATCAGCCTTACAACAAAAAGACTGCTATTAACAATCCTCACTGTAATTTGCTTCTTTCTGATAGGTGATATGCTCATCACCTTCTTTACAAAAGAACCTTTCTTTTCTTTTGAAGGCTATACTTTGAGTCATTCTATACCAAGTCTATCAGCAGGTATTATCATTGGTATGATCTACGAAACCGTTTACTTTTTTGAGATGTGGAAGCATTCCATAAAAATGAATGAAGCGCTCAAACATCAGCAAATGAGGACACAATTTGAGGTGCTACAAAACCAAATGAGTCCGCATTTCTTGTTCAACAGTCTCAATACACTTACAGCAATTATTCCCGAGGATGCTGATGCTGCTGTGGAATTCACCCAGAACCTATCAGAGGTTTATCGCTACATTCTGCAGAACAGAGATCGTGAATTGGTGTCGCTGAAAGAAGAACTAGCTTTTGTGGAAGCCTATGTCTTTTTATTGAAAATGCGCTACCCGGAAAATCTTCATGTAGACTTTAGAATTGAAGAGAGCAAAATGAGTCAGTCCATTGCTCCTCTGACACTTCAAATACTCATTGAGAATTCCATAAAGCATAACGTAATTTCTAAAACCAAACCCTTGTTTATTGAGGTTTATGTTGAAAATGGGCAGTCTATCATTGTTAAAAACAACCTGCAAATCAAAAAGGTAATAGAGAAGTCTACCAAAACAGGATTGGCCAACATTCAAAAGCGCTATGAACTTCTCGGCAATAAGAATATCGACATCATAACCACCGCAAAGAACTTTTTAGTGGCGGTACCTTTACTCAATGTAGTTCATCAAAAAGATCCTAATCTAGTACTTGAATCATGAGAGTATTGATTATTGAAGATGAGGCTCCTGCATTTAGAAGACTGCAGAAAATCCTGGATGAGATTAATCCGGATATAGAAATTCTTGACGTTATCGACAGTGTTGAAGAATCCATTAAATGGCTCAAAATCCATGACGCGCCAGATTTAATCTTTATGGATATTCAACTGAATGATGGTATTAGCTTTGACATTTTCGAAGGAGTAAAAATTACCAGTCCTGTAATCTTCACCACTGCTTTCGATGAGTATATGCTCAAGGCATTTAAAGTAAATAGCATCGACTATTTATTGAAGCCAATTAAGCCGGAGGAGCTCAAAAGAAGTCTCGAAAAATTTGAGGAAATCAAAAGCACTTATGGTAACAATCAACCTGATTTGAATGAGCTAATTCAGCAAATAAGGCTTGATGACAAAAAGTATAAAACGCGCTTTTTAGTAAAAAAAGGAGAGCGCTTACTCAGTATTGAAACAAACAACGTCTTCTATTTTCAAACTAGAAATGGTGTGGTTTCTCTAGTAACCAGAGAAAACACAAAACACATCATAGACTATACGCTTGACCAACTTTTTACGGAATTAGACCCTTCTGAATTCTATAGAGCGAATAGACAGTTCATCATTCACTTTTCGTGTATTAAGGCTGTACACAAGTATCATAAGGGAAAGTTACTTGTAGAGACACAAACGGAGACTTCTGAACCTGTAATTATTAGTGAAGAAAAGAGCTCACTCTTTAAAAAATGGCTAGATCAGTAGTCTAAAGCGCACACAACTTCTCAGCAGCAGCACTTAAAGTCTCCTCCCCTTTCGCAAAGCAAAAACGCAAGACTTTATTATCAGTACCATCTTGGTAAAAGACCGACATGGGTATGGCCGCTACTCCCACTTCTTTCGTCAGCCAAACAGCAAAATCAACATCGTATTGGTCACTAATCGCTGAATAATTCATCAGCTGAAAATAGGTGCCATGAGAGGGCACAGGCTTGAACTTAGACTCCTTCATTACATCCAAGAAGAAATCTCTCTTCTCCTGATACATGGGAGATACGCCCATATACTTTGACTCATCTTTGAGATAATCGGCAATAGCTAATTGAGTAGGAGTATGAATGGTAAACGTATTGTACTGATGCACTTTTCTGATCTCTACCATCAAAGCTTCAGGAGCAATTAAGTAGCCCATGCGCCAACCCGTAGCATGGAAGGTTTTGCCAAAGGAGCTGACCACAATGGCGTGTGCTCTCAAACTTTCAGATCGTAACACCGACTGATGTTCGGCACCATCAAAAACGATATGCTCATACACCTCGTCCGATAACACCAATAGGCCTGTTTCGTCAACAATATCTTCTAAAGCCTCCAAATCTTCCTTGGAAAGTATGGCTCCACTTGGATTATGAGGAGAATTGATGATCAGCATTTTTGTCTTCTCCGTGATGGCTTCCCAAACTAGTTTCCAATCGATAGAGTAATCCGTAGCTCTCAGTGGTACCCCTACGGCTTGTGCGCCTTGCAAATTGATAATCGGTTCATAGGCATCGTAGGCAGGATCCATGATAATGACCTCATCTCCAGGATTGATCAGTGCTGCTATTGTACTCATTATGGCCTCGATGGCCCCACAAGTAACCATAATGTTTTGGTCTGGATTGGGTCTCCATCCATAGCAGTTTTCAGTTTTAGCTGCAATAGCCTCTCTCAAAACCGGATGGCCTGGCATTGGCGCATATTGGTTATTCCCTTCTTTCATATAATGATGTACCAAGTCAATCAATTGTGGATCGACCGGGAAATCAGGAAAGCCTTGGGATAGGTTAATGGCGCCATATTCATTGGCCATTTTAGACATCTTGGTAAAGATGGTTATCCCTACATCTGGAAGCTTGGAAGCAATTTGCATAATGAAAGATAGAGAGAAGTGTATAAGTGTCAATGAACTTTTATGCACAATGGCTGTTTTCTATTTCGAATGAGTGACCTAGCCCAATATCACCTCCATGCTGATGATCAATTCAAATTACACTTCGAGATTGAAGCGGCTAAGCCTTATGTAGCCCATCATGGAGATCATACCTTTATCCCTCATACTCATAGTTTTTATCAGTTGATATGGTTTAAAGAAGCTGGTACTCACTTTGTAGATTACGAAACCATAGAGCATCCGAAAAATGCCATTTTCTTTTTGAACAAAAATCAAGTTCACGCTTTCTGCAAGGACTCCCCTAACGAAGGCTTTCTTTTTCATTTTAATGATGTATTCCTGCATAAAGGAGATGCACAAGCCGATTTGTGGATGCACTATAAACTCTTTAATGAAATAGGAAGTCCATATGTTGTGGCCGAATTAGAGGAGTTAAATGCCATTACCAATTTAACGGCCTGTTTGCTCATAGAAATTGGAGATAAAGAATACAATCATGAGCAACAAATCTATTATCTATTCAGAACCATTTTATTAAAGGTTGAGCGACTCAAGCACGTTCAGCATCCTGATTTTCTCGATACAGATCTTTATTTAAAGAAGGCGGTTGAATTCAAGAGTCTTTTGGATAAGAATCTTCATCAGAATTATTCGGTTGAAGATTATGCAGATATGGTAGGGCTTACTTCGAAAACTTTGACCAACTACACCAAGAAGTATTTTGGACAAACGCCTGCCAATATGATTCAGAATAGAAAAATATTGGAAGCCAAGCGTATGCTCTCCAATCGACAGCGTTCAATTCAGGAAATCGCATTTGAGCTAGGCTATGAACAGCCGACTTATTTTACCAAGATTTTTAAAAAAGACACTGGATTAACTCCCAAACAGTTCGCTAAAAAGATTCATCCCTAGCTTTTTCTCGCTAACATACCATTCCTTTTCCGGATTTTACCATTTTTTCGACCCCTTGCTTCGGTTATGATACTGTAACTGAAAACAAGAAAAAAATGTCAAAACAAGCATTAATCATAGGCGGAACATCAGGCATGGGAAAAGCCACCGCAGACCTACTTCTTCAAGATGGAATCGAAGTAATCATTGTAGGTAGACAAGATGAAAAACTGACTGAGTCAGTAGCTGATTTAAAAGCAAAAGGAAATGTAATCGGAGAAGGTCTAGATCTCTTCAACTTTGAAGCGGTAAAAGAATTCTCAAATGGTTTAGCAGCCAAATATCCTAACGTAAAATATTTAGTAAATGCCGCGGGATACTTCAGCCCTAAATCATTCTTAGATCATACCGAAGCTGACTACGATCTCTATCACAATTTCAATAAAGCCTTCTTCATTATTACACAGGCAGTAGCCAACGCAATGAAGGAAAACGGTGGCGGTTCGATCGTAAACATTGGTTCTATGTGGGCTAAACAAGCCATTAAAGCTACGCCATCATCGGCCTACTCTATGGCTAAAGCAGGCTTACACAGTTTAACTCAGCATTTAGCTATGGAGCTCGCTGAATTCAACATTCGTGTGAATGCAGTGTCTCCTGCAGTGGTAGTAACTCCAATCTATGGAGCATTTATCGAGGAAGAAAAAATCGAAGAAACACTTCAAGGCTTCAACGAATTCCACCCAATTGGAAGAGTCGGAAGACCTGAAGATATCGCTAAAACCATCAACTTCTTATTACAGGATGAAAGCAGCTGGGTAACCGGAGCCAACTGGGATATTGACGGTGGTGTAATGGCCGGAAGAAACTAAAATCTTTAACCCTCAGCCTATCTCATAGGCTGGGGCTATTCAAACCAAAAAGAAATGAAAAAGCTAATTATAATCGCGAGTACTGTATTGTTATCAATCACAAACCTTGCAGCAAAAAGAGACTTAAATAACAGAGCAGATAATTTACTCGACCCAAATACTTCGAGTATCTCGTACAATCGTACCGAAGTTGATGGAATAAACATATTCTACCGAGAAGCAGGCAGCCGAAAAAAGCAGACCATTGTCTTACTACATGGCTTCCCTTCATCTTCTCACCAATACCGTAAGGTTATTGCCGAATTATCAGAAGACTATCACCTGATCGCACCAGACTATCCTGGATTTGGAGAGAGCGACTTTCCTGATCCTAAAGATTACACCTACACGTTCGATAATATTGCCAATTCTATAGACGGGCTTTTAGAGCAATTACAAATAAATTCCTATGTCTTAATGATTCAGGATTATGGAGCTCCTATAGGCTTTAGAATTGCCACCAAACATCCTGAAAAAGTAAAAGGACTCATTGTTCAGAATGGAAATGCCTACGAAGAAGGTATGGGAGATGCTTGGGCTAATCTTCGCGAGATGTGGCGCAATAGAACACCTGAGATAGAAAAAACCATTGCTGACTTCGTATTCTCTTATGAAGGGCTAAAATGGCAGTATACTCACGGCACTAGGAACCCTAACCTCATTAACCCAGACAATTGGAATCTCGACTTCTTAAAGATGAACAGAGAGGGTATTCAAGCCGTAAATCTGGATCTGTTTTACGATTATCAAAATAACCTAAAACGCTATCCTGAGTGGCAGGCATACTTAAAAGAGAATCAGCCTCCTACTCTAATAGTATGGGGTAAAAACGATGCCTTCTTCCCTGAATCTGGAGCTGAGGCTTACAAAAAAGACCTGAATAACATAGACTATCATATTCTAGATACAGGCCACTTTGCCTTAGAAGAGGAGGCAGATTTCATCATCGAGAAAATGAGATCATTCATGTCAAAGATTCAATAGAAAGAGAACAAAAACAAAAACAATAGAAAAATGAAGAATAAATTAACCTTGAGCTTTTTGGCAATGCTATTGTCAGTAAGCGCATTCGCACAGCTTCCCGATCCGGGATTTGAAATTGACGAGCATACTGCCGTTTTAATCACCGATCCACAAGTGGATTTCTTGAGCCCTGAAGGTGTTACCTGGGGTGTAGTAGGAAAAAACGTTACTGAGAATAATACAGTAGACAACCTAGAGTCGCTCTTTATTTGGGCTAAAGAACAAGACATGCTTGTCTTTGTTTCACCTCACTACTACTATGAGCATGACCACCATTGGGAGTTTGAAGGAGTACTTGAACAACTGATGCACAACATTGGCATGTTCGATAGAGAAGGGCCTCTTTCACTGGAAGGATTTGAAGGCTCAGGCGCAGACTGGATGCCACAGTATAAAAAGTACATTGACGGTGATAATGTGATCGTTTCAAATCCCCACAAAGTTTACGGGCCTGAAACAAACGATTTAGCACTCCAATTGAGAAAACGTAAAATCGATAAAGTAATCTTAGCTGGCATGTCCGCTAACCTCTGTGTGGAATCTCACATGAGAGAATTGGTTGAGCAAGGATTTGAAGTTGCAGTAGTCACTGATGCAACAGCTGCCGCTCAAGTACCTGATGCCAATTTAGATGGTTATGCAGCAGCTATGGTAAACTTTAGAATGATTGCCAGCAAAACATTTACCACTGCCGAAGTAGTGGCTATGAAGAAATAAGTCTAGTATTTTCATTTCAAGGGAGTTTGGGAAACTGAACTCCCTTAATTTTCAAGAAGAAATCTCATTTAACTGAATCAATTTCAACGTTCATAAGTTTATCAATCGTGGAAAAGCAAAGTAGGGAAGTCATCATTTTAGGAGCAGGTCTAGCCGGACTTACACTGGCCTATCAACTCAAAAAACAAGGTATTAACGCACTGATTCTAGAATCAAGAAACAGAATAGGAGGCAGAATACATACTATTGAGCAAGATGGCGCCACGCTAGAGCTAGGTGCAACATGGTTTGCCGATAAACATGTGAATTTACTTTCGCTCTTAGACGAGTTGGGAATAGATAAATTCGATCAAGCTTATGGCAAAATTGGTGTTTACGAATTAGCACACGGTGAAAAACAACTGTTCGAATTGCCTCAACAACCTGAAGCCACTTATCGAGTAAAAGGAGGCACATCGGCTATTATCGAATCACTAGCTAGCAAACTCGATAAAGATCAAATCGCGCTTAATCAAAAAGTTGAGCTAGTCTCGTTTGATGGTGATGCCTTTCAAATAAGCACTAACAACAACTCATTCAAGAGCAGCTTTTTGGTATCGACATTACCACCAAATTTGACGGTTAGCCAAATCCAATTCAAACCTGCATTACCTGACTATTTGATCGAATTAGCTCAAAAAACTCATACATGGATGGGAGAATCTATTAAAGTCGGATTCTTTTCCCCTACCCCGTTTTGGATGGAAAAAGGAATCGGAACGGTATATTCTCAAAGGGGTCCAATCACTGAACTCTATGATCACTCTAATGAAAATGGCTTCGCATTAAAAGGCTTTATCCATGATGGCTTTGTAACGCTGCCCAAAGATGAAAGAGAAAGAGCAGTAAGGCAGCAGCTATCGAACCTATTCGGTGAAGAAAATATCGCAAAAGGCACTTATACAGACACTGCTTGGAAAGAGGAAAAAGACACCTATGCTAATTACCCTCAATTTGTTGTACCTCATCAGAATAACGGCAACTCACAATTGAGAAAAGGAATATTTAATGATCGAATGCTATTAGCAGGAAGCGAAACCGCCCCTAGTTTCCCCGGCTATATGGATGGTGCCGTAGAAGCAGCAATTTCTACTTCAAAGAAAATTATCGACTTGCTTTCTACTGAAAAAGTCTTGCTCTAGTTTGACATTACTTAATCTGCTACTCCCTATCAAACTTTTGTTTTGTATCACTTAATTACTTGATTATCAATTCTTTTGGTAATTTTCGAATGGGTCATTTCTATTCTTTCACTTAAACTATTTAGCATGAATAACTTTTCATTAAAGCATCTCGTGATGCTTTTTACTCTATCAATTGTCTTCACCACATTGGCCTGTGAGAATTCTGAAGACACAAGTGCAGAAACTTCAACCATAGAAGATGTGGGAACCCTCTTAACTAATTCTGATGACTTTACAAATTTTGCCAGTCTTATTGCAACTGCTGATCTAGAAGTTCCAAGTGGTGAAATGAGTATTCGTGATCTATTATCTGAAATTTCTCCAAACTTCGAAATCACCGTTTTTGCTCCGTCAAATGCAGTCTTCGAGACTTTAGCACTTCAATGGAGTTCTCCTGATTTTCAGGCATCTGTTGAAGATGTTATCGCTGAATTCACGCATAATGGTCAACCCGCGAAAACAAGAGATTTTGTACTGGGCCATATCTTCAAAAGCGATAAACGAATTAATGCCGCCACTTTTAGTACCCAGTTATTATTAAGGAGCGAAAAAGGTACGCGCTGGCAAATAATTCCTGCTCCAAATGCAACATCAGGTTTTGGTATCGTATTGGAAGGAAGAACAAATTCAAATCCTTACTTCATTTATGAAACAGATGTTCTAATAGGAAGCAATGGAGTTGTTCACGCGGCATTGGTCAATTAATTCTACACAAAACAAAATTTTAAAGGCCTCCATTATAGGGAGGCTTTTTTTATAACAATTTGCTTCGTCTTTCTTTTCTACATAAGTGGTAAAAGAATCCATTTCCATTGTTTGGTTTAAGCGAGACTTGCGTCTCACAGATCATCTCCCTTTGCAAAAGGCCTTCGAATCAGGACAATCCCTTATTTTACTCTATTGCTTCGATCCTGAACTGATTCAAGACCCTCATTACGATACCAGACATTGGCGTTTTGTTTGGGAATCTTTAGAGGACATGAATACCAAGCTTACCAGTCTTGGACATAGGATTGAAATACTTCATGCACCTTTCAGAGAGGTGTTGACTGTTCTGTCCGAGCAATACCACATCAAGTCAATTTACTCCCATGAAGAATCGGGGCTCAAAGTCACTTACGATCTAGATAAATGGGTGAGTAAATTCTGTAAATCCAAAGGTATAAAATGGCATGAATACATGTATAATGGAGTCTTGCGCGGTGCTAAGAATCGACAAGATTGGCTTAAGCATTGGCACGGGTTTATGAGATCAGATTTTACTAATCCTGAGTTAAGTGCATTGAGAACTGTAGAGTTAGCAGACACGATTAAAGCCAAATTTGGCAAACCCATACCTTCATCATTCCAAACGAAACACCCATCATTCCAACAAGGAGGAACAACCACGGGACTGAGATACCAAAAGAGTTTTCTAACAGAGAGAGTAGCCAATTACTCCAAATTCATTTCTAAGCCTGAAGAAAGCCGTAAGAGTTGTAGTCGCTTATCTCCATATCTCGCATGGGGCAATATAAGTCTGAGAGAAGCGTATCAGGCCAGGCTACTAGCCAAAGACGAATTCGGCTACAAAAGGGCTTCGGCCAACTATGGTTCTAGACTCCAATGGCATGATCATTTTGTACAGAAGTATGAAATGGAGGACAGTTATGAGTTTGAAAATATCAATAGAGGTTATGACTTACTAAAAAAGGAGAACAAACCTGAATTTTTAGAAGCTTGGAAAAACGGAACTACAGGAGTTCCGTTGGTGGATGCCTGCATGAGATGTGTAAGAGAAACCGGCTACATTAATTTTAGAATGCGGGCTATGGTAGTGAGCTTTCTTACCCATCATCTTTGGCAGCATTGGAAGGAGGGGGCTGTCTATCTGGCTTCTCAATTCTTAGATTTTGAACCGGGTATCCATTACCCACAATTCCAGATGCAAGCGGGAATGACAGGCATTAACACCATTCGCATCTACAATCCCATTAAGCAAAGTCAAGACCACGATCCATATGGCAGGTTTATTAAAAAGTGGGTTACTGAACTGAGCAAAACACCTACTGAATATATTCACGAGCCTTGGAAAATGCCTCCACTAGAAGCTAAGATGATGGGGCTCGATCCTGAAAAACTTCAACCCATCATACACGTAAAAGCAGCCTCTGAGCATGCACGTAAATCTCTCTGGGTACACAAAAATCACCCCGAAGTAAAAAAGGAGAACTGGCGCATTCTTAAGAAGCATACCATTCCAGGTAGGCGTATGCAGTAGACTTAGAACCTCATCTTGAATTTAGTTCAGGATCTTCTTCATTAAGATGCTGAAACTAGTTCAGCATGAAGATAAATTGATTTGAAACTGCGAAAACTATTCGCTTCACACAGAGTTAGTCACACATGAAAAAAGGCCAGCTTCCTACTAAGACTTGCCCGGTTTGTAATCGGCCATTTGAATGGCGCAAAAAATGGAAAAGCTGTTGGGAAGATGTGGTCTACTGTAGTGAAAGGTGTAGGAGAAATAAGAATGACCCCTCCGCTCTTTGAGCACCTCCCCTTAAAAAGGGGAGGATTATAAGTGCTCCCCTCACAGGGGAGCTGTCCGAAGGACTGAGGGGTGCAAATAATATGAAAAAACTAAGACTCATTTTAGGAGACCAGCTCAACCACAAACACGGCTGGTATCAAAAAAAATCTGAAGGTACAATCTATGTACTGATGGAAATGGGTCAAGAGCTGACTTATACGACTCACCATATTCAGAAAGTTGTAGCCTTCTTTTTAGCCATGCGATCTTTTGGTCAGCATTTAGAAAAGCAAGGTCATCAAGTAATCTATCTGAACCTAGATAATCCAAAAAATACACAACGCCTCACGGAGAACTTAGAATGGCTGATAAATGAAAATAGCATTGAAAAATTCGAGTATCAGCTACCTGATGAATACCGATTAGACAAACAACTCAAATCGTTTTGTGAAGGACTTCCTATCGAATCAGAAGCTTTCGATACAGAACACTTTCTTACCGAAAGAGAAGATTTGAAGAACTTCTTCGAAGGGAAGAAAATGCTCATTATGGAGAATTTCTATCGCATGATGCGGAAGAAGTACGACATCTTAATGGAAGGCTCAGACCCATTGGGAGGTAAATGGAATTACGATCACGACAATCGTAAAAAGATGCCTACCTCCACTCCAATTCCTCAGGTAAAGTCTTTTCAAAAGTCAGTTAAGGAGATTGTTGATCTACTTTCTTCGAATAACATTAAGACTATAGGCCGAATTGACACATCGAATTTCGTCTGGCCAACCACCAGAGAGGAAGGACTGGAACAACTCGACTACTTTATAAAAGCTTGCCTACCACAATTCGGAGCTTACCAAGACGCTATGACCACCAAAGGATGGTCGCTATTTCACTCTAGGATTTCTTTCGCATTGAACAGCAAACTCATCGACCCATCGGAAGTCATACTGGCAGTGGAAAAAGTCTATTGTGAGAATCCTGATTATGCTCCTCTTTCAGCAATTGAAGGATTCATACGTCAGATCTTAGGATGGCGTGAATACATGCGTGGTATTTATTGGCGCAACATGCCGGAGTATGCAGATCTCAACTTCTTTGAGCACAAGACCAAGTTACCCTCTTGGTTCTGGACCGGTGAAACCAAAATGAAATGCCTATCACATGCTATCAATCAATCTTTAGATTATGCCTATGCGCATCATATTCAAAGATTAATGGTCACAGGCAATTTTGCGCTCCTAGCAGGAATAGATCCTGATGAAGTCGATCAATGGTACTTGGGCATTTACATTGATGCCATTGAATGGGTTGAGATTACCAACACACGGGGTATGAGTCAATTTGCCGATGGGGGTATTGTAGCAACCAAACCCTATGTGTCTTCTGCAAACTACATGCATAAGATGAGTCATTACTGCACCCAATGCGGCTATGATCACAAAAAGAAAGTGGGCGAAAATGCATGTCCATTTAATAGTCTGTATTGGGAATTTCTTGATAGAAACAGAGAAAAGCTATCGAAAAATCAACGCATGAGTATGATATACAGGATATGGGATAAAAATTCTCAAGATTCTAAAAACACTACGCTAGAACAAGCCGCTATGTACTTACAAAATTTAGAGCAGCTATGAGTAGAGCAATTTATTGGTTCAGAAATGATCTAAGAATTGAGGATAACGAAGGGTTGGTAAAAGCCGCTGTAAATAACAAAGAGGTCGTTCCGGTCTATGTCTTGGATAAAGTGTGGTTGAATGAGAAGTTGTTAGGCATAGAACGGATGGGCCCATTTCGATTAAAATTCTTACTCGAATCTTTAATCGATTTAAAAGCCTCACTTCAAAATATAGGTTCAGATTTACATTTTGTTATTGGAGACCCAGTAGACGAGATCAATAGAATTAGAAGAGAATTCCACTGCTCTAAAGTCTATGCTCAAAAGGCCTGTGCTTATGAAGAAGAGCAGCAAGAAGAAGCAATCGCCAAGTTTGTATCAACGGAGTTTATCTGGGGGGAAACTTTATATCATCTAGATGATCTACCCATCCAACTGAATGAGCTTCCGAATATCTTCACTGAATTTAGAAAGCTAGCTGAAAAGAAATCAAGCATTCGGGAAGAAATAGCTGCACCCCTATTCATTAAAACACCTGAGGGCATTGGTTCTGACATTCCCAATATGGAGGCTCTAGGTTTCGAAGACATCGAAGCCGATGAAAGAACAGTTCTCCATTTTAAAGGTGGTGCTACTGCAGGAAAAGAGAGGTTGCAATATTATCTCTGGGACAAAGAGCTTCTGACCAACTACAAGCAAACCAGAAATGGCTTAATAGGAGGCGACTATTCCAGCAAATTCAGTCCTTGGTTAGCGAACGGGTCTCTTTCACCAAGGCAAATCTTCTGGCAAATCAAGAAATTTGAACGCTATGTCAAAAAGAATAGCTCTACCTATTGGCTCGTTTTTGAGTTGATATGGAGAGACTATTTCCATTTTGTTGCTAAAAGATTTGGTAACAAAATATACCAGCGAACAGGCATTTTAGGCAGAGACAACATCGATTGGGGTAACAGCAAGCTATTTCATCTTTGGGTGGAAGGAAGAACAAAAGAGCCTTTCGTAGATGCCAACATGAGGGAAATGAATGCCACAGGATTTATGAGTAATCGTGGAAGGCAAAATGTAGCTTCCTACTTGGCTTATAATATGAGAATAGACTGGCTTTTAGGAGCTGCCTACTTTGAGAAAATGCTAATTGACTATGATCCGTGCTCAAACTATGGCAATTGGATTTACATAGCAGGAGTTGGCAACGACCCCCGAGGTGGGCGTGCATTTAACATCAAACGCCAAGTAGATATGTATGACCCCAAGGGTGAATACCAAGAGCTGTGGCAACATTAAACGCTAGAAAGTCTAAGGATTAATTATCAACGCCCCTTCCGAAAGTTCTGCGTATATCGCAGGTTTCAAAAAGACCTTGATCAGATAACTCAGCCGTGGTCACAAAAAGGTTTGCTCCGGTTAGTTGATAGCTAGAGCGGTCAGATGCGTTTTTATCGAAAATCTCTGGTTGGAATAAGAGGTCATCGCTCAAGGCTACGAAAGTACCACTCTGGACTAGCGTTCCATTGATGATGTATTCGAAGGTATTATCTCTCAATAATCTCAATACTACCCTATCAGGAGGATTTAGTGTAACAACCGGGGCTGTATTCGGGCAAATCTCCTCTTGTTGAATAAGAACCCAAGTAATAAATAAATTAGCATCCGCACCAAAAGAGAATTCGGGCTCGGGGTTTCCACAAGAAGGGACAGATAGTACAAGAACAGCTAAACAAACTGTTCTTGCCATTATTGATTTTAGTTTCTCGTATTTACTTGAAAACAACAACCTCATAACCTTACTATAGCCAACGATATCCTCATCGCAAAGATGCAAAAAGGTATTCAAAGCTAGCCCTGTTTATTTAAACGGTTTGTCACCTGAAACTGATATATGATTTTTTCAAAGAAATAATATACTCGGGAACAGTTTTGAGTCATTTCTGTTTTTATGTTTAGGCCTCAAAATATCCTTAAACTTGAAAGACATACTCATTCTTTTAGCGCATCCTAAACTAGAAGATTCAAGAATAAATAATGCTTTATTAGAAGCAGCTAAGACACTGCCGAATGTTCGCGTTCATGATCTTTACGATATGTACCCGGATTTCAACATAGATGTCGTCTATGAACAAGAAATTCTTTTCGGTCATGAAGTGGTGATATGGCAACATCCGTTCTATTGGTATAGCGCCCCGCCCATTTTAAAACAGTGGATTGACTTAGTTTTAGAATACAACTGGGCTTATGGGCCGAATGCTTTTGCACTAAGAGAAAAGACAATCTTAAATGCCTTAACCGCTGGTGGATCCAGAGAAGTATATTGTGCTGAAGGTCGGAATCATTATACGGTGAGTGAATTCTTGAGGCCATTTGAACAAACGGCAAGACTCTGTGGCATGAATTATCTACCTCCTTTCTCCGTGATGGGAGCCAACAAGATCAAAGGAGACCAAATCAGACAATGCCAAGAAGAGTATATCAATTTATTGAAATGGCTCTCAACATCTGAAGCGGATGTAATCGCTAAGGATAGCTGTCAGTTCATTAATGATTTGGACATTGTAAAGAAAGGAGGGCAATCATGACCGGTGAATTTCTTTTCGATGCTGTAATTTTCTTATTGGCTGCTGTCGTATGTGTACCACTGGCTAAAAGGCTTGGTTTAAGTTCTGTATTAGGGTTTCTAATTGCGGGTATTATCATTGGCCCTTATGTTTTAGGGTTTGTGGGAGAAGAAGGCGAAGACATTATGCACTTTGCTGAATTTGGTGTGGTGATGATGCTTTTCCTGATTGGGCTTGAAATTGAGCCACAATCCTTCTGGAAGATGCGTAAATCAATTCTTGGTTTAGGTGGCCTTCAAGTTGGAGCGACCATGCTCATCATCTTCGGTATATTATTTTTCTATGGGCTAAGCTGGCAAATAGCCATAACCATAGGAATGGCCTTTGCATTGTCCTCCACTGCAATTGTGCTGCAGACTTTAAAAGAAAAAGGCCTGATGAATACTACATACGGGCAAGGATCTTTTTCTGTTTTGCTCTTCCAAGATATTGCAGTAATCCCCATGTTGGCGCTACTGCCATTATTGAGTACCGCTACTGCCATTACTGACAGTCATGGAGATCACTCTGACCATGCAGAACACGGTACTTCGTTTTTAGAAAATTTGCCTATCGGGTTGCAAACCTTGGCAGTCTTATTAAGCGTGGTCATTGTAATTGCAGCAGGTCGTTATCTCTTTGTACCAATTCTTAGGCAAGTAGCAAAAACCAAACTGAGAGAACTCTTCATTGCTTGTGCCTTACTCATTGTAATGGGTATATCATTCTTGATGGAACAAGTGGGACTAAGTCCCGCCTTGGGAGCCTTCCTAGGAGGTGTGGTATTGGCCAATAGTGAATTCAAACACGAATTAGAAAGCAACCTCGATCCTTTTAAGGGCTTATTGCTGGGCCTATTCTTTATGGCCGTTGGCGCATCCATTAATTTTATGGTTATAGGCAATGCTCCACTCCTAATTGTAGGATTAGTATTAGGTGTTATGCTATTGAAAATCTTGGTACTCCTGGGAGTTGGTGCGGTTTTCAAAATAGGTTTAGACCAGCGCATGCTCTTTTCAGTTGGACTGAGTCAAGTTGGAGAATTCGCTTTCGTACTACTCTCCTTTGCTTATCAATTACAGATTCTTGATCAAGAGACGTTAGACTTGTTACTAGTAATTACCGCCATAAGCATGACGGTATCACCTATCCTGAATATTGTCAATGAGAAGCTGGTCATTCCGAGAGTCGGAACTAAAGAGACAGAAGAGGACCAAATGGATTCTATTGAAAAAAGAAACAAAGTCATTATTGCTGGCTTTGGTCATTTTGGTAGTACAGCGGGAAGATTCCTAAGAGCCAATGGTGTAGAGGCTACTATCCTAGATCATGACTCTGATCGTGTGGAACTACTAAGAAAGCTTGGCTTCGAAGTATATTATGGAGATGCCACTAGAGTAGACCTTCTAGAATCTGCAGGAGCAGATGAAGCCGAAATTCTCATTTCAGCCATAGACAACCCTGAAGTTAATCTAGAATTGGTTGAGACTTTGAAGAAGCATTTTCCTCATTTAAAAATGTTCATACGTGCCAAAAGTAGAATTGATGCCTATGATTTAATAAACGAAGGCGTCACCGACATTTACCGTGAAACGCTTGATACATCGGTTAAAATGGCTGGTGACGTTCTATCAGTTTTAGGCAAAAGAAAGTATACAACTCATAGAATGGCGCACAACTTCATTAAATATGATGAACAAGCACTTGTAAGAATGGCCAAGCAAAACGTGAATAGTAAAGAGTATATCACGCAAGCCAGAGAAGAAATAGCGCTACAAGAATCTCTTCTTAAGGGAGAAAATAGTCTTCCGGTAGAGATGGAAGAAGAAAGCCCTTGGGATACTGATCAGATGATTAGAGATGCTCAGAAAAAGTAAGCTGCTATTTCGAGGTTAAGCAATATCTAGACACGGATCGAACTTTTCTGGCATTTAGTCTATACAAGTCTACCGCTTGACCAAAAGATCAAAATCGCTACAACTTTCTGGTGAACTTTACTGTTAAAAGATCGATATGATGTTTTTCGGACCTGATCAGATTACAGATGGCGGACCTTGGTATGCAGAGACCCATATTACC
This sequence comes from Roseivirga sp. UBA6052, assembly GCA_002427755.1. GTDB lineage: Bacteria > Bacteroidota > Bacteroidia > Cytophagales > Cyclobacteriaceae > Roseivirga. Next base: position 97,942 of record DIYO01000005.1, read on the forward strand.
GATGCATTGATCGTAGAACCTTGGAATGCGATTTCTTCTTTGGCCATTGCTGCACCTGCCTTCTATTTTCTATGGAAGATCCGAAAGAACCCTAAACAGTATGGGTTTTTACTGGCTGCCATTCCATTCTTAATGCTCAATGGCATCGGAAGCACCTTGTTTCATGGCTTCAGAACTTCTAGATGGTTGCTCTTTATGGACTTTGTGCCTGCACTAATCATTACCTTAATGATTACTGTGTACTTCTGGTCTAAAGTATTGCCCAAATTATGGATGAGCTTTGCCGTGTTGACTCCTGTATTCCTTTTGAGGTTTGGACTAATAGATCTAGTACCCGGCATGGCTGGGATGAATGCCTCTTACACAATTAGCGGGATCGCTTTCTTGGTACCGGTGTTTCTTATCTTGAGGAAATACGAATGGAAAAAGAGTGTAGACATTATAATAGGAGCTATATGCTTTATTCTGGCCATCTATTTTCGCCAAGTAGACCATCAGTATACTCATGTGATCCCTTTTGGAACTCATTTCCTTTGGCATATTTTCACAGGCATTGGTGCCTACCTACTGGCAGACTATCTCTACTTTATAAGAACAGAAGAGCTTAAGCTTAAGGAGCAATTTAAAGCCAGCGCAGTTTAATTTTAGTTCTTGTCAGCAAGGCAACCCCGTTTCAATTTGTTTTTGAATTACTTAGCTTAACAGAAACGTTAGCTAATTTTTATGCAAAAGCCGGTTTCAATTGCCAATTTTTCAGACCTAGCTGAAAAACAACCCACACATGCTTTAGTATCTTCTACTGATTTGGTCATCATAAGATACGGACAAGAAGTATCCGTTTTATATGGTAGATGCTTACATAGAGGTGCTTTATTATCAGATGGTCACGTAGATGGTCATAATCTAATCTGCGGACTCCATAATTGGGACTACAGAATTGACACTGGAGTAAGTGAATACGACAACTCTGAATTCCTAAACAAATTCACATCTAAGATCGAAGCAAATCAGGTTTGGGTAGATGAAGCTGAAGTTAAAGCTTATGAGGTTGATCATCCGGCTCCTTTCAATCGAGATGAATATTTAGGTGCATACGCTGATACGCATCCTGAAAGCACCGAACCTTATACAAGATACATTAAAGAGTTAGCCCAAAATGGCTTGAAGAATTGGGGACATCATGGTCCTACTGAGGCCATGGGAGTTGACCGAAACACATTACCTAAATGGGAAGACATTCAATTCCTACCAGCTCAATTATCTAGAAGACCATTACTTGATCATGAGGAAGTGAAAACTAAAACGGTTATTGGTCCCAATGCGAAGAAACCTTTGGTTCTAGATATTCCAATTTTTATTTCCGACATGTCATTTGGTGCGCTTTCTGAAGAAGCAAAGGTATCATTGGCAATGGGTGCAGAAATGGCTGGTACAGGAATATGCTCTGGCGAAGGCGGCATGCTACCAGAAGAAGCTGCTGAAAACAGCAAGTATCTATACGAGTTGGCCTCTGCTCAATTTGGTTTCACTTGGAATAAGATGAAAAGCGTTCAGGCTTTTCATTTTAAAGGAGGACAAGGAGCCAAAACCGGAACAGGTGGACATTTACCTGGGAATAAGGTTGATGAGAAAATTGCTAGCGTGAGAGGAATTAAGCCAGGTCAATCGGCAATCTCTCCTGCTACATTTCCTAATTTCCATGGAGCAGCTGATTTTAAAGCCTTTGCAGATAAAGTCAGAGAAGAATCTGGTGGCATCCCAATTGGGTTTAAGATTGCCGCATCTAGAATTGAAGAAGACATTGATTTCGCCTTAGAAGTTGGAGTGGATTACATTATTCTAGATGGGCGCGGAGGTGGAACAGGTGCAGCACCAACAGTCTTAAGAGATAATATCAATGTACCTACTATTCCAGCCTTAGCTAGAGCCAGAAAACACTTAGATGAACGAAACGCGAAAGGCGTTTCATTAATTATTACAGGAGGTTTAAGAATAGCTGAAGATTTTGCCAAGGCACTAATGATGGGTGCCGATGCCATTGCGGTTTCAAATTCGGCTTTGCAAGCCATAGGATGCCTCGGTATGAGAGCATGTAACACCAATAATTGCCCTGTTGGTATCGCTACACAAAAGCAACATTTAAGAGATAGATTAATCGTAAGGTCGTCTGCTAAGCAATTGGATAATTTCTTTAAAGGATCGACTGATTTGATGAAGGTCATTGCCAGATCATGTGGGTATGATGATTTTTCAAAATTTAATCACGCTGACTTGAGTACTTTCAACTGGTTCACCCATAAATTAGCAGGCATAAATTATGCAGGGGTAAATCCCTAGTAAATAATGGAAGACGTTTATAAAAGATCTTTAAAACTACACAAAGAGAAGCAGGGTAAGATTGAGGTGACAAATAAGATCACTGTAGAAGATCAAGATACCCTTTCACTCGTTTATTCTCCAGGTGTTGCTCAGCCATGCCTAGAGATTGAGGCCGATCCGGAATTGGCCTATGACTTGACAATGAAAGGTAACACCATAGCCGTGGTTACAAATGGAACAGCTGTACTGGGTTTAGGCGATATAGGGCCTACGGCAGCGCTTCCGGTAATGGAAGGAAAAGCCATGCTATTTAAGAAGTTTGCTGGCATTAATGCCGTACCAATTTGTATTGATAGTAAGAATTCAAGGCACATTATAGAGACAGTAAGAAGAATTGCTCCTGCTTTTGGAGGGATCAATCTTGAAGATATTGCTGCTCCAGAAAGCTTCGAGATCGAAGAAAAACTACAAGACTTAGGAATTCCTGTTTTTCACGATGACCAACACGGAACCGCCATTGTTACACTAGCTGCATTAATCAATGCTTGCAAAGTAACGGGTAAGAAACTCGAAGATTTAAAAGTGGTGATTAACGGTGCTGGTGCAGCAGGTATTGCCATTGCCAAATTATTGAGATGCTTTAGAATCGACTCCGAATTATGTATTTCGGTAAAGCAATTGATAGTATGTGATAGTAAAGGTTCAATTCACCGGTTTAGAGGCGACTTGAATAAAGCGAAAACTGAATTGCTTAAATACTCAAACTTTGGAGATGTTGAAGGCAATATACATGAGGTAATAAAAGGTGCCGATGTATTTATAGGTGTATCTAAGGGAGATGTCGTGCAAGAAGAAGACATCAAAAACATGGCAGATCAACCGATTGTATTCGCTATGGCTAATCCGACACCTGAAATTATGCCGGATGCTGCCATCAATGCCGGGTGCTCAATTATTGGTACGGGTAGATCTGACTTCCCTAACCAAATCAATAACGTTTTGGCATTTCCTGGCATCTTTAAAGGAGCACTTTTGGCTAAATCACATGTCATTAGTACAGAAATGAAATTAGCCGCTGCTTGGGCAATTGCTGACTATGTTGAAAACCCGACTAGTGATGCTGTAATTCCTTCAGCACTTGATGAGGAACTAGCACATGTGGTAGCCAAAGCTGTTGAGAAGGCAGTGTATCACGAACGTGAAATGGAAGAGAAAATAGCGAAAGCAGAATCAGGCTTATTGAATGCTTAATACCATTGCCAATATCGTCACTATAGCCTTAGGCTTGCATGTTGTAATTGGCATACTATTCTATTTCTACTTTATAAAAAATAGTGTTCATAAAATAGATAGTGGAGTCAAAGAGGCTCCATTATTTATGAAGATCCTCATACTTCCGGGTACAATCGCACTTTGGCCCATCTTGTTGAAGAAAGTGAGAAAGGAGGAGAAAGCATGAATGTAAAACTTCGTAAAAGACACCGTTACCTATGGATGTCTTTGGGCATCATTCTTCCCTTACTTTGTCTTGAGGCAATTGAAAAAATACCTACCAATGCTTTAAAGGATATTCCCAGGCATTCCTGCTTATTAGATATAGGTGTTTGTGGGATTGACTCAGATGAATTCCCGATTGAAATAAGTCAAACTATTGATGGTAATGCGATTGAAGTAATAGTAACATCTCCTTTAAAGAGTGCCTTTACAATTGCTTACTTATCTAATCAACAAGCTTATGATGACTCGGCAATACCATTAGGTGCTATTCACAGCATGGGAGACTATACCTTTAATTGGAGTGGAGAAGAGAAACAATATTTGCTACTGTATGATAAGCTCAATAAAGCAACCATTTATCATCAAAAATTGGAGGTAAAACCATGAGTGTGAATTATGCAGGCATCTTATGGAATCGCCAAAAGAGAATCTATGATCTACTTCTTTTTGGTTTTGTCATCTCCTATTTAGTGGTCTACATCGGTATTACTGCGAGTTTCAATTCCGAGTTAACAGCCGAGACCATGATCATAAGGGCTACGGCCACATTAGCCTTGCTCTTACTTCATATCATACTGGTTATTGGCCCTTTAGCTAGAATCAACAAACGGTTTTTACCACTTCTCTACAACAGGAGACACCTTGGAGTCACCATGTTTTTGATTGCTCTGGTGCATGGAATTTTTAGTATTCTACAATTCCATTCTCTTGGTAATAAAAACCCATTGATTTCATTAATGACTTCCAATGGCAGCTACAGCGATTTTATAGATTTCCCATTCCAAATGTTGGGATTCTTTGCACTGATTATCCTCTTTTTAATGGCTGCCACGAGTCACGATTTCTGGTTGAAAAACCTGAGTCCAAGAGTTTGGAAGAGCTTACACATGATGGTTTATGTGGCCTATGGATTGATCATTATGCACGTGATGTTGGGAATCGTTCAGCTGGAATCTAACCCGATAATTTACGGGATGTTAATGGCCGGCATGTTGCTTATTATTGCCTTACATGTCTTCTCATCTGTTCTTTCGGGAAGAGGCTTAGATCTTAAATCTAAAGGGTTTTATCACGCTTGTAATCTGGATGATATTCAAGATGACTGTGCTAAAGTACTCACCTTAAACGGTGAGAATATTGCAGTCTTTAAATATGATGGAAAGCTTTCCGCCATTAGTAATGTATGTAAACACCAAAATGGCCCTTTAGGGGAAGGTAAGGTAATAGACGGCTGCGTAACCTGTCCATGGCATGGTTACCAATATGAGCCACATAATGGCACCTCGCCTCCTCCTTTCACTGAAAAAGTAGCCACTTATGAATTACGATTAGAAGGTGATAAGGTATTCGTTAACCCGGAACCAAAACCAGAAGGCACAACTATTGAACCCATAAGTTTTAAGGTATGAGTAAAGACTTTTACATAGGATACTCGCCCAAAGCACCTAAACGACTCGTTCGGTTTGTCTTGGCTTTCATTCTAGTCTTGTTTATCGTTGGAGCTGGCACTGCCTACTTTCTATCATTTAGTCATAGAACAATCAATAATGGAGTTTATGAATATGGTGAACTCACAGAGATCACCGGCAAGCTTTATTTAGATCCTATTCCCTATATCAGAATTAAAGAAGGAGCCATTGGCAAAAATATTATGCTTATTGATTTTGGCAAGTTTGGTGCTAGAGAATCGGTTGAAAAGATGAGAGAGGCTGTTGGTGGAGACTTGAATAAAGTAGATGTTAAAATCCGAGGTACTTTAATCTATCACGATGGGTTTACATTGATGGAATTAACAGAGTCAGAGAACGCACTGATTTCTCACAGCCCAAGTGAAAGCGAAATGTTTATTAGACCCTTGATCAATAAGAAACTTCAAGGAGAAATAGTCGATCCTAAATGTTATTTCGGGTCTATGAAACCAAGCCAATCTAAACCACATAGGTCTTGTGCTAGTTTATGTATTGCAGGTGGAATTCCGCCTGTCTTAGTTGTTCCAACTCCAGATAATACAGCAGAGTATTATATTTTGAAGGGAGAAGATGGAAGGGATGTAAATCAGGAGATTCTAGACAAAGTGGCTCAATCGGTTACCATTACCGGAATGAGCACGAAACTCAACGAATGGAACATTTTGTATTTGGAACCTGATAACATCAAACTAAACGATTAATGGAAGACTGGGTCATACCTTTAACCTTAATGCCAGGCCTAGGTATGATGATACTTTCAACTTCGAATCTGAGTACCGCCACTAGTAATGAAATCACTAGCCTCATTGAAGGTAGAATGTCTGAAACGACACTCATTGAGCAAAAAATCAAACAACTCTTCTTACTCAATGTGGCAAATGTTTGCCTCTATATTGGAATCCTGGTATTTGGAGTTGCAGGATTAATTGATGGAATATTCTCCCTTCAGTCTCCTATGCACGATGGTACCTTTAGAACCATCTTGTTAATAGTTGGTATCTCATCTTTGGTACTAGCTACTATATTCCTAGTCATCTTTTCAGTGAGAAAAGTGAAGATTAAACGAAACCAATACCTCAGTAAAATCAAATAATTATGGCTACTAAAATGGTATGGCACAAAGTGCTAGACAATCTAGAAGAACTACCTGAAGGTAGAGTCATGTCGGTTACGGCAGGACATCAAGGCATTTGTCTCACACACTTTGAAGGACAAATAAGTGCTTTGGACAATGCCTGCCCTCACCAAGGTGGTCCATTAGGAGAAGGGAGTATCGAAAATGGATTGTTAAGATGCCCATGGCACGGCTGGGACTACCATCCTTGTACTGGCAAAGCACCTGGTTTTGACGATGGTGTGGACACCTTTCTAACCAAAGTTGAAGAAGGTGTAGTGTATGTTGGTATTGAAGAAGAAGCGCCTCATGAAGATACCGTTTCGGACCTTATGGTAGAAACAATGGTCAACTGGGGTGTAAACAAAGTATTTGGCATGGTTGGACATTCTAACCTAGGATTTGCTGATGCCATGCGAAGAGCTGAGGAAGCCGGTAAACTTAATTTCTATGGCATAAGACATGAAGGAGCTGCTTCATTCGCTGCGTCAGCCTATGGTAAATTAACAGGTAAACCTGCTGCCTGCTTTTCAATAGCCGGCCCTGGTGCCACTAATATGTTTACAGGCTTATGGGATGCCAAAGTAGACCGCGCGCCTATTCTTGCATTAACCGGTCAAGTAGCTACTCAGGTAGTAGGCACAGGTAATTTCCAAGAAGTAGATTTGGTAAGAGCCTTCTCAACCGTAGCTGAATTCAATCATAGAGTTCAAAATAACTCCAAGCATGCTGAATTAATGAGCCTTGCAGTCAAACATGCTATCCTCAAAAGAGATGTTTCGCATCTCACTTTCCCTGATGAAGTTCAAGAATTACCTAAGCCAGCAAATGCAGAAGCCCAAACACCTGTAGACAGAATTACCCCGCTCCAGATAGCGCCTCCAAAAGAAAGCTTAGACAAGGCCATTGGCATGTTCAAGAATTCTAAAAGGCCGGTAATCATTGTAGGTCATGGCGCCAGATTCAATATGGAAGCTATTACTTCATTTGCAGAAAGCATCAACGCACCTATTATGACAACCTTCAAAGCAAAGGGGCAGATTGCCGATGATCATTCGTTAGGATGTGGCGTACTTGGTAGAAGTGGAACTCCTATTGCCTCATGGTTTATGAACGAAGCAGACCTCCTCTGCGTATTCGGAGCGTCTTTCTCTAACCATACCGGCATTACAGATCATAAACCAACAATTCAAGTAGATTTTGATCCACTGGCACTTAGTAAATTCCATAAGATTGATGCTGCCGTATGGGGAGAGATTTCGGTTACTGTTAATCTTTTCAAAGAAGCATTAGCTGGGCAAATTGAAACGGTAGATCAGAGGCCAGAAGTGGCTAAGAGATGGGCGATCTGGAGATCTGAAAAAGCCAAAAGACTCCTTGATGATCGTGGTGAAGGTGTCAGTTCCATTACAATTTTCGATGAATTATCTAAGCAAGCCCCAAAAGATGCCGTCATGTGCGTAGATGTAGGGAACAATGCTTATTCGTTCGGACGTTATTTTGAATGTAAGAAGCAAACTTTCTTAATGTCAGGTTATCTCGGGTCAATTGGTTTTGCCTACCCAGCGGCAATGGGCGCATGGGCGGCAGTTGGAGACTCAAGAGCCGTTATAGCAGTAGCAGGTGATGGAGGTTTCTGTCAATACTTGGCCGAATTGACCACAGCCGTTAAATACGGTATGCCAATCAAACTGATCTTACTGAATAACTCCGAACTCGGAAAAATCTCAAAAGAACAGAGGGCAGGTGAATTTGATGTTTGGGCTACCGATTTGAGTAATCCAAATTTTGCAGATTATGCAAACAGTTGTGGTGCTTTTGGGATTAGAGTAGATAAGAAGGAAGATGTAAAAGCTGCTATGCAGCAGGTTATAGCTCATAATGGGCCTGCCTTGCTCGAAGTAATTACAGATGCTTCTTTAATTTAAAAAGGAGAAAAAATGAAAGCAATTTGGAATGGAGAAGTAATCGCAGAAAGCGATGATACTGTAGTAGTTGAAGGTAATCACTACTTTCCTGCAGACTCAATCAAAAGGGATTACTTCAAAGACAGCAGCACACACAGTACGTGTCCATGGAAAGGTGTGGCAAGCTATTACACTGTAGAAGTAAATGGATCGGAAAATCCTGATGCTGCTTGGTACTACCCTGAAACTTCGGAGTTAGCGAAAGGTATTAAAGGCCGTGTAGCATTTTGGAAAGGTGTTAAAGTGGAGGACTAAAAGTCCTCCTTTTTTATTGATCTCTTAGATACTTGGTTGGATTAGCATTGGCAACTTTAAATGCTTTGCTTCCAACCGTAAGCACAACAATACTTGCAGCTCCTATTGCTGACACTATAAATACAATCCAGTCTACTTTTATGGCATATTCAAATCTTGATAGCCATTGAGTCATTACATACCAGCATACAGGTAGCGCTACAACAATTCCTACAAAGGCTATCCATAGAAATTGCTTTCCTACTATGGCAATGAGCTGCCTTGACCTTGCACCTAGAACCTTTCTAATACTTATTTCTTTTGATCTTTTGGCTGTAACAAAAGAGACTAAGCCGAGTAAACCTAACACTGCTAAAAAGATACCTATAGCTGAAAAACTAAGTACAAGCCGTGTAAATCTCTGCTCATCTCCGTAGAGTCGATTAAAGGACTGATCTACAAAGCTGAATTCTAAAGGCTGCTGACTAAAATCTGACCATACCTTATCTATGGCATTTGTCGTTTCGGTAAAATTACTCGGATTAACTCTCACAATAAGATTATCAGGACTAGTTCTGTAACCTGGAGGCACTAAAAAGTATGCTACAGGAAAAACACCCTGATGAAGAGAATTGTAATGGAAATCCTCAACAACACCCACTACCTTTCTCCTACTATTATCTATGATAATTTCCTTATCAATCAAATCATTCCATCCAGTTTTGTTAAAGGCAGATTGGTTAATTACACAAACCATTGTAGAGTCTGAAGCATACTGCTGGCTTAAATCTCTACCTAGAGTAATATTAGATTCCAGTGTTTCAAAATAATCGTAGTCAATGGCCACCGTATGAATACTAGGTGCTTGATCAGTGTCTTTACCCGGCCAATTAAAACTAGAAGTGTTGTTCATAGCACTAGGTAATGCTTCTCCTGAAGTTGTGATTGCTGCAATACCCGGAATGTCTTTTAATCGTTGTTTGATTACCATAAGTTGAGCCTGCATACTTCGATCATCAACGGGAATATTGATCAACTGCTCATCTGAAAAACCTTTATCAAACTTATTCAAGAATCGCATTTGATTCAGCACTACAACTGTGCTCCCTATGAGAAAAGTGGCAATGACGAATTGCACTAATACCTGTCCATTCCGCATAGTAGAATTAGAACCAAACACCTTTTGACTAACCCCTCTTAAAATATCTATGGGCCTAAAGCGATTCATGAGAAGTGCGGGATACAATCCTGAAAAAGATAAGATTACTATTGAAACAGTAATCATTACTGTACTTACTTCAAGGCTTAAGAAACTGGAGACGGTCAATGATTTAAGCACTAAGGTGTTAAATGCTGGTAGTGCTAAGGCAGCCAAAACGTAAGCAAATGCTAAAGCGATAGTAAGTTGAAATGCGCACTCTACATAAAATTGACGACTTATTTGCCCCCTTTTGGCCCCAAAGACTTTTCTTATGCTTACTTCTTTACCCCTTTGGTTAGACTTGGCTGTTGTTAAATTGACATAGTTTATAATTGCTGCTATCAAAATTAAAACCGCTACGAAACCAAATAGTAGCAAATAGTCTAGATTGCCCCTCTGAATAGGGCCTTCAATATCATTTGAGTAGAGTCTAACATCTTTCAAAGGTTGAAAAATGATATCACTATACTCAGAACTTCCTTCTCCTCTATGTTTTTCAAACATCTGTGGCAGTTTTGCCCTAACGTTTTCTAAGTCTACATCATTACCAATTTTCACATAGCTATGTAGCCAATTTAGACCCCACCAAGTCTTGAACCTACCGTACATTTCTTCTGTAGAAGACATTGAGCCAAGAAAATCAAATTGCAGATGTGAGTTAGAGGGTATATCCTCTAAAACACCCGTAACCTGCATTAAAAACTCTTGATCTCCGTCATAGACCTTTAAAGGAAGCATCTCTCCTATTACGTCTACTCTATTAAAGTACTGAATGGCCTTGGACTTAGTAATTACCACAGAATTAGGTTCGAGCAACATGCTCTGAGGATTACCTGAAATAGTCTCAAAATCAAAAAATGTCAACAGATTATCATCTGCCCAATAAAACCTTTCTTCAAATACCTTTTGGTTCTCTTTCAGAACCAAGATATTATCCTGGCCCAAACGCGTGTGGTCTGCAATCTCAGGGATCTCATTAGTCATATGCTCCTTCCACGGTGACGGAGTAGATGCCCATTTCATGCCCTGCATGGGAGAATGATTTACGAGTCTATATGTTATCTCATAATCACTATGAAAACGATCAAAGCTAAGCTCATCTAAAATGTAAACTGATATGAGCAGCGTACTTAAAAGCGCTATTGTAAGACCAAAAGCATTGAGCGAAGAGTACCAAAAATTCTTTTTGAAGTGCCTAACAGCAACTACTAAATAGTTAATAAAGAGTTTGTTGTTTTTACCTTCCATTTCTTTGAGATTTTTTAACCTAAAAAGTCTGATATATGAAATGACATCTAAGAAATAAAAGGCTTTTGCCTTTCTAAGACCCTGCTCCTCAACTCGCTTTGAAAACCACTCGTGCAAGTCACCTTGGACCTCATCAATAAAGCGTGGCGAACAGTACCACTCCAAGAGTTTATCGATCCATTTAGGAGGCTGATTGATTTGCTTCTTATTTGTCAAACTAATAACTAAAAAAATTTAAAACTTATACTCGGGCATCAACTGCCACATCTTGCTTCTGATATTTTTTGCTTGATTCAGCGCATCAAATCCTTCCGAGGTGATTTTGTATAATCTCTTCTTTCTACCCCCTCTTTCACCTGTAGCTCCCCCCATGTAAGACGCTACGAATCCTTTCTTTTCTAATCTGTATAGCGCAGTATGAACAGTAGACAATGTTATACTTCTTCCAGTTTGCTCTTCGATCTCCGCACCAATTGTAACGCTATATGCTCTATCTATCAATAGTGCACAGGTAAGTAACACCAACTCTTCAAATTCACCTAAGTGAGTACCCTTCATATTTCAATCGTATTTGTCAAACTAATGTATTAAACATACTTTAAGATTCAAAAAAGGTTACTGAGTCTTCAATAATTAGACACCTACGATAAAAATCGTAGGTTTTCTTTTGACATATAATTTTTTCTTAAGTTATTGCTACGACAATAATCGTAGATAAACTAAAAAATATGTCAATAGACTCGTCTGCACCCACCAATAGTGAACTAGAGATCCTAGATATCCTGTGGCAAATCGCTCCAGCAACAGCCAGAGAAGTTCATAATGAACTGGGCAAAACCAAAAAGACAGGGTATACTACCACACTCAAAATCATTCAAAATATGTTTGAGAAAGGTATGCTCTCAAGAGAACCTAAAGGTCAAACACATATTTACTCTCCTACCCTCTCAAGAGAAACTGTTCAACAGTCAATGCTTGGAGGGTTCGTCAACCGCGTCTTTGGAGGCTCTGCCAAAAGAATGATTCTACAAGCTCTAGGTAACGAACAACCTGATGCTAAAGAGCTAGAAGAAATCAAACGCATGATAGAGAGAATTGAAAAGGAAAATAAATGAGTTTCACTGAAGGCATAAGTTGGGTCTTGATCTATTCCATTTTGGCAGCATTTGGCTTATGGATCCTATTAGGTATTTTTTCCTATCTGGTTTCCAGTTCCAAAACCAGAAGAATTGTTAAAGCATTAACCCTCCTATCCTATGCCATCTTATTTATCTATGCATTCTTCTGGACCAAACCGGCTACACCCGATGGTGAAGGATTATGGACTTTTGTAGACGAACCTACATTCATTGTTCAAGAATACTCTCTCTTTGATCAACTCAATATGTGGGTTGGAATCAATAGCACCATCATCACTAGCATTTGGCTAGTTGGAATTTTAGTTGGCATATTACGCTTCGTTGCATCTAAAAAAGAAATCAAAAGATACACTGACACTGCAAGGATATGCAGAGAAAAGAGCATTCTTGAGTCGATTAGTAGATTTCAACTCGCCAATGGCATTCATAAGAGGATAGAAGTTTATGTGTCGGCCTTTATCACTTCTCCTATAACGGTAGGCTTTTTGAAGCCTGCAATTTATTTACCGGTTGGTATGAGTACAGGATTCTCATCTGATGAGCTAGATGCCATTTTGGCCCATGAAATGGTCCACATAAAAAACAGGGATTATATCTTAAACTTATTCCTGATTCAACTAGAAACGGTCTGTTTCTTCAACCCTTTCATACTGCTCATGATTCGCGATTTAAGAAAGGAAATGGAGTATGTATGCGATGACAGTGTCACCGAACAATTCAACCAAATAACTTACGCCAAAGCTTTGGTCAAGCTTCAAGAATTTAACCTGTCTGGTCAACTGGCCATGGCAGCAAAAAACAACAACTCAGAATTCAAAAACAGAATAGAACGTATGATTAATTCAAACAACAAATCAGGCCATACTAAAACAGGGATCGTTTTAATATTGGCCACAGTATTCTTACTCAGTTCAGCATTTGTAGCAGCAGAACCCGAAGAGAAAATACCTGAAGAAATACCTGTCTCTTACCAGCAAGATTCAAAAGATACTTTGCGCTTTAGTAGTAAAAGCGAATTAATGGATGGCATTAAGGGAAAGAAACCAGAGTTCTTCAAAAACAAAGTCCTTATGGTAAATGATGAAGAAATTAAATTCATTATTGGGAAAGATAACGCCTTAAAGAAGGCAGATAAAATGATGGAGGAAATACATGAGGAGTTAATCAAAGATGGCCTTTTGAACGAAAGCCGTCAAAAAATGACCCTTATGTTCCAATATTCCGACCTTCTTAATGGAAAAGCCAACTTAGGCGACAAGTACGAGAAGTATAAAGCCATTTTTAATCGTTACTTCCCGGTATACGATAGCTTCGCAACTACCCGCGTTTTCCGCTACAAACAGTAATTCTCAAACTCAAATAATACAACAATGAAAAAAATGATCTTATCATTAATGGGATTGGTATGTCTATACTTTTCTCATGCCCAAGACTTAACTCATTCAATTGCCTTTAATGGAAAAACTATTCAGATTCACCATAAGAGTATTATTAAGACTGAAAACGGACAAAATTATGCAAAAGTGGATGGTGAGTTTTATCTCATTCAATGGAAAGAAAAGAATACACAAGGCCCTACAAATTTTGACTTCTATGTTGAAAAGAGTGATGGTTCTGTTCATTCCCTTTCAGACGAATTCCTAGACTTCAAAAGAAAAGAGGCTGAAGAACAAGGCAGACATGTACTCAAATTCAAAGAGTATCCAGATTCAAAGCCATTTGTGAGAGATACCTCAGCTTCAGGAAAGACTTATAAGTGGTATGATGTCATTCGCACTAAAGAAGGCAGATTAGTTTCCAGAGATGAATTCAATAGTTATCGTGGCAATTATACCTATGTAAAGCGAATTAAGGGAGGAGATTATGCCATGGATACTACCATAATTGTTCCTCCAACAGAAGCTTCAATCAAAGCAGAAGAAAAAAGACAAGCTGATTTTGAAGCTCAGGTAGGTCAACCTGCAAAGGAATTCAAAGCTCAAGATATATATGGAAACGAATACGCACTTAGCGAATTAAAGGGAAAGATTGTGGTAATGAATTTTTGGTTCATTGCATGCCCACCTTGTATCAAGGAGATTCCAGAGTTAAATGGTTTAGTAGATAAGTATGGAACAGAAGACGTTGTATTTCTTGCCTTTGCCACTGATACAGAAGAAAGGCTTGGCAAGTTTTTGAGCAAATCCCAATTCAAATATCAGGTTTTTGCTAAGTCGATGGATCTTGCCAGTACATACTTAGTAGCTGCCTATCCAACCAGTTTTGTCATTGACAAAAAAGGAATTGTAAGATATGCTCATACAGGCTTAGGTAAATCCACAATCAGCGATATTGAAGAAACCATTGAGCGTTCAATGGAATAATCATTGAGCTATACTCATATAATGTACTTGCCTGCCAATAAACAGTAGGCAGGTATATTATTCTAAATCTATATCAGTTACCATTACACGTTCCCAGATATCCTGGTGATTTTCAATGAGGTCTAAATGCAACTGATGTTTCTGGTAATACTCTTGCGCTTCTAAATCTTTGAAAAGAAATGCAATGGCAAAATCATAAGAATTCTCAATAACCGGTCTTGTTGTTGGAGCAGGTCCTCCGGCAAAATAGCCTTGAACAGTTTCAATTTCTCTTAACCTTTCTGAAGAAGCTTTAAAAGCTTCTATCTGCTCTTGAGAGGTTCCTTCTTTGAACCAGAAATAGGCAGTATGTACAAAAGCATCCTCTAAATCAGTCTCAATTTCTTCTTCAATTTCAACTGGCGCTTTCTGGCAAGCAAATGCGAATAATGATACTATGAATAGAAGGGTTAGTCTTTTCATCTTAAGGTCGTAAAACCTTAAGTTAAAGCAAGAGGCTTACTTTTTCAAAGGGAATTTCATACGGTATCCCACATCAACATTTCCTTTAGATATACCAACCAGCTTAGAACGGAGCATTTGTTTTTTCAGACCCTTTACGTAATCCGTGAACAGTACACCTTCTAAATGATCATATTCATGTTGAATTACACGGGCAGTCAATCCATCAAATTCTTCCTCATGTTCGTTCCAAAGTTCATCGAAGTAATTAATGGTTAACTTCTCAGGACGAAGAATCTCGGCATGCACATCTGGAATACTCAGACAGCCTTCCTCAAAAGACCATTCATTGCCATATTCATCAACGATTTCAGGATTGATAAAAGCGCGTTTTACACCTTTGGCCTTATCCTCCTCGTCTCCCATAATGGTAGAGTCTATAACGAAGATTCTGTGCGACATTCCTATCTGGGGAGCTGCTAAACCAACACCATTCGCATTGTACATAGTCTCGAACATATTCTCAACCAACTGAGTCAAATCTTCCGATCCCTCAGGAAAGTCTTCTGCTTCTTTTCTTAGTACGTTATCTCCGTAAGCAACAATGGGGTAAATCATATTATCTACTTTCCAGGTAAGATTGTAAGATAATTGTAGCGCTTATCTTATCAATGTTCCCTTTTTCTCTTCTATCCTTTTTCTTAGATCCTCCTGCAATCATAGCATCCATTGCCATTTTTGAGGTAAACCTTTCGTCATGCAAATAAACAGGTTTTTCAGGAAAGTGTTTCTTGAGTTGCTTGTGAAATTGACGTACATGTGGAGTGGCATTTGTATCGGTACCATCAAGCTTTTTAGGCATACCTAACACAAAAGATTCAATACCTTCAGAAAGGTCGTAATTCTTTAAAAATTGCAAGACATCCTTGGCATGAATGGTATCCAAAGCTGAAGCAATTATTTGTAACGGATCAGTAGCAGCTAGGCCTACCCTTTTAGTGCCATAATCAATGGCGATTATACGCCCCATTAATTCAATTTGGCGTTTTCGTAGAACTTTAGTTTGGCTAATCGCTCTAAATGCATGGCTTTAGGAAAAAGTATTTCATTCTCTACTTTAGCGTGAAGTAATAAGTCTTTTTCAAATCTTTCCAATTCTTTGTAAAGCACTTTAATCTGGAGATCGGCCTCATCACAGTATTGATAGTCATTCGTGAATCTTCTAAAACCATCCATCTCGTTTTCATGTATTTCATGATCTAAAGCAAAATCTTTAACAGAGAACTTCTCCATTACCTGATATACTTTAGATACAGGATAGTTATCATTTAAAAAGGCACTAAGATTATCGATATAACTGAAAAGCGTGTCTTCTTCTTCGTGAATATGGTGTATGAAATCCTCTACAAACAATGGGAAAATCGACTTTAAATCTTCAGATAAGGACTTATATCTAAAGTTCACTTCACCTAAACCATCTATTAATTGACCGATGTAAGGCAGTCTTTTCTTTACAAAGAGATAGTGACTATGCTTCAAATACTCCACTAATAGCTCCGCAGGGTATGCCTTCAGCTGTACCTGAGTTGAAGGTTTTTCGTCAGCAATTAATTCCATGCTTCTAATAACCGATTCGGCATTTAAACCATTAGCCACACAAACCTCTTCTAAGGTCTCTGTATTATAATCATAGAACTTCACGCCCATGTAATAAAGCACAGAAGCTCTAATGAAATTCTCTGAAACTAGGTCGTTAATTGATTGCTTAAGTATTTGACTCATATATAATAGGGAATACCGAATTTAATGATTTTGAAGTTCTTTTTACTACTGATTTTGGGAATTATGGAACACAAAACAAAACAGAACGTTTTATTCATACCATGACATTTATCCATGTTTTGGATCGAATTTCTATTTTAGCAAAATATTAAAGGTCACAACGTGAGCGAAGAAACCAAGAACTCTCCATCACACATTAGATTACCCATTCTACTGAGTATAGTACTTGTAGTAGGCGTCTTTATAGGATCTGAATTTGCAGAGCCTAAAACAGACACGAAATACTTAAGCTCTATGACAAAGTTCAGGGAGCTATTAGAGTATATAGAAAAAGACTATGTGGATTCGGTAGATACCGAAAGTTTAATTGAGGAGTCGATTCAAGAGATGCTGGATAAACTCGATCCACATACTGTTTATATTCCTTCAAGAGAAAGAGAACTTGCAGCTAGCCAGCTACGAGCTACTTATGATGGCATAGGTGTTGAATTCAACATTTTAAGAGACACGCTCTATGTAGTTACACCTCTAACCGGTGGTCCATCAGAAAAGGCAGGTATTATTGCAGGTGATAAAATTGTTTCTGTTAATGATGAAAATATAGCAGGAATTGGACTTAGCAATCGAGAAGTATTCGACATGCTCAGAGGACCAAGTGGTTCCGATGTTACTGTAGGTGTTGTAAGAAAATCAGAACCTGAGTTACTCTCTTTTGAGCTTACTAGGGGTTCAATTCCTCAATTTTCTATTGATGCATCTTATATGATTGATGAAGAGATAGGCTATATCAAAGTGAATCGTTTTGCTGAAACTACCTACTCAGAATTTAAAGAAGCACTTGAAGATTTAAATGATCAAGGCATGAAAAAGCTCATCCTTGACCTACAGAATAATACAGGTGGCTACATGAGTGCAGCCATTGGAATGAGTGACGAATTTTTGAAAGACGGAGACCTCATTGTTAGCCAAAAAGGACAAAGCAAAAAATATAAGAGCGAGGCCAAAGCATCAGACAAAGGTATTTTTGAAGAAGGCGCTCTAATCGTTTTGGTAAATGAAGGAAGCGCTTCAGCTTCAGAAATTGTTGCTGGTGCTCTACAAGACAATGATAGAGCCTTAGTTGTTGGCAGAAGATCTTTTGGCAAGGGATTAGTCCAATTACCATTCGATTTGAAAGATGGCTCTGAACTGAGAATGACCATAGCAAGATATTATACCCCTAGTGGTCGATCCATCCAAAAACCTTATGATGATGGTGAGAAATCATATGATGCCGACTACTACAATCGCTATACATCAGGCGAATTATTTGTAGAAGACAGTGTAGTTTTCGATAAAAGCTTAGCCTATAAAACATCAGCAGGCAGAACAGTATATGGTGGTGGGGGCATTATGCCCGACTATTTTGTAGCCTTAGACACTGCATCAAATAGCAGTTATGCCAATAGACTAGTAGGAAGCAATACCATAAGAGAATATACACTTGATTTTAGAGATACGCATGCCGACATAGAGGACCTAGGCTTTGAAAGATTTGATAAAGAATTCGAGGTAACTGATAAAATGCTGGAAGAAGTTATTGCGCTTGGCAAAAAGAATGGAGTCCGCTACCGAGGAAAAGACTACAGAAAATCTAAAGAGTTGATAGCCTACTTAATAAAAGCGCGTATTGCTCGCGACTTTTTCGGTGATGACGCTTTCTATGAAATCTATAACAACACTAATGAAGTCTATCTTAAAGCGATACAACTTTTCAACAATCCAGATCTATTGAAGAATGAGTCTAATACTTCATTATTGATTACTCGCTAATACCATTTTTTAATCGAAGCCGTTAGGCTTGAAAAGGTCATTACTATGAAAACTATTTCGATAGCATTTTTAAGCATGCTTCTAACCTTTCCTGTTTTAGCCCAAGAAAATGAACAGGAAGCAATCAATAAAGATGTATGGTACAACTTTATGCAAGCCTATCAAGATTTAGATGCAAGTCTCTTCAACCAAATCCATACAGAAGATGTACTGCGTGTAACAGCTGATAATGGCCGAATGCTAATTGGTCAAGAGTACAAGGATCAGAATCTCGAAGTATTCAACCGGTGGAATGCAGGAAAATTAAAGCAAAAGATTGAATTCAGTTTTCTTTCAAGAGCTCAAAAAGAAAATTGGGCTTATGAGATAGGCATATACAAGTTAACGCGTTATGAGGGATCTAATGAAAGATCGTTTTACGGCAAATTCAATGTTATGCTCAAGAAGGAATCCGGTATTTGGAAGATTAAGATAGATTCAGACACAAGCGAGGAAGGTACAATAGGTGAAGAGGACTTTCTAAAAGGCTCTAAACTGGAGTTTTAAACCACTTTTCAAAACTTCCGTATATTTGCACAGCTTGAAAAAGTCATTGACCATATTATTCACCATGCTTTACCTGTTAACTTCCTCTGGGATTTTAGTCGGCCAACACTTATGCATGGGTAGAGTTAAACAGGCTTCTTTATTCTCTGAAGTAAAGAAAGACTGCGATATGGAAATGGACATGCATGGCATGATGGACGATTGTTGTGATGATGAAATGGTTTTAGAAATCATTGAAGATGAGCAGCAATATGTTGAAACTGAGAAAGCTCCTGAAACTGGTTATTTCTTGATTTACGCCACGGCTTTTGTTCTGCTCAATGATTTAGATGTTGAAGACAGATTGGATATTGTGCGAAATGATTCAGGACCACCTGACATTGGCCATCCAGACAAATACATTCTATTCCACAATCTGAAGATTCCAGCTGCTTTACAATCCTAATCAGTTTACTGATTAATGTCCATTCTTGGACTTACCTGCTTAGGCAGGCTTTTCCTTTTACGGATTGTCAAAGCAAATTCAATGATAAATACCCTTATTAAATTCTTTTTAGAAAACAGGTTACTTACCTTTTTACTGGTTCTGATATTAGTGAGCTGGGGACTCATCACCTCTCCTTTCTCTTGGAATACAGGCTTACCAAAAGACCCAGTGGCTGTTGATGCCATTCCTGACATTGGTGAAAATCAGCAAATCGTCTTTACAGAATGGAAAGGTCGTTCTCCTCAAGATATTGAGGATCAAATTACCTATCCTTTAACCTCATCTTTGCTTGGTATACCCGGTGTAAAAACCATAAGAAGCTCATCTATTTTTGGTGTGTCTTCAATCTATATCATCTTCGAAGATGATGTTGAGTTCTATTGGAGCAGAAGTAGAATTTTAGAGAAACTAAACGCACTACCTCAAGGACTCTTACCGAACGATGCGCAACCTACTTTAGGTCCTGATGCTACTGCTCTAGGTCAAATTTTTTGGTATACCATTGAAGGAAGAGACGCGAAGGGAAATCCTTCTGGCGGCTGGGACCCACAAGAAATTAGAACTGTACAAGATTACACAATTAGGTACGCGCTAGCTTCAGCACAAGGAGTTTCAGAAGTATCGTCAGTAGGTGGCTTTGTAAAGGAATACCAGATTGACATAGACCCCAAAGCTATGGAAGGCTATGGGGTTACTATTCCTCAAATCGTAAAGGCGGTTAAGGAAAGTAACCAAGACATCGGAGCAAAAACCTTGGAGATCAATCAAGCCGAGTATTTGGTTCGAGGGCTGGGCTACATTAAGAGTCTCGAAGACTTAGAAAAGGCTACAGTAAAAACAGTAAAGAACGTCCCTATTCTACTTAAGGATGTAGCCAAAATTAATCTTGGGCCGGCTTCTAGAAGAGGTGCGCTAGACAAATCAGGTGCAGAAGCTGTTGGAGGAGTTGTAGTAGCCAGATACGGAGCTAATCCGCTAGAAGTCATCGATGCAGTCAAGGAAAAAATTGATGAAATCAGTGAAGGCTTGCCTTCAAAAGAACTTGCGGATGGGACCATTTCAAAACTAACAATCGTTCCTTTTTACGACCGTACAAAACTGATAAAAGAAACAATAGGTACCCTAGAAGAAGCATTGACTTTGGAGATTATCATCACCATTGTTGTAATTCTGGTTATGCTCCTTAATCTAAGAGCATCTGTTCTTGTTTCTTCACTCCTACCCATTGCTGTATTGATGTGCTTTATTGCCATGAAGTATCTGGGAGTAGACGCGAATATCGTAGCACTTGCCGGTATTGCCATTGCAATAGGCACTATGGTAGATGTGGGCATTGTAATGACAGAAAATATTACAAGGCACTTTAAGAAAAATCAAGCACTATCTCTCTTTGATACCATTTTTGCCGCTGCCAAAGAAGTGGCACCTGCGATTATCACTGCAGTAATGACTACTATAATTAGCTTTATACCGGTATTCACGCTGGAAGCTGCAGAAGGGAAGCTTTTCAGGCCTCTTGCCTACACAAAAACCTTCGCTTTAGTCGGGGCCATTATTGTAGCCATTTTGATAATACCTACCCTTGCCTATTGGTTTTTTGGGTACAAACCAAAATCGAAAAACCTTAAAATGGCCCTACATACCATTGTTCTCATATTTGGGGTATATGTACTGATTCTAGGTCATTACATTGCGGCCATTGTATTGATTGGGCTACCTATCATTTCAATTCTGAAATCACTCAATGAGAAATGGAAGGTTTATCTAAAACATACTGACATCATTATAGGCTTAATAGCAGTAACCCTCCTGCTTGCAAAAGAATGGATGCCATTAGGTGTTGGTGTGAATGGATTCATGAACTTCGCATTCATAACACTAATCATAGGAGCTACACTCGGCACTTTCAGAGTGTTTATTCGTTACTACCCAATCATACTCAATTGGTGTCTTAATCATCGCAAAAGCTTTCTAATCATTCCTTTATCAATTGTACTTCTAGGTACAACCATTTGGTTAGGTTTCGATAGAGTATTTGGGTTCCTTCCTGATGTTTTTGGTGAAGGCATTAAGAGTAATAAGATTTATGCTTCCCTCTCCTCAGACCTACCAGGCATTGGCTCTGAATTTATGCCTTCTCTAGGAGAAGGGGCGTTTCTTCTCATGCCTACCTCAATGCCACATGCCGGTATTGAGCAAAATCGTCAAACTTTAAGATTGCTCGACATGGCTGTCACAGCTATTCCAGAGATTGAATCAGTTGTTGGAAAATTAGGTCGAGTAGAAAGCGCCTTAGACCCAGCACCGATATCCATGTACGAGAATGTGATCAACTATAAGAGTGAATATATCACGGATGAAGATGGTAGAAGATTGAGATTCAAAAAAGAGAATGGTGAGTTTATGAAAGATGAAAACGGAGAACTCATTCCTGATCAGTCTGGTAGCTACTATAGACAATGGAGAGACGAAATTCAGTCTGCCGATGACATTTGGAATGAAATCGTAGGCGCAACAAAACTCCCTGGCGTGACCTCAGCACCGAAACTTCAGCCGATAGAAACCAGGCTGGTGATGCTACAAACCGGCATGAGAGCTCCAATGGGCATAAAAGTAAAAGGCCAAGATTTAGAAACCATAGAGCAATTTGGACTAAGTCTAGAACATGTACTAAAAGAGATACAATCTGTAAAGACAGAAGCAGTCTTTGCCGAACGAATTGTTGGTAAGCCTTACTTGTTAATGGAGCTAGATAGAACGGCTTTGGCTAGATACGGATTGAGTATATCCCAAGTGCAAGAATATATCCAGGTAGCCATTGGCGGAATGGAACTATCCAAAACAGTAGAAGGAAGAGAAAGATACCCGATAAGAGTTAGGTACCCAAGAGAATTACGTGATGATCCTGAGAGTTTGAAAAACATCCTTATTCCAACATCAAACGGACAAAATATTCCTCTTGGTGAAGTAGCCAGTATTGAATATCAGCAAGGCCCACAAATGATCAAGAGTGAAGACACCTTCTTGGTGGGCTATGTCATTTTTGACAAGAAGGAAGGAGCTTCAGAAGCCGATGTGGTACAAGAATTACAGAACCGATTATCAGAGAAAATTGGATTGGGCGAACTAACTATACCGGCAGGTATCTCCTATGAATTTGCCGGAAATTACCAGAACCAAATAAGAGCTGAGAAACGACTAAGTCTGATCATACCTATTGTGCTTATTGTGATCTTTATAATACTGTATTTCCAGTTCAAATCAGTTCCGGTGTCGTTAATGGTTTTCAGCGGAGTTGCAGTTGCTTTTGGCGGTGGCTTCTTGATGCTTTGGTTCTATGGCATGGAAGGCTTTTTAGATTTCAATCTATTTGGCACCAATATGCGAGATCTGTTTCAGGTAAATCCAATAAACTTAAGTGTAGCGGTTTGGGTAGGATTTATTGCCCTCTTTGGTATAGCTACGGACGATGGCGTTTTAATGGCTACTTACCTAGATCAGGCATTCGAAGAGAAGCCTGCAAATAAGAAAGCAGATATCAAGCAACTGGTTATTGAGGCAGGTAAAAAAAGAGTGCGTCCATGTTTGATGACTACGGCCACAACACTATTGGCACTCCTGCCCATTCTCACTTCAACAGGTAGAGGATCTGATGTAATGATTCCAATGGCTATCCCAATTTTCGGAGGAATGCTGATTGCACTCATTACACTCTTTGTTGTACCTGTACTCTATTCTTACCATAAAGAATATCAGCTAGCTAAAATCACGGAAGGAGGTCAATCATGAAAAAGTTACTAATCTATCTCATGTTGTTCATGGTCAGTTCATTACAAGGACAAAGCCTAAATGAATATCTAGAAATGGCGGCTCAGAATAATCCAAAGTTGAATTCAACTTATAAGTTGTATTTAGCTGCTCTTGAAAGGGTTGACCAAAACGGTTCATTACCTGATCCTACTTTAAGCTTTGGCTATTTTATATCTCCTGTAGAAACCCGAGTAGGTGCACAAAATATGCGCATTTCTATCTCACAGATGTTCCCTTGGATGGGTACTACAAAAGTTAGAAAGCAAGCCGCAACGAGTTTGGCAAAAGTTAAATTTGAAGAGTTTCAAGAAGAAAAAAGTAAGCTATTTCTGACCGTACAGAAAACCTGGTTATCACTCTATGAAATTGATGAAGAGATCAAGATTTATGAGGCTAACCTAGAAATTCTAAAAACTTACGAACCCATTACCAAGACCAAATACGAATCTAATTTGGTATCACTTGCTGATTTGGTCAGAGTTCAGATTCAAATTGAAGAAGCTAGCACTGCACTCGATCTGATTAAGCTTAACAGAGAAATCGCACTTGGCACTTTTAACCAGCTGCTTAATCGAAATCTAGATACAGAAGTGAATACAGGATTAGTGGCATTGGAATCTCCGCAGGTACAACCTGAAAATGACTCGCTTAAAATGAATCAACCCCAATTAAAAGCAGCAAAGGAAAAAGTCTTGGCATTAGAATACCAGCAAGAACTAGCTGAGTTAAAGCGTAAACCGAATATTGGCTTTGGACTTGATTATGCATTGGTAAGCAAAAGAAATGATGTTTCGATTCCTGATAATGGCAAGGATATTTTGATGCCTATGGTATCAGTTTCATTACCAGTTTTCGGCAAAAAGAATAAATCACTCTTAAATCAAGTAAGCCTTCAGAAAGAAAGCGCTGAACTAGAAATTAATGCGATTGAGAGCAGGCTTTCTAATGAGTGGAGAAAAACAGATCTAAGCGCAGATTATGCTGAGAAACAATTAGCACAATACAAAAGTGAAATTGACAAAACCGAATTGTTGTTGCGTGTACTAACAAGTGAATATAGTAACGCCAATTCTAGTTTCGAAGAACTCCTACTTACACAACAAAAACTGCTTTCACTGAGGTTAGCAGAAGTAAAATCCAAAGTAAGATTACAAGAAGTAAATTTTAACAAACAATATTTATCTGGTTTCCACTCTAACCCTATTGAACCATGAGACAACCTTATTTTTTAATTGTTCTATGCCTTTTACTTGGTTTTTATTCGTGCAGTTCAGAAAGGATTGAGGTCACGAGTTTGCTTGCATCACCTTCAAGTAACCAATCCAGTTTACCTCATCTAACAACCGCACCGAATGGCGAGATCTATTTGTCTTGGGTTGAACAAAATGGAGATAATACCACACTCAAATATTCAAAACGGCAAGATTCAAAATGGTCAACCGCTGAGGTCATTGCTTTGGGAAACAACTGGTTTGTAAACTGGGCAGACTTTCCTTCTCTAATGGTAAATGGAGACCATATGGCTGCCCATTGGCTACAAAAGAGTAATCTAGGCACTTATGATTATGATGTTCGTCTAGCGCTTACTTCCAATGGCGGTCAAGATTGGGGTGAATCTTTCATTATTCACAACGATGGCATAGCTGCTGAACATGGTTTTGCCTCAATGTTGCCTATGGACAATAACCAAACCTTTATCACTTGGCTAGATGGTAGAAACACTAAAAAAGAAGGTGGAGCAATGACATTGAGAGGAGCCATTTTCGATAGCTCAGGGGAAGCTCTAAATCGCTGGGAGTTAGACAATAGAATTTGCGACTGTTGCCAAACAGGCACAGCGATGACAAGCAACGGCCCAATTGTAATCTACAGAGATAGAACTGAAAATGAAGTTCGAGATATGTCTATTGTAAGATGGGAAAATGGTCAATGGACTCAGCCCACACCAATTGCAGTAGAACTATGGGAAATTGCGGGTTGCCCTGTTAATGGACCTCAAATTACAGCACAAGACAACCATGTTGCTGCAGCTTGGTTCACAGCAGCAAATGGAACTCCTAAAGTAAAAATTGCGCTAAGCCAAGATTCAGGAGCCTCATTTGATAACCCTATAATATTAAGTGAAGGCAATACGCTAGGTAGAGTTGGTATTACTACACTCACAAATGGGCAGATAGTCGTGAGTTGGCTAGACAATATAGATTCGAAAGCGTCTATTATGGCAGCTAAATTCGATCAAAATGGCAACCTATTGAAAAAGATTCAGGTAGCAGAAACTTCTATTGAAAGAAGTAGTGGATTCCCTGTGATTACATCATCTGGAAATGAAGTAATAATGGCTTGGACTGAGGCCGGAGAAACAACAAAAGTATTAACAGCAAAAGTAAACTTATAGGATCATGCAGTTGAATAAAGGATCAATAATAATCATTCTAGTATCACTAATCATAGGTATCGGAATTGGTACTCTGTTCTTGGGAGGTTCTTCTGATCACGTTCATCTTGAAGGGCATACTGGAGAAGGGCATGAGTTGGTGCAAAATGAAGAAGGTCTTTGGACTTGCTCCATGCATCCGCAAGTAAGGCAATCAGAACCTGGCTCCTGCCCCTTTTGTGGCATGGCCCTTATTCCTGTTGACAACAGGAATGATAATAATCCAAGGGTTTTTAGCATCAGTAATGAAGCGGCAAAACTAGCTAATATTAAGACCTCTGTTGTTGGTAATGCGTCTACTGAGAGCAACATCGTCTTAAACGGAAAAATTAAAAAGGATGAAAGATTAGTAAACATCCAAACATCACATTTTGGCGGCCGCGTTGAAAAGCTTTACAAGAATTTTGAAGGAGATATAGTTAGGAAGGGAGATCCAATTGCTTCTATTTATTCTCCTGAACTGGTTTCAGCTCAAGAAGAACTTATAGAGGCCAAGAAGCTCGAGAAGTCAAATCCAGTATTGTTAGAAGCAGCAAGAAAAAAACTCGAGTACTGGAAGCTTTCGGAAAATCAAATTGAAGAGATAGAGGCTTCTCAGAAAGCAAAAAGAAACTTTGATCTCTTAGCAGATTATGACGGTACGGTAACTAAGAAACTCATAAACAATGGTGACCATATTATGCAAGGCGAAGGACTACTTGAAGTAACAGACCTCTCAAGGCTATGGGCAATATTTGAAGTCTATGAAAAGGATTTAGATAAGATCAGTCTTGGTCAGCTTTTGTCCTTTGACACGCCCTATGGAGAGACAATTGAGACGCGTGTGAGTTTTATCGATACAGAGGTGGATTCTGAGTCTAGGATAGTAGAATTAAGAGGAAACATTAGAAATAATTCCGGTACACTTAAACCAGAGATGTTCATTAAAGCTAATCTGGCTTTAGACTCCAATGAGGTATTAACAGTACCAAAATCGGCTGTTTTATGGACGGGTAAAAGATCCATAGTATATGTGAAAGTTGATGATGAACCTTCTTTTGAACTTAGAGAAGTTGAATTGGGTAGGACTTTAGAAAATGCTTACGAGATCAAAGAAGGAGTCGAAATGGGTGAAGAAGTGGTTACCAATGGAGCATTCACTTTAGATGCGGAAGCTCAACTTCAAGGCAAAATAAGCATGATGAACAATGCTGGTGTTAAAATCCAAAATGGTGCTAATCAAAACCCTGAAATTGAATTTCAAGAGATTGTACTACCTGAACCCAAAGATTACCTAAACAGTACGAGTTCACTTTTTAAAAGTCAGTTAGTGATATTCTTCCTTGATTATATCAAATTGAAAGATTTGATGGTGGAAGGCGATGGAAACAACATACAAGAAACTGCCAAACTAGTTGAATCCTCACTGGAAAAAGTAGATATGGCTTTGGTCAAAGGTGATGCGCATATGTTCTGGATGGAATTGCTTAAATCTATGCAGACAAGCATTGAAAAAATAGTAGGCTCTTCTAATAGAGATGCGCAACGATTGGAATTCATAAATCTTTCAAAAGCCCTTATTGTAAGTGTTCAGTCTTTTGGTCTTAATTATGAGAACCCACTCTATGTGCAATTTTGTCCAATGGCAAATAATGATCAAGGTGCCCCTTGGATTAGTTTACAAGAAGAGATTATTAACCCGTACTTTGGAGACGCTATGCTTAACTGCGGATACATACTAGAGTCAATCCAATAACGTTAAGTTTTTAGCAAAAAGGGATTCTAATTATCAACTCGAAAATGAATAGTACTTTTGTAACTTATTGTGTAACTAATACTATTTTATTTGCGTTTTCTTAATAAAAGCTTTGTCTATGAGACGAAATAGTTTTTACTTTGAACCAAGCTTTAGAGCTAAAGATATTTAAGACATCTGGAGGTTCCATACCTCTGGTATTGTGTGTGTTTATTGGCCACCTCGACCCTCGGTTGAGGTGGTTTTTTATTTATGCTTCTTGTCATATTTTTTCCTTAAAATTCTCGCTAGCTCATAAGCCTCTTTCTCCCACGGCCTATTTCCATACCTCACTTTTCTTAAGTCTATCAACTCTCCCCTCCACTTTACAAAATGTTCATCGATTCGTTTCAAATCTTGATATGCAAATTGCCAAGCATGAATCAACTCATGCACAATCGTTTCGATCTTCTTAGATCTATGAAGTCTTCGATTTACTGTAATTAAGATTTGGTTTGAACCATTTACCTCTGCGAACTGAGATGTTCCATTAATACCTTTCGGAAGGTTTAGGCTGAAATTGATACGTATACTGAATTCACTGTCAAAACCCATGTTTCGAGCATGAAACATTATTTCATGTTCAATTCGCTCGTTGGCGCCAACATCTGCATTAAACGAAATTTTAGGGTTTGAACTGGCCATTGAAAGCTGACCGACAATTAGACCTAATAACAAGAATACCTTTTTCATATGCTCCTCCTTTATTTCAAGTAAACCTATTCAAGTGCCAATTTTTTAACACATTGATAGCCTGTACATTAACTATTTTCTAGAACCAACCACTTGTACAAAACCGTACATTTTTTGTGCGATTGATGCTTAGCTTTAGTTTGGTTGTAGGAATTATTCAAGCCAACTCGAGGTTAGCTTTTCGCCATTCCAATTAAATTTGAAGCATGAAGCATATAATACTTCTTTTATTAGTAGGTGCATTAGTTCTTTCTTGTAGCAAAGAACAGACCAAAAACGATGTAAATACATCTAAATCTCAGGATCAAGAAATAATAGACAACTCCATATCCTTCCACAGCTTAAATGGCCTGGGTGAAGCCAACTTTCAACTGACATTCAGAGACATTTATTACACCTATGAAAATTCAGCAGGTATGTATACATATACCCGAACCCAAAAAGATAGCTTGGGAAGAACTGTAAAAGACATTATGAATAACGAGACACTGCTTCGATACATTGAAGGAGACACCGTTGCCATTACTGAAGAAAAAAGAGCCGCATACACTCGATCAGTTAATTCTGTAATCTATTTCTTTAGACTTCCTTTTGGTCTGAACGACCCTGCCGTATTGAAGAAATTCAATGGTGAAAGAAATATAAAAGGAAAGACTTACTATGAGGTTGAAGTAACATTCAATCAAGAAGGAGGTGGAGAAGATTTTGATGATGTATTTCTTTATTGGTTCGATAAGGAAGACTATTCCATGGACTATCTAGCCTATTTATACCATACTGATGGAGGAGGATTAAGATTTAGAGAAGCTATAAACCCAAGAAAGGTATCGGGAGCCCTGATTCAAGACTATATTAACTTTAAACCAGAAGACGAAACAATTCCAATTTCAACGATTCTTGATTTGTATAAAGAAGATAAGCTCATTGAATTGTCTAGAATTATAAACGAGGATGTAAAAATTCAATTCAATTAATAATGGATAAAAAAGTTCGCATTGCAGTTGTACAAGCAGCTCCAGCTTATTTAGATGTAGATGCTTCTTTGAAAAAGGTAGAGCAGTTACTTCAAGAAGCTGCAGATCAAAATGCCGATCTGGTTTGCTTCGGAGAAACTTGGTTTACTGGATACCCTGCTTGGATAGATTACTGTGATGAGTACGCGAAATGGGACTTTCAAGCCACCAAAGAAGTGTTTGCGAAAACACACAGCAGTAGTCTGAGTGTAAAAGGACCAGAAGTTAGGCAGATTGGTGAATGGGCTAATCAACATGGTCTAAGTATCGTAATGGGAATTAATGAAAGAGTAGATTCAGGGCCAGGTAATGGTACAATCTACAATGCATTATTAACCTGGAATGAGAAAGGGGAACTTGCAAATCACCATAGAAAATTAATGCCAACACATACGGAAAGACTTCTCTATGGACAAGGAGATGGCAAAGGATTGCAGGGTGTAGAAACAAGTGCAGGACGTGTTGGTGGATTAATTTGTTGGGAACATTGGATGCCACTTACCAGACAGACCATGCACAATAGTGGCGAACATATTCATGTAGCTGTTTGGCCAAAGGTTCATGAAATGCTACAAATTGCTACTCGTTCATACGCTTTTGAAGGAAGGTGCTTTGCCGTAGGTGTAGGGCAGATTATGAAGGTAAGTGATATACCGTCAGAATTAGAACTACCAGCAGAGCTACAAGACAAACCTGACCACCTTCTGCTTAATGGAGGAAGCTGTATAGTTGGGCCTGATGGACATTATGTAATGG
This sequence comes from Roseivirga sp. UBA6052, assembly GCA_002427755.1. Taxonomy (GTDB): domain Bacteria; phylum Bacteroidota; class Bacteroidia; order Cytophagales; family Cyclobacteriaceae; genus Roseivirga. Next base: position 128,041 of record DIYO01000005.1, read on the forward strand.
ATCCTGTTTGGGATAAAGAAGGCGTTTTTGTAACTGAGGTAGATTTGAACCGATGCTACCAAGAACGCATGGCACTGGACGTCACAGGGCACTATCAAAGAAACGATGTCTTTCAATTAGACATAAAAAAAGAGAGACTTAATTAAGTCTCTCTTTTTTTAAAATGCTTTACTTAATCTATTTACACCCAGCACTACGCTCATCTATTTTCTCGTAATAGCGTCCTGGATTGATAGTAAACTTAGTACCTGAGGTATTTGTACTAAATCCACTAAGTGTATACTTATGAGATGTACCAAAATCATCTATTGCTGTAATAGAGGTAATATCATTTCCACTAGTCTCAATCTTTAAAGTTACGTAAGCTGCTTCCGCAGTTGGCTTTAAGGTAATGATGTTACCATCTACAGTACCCGCATGGTCAGAAGCATAAAATGTAAGTATAGCACCATAATCAATGATCGCTTCAGCGTTTTCACCATCACAAAATCTCATGTATTGAGAATGATCAAGTTCAATGGTTCCGATGTGTTCCACTTTACCATCACCCATCCAAATCTCATTGGCATCTTCTCCATACTTTAGAATATACCTATCTCCTTGCACCACTAATACTCCTTCTTGGGTATTAGAGAATCCCATTCTGTCATTAACAGATTCGTACTTGATATTTAGTTTGTAGCCAGGAATCTCACCGTACTTACTAAAAAGAGCCTGTACTGCTCCTGCCGCATTTTGTGCAATGGCAGTGCTTAAACCTATTAGTACAAACAATAGTGTTAATGTCAGTTTCTTAAGTGTTCTCATAATCCAGTAATCTCAATAAAAATAACCGCTGAAGTGTTGCTGACGGTTTGAATTAACGTTGATATACTAAAATAGAAAAATCCTGCGAAAATCAATCCGCAGGATTCTGAACATATTTAAATTCTATTAGACTATCCTTTTCTAATGTAGATATTACCGTTTCTAGTCTTCATGATTACTTCAGGTCCTCCACCATTGAGGTCGCCTTGCACCCAGTTCTCATATTTGATAGCATAGCCGTTACCACCATCTTGTTTCTGAGTTGTAGGTTTTGGATTGCTCAAGCTAAAGGTTTCAAAATCTGTAAAGATGTCTCGGTTGGTTCTCATCTTAGTTGAGAATTTAGAGCCATCTGGTACTGTAAGGTCTATATCTCCATTGTAAGTTGAATATGTCAATGGAATATCAGGTGTAAGTCCACTGAAAGTAATTTTGATGTCTCCATTATATGTACTGGCAGAAGCCGTTCCATTAATGTTAGTTAGGCTTATGCCACCATTATAGCTCTCTATATCTAAGTCTCCATTTACTCCATCAACAGAGATAAATCCGTTATTATAAGTCTCTGCTTCGATATCAAAGTTTCTTGGCACCATAATCTCATAATCAGATCTATTATTCCAGCCTTCATTCTCAATATCAACAAAGTTGTTATTCTCTGAAGCCTCGAAATTAAAGCCACCGCTACTTATCAATTTCATACCACCAGACTGCTTAGAGCTTACTTTCTTTTCATATTTGATGATTTTAACCTTTACGGTAGCTCCATCATATCCTGTGATCTTTACTCTTCCATTTCTAGAATCAAACTTAAGAGCTCCTTTCTCACCTGGTTTGGAAAGTGGAATCTCTATCTCTTGAGTAGACTGTTGGTATTTTGATCCTTGATTATCATCATCGTCATCATCAAAATCTAAATCAAGATCTACCTCAATGTCTTTCATTGCTTTAGAGACGATCTTATTCACATCAATATCGACCTTTACATCAGGATCCACATTAACGTCTACCGACTGGGCACTGGCTGACAGCGAACCTGCCAAGAATAAAAGTGCTGCAATTGTTGTTTTCATATTTTTCATTTCTATTTCTTTTTCTGTTACATGATTTTGTCAAGATTCTCTCGAAGCGTTGTTTTCACCTCCTCTGGCGTATATTCTCCTTCCAAAATCGATTGAAATTCCTCTTTTGCTTTTGGCTCTTGAAGCTCAGCCATCAATTCAGCCAATGCCACCTGCATAATGGGCGACTCTTGCTTGCTAATACTATTTATTAACCCTTCTCTGATCTCCGGATTATTAGCATAAGAAGCTAGTATGGTTAGTGCCGCTAAGCGCACATTAGTACTCTCATCATTATTTAGGGTCAAAAACATAGCATCAGTAATCTGTTGATTTTCACTTACCAAATCACTACTTATTTGTAGCCCTTGTAATCTCTTTGAAGCTGACTGTTCTTCCAGCATAGTCAACATCATCATTTCTTTCATATCAGCCATTTGATTACTCAGCTGATTCAGTTCGCCTTCATAATTAGAATTGCTGAAAAGTCGACCTCCTACAATTCCTATGATTAGAATTGCTAAAGCAAAAGCTCCTTTTCCAATTGCAGACCCTAGCAGTTGATTAAACCACTCTTGAAGGTTAAAAGAAGTCTTGGTCGATTGCTTAGCCTTTTCCTCACCAAGCATCGCATAAAAGCGATTTGAAAGCTCCTGTGAAGGAACCGGCTCTTGTACCGAGCCAAACTTGTCTTCAAATACTTTCAAACCTTCTAATTCGGTTTGATCGATATGACCTTCAGCTACATAGCGATTGAACTCTTCTAGGCGCTTGCCCTCAAGGGTTCCATCCATGTAGTCCGTAATCAGAGACATGTATTTATCTTCCATGGTCTTCTCTATTTCTTTTTAATTCTTATATCACCATTCAGTGTTTCAAAATCCAATGACGGGCCACCATTACCGATTTGATAGCCGTTAGAATTGGCAATCTTGTATTTGGTTCCACCACCATTGGATACCTTTTGCATCTTAGGTGCTACTTTGCTATCAAAGTCGATATCAGCATATACTTTACCCCATCTTGTAAGAAAATTGAATGTCCCATCATTCTTAGCAGGTAATTCAAGCGTGATATCGCCATTCACTGTATCGAAAGAAGCAAACTCCGAAGGCATCTTGTTCATTGAAATATTCAATTTACCATTAACAGTTTTTGCTTTCACATTATCTGAGACACCTTCTAGATATACCGATCCGTTTACATTTCCGGCATATAACTCACCTCCTACATTAGTAACTGTTACATCTCCATTATTCACTGTAGATACTTTAACACTAATGCCTTCAGGCACCTTAATCTTATAATCGAGCGAATATTTATAATCAAGTCTCTTACTATTTCTATTCCAATCCCAAGAGCATTCAAGTGGGTCTTCCTTTTCTTTAATGATTTGATTTGGAGATACCATTATGATTCGCGCATAATCCTCGCCCTTATCTAGCTTAACTTGGATATCTTCCATGCCTTGCCTTACATCATCAGCATCTCTTGCTCTTATCTCCTTTATAATTTCAATTTCGATCGTATTACCACTGTATGCCTCCACATCTATATCTCCATCAATGTTACAGACACAGAACCAATAGTCTTTCGAATTATTCGCAACTTCTATACTCTTCGTTATCGTCTCATTCTGAATTTGACCTAAAGCCACGAGAGCAACAAAAGAGAATAAGAGCGTATATAAATTCTTCATGATTCAGATATTTTGAGTTCTTGAATTGGGTTGAAGCTCTAGTGCTTCATAAGCCTTTTTTAAATCCTTCAATGCTCGGAAAATTCTCACCTTCACTGCACTTTCTGTAATCTCAAGTACCTCTGCAATGTCTTGGTAGCGCATACCTTGGTATTTGCTCAGCACAAGGATTTCCTTTTTCTCTGGAGTAAGCTTGTTCATAGCCAATTGCAATAAATCGAGCTGCTCCTGCTGAATTCTTGTTTGCTCTGCATTTACCTCATTAACCAAGTACTTATCTGTAACCTCCGGATCTTCTTTATAACCCATCCTTTTCTGCTTTTTGTAATGATCTGCGAAAAGGTTTCTGGCCATATGATACATCCAGGTAGTAAACTTCCCATCTCCCTTATAGGTATGGCGATACTTAATCATTCTGATAAACACATTCTGCACAAGATCTTCGCTAATGGGCCCATCAGCCGTCAAGCGATAAAAGAACCCATAAAGGGGCCTGTTGTGTCGCTCAAAGAGAAGACCCAGTTGATCAAGTTGGCCTTCTTTGACCTTGAGCATTAATGTGTTGTCAGAGAGTGAATCCAATGCTTCGTTTTAAGAATTCAGTGGGGGAAACCGCACTAATTCTGAATGGTTACACACAATTTAATCTTTTTTTGAAGGGCTATTCATTAGCGTCATTCTGATCTCGACTTGTCGAGAAAAGAATCTCTCCTAAAAAACTTGAGACTCTTCGTTTCACTCAGAGATTCGTGACTTTTTATTGGCGCATTTCTGAGCGCAGCGAAGAATCTCCCTAATCAAAGACGAGTCTCTTTCGCTTGACTCTCTGTGACGTTTTCATATTAGACACTGGAACTCAAATTTTATTTTAGTTGTAGATACTGTATATTAATAGTCCTGAAACCCAAATAACATCCCAAATGGAACTAACTAAAGAACAATTAGAATCTCAGATTGCAGAATTAAATAGCAAACTCACTGGCGACATGTTTGCCGACATGGAGATTAAAGATCAAATCCACAACCTTACTATGAAACTCAATGGTGTAAAGCCAATGGACTCGCACTTTGACTGCGTAGGTTGCGGAAGCTAAGATAGTTATGCGGATAGCATCATTTTCAACCTCAAACCAAGAGCCATTCGTGGCTCTTTTTTTATTGCTTCTTTTCGGATGCTCAAGTCCTAAAGAGGAAGTTCAAACCTTACCTACTGAGCCTTACATTTATGTGCTAGGCATTGCCCAAGATGCAGGCTACCCACAAGCTGGAGTGCGTTCAGAATTTAAGTTGGTCGAAGAAGGTAAGCGTAAAAAGCAGCATACCGTCTCGCTCCTATTGGTAGATCCGGAAAATAAAAAACGTTACCTCTTTGAGGCTACACCTGATTTTAGAGAGCAATTAGAAATGGCCGATAAAGTATCTGAGGCTTCGATCTATCCCTTTGATGGTATCTTCTTAACACATGCCCATATTGGCCACTATGCCGGATTAATACATGTAGGATTTGAAGCAATGGGTTCAAGCAATGTGCCCGTGCATGCCATGCCCCGCATGAAGAAATACCTAGAAACAAATGGACCATGGAGTCAGTTGGTGAATTTTGAGAATATAAAGCTGGAAGCACTATATGATTCAACTACTATCTCTCTAGAGAATAATATCAAAGTGATGCCTTTCACTGTCCCTCATCGAGATGAGTACAGCGAAACAGTAGGTTACAAGGTAACTATCAACCAAAAAAGCCTAGTCTTTATTCCGGATATTGATAAATGGGAGAAATGGGATGTAGACATAAGAGAAGTAGTCAAAGACAACGACTACATACTCATTGATGCCAGCTTCTATGCTGATGGAGAACTTTTTGGTAGAGATATGAGCAGAATTCCTCACCCTTTTACCTCTGAGAGTATGGAGTTGTTTAAAGATCTGAGCTCAAAAGACAAAGCCAAAGTGATCTTTATCCACGCGAACCATTCCAACCCAATTCTATACAAAAAGAGCAAGCAGTATCAAGAAGTCTACGATAAAGGCTTTAGTGTTGCTAGTGAGGGCCAGGTAATCACTTTTTAAACATAAAAAAAGCGGCTTCGGGGCCGCTTTTAATTCTATGTTCAATCAGAAGATTAACCTCCGATAGATACTCTTTTGAATGCAGAAACAGTTAAACCTTTAGAAACTGAATCTAAGTATTGAGCTACAGATTGCTTAGGCTCTTTTACGAAAGCTTGGCTCAATAAAGTGTTCTCTTTGAAGAACTTCTGCAATTTACCTTGTGCAATTTTGTCAAGGATAGCCTCTGGCTTACCTTCTTGTCTTGCTTGGTCTTTACCAATCTCGATTTCTTTCTCAACAACTGCAGGATCAACGCCATCTTTGTCAAGAGCAACCGGATTCATAGCAGCAATTTGCATACCTACGTCTTTACCAGCATCAGCAACATCAGCACCGTTTACACCAGCTAGAGCTACCAATACACCTAACTTACCATTGGAGTGGATGTAAGAAGCAACAGCGTCACCAGAAATCATTTCGTAAGCAGTAACCTCAAGTTTTTCACCAATCTTACCTAAAAGCTCAGTTACTTTTTCTTGAACAGTTTGGTCACCAAGACTTAAAGCTTTCAATGCTTCCAAATCAGCAGGAGTGTTAGCGATAGCAGCATCTGCAATCTCACCACCTAATGCTTGGAAATCATCGTTTTTCGCTACGAAGTCAGTTTCACAAGTAAATGCTACCAATACTGCAGAAGCACCATCAGCGCTAGTTCTTACGAATACACTACCTTCTTTAGTTTCTCTGTCAGCTCTTTTCTCAGAAAGCTTCTGTCCTTTTTTCCTAAGGATCTCAATTGCTTTGTCAAAGTCACCTTCAGCTTCTACCAATGCCTTCTTGCAGTCCATCATGCCGGCACCGGTCATTTGTCTTAGTTTGTTAACTTCTTGTGCTGTAATAGCCATTTTATGAATATTTATGAATTACGAATTGGGTCAAACAAAAATTGAACACCGAAGCGAATTCAATGTTCAATTTTGATTATGATTTAATGAATTTTTAAGCTTCTATTATTCAGCAGCCTGCTCTTGCTTGTCAGCAGCCACTTTTTCTTGCTCAGCTTTCTCTCTTTCTCTTTGCTCTTTATCCTCTTTTCTTGCAGCTAGACCTTCTTCAATAGCCTTACCGAAAGTTTTTGTAATGATCTCGATAGATTTGAATGCATCATCATTACCAGGGATGGCAAAGTCTACTTTAGTAGGATCAGAGTTAGTATCACAAAGTGCAAATACAGGAATACCTAATTTCTTAGCTTCTGCAACTGCAATGTGCTCTCTCTTCACGTCTACAACGAATAGAGCAGCAGGCAATCTTGTTAAGTCTTGAATACCACCTAACAATTTCTCCAACTTCGCTTTTTCACGAGTCTTCATTAAACGCTCTCTTTTCGCTAGCGCTCTGAAGCTTTCGTCTTTCATTAGCTTATCGATACCAGAAAGTTTCTTCAAAGATTTTCTGATTGTTGCAAAGTTAGTGAGCATACCTCCTAACCATCTTTCAGTAACGAATGGCATGTTTAATCTTGCTGCTTCTTCAGAAACGATAGCTCTCGCTTGTTTCTTAGTGGCAACAAACATCACCTTACGTCCTGAACGTACGATGTTCTTAACAGCATTTGACGCTTCTTCGAGGCTGTTAAGCGTTTTATTAAGATCGATAATGTGGATACCATTCTTCTCCATGAAGATATATGGTGCCATTCTCGGATCCCACTTTCTCGTTAAGTGTCCAAAGTGAACACCAGCATCAAGTAAGTCTTTGTTTGTAATTTTAGACATATATGATTTTGAAATAAATTCCGATTAACGTTTCGAGAACTGGAAAGATCTTCTCGCTTTTCTTCTACCCGGCTTCTTACGCTCAACCATTCTAGGGTCACGAGTTAAAAAACCTTCTTTCTTCAACGGAGGTCTGTTTTCAGCATCTACTTCGCAAAGTGCTCTAGAGATAGCTAAACGAATCGCTTCAGCTTGACCTTTTGGTCCACCACCATCAACATTTACTTTAATGTCGAATGAAGTAACCTGATCAACAATGTTCAAAGGCTGCTTAACGATAATTTCTAAAACATCAGAGTTAAAGTAATCTGCAACAGCTTTACCATTTACGTTGATATCACCATTACCAGGCTGCATGTATAATCTTGCAACTGATGTCTTTCTTCTTCCTATTGTATTAATTGTCTCCATTGAAATGGCTTATAATTCTACAGTTTTTGGTTGCTGAGCCTCATGCGGATGCTCAGTTCCTTCATATACATAAAGGTTATTGAATAGGGATCTACCTAATCTATTCTTAGGAAGCATTCCTCTTACAGCTCTTTCCACTAATAGAGTAGAAGACTTGTCTTTCAACTCTCTTGGTGTAGTAGCTCTTTGTCCGCCTGGGTAACCAGTGTATCTCAAGTAAACTCTATCAGTCCACTTCTTACCAGTTAACTTAACCTTGTCGGCATTAAGAACAATTACGTTATCACCACAATCAACGTGTGGAGTAAAGCTTGGCTTGTTCTTTCCTCTAATGATCTTAGCTACTTCACTAGCCAATCTTCCTAATGCTTTTGAATCTGCATCAACAACAACCCACTGCTTATCTACAGTTGATTTGTTGGCTGATTTTGTCTTATAACTTAATGTATCCACTTCGGTATACTTTTATGTATTACAATGCTGTTTACGGACCTCCCCGTAAAAAGGGACACAAAGATAGAAGTTTGGATTTTTAAATCCAACATGGAAAATTAAATAATTGAGAAAGTTTCTCGCCCCCTAATTCTCTACTTCTCAGCGTCTTTCTGGTCTTTTCAGCCAATGTATAACCCTTTATTTCTAGATTAGTTCAATCCCTTCTAAGGAATATTATCATTTCTTATCCCGAGCTAGCCGAGCGATCGACCCAACTTAGTGGATGCTTCGGAAGGCTCAGCATAGAAATATACTATGCCAGTCTCAGCGAGACGCTTAGACTAGTGTCGGTTTAATCGAGATTCTTTCGGTTCGTTCTACTCACCTCAGAATGACGGGTAAAAAAGCGGATGGGTATGCGAAATCTGTGTGGACTCGAATAAATTTAGAATTGCCGGGCTGGACATGGGCAAATTGATTCAAGTCGGAGATTTCGTTAAAGACTTTTGTCACTTTTGGTCTATTCAAAAGTGAGAAGTGTATCCGATAGAGACTAATGATCAATTATCATTTAAATATTATCGATAAGTGCAGCTGACTAAAACAACCTTAAAATCCACACTGTTAAGGCAAATAAAGCGAGGAGCAGAATCATCTTCCATATTATTCGAGAAGCAGGTCCAACTGCACTTTCTTTCCCCAATGGTTTCTCTGGAAACTTGTCAGATGTATTTTTATCAGAGCCTACCAACTGCTACCGTTTATTCAATCTCAACTGCTTGATCAATACCCTAAAATCTTTTGGGTACTCAGCTTCTAGCTGCACTCGCTCTTTAAAAGAATCGAATGAAAACGCATGGGCATGTAGAGCAAAACGCTTAATCAAGGGTTGCTCCTCAGTCTCTTCCTTCAGATTATATTTCCGTTTGATTTGAGAAAGATAGAGTCTATCTCCTTTATATAATTCATCATGTACCAAAGGGGCACCGAGTTTAGCTAAATGAATTCTTATTTGATGCATACGTCCAGTCTCCAAGTCACATTCTATTAAAGAATGCTTCTTGTAGATTTCTTTAGTTCTAAAGGTAGTCTTAGCCGGTTTACCATCTTTAATATCTATTACCACCTTTCCATTCTTTAAAGCTAAGATGGGTAAGTCTATCACTTTATGATCAAACTCGTGCAAGCCGTTAGCCACAGCATGATAAACTTTCTTTACACTTCGTTTTTCAAATTGAATAGATGCATGACGATAAGCCTCATCTGATTTAGCCAAAAGCAAACAACCAGAAGTCTCTTTATCGAGCCTATGACAAACTGAAAGTCGCTCGTCATATTCTTTCGCCATTTGCTGGACATTCCGCGGGTCGTTACGATCATCCAGCGAAGCCATAAAAGGTGGCTTGTTGATTACAAGGAAATCATCGTCCTCGAAAATGATTAAATCTTTAAAGGAAATGCGCACAACTAAATTTCTTCTTCAAACAATTCTACCTCTTGTTCTTGATCAATCTCCTGATTGCTTAGAGGAAGTTTGAAACTAAATACGGATCCCTCATTGACCGAACTGGTCACACTAATATTGGTGTTATGTGCCTCTAAAATATGCTTAACAATGGCTAGCCCTAATCCAGTACCTCCCTTTTCTTTGGATCTAGATTTTTCAACCCTAAAGAAACGTTCAAAAATTCTATTCAATTGATCTGGTGGTATTCCTACACCAGTATCTTTTATCTGGATCTTCACATTTTGACCGCTCAAGGTAAAACCCAAATCAATTAAACCTTCATCTGTGTACTTAATTGAATTGGATACCAAGTTGGTTATAACTCTGTAAATACGGTCTGAATCTGCATAAACAGATATAGGTTCATCATAAGGCTGATCTAATTTCAATATTAACCCCTTCTTCTCAGCCTTATTCTCCATCTGATCAATAACCTCGTTAGCTAAAGCAACAATATCAAAATGCTCCAGATGCATTTTCGATTCACCTGTTTCTAATTGTGAAAGCGTTAATAAATCTTGAATCAAATAATCAAGCTTGTCTAAACTCTTAGCAGCACGCTTCAAAAACTTCCCCCTCACCTTCTTGTCCTCAACGGCACCATCAAGCAGGGTATGAACAAAGCCTTGCGCAGCAAATACAGGAGTTTTCAGCTCGTGACTGATATCAGCTAAAAACTCACGTCTGAATGCTTCAAGCTTTTTTAAATCTTCAATCTCCTTATTTCGATTGACAGCATAATTATAAATTTCGCGGTTAATCTCCTTTAAAGGGTTAGACACAGTAGTCTCTTTTTCACCATCTATAAAAGAAAAATCCTTCTTTCTTATCTTGTTCAAGAGTTTATATATCTCTCCTATCTCTCTGATTACGAGAAATTCAAAAACGATAAAGACCAAAAGATAAGTAGCTGCAAACGACAAAAGACCCGTCACAAGAAGAGCCTGACTAGAAACATCAGGCACCAAAGTCAAAAAAGCTGTTGTAACAATTGCCACAACAGCCGCTAATATTAGTGCTACGCCTCTAGAATTAAAAAGCATGTATTAACTGTTCTCAAACTTGTAACCTACCCCTTTAACAGTAGAAATATAACCGTCACCAATTTTCTCTCTTACCTTTCTGATATGCACATCAACAGTTCTTGCCAATACATATACATCGGTGCCCCAAATATTCTGTAAGAGCTCATCTCTACTGAATACCTTATTTGGGTTCTGAGCTAAAAAATAAAGCAATTCAAATTCCTTTTTAGGTAGATTAAACTGCTCCCCTTTTGATGTAACCGTAAAACTCGATCTATCTATAACCAGCTCACCAGATACAATTTGAGGCTTTTTCTTTTGCTTACTCTCTTTTCTAAATAGAGCACTGATTCTGCTCATTAATGCCCTTGGTTTGATAGGCTTGGTGATGTAATCATCCGCACCAGCCTCAAAAGCTGCCACTTCGGAATACTCTTCTGCCCTAGCCGTTAAGAAAGTAATATGTGTATCTGACATTTCAGGAATCTCACGTATCTGACGACAAGTTTCGACTCCGTCTTGTTGAGGCATCATAATATCCAACAGAATTAGATCAGGATTGAATTTTTTGGCTTGATGAACCCCTTTAATTCCATCATCTGCAGTTTCTACGTCATAACCTTCTTTCTTGAGGTTATATTTTAATAGTTCCAGAATATCCGGATCATCATCTACTACGAGTACCTTATGATTTTGCTTGCTGGCCATATCGATTTGTTAGGTAAACAAATATATGATTTCAATTGAAGCTGTCAATGATTTTACTTGGGTACAATTGCCATTGGATGAAGTAAATTTTCAGCCTTTTTAAGCTCCACTCTTAAATACCCAACATATATCTTGGCTTGAAACTTTAATGGCAATTTATTCAAGTCATCTGAGATCCAGACTTTCAGCGTATTATCTTCTTCAAAAAGGCTGTCCTTCTTAATGATTGGAACCAAAACGATAGACTTAACTCTCCCAAATTTGGTCTTGAGCACTTCACGAGCTGCAATCTTTATTCTAAATGGGCGATACTTGTTGTCATACCATGCTGGCACGCTCACTATATCTCCAATCTTCAATTTATCAAAGTCTATCGAACGCATATAGTAATAGCTCGAAACCATATCTTGAGCGTTGTTAGGAATCGAATAATAATCCGTTTTCTCAAGCGCTCGAGTCTCCTTATGCAGTCTCTCAACCTTTACAGAATCTTTGTCGTGATCGAAATAGAGTATCTCGTTTTTCCTAAACCTCCCCTCCTTAAGGTATCTATAGAATTGCTGGGGTATTAATTGGGCTGTGTCATAATAGCTTCCCCAATTATCTCTTACTGATGAGATAAGATCAAATATGCCTGAGGTACGGGCAAAAACATCCATCTTATAAGTAGGCTGATCATTGATTTGATAGATTACATCGCTTACTCCTAATTCCACTTCTGCAGCCTTAATAAAGCCAACAGTTGCTTTCATTTCTAGCTTCTCGCCAGGCTTAAAAGGCATTTGTCTAGCCAACTCGTGTTGAGTAACATTAAGACTGTCTTCCTGACCATATGCAGGAATTAGAATTACAGATAGTATGAATGCGATGATAATTCTCATGCTGTTCTTTCCACTGGTACAGACAAAGGTCATACCAATTAGATAGAAGGATATTTAGATTTTAGATATTCCATGTAGGCTTTCAAGTCTCCGTTGAATCGGGTATCGAGCTCTTCTTTTAAAATGTCTTGCTGTGAATTATATCTCAAAAACGACATAAAATAAGTATTGTTAGGTCTGTTCTTTGCAAATACTTGCTTATATCTGTCAGACTCAAAACTAACAGTATCATAGTTAGCAATGATATCATCTATCATCAGTTCCTTAAGCGCCTTCTTTTCTGAATACGTTTCATCGGTAAATTCCCCATATAACTTCTCTAAACTTTTTGCTGCTACTAAGACATAAGACTTAAATCTTTCTTCATCCGCCATTTGAGCTTTATACGCTTTAACCTCCTCAGCCGCCTCTCCATATTTATCTTCCAAAAAGAGTATTGCACCCGCATCGCCAATGAACGTGGCAAGGTTCTCATTAAATGTAACAGAGTCTTTTACGAAGAGTGTACCATGTGTCAGTTCATGAATGATAAGACTAGCTAAATCACCTTCAGACCTATTAAGCATATTAGATAATACCGGATCTTGAAACCAGCCTAATGTTGACCAACCTCCTGCCGTCCTCAAGCCCACATCTAAACTATCGGGTAATGCTTTAATTCTCCAATACTCTTCTACCGCCTTTTCTCTGACAAAGTATCCTTTGTATGGAAATGCTCCCAAGACTGGAAACTTCCAAGTCTTGGCTCGAAATTCAAAAGGCTGACAAGCCGTAACTACATACATAGAGGGTTTTCCCTCTTGATCGAAAATCTTAGAATAGTTCTTTGAATAATTAATACCGAGTTCTTCGAAAGCATAAGCTTTGGCCTCTAGTATGGTCTCTACCTTAAATTTCTGCTCTTCTGTAGTCTCTGGTAAGTCTAGAAATTCTTCTAAAGGAATGGCTTCATTGACCACTTTCAATTGACCTTTCAACTGAATCCATCCATAGCCAACCAATTCTCTCTGCCAAACAGCACCTGCGACTAAAAGAACCACTAAACCTAGACCAATATATTTGAGTATTTTTTTCAAATCCTTTGATTAAAAATTAGCTTTGATGTCTGGTTGTGAATTGGTGGGTTTCCCCCTATCTTCACACACTATTCAAAATCCAATTACCCCATAAATATGAGCGAGAATACTGAAAAATTAAAAGCCCTTCAACTAACAATAGATAAACTTGAAAAAACCTATGGAAAAGGTGCTGTAATGAAGCTAAGTGATGAGAAGGTTGTGGATTTACCTTCAATCCCTACAGGCTCATTAGGTTTAGATATTGCATTAGGAATTGGAGGCATTCCAAGAGGTAGAATTATTGAGATCTACGGTCCCGAGTCCTCGGGAAAAACAACCTTAACCATGCACTGCATTGCCGAAGCTCAGAAAAAAGGTGGCTTGGCAGCATTCATAGATGCAGAACATGCTTTTGATAAAGGCTATGCCGAAAAACTAGGTATTGACACTGAGAATCTATTAATCTCTCAACCAGATAGTGGTGAGCAAGCGCTTGAAATTGCTGAGCACCTAATTCGTTCTGGCGCTCTTGACATTATAGTAATTGACTCCGTTGCCGCACTTGTACCAAAAGGAGAGCTAGAAGGGGAAATGGGTGATAGTAAAATGGGACTTCAAGCGAGACTAATGTCGCAAGCACTTAGAAAGTTGACCGGTACTATTAACAAGACCGGTTGCGCCTGTATTTTCATTAACCAATTGAGAGAAAAAATTGGAGTAATGTTCGGTAATCCTGAAACAACAACTGGGGGTAATGCGCTTAAATTCTATTCTTCTGTAAGACTAGATATCAGAAGGATAGGCCAGATTAAAGAAAGTGCAGATAACGTAATGGGTAACCGTACGAGAGTTAAAGTAGTAAAGAACAAAGTGGCACCTCCATTTAAAGTGGTTGAATTCGATATTATGTATGGCCAAGGTATCTCCAAGTCAGGAGAAATCTTAGACATAGGTGTTGAACTGGGCGTTGTGAAAAAAGCAGGATCTTGGTTCTCTTATAATAATGAGAAACTAGGTCAAGGAAGAGATTCAGTTAAAGGCTTAATTGAAGACAATCCTGAGTTAGCTGAAGAACTCGAAACACAAATCAAGGCCATTATTAATGGCGAAGTGGAAGAAGCAGCTGAATAAGAATTAGACTGTATTGAATAGAAAAGCCCGTTTTGAATTATCGAAACGGGCTTTTTATTTCCTTTCTATTGGAGGACTTAGCCAGCCCTCATAGCATCTACAGGATCTAATCTTGCCGCCTTAGCCGAAGGTATAATTCCTGATGCCACACCAATTACGCTAGAGACAACAACGCCTAATAATATATTCTTAGCCGACATACTTACTTCTAGCGTACCAAAAGGAATAAATGTTCCGAGATAGACAATCAATATGCCTGCCCCTCCTCCTAGTAAACAAAGGAAAATTGCTTCAAATAAGAATTGGAAAAGGATGAAGTAATTCTTAGCTCCAAGAGACTTCTGTATACCAATAAGCTTGGTTCTTTCTTGAACTGAAACGAACATGATGTTCATAATTCCGAAGCCTCCCACAAGGATGGCAAATCCACCAATTACCCAGCCTGCAATCCCTAGAACATCGAATATTCCACCTAAAGCATCTACCAATGCCTCAGGTCTGTTCAACGCAAAGTCAGATTCTTCTTTCGGACGAAGTCCTCTAATCTTTCTGAGTGTTCCCTCCATTTCGTTCTGAAGTTCCACTAATCCTATGTCGTCCTCGTACCCTTTAACTGCTAAGGATGGATTAATACCGAAGACTCTACCAATATTATACATCTTGGTAAACATCTTATAAGGCAAGAAAATACGATCATCAGTACTTGGCGTACCAATAAAGCTTTCACCCTCTTTAGACATTACACCGATAATACGCAGTTTAAAGCCTCTGACTTTAACATCTTTACCTAATGCATCTCCGTTAGGAAAAAGTGATTTAGCTACTTCGTGGCCGATGATAGCCACGGTCCTTCCTCCTTCTATTTCTTGTTGAGTAAAGTATCTTCCGTTCTCTACATCAATCTCATAAACATCTTTATAGTCATAGGTTACACCCCATATATCTGTGTTATTGTAACTACTACTTCCTTTTTTAACTGTGGTATTGGCTCGACCCACAATGGTTACAGCGGCAGCATTTTTCAGATTAGCTTCTAAATATTCAAATTCAGAGTAGCGATTATTAGGTCTTCTAAAGTACTTCCACCATGGGTAATCAGGATCAGGCCCATCGCCAAAAGGAAACTTATCAACCGTTACCACATCGCTTCCTAAGAAATTTAGACCTTCTTTGATATTTCTTTCTAGAGAATCTACAAACGTAAATACAGTAATAATCAAGAAGATGCCGATGGTTACTCCTAAAAGAGAGAGTGTTGTTCTGAGTAGATTGGTCGTTAATACCTGAACGGCAAAGCGAATACTTTCTACTACTAATTTGAGGAAGATACCAAACTTCATATGCGGAAGACCTTAAGCTATGTTTTTAACGAACGTAAAGAATTAAAAAAAGTAAACAGCACCCAACGGTATTTGGTTGAAAAATTGAATGTAACCGATAAAAGGGTTTTCAAAAGGTTAAACGGGAGAGCAAAAATAAGTTCTAAATCTAAGATGAATCCGCTATACCTATGAGACTCAATGTTTTCTTTCTATCTTTGCCGACTATTTCGAAAAAAGAGACTAACAAGCGCTTTCGTATATGAAATTATCAGCTTTCAAATTTGAGCTTCCAGAAGACAGAATTGCCAAATACCCTTCAGAAAACAGAGACGAGTCTAGATTGATGGTCTTACACCGTGAAACCGGTGAAATTGAGCACAAAATCTTTAAAGACATCGTAGACTATTTTGATGAAGGTGATGTAATGGTAAATAACAACACCAAAGTTTTCCCTGCTAGATTATATGGTCAAAAAGAGAAAACCGGTGCTCAAATTGAGGTATTCCTTTTAAGAGAGCTAAATCAAGAAATGCACCTTTGGGATGTATTAGTAGATCCTGCAAGAAAGATACGTGTCGGTAACAAACTTTACTTCGGTGAGGGTGAATTAGTTGCTGAGGTAATCGACAATACTACTTCAAGAGGTAGAACAATCCGTTTCTTGTTTGATGGTACTGACGAAGAATTTTACAAGACTATTGATACATTAGGTGAAACCCCTCTTCCTAGAACCATTCCAAGAGAGACTGAACCAGAGGACAGAGAGCGTTTCCAAACTATTTATGCTGAGCATGTAGGTGCTGTTGCTGCTCCAGTAGCAGGACTACACTTTACCATGCAGGTATTAAAAAGACTGGAAATTAAAGGAATAGATGTTACCCCAATCACACTACATATTGGATTAGGCACGTTCCGTCCTGTTGATGTGGAAGATTTAACGAAGCATAAAATGGATTCGGAAAATTATTTCATCAACCAGCCAACGGCAGATATTGTAAATAGAGCCTTGGATACCAAAAAGAGAGTTTGTTCTATTGGTACCACATCAATGAGAGCATTGGAATCTTCAGTGTCTGCTGGCGGTAGACTAAAGCCAAATGAAGCTTGGACAGATAAATTCATCTTCCCTGAATATGAATTTAAAATTTGTAATGCCATGGTTACTAACTTCCATATGCCTGAGTCTACGCTCTTAATGCAAGCAGCAGCATTCGGTGGTTACGACAACGTGATGAACGCTTACCAAATCGCTATTAAAGAGAAATATAGATTCTTTAGCTATGGTGATGCCATGCTAATCATCTGATGATTTATAAAACTCATTCAAAAGCCTCTTAAGAAATTAAGGGGCTTTTTTTAGCTTTACCATATGCAAAAGCATGCCGTTATCGTAGCTGGAGGTTCAGGGACTAGAATGCAGTCTTCATTACCTAAGCAATTTATTGAGGTCTTAGGACAACCTATTTTAATGCATACGCTAGAAGCATTTGCTTTCGATAACATTCAGTTGATTCTGGTCTTACCGGCATCACAAATCGGGTTTTGGCATGAGCTCTGCCAAAAACATGCTTTTAATATTCCCCATAAAGTTGTGGAAGGTGGGTCCGCCAGATTTCATTCAGTAAATAATGGCTTGAATGCTATTGATGGTGAAGGCCTCGTGGCTATCCATGACGGGGTACGCCCGCTTATCGCCAGAGACATTATTCAAATGGCTTTTTCAGTTGCTGAAGAAAAAGGTAACGCGATTGTGTCTGTTCCTTTGAAGGATTCAATCCGAGAATACACAGCTCAACATAATAAGATGGTCGATCGCATGAATTATCGACTTGTACAGACGCCTCAGACCTTCCGTTTATCCTTAATTAAAAAGGCCTTCAAAACTGAATTTAATGATGGCTTTACCGATGATGCTTCCGTACTCGAAGCTATGGGAGAAGAGATTCACTTAATAGATGGAGACTACCGCAATATTAAAATCACTACTCCCGAAGATTTAAAAGTGGCTGAAGCTTTCCTCCGAGACTAATTCCGACTTGAATTAAATAAGATTTTACCTATCTTATTGATCCAATTTTTTGGAATGAAACGTACATTTTTCCTCTCAACCTTAACCTTATTGTGCATCAGCATTTTAGGTGCTTGCACAGCTAAAAATGATTCATCAAAAGAATGGATCGATCTTTTCAATGGAGAAAATCTTGATGGATGGACCCCTAAGATCTCCGGATATAAATATGGTGAGAATTATGGCAATACTTTTAGAGTAGAAGACGGTCTGTTGACGGTTGCCTATGATAAATATTACCGTTTCGACAACAGATTTGGGCACTTGTTTTATGAACAACCCTTCGACAATTATCACTTAAAAATTGAATACCGCTTTATTGGGGAACAAGTTGAAGGTGGACCGCTCTGGGCATTAAGAAACAGTGGTGTAATGATTCATTCTCAAGACCCAAAGACCATGCTAGAAGCGCAAGATTTTCCGATTGCTCTTGAAGCTCAATTTTTGGGTGGCTTAGGTGAAGGACCAAGACCTACAGGAAATTTATGTACCCCTGGAACCCACGTGAACATTAATGGTGAATTGGTGGAAACACATTGTATTAATGCAGCAGCTAAAACATATGATGGTGATGAATGGGTAACCATTGAGATTATCTCGAAAGATGGCGTAATCTCTCACATCCTAGAAGGAGAAACTGTAATCCAATACACTCAACCTGTAATTGGTGGAGGTATAGTAAACAACTTCGATCCGGAAGTAAAGCAAGATGGCAAAGCATTAAAAGGTGGCTATATAGCGCTACAAAGTGAGAGCCATCCGGTTCAGTTCAGATCGGTGCAGATTAAAGAATTAGACTAAATTTTTAACGACTAATAATAAATAGATGAGTTCGAATACTGGAATTACCGCACGGCTGAGTGTTATGATGTTCCTCCAGTTCTTTATTTGGGGTGGCTGGTTCGTTACACTTGGTACGTATATGGGAGAAAACCTTAGTGCTTCTGGAGGCCAAATCGCGCAAGCCTTTTCAACCCAGTCTTGGGGAGCCATAATCGCCCCATTCATCATTGGGTTAATAGCAGACAGGTTCTTCAATGCAGAAAGAATTCTTGGAGTCTTACATCTTGCAGGTGCCGTGTTAATGTACTTAATGGCCAATGCTGAAGACTTTTCGGCATTCTATCCATATGTATTAGGCTACATGATTCTCTATATGCCTACGCTAGCCTTGGTAAATTCTGTTGCTTTTAGAACCATGGATGACCCTTCCAAAGACTTTGCTAGAATTAGAGTTTGGGGAACCGTGGGCTGGATTATTGCAGGTTTGGTTATCAGTTATGTTTTTTCATGGGATTCTCAAGAAGCTATAGGACAAGGCATGCTGAAAAACACATTCATCATGACGGCAATTGCAGCTGGTGCTTTAGGTCTTTTCAGCTTTACACTTCCTAAAACCCCACCAGTAGCTAACAAAGATGAAAAAGCAAGCATTAGCGATATACTTGGTCTAGATGCTCTGAAACTCTTAACTGACAAAAACTTTGCAGTATTCTTCTTCTCATCAGTACTTATCTGTATTCCTTTGGCATTCTATTATCAAAATGCTAATCCTTTCTTAACTGAAATTGGGGTAGCAAACGCTACCGGTAAAATGACGATCGGACAGATTTCGGAAGTTGTATTCATGTTGCTGCTACCTATCTTCCTTAAAAGGTACGGCATCAAAAAGACCTTACTTTTTGGTATGCTAGCTTGGGCATTGAGATACTTACTATTTGCCTACGGAAATGCTGATGGCATGGTATTCATGCTTCTATTAGGAATTGCTTTGCACGGTATCTGTTACGACTTCTTCTTTGTTTCAGGTCAGATATATACAGACTCAAAAGCTGGTGAAAAATATAAAAGCTCTGCTCAAGGTTTAATTACCCTAGCTACTTATGGTGTGGGTATGTTAATTGGATTCTGGGCAGCAGGACAAATCTTTGAATACTACGAAACGGCTAACGGTCACGATTGGCAAAACATATGGATCCTTCCCGCAGGATTCTCAGTATTGGTGTTTATCATTTTTGCAGTAGCGTTCAAGAACGAAAAAGTTGAATACGAAGACTCATGAGTAGAAAAATAAGAATGGGAATGATCGGTGGAGGACTGAGTTCATTCATCGGAATTGTGCATAGAATAGCATCCTATACTGGAGAAGAATACAAACTGGTAGGGGGAGCATTCGACACAGATTATGACAGAGCATTAGAATTTGCTAACAAGCTTGAACTAGACCCTTCAAGAACTTATCCTAACATAGATACTTTCGTTGAGAAGGAATTAGAGCTTCCTGAAGAAGAGCGCATTGAGGCCGTGGTGGTAGTAACTCCAAACTTCCTCCACTACCCAATGGCTAAACAACTGATTCAAGCGGGTTTCAATGTGATTTGTGAAAAGCCGGTTACCAATACCGCAGCTGAAGCAGTTGAACTTGAAGAATTAGTAAACAAGCACAAAGTAGTCTTTGCCTTAACGCACACCTACACGGGCTACCCAATGGTAAGGCAAATGAAATCTATGATAGCCGAGGGCGTGATTGGTAAGCTGCATAAAGTAGACGCGCAATACTATCAAGGCTGGATTAACCCTGTGATTCACGACCCAGAAAAAAGAAAGACAGTATGGAGACTCGACCCGGCTAAAGCTGGGCAAAGCTGCTGTATGGGTGATATTGGCGTACACGCCTTTAATATGATTGAATACACTACAGGCCTGAAAACAGAAAGAGTACTTGCCGATCTTAATACCCTATATGCTGATAACCCTTTAGATATTGATGGAACAGCTTTATTGAGATTAGACAATGACATTCGAGGAATTGTGAGAGCGAGTCAGATTGCCACGGCAGAAGAAAATCGATTGACAATTGCTGTGTATGGCGACAAAGGTGGTTTAAGATGGGAACAAGAAAACCCAAATTACCTTTACTACATGCCTGAAGGAGGTGTGGCACAAGTCCTAAAACCAGGACATGAATACAATAGTGATTTTGCTAAAATCAGTACCAGAATGGCTCCCGGTCATCCTGAAGGAATCTTTGATTCTATGGCAAACCTATATTTGGGGGCAGCCAAAGCCATAAGAGGAGAAGCGTACATGGATGGTGCTTTCCCTGGAATAAGAGATGGAGTAAGAGGAATGAAGTTTATTGAGGCGGTACTTGCCTCAGCAAATAATGGTAACGTTTGGACAGAAATAGTCGATTAAGAAATGAAAACAGTTAAAGGACCAGGCATTTTCCTAGCTCAATTTGCTGATGATGTCGCACCATTTAATTCACTAGATAACATTGCCAAATGGGCTGCTGATCTCGGTTATAAAGCCGTGCAAATTCCCACTTGGGATTCAAGACTTTTTGATTTAGATAAAGCAGCAGAAAGCAATACCTACTGCGATGAAATCAAAGGTAAATTGTCAGACAATGGCTTAGTTGTTAGCGAACTTTCAACGCATTTGCAGGGACAGTTAGTCGCAGTTCATCCGGCCTATGAAGAACTCTTTAAAGGCTTTGCTCCAGAAGGAATGAATGCCAAGCAAAGAAATCTCTGGGCTATTGATCAAGTCAAAAAGGCAGCTGTAGCCTCAAGAAATCTTGGAATCGATGTCCATGCCACCTTCTCGGGTGCGCTGGTTTGGCCATATTTCTACAATTGGCCTCAACGACCTGCCGGCCTAATAGAAAAAGGATTTAAAGAATTGGCAGACCGCTGGTTGCCACTACTAAATCATTTCGATGAGCAAGGTGTGGATGTTTGTTATGAAGTACATGCAGGTGAAGACCTTCATGATGGCACAACTTTCGAGATGTTTTACGAGGCCACCGGAAAGCATAACAGGGTAAAGCTTTTGTATGACCCGTCTCACTTTATACTTCAACAGCTAGACTATCTAGCTTACATAGACCATTACCACGAGTTCTTTGGCATGTTCCATGTTAAAGATGCAGAGTATAATCCAACAGGTAAGTCAGGGGTATATGGTGGTTATCAAGATTGGATTGATAGACCAGGACGTTTCCGTTCAATCGGAGATGGCCAGGTAGATTTCCAAGCCATATTCTCAAAAATGACTCAATATGGCTATGACGGCTGGGCTATTCTAGAGTGGGAATGTTGTATAAAATCTCCTGAGCAAGGAGCTATAGAAGGAGCTCAATATATTGAGCAATTTATTATTGAAGCCACGCAAAAGAACTTTGATGATTTTGCTGATGCAGGTATAAGTGATGAAGAATTCAAGAAACTTTTAGGTATAGATTAAAATGAAGAACCAGACTAAAGTATATGCGATTAATCTTCGCAATCAACAAATAATCACAAGAGCACACATCCTTACTTTTACTTTAACGATTGTCGCTCTCCTTATTTTCCAAGCCACCGGATTTGCTCAGGTTAAGGACCCCAAAGCTACAGAAGTATGGGACCCCGTACCTAGAAAAGTAACACCGGGTAAAAATGGGGGCGCTCCTTCCGATGCCATTGTGCTTTTCGATGGAACCGATCTTAACGAATGGAAGTCAAGAAAGGATGGATCAGCAGCTCAATGGAAAATCGAAAACGACTACATGGAAGTTGTTAGAGGTACCGGAGATATTATGACTAACCGAAAATTCGGTGATGTTCAGCTGCATATAGAATGGAGTGCTCCAACTGAAATAGTAGGCGAAGGTCAAGGAAGAGGTAATTCGGGAGTTTTTCTTCAAGAAAAATATGAGGTACAAGTATTGGACAGCTATGTTTCTAGAACCTATTCCAACGGACAAGCAGCATCTTTATACAAGCAGTCTATTCCTTTGGTAAATGCCACAGTGGCCCCTGGAGAATGGAATGTATATGATATTATTTTTCATGCTCCAGAATTCAACGAGGATGGCATTAAAATTAAAGACGGCTATGTTACCGTTATTCATAATGGAATTGTAGTTCAAAACCATCAAAGACTCTTAGGTACTACTGAATACATTGGTTTCCCAAAGAACCCTGCACATGGAGATGGAAGTATCATTTTACAAGACCACGGTAACCCAGTAAGATTTAGAAATATCTGGATCAGAGAATTATAGTAGTCCAGGAAATTTATTTAAAGCCCTAGTCTAACAGATTAGGGCTTTTTTATTCGCTATACTCTCTTAGCTCTTCTTTGAAGGATCTTGAAATTGTGAGAGTGGTTTCGTCTTTAAGAGTTACTGAGTTCACCCTTTTGATCTTCACTTGTCTGAAATTGACAATGACGGAGCGGTGAATCTGCTTAAAATAAGCTGGTAGTTTTTCAGTCATTTTGGATAAAGACATTCTATCAATCTCAGGCTTATCCTTGCCTTCAACAAATATTTCTACATATGGACCGTCTGACTGAATATATTTGATCTTATCAATTGGGATTAAAGCTTTGCTCTTAAGCGTAAAGAATTCTATTTCGTTGGCTTGAGATTTTAGCTCCAATTGATGGATAGACTGCTCTAGCTCTTCAGTCTTTGTCTTTAATACTTCTCTATCATTCACAATACTTATCAGAATAAAAATCATGGCAGTAGAGAGTCCTAAAACCTGAATAAGGTTACCAATAAGGATTGGATCATAAACAAAGCTGAACTCACTAATCAAGCCATATTCATCCAATATTTTACCTATTATACCAATAAAGAATATGGAATAAGAGATAGCAAAAATAATAGAACGCTGTTTGTTTACCTTAGCATAGCGTATGGCTGCAGTAACTCCAAAAGCGAGTATAGTGCCAACTAATAAATACCTGATGGCGAATAATTTGGGAGCAAATTCTATATATGTATTTGGTATTATAACCCAAACGATAGTTCCCAAAATGAAGAAAGCCAGCACTCCATTCATTATGGCATTGAACTTAGGTAATAGACGCTTAGTCTCAAAAAAGCTTTGGATAAATGCTAGTAATGAAAGAACTGCTATCTGCGAACAAAAAGGCAGGAAGTGCCTATTCAATAATGGCCAATTGGGGATTAAGTACTTGTATGAAAAGCCCTGCCAAGTAAACAACCAAAGGCCATAGCAAGCCACACTCAGTGCAAACCATAGAAAAACTGGCTTCTTTAACCCTAGACCTATCGCTATTGCACCACAGACAATAATGATGATGAATACATAGTAAATACTGAGATAAGTTCTTTCCTTTTCTGTCTTTTCGCTAAATCGCTCGTTAGTCATTAATTCTAACGGAAATCTAATGGCTGATTTTCTCTTATCTGCATTAAGTAAGAAGGTCTTGGTATCTCCTGTTGGGATTGAAATTGGAAACACAAAGTTTCTATGAGGGTAAGGCCTTCTATCAAAAACGAATCTATCACCCGTTTGTGCCAAAGTCTCAACCTCGCCATTCCTTATTTCTGCAAACTGAGCAAAATCGAGTTGTGGATATGATAGCTCAAGTTTGAATTCAGTCTGATCTGATTTATTAGTTACTCTGAAAAGTAACCAGTATGCTACATCAGAATTAGTCATTCCAGGATTTCCCTCATAAGGTACTTGGAGCATTTCACCTGATTGAATCCTTAGAAAAGCAGCTTGCGGACTAATGGTATCTGACTCACTAAACACGCTTACGAATTCATTAACGTTATATGAATCGTCCTGATTATTAAGCATCAGCGCTTTTGCCTGACTCACAGCTGAATCTTGAGCACTTATGCGCCCTTGAAAAATAGAGAATATAAATACTAAGGTCAGAATTAACCTCAAAGGGGTACTAGTTTGGTTAGTCGTTTCTAATATGAAAAATCAGCTGATAACCTAAAAGCAAGTAGATATATAAATACTGTCTTTTATCAAAAAGCACACTTTTTCAAACAAAAAATCCAAAAGACAAAAACGGCTTTTGGACTACCAGATACTAGGAACAGCAACTAATGAGTTTATAGTCTTATCCATCCTGCGATTAAACTACCTCCAAATAAAAAGCCCCTTTCGGGGCTTTTCGTTCGATTTATAATGATCACACACTAGACCAGGCCTTTTGACCTTTCTCGTATGGAATACATCCTTCGTATTTGACCGGAATTGGATCATACCTCATTACAGTCTCTCCTACCAATTCAGAAGTATAATAGCTCCTCATAGTTGCGTCAGTCACATTATTCAAAAAGAACACCTCTAATGCATCTTCCGGTTTCTCACCATCCTCGTTCATAGCTTTCCACATCTCTTGCATTCTTTCCGGACTTTCTTCAATAGACTTAAACATGGCATTGATATAATCCGTCAGTTGCTGAGTAGTCGCTTTATTGAATGAAACATCCTGGCTTGAATCGAAATTCTCAACAAAGACTCCCATGCCTTGTCTTATCCATTGTGCATCATCTGCATCTGTCAAGACTTTGAGGGTTTCATCAATATGAGCAGGCACTCCGGCATCCATTGCACCTGGCGTATCGTCCTTTGGAATAATTGCCTCACAAACTTTTTCAAGCTGAGCAGCCTCCTCAGGCGATAAGAAAACAGGAATCCAATTAACCGTAGGCGCAGAAGAACAACTTGAAAGCGTTCCTAAAAACAAACTTGAAGAAAATAGAGCGGCAGAACCTAGTCCAATACTCTTAATAGCATCTCTTCTTTCCATTTTACAAATTGTTCTTTTTCACTTGATCAGCTGCGTAATTGGCAGCTCTTGCAGTAAACGCCATATAGCCTAAAGAAGGATTATGGGCTGCAGATGAAGTCATAAAGGCTCCATCCGTTACAAACACATTTTTACAAGCATGTACTTGATTCCATTTATTGAGTACTGAAGTCTTCGGGTCTCTTCCCATTCTTGCTGTACCCATTTCATGTATACCTAACCCCATATTTGGTCCATTGTCATATGTACCCACGTTTTTGAATCCAGCCGCTTCAAGCATCTCTGCTCCTGCCACCTGCATATCTTTACGCATTTCATACTCGTTGCTATGGAAATTGCCAGCATCGAATCTAATTTGAGGAAGACCCCACTTATCTAGATTCTCATAATCAAGCATCATCTTATTCTTATGTTGAGGAAGTACTTCTCCAAAGCCTCCCATACCTATAGTCCAGCTTCCCGGTTCCATTCTGGCCATCTTTGCAGCTGATCCAACTCTCTCTTCCATGGCTAGGTTTCTACCCCAACCTTCTCTACTTGCACCACCTTGGTAACCGTAACCCCTAACGAAATCTTTCATATTGGTACGTCCACCCATATTTCTGAACCTCGGTATGTAGAAGCCATTAGCTCTTCTACCTTTATAATATTGGTCTTCATAACCATCTACTTGAGCAAAGGCACCCACTCCTAAATGGTGATCCATAATGTTATGGCCTAGTTCACCAGAGTCATTACCTAGACCATTAGGGAATCTAGCAGATTTTGACTGCATTAAAATTCCAGCCGAAGCTATTGCTGAAGCACATAGGAAAACCACTTTAGCATAATACTCCTTCGTCTCGAATGTATTTTGATCAATAGCCCTAACACCTGTAGCCTTGCCTGTACTATCATCATACATGATTTCATGAACAATAGCATCGGTTTGAATGGTAAGATTTCCTGAAGCCAATCCTGCAGGAAGCGTTGAAGATAAACTAGAGAAATAGCCACCATAAGGACATCCTCTCATACATCTATTACGCATGAGACATTGATTTCTTCCACCAGGATTATCATGCGTTAATGGTGTAGTAAGGTGAGCGGTTCTACCAATAGTAACCCATCTATCATTCCATTTAGACTCGACAGCTTTACGAAAGTCTTTCTCCACACAGTTCATGTCCATTGGTGGCAAAAACTGACCATCAGGCAGTTGCTTAAATCCTCGGTTTTCACCACTAACCCCGATGTACTTTTCGACCTTATCGTACCAAGGCTTAATATCTTTATATCTAACTGGCCAGTCTACACCAAAGCCGTCTCTCATGTTAGATTCAAAGTCTATGTCACTTAATCTATAAGACTGACGACCCCAGGTTATGGATCTACCACCCAAGTGGTATCCCCTCATCCAATCGAAGCGCGTATCTTCTTGATATGGATGCTCACTGTCTTTAACGAAAAAATGTCTGTGAGCTTCTGCGGTTGTATATCCGGTTCTGTTCTGTTTTGGATAATCTTTTTCAATTATCTCTTTAGGTGTTTGACCTCTGTTAGGAAGGTCCCAGGTATCCATAGTGGCGGTAGTATAATCTTTGATATGTTCTACCTTACGGCCACGCTCCAAAACGAGCGTCTTCATGCCATTCTCGCTAAGCTCTTTTGCAGCCCAGCCTCCACTAATACCTGAACCAACAACTATAGCATCATAGGTCTGCTGTTGTTTAGCTCGTAGGTTTAAGTTCATTGAGATTGTTTTATGATTCTTTAATGCACCAGCGCGTTTTCTGGTATAGTGAAGTAATATAAACAGAATGAATCAAAAAAAACAGGTAGGTTCTGTGAGGCGATTAGAACCATACAGGAAGGCAACAAAAAACCCTGACAATGCCAGGGTTCAATTTCTTAATATTCGTCTTCGTTAAAGAAGAAGTCTTCTTTGGTCGGGTAGTCCGGCCAAATTTCCTCAATGTTTTCATAAGGCTGACCGTCATCCTCTAGCTCTTGCAAGTTCTCTACTACTTCTAATGGAGCTCCTGATCTGATTGAAAAGTCAATAAGCTCATCTTTTGTTGCTGGCCACGGTGCGTCTTCCAAATAAGATGCTAATTCTAAAGTCCAATACATCTCTGTTCTTATTTATTGCCGCAAAACAATGTAATAAAATCTTAAAATTCAAATGCTTATAAGCATTTTATTCATTCAAATTTGCCTATTTCAAAATATGCCCCTAATACATTATTTGAGGGTCTTTAGTTCATTCAAAATCAACTTCTTAACCTCTACTTTTCTCTTTTGCTGATTCAACTTGGCTTCTAGCATTTCGTTG
Source organism: Roseivirga sp. UBA6052 (assembly GCA_002427755.1). Taxonomy (GTDB): domain Bacteria; phylum Bacteroidota; class Bacteroidia; order Cytophagales; family Cyclobacteriaceae; genus Roseivirga. Next base: position 155,879 of record DIYO01000005.1, read on the forward strand.
AGCCCTGAGGAGGTATTGAATTTGCCTAAGTTTTCTTCAAAATTTGTCAGCTCTGTTTGATCCCTTCTTAGTAGATCATACATCAATTTTATCCTCAATTTATTCTTTTCCACCTCCGCTAAAGAGTTACCTCCCTTTTTACCTAGTAACTGATTGAGAAATTGTTTTTCTGAGATTATATCCACCAAGAATCGGTATCGCTCACTCAAGTCTAATTCAACCTTTTTTGGCAGTCTACCTGCCCTTTTCCAAGTTTCTTTAATTTCCTTTAAATCAATTTTTGGCAAAAGGTCCTTAGAAGAGATTTCTAACTGATCAAGTACCTTCTGCTTAGCTTCAATAACTTCTTTAGACGACTGATTTCTTTGTTTTGATTCTAGCTTTCTTAGTCTGTTAGTCTGTGACTTGAAAATCGTCTGAAGCTGCTGCCAATATTCATTGTGCTTAGTCCGTTCAAGCTTACCCAGCTCTTTCCAAGCTTCTACTGTTGCTTTAATTTCTAACTGAAGCTTTCTGGAAGAGTCTACTTTTTCCAGCTTTTGCGCAGTACTAGCTATAAAGGCCTTAAAGTCTTCCTCTTTTTGAGCCATCATTTGATTGAGGTCCTCGTAAAAGGAGGCTCTTCTTTCATAAAAGGAGTCGGTTAGCGCTTTAAAATTGCCTTCTATTTGTTCTCTTTTGCTTTCTTCAATAGCGCCAGCCTTAATCCATTTGGTCTGAATTTCTTTGACAGCTGCACTAGCAGCCTTCCAATCACTACTTTTAGCAATCCCTTCTAATTCTTCTAACAAAGCCGTTTTTATCTGAAGATTCTTATGCCTATTGGCATCAATTACTGTTTGCAGCTGAACGTGTAATTCGTCCAAGATCTTGTAAAGGCTTTCAAAGTCTCCAATGGCATCAAATTCACAAAGTGTTTCTTTGAGGTGCAGCACCTTCATTAAATAGGAGCCTTTGTTCTCTGTAGCTTCAATCTTAGATTTTACATCTTCAACCTGTTTTGTTGCCAAAGAGAAACGATCAATAAAGTAGGCTAAAGCTTGTTCTTCAGATTCTTTCACCTCTCCAATCTCTCTCTCAGGATAATCTAAAAAAGCATTTCTAAATACTTTATTCTCCTTTACGTATCCGTATCTTTCTTCTCCCAAAATTCTGCGTTTCAATTAGCGCCCGAAAATAGTTATTTCAGACAAGTTGACGATCATCTTCAAAAGAGATTTACTCTAAAAGAGAATAAAGGGTTTTAACGGATGAATTAGCAAATGAAAACGAAATAGAAATTGAGGAATAGAAAGTACTCTAGGTAAGACTCAAGACTTGATCTTAAATTTGCCCTCTCCTAAATCATTAAGCACATACTCTACAAGCTCGGCATTTCGATATTCGCCATTAGGGCTCATGGCTTTCCTTAACGTCTCTTTTTTACCATTGTATGAGCAGCGCTCATCTGCAAGGTACTTATCATAAGCACCATAGATTTTATGATAGTTCTTTAATAAAAGATCACGAGCAGTCACAACAGCATCCTCATAATCCATCTCATGAAGTGTGGCTTTTCTAAACCTTCTTTTAATTAGTAGAAACGCCAAAATAATTGCTGTTAGTCCAGACAGGATACTGGCCCATCTTAGCAATGCCTGCTCTCTTGCCATCTCTTTTCTTCTCGCTTCTTGCTGACTTATGATACTATTTTGAAAGACATTAGCTTTTTGATTGACTAGGACCTCTTGTTGATTTTTTAAGAACGCTTTATTGGCATCAGCATATAGAACTCCCCACTCCTTAGTTCTCTCATCACCAGTTTCAAAACCAGCGAGTTGAAGCTGGTAATACACCTCGTACATCGTAGGGTCTTCATATACGTTACTATCTGCTTCAATTGCCTTTAAATAATGAGATATAGCCTTTTTGGGCTTATTTAGGGCTAAATAGGCGTTACCTTTCTGTAAATGATTGTAGAACAGATAGTAGTCTCTTTTACCAAGTTTTGAATTAATGGCTAAAGCACTATCTAAATTAATTAGGGCCTCTACCGGTTTACCTAATCCCAAATAAGATTCTCCAAGATTGTGATAAGCATAAGCTCTTTGTTTTTCCGAAATTACAGCAACCCCAAGCATGCGTTTAAAATATGGAATGGCCTCTTCGAACTTATTAAATCTAATATTGGTAAGACCTAGCTCATTACTTACATCCAGGTACACTGGCCAATTACCGTTTTCTCGAGTCCTTTTTTCAAGTTTAAAATATATGGCTGTAGCAGTTTCTACTTCCAAAGACTTCATAAGATATCTGGCTTTGAGATAACCCAATCTATCTAGTTTCAGTATGTTTCCCTGTTGCTTGAGATCCGGATATTCATCTATGTAGAATTCCAAATTACTTATTGCCGAATCTAGATGATTCGCGGCTCCCTTATAAACCTCCATTCTATTTAAAATGACGCTTAAATTCCTATGAATAGCATAAGTATTAAAATAATCTGAAGTGTCTGACAAATGAATCAGCCTTAAAGCTTCTGTGTAATGAGCATATGCCGATTCATTCATCCTTGATTCACGAAAAACATCAGCCGCAATTTTCTTGCTAATGCCCATCTGCCTGTAATGGCGTCTGTTTTTAGAAATTTTAAAGCTTTTGTTTAGTAACTCAATCGCTAATTCAGGATTAGACTTTCTAATTGAGTGCGCAGAATCATTTAAAACCTTAACGTCTTGAGCTAAAGTCAAACCCATAGTAGCTATGAAAACCATTAAGGTGTATAAATACTGCTTGTTCAAGTGATATAATTTGTGTTAATCGTCCAAGATACAGTACAATACAGCAACAAAAAAGCCCTAACTTCAATTTAGGGCTTTTGCGAGTAAGTTTATCATCTACTAGCTCTTAGTCGTTCCTTCTCCTGGGTTACCAGTCTCAGTCTCATTCTCTCCTTCATCTTCTTCTTCTCCTCCAGAGCCACTCGCTTTAACATTGTCTAATAATTGCTCAGAGGGCTCCATAACTGGCATAAAGTCAGTTTCGTCAGAAGTACAACCGGTGAAAGCTAAAGCAGTAACAAATAGTACTAGGGCGATTAATGATTTTTTCATGATAATAATTTTTAGTTTTTAGAAATATGTAATTGATAAGCGATGAAATTACTCAATTACAATCATTGATCTCTAACCTCTTAGGCCCTGATTTCAAACTTTTTAAAGAAGTGGCATAGATACGGAATAGCAAAATTACCATAGAAAGGAATCTTGCACAGATACGGAATTTCTGAATTCACAAAGTGGCACAAAAAAAGATTTATAATCAGAAATCAATTAGCTAGCTCAGCTTTTGCACTTGAGAATATTCTATGTGATTATAGTGGATAGAATTTAGTCTGTGTAAATCAAATGTTCCCTTGTTTGAATCAACCAAGGCACCTCTTCAACCAAAAGATTTAAGAGAACTGAATGTGTGTAGGCCACTTAGCCTATATGTCAGTGTTTACAGGGGTAGTTCCTAATGGGGCTGCCCTCTTTTTATTTCAGGCCTCTTTCTTTCCAAAGTCAAACCTTAATTCATTTAACAAAGAGGTCGAAAAGGCAGTAGATTTTTAGCATATTTGCCAGAAACACGGCTAAATGAGCGACAATAAGATCATCTTTTCTATGGCTGGTGTAAACAAGATTTACCCACCTCAAAAACAAGTTCTCAAAAATATATATCTGTCTTTCTTCTATGGTGCCAAAATTGGTGTTTTAGGTCTTAACGGAGCTGGTAAATCCTCTCTGTTAAGAATTATTGCAGGTATTGACAAAGACTACCAAGGAGAGGTAGTTTTTTCTCCGGGCTATACAGTTGGTATGCTAGAGCAAGAACCTCAATTTGAACCTGAAAAGACAGTTAAAGAAGTTGTAGAGGAAGGGGCCCAAGAAACTGTAGATCTACTTAAGAAATTTGAAGAGATCAACCTCAAATTCGCTGATCCGGCTGTATTGGCAGATGCAGATGCCATGAACGACCTCATAGAGGAACAAGGTAAAGTACAGGAGAAACTCGATCAAGTAAGTGCTTGGGACCTCGATTCACGCTTAGAAAGAGCCATGGATGCGCTAAGAACACCTCCTGCTGATGCTGTAATCAAGAATCTCTCCGGGGGTGAAAAGAGACGTGTCGCACTTTGTCGATTACTTATACAAGAGCCAGATGTGTTGTTGCTTGATGAGCCTACCAACCACTTAGATGCAGAATCTGTGCATTGGCTTGAGCAGCACCTTAAGCAATATAAAGGCACCGTTATAGCCGTAACTCACGACAGGTACTTCTTAGATAATGTTGCAGGATGGATTCTTGAATTGGATAGAGGCGAAGGTATTCCTTGGGAAGGTAATTACTCTTCTTGGTTAGATCAGAAGCAAAAGAGATTAGCTGATGAGGAAAAAACAGAATCCAAACGTCAGAAAACGCTACAACGAGAGTTGGAATGGGTAAGAATGTCACCTAAAGGTCGCCAGGCTAAATCGAAAGCCAGAATTAGTGCTTACGATAAGTTGGTGGGCCAAGAAGCCAGAGAAAAAGAACAAAAGCTTGAATTGTATATACCTCCTGGTGAAAGATTAGGGAATAAAGTAATCGAAGCGAAAGGTGTTTCTAAAGCATTTGGAGATAAACTCCTTTATGAAAATCTGGAATTCAACTTACCTCAAGGAGGGATTGTAGGGATTGTAGGACCTAATGGAGCAGGAAAAACTACACTCTTCAATCTGATCACAGGACGTGAAACACCAGATGCCGGTACTTTTGAAGTAGGTTCTACTGTAGATATCGCTTACGTTGACCAAGAACATACAAGACTCGACCCGAACAAAACAGTATGGGAGGTAATCACAGAAGGCAATGAACTGATAATGCTCGGAGGTAAAGAGATTAACTCAAGAGCATATGTAAGTAGATTTAACTTTAACGGCAGCGATCAGAATAAAAAGGTGAGCGAGTTATCTGGTGGAATGCGAAACCGAGTGCATTTAGCGCTTACCTTGAAACAAGGTGCCAACCTTTTATTACTCGATGAGCCCACCAACGACTTAGACGTTAACACACTCAGAGCCTTGGAAGAAGGCCTTGAGAACTTTGGAGGTTGTGCGGTTATAATATCTCACGATAGATGGTTCTTGGATAGGGTTTGTACGCACATACTTGCTTTCGAAGGTGATTCTCAAGTGTATTGGTTCGAAGGCACCTATTCTGATTACGAAGAGAATAGAAAATCTAGATTAGGGGATGTTGATCCTACAAGAATTAGATATAAAAAATTAGGGTAGCATTTGGCTACCCTCTTTCCTAGAAATGAAATGTAATATCCTGTTCTAAATCTGAGCTCAGACTTTGGGCGACAGGGCAATTCCTACCAATATCTTTTAACAGCTCTCTATCTTTTTGATCCAGATTACAATTCGGCCAAAAGAAATCAATTTTAATCTTTGAAATTCTTCGAGGATTAGCTGCCATAACCTTTGTTATCTCTTGGTTCATACCGCTCATATCAAACCCTCTATTCTCGCCAGCTATGGCCATAACCGTCATCATACAACTACCTAATGCAGCAGCTACTGTATCTGTTGGTGAAAAGGTCTCTCCTTTTCCATTATTATCTACAGGAGCATCTGTCTGAAAGTGGTTTCCCGACTTGACATGCTCAGCATCGGTTCTTAATTCTCCTAAGTATTCAGATTTAACTGTGATCATAAACTATGGCCTTTTATTTTGCGTTAAGATATAGACCATTCAATTACCTGCAAAACTAAATGGGAAGACAGAGCCTAGCTATTCTATTCATTGCCTTTTTGATCTCGATCCAAACCAAGGGACAAATTCAACAATACATAGATGATGAATATGTAAGTGAAGATGTTTTTGGTATAAGTAAAGGTACCAACGGTGGAATCATTAGTGGATTCTACTATCGACATTCTAAGGTGCTTAGTGAAGGAAACCTGATGAACTACGGAATTGAAATCGTAAACATCAAGCATCCGAGAGAATCTAGAAGAACGACTTTTACAGGGAGTACATTCGTATTTGGTAAATCTAATTTCCTCCTAGCCATTAGGCCTACTTACGGAAGAGAAAAAATTCTCTTCAAGAAAGCACCACAGCAGGGTGCAAGAATTACAGCATTAGCTGCAGTAGGCCCTTCTTTTGGAATTGAAGCGCCTTATTTTATTGAACTTGGAAATGGACAAAGAGAACAGTATGACCCTAATAATCCGGCACATGCTAGCCCATTTATTCAAGGTGCGAGTACTCCATTGAGAGGACTATCGCAAGGAACCATTGTATTAGGAGCTCATGCAAAGACCTCTCTAACTTTTGAAACCAATTCTACTAAGAAGAGAGTATTTGGAATAGAGTTAGGCTTTACACTAGATACCTACACGAGAGAAATCATCATTCTGCCAGAAGCCAATAACAAGAGTACATTTACCTCAGCATTCTTTGCTGTTTACTTCGGAAGAAGAAGATAAAACCCTGCATAAATAATTGGAACCTTTGCCTTACCTTTGTGTTCTTAGACAGAGGAGAATGATATGATAGAACTACCTGTCGTTTCGAAAGAAACTGTTGAAAAGAAGAGGAGAAAACCAGATTGGTTAAGAGTTAAGTTACCAATAGGACCTGAATATGCTAAGGTTCGAAAACTGGTTGATGAGAATAAACTTCACACCATATGTGAAAGTGGCAATTGCCCGAACATGGGTGAGTGCTGGGGTGCAGGTACAGCAACCTTTATGATATTAGGTAATGTTTGTACGCGTTCATGTTCTTTTTGTGCGGTAGCCACAGGAAGACCCCCAGAATACGATACTGATGAGCCGAGAAGGGTAGCTGAATCCATTAAGACTATGGGTGTTAAGCATGCTGTAATTACATCTGTTAATAGGGATGAATTAAAAGATAGAGGTGCTGAAATCTGGTATCAAACTGTTGTACAGACTAAACAACTGAGCCCTACCACCACCATTGAAACACTAATTCCTGATGTAAAAGGCAATTGGGCAGCATTAGAAAGAATGATCGAAGGAGGTCAAGAAGTGGTTTCTCATAATATGGAAACGGTAAGAGAACTTTATCGCCCAGTAAGACCTCAAGCCAAATACGATAGATCTTTAGAAGAGCTTGATCGTATTAAGAAATTTGGTAAGCGATCAAAGTCAGGCGCTATGTTGGGGCTTGGAGAAACTGATGATCAGGTTTTCCAATTAATGGATGATCTAGCTGCTGTTAAGTTGGATGTTTTGACCTTGGGCCAATATCTTCAGCCTACCAAAAGACACCATGAAGTAATAGAATTCATTCACCCAGATAAATTTGAATTCTTTAAAGAAGAGGGATTAAAAAGAGGTATTAAATATGTAGAATCGGGTCCATTGGTTAGATCTTCTTACCATGCCGAAAGACATGTAAATGTCTAGGGAGGCGACACGAGACAAATAATATATGAAGAGTCACAAAGGTGACTCTTTTTTTGTACCTAATTATTCAATATCAAAAGATCAAATTTCTTTATGAAAGGGTTAGTAGCTTTATGATTCGTGATGTTTATTGCGATTGAAAAGAGTCTCAAAGTAGCTAAATAGTGAAAACTAAATTTTTCTTGTTAATTCAATTCTACTGTTGCTTTGAGGTCTTGGGGCAAAATGAACCACCATTCATTGATAATCTAAGAACCGAATACTTAACGGCCCCGATTGGGCTAGATACTCAAGAACCAAGGTTTACCTGGCGACTGAATGATACAAGATATGGAGCGCACCAATCGAGTTTCACGGTAAGTGTTTACGAAGAAGACATCAATGGCAGTCGAATAAAGATTTGGGATAGCGGCCATATCAATAGTCAAAAACCTCATCTGGTTTATTCTGGCCCTGAATTATCATCTTTCACTAAGTATTATTGGACGGTAGAAGTCGAAGATATGAATCAGCAATCACTAGCACCCGCTGAGTCATTCTTTGAGATGGGCATAGTAGACCAAAATGAATGGGTGGGGAATTGGATTACAGACAACGAATCAATCTCTTACCGACCAGCTACGCTATTTAGGAAAGAACTTCCAATTGAAAAACCAATTAAAAAAGCTCGCCTGTTCATAGCAAATGCAGGCTTACATCACATCACTATTAATGGAGACCAAATAACTGATGAAATTCTAAATTCTGCCTTTACAAAATATGATAAGAGAATTCTTTACAATACATACGATGTAACCCCATTTTTAAATTCTCCTGATAATGTAATTGGAGTAGAGCTAGGTAATGGTTGGTACAACCATCAAACAGAAACTGTGGTGGAGTCGCACAGAGCCCCTTGGAGAAATAGACCATCCATGCTCATCAACTTGGTGATTTTTTATGAGGATGGACAGCAAGAGATTATCTCTACTGACAATTCATGGCAAATGCATGAGGGCCCAACCACTTTCAACAGTATTTTCCTTTCTGAGAATTATGACTTTACTAAAACAATAGAAGGTTGGGATAAACCGGGTTTTGATACCCAATACTGGCAATCAGCCAGAATCATCAGTTCGCCAACCGAAAAAATTGAGGCCCAAACAATGCCTCCTGTAAGGCTCACTGAATCGTTTCGAGCCACAGAATTCATCAAAAAAAGTAACAGGAATTATGTTTACAAATTCCTACTTAATATAGCTGGTATTACGCGTATTACCGGCTCTGCTAGCCAAAACACCACATTAAGAATTGTTCATAGTGAACAGGTTATCAATAATAATGACGCGATCAACAATCACTTCTTTCATAAAATTTTAAGACAAGAACCTAACGAAGAATTTGCTACAGACATAGTAAAGTTGATCCCTGGCCCTTTTAGTTATCAGCCTAAATTCAATTATAAAGGATTTCAATATGTAGAAGTCTTTAGCGACCAAGACATTGAACTAGACATTGAAAGTATTACTGCTTTGCGGGTTAATAGTGATATGCCACAAATCGGATCTTTCGAGTCTGATTACACACTTTTAAACCAAATCCGTAGTGCCTCGAATAATTCTTACTTATCTAATATGGTAGGTTACCCTACAGATTGCCCAACCAGAGAAAAAAATGGTTGGACTGGCGATGCGCATTTTATTATTCAGACAGGACTCTTCAACTACGAGTCAATTCTTATTTATGAAAAATGGATGAGAGACCACCAAGACGCTCAAAATCAGGCAGGAAAGTTACCCTCCATAATTCCTAGTTCTGGATGGGGATATGACGGAGCACCATTCGATTGGACAGCATCTATGATCTTAATTCCATGGGATGTTTACCTAATGAAGGGAGATGAGAAAATTCTCAGAGAAAATTACGAAAGCATGAAGCGGCTTCTAAAATATTGGGAAGGCCAAATCATGCGTTTTCAAGTTTGGGGAATTGGTGATTGGCAATTTCCAGCAGCTGAATCTCAAAATGACTTTATCGCCTCAGCTTATTATTTCAGGTGTACCTCATTAATGGCCAAAATAGCTGAGATTCTAGATGAAAATCGTGACTTCAGGTATTATAACAATCAGTCTATCATGTTCCGTGACAGAATCAATCAGAGATATTATAACCCTACCTCTAATCGATATGGAAATGGTACCTTAACGGAGATTAGTCTAGCCATTATGTACAATGTTGTAACAGAAGATCAATTATCAGATGTCAAGAGCAGCCTAAAGCAACTTCTGGATGAAAACGATAATTCACCTGTAGTAGGGGTCTTAGGAAGTAAAATGATCCTTAACGCCATGGTTAAGTTAGGCTTTTACAATGAAGCGTTCGACATGATAAAAAAGACCAGTAAACCTTCTTGGGGACATTGGGTAGAAGCTGGGCTAACCAGCATGGCAGAAGATTGGAATTACTCAGGCACTTATCATACTGCATCTCTCAACCACGCTTATTTTGGAGAAATCAATGCATGGTTCTTTAAGGCTTTAGGTGGAATTAATCCCTCTGAAGATGCCGTAGGGTTCGAGCAAATTAATTTGAATCCCATATTCGATGCAGCATTAGGAGAGATTCAGGCTTCACATAATTCTCCATACGGCACAATTACCAGTGCAACTACACCTGACGGTGATAATAACTTTAGTTATCAAATTACATTACCTCCAGGTACAGATGCCGTACTCAACATACCTACTGGATTTAGCATTACTGATTATGACGCAACAGAAGTACCTAATGACAAAATCCCTTTAAAAAATGAAAGAGGACAGATCTTACTAGAGTCAGGAAAGCATACATTCACTTTTGGTAACGGTGATAGTCAGGAATATCCCTTTCTTTTATTCGAAGAAGAGACCCAAGATTTCGGTTCAATTATAAATGAAAATGGCAAACTCTATTTTCAGCAAGGAGAAGAAAATGCGCTCACAGGCACTATGACTATAACAAATTCTAAGGGACAGATTTTGTCCACATATTCACAAGACTTCTCAGGTGACAGGTCCTTCATTTTAGATATAGAAGAAGAATTGCCTGCCTTCACAACCTTATATATAAGAGCTGCCATTCAATATGAAAACGGGCAAAAAAGAGTAATCTCTAAAAGCATTCTAAAGGGAGAATACTAATAACAAGTATCGCAATTCTCTAGTCTTAACAGAGAAGTGGTATCCTTGAATTTATCCTTATTAGCGAAATCTAGCTATTAGTTTTCCGTTTTTAAGATTGTAATAAGTAATAACCTTTAGAGTACCTGTTTCATCAAATAGAAATTCAGTGTAGTAGTCTTTTACCCTAATTTCTTTTTTGGTAACCGGATTAACGAAGACATTAAATGTTCGTTTCCTTTGCTCTTCATAATAGCCAGTTAGAACCTTTACAAGGCCGTTTGGATGTCTGGTTATTTTGAAAGATTGATAAACGCGTTGATCCGTACCCTGTTGATTAACCTCAAATCTGAGTTCTGGCTGTTTATCAGCATTTAAACCAGCGAAAGTGGTTATGTTACCAGAATTATCATAATAGATGACATGCTTAGCCTGTCCATTATACCAAATAGCCTCCTTAAGTACCTTGGTCATGGCATTATCGGCATAGACATAGGTAAACTTGCCCACGCCTTTATCATCAGCCTCAGTATAAGCAATAGTACCATCATTCATTAGCTGGGAGACCCCTACGACAACCCCATTTTTTACAACTTGTCTTTCGATAACAGTTGCGTCTTCATTATAGGCAATAAAAGATCCGTTGCCGTCTTTTAAGCTTCCTATTTCTTCAGGATTTCCAGCTTCATCCCATCTACCGTAAACTTCTTTAAGTCTTCCATCTGAATAGTGCTCATAGTGCCATTTCATTCTACCATTCTTATGATAGAAAATAGAAGGACCTCCCGGATTTCCATTCGGACCAATTAAGATATCTTCTCGTAACTGGCCGTTGTCATAGTAACTCTGAAACCCCGAACCATCTACCAAATTATTGATAGCCTGAATATCTATTGAAGCAGCCTTCTCTGAAACATATTTAGCTACAAGTTTGAGAGTACCGTCCTTATAGTAATCTCTCACAGAATTTATCCATGTGCCATTATCATCGTACATCAATACACGGTAATACTCATAAGAATTTCTATCTCGAGTTACTTTAAGATCATTATCTAGAAATAACCTCTTTTGACCTAGAATATTACCGTTGTTGTATTCTACAACTTGCTGAAGAGAACCATCTGTCCAGTAAAGATGCCATAAGCCATGCTTATTGCCATTGAGATAGCCTCCTTCTTCTCCCTCCGCTCCTCTCAAATTCTTTGCAGTGGACTCAATTACGCTTTTGTATTTTACTTGATCACTAGTTAGATACTGCGCCTTCTTTAAAAGGGAGAGCCTTTCTCTTAATGGAGTAGAAGACAACATTGCTTTTTCATACAACCAAGCCTCATTATCTGGGCTAATTTTTAATGCCATTCCTAAGAAATAATTGGCTTCTCTTTTGACCTGACTAAAAGAACTAGCCTTTTTACGGCTGTATGCATTATAATAGTCTAAAGCGGAATAACTGGACTGACTGGATGGTGATCCATACGGCTTGCTACACGGGTCTGATCCTCGTACAACAGAACTTGCGCTATTATAAACACAGTCAGCATATTGATATAGTTTCAAATAGAAGTCTTCTTCCGGTTTTGCCACTGCCAATGCTGCTGATCTAAGAGCATCGGTTTTAATTGAGCTATACCTGTACTGTAATTGAGTAGATAGCTCTTTGAATTTTTGGTCCTTCTCTCTTTCGAGCTTCTTCTTAGCAGCAGCTCGCTCTTTATTAAGTTGTTTCTGAGCACTTATGACATGAATTGACCCAAGTGCTTTAGCAAATTGTGCTTGCGCTTGATTTTCAGCCTGACGCTCCAAGTTTGCATACTGTTTTTGGAGCTGACTCATTGTCTCTTTCTGTCTTTGGACATACAGCCTATCTAGCTCACTACTCTTTCTTCTAAACTCTGAGATAAGCTGCTGACCGCTATTTGCATCTAGCCTAGTAAGTTGTGATTTACGAGACTTAAAATTTTGTTCTGAAGCCCAAGCATTCTGCATTTGCCTAGATTGTTGATCCCAGTAGCTATTCCAGCCATCCAGAACCTGCTGAGTAGCTCTATCTTGAGCCTCAAGATTAGCCATAAACTGCTCATGTTGCATTTTCGCAAGCTGAGCTCGTTCCCTATCAATCTCTGCTCGGGTTTTTTCGGTTCTTACTGGTTCATTATAACTTGTATTGGAGACACTAGAAACGCGACTTTGAGAACGCTGCGCCTGGTTCTGATTAACTCTCCGCACATGGTCAGCATGAACTTGCTCAGCAGTTCTTTTATTATTTGTAGAAACAAAGCCTGAAGTTTGGCTTGCACTACCGGAGCTGCTTGAGCTAGACACCTTTTGATTTATTTTATTAACCAGTGCTTTAACATCCAGTGCACCACCAAAGCTCACTGAAACCACTTTCATTTCCAGTATTCGAGCTTCTTGATACCAGTATTTATTACTAGCCTTAAAATTTGGAGCCAGAAGATCTAAATCTTGTTTGTTGCCTATTCCTGATTTAGCTAACGATCGGGTTTTACCATTAACTCTATCCCCTTTATAATTGACCACATATTCTGCATCTACTCTAAGCTGCGTCCCCTTAATTTCCATTGGAAGAATATCCTGAGTAGATGTAACCTTAAATAAACCAGAAGCGGTTAAACCCGGGATTTCACGGATAATTTGGCCATTCTTTTTAAAACCTGTCATTGAAACCTGACCAATTTCAAATTCCAACAATGGACCTACAGCACCTTTTTTAATCCTCCATTTCAGCTCAACTTTATAATTGGGCCCTTCTCCATTAGGCTCGACATTGAAAAAATTAAACTCCCAGCCTGGATTCCAACCAGGAACCTGAGCTTGTGAGGTAGTAGCAAATATGATACTGAAAACTGTGAGCAGAAATAATCTCTTAAACATGAGTTATTCTTTTATACACCTTAATGTAAGACCTACTGATTTATTCAAAACCTTAGTATTGAGTTTATCTATCTTATTGTCAAGACTCATCCCAATTATTTTTGAACTACTAATAGAATTAGATGTCCACCAAACTACCTCATTAAAGGTTTCTGAAAATCCTAAACTTGGATCGAATACGCCAGCTGGCTGAGCTCCAAAATTAAAGCTATTGACATTGTTGGCATTGAGCAAAAAATTGTCTTTCCACCCTTTGCTCTTCAGCTTACCTCCGTAATTGGCACCACCTAAACTCCGATCCAATTTTTCCCAATCGTCTGTGGTTGGAACTCTAAAGCCTGCAGGTGCTAAGCCTCTTTTATCATTTACAGCATACCAATTGTAAAATAGACCAAAGCGATCTTCTGTTTTGGGATTAAAATTTAAGTAGCACCACGCGGCTTCTTGATTAGCAATTGCTTGATTCCACTCCTCAATGCTATTCACCTGTTTAATCACATCCCCATTTCTGAACCTCCTTGCTTTCAAACTCTTACCAATCCATGTGGTATTAGCAATATTCGTGGTGGCATAGCTCACATTTCGGACATCCTTTTCTTTCGTACTAGATGACCCGAAATCCATAGGTTTGAACTTGGCATTAACAGAGGAGTAACTTTGGCTCATCCCATTTTGTATTGTCAAAACGAACGCAATACATATAAAACAAACCAGTCTGATTTTATATCTCATACCTTAAATCAAGTAGAATAATTAGAACTGTAAAAAGAAGAGTTATCAACAACCACTTTTTCAGCATGAACAACTCTTCATTAGACAAATTCTGAAGCGTATTAATTTGACCTAAACAAAAAACCCTGATCACAAATCAGGGTTTTGAAGTTCAGTTCAATTAGTCTTTAAGCAACAACCTCTTCCTCTTCATATTCTGAAACAGGAATACAGCTACACATGAGATTTCTATCGCCAAAAGCAGAATCTATTCTACCTACAGAAGGCCAGAATTTTGCTTCCTTGACGTATTCAGCAGGAAAAGCCGCTTTCTCTCTTGAATAAGGCATATTCCACTGCGTTGCCATAGCCACTGCTGCCGTATGCGGTGCATTATTCAAGACATTATTACCTTGCTCTGCCGTGCCATCTGCTATTTCTTGAATCTCTGATCTAATACCTATTAGTGCATCACAGAATTTATCTAGCTCAGCTTTCGATTCAGATTCTGTAGGCTCAATCATAACAGTACCCGCTACTGGGAATGATACAGTTGGGGCATGATATCCATAGTCCATCAAACGCTTAGCAATGTCTTCCACCTCTATACCATGCTGTTTAAAATCTCTACAATCAACAATCATTTCGTGAGCAGAATGCCCTTTAGTACCGGTATAAAGAATTGAGTACTTACCCTCTAATCTTGCCTTGATATAATTGGCATTTAGAATAGCAATCTTAGTAGCATTTGTAAGTCCCTCTGCTCCCATCATAGAGATGTATGCATAAGAGATAGTTAGAATACTCGCAGAACCCCAAGGCGCGGCTGAAACTGCCGAAATAGCCTGATCACCACCAGTTTTTGCCATTGTACTACCTGGTAAGAATGGCGCCAAGTGTGCCGCTACTCCAATTGGTCCCATTCCTGGTCCACCTCCACCATGAGGTATACAGAAAGTCTTGTGCAGGTTTAAATGGCAAACATCAGCTCCGATTAGTCCCGGACTTGTTAAACCCACTTGAGCATTCATGTTGGCACCATCCATGTATACTTGGCCGCCATGCTCGTGAATTAATGCACAGATTTCCTTAATGTTTTCTTCGAATACACCATGTGTAGATGGATAGGTAACCATTAAAGCTGAAAGGTTTTCACTATGCTGTAATACCTTAGCTTGTAAATCTTCCCAATCTACATTTCCACGATCATCACATTTAACAATTACCACTTTCATACCGGCCATTACGGCAGATGCTGGATTAGTTCCATGTGCAGATTCAGGTATTAGTGCAATATTTCTATGATGATCTCCTCTGCTTTGATGATAAGCTCTAATCACCATGAGACCTGTGTATTCTCCTTGTGCACCTGAGTTTGGTTGTAAAGAAGTATCAGCAAAACCGGTAATTTCAGACAACCAGTTTACCAAATCTTTGAACATGTGCTGGTAGCCTTCTGTCTGATCAGCTGGTGCAAAAGGGTGCATATTACCGAATTCAGGCCACGTTACTGGAATCATCTCAGTAGTGGCATTCAACTTCATAGTACAAGAACCGAGCGAAATCATAGAATGCACAAGAGAAAGATCCTTATTCTCTAACTTCTTGATGTATCTCAACATTTCATGCTCAGACTGGTATTGGTTAAATACCGGGTGAGTCATGAAGTCTGAACTTCTATTCAGGCCTCCTTCAAACTCAATCGCAACGTTCTTTGCCTCAGCAAAAACATCAAAGCTTAACTCAGCTCCTTTTAAATCAGAGAAAACCTGTAAAACAGTTTCAACTTCTTCCAAAAGAGTTGTTTCATCAACGGCAATTCCAACATTTCCATTTTCAAAATACCTGAAGTTAATTTCTCTTGCTTCAGCTATTTCTCTCAATTGATTAGCCTCATCATTATTTAATTCAATCTGAAGTGTATCGAAATACGCTTGGTTCAATTGATTAAAGCCGAGGCTATTTAATCCTGCTTCGAGTAATCTAGCTTTACCATTAATTTGAGAAGCAATACCTTTTAAACCTTCTGGTCCGTGGTATACTCCATACATACCCGCCATAACGCCAAGCAAAACTTGAGCTGTACAGATATTTGAAGTGGCCTTTTCTCTACGAATATGTTGCTCCCTAGTCTGAAGCGCCATTCTGTACGCCTTATTACCATTGGTATCAACAGACACGCCAATAATTCTACCAGGGATCTGACGTTTGAAATCTTCTTTAGTAGCAAAATATGCCGCGTGTGGCCCACCAAATCCCATTGGCACACCAAAACGTTGTGTTGTACCCACAACTGCATCCGCTCCCATTTCGCCTGGAGGTGTTAATAGCACTAAAGACATTAAGTCTGCTGCTGCTGCAACAAAAACATTATTTTCTTTGGCCGCAGCGATGAAATTAGAATAGTTTACAACTGAGCCATCACCACCTGGATACTGGAAAAGCACACCGTAAAGTTCAGGATCTGTTACATCTAGCGTATTGATATCCTCAATAACCAAATCGATACCTACAGGAATTGCTCTTGTCTTAAGTATATCAAGGGTCTGAGGAAAAGTGTTGGCATCAACAAAGAACTTGTTCGACTTTTTCTTATCCTTTTTTCTTAGACCAGCGAACATGGTCATTGCCTCAGCTGCCGCAGTACCTTCGTCTAATAGAGACGCATTGGCAATAGGCATTCCGGTCAAATCCATTACCATAGTCTGGAAGTTGATTAGCGCCTCTAGCCTACCTTGAGCAATTTCAGCTTGGTACGGAGTATAAGCTGTATACCAACCTGGATTTTCTAGAATGTTTCTTTGAATAACTCCTGGCACGATTGTACCATAGTATCCCATACCGATATAAGATTTAAACTGCTTATTCTTAGCAGCCATCTCTTTCAAATCCTTTAAAAACCTAAACTCACTCTTCGCCTTTGGAAGATTCATCTCAGTTCTCAACCTGATGCTTTCAGGAACGGTTTCATCAATTAATTGGTCTAAGCTCTCTACGCCAATAGCAGACAACATTTCATCAACTTCTGATGGAAGCGGACCGTTATGACGGTCTTCAAATTTTAGGAATTGGGTTAAATCAACTTTACTCATTCTAATCTCCAAATAGGTATCAAATTTCTCCTTACAAAAAGATGCACAAAGGTATGTTACAAGACACTGAATTCCATGTACATCGGCAATAAAAAACAAGCCCAATCTATCGTTCTGCAACACTGTTGCATCGAATAATCTTTAGCTTTGAATCGCTAAAAATTTGTTACAATAAATTGTTTGTAAAATGAGGAAATTAAAAGCATCAATTCTCGGCTTAGCCATTGCTTCTGTAAGCTTAATGGCGCAAGACCAAATAGCCGTGAAATATGCCAACACAATTACCGAAGAAGACATGAAAGCTAAGCTTTCAATTTTGGCTTCAGATGAATTCGGTGGTAGAGAAACTGGTACAGAAGGCCAGAAAAAAGCTTCAAAATTCTTAGAAGACTTCTATGCCAAAGTAGGCTTAGCAGGGCCTGTGGAGGGCACTTACCGTCAGAAATTTAGCATGTATCAATCAGACTGGTCTGATGTTTACATCAAAGCTAAGAGCGGCAAAAAAATGAACGGTAAGGATTTCATTTTCCTTGGAAGTGCCGATATGGATAAAGAAATGAAGTTAGAAACAGCTTATGTTGGCGATGCTTCTGATCTAAGTAATATGGATCTTAACGGAAAAGGGGTAATGACTACTGCAAGGGGTAGAGAAGCTTTAGGTAATCTCAATGAGGCTGGTGCTGCTGCAATTTTTGTTGTTTCCGGTAACGATGAACAATTCATGCAGACGTTACCTCGTCAAGCAAGATTCAGACTTAAAAGTAGACTTAGGTTCACTAAAGAACTTTCTGGCAATGCTAGCATGATCTTTAACATTACCAAGGCCATGGCTGCTGAGCTAATGAATACTTCTGCTGACAAGCTTAGCACTGATACCAAGGCACGCACGATCAGATTTATGGTAAAGCAGAAGTTAGTTGAAGTAAAGACTGAAAACATGATGGCTTACCTTGAAGGTACAGATCTAAAAGATGAATTATTGGTTATCTCTTCTCACTATGATCACATAGGCCAGAATGAAGATGGAACTGTAATTAATAATGGAGCAGATGATGACGGATCTGGTACCACAGGTGTAATGGAAATTGCAGAAGCATTTGCACAAGCTGCTGCAGAAGGCCACAGACCAAGAAGAAGCGTTTTATTCCTGAATGTTACTGGTGAAGAAAAAGGACTTTTAGGATCTGCCTATTATGCAGACAATCCTGTCTTTCCTATTGAGAACACAGTGAACAACTTGAATATCGATATGATTGGCAGAGTTGATCCTGAGCACGAAGAATCAGGAAATAGAGACTATGTATATGTAATTGGTTCTGAAAAACTTTCTAGTCATTTGAAGATCATTTCTGAGTATGCTAACATTACTTATACAGGTCTTGATTTAGATTATAGGTTTGATGATCCGAATGATAGAAACAGATTCTATTACAGGTCTGATCATTATAACTTCGCCAAGAGCGGTATTCCGATCATCTTCTATTTTAACGGAACCCACCCAGACTACCACAGACCTACGGACACTGTAGATAAAATTACTTTCGATGTGATGGCCAAAAGAGCTCAGTTGGTATTCCACACGGCTTGGATTCTTGTTAATAGGGATGAAAGAACTCCTGTTGACAGAACTGATGATATGGATTACGGTTCAAGATAAGGAATAACAAAAAATCAGATAAATTGAGGCTATCGATAATGATAGCCTTTTTTTATGGTCAAGAATCTACATATCCTCAACGGTGAGAGCACACTTTCCTTATTCAAACAAAGTAATCTAGAGGGCGATACCTTTGTATGGCAAGAAGTACTGTGCGAAGGGCCAACTCAGCAAAACATTACAACTGATGAATTCTGGAAAGAACGTACTGAATTCATGACCAAATTCTTTGAGATCACTGAAGAAGACTTCTCTGAAAAAGTAGTAACCCCATTTAGAAAACTTGAAAAGGAGATTGATGTATACAGCGAAATTATTCTGTGGTTCGAATATGATTTATTCTGCCAGATAAACATGATCGCGCTCCTGAGTTGGCTGAAAGACTTAGATCTCACGGGGCAAATTTCTCTTATATGTGTAGGTGAATCCGAAGAATCTGAGAACTTAATTGGATTAGGTCAAGTACCTGCAGAGAAATACCCTGAACTTTATGATAAGAGAGTAAAATTGAATACCAGAGAGTTGACACATGCACAAGACACTTGGCAAACCTACTGCTCTCAATACCCAGATGACCTCTATAATTTCATCCTCCTTAAGATGGAGGAATTTCAATATTTGCCTGCCGCCCTTGAATGCCACCTTAAGAGATTTCCTTTTTCTAATAATGGTTTGACTGAAATTGAAAATAAGGCAATTGAGCTGTACCAATCAGGAATACATGATGACTTCAAAATTGTTGGTCAATTATTGAGATGGCAATCGCATTATGGCTTTGGTGACCTGCAGTATTTCAATACGCTAGAGTTTCTTAAATCAGTTTTAGAAATAAATAGAGGAGATGACCTTGAAGCCTACAAAAGCGAATTAACAACACACTTAAACAGAGATTATAAGCTGGGTGGTGCTAATGTTTCGCAATGGATTTGGGATACAAATGAAAAGGCATTGACTCCTAATGAATCAATGCCTTAAAATTCTTTCTGCTATAAAACTAGTTTTCAGAACTAAGTCTTACACGCCCATCATTAACGCGAATATCGACTTCAGCATTACCACCCTTAAGCTCTAATTGAGTTCTTGATTCTGTTTCTCTAATTGTCTCAAAAGAAGAACCGGCCGATACGCGACCATCATCTTTTAGCACGTTGAATTTACCTCCACCTGACAATACCAAGAAATCGATACTGGCGTCATCAGCAACCAGTTCATAGACTCCTTTGTCACTTAATGAAGTTTCAACCGAAACGTCACCGTCTTCTGATCGAATCTCTAACGTGGTGAAATCAGCATTTCGAATATCAATATCACCATCATCTACACGGGCATAGAACGTTCCTTTACCACCATCCATTTTTAGATCGCCATCTTCTAATTGAATGTCAAAATCATCACCACCACAATCAATAAGCTCAATGTCTCCATCATCTATATTCATAAAGATCTCCCCGTTGATACTTCTTATCACATAGTCATCATCATCCCCCTTTATTCTAAGTGAGCCTGTCATGGGCATTTCAATTTCTATATCATAATCAAGTGAATATGATCCCATCATTACTGAAACACCTCTGCTCTCTCTTTCCGTGATATAGAGATCGCCACTTCTTTCTTCTACATCTACCTCAAAATTTCTTCTTCTAGAACTAATGCCTCTTACATCCTCTACCCTGTCGATAACCACATGAACATTCTTTCTATCAGTTCCCTTAATTGTAACATTGGCATCTGAAGAACTCAAATGGAGGGTTCCATCTGCAGACATATTGTATTCTTCATCTAAATGATAATCTGAGCTAGATTCTCTTTGCGCATAGGCGTTGCTAGCGACCATTAATAAGCATACCATGCTTAGTAGTAGTTGTTTTGTTTTCATGATTTTGAGTTTGATTAGAGTAAAATTTACGAATTTCTAACCTAAAAGGCTATCTCCGTTTTCTTCCTCTACTATGACGCGATTTTGAAGCTTTAGGATGCTTGAAGCTTTTCTTTTTTTCATGAAATGCGCCTTTGAAATTAGGATCGGCCTTTTTTCTCATATTATCTAAAGCTCTCCTAATTTCTTGTAACTCTTCAAAAGGTGTCTTTTCTATTGCAACCTGCTGAGGAATTGATCTTCTTGGAATTTCTTCATCAATTATCTTTTCAATCCGAGGCACATGTTGCATCTCCAATTCATTGGCAAAAGTGATCGCCACACCTTCATTTTCTGCTCTTCCTGTCCTACCGATACGGTGAACATAGTCTTCATAAATCAATGGCAGATCAAAATTGATTACATGGCTCACCATTGAAATATCCATGCCTCTAGCGGTAACATCTGTACTTACCAAAACGCGTATTTCTCCTGATTTAAAATCCGTCATGGCATTCATTCTGGAGTTTTGGCCTTTATTGGCATGAATTACTCTAACCGTTCCAAGCCCTTTTCTATCAATGTATTTGGAAACGTTGTCAGCAGTCGTTCTCTTCTTCACAAAAACAATCACACGGGAAAAAGCTTCATCAGAAAGAAAGTGCTCTAGTAAATTCAGCTTAGTTCTAAAGTTGGGCACTTCATACAAAAACTGATCTATAGTATTAGCAACAGTGGCTTGAGGAGCCACCTCAACTCGCTCAGGAAACTCCAAGAATTCTTCGGTAAGCTTAACTACATTATCGGGCATTGTTGCCGAGAATAGCAAGTTCTGTCGCTTGCGAGGAACAAGTTCTAGGATATTTCTAATCTGAGGCATAAAGCCCATATCCATCATCTTATCTGCCTCGTCAAGAATTAAGGTCTTGATATTTCTTGGAAATAAACCTCCTTTCTTATACAAATCTAGAAAGCGTCCTGGTGTACTGATCACTATATCAACACCATTCTCTAAAGACGCTAATTGCTCCTTTGGTCCTATACCTCCGAATAGCGCAACAGCTCTCAGATCGGTATATGTGGACAATAAATCAAAGTGACGCTTGATTTGTGTAACCAATTCCCTTGTTGGCGCCAATACTAGTGCTCTAGGATGATCTCCTTGAGCATACTTAACTTTCATGATCAATGGTGCTAAGAAGGCAAGTGTTTTACCAGTCCCTGTTTGAGCAATCCCTAACACATCATGCCCCGCCAAGGTGATCGGAATAGACTTCTCTTGTATTTCAGTTGGGGAGCTGAAACCCAGTTCATCTATTGCATTCAAAACCTGCCTGTTAAGTTTTAAATCCTCAAAAGTTGTACTATTCTCTCCCATTTAGGCAGTTCTGTCTTAATTTAGGCTTGCAATTACGCTAAACCTTAAACAAAATAAAATCCTATGGCATCAATCCTAATTCTTAACGGTACAGTAGTAAACGAAAACTCAATTGAGGAAAAGGACATTCTCATTAAGGATGGTAGAATAGCTCAAATCAGAAAAGATTTACAGCACGTAAATGCCGATAGAATCATTGATGCTTCTGGCAAACATATCTTTCCCGGATTAATAGATGATCAAGTTCATTTCAGAGAGCCCGGTCTAACGCATAAGGGAGAAATCTATACAGAATCTCGTGCAGCTGTGGCTGGAGGAATTACTTCTTTTATGGAAATGCCTAATACTGTACCAAATGCACTTACGCAAGAATTGCTTCAAGACAAATACGATATAGCAGCCCAAAATAGTTTAGCGAATTACAGTTTCTTCATGGGCGCTTCTAATGATAATCTTGATGAGGTTTTAAAAACAGACCCAAAAACTGTTTGTGGTGTTAAGGTTTTTATGGGATCGTCAACCGGTAATATGCTGGTAGATAATCAAAAGACACTTGAAGGAATCTTTTCTTGTTCACCAACTCTTATCGCTACTCATTGCGAATCTGAAGAAGTCATTAAAAGAAATACTGCTACAGCAAGAGAAAAGTATGGTGAAAATGTGCCTATCGATCAGCATCCTGTAATAAGAGATGAAGAAGCCTGCTATGCTTCCTCTTCGTTCGCTGTGGATTTAGCACGAAAAAACAATGCTCGTCTTCACATTTTACATATTTCAACAGCAAAAGAAACACATCTCTTCGATAATCATATTCCTCTGAAAGACAAACGCATTACATCGGAAGCTTGCATCCACCATATGTGGTTTTCAGATGAAGATTATGCTGAAAAAGGCACACACATTAAATGGAATCCCGCAGTTAAGAAGGCAACGGATAGAGCAGAAATAATCAAAGCGGTTAACGACAATAGAATTGATGTAATAGCTACGGATCATGCCCCGCATACTATGGAAGAGAAACAAAACACATATTTCTCCGCTCCATCTGGCGGTCCGTTGGTTCAGCACTCTCTCCTCGCCTTATTAGACATGTATCATAAAGGAGATTTCTCCTTAGAAACCATTGTAAACAAAACCGCTCATGCTGTCGCAGACATGTTTGATATTATAGATAGAGGGTACTTAAAAGAAGGCTATTTTGCTGATTTGGTAATTGCTGATTTGAATAATCCTCAAGAGGTTGAAAAGTCGAATCTGCTATATAAATGTGGATGGTCACCATTCGAAGGTCACACCTTTAAGTCACATATTGACATGACATTAGTGAATGGAAAAGTTGTCTATGAAAATGGGATGATCATAGAGCAAGATCCTGGAATGAGGATGTCATTTGATCGTTAAGAAACAGACTTGCAAAACATTGATTTTATTTAAAATTCAATTACATTTGCAGCCCATTCTCGAATGGGATCGAGATGAATTGAGGGTCTAAATCAAAACGCTAGAGCCCTCGAGAATCGACAAATGGTGGTTGTAGTTCAGTTGGTTAGAATGCCTGATTGTGGTTCAGGAGGTCGCCGGTTCGAGTCCGGTCTTCCACCCAAAAAAAAGACAGTTACGAAAGTGACTGTCTTTTTTTATTAGTAGGATTTAGATCTCTACTTCAAAAGCGTTTTAACTTCTACAGGAGTATGGTGAATCTGTGTTTTAAAATGAGGTTTTAATTCATTGATTTTAAAAACATCAGAATCAAAAGCTGTATTAATGAAATGTATTTCGCCTTGATTGAACTTATTCGCCTTTAAATCAATAATCTCAATTTGAGAGGTATCTGAGTTACAGTTCTCAAACATTACATAGTCAGCTTGAATATTTGCCAAACTTAGTTTTGAGTAGTTACCGAAAGTTCCAATATGGATCACATCAGTATTGATACTATTCAGAACAAATGATTCAAATTGCTCTGGACAGAGATAAACTGTGGTCTGAAAAGAATTCACCGATGGGCTACCTAAATCGGTTATGCTACATTTTCTAATCTTGTTCTTACACCCGAGAGCTACCTCTTGAAAAATTGGATTTGACTTTAGCGAAACTTGATTAATTAGTGAATTATAAACATCGAGTTTTCTGACTTCACTCGAATCACTCAACTTTAATGTATCAAGTTCAGCATCTTTGAGAACAACATTCTGGAGTTGACAGCTATTAAATTCTAATGATTGACAGCTTGAATGATCGAAAGTTATGTTTCCTGAAAACCTACAATTTTCGAACTCTAAAGATTGAAATTGACATTCAAAGAAGTTGAGATCATAAGGAATATGCAAGTCGGTAAATTTTGCCTTTCGATCTAGCGATAATGAGAATCCTGTAATTCGATACTCTAAATCTATTCCTGTTAAGATTCTTTTGAATTGAGCATAGTTTAAGGTTCTCATATCTTTTAATGCTTAGTTTATTGAATAGGCATATTAGACCATAATACCCTACCTAACAATACCCGAAAGTAGGTAGGACTGGAAATAGTGTGTTGAATAACCACTTTAGTCGATAAAGTTCTCTATATGTTCCAGTACCTTTTTAAGATATGGCTGAAAGGCTTTTCTATAAAACACTGAGTTGTTATTAATAAGATGACTATATTCAAATGATGACTGAATCTAGTTCAAGCTTTTTTGAATTGCCCCTTGAGGAACAAACTAAAGTGCTCTATATGAATGGTAGCTTCATTTTGTCGATTCGTTATTATGGCTACAAAGTGAACTTATATCTTTTGGAAAACACGTACATAGAAGTTTTCTATAATCATAAGTTGGACGTCATTGAGAAAATTCAAGAATTAGATTATCAGCATACAAGAATGAAATTCTATGCTGACCAAATCAACATCGGATCAATTGCTTGCTGAGATGAGCTGTGCATGAATCTCTAGCACTTTCTTAATCAAAGAAGAACTTCCATCATTATAAATCAGAAAATCAGACAGTTTCGTTCTGGTACCATTAGAAACTTGCTTTTCCATAATCTGAAGCACTTGTTCCTCTGACCTTTGTTCATCCCTGAGCAGAACACGCTTCACTCTTTCTGACTTGCTGGCCATAACGCAAATGACCTTATCGAGCTTCTTGTAAGATTCATTTTCTAGAATCAACGCAGCCTCTTTCATCAAATATGGGCTATTGCTATTTATCTGAATCCAATTAGTGAAGTCTTCAGCTACAGCTGGATGAACGATAGCATTGAGCTGTTGAAGTTTGTCAGGATTCGGAAACACTTGCTCAGCAAGGTAAGCTCTATTTAAATTACCATCTGACAAATAGCTCTTAGAACCAAAAAGACTAATTACTTTGTCTTGAAGTTGTTGATCATTCGATAGTAACCATTTGCCTCTATCATCAGCATAGTAAACAGGAATTGAAAGTATTTCGAACAGTTTAGCGACAGTACTTTTTCCGGAACCTATTCCACCAGTTAAACCAACTAGAAGTGTTTTACTCATTTCTGTAAACTTTAACACTATCAATCTTAAAGGAATAAGACATTAATTCCTTCTTGATATTGATTAGTTCAACGGGTAGAAGCGAGTCGGGACTCATTTTGTTGAAATCTACTTGAACACCGAACATAGATGTGTCTGTGGCATCGAATAATGATGACTTTAACTTTACACGAACAGGTAAATAGTTTGGAAGTATTTCCCATGAATCTTTAGGCGCATTAATGAGTTCTATTGGATAGTCATAGGCGACTGTTACGAGGGTTTCCACATCAAAGCTCACACTTACACGTTCGAATTCAGCACTGATATACTCCCCTAAATTTGGTATATCAACATTTTGCGAGAAGTCTTCATCTATATTGTTTTCATTGATCGCTATAGCCAATGTATCTCCTAATTGACTTAATAATTCTTCAGGCCCTTCAACTGTCAAAATTGAAGGAACCAACCCGATGTTTGAATCGAGGATATGATCTGTTGCTAAGTCAATAGAACTTTGATCCAATTTTAATTGCAATGTTCTAGACACACGTTTTTGAATATCGAACCTGATCGAATCGTCTAAGATGAAATTAACGGCAACAGGATCAAGATTGGGTGTTAGATCACCCCTTAGTGAACTTGTTAAAATGGCTTTTACTTCTGCTGGTCTTGCCAGATCAACAACTAGAGGTTTCATATTTAGACCGAAGGACCTTGTCATTAAATCCCAGCCACCACCGGTAACCTCTACCATCATTCGATCGGGAAGCTCTCCTACAGCCATGTAGTCATCCTCATCATATATGAATTCAATCGGATAACTGATCTGGGTGATGTAGTCGTCTTGATTCAGTTCACTAAAAAACCAAAAGGTGGTAGATATGATTAAACATATCAATACCACCTTTATTCTTTCGTCCTTTGAACTTGGAGTCAGGAATGAACGTCTTATTCGTTCTATGAATTCCTCAGGACTTTTCAATGCTATTTAATTGCCGGCTTGCTTCTTACTTGAATCAAGTGAAATAGCCGACTTTTCAAATTTCATTTTAGTGCTTTTATCAACTTCGAGTGTAACAGTATCCTCATCAGTTGCATACACCTTACCGTGTACACCACCAATAGTAACTACCGAATCACCCTTCTTGATATCTTCAATGAATTTCTTAGTGTCCTTTTGCTTTTTCTGCTGCGGACGAATCATAAAGAAATAAAACACAATGGCTATACCACCAAATAATATCAGCGATTGTAAACCTGAACCGCTGCCTTGAGCTTGCAATAAAATGGAAGTCATTAAAATCTAATTATGGTTGAGGTACTGCATTAACTTGCACAAAACCTCTTAAACTTAATCTTGTCTGCTTAGGAGCAGTGTTTGCAACAACTGTAATAACCGGACTCTGCTGACCTGATTTTCCTTTACTGTCAAATCTTACAACAATCTCACCCGATCCTCCCGGAGGAATTGGTGTTTTTGTATGGTTAGGCACAGTACAACCACAAGAAGCTGAAGTACTCTGAATTTTTAAATCCTCAGTACCCACATTCTTAAATTTGAAGGTGTAATTAACAACTTCTCCTTGATTGATATTTCCGAAGTTGTAAACGGTATTATCCCATTCGAATTTTGCGTTTGCCGTTAAGTTCGTCTCAATTGATTGTGCAGATTGAGTAGGACTTGAAGTTGGCATTACTGTCTCTCTTGCAATACCTCCATTCTCAAGCTGATTAACTCTACGCTCAAGATTGGCCATTCTCTTCTCCATTTCTGCGTTTCCACATGCGCTTAACAACATAGTAGCGAGAAGCGCGCTAAATAAGGTAATCTTGGTTTTCATAATATTCTCAATTATACTTTTTCTCCTGCTTTTATTTGATCTATTAGATCATCAACGTCAGTTAATAACTTTTCTGCTTTTTGACGAGCATCTGTTACTACTTTTTCGCCTTCTTCTTTAGCCTCAGACGAAATTTCCATTTTTCCGTTGATCAAATCTTCCAACAAGTCTTCTAGTTGTTTTTTGTATTTATCTAACTGATAAGAAAGTTTGTCTCTTGTGTTAGAACCCTTATCTGGGGCATACAATATACCTAGAATGGCACCAGTGGCGGCACCAACTACAAATGCTAATAAATTGCTAGAGCCTTTACTCATATCTTTATTTATTATCCATTAAACCTCTACCTGTTTTCTTCAATTCACCTTTTTCTCTCAAGTCTCCTGAAATCACATCAAGAATACCATTGACAAATTGCTTACTCTTAGGTGTACTGTAATTTTTTGAGAGTTCAATATACTCATTAATGGTAACCTTTACGGGAATGTTCCTGAAATTAAGCATTTCAGAAATCGCCATTTTAAGTATAATCTGATCCGTATTAGCCAATCTTTCAATCTCCCAATTCTTGGTTTTACCAGCGATCATATCGCTATACTGCTGATCATTCTCTACAGTAGTATCCAAGATCTTCTCGAAGAACTCCTTATCCTCTTCCCAATTATTTGAAAAATCAGGTAGGTCAAAAGACTTAGACTCCGAATCTTCTTCAACATCTCTTACTGAACGAGAGACTAAACTTCGCACGATCGCTTTGTTCTCTCTCCAGTGAATATCCTTGTCTTCAAACCAAGATAAAAGCACCTCTTCTTTAAAGAGCACCTGCTTTATTAAATGGTCAATAATATCTTTATCCTGATCGAAAGTTGGGTTTGCCGTTCTTCTATACTCTGCGAAGGCCTCGTCTTTCTTAATGATGTCTTTGTACCAGCTTTTGAGCGTATCTTCTTCATTTTCCCAGGAAATGTTCTTTTTCAAACTGGCCACCTGAACTTTAGAAGATTGTCTAAAGAAATCAACAATTCTATTTTGCGGGAAATTAAAATCACCCGAGAGTAATCGCTCAGGGGAAAGCTTCTTCTTTTTATCTGCCTCGCTTTTGCTTAAGTCAGACCATGCCACTAGTAGTGTAATTACCCATAAGAAGTAATCCACTAATGATTCGGCATCAAGAATCATGTCTTTTTTGAGGCGTTTAAAATCTTCTTTAGAGTTTGCTAGGTAATTCTTGTACGCTGCAGCTGCTGCATCTTCAGATTCTTTGGTGCTTTCAGTTCCTTCCGGTAATGGATTACCTAAAACCTTATTAGCAAGAATTGATTTAGCTCTTTTTTTATTCGATTTAAGAAGTTCATGGTTAGGGGCTTCCATAGAATTAAGGTCAGGTTGAAAAACCTCCTCAATCTCAGCCAAACCAATATTAAAATTGGCTTCTTTGCATTGGCCTAAAGCAAACAGTGTCTGCATTGCTTTAACTCGTAATGATCTCCTGTTGAGCATCTAAAAAGTATAAGAACGTGAAAATATAAAGAAGCAGACAGTTATTGAAACTGCCTGCTACTAATTATAAAGAAAGTTTAACCTTTCCTACCTCTTCAATCCGCTTTTCAGCCAATTTCATGGCTGCTTGTTGTGTTGGAATGTCGTGACTATCGGCCAATTCAAAAATCTTTTGCGTAGTATCATAGATTTTCTCTGTCCAAGAGTAAGCCAGATCCTTATTGTAATCTCCTTTTAACTCAGAAGATATATTGATGATTCCTCCTGCATTGATTACGAAATCAGGTGCATAAATAATGCCTTCACTTCTCAAGAGCTTCCCATGTCTCTCTTCTTCCGCTAGCTGATTGTTAGCACCACCGGCAATTACACTGGCTTTGAGTCTCGTAAGGGTGTCATCATTAATTGTGGCTCCCATTGCGCAAGGTGCATAAATATCAACCGGTAGATCATAAATCTCGTCCATCCCTACTACCTGAGCACCTGAATCTGCTGAAACCTGCTTAAGCCTATCTCCATTGATATCAGTAATGAAAATTTCGGCCCCTTCTTTAGCAAGGTGACCTACTAAGAACTTACCAACTTGGCCTACTCCTTGTACCGAGACCTTCTTTCCAGAAAGATCATCGCTGCCATATGCTTTCTTAGCGGCCGCTTTCATTCCCATATAAACACCATAAGCTGTAACTGGTGATGGATCTCCTGAGCCACCCATCTCAACAGGTAACCCAGTCACATGATTGGTTTCCATACCGATATATTCCATATCGCTAGTACCCATGTTCATGTCTTCAGCGGTAATGTATTTACCACCAAGGCTGTTTACGAACTTGCCGAATCTTCTTAGAAAAGGTTCATTTTTAAGTTTTGCAGGATCTCCTATAATTACTGCTTTTCCTCCGCCCAGATTCAACCCTGAGACAGCAGCTTTATAGGTCATTCCTCTTGAAAGTCTTAATACATCAATGGCTGCTTCTTCTTCAGTAGCATAGTTCCACATGCGCGTTCCTCCAAGCGCTGGCCCTAAGACTGTATTATGAATACCAATGATTGCTTTGAGACCTGTGGCTTCATCATGGCAGTACACAATCTGCTCATGACCCATTTTACCGACCTCTTCGAAGATAGATATGCTCCCGGTCTTTTCCAGTGCATTAGCTCCTTCCATTACATTCAATTTATAGTTTACTTTTATATTTGCCTGAATTGGCAATACTGTTTGACAGTTCGCAAAAGTAACCAATATCTCGACATTTCTAAATAATAAAACTGGCTACGGCAACCTTTAAGCGAAGGTTTCTGTTAAGTGTAACGTGAAAGAGCTCAAGCATCTAAATAAGTACCTGTATAAATACAAACACCTTCTTATTCTGGGGTTTATCTTCTTGGTAGTATCAAATTATTTTGCGGTTTGGCCAGCAAAAGTGGTACGCTATGCCATAGATTATGTAACCGATAGCTTCGCTTTATACAGACTCTTTGAGGGCGGCCAATTGAGCGGTAGCATTTTCGATAGCTTGCAGAAGGGTGTTCTCATTTTAGGAGGACTTATGATATTGATGGCATTAATGCGTGGTTTCTTCCTCTTCTTGGTTAGACAAACCATAATTGTTATGTCTCGAAGAATAGAATATGATCTAAAAAATGAGATTTACGAGCAGTATCAAAACCTACCATTAAGCTTCTACCGCAGAAACAACACTGGTGACTTAATGAATAGAATATCCGAAGATGTAAACCGTGTTAGGATGTACCTAGGGCCCGGTATCATGTACGGCATCAACTTGGTTGTACTCTTTCCCATGGTGATTTACGAGATGCTCAGGGTGAATGCTGAACTCACATTTTACGCACTGCTGCCATTACCCATACTTTCATTAAGCATCTACTTTGTAAATAACATTATTAATAAACGTTCTGAGGAGATTCAGGAGAGCCTATCAGACATGTCTACTCATGTGCAAGAAGCCTTTTCCGGAATTAGAGTTATCAAAGCTTTTGTAAGAGAGATGGATTCAGCCACTCGATTTGAAACAGAAAGTGAAAAGTACAAGTATAGATCTCTTCGGCTAACCTTCGTTAATGCGCTGTTCTTTCCACTCATTATGGCTCTGATTGGATTGAGTGTAATCCTTACCATTTACATTGGTGGCGCTCAGGTGATCAATGGTGAGATCACTTATGGCAACATTGCGGAGTTTGTCATTTATGTTAATATGCTGACATGGCCTGTGACTGCACTAGGCTGGATTACGAGTATTAACCAACGCGCTGCTGCATCTCAAAAACGAATCAACCAATTCTTGAAAGAGAAGAATGATATCGTTTCTAAAGAGAATATTATGAAAGACCTGAAGGGAGACTTGGTCTTTGATAATGTAAGTTTCACTTATCCGGATTCCGGAATACAGGCATTAAAGAATGTATCTTTTGATGTTAAGGCAGGCGAATCGATTGCCATCATTGGTACCACTGGAAGTGGAAAAAGCACCATCGCCAATCTAATGCTTAGATTATACGATTCAACATCGGGTAGCATCAGAATTGATAGTACTGACATAGAAAAATTGAATATCTCTAATATGAGAGATCAAATGGGGTACGTGCCTCAAGATGTCTTCTTGTTTTCTGACACAATCGCCAACAATATTGCTTTTGGTGGTAAAGACATTACTGAAGAAAGAATACATAAAGCCGCCAAAGATGCCGACCTATATGATAATGTGGTAGACTTTGCTGATGGCTTTGAAACCATGTTAGGCGAAAGGGGAATTACACTATCGGGTGGCCAAAAACAACGAGCCTCTATCGCGAGAGCCATTGTGAGAGACCCAAAAATCTTAATTCTAGATGATGCATTATCAGCTGTAGACACCAATACTGAAAACACAATACTCAATAGCTTGGCTGATATCATGAAAGGAAGAACAACCGTGATTATTTCGCATAGGGTATCTTCTGCAAAATTAGCTGACAAGATTATTGTACTGGATGAGGGTCAAATCATTGAATCCGGCACCAATGATTCTCTCCTTGCTCAAAATGGCGTGTACAAAGAGTTGTATGAGAAGCAATTGAAGCAAGAGGAAGAGGTTGGGTGATAGTGATTAGTGTTTCGCAATTGGCCTTTAGAGTTGATGATGTTCCCTTAATCTTGAATTAATCAAACACCAAATCTAGAAGACCTTAAAACTAAATACCAACAACCAAACACTACCTAGCCGGCATATCGATAATCAGCAGATTTTCCGAGATATATTGCTCGATAGTAAAATCCTGAAGTCTTAGACTGGCCTCTCCTGCCTTTTCTCTCAAATTCTCTTCAATGGTTTCAGGGGTAGGCATAACTGAATTATGTGCCTCAATTGAAGCCCTTACTGCATATTTAGCCGGAATGGTCAAGCGTTGATAGTTGCTGGGTATATCTGATGTACCTTCATTGAGCTTTATTCCTATAAAGAACTTGACTTGATCTTCCTCAAGCGTAGTATCATTATAATGAACTAACGTTAAGATGCCATCGTACTTCTTATCCAATACATATGTCTTAGCCTCTTCGTAAGCAATCTCTATCTCTTTGCTATCTCCTTCTCCTTGAAATTGTACTCCAATAAGATTGTAGTCTGAAACGTTCTCAATGGTATATTCTACTTTATTGAGCCCGCCCAAATACATGTAAATGGCGGTTATGGCAATAATAGCCACAAGCCCTAAAACCGTAACTAATCGTTTATTCATTGTTCTGCTAAAACCTCTTTGTACTGCATGTTGTAAAGGTTGGCATAGAAGCCCTTTTTCGCAAGTAATTCTGAATGACTTCCAATCTCTTTTACTTCGCCTTTATCTAAAACAATAATCTTGTCGGCATTCTGAATAGTAGAAAGTCTATGGGCAATGACAACTGCCGTACGGCCTTTCATCATTTGATTAATGGCATTCTGAATCAGCTCTTCTGTCTCAGTATCTACAGAAGAAGTCGCTTCGTCTAAGACGATAATCTTTGGATCGTAAACCATTGCTCTTACGAAAGAAATCAACTGGCGCTGACCTACTGAAAGTGTAGCCCCTCTCTCCATTACATCGTAATCATAGCCTCCGGGTAGTTTATTAATGAATTTGCTTACACCTACCAGATTGGCCGCTTCCTCAATTTTACTGTCCGGAATATCAGGATTGCCAAGGGTTATGTTTTGGCGGATAGTATCAGAAAACAAAAAGACATCTTGTTGAACTACTCCAATATTTTGTCTTAGTGCGGATAAATCATAGTTATCGATATTGACTCCATCAACCTCAATTTCTCCTTTATTGATCTCGTAGAATTTAGAAAGCAGGTTGATCACGGAAGACTTTCCTGCCCCAGTTGCACCTACCAATGCCACGGTTTGACCTTCTTCAACATCGAAAGAAATATCTTTTAATACATAGTCTTCATCATTGTAAGCAAACCATACATTTTTAAAAGATACATCTCCTTTAATCTCTTTTGGATTATGAGACCCCTCATCTGATATATGATCTGTATTATCCAACAAATCGAAGATTCGATTTGAACTCACAATTCCCATTTGTAGGGTATTGAAGCGATCAGCAATCATACGTATCGGACGGAAAAACATCTGGATATACATAATGAAGGCGATAATCGTACCTGGTCCAGCAGCCGTATCTATTAGAATTTCTCTGGCACCATACCAAACCGCCATACCTATTGCAATGGCTTGAATAATCTCAGCTACAGGAAAGTAGATTGAATAATAAAGAACAGACTTGATATGCGCCTTGCGGTGTTCAGCATTTATCTCTTTAAACTTGTCCATCTCACGCTTTTCAGCATTGAAAATCTGGACAATACTCATACCTGTTACGTGCTCTTGAACATAAGAATTCAGGTTAGAAACGGCATTCCGAACCTGATTGAAAGTGACTTTAATCTTTTCTTTGAAAACGTAGGTACTAAATATCAATAAAGGCAGAGTCGATAAACTGATTAAAGTGAGCCTCCAATCTGTGTAGAACATTACTGCTGCCAAAACTATCAACTGAAGTAAATCTCCAATAAGCGCTGCAATACCCTCACTGAATACGTTAGATAAAGTCTCAATGTCCGACACATTTCTGGTAACCAAACGTCCAATAGGCGTTTTATCGAAGAATTTAAGTCTCAACCTGAGCAGGTGCTTATACAACTTAACTCGAATATCTTTGATGATTACCTGGCCTACCCAACCTGATAAATAGGTATGCGAATATTGAGTGATTGCATAAATCACTATATGAGCAATCATTAAGGTGATCATGAAAACTAAGCCATCATAATCTCCTACGGGAACATAAACATTTATAGCTCTTCTTACCAACTCTGGACGGACCGGTGCAAGCAAAGCCATAAATACGGTAAGAAATACAAGCAAGCCGAATTGCTTTTTGTAGGGTCTTGCAAATTGAAAAAGCCTCTTCAAAACCTTGAAGTCTATGACATTCCCACTCTTTACTTTCTGATCTTCTTTCTTCAAGGCTTACAAATAAATATCCTCAGGATAATGTACTTCGGTTAAAAATAGGCCATGTGGTGGAACAGCGCGACCAGCTTTGCTCCTATCCTTGGCTTCGATGATATTAACAAAATCTTGCGCAGTAAGTTTCCCTCTACCAACATCTAATAAAGTCCCCACCAAAGCTCTCACCATTCCTCTTAAGAATCGATTGGCACGCACTTCAAAGATCAACTGCTTATCTGTAGCAAACCATACGGCTTTTGAAATGGTGCATAGAAAGGTGTTTACCTCAGTTTTTACTTTACTAAAACTTTCAAAATCATGTTCTCCCAATAGGTTTTGCGCTGCTTCATTCATCAATTGAACATCTACATCGAAAGTGTACTGATAACTTTGATTTTCGTAGAAAGGACTTTTAGATTGATTAATAAAATACTGATACGCTCTTTCAGTGGCATCAAAACGAGCGTGAACTTCTGGCTTAACTTCTCTTATTGAATTTGCAGCAATATCTTGTGGCAAAACCCCATTTAACTTATGAAGAATGTCTTCTTTAGACATCTCTAGATCAAAATCAAAATGCACTGGCTGTTGAACAGCATGCACGCCTGTGTCCGTTCTTCCACTTCCCACAACCTCTACTTTATTCTTTAAAATCTTCGACATTCCATCTTGAAGCACCTCTTGGACCGTCAAAGCGTTAGGTTGTATTTGCCAACCATGATAGTTAGTGCCTTTGTAGGAAATATCGAGGAAGAATCTTGGCATACAAAGTAGTTAGAAGATTAGGAGTTAGACCTGATTTTGGAAATATAAGAAGACAACATCTTTCCAACTTCATCTGATAATGTAATTAGATTTTCTCTATCGATAGGATAGCCCAAATCAGAGGAAAGAATTATGAAGTATTTAAGCTCTTGCAGTGACCCTTCGGAAATATTGTAGAATCTCAACTTATCTTTTTCCCCTCTCTTGGTGTATCCTTCTACAATATTTGAGGGTACGCTGTAAGCAGCCCTTCTCATTTGAGAAGAAAGTGCATATTGTTCGCTTTTCGGGAAATGAGTTGTTTGTTTATAAATTTCCAGCGTCAGATGATGAGCCTTCTGCCAAACCAATAAGTCTTCAAACGATTTGCCCATATTCTAACTACTAGCTACTTAATACTAAATTCTGACTTAACATTTTTCATAAATGACGGCCGCCCCTTGGCCTACGCCAATACACATAGTGGCTAAACCGTACTTAACATGCTCTCTCTTTTGCATCTCGTGCAGTAGGGTTGCTGAAATTCTTGTTCCACTCGCTCCCAGAGGATGCCCGATAGCAATTGACCCGCCATTCACATTTACTATTTCTGGGTCTAAACCTAATTCTCGCATACATGGAATAGCCTGTGCAGCAAATGCCTCATTCAGTTCAACTAAATCAAGATCATTTACTGTTAAACCTGCCCTCTTTAAGGCTTTTTGAGTTGCAGGTATAGGTCCAACACCCATAATATGCGGTGAAACTCCTGCCACCGCCATAGACTTTACAATGGCCATCGGCTTTAGATTAAACTCTTTTAAAACCGCCTCATTCACTATTAATGATACAGCTGCTCCATCATTAATTCCCGAAGCATTTCCCGCTGTAACGGTCCCATCCTTTTTAAAAGCTGGTTTGAGAGATGCAAGTTTATCAAGTGTTGAAAGTCTAGGGTGCTCATCTTTTTGAAAACGGATTGGTTCCGCTTTTCTTTGAGGAATGTCAATCGGCACAATTTCATTATCGAACTTGCCGGCTTCATGTGACGCCTGATATTTTAATTGTGTGTTGTAAGCAAATTCATCTTGAGCTTCTCTACTCACCTTCCATTGCTCAGCAACATTTTCTGCTGTCTCCCCCATTCCATATGGGTAATGAAGCTCGGAAAGCTTTGGATTTGTAAATCGCCAACCGATAGTGGTATCATGCATGTTTGGAACTCTTCCGAATGCGGACTCCGATTTACCTAAAACAAATGGAGCTCTTGTCATGCTTTCTGTTCCTCCTGCCAAATAGGCCTTACCCTCTCCCAGCATCAAACCTCTACTGGCATCCATAATGGACTGTAAACCCGATGCACAAAGTCTATTTACCGTTACTCCACCAACTTCTATCGGCACCCCGGCTAAAAGCAACGCCATTCGCGCCACATTTCTATTATCTTCTCCTGCCTGATTTGCTGCTCCAAAAACAACATCTTCAAGTAACTCTGGATTGAATGAAGAGTTTCTCTTCAAAATCTCTTTGATCACATGCGCGGCTAAGTCATCTGGCCTGACAGATGCTAGTGCCCCACCAAATCGACCAATTGGTGTTCTAACTATATCAACAATGTATGCGGTTTCCATAATTTACGTGAGTCATGAAGGTTGAGGTAAGATGTATGAAGTAATTCATAATCTTTACATACCTGAATTCATAACGCGAAATAAGGAAAAAACGAGGACTTAAGTCCATTTTTCATGTAAGCGGAATAATTTTGATCCTACTTCCTCGCATTGTCTATATAAGGACTCAAATATCTTTTCAGTCATATAGTTGTTCTCCTTAGCGAATTCTAACCATGACTTTGTCTCCTCGATTGAGCCCAAACTGTATATGAGATGCCGTTTAAATTCTAAAGGGTATACTCTTTTACCATAACCCTCTGCAATATTCGCTGAGACAGACTTTGAACTTCTCATGATTTGATCAGTAAGTGAATACTTTTCTTCCTTAGGAAAAGACCTTGAAATTTTGAAAATATTGATCGCTAAATCAAAAGATAAACGATACACCTCCAAGTCTTTGACTTTAGATATTGGCATGTGTTACTGTTTTAAATCAATCTAAGAATCTAGGAAGTAATCTCCTATTTCATAATTCTTACATCAAAAATGCCTAAAGTATAGATGCACATTTTTAAACACATAGTACCTTCTTAAAAGATGAAAGCTATATTTGCAGTCCAGAATTTTAGACCATGATTCAACGTATTCAATCTCTATTCTTATTTGGTGTTGCCTTTCTAATGGGGCTTACC
Organism: Roseivirga sp. UBA6052; assembly: GCA_002427755.1. Lineage (GTDB taxonomy): Bacteria > Bacteroidota > Bacteroidia > Cytophagales > Cyclobacteriaceae > Roseivirga. Next base: position 193,427 of record DIYO01000005.1, read on the forward strand.
AATGCTTATTACATGTGGGGTGAAATGAGTGCTGACCAAAGTACAGTAGCAACACTTACTACATTTAAAATGAAAGTAGTTGAAACGGCAGGTACTGTTAGCGACCTTACTGATGATACAATTATTAGAGAGGATGGTACTTGGTACATTGGGGCGTTGACCATATTGGCCTCCATCATTGCATTAGTTTCAATTTTCCAATTCAAAAATAGATTGAATCAGATGAAACTTGGAGCCCTAAACGCACTCATAATGGCAGCGGTTCTTGGTCTTTCTTACTATAAAATCTATCAATTCGAAGGTCTTATTGATGGTACAGGACAGATATCATTTGGATTTTATTGTCCTGCAGGCGCTATGTTGCTAAATATAATGGCCAACCGATTCATCAGAAAAGACGAAAAACTCGTTAAATCCGTAGATAGAATTAGATAAGTCTTTATCTAACATTTTCAGAATCATAGGGCAAATGTGAACAACAATTTTGCCCAATTAACGCTTATATGTTCATGAATACCCTTAAGTCATTATTCGTATCGTTGGTAGTGCTTGTTTTAATTAGCAGCTGTAGAGGAGATGAAAACCCTTATGATCCACAAGCTCAGCTAGAAATTGATGTTGAAGCCATTCAGAACTATTTGATAGAGAATAATATTCAAGCCGAGATTGATGTTTCAGGTGTACACTATCGTATAACAAGACCAACCTCGGGTGCCATTCCTGAAATTGGAGATATTGTTGACGTTGAATACGAGTTGTATAATTTCAATGGAGACCTTTTAGATACTTCTATTGAGCAAGTGGCAAGAGATGGTGGAATTTTCCAACCGGGCAGGCCTTACCAACCATTCGAAGTAGCACTTGGAACTAACGGAGTAATCCCGGGTTTTGAAAGAGCCATCTTATTACTTCAAGAAGGAGCCAAAGGAACATTCTATATTCCTTCAGTACTGGCTTATCAAAATACAGGAGCAGGTAGAATCCAGCCAAACGAAAACCTAATCTTTATAATTGAATTAGTTCGAGTAGACTAAAACAATTCGATTTAAATAGAATCCGCTCGTATCATTTAGTTTCTCTAGTTGGAAGCAGTATCTTATTTTGTCAATAAGATTAAACCTTACAACCATGAAACTTCTTTCTAGAGCCATTCTCATCCTATTATTAATAGGTTCTACCTCCACTTTCGCGCAAAAACTAGACATGTCTTTGCTTGGCGATATGAAGCCAAGGAGCATTGGTCCTGCAGGAGCCAGTGGAAGAGTAACAGCCATAGATGTTGTCCTAGAGAATCCAGACATCATGTACATTGGTTCAGCTGCCGGAGGTCTATGGAAGTCTATTAATGGTGGCTCTACTTGGGAAGTAATATTTGATGATGGTAAGTCCGCTTCCATTGGTGCCATTGCCATTAACCAAAACAACCCTAATGAAATCTGGATAGGAACAGGAGAAGGTAACCCAAGAAATAGCATGAACAATGGTGCTGGCATGTACAAAACCATTGATGGAGGCTACACTTGGGAATTCATAGGTTTAGAGAAAACTAATGGTATTCATAGAATCATTCTTCACCCAGATAATCCTAAAGTGGCAGTAGTAGCTGCTACAGGAACGCCTTGGGGCGAAAATCCTGAGAGAGGTATCTATAAAACGACAGATGGTGGTAAAACCTGGGCTCACACATTATATGTAGATGAGAAAACAGGAGCTGCAGATTTAGTGGTAGATCCTTCCAACCCAAATAAACTTATTGCAGCCATGTGGACGCATAGAAGATGGCCTTGGTTTTTTAAATCAGGCGGTCCAGGCTCAGGCATATTTGTCAGTTTCGATGGAGGTGATACATGGACAAAAAGAACTAGTGAAGATGGCCTACCTAAAGGAGACCTTGGAAGAATTGGACTAGCTATTGCCCAATCAGACCCAGATCGTGTTTATGCCTATGTAGAATCAAAGTCTAATGGCGTGTTCAGATCAGATGATGGCGGATTTACTTGGAAGAGGGCTTCTAGACCGGGAGATAATGGCATTGGCGGTAGGCCTTTCTACTACGCTGATATATACACTGACCCTAAAAACGAAAACAGGATCTATAGCATTCATTCTACCGTAACAGTGTCTGAAGATGGAGGTAAATCATGGTCTACTTACATTCCTGGGAACAAAGTGCATACAGACCACCACGCATGGTGGATTCACCCAGAAGATCCTGAATTTATCATGAACGGGCATGATGGCGGACTTACGATTACTAGAGATAGAGGTAAAAAATGGGACTTTGTTGAAAGCTTGCCACTAACTCAGTTCTATCATGTAAGAGTTGATAATGAAGTACCATACAATGTTTATGGAGGCTCTCAAGACAATGGTTCTTGGAGAGGGCCAAGTCAGACTTGGTTTAAAGGAGGTATAAGAAACTTTTACTGGCAAAGACTCAGTGTAGGTGATGGTTTTGATATGGTACCTGATCCAAGAGATAACAGATATGGCTGGTCAATGGGGCAAGGTGGTAATTTGAATTATTACGATCGTGTTTCCGGCTTACTTTACAAAGTTCAACCCACCCACCCCGATGCCATTCCGCTTAGATTTAACTGGAATGCTGCTGTGGCCATAGACCCTCACAACCCGGATGTGGCCTATTATGGCAGCCAATTCTTACATAAAACCAGCGACCAAGGGAGAAGCTGGGAGCTGATTTCTCCGGACTTAACTACCAATGATCCTGAAAAGCAGAATATAAGAACAGGAGGACTAACTTTCGACCAAACACAAGCGGAGAATCATACTACCATTATTTCTATTGATCCTAGTCGTGTACAGGAAGGCGTGATTTGGGTTGGTACTGATGATGGCAATGTACAAGTGACACAAGATGGTGGTAAAACATGGACAAATACAGTTGGTAATATGAAGGGACTTCCGGCAAATGCATGGATAGCCCAAATTCAAGCTTCTACCTATAATGCCGGTGAAGCTTTTGTTACAGTTGACAATCACAGAATGCACGACTGGACACCATACGTTTTCCATACCAAAAACTTTGGAAAGAGCTGGACCAGACTTGTAGACGAGAACGATATGCGCGGAGCTACGCTCAGCTTTATTCAAGACCCAGTGGCTCCAAATTTAATGTTCACTGGTACTGAATTTGGTCTATGGGTAAGTATAGATGGAGGTGACAATTGGACCCAATGGACGAACGGATATGGTAGCATACCTACGCAAGACATGGTGATCCAAGAAAGAGAAGCCGATTTGGTAATAGGAACTTTTGGCCGTTCTTTCTACATACTCGATGATATTAGACCATTAAGAGCCCTGGCGAGTGGCGAGAACCTAGACCAGAATGTTATTGCTTTTGAAGCGCCAGATGCCATTGAAGCCTCAATTGGTGAATCATTTGGTTATCGTTTCGGTAAAGTAGGTGATGCACTATACGAAGGTGAAAACAGACCATATGGAGGTTTAATAACCTATTACCTAAAAGAGGCTGATGAGAACAAGCGCGTAAAGATTGAAATCAAAGGCCAATCTGGAGAAGTGATCAGAACACTTTACCGCAAGGCCAAAGCAGGGGTAAATCGGTTCAATTGGAGACTGGAAAGAAATGGGGTAAGAAACGCGGCTAGTCCAAAACCTACTACTGAGAGACAACCTTCAGGCGGTATGCAAGTAATGCCCGGAAACTATGCCGTTACTGTAAGTTATGATGGCAACAATAGTGATTCTGAACTAGAAGTTCTTAAAGACCCTAGGTTACCAGTTACTCGAGCCGAAATGGAAGAAAAGGAAGAAATGATCAAATCCTTTATGGCCACTCAACAGAAGCTGACTGACATTGGTGACCAAATTAGACAAGCGAAAGCTTCCATTAAGTTGGTGAATGAGAGTGCTCAAGAGTCGGGTAACAAAGAACTACTTGAGAAAGGAAAAGAAATGATGAGAACCTTGGACGAATACTACTTTCAAATGGTAAGTAAACCCGTTCAAGGTATTTTCAGAGATCCTGAAATCATAACGAGTAAAATGTTTGGTGTTATGTCCAGACTACAATCTCCTCAGGTAGCCAAGAGTGCAAATCAAGAAACTGCATTGAAACAGTTTGAGGATGTCGTAGAGAATTTCAAAGGTAGATTCGACAATATGATGAATCTTGAGTTTGGTGCTTATAAGTCATTTGTTCAAGGATCTGATCTGAGCATTTTTGACAAATAAACCCAAATGCTGACATAAGAAATGACATGATGTCATTGCAGTTGGATTGGTATAGCTTTTGAAATAGGCTGTCCGATTAAAAAAACTGACAATACGTTATGCAAGAAAAAGGTACCATCTCGATCCACACCGAGAATATCTTTCCAATCATTAAGAAGTTCTTATACTCAGATCATGAGATCTTCTTGAGAGAATTGGTATCAAACTCGGTCGATGCCACACAAAAAATCAAAAGATTAGCATCACTTGGTGAATATACAGGTGACTTAGGAGAAACTCGTGTTGAGGTTTCTGTAGATAAAGACAAAAAGACCATCACTGTCAGCGATAACGGTATCGGTATGACAGCTGAGGAGATCAAAAAATATATTAACCAAATCGCTTTCTCTGGAGCTACTGAATTCGTTGAAAAGTTCAAGGATGCCGGAGATGCCAAAGAGATCATTGGTAAGTTCGGTTTAGGTTTCTACTCTGCCTTTATGGTAGCAGGAACGGTTGAGATTGACTCACTTTCTTACACCGAAGGCGCAGAACCTGCAAAATGGATTTGTGACGGAAGTACTGAATTCGAAATCACCGAAGGTCAAAGAACTACAAGAGGTACAACCATTACCCTTCACATCAACGAAGATTCTGAAGAGTTTTTAGAAGAAGCTAGAATTCAAGGCATACTAGACAAGTACGCCAAGTTCTTACCGATTGAAGTGATGTTCGGTCAGAAGGACGAGTCTGTTCAAGATGGTGAAGACGAGGAAGGCAAGCCGAAATACAAAACGGTAAAGAAGGATAACATCATTAACAATACGGCTCCTATCTGGACCAAATCTCCTTCTGATCTTACTGATGAAGACTACCTTCAATTCTACAGAGAGCTTTATCCTTTCTCAGAAGAACCTTTATTCTGGATCCACCTGAATGTAGATTATCCATTTGAATTGACCGGTATTCTTTACTTCCCGAAACTGAAAAATGATTTCGAGGTACAGAATAACAAGATTCAATTATACTCTCGTCAGGTATTCATTACAGACGAAGTAAAAGATGTTGTGCCTGAATTCTTGATGCTACTACATGGTATTATCGATTCTCCAGACATTCCTTTGAACGTATCTAGAAGTTACCTTCAGTCTGACGGTAATGTGAAGAAGATCAATACTTACATCACTAAGAAAGTAGCTGATAAATTAGGCGAGCTCTTCAAGAAAGAAAGAGAATCTTACGAGTCTAAATGGAGTGATATTGGCCTATTTGTGAAGTATGGAATGATCTCTGAAGAGAAGTTCTACGACAAAGCGAAAGACTACGCATTGGTAACAAATGTTGATGGAAAGCACTTCGCACTAGACGAATACACTGCACAAATCGAGGCAAATCAGACTGACAAAGACAGTAACAAAATCTGGTTATATGCCAACGACCCTGCTAAGCAGCATTCTTTCTCAGAAGCTGCAAAAGATAAAGGATACGATGTACTTGTCTTCGACTCTCCTATCGATAGTCACTTCATTAACCACATGGAAATGAAGTTGGAGAAAACGCAAATCAAGCGTGTAGATGCAGATAACATCAATAAGCTCATCGACAAAGATGAAAAGCAAGAGTTGGTCATCTCTGAAGAAGAGAAAGAAAGCTTGAAGGCTACTTTCGATAAAGCCATTGATAATGGCACTTACAAAGTAGAGATTCAGCCTTTGGCACCTTCAGATGCACCTGTTACGGTTACCATGCCTGAGTTCATGCGTAGAATGAAGGAAATGCAAGCAACCGGTGGTGGCGGTGGTTTCAACATGTTTGGTGCTATGCCAGATAACTATGACGTAACCGTAAATGGTAACCATGCTTTAGCAGACAAAATCTTGAAAGCGAAAACTGACAAAACAAAGGAAAAGGTAGCTAAGCAAGCTTTCGATTTGGCGTTGCTTTCTCAAGGCCTATTAGAAGGTGCAGACTTAACGGAATTTATTAAGAGAAGTACTGATTTGTTAAGTAAGTAGTTCTTATTATAAAATACATGAAAGGCCGAATGCATAAGCATTTGGCCTTTTTTGTTGGATTAATTCCGATTATCTAAGTGGATAAACAGATAAGACTTATAGACGTTTAAATATTCAAATTCCAATAGCATGCTTAAACGAACACTACTAGGACTTATTGCCATTATGGCTATGCCTGCAATAGTCGCACAAGAAGTCGATCTCAAAATCAAAGCCGAAGGATTTGGAGCTAAGCCTAAGTTCAAAATTTACATTGATTCGGACTTAGTAGAATTAAAAACTAATGAGACGTATATAGTCGACCAGTCTGTAAACATTGATAAGGTGGCTAGAGGGAGGGTTATTCTAAACAGTGGTAAATACGGTGAGTTTTGGCTTGAACCGGGTAATGTGGAAGTAACCATCAAGAAGTCAGGGTTTCCAAAATCGATAGAAGTGATTGGTTCAGAAACTGACAACATCTACAAATCCTTAAAATTTGGCAAGAATCAGGCGGCAGTTGAAAAGCTGATTATCGAAAAGCCAAATCATTTAGCCACGCTAAATTATATCGCTCAATACTACAACAGACACTCCTATGATTTTCTTAAATCTCTATACGATAAGTATCCGCTAGAAACGCAACAAAATTTAACTGATGTCAAATCTTTTTTGAAAACAGCCAAACTAGAAAAAGTAAAAGTTGGAAGTAAAATCTTCGATTTTGAGGCTAGTACGCAAGATGGAACCACATATAACACTAATGACTTAAGAGGAAAATACCTACTTCTAGATTTCGCGTCTACCGGATGTGCTCCTTGCTGGGAAGGTTACCCTAGTATGATAGAAACTATGTCTAACTATCCTGATGTAGCGGTTTTAACTTTTAACCAAGACAATGCCAAGGAAGGTTGGAATAATATGGCCAAACGTTTCCAAATCGAATTGGACTGGCCGGTATTGTGGGACGCAGAAAACAAAAAGGACATATTCAAACTATATGAAATTGAAGGGTGGCCTATCTATTTTCTGATTTCACCCGAAGGGGTAGTCCTCGAACGTTGGTTTGGTGCAGGAAAATCCAAATTGAAAGGAGCACTAAAAAAGCATATTACAGATTAGTTTCAAGCATACAGTATCCATATATGCAAAACGGATAGATAAACTACCTGCAAATGAAAGTTGTACTTATCATGTTCTCTTTGACTTTTTGTTTGGCTCTTCAAGCTCAAAAAGAAACGGTTACTATTATCCAAAATGGGTATGGAGATGGGCACTTTTTAGAGCTCGTTTTGGGAGGTGAATCATATGAAGTAAATAACAAGGGTGAAATACTATTCAACAGAGAGTTAAAAGTAGATAGACCGATTTTAGGAACAGTTTTCCATAAAAGTAAAGTAGGAAACTTCTTTATAGAACCCGGTGCAACCAAGGTAGTCATCAACAAAAAAGGATTTCCCAGAAACATAGAAGTGCAAAATTCAAAAATGCACCAAATGCTGGTCGAAATGAGATCCCCCAAGAACAAAAAGGAATTCATTTCTAGTACGCTCAAGTATATAGAAATGCCAATGGCGCTTGAATTTTTCGATTCTCAATTCAAATTTGAAAAAATGACTTTCGAAGAAGTCAAATCGATTGTAGCTCAGATCCCTGAAGAACAATTGAATCTGATTCCCAAAGCATTGGGTTTTCTAGACAGTGAGGGCAAAAACAAAGCAACTATAGGTGACCCCATAATAGATTTTAGTGCCACAGATGCTCAAGGCAATAGTTTTGATACAAAGCAATTTAGAGGTAAATACATGCTTCTTGAGTTCTCATCAACAAGTTGTACTCCATGCTGGATGGCCTACCCTGACCTAATTGAAGTGTCTGGTAAATATGACAACCTTCAAGTCTTAACATTTAATAAAGACGAAAATATCAAAGCATGGACCAATCAGGCCACGCGGCTTGGGCTTGATATTAAATGGCCAGTGCTATGGACATCTAAAACTAAAGCGGAAGTATTCCTTCGCTATGATATCAAGAGTTATCCCATCTACTATTTAGTATCTCCTGAAGGTAAAATCATTGATAAATGGTTCGGCTCACGAAAGTCGAAGCTCACGGGAGCCTTAGAAAAACATATTACAGATTAAACCGTCCGCGAGCGACCATAAGCGTTCTTAAGAGGACGAACTCAATATTGCACAATCCTTGAAAAAGCTGTTTATCCATCAAAAACAGCCTTTTTTGTTTGGCACTCTATTTGGCTAAGCAGTCATGCAAAAACTCTAATTTTATACTATGTTTTCGAACATGTTCAAAATCGCCTGGAGAAATGCTTTGAGACAAAAGCAATTCACTTTTTTAAATATCACAGGCTTATCTATTGGAATTACAGCCTGCTTATTGGTAGCCCTTTATGTTTCTGATGACTACAAGTACGATAAGTTCTTTAAAGATGCTGACCGTATCTACAGAGTAAACATGCCTATGATTTGGGGTGACTGGGCAGATGAATTTGCATCAACCGGACCTAATGTAGCTATCGCGCTAAGTCAAGACATTCCTGAGTTTGAGCAAGTCACAAGAATTCATGACCCGGTAGCAGACTACTTATCTGTTACCGATGAAAACGGAGTAAAGACAGAATTTGAAGAGTCTAGATTCTTTGTTGCGGATACAAATTTCTTTGAAGTCTTTTCTTATGAGTTTGTAGCAGGCAATCCAAAGACTGCATTTAAGACTCCAGGACAGGTTATTTTAACTGAAGAAACCGCATTAAGATACTTTAAAGGTGACAATCCTTTAGGCAAAGTAATTAGCATAGATAGAGGTGATTCTAAAGGAGATTTAATCGTTTCGGGAGTTATTAAAGATATTCCTACTCACTCCCATATACAATTTGACATGTTAGCCACCATGTTTACAGTGCCCTTTATTGAGGCTAGGCAATGGTCTTGGATATGGACAACTTTTGGCACCTATTGTAAAGTAAAGTCCGGGGTAGATATAGAACAGCTAGAAGCAAAAATTCAGGATATTCCGGCTAAGTGGGGAGAGGTAACGGCTAATAGAGTATTCGAGCAGACTTGGGAAGAATATATTGGTGAAAAAGAGTGGTTTCTCAAGCTTCAACCTTTAAACGAAGCTTATATCAACACCCCTTCTACCGGTAATAGATTTGGGCCAGAAGCCAATATTCAATACATCAGAGTATTTATCTCAGTAGGTATCCTAATACTGATTCTTTCCTCGGTCAACTTCATGAATCTGTCCACTGCCCGCTCTACCAAGAGGGCCAAAGAAGTAGGCATAAGAAAGGTCTTAGGGTCTGAAAAGAAGCAACTGATTAGTCAATTCATTTTTGAATCAATACTCTATGTGACAGTTTCAACATTGCTCGCAATTGTCTTTACTGAGTTTTCCTTAAGCTCTTTCAACGCGCTTACGGGAAAAGATTTAAGTCTCTATGCTGAACTGACTCAGTTGAGCAACCAAATAGTACTCTTAGCCTTTATACTGGGGCTAGGATTTTTAGCAGGATCATACCCAGCATATTATCTTTCCTCTTTCAAACCCATTAGTGTTTTAAAAGGAGTAAGCTTGGGAGGTATGAAAGCAAAGGGAGTAAGAAACTTATTAGTCTTTGTTCAATTCTCCCTCTCTATTGCACTGATTCTTTGCACAGCTTTCGTGCAGAAACAATTAAAATATACCGCCAATTATGAGTTAGGTTTTAATAAAGCCAATGTGCTTCAAATAGCCAATGTAAATCTGCTTGGTCGAAATGCCGATGCTTTTAAAAACGCTGTTGCCGGCTTGAGTGAAATAGAGGACGTTTCATTTTCGGGTCTCACCCCACCTTTTATTTATAACGATGACAAGTATAAAGCAAAGGAACCTGAAGCTGAGATTGTCACCCTAAAATCGAATTGGGTAGATGACAATTATTTAGACCTGTTGGAAATCGATTTGGTTTGGGGGCGCATGTTCGATAAGACAAGGCCTAATGATAAATATGCTGCAGTCATTAATGAATCAGCATTGAATGCTTTAGGATGGACTATTGAAGATTTTACATCGGGAACCGAAGTGAGGGAGATTACTTTCCCTTGGGATACCGAACAATCTTTAGAGGTAATCGGCATTGTAGAAGACTTTAATTACAACAGTCTGAGAATTGAAATCGACCCACTAATGATGATCCGTGAAGACAATGATCGCATCTGGTCTTTCGAAAGCAAGTTTCTCTCTATACGAATTGGGGAAAATGCAGTGAGCAGCACTGCGGAAATGGATGATTTGATACAGAGAGTTGAAGCAGAATTCAATCAATTTAGCAATGGTAAATTTTTCCAATACTCATTCTTAGACCAAGATTTTGAAAGAACTTTCTTGAATGAACAGACCATGGGCAAGGCACTTAATATATTCACACTAATGGCGATTCTTATCGCTTGTCTCGGTCTTTTTGGTGTAGCTAGTTTTAGTGCGGAACAAAGAAAGAAAGAGCTTGGTGTAAGAAAAGTACTTGGCGCATCAGTGGGCAGATTAGTCTATAACTTTGGGTTAGAATTTACATTGCTCATCGGAATCTCAGTGATTGTAGCGAGTCCAGTAGCCTACTTACTTGTAAACAACTGGTTGACCGATTTTGCCTATAAAACTCCAATAAGCATTTGGGTATTTATACTGGGAGCTATTGCAGCTTTGGGTATTGGGTGGGTAACCATTGGTTATCAATCCTATCGTTCAGCAACACAAAACCCAGTGAATGTTCTGAGGAATGAGTAATTACGAAGGCACTTAAAGAAGAGTAAACTTTAAATTTTACTCTTCTTTAAATAGCCATTGAATAGCCTTTTTAAACTCTCCTTGCCATTGTGCCTCATTATGCTCGGCATTCGGCACAACAAACGATGTGATGTTTTCCTGCTTGAATTTTTCTTTCGATAGCAAATTGACCATCGCATTCATGCTTCCCACCATCATACCTTCTTTCTCTCCCACACAGAAGTAGAGTCTTGAATCATTAGGTAAAGGGTTCTCCAAAGTATATTCTTTTACTGCCTTCCAATTGATCCAATACGATGGTGAAAAGATACCGGCCTTACTAAAGACTTCGGGATATTTATAAATCCCGTAATGAGAAATTAAACCTCCCATGGAGCTTCCCATTATGGCCGTATGCTCTCTTTGGCTCAGCGTTCTATAGTTCTTATCGATATATGGCTTCACAACATCTACAATAAACTCCATGTATTTGTCTCCTTCTACCTTCTCTACTCGCGGATTAGGAAAGGGAGCCAATTCATTCATTCTTAATGCTTGACCATTGTCTATACCCACAACTATCATTTCAAAACTGTTAGCATTAGCCAGACTATCAAGTGTTTCATCCACCTCCCATTCGCCTACATAAGAAGTAGCATAATCAAAAAGGTTCTGACCATCATGCATATAGAGCACAGGATACTTCTTATCTGAATTTGTATAACCGGGAGGCAGATACAACCTAACGGTTCGTTTTCGATCTAAGCCCGGCATATCAAAAGGGTCTTCTAAAATCACCACGTTTTCACTTGCGGTATTTGGCCTGTCTTGAGCAAAAAGAAGTATTGAAAAAACAGAAAGTGTGAGTGTTAAAAAAATTCGTTTCATATGACCTTTATTCTGGTCAATAATACGAAGAAGCCGCTTTTAAGATTAGCGGTTCTTAAAAAAATCGATATTCAAATCTTCAAGTCTACATTTATAAATATCGCCACCATCCGTAAAGATAAAGTACTTCAGGTCTGGTGTCACGTTCGCACCCCAGCCATAGGGTAGGCCTTCAATTTTAGACTTAGTCCAATTGCCATTCACCTTTTTCGCAAAGTAGAAACCTGTTCTTCCGGTTTCACCGTCTTCTTCGAAATAGCTTGTGAAAATCATCCAAGACTCATCAGCCGATACAAAAGCATCAAAACTGGTTGTTTTGGGCTCTGATAATTCTGAACCTAACCAAGTAGGTTTCAAGAATTGAGTTCCATCGAATTGTGCTCGATAAAGTCCAGCACCATCCTTTCCATCATATTGAAAATAATAGATACTGCCATCTTTAACCTGATGTGCATAGCTGGCAAGAATTTCAGATGTCAGGTTAGTCACTTGATATCTCCCGTTGGCATATACTGCTCTAAAAAACTGTTGATATTCTTGTGCCCCTTGGTTTCTGCGATTGGTAAAGAATATAGAATCGTCATTACCATAACTCACATTATAAACTGAGTCGGCAAATGGCAAAAGCATAGCTTCAGATTTAGGGTCTGATAGGTCTATCTGATACAGCTTTCGATAATCCGTATCTGGCCAATCTTTGGCTTCGCTCCTAGTAAACACTAAGAATCGACCATCTGCTGAAATACTTGGGGAATCTTCCCAGAAACTAGAATTTACATTAGAGTGCACGGGTTCAATTTTAACCTGACCCAATACAGAAAAACTCAAAAACCAGATGGTACAAAACAGATGCCTCAAGCTTCAGATCTTAAGGGTTCAATTGGGTTAATCCTTGTGGTTTTATAAGATTGACCGATAACACCTAGATACAGTATGAGTATGCCCAAGGCGGCAATGGCAACGAGTACAAGGATGTTAAGATCAACGCGAAATGCAAAGTTGGTTAGCCAACTGTTGATTACCAGAACTGCAACAGGAACAGCAAGCAAACTGGCTATTAAACCAATTACTAAGAACTCCTTAGCCATTACACCCAGTAAACCTAATATCTTGGCTCCTAATACTTTTCTTATAGCTACTTCTTTTTGCATGAGTTTAGCACTGTAATACGCAAGGCCTATTAAACCTGCAAAGGCAAGTAGTATGGATAAAAGTCCCAAAGCTTTTACTATGCCCGAAATTCTATACTCCTCGCTGTATAGATATTCAAGCTTATCATCGATGAACTTAGCAATAAATGGTGTCTCAGTTTCTACCTCGGCATAGGCATTCTCAATGAAAGACATGGTCTCAAAAAGACTATCTGTTTGCAGCTTTATGTTCACCCCATAAATCCACGGAATCTCTTTATGAACTCTTATGAATAGAGGATTGAAAGCTTCTCGTTTTGAGAAATAATGAAAATCCTGAACGAAGCCATTTATCTCAGACGGATAGCCAACAGTTCCGTCTTCTTCTATCACTTCAGGCTCCATTATGAGTAACTGCTCTAATAAATTAGCCCTCGATTTCCCACTAACTACTTCATACTTTTTAGCTGCAGTTTCATTAAGCAGCATAATATCCTTCTTACCATTTTCTAACAAATCGAATGCACTGGATTTAAGGCCAAGCATTTGTGCTGTGGCATAGTCCATATCTACTTGATTAGCATCGTCAAAAACATCGTCTATCTCTTCGAATTTATAAGTAGTAGTGTTGTAGCGTGTATTGGCAGGAGTTCCTCCACTTCCAACCCTTAATATGCTTGGATTAGACTCTAGTCTCTCTTTAAAGACCCTATACTTTTCTAGGCCTCTGAAATTAACCGTTAGAATTCCTTCCTTTTCAAACCCTAGATCTGACTGGGTTACAAAATTGATCTGTTGGTTAACGTAGAATGCAAATCCAGCCAAGGTTATGACTGTAAAAACTTGAAATCCTAGCAAAATAGACCTGACATTGAATTTGCGCTTTTGAGTACCTCCTTTTGATATCAATTGCTCAAAGGGCTTTTTTGCAAGTATATATGAGGGGTACCATCCACTGATCACACCTACTAACAAAGTAGCCCCAATAACAAAACTCAACTGCTTTAAAGAGACCAATTCAGACCAACTCAATACTACTTCCAGTGACTGGTTAAAATAAGGCAGTGCTAGGTAAACCAATCCAAGGCCAATACATAGACTTATTATAACCGTCAATAGAGATTCGAAAATAAATTGAACAAAAACATCTCTCTTATTCGCTCCAATGGCCTTTCTAATACCCACCTCTTTTAATCTATTGGCGTTTATGGCAATGGTAAGGTTAACATAATTAGTAATTGTGATAGTCAACACTACAATTCCAATGGCCATAAAGAGATACAGATATACCGGGTTCAGGTTCGACTCCAACTCATAGAGATAATCGGAACCCAAATGAATATCTCTTAAGGGTTGCAAAGTGACACCTTTTTCAAGGTCATCTTCATCAGCACCTGGCGTGTGACGCTTCGTAATATCGAACATGCGCTTTTCTGTCTCAAAGAGATCCTTTTGCCCTTCAGCCAACTTAACATAGGTGTAAGCACCCCATGTATAAGGAATGCTATCTACCATGGCGATTAGATTGAAATCGAAATGGGCATTTTCTGGAATATGCTCAACAACACCCTTTATTAGAAATGCCTTATCATCAATAAATAGCTCTTCACCCACAATTGACTCTTCACTATCTGGGAAATAGCGAGATGCTACCTTGTCAGAAATAATTACCCCCTCACTTGTGGAAGATTCAAAAGACCCTTGAATCATTTCCCATTGAAAAATACTTTGAAGTTGTTCTGGAGTATTTGTATAGAGAATTGGGCCTCCTCTGAGTTTCTTATTGTTGGCTTCAACATAGAAGCCTCTCCCCATAATATCGCTATTGGAAATGGTAAACTGAGCAGCTTGATCAACCTGTGGTAAATCAGCAAAAGCATTAATATTCAGAAGTTGACCTTGTCTGGATGTTCCGTAATAATTCGGAAAGTGAAGATTAGTGTAGGTCTGTGAACGATAGTCTCTCACCACACGATAGATTCGATCAGAATCAGCCATGTATGCATCAGCTGTAAGATGGTGTTGAAGGTACAACCATGAAATGAGCGTAACCGCCAGTCCCAAACTCAACCCAACCAAATTAATGGCAGAAACCAGTTTATGGCGCTGGAAATTTCTGAATGATATCTTTAAATAATTATTAGCCTTGGAGACCATTCCAAGAGATCCTTTTGTCTGTTGCATAAATTGAGGCTTTAAGAATTTGACCGTATTAATGAAATACCTAAGTCTAGCTTTTCTTGCAGAATACTGACCAGCATCTGCCTGAAAGGCTTCCCATAAATCTCCCTCTATAGCCTCAAGCAAAGCATCATCGCAAAACCATGTAAGGAGCTTCTGTGGCCATTTAGGTGGATCAATATGATGATTGCTATTACTCATTATCCAAGCTCAGGAATCTGCTCCCAGAGCTTTATTCTGTTTTCTTTAAGTGATTGTATAGTCGATTTACCCGAAGCGGTAACTTCACAGATTCTTTTCCTTCTCCCACCTCTTTCATCGGTGGCTCCGTCCATTTTAGATTCGATAAGACCTTTTTTCTCAAGCCTCATCAACACGGTATGAATAGCACTTATTGAAATGTTCTGGTTAGTTTGCTTCCGATACTCATCAGCAATGGCATAACCGTATGGTTTATCCATAATCATAACCAGTAATAAAACCGTCTCTTCAAGGTTACCCAAACTCTTCATATTCTATTACATTAACATTTATAGAACATGAAGGTATGAAAAAAGTTTAGATTATATCAACTTTTGTAGAATATACTAGAATCTCTCCCAACGCTGAGCTTCTTGTTTTTTCTTCATTTCGCCAGAATCGATCATCTCTTGTAAGCGCTCATTTCTACTTAGAGATTTTGAAGTCAAATGATAGTAACCACAGATATGGCATTCATAAACATCTTGTGGCCCCTCATGGGGATGAAAGCCCTTGTAAATATGCTGATCGATTAAGGCAGTTTCAGCCAGATCTTTAGACATGTATTGATATTTACCCGTTGAGCATTTCATGATATGGTAAATCTGAAAAGAGGCCTATTTGTTCAAGACTAATAAACGATGGTATAAATAATCGAAGCCATCATAAAAATACCTATGACAACGAGGATGGCAATTAGGTGATCTTTCTTCTTCATGGTCTAAATATAGAAGTAAACTGAATGGTGAAATTGCACTAAGAACGAATGTTTTACACTAATAAATCAGCCTTATTTTTCAAGGGTAATTGTACCCAAGTGCTTTGGTATTATTACTCTTGTTTGAGGTGATAACCTCTTTACATCTGCTACAAATGGTTTTAGCTTAACATCCACTGCCCTCTGTTGAGAAAACCCATAGGGTAATCTAAAATTATCCCAATGCGCTGGAATTATTACAGGAGGATTTCCAGTGACTTTAAGTAACCTTTCATTGTATTTGTACAAACCTAACTGAGACTGATTTACTCCGGCCAGAAGCACATCAGGTTTAATTCCCATCAATTCCCTTTCTACAAAATTCATTGACCCCATAGTCATAACTTCGTGGTTCTCAAATCTTGCTAAGAACATTAAAGAACCACCTTCTATAAAGTCGGACACTTTAAGTGGAGCCTTTGGCGGAGTCGTGTACGTCCTAGAGTCTATGTAATGCTTTTGATTGAGCGCAGAATGAATAGAAGGTATTACACGTACAGAAAAATCATCAAACTGATAGTCCTCTCCTCCTTTAACAGGGTATAACTGATCATCTGAAATACCATATGCTTTAAGGATATTAATTGTGGTTTCAGTACCAATTACCTTAGCTCCTGTTTTAGCCGCTATGTATGGCACATCTGATAAATGATCGAAATGAGAGTGATGAACTAGAATGAAATCTGCTCTATTTACCAAGCTATCGATCCCCACAGTATCTGATACAAAGTAATCTGACCTTAACACCGTTTTTCTATCATCATCAGGACTAATGCTTGCGCCAGTACCGAGCTTAACCCGTGAAATGTAAGGGTCTACCAAGACGGTGACCTTTGAATCCTTGATAATCCATCCTGCTGTACCCAAATACTTAAGGCTTAGCTTTTCTTGAGCCAAAGCTGAAAAGGAGATAGCGATACAGCTAATGATAAAGGACAGTTTAAAAAATCTCATATTATTTTCTTATTCGGTAATAACGATTGATGGCGTCTGAATTCGCCTCAAAAATCTCTACAATCCCATCGTTGTTGACATCTGCGGCAATTATATCATAGGTCCTAAGTGCTTCATCTGCCAACGATACTTCCTTCCAATTGAGTCCTCTACCTTGATTTATAAATACAGCATTAGAAGCTCTATTATTGGCTACTATTATATCCAACAGACCATCATTATTCAGATCGGCTAAGTCGAGAGAAAAAGATGCTGCATCAGTTTTATCGAAAGAAACGTTCTTCGAGTAACCTCCATCTTTATCACCAAAATAGATGTTATTCGCTGATTGGATGTTAGCACTTACTATATCTAATTGTCCATCTTGATTGAGATCTCCTACTGCCACAGCTCGAGTATCATCACTGCCTGATCCAAAAGCAATCTTGGTTTCAAATTGAGCCTCACCGTTATTAATCAATACATAGTTCTGTTGGCCATCTCGATTGGCCAGAATTAAATCCATATGTCCATCTTGGTCCATATCGGCTACCTCAACATCGATAGTTGAGTCGGAATTAGAGCCAAACTCGGTGGATTCGACAAAACTACCATTACCATCATTAAAGCAAATTTCATTAGGCATACCTCGATTGGTAATGAGGATATCCATATCTCCGTCAGCATCTACATCGGCCAAAGATAGATTGCGCGTTGGAGCATAGTCTTTTCCAAAAGATGATCCTTTTTCAAATCGACCATGACCATCATTAAGAAAAATGTAATTCGGTGCCATATCGTTACCCACGGCAATGTCCAAATCGCCATCTCCATCAAAATCGGCTAATTCTGCTGCGTAGGTAGTCTCTCGATCTTGGCCTAAATCTCGTTCAACAGTAAAAACACCTCGGCCGTTATTGATAAAAATACGATTTTGACCCGGCCAGTGCCTTCCATTTGCTAAGACTATATCTGTATCTCCATCGCCATCTATATCGCCAGCAGCTACTGAGGCTGTCCTTTCCTCATAGGTGCCTAGAATGGTTCTACCGTTAGTTATGATTTGAATCTCTTGTGCGGAGATTGAGGCCGCAAAAAGTATAAATAGTATTACAGCAGAGATCCTTGACATTCTTCAAACTAGTGCTTTTACAATTGAAGATCAAGTAGACCAATTGAGTATCAACGAAAAGAGCCACCTTATGGGTGGCTCTATCAATTCAATATTTTACTTCAGAATTATTTCTTTGTTTTAATGCCCTTTGCCATTTCAGCAGCAAGCTCAACAGCCTTTTCAGCATTAACCAAACCTCCAGAACGTGATAATTCTGAGAACATCACCTTATCTCTTGAACCAGGCTTAGTAACTTCTAAACCTGTAAATGTTCTTGTACTCTGTGCTAGTATTTGCTTGACTTGTTTAGCAGAAAGTTCTGGGAAATAACTCATAACAATTGCGGCCACTCCTGAGGTAGCAGGTGCTGCCATACTCGTGCCATCGTATGTCTCGTATTTATCACCTGGAGTGGTAGAATAAACTCTCACACCCGGAGCAAAAAGATCTACGCTCTCTTTACCAAAGTTTGAAAATGAGCCTACAAAGTTTTCATTTTCTCCCCAAGAAGAAGCACCAATCTCCAGCCAGTTGCTAGCTCTTTTTCCTTTAATTACAGGCGTAGGAAAATTATCGGTGTTGTCATTATTCTTTCCGTCATTACCTGCAGCATGCACCATCAACACATTCTTCTTCTCGGCATACTTAATGGCAGCATCTACTAATTCTCTTCTGTAAGTATAAGATTTACCGAAACTCATGTTAATGATATCGGCTCCATTATCTACAGCATATCGAATAGCATTGGCAATATCCTTATCTCTTTCATCACCATCAGGAACAGCTCTTATCGCCATGATTTTTACATTCTCAGCGATTCCTCTAATACCGATGTCGTTATTTCTATTGGCAGCTATTATTCCGGCAACATGTGTTCCGTGCCCGGCATCTGGGCCTTCAACATCGTTATTACCGTAACCTATTTCTTTACCGTTCTCCCAGTTATCACCTACAATACCTCTAGGATCAAAGTCTAAATTGTAACCGAAGTTTACCTGCTTACCGTAATAGTCAACTCCTTCTGCAAGCTGCTCTGAGATGGCCACTAAATCGGCACCTTCACCAAAGTTTTGGATAGCCAAGGCCGTCATTTGTTGAGCAGCCACTACAATTGAGTCTTTGGATTCAACACTCATGACATCTCGAATAGATAGATTTTCTTGACCCAAATAGGCCTTCATTAGTGACGAATATCTCACCATATTCTCAGTAAGGTTCTTTAGAATCTCATACTGCTGAGTAGCTACCTCCGATTTAGCCTTGAAATCTTTCTCTACTTTTAACCAATAAGCGTACTCTTCTTTTTCTTTCTTCTTTTTAGGCTCTTCTGCCCCTTCATATTTCTTCTTCAATCTTATGTACTCTCTTGTGAGTTCATAAGTATCTGCGCCTACATGTTCACCGTTCGGTCCACCAATAAAGTTCCAACCGAAAACGTCATCTATATAGCCATTTTTATCGTCATCAATACCATTCTCAGGAATCTCATCTGTATTAATCCAGATTTTTCCTGCCAAATCTTCGTGTTCAATGTCTACACCAGAATCAATTACCGCTACGACTATGGTTTTTGAATCTTTGCCTTCTAATTTCTTTAAGATTTTATCAGCACTCACTCCTTGTACCTGATCAGTTTCGGGATCTAAAGTGAACCAATTTTTAGGAGGTTGCTGCTGGGCCACAAGTTGCATACTGACGATGCATAGGCATATAATAAATAGTTTTTTCATGCTTAAGGGAATTTCAATCTCAACTTAATACGAGAATAGTTAGCTAAAGATATGCCACTTCAATTTTTTTGGCTGTCAAAACAGTTTTTTTAACAGATTTTAAAAAATGACTGAATTGAATCATCTATTCAAAAAGTAATATTGAAAGTAATCTGATCTAATTATTTATCTTATGATTTAAACTTGATCAACCTTGACTCTTTCTTCAACCACTAATAGACTTCTCTCATTAGATGTTTTTAGAGGCATGACCATTGCCTTAATGATTCTTGTAAATACTCCTGGCAGTTGGTCTTATGTTTACCCTCCACTTCTTCATGCAAAATGGCATGGTGTAACACCTACCGACTTGGTATTCCCTTTCTTCCTTTTCATTGTTGGTGTGTCCCTTTTTCTATCATCAGGTAAATTCAATCATGAACTTTCTAAAAGATCATTTTTAAAAATTTTAAGAAGAACGGTACTCATTTTCTCAATTGGGCTTGCGCTCCATTGGTTTCCATTCTCTAGATCGATTGATTCCCTGAGAATTATGGGGGTTCTTCAAAGAATAGCGGTTGCCTATGGCATTGGGGCACTACTTTGTTTAGGACTGTCTCAAAAACATGCTTGGAAAGCAGGAATAGCCCTCCTGTTAGGTTATTGGGCCTTAATGTGGGGGTTAGGTGGTGAAAACCCATATTCATTGGAAGACAACTTTGCCAGAAAAATTGACTTACTGATTCTGGGTGAAAATCACCTATGGAAAGGCTTCGGTATACGGTTTGATCCAGAAGGGTTATTCAGTACCCTTCCCGCTGTAGGAACTGTAATTTTTGGGTATTACATAGGTGCATTAATTAAGTCTTCCGAAGACAAATCTCAACTTATCAAAAACCTACTATTGATCGGTGTTAGTAGTATTTTCATTGGGCTAGCATGGAACATTTACTTCCCTTTGAACAAACCACTTTGGACAAGCAGCTACGTTATTTATACGGGTGGCATTGCTTGTTGTGTACTGGGCATATTGATTGAGTTAATTGATGTAAGAGCTTATACCAAGTGGACAAAGCCCTTTCAAGTTTTCGGACTCAATCCTCTCATCATTTATGTGCTTTCAGGATTGATTGTGAAAATCATGTTTATGTTCAAATGGGAGAATGCCGAAGGGAAGAACCGAAATGTTTACAGCTGGCTTTTCAATGATGTCTATGCGTCACTTCTTCCAGAAAATCTAAAGTTCGCCTCTCTCCTATTTGCTATTACCATTGTAGCATTTTGCTGGCTTGTTGGCTATGCATTGTACAAGAAAAAGATTGTGATTAAAGTCTGATTTGAGAGAATTGAGTATTAATATCAAAGTTGTTTAGGGCTAATCTCAAACCCTCATCTTTTGTTCTCATCCCTATCGTAAGCTTGGAGCCGTAGAGGACATGGCGTTTAGTATTGAGCCAGTGGGTCAATATAGCCGTGGGCCAGGCTGTAGCAAAAGCCCCGGAGGGGCTAAGGTAACAGTCTTTTATTCCTAAATGCTATTCCTGAACCTGTCTTTAGGTATTTTTCGAAGTTGTAAGCGGTATACTTATCTCTAAAATTGATTGTCGTTAGAACCTCAAGAGGTAGCCTAGATTTTGTGTAGTGAACTTCACCCCGATTATGTCTAATCAGGCGATTATCTAAATTGGAAGTGCAACCGACATAGTAGGATTTGTCAGAGCATCTGAGAATATATACTGTGTGCATCTTAGAAGTTAATATTTCAGCGGAGATTCTCCACTGGAGCCCAGAACCTCAAGAGATACCTTGAAGTTGAGATACTATTAAAGATTCATCGCTCTGCAGAGCTTCAAAGAGCATGGTGGAGAGCCTCCTAGGTAACCCATCCGTACAGCAAACAACAAGTAGAAACTAAGAAATAAAAAAGCCCTCCTTCGCTCTAAAGAGCTTCGGAGGGCGAAGGTGGAGCCGGAGGGATTCGAACCCTCGTCCAGATAAGGAACACTAAGTGCCTTCTACATGCTTATTTGCTGATTGGTTTTCGAGTAGAGTAAGGACAGCAGCCACCCTATTCTTTACCTTATCTGCGGTTAATCTTATGCTTATATCACAGACCTATAAGCACCAGTTCTGCATTTGATGCCTCTAATCCCAACCGGCAGAACGAGGGCTGGGGAGACACATAGCTATCTAAATCTGATTAGGCAGCTAGGGCGTATTGTCTTTCGCCAATTAAAAAGGTGAGCGTTTTATTTACGGGAAATACACACAACTCCCGACATGCTTACACTTGCATTACACCTACTGTCAATTCCAGTCGGCCCCAGATGTCAATTAAGACTCCATTCTTTTAATGGATTCTCCTTTTTAAAACGAGAAGATCCTGAAACGAGTTCAGGATGAAGATCTCAAATGAAGGAGGACAAAAGTAATGTATTCTTGCATTCTAATCATCATCGAAAAAATCTTTGAAATCCATCGATCAAGATGTACTTAAGATTTATATCTTGCGGCAATGGAAAACTTTGTTGTCTCAGCACGGAAGTACAGACCGGTCGGGTTCGAAGAGGTGGTTGGCCAAGAGCACATTACTACTACGCTCAAGAATGCGATAGACAACAATCAGTTGGCACAAGCCCTATTATTTTGCGGTCCGCGAGGAGTGGGTAAAACCACATGTGCGAGAATTGTCGCTCGATTGATCAACGACCAAGGTATTGACAATCCATTATTAGGTAATGACACCTTCAACATCTACGAGCTTGATGCCGCTTCGAATAACTCGGTAGACGATATTCGGAACCTTATTGAGCAAGTACGCTACCCTCCTCAGCAAGGAAAATTCAAAGTGTATATCATAGATGAGGTGCACATGCTCTCAAATCAGGCATTCAATGCCTTTTTGAAAACGTTAGAGGAGCCGCCTTCTTATGCCATTTTTATTCTGGCGACAACAGAAAAACATAAGGTAATTCCAACTATTCTTTCTCGCTGTCAGATCTTCGATTTCAATAGAATCGAGATTTCGAGTATTACGGATCAGTTGAAAATGATTGCTGATAAAGAAGGTATTGAAGTTGAAGATGAAGCCATAAACCTGATTGCTCAAAAGGCAGATGGTGCAATGAGAGATGCACTCTCTCTTTTCGATTTGATTGTAACCTTCAGTGGTAAGCATGTTACCTACAGAAGTACGATTGATAACCTCCACATTCTGGATTACGACTACTATTTCAGAATGACAGAGGCTCTCTTCAATGAAGACACTACAAATACGCTTTTGATCTTCGATGAGATATTGAAGAAAGGATTTGATGGGCATAACTTTATTGTTGGACTGAGCTCTCACTTTAGAGACTTGATGGTTTGTAAAGACAACGCCACAATTGCGCTGCTAGAAGTTTCTGACAGCGTTAAAGCTAAATATCAAGAGCAGTCGAACAGCATCCCGCTTTCTTTCTTGCTAACTGCTTTGAACATTGCCAGTCAATGCGACATTCAATATAAGGCCAGTAAAAATCAGCGATTGCATGTAGAACTCGCCTTGATAAAGATGGCACATCTCAATGCTGCCATTTCACTGGCCAGTTCAGGGACCGAAAGCGATCCTTCAAAAAAAAAATCCTAGTTGAGGAGAAAAAGGAATCTCCAAAACCTGAAAAGACTAGCTCACAGCCTGAAACAGCTCCAGTTGATAAACCTGAAGCTCCTGATGCTAAATCAGTTGAACAAATAACTTCTGAAGAACCTTCTGCACCCGTTGCACCAATTGCTAAGGCAAGACCGAGCATTAAAAAGGCTTCTTCTAAAACCATGTCTATCCCTACTGACCTTGGTGCGCTTAAGGCTGAGATTAACAAACCTAAAGTTGAAGAAGAGACAGATACTACTGAAGAAGTAGACATTAGGAACACACCTTATACCCCAGAGTCTTTTGACAAAGCTTGGAAAGATTTTATAGACCTCGATAAGCTACAAACTTTGGAAAAAGAGTTGCTCAATGACTATAAACTTGAGAATCATACCATTACCGTATCTATTCCTAATGAAGCTTTAACGGTTGGTTTTGAAAGGTTCAGGGCCGACCTACTGCAGCATATGCGCGATGCCTTGAAGAACGACCATATCATGCTAAAGTCTCAAGTAGTTCAGATAGAAAAAGAACAAATGCTCTATACAGATAGAGAGAAATTCAATTACTTGAAAGAGAAGTATCCTGCATTAAAAGATCTACAAGAGAAATTAGGTCTCGATCCAGAATTCTAAAACCCGAGCGTAAAGCCTACATTAATAACATTCTTGAGTTGAACATCCCTCCCTTGTGAGCCATCAGACCGAGTCACAATAACATCGTCATCATAGATTAATTGAGAACCAATATTGGAAGTAATAAACTCATTGACCTTGAGATTCAAAGTGGCCTCCATATTAACAACGGTGTTTGGGAATTTCTCGTAGTTCGAAAAGAGGTTGAAAATGGCATTGAGCTTTACGTTTTCCATCAAGTCTTTTTTATAACCTCCTGTTAAAGAAATCCCGGCCTCCGACCTAATCATTTCTCCGGGATTAACACCAAACGCCCCTGCATTACTTAAAGAGTCATTAAGTACAAAAGTAAAACGGCCTGTAAATGGAGAGAGTGTAGAAAAGAAACCCTCTTCATTTCTATAGGTAAGACCTAACGAGGCTTGTAAATAACCGGGGGACATAAAATCTGAGATGAGTCTGCGGATTTGCTCATCAGAATTCGGTATGTTCTCAATCCTGACCCCTTCATCCATTTGCGTTTGAAAGTTGACCGCGCCTGTTAAGAGAAGTTCTTCACTAAATTTTTGACTGTACTTGGAGGTGAGAATTACCTGGTCATCGGTTTTTTCGAAACGGTTGCTTGCATCACCATTTCTAATAACTCCGTAACCAACTCGTGCTCTATTCTCCCAAACCACTTCATCTTTCTCGTAGTTAAGAAACCCTTCTAATATTCCACCAATAGCGACAGAAGACTCACCCCCAGCCGCCCAATTGGTTAAGCCCACTTGCTGTAAATTAATATTCAACTTGACGCCTTCTTTCCAATAGATTAAACTATCAGGAACTGCTACAGTAGAGTCTTCAGCAACAGGCTTTTCTTGAGCATACAAACCCTGAAGCATAAAGCAAAAAAATAGAATAGTAGTGAGTCTCTTTTGCATTTAAGCGCCCGGGTTTACTGTTTTACTTTCAATACCTCCCCGGGAGAAAGGTCATTAGTTTCTTTATTATTCCAACCTCTTAAGTCCTCAACTTTCACGCCATATATGCGCGAAATAGACCATAATGTCTCGCCTGCCTTAACGGTATGATTTACGAAAGTGGCGGGCTTAGGTGCAAATTGAGATTTTGGCAAAACAAGTCTAATCTCTTGACCAATCTGTAATCCGTCAACCACACGTATATCATTCCAATCCAGAATATCATCGATATCAACGTTGTATGTTCTAGATATTGCAAAGAATGTTTCTTTGGGTTGCACCCTGTGAATTACCAAAGAATCACCCTTACCAATTTTCAATGCTTTCTTTGGTTTGGGTAGCTCTTCCTTTGGTTCTTCTTTTCTCGGTTCTTTGCTTACAGGAATATTCTTTGTTTTCGGTTTTTCTACCTTAGCCTCAACCGTTCGTGCTGGGCTCACCTCACTAATCAGTCGGTCTTCTGCAGAAACCTCTTTTCTTACCACCTTCACATTACTATACTCAATTGGAATCTTTTCGGGCCTGATAAACCTTAACCAAAGCACTCTTCCTATTTTAAGCTCCTCAGTTTTGGTCATCCTGTTCTTCTGTAGAAGCTTGCTCAGTTTAATGCCATAGTCTTGTGATATGCCCCACAAGGTTTCACCTGATTGAACCACATGATAGTGCACCTTACCTTTAGATTTCTTGTTTTTGAGGTAGTAGTATTTCTCTCCTCTTACATTACCAGTGGCACTTATGTCGTTGAACTTTCTAAGCTTATCAATGGAAGTATTTGTTCTCTTGGAAAGAGAAACAAGAGTTTCGTTCTTTCTTGCTCGAATGGCCGGAATACCGTTCATTTTAATTTGACCACTGTAGTATTCAGCATTTCTATTCCCTGTAATTCTAGGATAATCGCCCACGTTTCCGGTGATAGGCCTAAAGGCTAAGGTTGTTCTTCTTGTGGTATTAGAAGACTTCTTATCATTTTTAGATTTACCAGACTTGGAAGAAGTAGGAACTGTCTTATTCGAGCTTTGCTTTTTATCTTGAGACTTAGGTTCTTTTCTAGCAATTGGTTTTGCATTTCCTTTTAGCGGGTAGATCACCTTGTAAGACTTGTCTGAAGGAATGGTAGACTGATTCAGCCATTTGTTAAATCGCTTGAGCTCATCTAAATCTACCCCTACTCGTCCGCTGACTTGTTTGAGCGTCATACCTTTTCCTTCATAAGCTTCAAGCTTTACATCCGGATGTTTTCTTCCTTCACCCACAAAGTCTTGAAATGCCAGCTTATGGGCGATAAACTTTTTAATGTACCAGTGAGACTTACCCGTAATATTCATTGATTTAGCACCATACCACTTGTCCGGAACTGTTCTTTGTGTTCCTGTTAATCCTTGCAGGTAAGATTGCATAGAAAGGACCCAGTTGTCAAACACGAAATTCGAACGCTTAAGATACTTGGTAGCTCCTACAGTAGAAGCTATGATATGCTTTCGTTCATCTACCTTATCATCTACTCTAACGCCTAACTCTTGAGCAGAAGCTTTCTTGAACTGCCAAAACCCAACAGCATTAGAAGCCGAAACCGCATCTGAAATAAATTCTCCCTCTTGAATAGCCAAATATTTAAAGTCTTCAGGAATACCTTCCTCCTTTAAGACCTTCTCTACAAAGTGCATGTAGAGATTTGTCCGATCTACTTTGAGCTGAAAATGATATTGGGATCTAGTGAGTAAGTCTAGAGTTTCTTCAATCTCCTTTTTTGCTTCTCCATTGATCTTAAGGCGCACACCGGCTACGGTAACTTCAGAGGGGACAATCATAGGGGCTTGCGCTACCAAAGGCAACGAAGCCATCAAAACAAAAATGATGGACCAAAGGGCTTTGCTCACTACTTCTTTCTTAAAACCATCAAACCATCGCGGATCGGAAAAAGAACGTTTTCCACTCGTTGGTCTTCATGAACCGAACGATTAAAATCCAAAATAGCTTGTGTGTCTTTGTCAGTTTTACCTTCTGTCTTTACAACCTTTCCGCTCCAAAGCACATTATCTGCAATTATGAAGCCTCCAGGCCTGACTTTGTCGATCACTAAGTTATAGTAATTCAGATAATTTTTCTTGTCTGCATCTATGAAAACTAGGTCGATCTCACCCTCCACTTCGGGTACTAAGTCCATGGCATTGCCAATTTGATAATCGATAGCATCTGCGATGCCCGCTTTATCAAAATATCTCCTGACCATCGCCTCAATTTCCTCATTCTTGTCAATGGTAATAATCTTGCCACCTTCGGCTAAACCCTCCGCCATACAAATGGCTGAATAGCCCGTGTAGGTGCCAATCTCTAAGACTAGCCTAGGTTGAATCATATGGGCAATCATAGAAAGCACTCGGCCTTGAACATGACCAGAAAGCATTCTCGGCATCATTACCTTTTGATGCGTTTCACGATTGAGTTGTGCCAGCAATTCTGATTCGGCATCTGAATGCTCTTCTACATATTGCTGAATTTCTAAAGGAAGAAAGTCCATTAATCTTGAGGTAAGAATGTTAAGCTACTCATACGCTCCTCAGCAAGTGCTTCTTGGGCTACCTCTTGCAAAGTTCTACTATCAAGCGCTCTAATTTTTTTGAAAATATGATCGAGGCTGTCCACCTTATCGAGATCTAAAAGCGTTTTACCCATCATTAGCATCAGACTGGTATTATTCTCTTCTGCCATTGCCAATTGACCTATTAGTTGCTCTTTGGCTTTGTGAAGCTGCATAGTACCAAGAGGCTTTTCTCTAAGAAGTTTTAATTCTTTATCAATCAACCTTCTACTGCGCTCCACTTGCTTTTGTTCTGTACCATAAAAAATGGCGAACAAGCCAGTATCTGAATAAGGGTGATAAGCAGCCTCAATGTTGTAAACAAACCCATACTTCTCTCTTAAAGCAAGGTTTAATCTGGAGTTCATTCCCGGACCACCAAGCACATTCATGAGCATAAAGAATGGCAGACGTTTCTGATCACTTAATGAATACGCTGTTGTTCCTATGGCACATTGCGCTTGAGTGATATTTCTTCTGATTATCTCATGAGCTGGCTTGTACGCTTTGAAATCTACTCTTTGCTTTTCTGCGGAGTAATGTGGAATAGCACCAAAATACTTATGCGCCAATCTTTCCACTTTCTTGAGGGGAACATTGCCAACACAAGAGAAGACCACTCTTTCTGTATTCAGGTTGGCTTTGAGAAAGTTTTGAAAATCAGAACGGGTAAAAGACCTAACACTAGATGGTGTGCCTAAAATATTCTTACCTAAAGGGTGATCCTTAAAAACCACATTATCGAATTCATCTTGAATGGCATCCTCGGGACTGTCGTGGTAAAGCGACATCTCTTCCAAAATCACACCTTTCTCATTCTCAATCTGCTTTTCGGGGAAAATCGATTCGAATGTAATGTCTTCCAATAATTCAAAGGCACTCTCCATATGCTTGTCTAGTGCAGATGCATAAAAGCATATCTTCTCTTTCGTGGTATAGGCATTCAATTCACCACCAACAGAATCTAGTTTATTTAAAATGTGAAAAGCCTTTCTCTTCTTGGTGCCTTTAAAAGCCATGTGCTCCCAAAAGTGAGCTATACCCAATTGGTCTTCTCGCTCATCTCTGCTACCTATATCCAAAATGAACCCACAGTGTACAATTTGGGTACTTGGCACTTGCTTATGAACGACTCTTATGCCGTTGGGTAATGTAAATAGGTTATAGTCAACCATCTATTCTCCTCCTCAGGCCGCAAAGATACTGATTTGTAGCAGATTTAGGCAGCCACTACTTTAGATTCAATGTAGTTCTTCATGCTTGTTAGACCAACCTTATTTTGCTCATAAACCATCCCTTCCATTTCTGAAGGTATTGGTTCTCTATCGCCTGTTAGTGCCCTGTAAGAAAGTCTCGTTCCCGCCTCTGTTTTGGTCAGCTCGTAATAGGCTAAGAGCGTAAATCCATTATTCAAAGATTGCGCTTGCTCTATGTAGACAATTGAATCTTGCTCGCCCACATCTTGAAGGGTCTTTATATCGAAGGAATCTCCATCAAATTCACAAACATGGGTTGTTCCAACACGATTGATAGAAGAATCCATCTCTATGTTTACTAGCCCCGGTACGTAATTCACTTTTTCTGTATTATCTGTTAGCACGGCATGGACATCCTTCAATGGTGCGTCAATCTCCAAAACCAATTCTCTTGCAACACCAAAAAGCTCTGCGAAATCATCCTGTTTTTCAGGATCATTTACTTCTTGCTTTAAGTGACTTAGATCGGCAAACTGATAAGAAATATCACCAAGAATCTCATAGTTGTCTTGGCCTGAGCGATAGTCTAATTCGGTAATCGAATCGCCTTGTAGATAATTATTTGTGAGCAAAACATACTCATCCGTTGGCACAGAATTCTTCATGAGCCTATGCGCAATGATCATATCTGGGCCGGATAATTTGGTGAAATGCGCAATTTTCACCTCTTCGAAAGTGCCATAGTGCACTATGAATTTTAAAGTCAATTCGCTTACAGAATTACAAGCACCACATCTACAGACCGTATCTCTTTCAATAACTTTTAGGTAGTAATGAAAATTCTTAAAGGCTTCGGTAACCACTGCCTCAATCTCTTCCTGAGGAACTTTGCCATCGGCATAAGTAAGTAATGCATCACCTTCTATTTCAGCCAAAGTAAATTTAGGCTGAAGGCTATCTGCGATTACCTGCAAAAGTTCATTGACAATATGAGTACTATGGCTAAGCTCCGTCTTTGTTAAAAAATGAGTGTAACCGCTAATGTCGGGGATAAGAATGGTTGCTTGCTGCATGATTATAAATCTATTCAACATGAACGTTAATTCTACCTAATCAATTCCATTATATTTGATGCACTACGCAAAATGGTGTTACAAAAGATTCTTGTTATTCAAACTGCCTTTATTGGAGATGTAATTCTAGCCACTGGATTGCTTGAAAAATTACACCAGCATTTCCCCAAAGCCGAACTAGATTTTTTAGTTAGAAAAGGGAATGAATCTCTCACCAAGAATCATCCATTTCTTAGAAAAACAATCGTATGGGATAAGAAAGGAGGGAAATACAAGAACCTTTTTAAGCTGATAGGCGAGGTGCGTAAAGAACGATACGATTTAGTTGTAAACGTTCAGCGCTTTGCAAACTCCGGTCTTTTAACGGCTTTATCAGGCGCAGATACTAAAATTGGTTTTGACAAAAATCCATTTGCATGGGCCTTCACTTCAAAGATTGAACATAGAATTGAAGAGGGAGTGCATGAGACAATCCGCAATCATGATTTGATCAAATCCTTAACTGACGAAAATGCTGCTAAACCAAGGCTCTATCCATCGGAAGCGGATTATTCATTAGTTAAAGATTATCAACTCGATCCATATTTATGCCTAGCACCCACATCGGTTTGGTTCACCAAGCAATTCCCTAAAGAAAAGTGGATTGAATTTATTTCCACAACGAAGTTTAAAGGAAACATATTTCTCTTGGGTGCCCCTTCAGACGTAGAGGCTTGCAACGAAATTATTACTCAAGCAAAGAGGGAGAATGTGATCAACCTTTGTGGTAAGCTTTCTCTATTACAATCTGCTGCTTTGATGGAAAAGGCAGAAATGAATTTTGTTAACGACAGTGCACCTATGCATTTAGCTTCATCTGTAAACGCTAAAACTACTGCCATTTTTTGCTCTACTATACCAGAATTTGGCTTTGGACCATTGGCAGAAGCTGCTGTAACTATCGAGAACAAAAATAAGCTAGACTGTAGACCCTGTGGACTGCATGGTAAAAAGGCTTGCCCTGAAGGACATTTTAATTGCGGATTTGGGATTGAAACAGAACAACTTGAGGAAGTATTATAAGTTGATCAAAGTCATCTTCATTTTCTCCTTAAATCCTACTTAATTCGAGTATCATAAAAACCGCTCTCCTATGCGTTACGAAGAAATCGGAAAAGACCTATTCATTAAAAATCGTGAAAAACTAAAAGCCAAGCTAAAGCCTAATTCGGTTGTGGTAGTTTGTTCAAACGATATTATGCCAACCAATGCTGATGGCACTATGCCTTTTAGACAAAACAGTAACCTGCTCTATTTGTCTGGTATAGATCAGGAAGAATCTGTTTTGATTATGGCTCCGGATTTTCCTGACCCAAAGTTTAGAGAGGTACTCTTCGTAAGAGAAACAAGTGAGCTTATCGCAATCTGGGAAGGGCATAAGTATACAATGGATGAGGCTACTGAAACATCCGGGATTCAGACTATAATGTGGAATGACAAGTTTGAACAAACATTGAATACCATACTTGCCGAATCGGAGCATATCTATTTATACAACAACGAACATATTAGAAATGGATCTGAGGTTGAAACAAGAACTGACCGTTTCAATAATTGGTGCCATAGCAAATATTCAAACTATGAATTTGAAAGACTGGCTCCTCTTATCTACGATCTAAGAAATAAGAAAGAACCAAGAGAGATTGAGTTGCTACAAACTGCTTGTGACATTACCAATAAAGGTTTCAGAAGAGTATTGGCATTTACTAAACCTGGGGTTTGGGAATATGAAATTGAAGCTGAGTATCAGCATGAGTTCATTCGAAATCGCTCTCGAGGATTCGGTTATTCTCCAATAATTGCAGGAGGTAACAATGCAAATGTCTTACACTATGTGGAGAATAATGATCCATTAAAAGACGGTGATCTTTTGCTTATGGATGTTGGAGCTGAATACGCTAACTATAATGCCGATATGACCAGAACAATTCCGGTAAATGGAAGATTCACAAAAAGGCAAAGAGAGGTATATAACGCTGTACTCAGGGTAAAAAAAGGAGCGACTGAACTTCTAAGACCCGGTTCAGCAATTCCAGAATACCATAAGGCTGTTGGCGAAATGATGACTAAAGAATTGATTGATCTAGGCCTAATTAGTTCAGAAGACGTCAGAAACGAGAACCCTGATTGGCCTGCATACAAAAAGTACTTTATGCATGGAACATCGCACCATCTTGGTTTAGATGTGCACGATGTTTCTTCTGTTTACTGTGAATTCGCTCCCGGAATGGTGTTTACCGTTGAACCCGGAATTTATATTCCCGAGGAAGGTATCGGTATTAGATTAGAAGACGACATTGTTATTACTGAAGAGGGTCACATCAACCTAATGAAAGACATACCATTAGAGGCCGAAGAAATTGAAGACCTAATGAACGCTTAATTTTGGACTTCAAGATAGAAGAGTCTGAGCTAAGCATTGCGTTACAGGTTCTGAGAGAGATACCTGAATTCGATCAAATGCCTGAGAATAAAGCCTATATTGAAAAGGTTCGAAACAAGGAAAGTCTTGTATTGATCGCAAGTCACAAAGGGAATGCAGTTGCTTGTAAAGCTGGCTACAATCGTTACAATGATGGCTCTTTTTATAGTTGGCTAGGAGGTGTGCTACCAGCCTATAGAAAACTAGGTATCGCCAAGAGACTAGCAGACTATCAAGAAGAATGGGCTAAAGAAAGAGGATACTCTTCCATTAAATTCAAGACCCTTAACAGGCACAAGCAAATGCTGCTTTTCTCAATTAAAAATGGTTTTCACATTTACGATGAGGAAGAGAAAGCTGAAATTGAGGACTACAAAATCAGGTTAATCAAAGAATTAAAATGAGTGAAAAACTAAATAGTGATAAGGCTCCGGAACCAGTTGGTCTCTATCCGCATGCCCGCAAAGTTGGCAACCTCTTATTTTTATCAGGAGTAGGCCCAAGGGAAAGAGGAACGAAAAAGATACCGGGAGTAGATTTAGACGATAATGGCAATATTTTGTCTTATGATATCGAAGCACAATGCCATTCAGTTTTCAAAAATGTGAGACTTATTTTAGAAGCTTCTGGCAGTGACTGGATGAACTTAGTAGACGTAACAGTCTTTCTGACCAACATGAAAGACGACTTCAAAACCTATAATAAAATCTACGCAGAGTATTTCAAGGAGAATCAACCCTGTAGAACAACAGTTGAAATTAGTTCATTGCCCACTCCTATTGCCATTGAATTGAAATGCATAGCCACTGTGTGATGGTTTTATGATTTAGTATCTTATGAAGTCAACGCTTCATAAACCTCATGATCAAGTCATTTTTTAGTAATGCTTGGAAAGTATTCAAAGCATTCATTGAGTCAATCACTCCAGGAGATATAGCCTTTAAGGGAGCTTCCAAAGCCATAGGCACAACAGCCATAGTCATTTGGATCATTTGCTCTTCAGTCTTTTTCGTTTTTAGTCCGAAGACCTGGTTTGGTGTTTTACCTGTTATACTCATTCCTACGCTTACCCTGCTTATTGGAGGACTATCGGTATTACTTTTTCAATTACTTGCTAAAATACCTAAACCGCTTGTTTGGGTTTTACCAACAGCCTACATACTTATCTCGGTTACTTTTGGTCAAGGACCATTAGGCTGGCAGTTTCCGCTTCTTTTAATTATTTGTGCAGGTGGGGCCGGTGCAGCATTGTTCACACTGACTAAAAAATCTAGAACACAAAATACACTTACGCAAAAGATAGTATCCTATTTAGGGGCTGCAATTGGATTGGCAGGTCTAATCTGGGGAATCATCTGGTCTTTTGACACCGGTTTCAAACCAGACCCAGAACTAATTAACGCTAGCTTAAAGGCCACTTACAGACCAACTTTAATTGACCAGCCCAACCCAGGATTACCTGGCAATTACCAGGTGGAGTATCTCACCTACGGTAGTGGTAAGGACAAGCATAGACCTGAATTTGGTGATGAAATTTCAATCGCAACAGACTCTGTTGACGGCTCACGACTAATAGACAATTGGGAAGGTTTATCAGGAAAATTAAGAACATGGTATTGGGGCTTTGATTCAGAGTCTTTACCTATTAACGGAAGGGTTTGGTATCCTGAAGGTGAAGGCCCTTTTCCACTGGCACTCATTGTTCATGGTAACCATAGCATGTTTGATTACTCAGACCCGGGTTATCAATACCTTGGTGAGTTGCTCGCCAGTCATGGTATAATTATGGTAAGTGTTGACGAAAACTTCATCAACAGTGGATGGACTGATATGATTACTGATGGCTTAGATGAAGAGAACGATGCCCGAGGCTGGTTGCTTTTAAAGCATTTAGAAGAATGGAGAGGCTGGAACAGCAACAATGAGAGTCCATTTTATGGCAAAGTAGACATGAAAAACATTGCAGTCATGGGACATAGCCGAGGCGGAGAAGCTGCTGCCATAGCAGGCTTCTTTAACAAACTCGATTACTACCCTGATGACGCCAAACAAGAATTCGATTTTGATTTTAACATCAAAGCGGTTGTCTCTATAGCTCCAGTTGATGGACAATACAAACCTGCGGAAATCGGCACTCCGCTTAAAGATGTCAACTATTTAGTACTCCATGGATCAAACGATGGAGATGTTCAGTCTTTTGCCGGTTTAAGACAGTACGAAAGACTTGAATTCTCAGATTCAACCGATTACTTCAAATCTGCGCTATATATATATGGCGCAAATCATGGGCAATTCAATACCACTTGGGGTAATAAAGATTCTCCACAACCTTTTGCCTCCTTACTCAATTTAGATGCGCTTATGCCAATGGAAGACCAATTGAAAATTGGTAAGGTATTCATCAATGGATTCTTATCAGCCACACTTAAAGGAAAAAAGGGTTACAAACCCATTTTTAAAGATTACAGGGCAGGATTAGATTGGCTTCCTGAGACCATCTATTTAAACCAGTATGAAGACTCCCAATGGAATACCCTAGCCTCGTTCGATAATGATTTAGACCTAACTACTGCAACAAGCGGAGCTGAGTTTTCTTCAGAAAACCTTACAGTTTGGCGAGAACAACAAGTAAGCATGAAATGGGGAAACAAAGCCACGAGAGCTGTATACGTGGGTTGGGATAGTACAGCACATCCAGAAAGCACCGCAAAATTTAGCATGATGCTCAAATCTCCCATCAACTTGGAAGATCGGAATGTACTCACTTTCGAAATGGCTCAATCAAAAGAGAGCACTTATCCTGATAAAAAGCGGGATGAGAAAAAGAAGAAAGACAAAGAAAATGAGGAGCTGGAAGAAGATGAGGAAGAAAAAGACGAAGTAGAGAGTGAAAAGGAAGATGAAGAAGAAAAAGATGACGATGAAAAGAAGGCACCAGAGCCTATTAATTTTACGCTAAAAATATCAGATCAAGATGGAGATATGGTAAGCTTCGACTTACACGGTTTCTCACTTTTACAGCCCCAAATAGGGGTAGATATTTACAAGAACAAATCACTACAAAGCAATAAAAAGTCAGAAGCAGTCTATCAAACCTTCTATTTCGACCTTAAAAAGCTGGGAGAGGTAAACCCAAATTTCAATGTAGAAAGCTTTTCAAAACTGGAATTCGTATTTGATCAGACAAATAAAGGCGTCATCATTTTAGACAATATCGCTATGCACAAGAATTAACTCCCATAAGGGTATTCATTTCCCATTCTGATAAAGAAAAAAACGAGATGAATAACAAAATTCTTGATTTTACTGTGTTTAGGTAGGGTAATGCGAATAGTACGTGTATGGTACATGTATTGCGACAAAAAAGAGCAATAAAATGCTCAGCCTATGAATTCGCTTTTAACCAAACTAAAGACCAAAGTATATAAACCGCTAATCG
The DNA here is from genome assembly GCA_002427755.1 of Roseivirga sp. UBA6052. Lineage (GTDB taxonomy): Bacteria > Bacteroidota > Bacteroidia > Cytophagales > Cyclobacteriaceae > Roseivirga. Next base: position 229,318 of record DIYO01000005.1, read on the forward strand.
ACTCTTGCAGTGGACTTGCCTTGTCCATACTCAATCCTTTCAAAAAAGGAGATTTTATAGAAATCGATGGTCAATTAGGTTCTGTTGAAAATAGAGGCATTCGAAGAACAGCCATCAAAACGCCAGACGGCAGTATCTCCACGGTATCAAACAGTAAATTTTATTTCAAACAACTACATAATCTATCTTCTGAAAACATCATCAGACTAGATATCAAAATAACTGTGACACTGGAAACAGATATGTCTAGACTTAAAAGTCACATCATAGAGTTTTTAAACTCAAACACACAAATTCTTTCTTCGCCTAAACCCCAAATTCAAGTCACTAAAATTCAAAAAGAACATATCGATTTGGTGATTAAGCCATGGTGTCTCTTAGATGATTTTTTAGAGTTAGATACCAGACTTGAAGGACTACTCATCAAACACCTCGAAAGAAAAAGCATAGAAATTGGATCGAATCATTCAATTATTCCCGAAAGGAAGCTCATGGCTTCTTAAAAGGCATGTCAAAATGCCGTGTTAAGTATCTCTTAAGGTATATTTGACACAAACTTTGATTCTATGGAAATACTTTGGTTAGCCACAGGAGTGGTATTGGGAGTAATAATAGGTTGGTTTGCCTCAAAAAGTAAAAAAGGCAATGAACCAAACATCTCACAGACTGCTGAATTGGAACAAAAAAACCAGTTAGCTGAGGAAAAAAACAAGATGCTCATTCAAGAATTAAACGACATAAAACCTCAATTAGAAAACGAAAGGCAAACTACGCTTTCGCTTACTAAGGATTTGTCTACTATTCAAGCCGACTATAAGAACCTCGAGTCTCGATTGAAGGAGCAAAAAGCTGAAGTGAATGAGCAAAACGAAAAGTTTGCCGTTGAATTTAAGAATCTAGCTAATCAAATTTTCGAAGAGAAGTCAAAGAAATTCACAGACCAAAACAAGACCAATTTACAAGACATACTTTCTCCATTAAAAGAGAGGATTGGTGAATTTCAGAAGAAAGTTGAAGACTCTAACAAAGAAGGAGCTGAACGAAATGCATCATTAATTCAGCAAATAAAACACCTCAGTGAACTCAACAAACAGATCACTAAAGAAGCAGAGAATCTTACCAATGCTTTAAAGGGTGATTCAAAAACTCAGGGAAACTGGGGAGAGGTTGTACTCGAGAGAATCTTGGAGAAATCTGGTCTAGAGAAAGGCCGAGAATACGAATCACAAGTTTCGGAAATTGGAGAAGATGGCAAGAGGTATCAGCCAGATGTAGTAGTAAATCTACCTGACCATAAGCATATTATAATTGACTCTAAGGTTAGTTTGGTGTCTTATGAAAGAAGTACAGCAGCTGACAATGATGAAATAAGATTTAAAGAGCTCAAGCTACACATACAATCAATCAGGAATCATGTCAAGGGATTGAGTGAAAAGAACTATCAAAATTTGTATGGTTTAGATGGACTAGATTTTGTACTTCTGTTCATCCCAATTGAGCCCGCTTTCACACTCGCGGTGCAACAAGATCCTGAATTATTTAACGAAGCATACTCCAAAAATATAGTGATTGTAAGTCCTACTACACTTATAGCCACACTAAGAACTATCTCATCTATTTGGAAACAAGAATACCAAAATAAAAATGCGTTAGAGATAGCCAGACAGAGTGGCGCATTATATGATAAATTCCAAGCGTTTACTGAAGACCTCATTGGGGTTGGTAAGCACTTGGCCGGTACTCAAAAGGCTTATCAGGAATCAATGAAAAAGCTATCTGAGGGTAATGGTAACCTGATTCGCAGGGCCGAGAATTTGAAAAAATTGGGAGCAAAGGCAAGTAAGCAAATGGATGACCGCTTACTAGATAGGTCTGAAAACTGACACTTATTACTCAACAGTTTAGGAGCGACTCTTAAAAGCGCTGATTAATAGCGAGTTGTGCGATAAGAAAAAACATAAAAATGTATGTGAAAAGCATTTTTTTGTATATTTATGGTCCTTTCGCCTTTCTCTTATCACCTAAACTGCGGTTTAAGCCCAGTATAACGTGTTTTGGTAAAACCAAAATCGTGCGCTAACGCTAGTTAGGTGGTACAAATGCTGACTACAGCTTTGACCAAAACACAACAAAAATGAAACTTTTTACGACCTATCTGATGAAAATGGGTCTTAGAACGTACTCAACACTAGTGCTCCTCACTCTCGCACTATTGGTTTTTCAAAAAGCCTCATTCGCACAGAATGGTGGTTCTGAATTATTATATCTCAATTCTGATGGTGAAGCTACCTTAAACTCAGAGGGGCTGGATTTCGATTGTTTTGCTGACCCACTACCTACAACTTGTACGCCATCCAGAGCCATAGGTGATGGCCATGCGCTTTGGCTAAGTAATAATGTGTTTCCAGGTAGTTCTACGGATTTCCTTTTTGAAGCGGGGGCTGAGTTTAAACAGTTTCCTGACGGAACAGCAACGATCACTGGTGTCACGTTTAATACAACCAATCCTACTGACAAATGGGAGGTAAAAGTATTTTTAGCTGAAAAAAGGAATTGGAATGAATGGAGTGCCCTAGGGAGGTCTTTTAAAGACGAACGTGATTTTGCAAATGGTCAACATATAGATTGGAGCTACTACATTGTAGACCCAAGCAAAGTCAGCGAATTGGTTGGGCAAGGAGATAATCAAGGTAAGAGTCTTACTATATCTCACATGCCTGGCAACTATTATTATGGCTTCCAAGTAGGAACAGCGGCTAATAGCAAAAATGGAAATTTCGGCCTTTCAGGCTGGTTTAGCTATTCTTGGGATGGCGTCAACTATCATCAGGGTGATTTCAACGTTGACCTCTCCAACTGTGTTCAAGAACAGAGAATTATTGATTACAGTATTGCTCAGACTGAGTTCGACTGTGATGATTTAGGTCAAAGCTCAGTTGATGTTACAGCTACAGATCAATTTGGAAATACCTGCGTCAAAACTATCAATGTAGAGATCATAGATAATATCCCTCCAGTTGTGGCTACACAAAACATTACAAGAACCATTGGGGCTAGTGGTAAAGTAACCATCACTGCCAATGATGTACTTCGATACAACTGCCAGACTTCTGGTATCTCTGAACCTGTACCAGGTCAAGGAGATGAGATGTTGTTCCTGTCTGACCTTTGTACTTATGATAACTGTGGCATCACTACCACTACTATCGATAAACCTGAGTTCGATTGTACGGATGCCGGTGAAAATATTGTAACCGTTACCGTTACTGATGCTTCTGGTAATACCACCACAGCTACTGCTAAAGTTTTTATTCTAGACAGCCAAAGCCCTACAGCTTTAGCGCAAGACATTACTGTTAACCTTGGCGAAGATGGTTCTGTAACCATAACTCCTGACATGATCAATGCAGGTTCTTCTGACCCTTGTGGAGATATCGAGATCTCTCTTGATAAAGACACCTTCACTTGTGATGAACTAGGTGACAACACCGTTACCCTAATCGTTAAAGATGTTAATGACAATACTTCTACGGCTACTGCTACTGTTACTGTAGTAGATGCAACCGCTCCTGAAGTAGTTACTCAAAACATCCTGGTTTACTTAGATGAGAATGGAAAGGCCATGATCAAAAACCAAGATGTGCTATACCTATGCGATGACGCTAACCTAGAGCTTGGTGAAAACAACGATGGCTCTGGTAGTGAAAATGAAGGTGGTGGCTTTGGCGGAGGCGGTGGCTTCGGTGGAGGTGGCGGCTTTGGCGGAGGCGGCTTCGGAAGTGGAGGCTTTGGAAGTGGCGGCTTTGGTAGCGGAGGCTTTGGAAG
>DIYO01000008.1 GCA_002427755.1 Roseivirga sp. UBA6052
ATGGTATTACCTGTGTTCGAACCGTTTATGCTTCCGTTGGTGCTGGTAAACCATTCATATTGAGAACCATTGGTAGCAGGAGTAGAATAGGTAACACTGCCTAACTCATCAAAACAGACTTCAGTATCTGTAAACCCATCGCTCTGTGGCAAGGCTGGCTCTAGTCTCTTGTTAATGACTACATCATAGGTAAGTGTATCTTTTACGCAGCCTATAGAACTCGTAGCAATCAGTTTTAAAAATGCATCATCTCTGGCTGCACCCCAATCTACCGTAATAGCGGCTTGATTAGCGCCTGATGTTATCGTTCCTCCATCGATTAACCATTCGTAAGTATTACCTGCTGCCCCAATGGCCTCATAGCCTATACCTACAACATCAGGACAAACAGAAAGTGGACCAACCACCTTGTCAACCAATACTTCTTCTACAATTACGCTTCTGATAATGGTCTCTGAATTACCGCATGACCCTTGACCATCTGAAGCCACTAGAACAATCTCGTACTCCCCAGCCTGTGTATAGGTATGCTCTACCAGTTCGCCATTACCTGTGGCACCGTCTCCAAAATCCCACTCAAAGGTGTTATACCTAGGCTCTTCTCCCGCTGGTACCTCAAACTGGGCCGTAAAATCAACCTTAGAACCAAAGCACACCTGCTCTGCAATAATCCCTATATCTTCATCGTCACCCTCTATCTGTAAATTCAAGTTCTCTAGGCTTACCCCTGCAGAATAACCGAAAGACTCAAACTCACCGTAACCATAGACATAAGCGATAATACCGTTATCAGATTCGATGGTGTGATCACCTCTCACTATATTAACAGATGCATAGGCCGCATCTCCCTGTCTTACAAATCTTCCTGAAATTTCTTCTCCGTCCAGAAGAACAGAACCCAAGGTATTCCAGTCGGTCACTAAGGTTAAATAATAACGCTGAATAGCACTAACGTCAAAAGCGTTAAAGGTTGCCGAATTCACTCTTTGCTCTAATGGACTTACCAAAATTGTAAAAGGATCGGCAGCAGAAACACCATCGCACTCAGAGCTTCTACTGTATTGGCCAAACATGATTGGCTTATTAGATGAAACCTCACGAACTCCAGGCAAAGCCTTAATTACATAGAATTCATTCGCATCTAAGGTAACCACGTCTTCACCTGAAATACTAATCTCTGTATCATCTTCAGCAGCAACGAACTTTACATAGTCACCACCTGATCTACTAGTATATGGCACATATAGAAAGTTATTACCCCAAGTGTTTATGGGAAACATTTGCTCTATCAGGTGATCTCTTGCATTACCACACCCACCAACATTCGTCCATTTATTCCCACCAAAAACAGCAATTTTCTGACATCCGTCATCAGAACCGCCAATGGTTACGACTTTTGAACCCGTTAAATCGCCAACAGCCGATTGCACTTGATAAGTCTCGCCAGCATTAAGTGTAACGGTAAAAGGTTCGTTAGGAATCCTGCCACCAATCGTGCTAGCACTCGGTGTAATTTCAACTTCAGTCCCATCTTCTGTTGCTACTACTAAGAATTGAGATTCTCTGGTGGACGCCACTCTATCCCCTACAGGTTCTAAATGCGCTAATACGATATATTCTGTTCCCAGTGCTTGTGTAGGTATAATTACAGCGGCATCGGCACTAAATGATCTTTTATTCAATTGGTAAACTGAAATAGGACTATCTGACCGCACATTAATGCCTTGTCTTGTTAAACCTTCCCCCACAGCCATGGCTGTTAAGTTTGGAATAACTAGTTGTGTCTGCCCGGGAATAACCTGAATTGTTCTTGTAAAACCATTGAGAGGCGCTTCAACCACTACGTTAGCAGTATCTGATGCACTGATATAGATTTCCATGGCCAAATCGTTGGCCGGCTCATTTTCCATAAAGCCTAACCAGAAGTCAGTACCTTCTGTAGTGATTTGTGCATTAGCTGAAACAGCTAATAAACAGGTGAATATTAGAAATAGTAATTTGCGCACGTGGTTCTCCTCAGAAACTGCTCTATTACAGCGATGCCAAATATGGACAAAAATCTGTTTCAAACTGCTTCTGCAATCAGTAATTATTTGGTCATGTTTGATGTATGACAACAGAAAGAACGAAAAGTTTGATCTGACTGACATATTGAGTCGCACTCAATTTGCTTGGTAGGCAAATATTGAATTGCTTTGAGGCAAAATTGACGAAATGGAGATAAAGGCTAAGATCGAACGTATTTTTCAGACTCAGCAAGTAACTGCTAGCTTTAAAAAAAGGGAATTTGTGGTAGAATATGCAGAAAACCCACAATACCCAGAATATATTAAACTGGAAATGATTCAAGATAAATGCGATCAACTCGATAGCTTTAGCCCCGGCCAAATGGTAAACGTCAGTTTTAATTTAAAGGGTAGAAAATGGACTGACCCTCAAGGAGTAGACAAGTACTTCAACACGTTGCAAGCTTGGAGAATCAGTTCAGAAGAAAATGCCCCTCAAGAATCTGGAGGAGTCGGAAATGGCGCTACTCCACCGCCACCAGCAGCCAATGATGAACCAGACTGGCTTAATGCTGATGATTCTGACGATCTGCCGTTCTAATTATGACTTATGATATCGTAATTGTTGGGGGCGGTATTGTTGGTTTGGCAACCGCCTTCAAAACATTAGAAAAGAACCCTAACTTAAAACTAGCTTTACTAGAGAAAGAGGGTGAACTCTGTAAACACCAAACAGGAAATAATTCTGGTGTCATCCATTCAGGTCTTTATTATAAACCAGGTAGTCTAAAGGCAACTAATTGCATCAATGGTTATAACATGCTCCTAGACTTCTGTCAAAAGGAGGACATACCTTATGAGCTGTGTGGTAAAGTCGTTGTCGCTACTGAAGACTTTCAAAAACCATTACTGGATAACTTATATAATCGAGGTTTAGAAAACGGGCTTTCTAAAATCACTAAGATTAGTCAGGATGAGTTGAAAGAAATAGAGCCCCATGTTAAAAGTGTTTCGGCCATAAAAGTACCCTATACTGGTATTATTGATTATGTAGCTGTCGCTAAGAAATATGCTTCAAAAATTGAAGAATTAGGTGGAGAGATTTACTTAAACACGAAGGTTGACAAGCTCAAAGAAGAAGGTGAATATTCATTCATTACTACTAGCCAAAAAGACTTTAAAACTAAACTTATAATCAATTGTGGTGGCCTTTATTCAGACAAATTGGCCAAACAAACCTCAGATGAAGTAGATCTGAAAATCATACCTTTTAGAGGAGAATACTTTAAGCTCGTGCCGGAAAAAGAATACCTAGTAAAACATTTAATTTACCCGGTACCAGATCCAAACTTCCCATTCTTGGGTGTGCATTTCACAAGAATGATCAATGGCGGCATAGAAGCAGGACCTAATGCAGTGCTCGCTTTTAAGAGAGAAGGATACAAAAAAAGTGACATCAATTTTGGCGAATTATTAGAAACCCTGTTCTGGCCGGGTTTTCAAAAAGTAGCCTTTAAGTATTGGAAGACCGGATTGGGAGAAATGTACCGTTCTTTTTCTAAAGCTGCCTTCACTAAAGCTCTTCAAAAGCTAATTCCTGAAATTGAAGAAAAAGACTTAGTAGATGGAGGTGCCGGTGTTAGAGCACAGGCTTGTGACAGAACAGGAGGTTTATTAGATGATTTTTCGATTATAGAGTCAAATCATGCTATTAATGTATGTAATGCGCCAAGTCCGGCTGCAACATCTTCTCTGTCTATTGGTAATACCGTCAGCGACCTGATCATAAAGAGATTCTAGCTCAGTTATTTGTTAGATCATTACACTTATCAAAACATTGCTGATTAAAGGCTGAAAAGCAATCAGTACGGTGGTGAAAATACCTTTCAGTTTGTATAACTTTATATAAGCTGGATGATGTATGAAAAGACTTGCAACACTTCTATTCCTATTCTTTAGCCTTTTGAGTTTTGCTCAAGAAGCTACTTTCCTTTCATACAATGTTCGATACGCCACTAAAAACGATGAGCTAAATCAATGGGACTTTAGAAAGGAAGACCTGTCTGATTTGATCAAGGAAGTCGACCCGCTGGCATTTGGTGTTCAAGAGGCCATTCACAAGCAAATGAAGTTCTTACAAGAGAGACTTCCAGAATACGCTTTTGTTGGTCAAGCTAGAGATGATGGCAGAACTGAAGGAGAATACAGTGCCATTTTTTATAAAAAGGATGAACTCGAACTAATTTGCGATTACACTTTTTGGCTTTCTGAAACACCTGATAGTGTGAGTAAAGGGTGGGATGCTGCTTTACCGCGGATCTGTACTTTGGCTCACTTTCGGATTAAAGGAACGAATAAAGAGTTCTACATCTTCAACACGCATTTTGATCACAAAGGAAGTAAAGCCAGAATCAATTCGGCCAAACTCATAGTTGATAAGATCAAAATGCTCAATAGCCGAAAGATCCCAATCATCTTGACCGGAGACTTTAATGCAACACCTAATCAAAGACCCATTCAAGAAATCACCAAACTCCTTGATGATGCTTCAGTTGTAGCAGAAAAAGGAATAATAGGGCCTATAGGTACTTTCAATGGGTTTAATACCAACGCTTTTTTAGATTCTCGCATCGATTACATCTTTACCTATCGTGTAGAAGTGAATGCCTATGCACATCTTGAAAACCGCAGACCAAATGGTTTATGGCCTAGTGACCATTTGCCAGTAATGGTAAGTGTATCTTTTGATGATTAACTCAAGTATTCCAAGGCCCTGATCTCTGAGTAAGTAAATTCTTTACCCAATCTGGCAAAACCAACATGCCCACCTCTTTTTGGTGTTTCCAAGGTCAAATTCGGCATGCGCTGTGCTAGTTCGTAAGGGTAACAATTCCCTTGAAGCAACGGATCATTCAACGCGTTCAGAACTAGAAAATCTCGGGTAATCTTTTCAATAAAAGGATAAGGATCACAGAACTCATAGAATTCTTTAGCATCCTTAAACCCGTGTAAAGGGCCGGAATACTTATTATCAAATTCTTGGAGTTTTGTCATTGTATCCAAGCCACTAACATCTATCTCTGGATATTGCTGAGCCTTTGCGGCAATTTTCTTTTTCAATTTATTCAGAAAGCGCTTTTCATAGACTCTATTACTCTTCCAGTTTAAAGTCTTGGCACTCTCAATTAAGGAACAAGGTGCAGAAATAATCACCGCCTTTTTCAATTCAGCAGGTAAAGTAAATTCTTCTTCTTGACCGAGATATCTTAAGGTTTGCCCCCCTCCCATACTAATACCAACCAGCGAAATTTCTTGATATCCTTGTGCGGCTACATGATCTACTACACTCCTCAAATCGTAAGTGGCGGCATGGTGATACATGATCTTTTGTCTATTCATCTCACCATTACAAGTACGGTTATTCCAAGCGGCAATATCCCAACCGTTTTTAGCAAAGAGTTTTGCTAAGGCCATTACGTAATGTCTATCTGAGCCGCCTTCCAAACCATGAGAAATAACCAATACTCTATTATGACCATTCTTAACCCAGTCAATATTCAGAAAATCATCGTCAGGTGTCTCTATTTGCTCTCTCACATAACTCAATCCCTTAATTTTTCTTCTTAGACTTGGTATAATCGTTTCAAAATGTCCGTTTAAATAAAAAAATGGCGGTCCTTTATATTTTGAGTCTACTTGAGGCATACTTTAGCTAATATTTGCGCAATCAACCCAATTCTAACCAAAACGTGCAAGGGAATATTAAAATTTACAGTAGAATTCTATGTGGAGTAAGCTAAGACTTAGCGTTGTTTTATTTTTTATAGTCTCGATTTCCTTTGCTCAAACTGTTACGGTTATTGATAAATCAACTAAAGAACCTATTCTAAGAGTTACTATTCAAGAGATTGAGAGTAATAGAGGAGCTATAACGGATAATCAAGGTAAAGCTGTCCTGAAAGGTTTTTCTAAGGAAAGCACCTTATTATTTAGACATCCTTCATATAGGCCTTACAAAATTTCATACAAAGATTTAAGCGAAAGAAACTTCACGGTGTTTCTTGTGGAAGAGATTTTCTCGATGGAAGATGTCGTGATTTCTGCGAATAAATGGGAACAAAATAAAATTGAGGTTCCACAGAGAATTGCAGATTTCTCCAAGAATAAAATCGCGCTAGCCGAACCAGCTACTACAGCTGACATCTTAAGTTCAAGCGGAGAAGTATTTGTACAAAAAAGTCAATTAGGAGGTGGTAGCCCAATGATTAGAGGGTTTGCCGCTAACTCTGTTTTGCTTGTAATAGATGGTGTAAGAATGAATAATGCGATTTATCGCAGTGGAAACCTGCAAAATGTCATCACACTAGACCCTAATAATTTACAAGGTGCAGAGGTAGTCTTTGGTCCAAGCTCAGTTATTTATGGTAGTGATGCCTTGGGCGGTGTAATGGATTTCCACACAATAAGCCCAAGCTTTTCAACTGATGGCTTATCCATTAAAAGCGGTGGGTTTGTCAGATATGCTTCTGCTGCGAACGCCTTAACAGGAAATATAAACTTTGAGATTAATCAACCTAGATTCTCTTCTTACACAAGCATTACTTTTAGCGATTTTGATGATTTAAGAACGGGAAGCAATAGAACAGATGACTTCCCAGATTTCGGTAAGCGAACCGAGTTTGTTGAAACTATAGATGGAATAGATCAGATTATAAGAAACGGTAATGCAAATCGACAGATCGGTTCGGAGTATAACCAGATGAACTTGTTGCAAAAATTTAGATGGAGGCTAAGCACATTTAGCGACTTCACCTATGCACTGCACTACTCATCGAGCTCAGACATACCGAGATATGACAGACTGATTGAAAGAAGAAATGGACAACTGAGAAGTGCAGAATGGTTTTATGGTCCGCAAGAATGGCAAATGCACCATTTCCAATCACGCTTCTTCTACCCCACCAAATTATTCGATCAGGTAAAGATTACAGGAGCTGTGCAATTAGTTGAAGAAAGTCGAAATGATAGAAGATTCAACAGAAGAGCTTTAAGAAACCGAACGGAACAAGTAGATGTCTTCTCACTTAATGTAGATTTTGAAAAAGCCTATGGCCTAAGAGGTGAACTTTATTATGGTGTAGAAGCTGTACTCAATGATGTTACTTCAACCGCTAAATCGATAGACATTTTTGATAATACCGAATCTCCAGCTAGCACCAGATACCCTGATGGCGGAAGTAATTACAATACTGTTGCAGCATATATCAGCAACAAGAATCATATCAGCGACAAATTCATTTGGAATACAGGATTAAGGTACTCTAGAATACTACTGGATGCTCAGTTTAATGACCAGACATTTTTCGATTTTCCATTTGATCGTATTGAATTATCAAATGGTTCACTGAACGGGAATATTGGACTTGTGTACTTACCTAACGAAAATTGGAAGCTAAACACCATTGTCTCTATGGGATTTAGAGCTCCAAACATAGACGATGTAGGAAAAGTTTTTGATTCTGAACCGGGTGCGGTAGTTGTTCCAAACCCTGACTTGAAACCAGAAACCTCTTACAACATCGAGTATGGAATTTCAGGTAATCTGAATGATAAAATCAGCATTGATTTCACTAATTATTTTACCTTCTTAAGAGATGCACTCGTTAGAAGACCTTTTACTTTTAATGGTGAAAACCAGATCATTTACGATGGTCAATTGAGTGACGTATTTGCTGAAGTAAATGTAGGTAGAGCCTATATCTGGGGATTTTCAGTAGGTGTTAAAGCCAGATTAACAGAAGACCTATTATTCAAATCAAATTTCAACTACATAGACGGAGAAGATACAATAGAAAACCTACCCCTTAGACATGTAAGCCCCACGTTCGGCCAAACATCCCTAACCTATACCTCAGATAAGATTACTTCAACTTTTGCCATTAATTATCAAGGAGCAATCGAATTTGATGACCTCGCCCCTTCAGAACAAAACAAAACTCATCTATATACAGCAGATGGCGCTTTGGCTTGGTATACATTAAACCTATCTAACTCCTATAAATTGAATGAGAACTTCACCATTAATCTCAACTTAGAGAACCTAATGGATACACATTACAGACCTTACTCTTCTGGAATAAGTGCACCGGGTTTCAATGCTGTTTTAGCCATTAGGGCACAGTTCTAATCTGGTAACAGATTGTTAATCTTCTATTTACGATCAAGACAAATTAGAAGCATAAGTTTGATCTAAAATATATCTCTTCATATTTATTGGGTGTTGAAAAAAAGGTCTGGCTTAAGGCCTTTTTTTCTGTCATTAATCTTCTTAAAAGCCTTCGCTTCATATAACTTGCAGGTTGTATGAAATCAGGGATGCACGTAGGAATAGCGGGAAACATTGGGTCGGGAAAAACCACTTTAGCTCAAAAGCTGGGAAAGCATTACGGATGGGATGTTCAACTGGAATCAGTTGAAGACAATCCTTATTTAGCTGACTTCTATGAAGACATGAATAGATGGTCTTTCCACCTTCAGGTCTACTTTTTAAACAGTAGATTTAATCAAGTGGCACGTATTAGAGAGTCAAAGAATGGAACCATTCAAGACCGAACCATCTATGAGGATTGCCACATCTTCGCGGCTAACCTATACAAGTCGGGCTATATAGTTGAAAGGGATTACCATAACTATTTAGAGCTATTCAAATCTATGATCAAGCATGTTCAGCCTCCAGATCTCTTAATCTACATGAAAGCTGATATTCCAAAACTTGTGGCCAACATAGAAAAACGAGGCAGAGAGTATGAAGAGCTGATTCGTATAGAATACCTAAAGAATCTGAACCACCATTATGACGAGTGGATAGGTAATTACGACCTTGGTAAACTGCTAGTAATAGATGTAAACGAACTTGATTTTGTTAAGAATGTAGAAGATGAAGCCTATATCTTGGAGAAAGTAGATTTTGAAGTGAATGGGCTCTTCTCTTAAGTTTCATTTTCTGAGTTTTCAATTAAAAATAAATTCTTAACTTAGTCTTAGAAATAACACTCTACTTTTTAAACTTAAGAAACACGTCCCGATCTAGATAATTATCTTGTCGGGACATTTTTTATTCTGCCTCTCCCTTTTTTATAATATCCCATGTATGATCGGCTAATAATTTAACGGTAGCTATGTAAGATTCATATGGCATGCTTCTCCCCCATTCTTCTGGACCAACTAGGGTTAAAACGTCCGTACCATCCTTCTTTATATACAAGTGATAAACCTTTCCAATCAATGGCTCAAACCCGATAGTCGCCTTATATATTCGTTCAGAAACTGAAACTCTATTCTGGATAGTTTTTGCCTGCTGAGCTAATAACTGCATCTGGTCATAAATCTGCTTCATGTCCATATCAGTTTGCTCATACATAGCTGATAGTGCTCTACCCTTAATCCTGCCTTTGTCTTCAGGCTTGATCATTGCACCACCAACGGTGTGAGGAAATGCAATCGTACCAGGATTTTCCGTAGTCATATCCTCCATACGATCCATATCAATCTTATCTACATCTATCTTTTTTCCGCTCTGCTTAGTCAAAATGCTACGTTTTGAAGATTAATCATTTTTAGACTCATTTTGTTTTACCTGAGTCGTGTCATTTTCTTCTGTTGGCGCTATTGATTCTTTGAGATACTTCTTGGATCCAGGAAAACTGGTCTTCCTAGAAATATCGTAACCAACCGCAATGGTTGCTAATACAAAAAGTACAGCTACAATTACAAATATCTTTTTCGACCTCTTCATTCTACAAGTCTCTAATTGATGTAAATTTCAGCAATTAAGGGCAATAACTAATGCCTAACTGATAACAAATCATGACTGTTCGAAAAATTATTCATATTGATATGGACGCTTTCTATGCTTCTGTAGAACAACATGATAATCCTGAACTCAAAGGAAAACCCGTTGCGGTTGGGGGTAGTAGAGAAAGAGGCGTAGTAGCAGCTGCAAGTTATGAAGCTCGGAAATTTGGTGTCCGTTCTGCCATGCCCTCTTCTAGGGCCTACAACCTTTGCCCAAATATCATTTTTGTTAAACCACGATTCGAGCGTTACAAAGAAGTATCGAATCAAATTCACGAGGTTTTTAGAGGTTATACAGACCTGATAGAACCTTTATCACTAGACGAAGCCTACTTGGATGTAACACAAAACAAAAAGGGCATGCTTTCGGCCACATTAATTGCAAAGGCTATTAGAAAAGAAATTAAGGCAAAAACTGGCCTAACAGCTTCTGCCGGTATTTCTATAAATAAGTTCATAGCCAAAGTAGCTAGCGACTACAACAAGCCAGATGGCATAACGCTAGTTGGCCCGGAGAAGGTAGAAACCTTCTTAGATCAATTACCCATAAAAGCGTTCTTTGGTGTAGGAAAAGTAACTGCGGAAAAAATGTTGGCCCTAGGGATTACCAATGGTAGTGATCTTAAGAAATGGAGCAAGGAAGCACTCATTTCTCATTTTGGCAAAGCCGGAGGCTTCTATTATGAAATCGTCCGAGGCAATGATGAACGCATAGTAAATCCTAATCGTGAAAGGAAATCATTAGGGGCTGAAAACACTTTCGACTATGATTTAAAAGAAATGGCAGATATTAAAATCGCCATTGAACCTATCGCTAATACAGTATTCAAGAGGTTAGAAAAGGCCAATAAGTACGGTAAGACCCTCACGGTTAAAATAAAGTTTTCAGATTTTACTCAAATCACTAGAAGTACGAGCGAACCTAATGAAATCAGAACGCTTGATCAGATTCTTGAATTGACTTTCAAGCTGTTAGAACAAATAGATTGGAAAGACTTTCCTGAAGGCATCAGACTTTTGGGTATCACCTGCTCAAATTTTCATACAAAAGAGACCTCAGAAATCGTGGATGGCTATCAATTGACTTTGGGATTTTAGTAGATTTGATTATCTAAGCACTCTAATAGAGCATTAAAAAGGTTGAAATGGCACAGTTAGTAATTAATAGCCACGCTGAATTTGAAAGTTACATTGGTCAAGAATTAGGCGTTTCGGAATATCTTAAAATCGAACAAGATCGAATCAATTCTTTTGCCGATGCTACTATTGATCACCAGTGGATTCACACAAATCCTGAAAAGGCTGCTGAAAGTTCTTTTGGAACCACAATCGCCCATGGTTACTTAACCGTTTCACTACTCCCCTATTTATGGGAACAAATTGCCGAGATCAACAACATCAAAATGATGATCAACTATGGCATTGAGAAACTCAAGTTTAATCAGCCCGTAAAGGTTAATGATGAAGTAAGGTTAAAGGTAAAGCTTACCTCATTAGCCGATTTAAGAGGAATAACGAAGTGCCAATTAAACGTAAAGCTGGAGATTAAAGACAACCCCAAACCCGCATTTACTGGTGAGTTTATCTTCTTGTATCACTTTATCTAGACCTTCTTTCTTACGTATATCGTCTTCTCTAATTGGCAAACGGTTTCTCCCGCTTTGTCTTTGATTTCAACAGGCAAGACAAAGTCTTTTTTACCGGATGCTTCAACTGCATTTTTGATTTCATCAATCTGTCGCTGATTCATTTCAAAAACGCACGTCACAGTACCTATTCCCGGTTTTCTGAATTTGATGAGAGACGCCTTGTCCCAAATAATGTATCCTTTACCTAGATTCATCATTAAGATAAAAACATAGAAAGGATCTGTCATTGAAGCGAGTGAACCCCCGAAATGTGTACCGAACAAATTCTTGTTCCACCAATGCATTTTCATCTTTACTTCTATTCGTCTGAAATCATCACTAACCGACTTTACACGTATGCCGGCACCTATATAAGGGGGATAGAAATTGATGAGTTTAATTTTCTGTTTTTGACTTAGTCTGAACATGTGAAAGAAACACTTACTTTTGCCTCAAATAAAACAATTAAAATGACAGCAGAAATCCATACTGAAAAAGGTTTAATGAAGGTAAACTTCTATGAGGAAGATGCCCCAAATACAGTAAAGAACTTTGTAGATCTATCTAAAAAAGGCTTTTACGATGGCTTAACGTTCCACAGAGTGATTCCTGATTTTGTTATACAAGGAGGATGCCCAAATGGAATTGGTAATGGTGGACCGGGTTATTCTATTGATTGTGAGTTAGATGGAGACAATCAGTTTCATGATAGAGGCGTTTTATCCATGGCTCATGCCGGTAGAGATACGGGTGGATCACAATTCTTTATCTGCCATAGCAGAACTAACACCGCACATTTAGATAGAAATCATACGTGTTTTGGTAAAGTAGTTGAAGGTGTAGATGTTATTGATGATATCCGCCAAGGAGATAAAATTGAAAAGATTGTGATTGTAGACTAAACCACTCTCAATCAATATCAAAAGCCACTTTCCAGTGGCTTTTTTTATGCCTTAATAAAATCTGTAACGAGATAGCTGAGCGCCTTGCCTAATAAATTTTCTTCAAGCAGATTATTTGGAGCACCTTCTGCAAGGTGTAAATAAGCAATATCTAGTTTAGCCTTGCTTGTCTTAATATAGCTTCTCGCTTGTTCTAAAGAGAATCCTGTTGGTGAAATGGCATCACTAGGCATCGATCGGATAGCATCCATATCTATTTCCAATCCGACCTTATTTTGGTCTTGAACGAATGACAAGGCTTTATTTAGATCTTCGCCAAAATATTTCAAGTCTTCTAAAAAGGTATAGTGAATGGTATTTAAGGAATCCAAGGCCTTCAGCATATACTCGGCATTATAATTCTGGTGCAAACCGAATACTGCATATTTTTGTAAAACGCGTGCTTGCATGGCATAAGAGAAGCCATTGCCACTATGGCGTCCTTCAAGAGGTCTGAAATCGGCATGGGCATCTAGATTAATGGCATTTAATGGTTTATCCAGTCCAAGGCTCGCCCCTTTTAAAATGGGAAAAGCATTGTTATGCCCTCCTCCTATTACTATAGGCACAATTCCGGCTTTTACGATTAACTCAATCACAGGTGTGACTAATTCATCTAGTTCTTCGCATAGCAAGTGAAGTTTTTGCAGATAATAGGATGAATCCGAATCTAGTGACTCCGCTCTCTTTTGAAGGAATGAAACGTCAACTTCTCCCAAAACACAAACTGAATTGAGATCTAAAAAGCGATTATGCTGAACATTAAGAAATGCTTTTAAAAAAGCATTCCAAGCTAGCTCAGCATTAGGTTTGCCAGCATTGCCCATTATCCCTATCGACTCTGGAATACCCAGTATGGCATACTTAACCCCTTGCATGCGTGCTTTATCCAGAGCAGCGTGCGTGAATGCCTCTGGATAGTGGATTCTTTCACCAAGCTTAATCTCTCCCCGTCTTTTTTCGATTAGGCCGACTACCCCAGATTGACTTAATAATTGTAGGCTCATTAACTTAGAATCAAGATAAAGAAAATGAGGTTACTCATATGCATGAATCACTTTCTTAATGAAGAGATAATTAATAACTTCAGTTGAATTGCGCAATCAAGTATTGAATGGATTATATCCCTGAACCCATAAAAATCTTCGTTGTTGAAGATGACCCCGTCTACACTAAACTTGTACAGTATGTCGCGGAATTGAATCCTGATCATGTAGTAAGCGTTTTTGATTCTGGGAAGTCCTGTATTGATGCTCTTCATGAAAAACCTACGATCGTCACCCTGGATTATTCTTTACCTGACATGACAGGTGCAGACGTATTAAGAGCGATTAAAGCTTACAATAGTGAGATCTCTGTCATTATGGTCTCATCACAAGAAAGTATTAATACAGCCATTGAA
The DNA here is from genome assembly GCA_002427755.1 of Roseivirga sp. UBA6052. GTDB lineage: Bacteria > Bacteroidota > Bacteroidia > Cytophagales > Cyclobacteriaceae > Roseivirga. The sequence continues at coordinate 13,832 of DIYO01000008.1, forward strand.
CTATTAAAGCAAGGAGCCTTTGATTATATACCTAAGGACAATGACACAAGAGAGCGTCTCCTCAACTCTATTAACAACGCAAAAAAACAGGCTAGTCTTAAAGAAGAAATAAGCTACCTAAGAGAAGAAATAAGCCATAAATATGATTTTGAGAAGTCCATTATTGGTGAAAGCGCGGCAATAAAAAGAGTATTCAAACTCTTAAGCAAAGCCGTAAAAACTAACATAACGGTATCAATCACCGGAGAAACAGGCACAGGTAAAGAAGTTGTAGCCAAAGCCATTCATTACAATTCAGATAAAAAGCAAAAGCCATTTGTTGCAGTCAACATAGCAGCCATACCTGAAAACTTAATAGAGAGCGAACTTTTCGGACATGAAAAAGGCGCTTTTACAGGTGCATTAGCAAGACGGAAAGGTAAGTTTGAAGAGGCCAATGGAGGTACCATTTTTCTAGATGAAATAGGTGAAATGGATATTAACCTACAAGCGAAGCTTTTAAGAGTACTTCAGGAAAGAGAATTGACCAGAGTAGGCGGAAATGATGTGGTAAAATTTGATGTCAGAGTAATCGTTGCCACGCACAGAAATCTGGCAGATGAGGTTAAAAATGGAACTTTTAGAGAAGACCTCTATTACAGACTCTTAGGAATTCCTATTGAATTACCTCCACTGAGAGATCGGGATAATGACGTGCTTTTGATCGCATACTTCTTTCTAAAGCAATTTTCGAAAGAGAATAAATTGGGAGATTTAAAGCTCTCCAAAGAAGCGCAAAACAAACTTAAAGGTTATAGTTTCCCAGGTAACGTAAGAGAGCTCAAATCAGTGATTGACCTAGCAGCCGTAATGTGTGAAGATGGTATTATCCAAGAAGAAGATATTACGCTACATAGTCTAAGAAAGGAAAATGAATTGCTGCAAGAAGAAATGTCGCTCAGAGATTACAGTTTCAGGATCATTCGACACTTCTTGAATAAATATGATAATAATGTACTCAAAGTAGCAGACAAACTAGACATTGGAAAGTCTAGTATCTATCGCTATCTCAAAGAAATGAAAGAAGCTGGTTTTTAACCAACGGCTCACTTTCTACCATCCATACCAAAACAGAAAATACACAAAGGTGAAATGCCTAAGTTTGATAAAATACATTCTCCAAATGCGAATCATATTATCCGTTTTCATACTGACTTTTGTAACAAGCGCTTTATCTGCACAGACTAAACCGCTCTCAGAGCTGACTGTGGAAGAAATCATGCAGTCACAATCTAAATTTGTTGGTACCTCTCCTTCTAGAATCAGCTGGTCCCGCGATAGTAAAGACATCTTTTTTGTATGGAACCAAGATGGTAGCAGCGTGTCTTCCACGTACAAGATCAGCAAAGATGGTGGCACAGCCTTGAAAGATGACAACCGTACAGAAGGCTGGCCGAATAGCTATGATTTTAATTCTGATGAATCCGAGATCGTCTTTGTTAAAAATGGAGATATCTTCATCAAAAACATCCTTGAAGACTCAGAGAGACAACTTACTTCTACAACAGCAAGAGAGAGTAATGCTATGTTCCATAAAGACAACGTGGTCTCTTTTGTGGTCGAGAGCAATCTATTCACTATCAATACACAGACTGGCCTCATAACACAGCTGTCGAATTTTGACTTCCCTGAAGAATCAAATAGTAATTCTAACAATAGAAATAGTAACAACTCAAGAGGAAATAGCGAACAAGACAGGTGGTTAAAAGACGATCAATTGGTTACTTCTTCTTATTTAAAACGCCAAAGTGAGCGTCCCAGAAATAGAAGAAACAGAAACAATTCAGGCGCCTCATTAAAAAGAATCAAGGTTGATAACGCAAGAGGACTTGAATTATCTCCTGATGGCAGATTTGTGAGCTTCTCTATTTTTAAACAGGCTGAGAATCCTGCAAAAAGAACCATTGTACCCAACTATGTAACATCATCAGGATATACAACGGATATTCCTGCTAGACCCAAAGTAGGCGGTGACCAGAGCTACAGAGAAATTGGAATTTTTGACACGAAGAAGAATGAGTACTACGTCATTGATGTATCTAAACTTCCTGGTATTCAGGATAAACCAGACTATTTGGCTGACTACCCTGATAGAGAAGTAGAAGACAAGAACCGTGTTGTATCTGCAAATAGAATCATTTGGTCGGAAGATGGTAAATATTGTGTAGTTCACTTTGGAGCTCATGATAACAAAGACAGATGGATTATGCGGTTGTTACCGGACTCGGGTGACCTCATCACGCTGGATAGACAAAGAGATGAGGCATGGATTGCAGGACCGGGCATAGGCAGTGAATATGGCTCTGGCACATTAGGTATTCTACCAGATAATAAAACGCTTTATTACCAGTCTGAGAAAACAGGTTACTCTCATCTTTTTCTCCATGATTTATCTAATGGTAGAAAAACACAATTGACTAAAGGGAATTACGAGGTCTACAGCCCACGATTATCTAATGATGGAAAGACTTGGTATTTCACAGCAAATATGAAGCACCCAGGCATTCGCCATTTCTACTCTATGCCTGTAATGGGAGGTAAAATCAATCAGATAACAACTGAAGATGGAAATAATGAGGTGACCCTCTCCCCTGACGAAAAAACATTGGCTATTAGATATTCTTATATGGACCAGCCTTGGGATTTATTTGTCCAAGAAAACAAAACAGGTGCTGCTATGACTCGTCTCACTGACAGTCAAAAAGAAGGTTTTAAACAATATGACTGGCATAAACCTGAAGTTGTAACTTTTGGAGCGTCAGATGGTGCCAATGTACATGCTAGATTATATAAGCCTGAAAATCCAAATGGTGCAGCCGTGGTGTTTGTTCATGGTGCCGGATATCTACAGAATGTACATTATTGGTGGAGCAGCTATCAAAGAGAATACATGTTCAATAACATGCTTATGGCTAAAGGCTACACAGTACTCGATATTGACTATCGAGCAAGTGCAGGCTATGGTAGAGATTGGAGAACTGGAATCTATAGACATATGGGAGGAAAAGACCTCTCTGATCAAATTGATGGTGTAAAATATCTTGTCGAAGAACATGGCGTGGACCCTAATAGAGTAGGCATGTATGGTGGTTCTTATGGCGGATTCATCACTCTTTTTGCCATGTTCCAGCATCCTGATGTTATTGCTGCAGGTGCAGCCTTAAGGTCTGTAACGGATTGGGCACATTACAACCATGGTTACACTTCCAACATTTTGAATACTCCGGTTGAAGATCCTATCGCATTCAAGAGAAGCTCGCCTATCTATTTTGCAGAAGGCTTACAAGGTGATTTGCTTATTGCACATGGCATGATCGATACGAATGTTCATTTTCAAGATGTTGTACGTCTTGCTCAAAAACTGATAGAACTCGGTAAAGACAATTGGGAAATGGCAGTGTACCCTGTAGAAAACCATGGATTCCAGACGCCTTCGGGCTGGACGGATGAATACAAAAGAATTTTTAAGCTATTTGAGAATACAATCGGTAAAGAATAATTTATGAAAAAGCTTCTCCTATTTTTCCTTGCAGCCACACTTATTGGTTGCCAAACAGAAACGCCTAGACAAATTGAAAGAGGTCTGATAGCCGATAAGGCTATGGTAGTTTCTGCTCACCCATTAGCTTCTGAAGCAGGCAAAAACATTATGGAAGCCGGTGGTAATGCTGTAGATGCGGCAATCGCTACTCAGTTTGCTTTGGCTGTTGTTTACCCTGGTGCTGGAAATATCGGTGGCGGTGGCTTTATGATCAGTAGGATGGCCAATGGCGAAACTGCTGCATTAGATTACCGCGAAAAAGCCCCACTAGCAGGTGGCCGAGACATGTACCTTGATGAAAACGGTGAGGTAATAGCAGGTTCTAGTAGAAGAGGTCATTTAGCGGCCGGAGTACCCGGAACAGTGGCAGGTTTAGTAAAGGCACATGAGAAATATGGTAAACTGAGTTGGGATAAATTAGTACAACCTGCGATAGATTTAGCTGCCAATGGCTGGGCATTAACGGCTAGAGAAGCAAGTGGACTCAACAGAAATAGAAAAGCATTTATTGAATACAATACTGTTCAACCCGAATTCTTTTTAGCAGAAGAAGGCAAAGAATGGAAAGAAGGTGATATCGTAAGCATTCCTGAATTGGCTAAAACACTTCAGCGTATTCGAGACAACGGTCATGATGGTTTTTACAAAGGAGAAACCGCTGACCTTATTGTTGCTGAAATGAAAAGAGGTGACGGAATGATCTCTCTTGAAGATTTAGCGAGTTATGAAGCACAATGGAGAGAACCAATCAAAGGTAAATACAGAGGTTATGACTTTATCTCTATGCCTCCGCCTTCAAGCGGTGGTATTGCCATTGCACAATTATTTCAAGCCGTAGAACCATTTGATCTATCTCAAATGGGTTTTCATAGCCCTGAGGCTATTCACCTGATTACAGAAGCAGAACGTAGAGTCTATGCAGATAGAGCCACCCACTTAGGAGATGCTGACTTTTATCCTGTACCAAGTGAAGGATTGAGAGATTCAGAATACATAGCAGATAAAATGAGCAACTTTAATCCTGAGATGGCTTCTAAAAGTGCTGATATTTCTGCAGGCCAACCTGCTCCATTAGAAAGTGAAGAGACTACTCACCTATCGGTTATAGATCCTGATGGAAATGCTGTATCTGTTACGACAACGCTTAATGGAGGAATGGGCTCAAAGGTATTTGTTGGTGGAGCCGGATTCCTACTCAATAACGAAATGGATGACTTTAGTATAAAACCAGGTGTACCTAATATGTTCGGTCTCGTTGGTGGTGTTGCTAATGCCATTGAGCCAGGTAAAAGAATGCTTAGCTCAATGACTCCAACTATCGTTGAAAAGGATGGCGAGCTCTACATGGTTGTAGGTACACCTGGTGGTTCGACTATCATAACTTCAGTATTTCAAACGATCTTAAATGTGATAGACTTTGATATGGGTATGCAAGAGGCAGTGGAAGCACCAAGATTCCACCATCAATGGCTTCCCGATCTACTTCAAATAGAAAACAGGGCAAAATTCGATTCACTTACCCTAGCTAAACTAGAAAGTATGGGTCATCAGTTAAGAGTGCGAGGAAATACGGGAAGAGTAGATGCCATCTTGGTACTTCCTGACGGTAGACTTGAAGGAGGTGCAGACCCACGCGGAGACGATACAGCTAGCGGATTTTAATTATATTCGAAGATGCGCTTAGCCGTCCTTCTACTGCTAATAATTGTATCGTCAGCGAATGCTCAAAACATAAAAGTTCCGGAATTTGAATCTGAACTTGTGGAACCAATTTATGTAGATAAAGAGTTGGTGGGAACACCATCAGAATACAGGATTAAGACCTTTTTCTACAACAAGGACTCAGCAAAGCTTATACTCTCTCCATTAGTCAGTAATTATTACCTGGAAAACGGGAAGGTTCTCGCGATGGAGGTAACTAAAGGAGAGCGTCCTTTTAAGTTCTATCAATTAGATTCAGAAGGGCGATTGCTAGAATATAGCGAGTCAAGTACTGATTCAAATACACCCAGAATTGTCTTCGAATATGATGATATCAGACTTTCGGCTAGTGAGACGGTTTACAGAAGAAACCAATCCATTCATTCAAAGACTGTCATTCGATACAACCCTCAGCTTAAAATAATAGCCAGAGAAGAGTATTCCGGAAAAACAAAGCTTGATAGGTTTTGGAAATACGAATACAATGGAAATCAAGATCTAATGTCGGACCAATATTACGACAGCCCGTCAAGTTCGAATCCCATGAGCGCTAATAGCCAACCTAGTGACTTCACGCGTTACACTTACGAGTACAATGGAAACAAAAGGAAGTCCAAGCGATTTGCTTATCAAAATGAGGTATTGAAATCCAGAAGACTTTATGAGTATTATCCTGACTCTTCTGTTACCACAACCACTTTTTACCAATTTAATGGTGTTCCTAATGAGCAGCACATTACCATAGAAAAGGACTCTTTGAGAATCGAAGTCAGTGGATTCCTTAATCAATTCGATACCACCAAGTTCAGGTCTCGATTTATGGAAGTGTACCTTGAAGGAGACCTAATTGAATATGAAAGACGTACGCTCTCAGGCACTTATGTTGACCGCTTTGCTACTTTTTATGAAATGGATGAAATAGGCAATTGGATAAAGAAAATAACCTATTCTAACGGAGTAGTCATCAAACAAGAAGAGCGAACAATCTTGTATTAAGTCAGAAGATGGAAAACCCTGAAGTGTTTGAACAACGCATAAATGTTCTTGGAGAGCATTTAGATGAAATGAACCATGTAAACAATGTTCAATACTTACAATGGATTCAAGATATTGCTAAAGCACATTGGGAAAAAAGAGCCAACCCAGAATGGTTAAAAATACATGCTTGGGTAGCCCTCAGCCATCACATTGAATACAAAAAACCTGCATTTCTTGGAGATGAATTATTGTTGCAAACACATGTTGAAGAATTTACCGGAGTCAAATCTCATCGGTTGGTAAGAATTAAGAATGCAAAATCCGGTGAGCTCCTGACACAATCCGCTACTTGGTGGTGTATGTTAAACAGAGCTACAGGTAAACCTTCTCGAGTGACTCAAGATATGGTGGATTACTTTAATCAGAAATAGAATCTGCTGCCAGATGTCTATTCATCGCACTTATCACGAACTCAGGAGGATACTCTATCCAATCGATGTGCTTAGTAATTAAACCTTCTTTGTTGAACTCAAGCCACATGGTAAACCTCATATTCTCTGCTTGGTCATATAGCACATCACCATAATAGAAAGGTGTAAAGTAGCCTCTGCCAACAGCATTATTATCTGAAACCACCAGCTCCTCCAATACCAAAGCCTCGGGATAATCAGGATGCTTCTTTAGAAGTGGATCAGGCCAGTTGTAGAAGGTAATGAAGTCTTCTTTGTTATAATTGAACCTAAAGATTACATCTTCAAAGACTGCATCTTCGGCATACAAATCTTGAAAGCCTTGCCAGTCGGTTCTATCTTTATACAACTCAAAAAACCTACTAGCAGATTCAGTAGTGGTAGTATTGGGATCTTGGCAAGCTTGAAGAAAACAAGTGATTAAAACTAGATATATGACTTTGCGCATAGTTAAAAGTCTATCAACTTTGGGTTTGGTTCAAACCTTTATCGAATAATTACAAATTCTACCCTTCTATTCTTTTCTCGAGCTTCAGCTGAATCTTCAGTTAATAATGGCTTTTCACCACCATATCCAATAAAGTCGATCCTAGAGCCACTAATACCTCTGGTGATCATATATCTGCGGACAGTCTTAACTCGCTCTTCTGAAAGCTCTTTAAGTAGCTTAGCGTTACCCCTATTATCTGTATGACCCTCTAAACGAATGGCCATACCCGGATTAGACTTCATCAAACGGATCAGTTTATCAATCTCTCTTTTAGCTACCCTTTCTTCTGCAAAAGAAGCACTCGCCCTATTGAATAATACATTTTCAATTTCGGCTACCGTTCCTACTTCTTCAGCAGTTAGGTAGAATGTCTCCGCAGTCTGCTTAGCATCGTTCACGATTTGAGCTTCAGTACCCGCTACAGCAACAAACACTTCTTCATACTTCAAAAAACCAGCAGCCTCAATAGATGCTGTCACTTCTGCACCTTCATCAAAGTTTAAAACAAATTTGTTGTTATCTGTACCCAGCGTTGCGGTATTAACTCCTACCTCCTTATTTCCCCATCTAAAAACCACTTGGGCCTCAACAGGAGCATCTGTTCTTTTATCTAATATCTGAAAGGTGATGGCAATTTTAGAAACAACCGGAGGTAACTGCGGTTCCTCAACCTGCTCAAGAGTCTCTGTTTCAATTTCAGAAGAAGCAGCTTCTTCCGATTCATTTTCCTCTTCAGCAACGGCTTCATCAATTGTATCATTCTCTTCTGTTGCCTCCACTAGAATCACTTCGTCTTCTGGTAATTTGTAGCTAACAATATCTCCGAATCCCTCACTATTCTGAGTAGTTGATAAATAAGCTAAATCGGAGTATTGGTCGATATAAAAACTTCTTTCAACTCCTTTTGTATTTACTTCTGTGCCTAGATTCTCTGGTCTGGTCCAGAATGTCCAAGATCCATCTAAACGGGTAGATTTAAATATATCGCGGCTACCTTCCCCATCATAACCATTAGATGCGAAATATAAAGTCTTCGTGTCTTCAGATAGATAGGGAGTCCATTCTTCGGATCCGGTGTTTATTGTTGCGCCAAGACTTTTAGGCTGGCTCCATTGGCCATCTCCTTGTTTGAAGGTGACATATAAGTCTTCATTTCCTTCAGATTGAAAAGACTCCATAGCGATTACAAGAATGCTTTCATTCTTAGATATGGTAGCGCTCAAATGAGCAGATGAATTATTGAAATATTGAATTGGTAGTTGTTCCGGTCTTTGCCATTCGTCTCCTACTTTTTCTGATACAGAAATACCGTTTTTAAGATTTCCACCTCCACGACCATCAGGATCGAAGTAGTTGAGCACATACATACGGTTTCCATCTGCACTGAAACCTACTACGCCATTTAAACCAGGGTGATTGAGTAAAGTGCCTGCGTGTTGTGCCTTAGACCATCCTGTTTCTGTCTTAGTCGCAAACCAAATATCTCCTTGATCTATAACGCCTCCAACATTTACTGGGTGACCTGAAATCGTAAAATAAAGTGTCTGACTGTCCGGGGAAATAACAGCCCCATATTCATCGTAATTAGAATTTAGGCTATCCAACTTAATGTGTTGGTCCTGCCCAAAAAGACCTTGCAAAAGGGTCAATAGTAATAGAAGAGTAAAAGCAATGTGTTGCTTCATATAATCCAGCTGTATTTTGGTTCTTAAAGAGTCAATAAAAATAGGTTGCTAGCTGCTATCGCAAATTAAGCAAAATGTCTTTTGAAAGGCTATTGCTCATTCAACCTATCTAGCTTTACTCTTAAAGTAACGGCTTTTCCGAACAGAGCAATGCCTCCGTTAACCACAATTAACGAAAGAGTTCCTATTCCGAACCATTCCGTCCAATTTTCTGCAGCTTGCTTTATTAAAAGGGCCTCTCCCATTAAGCTTAAACCAAATCCAATTACGGCTAGGCTTCCTCCTGAAAGAAGTAGCCAGTTACGTTTGAGTCTCTTGTCAGTCATATCTAAAAGAATATCTCTTGTGCCAACCTGTATGTATTGGCATGAGCTTCTACAATATGGGCAATTAGTTCTGAATAACCACCGCCCATGCTGGCAACAACAGGAATCTGATTTGAATGACAGGCTTCTAGTACCAAACGATCTCTTGTCTTACAGCCCTCAATACTCATACCGAGACGGCCCAGTTTATCCGTAGCTAACACATCTACACCTGACTGGAAGAATATAAAATCTGGCTCAACTTGCTCTAAAAGTGCATTAAGGTTAGCATCCAGCAGTTTCAAGTAAGTAGCATCATCTGTTCCATCTGCTAGACCAATATCTAAATCAGATTTTTCTTTATGCATAGGGTAATTTGAAGCGCCATGCATACTGAAAGTAAACACCCGATCATCATGCTCAAAAATCTCTGCTGTGCCGTTACCCTGATGTACATCTAAATCCACCACAAGTACCTTACTGGCTTTAGCATTATCCAATAAATAATGTGCAGCTATGGCTATATCATTCAAAAGGCAGAAGCCTTCTCCTCGATTCGTAAAAGCATGATGCGTACCCCCGGCAATATTCATGGACACGCCATGTTCCAAAGCAAATTTGGCGCAGTCCACAGTACCCTGCATGATGGTAATCTCGCGCTGAACAAGTTGCTCTGATAAGGGAAAGCCTGTCCTGCGTTCTTCTTTTCGTGTAAGATTTTGGCTTAATAGTTTCTTCCAATACTCTGCATCATGAGTTCGGGTAACTTGTTCATCAGTAAGCTTACCTGGCGCAAAAAAATGGTCTTCATTTAGCGTACCCTCATAAATCAACTGTTCTGGCAAGAGATTGTATTTCTCCATTGGAAACCTATGGTTTTTAGGTAATGGATGAGCATATATTTCAGTCCAGGCTACTTTAAGCATAAGACTATAATGTAAATTTTATATGAGTTGTTTACAGAAATAAAAAAAGCCTGTATTCCTACAGGCTTTTCAAACTATGAATAAAACTTTCAGTCCATAGGATCGAACTGAAAAGAGTAATGCGTAGCATCGAGTTTAAGCGAACCACTATTGTAGTCTGCAATAAACTTTTCGATTACTTCATGCGAAACAGTATCCACATGGAGCCCAACGTCTAACCCAATACCAAAATCAATATTAGGGTCAACATCAACGTGCTCAACAACTTTTACTGCTTCCTCCTCTTCGAGTTCGTCCATTACCTCAGTGAGGTAAAGACCAATTTCTTCTTCTTTATCGCCCAAAGGAGCAATATCTCCGTTCTCATCTTCTTCATAAGAAATACTTTGGTACTCAGGATATTTTTGCGCTACTCTGTGCTCGGCTAATTCATGTACCTCACTACTATGCTGCAAACGTAACGTATAAATAGCAGCATCGAAAACCACCTGTTTCCCTTCGTATTCACCTATAAAGTGGAAGTTTTTGTAATCCTCAGAATTGTCATCTGAGTCGATCATCAAATAAGATTGTCCTCCAGGAATTTCGTTCTTTAAATTTTCAATCTCCTGAAGATTGAAACCATCATTGTTTCTCATTATTAAAAAATTGTCAAGTCAATAAGCTAAACTTCAGTCTGCACTAAATGTTTGACTTCCCTTACACGCTCATCAAATAATTTTGGATCGTAGTTAACTCCAGGGTACTTCATTGCACCTAAATAAGCAGCTACCTGCTCTGGGTGTTCGGTTGTTCTAGAGTTATCCATACCCACGTATTTAAATGTAGTCCACATTAATGTTTTTAAATGACTCTTATAATCGTCCAACATCAAGTATTCTACAACAATAGTATTCTTATCAAACCAAACCAAGCGAGTTACAATTCTTACCCATTCCCCCAGATTAGCTGGTTTTATATAGGCGATATGATGATTATAAACCACCCAAAAAGCCTCATAAGATTTAATCAAATCCATTATCTCTACCCCATAGATTTTAGGTAGCTGATCTTCTCTGGCATTAAAAAAGTAGTCGAAGTATTTGGCATTATTCAAGTGCCTCAATGGATCACAATCCTGAAAACGAATTACGACTCTAGACTCGGTCTGTTTTTGGTAATCTCTGTTTGGGTCAATTATAAACATCTACAAATATTTATTCTGTATTACCTGAATGTGGTGATTAGCATGCCCTACAATCATTGCTGCCAACGCTCTGACACTTACTGGAAAACCACTGGCGGAGCCAATCAACAGACTCTCTGATTCAGGAATATTTTCAAAAAATAGAATTGAAGACAATCGAATGGCTTCAAATTCTTTTACTAGGCTTTCTAATGTACGTAAATTTGAATGACTATTGGCCTGATAGTCATTTTGTTCAAATCCTGGAAGCTCTTGCTTCTCTCCTCTTGCAATGCACATAGCGCGGTAAGCAAAAACACGCTCGGTATCATTAACGTGGTTGAGGATGTCTTTAATAGTCCATTTGTCAGCAGCGTATTTATACTCAGCCTTATCAGCGTGGTCCATAAAGAATTTTGAAAATGTTTCTTTTTGAACTTTTAAGGCATCAACCATATTCTCATTAGAAATCTTATCAATGTATGGCTGGTAGAAACTATTGTATTCGTTGAGTTGAGGCTTTCGAATCATATAATAATTTACATTTTTTTCTTTAGCGATATAACACTAGTCTTCTATCCAAGAGGAATACATTTTATAATGCTCTGGAGTTTTATCAATGACTTGCCTCAAGCGATCACCTACCTCTTTGATCTTTTTTGCAGGTGTACCGGCATAAAGGCAGTTCTCTTCTACAATGGTATTGGCTAAAACTACAGCTCCTGCCGCTATCATGGCACCCTTTTTAATCACGGCATTATCCATCACAATGGCTCCCATACCAATCAGAACACTATCCTCAATTGTACAGCCATGAATTATGGCGTTGTGTCCAATCGATACATTGTTACCTAAAACAGTCTTTGAGAGATTGAGTGTTCCATGCACTACTGCACCATCCTGAATGTTGCAATTCTCTCCCATTTCAATAGAACAGACATCGCCTCTAACTACTGCATTAAACCAAATACTGCATCCACTTTTCATATGAACATCTCCAATCACAGTAGCATTCTCAGCCAACCAGCAATCTTCTGCAATCTCAGGACCTACACCTTTTACTTTTTTTATAACCGCCATTTAAAATACATGTATATACATTGAACTTTTTTAAACTACTCTCCGTTTACCTCTCGACTGCAAACAAATCGGAACACAAACAGTTGTAGTCGCATTAGAATTGAAATATAAATAACCTTTATAAACTATCAATAATGAAAAATTTCAAAGCTATTCTAGGCTTAGCCATGCTATCTGTAGCAGTACTAGCATGTGGACCGAAAGGTCAAACTGTAGAAACTTCTGAAGCAAAAGAAGTTGCTACTAACACTGAAGCAGAATCAGTTGCTGTGAACACTGAAGCTTCCATTGTAACATGGATCGGTTCAAAACCTGCTGGAAAGCACAATGGAACGATAGCAATAACGAGCGGTTCAGTCGATGTCAAAGGTGATGCAGTAGTTGGCGGAAACTTTACAATCGATATTAATTCGTTATCCGTATTAGATATTCCAGCTGATAACGAGAATAATGCAAAACTAAAAGGACATCTGATGTCAGATGGATTCTTTGATGCTTCTAATTTCCCAACTGCAAGTTTTGAAATAACTGGTGCTCAAGTGTACAATGCAGGTTCACTAGAATCCGATAAAGAAGAGTTTGACACTGAAAACAAGCCTGCTGCTTTAAGTCAAATTATGATAGATAGTCCAACTCACTTTATCTCAGGTAACTTAACAATGAGAGGTGTTACTAAAAACATCACGTTCCCTGCAAGAGTAACTTTAGAAAATGGTGTGATAAAAGCTGCTGCCAATTTCAACATTGACAGAACTGAATGGAATTTAATGTATGGTAATGAAGCTTCTGTGGTTGATAAAGCGAAAGACAATTTTGTTTATGATACTGTGAATGTAGGATTCACCCTCGAAGCGGGCAATAATACTAATGCTGCTGCAAGCCTATAATTAGTAGATAAGGTATTCAGAAGCCTTCTTGATTTTTCAAGAGGGCTTTTTTTATGCTCAAGCGCCTGTTAACTTGCCGCTTCATGACCATTACCTTCCCTTTTCAAGGACTAAGCAAATCAGAATTTATTCTCAAAGCGTTGAGTCTTGCCCAGCAAGAAAGTCATATGGCGTACTATCAATCCAATCAGATAGAATACCCATACGAAGGCTTTCAAGAAATCTTAGCCATTGGGGCAAAAGACACCTTAAACACTAGTATTGAGAGTTTTGAGGCCCTTAAGTCATTCCATAAGAATGAATGGTGTTTTGGTTTTTTAGGGTATGATTTAAAAAACCAGATCGAAAACCTTTCAAGTTCAAATCATGACCAAATGGGCTTCAATGATCTGGAGTTCTTTAAGGCTGAATCTATAATTTTCTTTTCTGAGACTACATGCCAAATTGAGGGTGATGAAATCTTAGAACAGATCTTGCACAGGGAACATAGTTCAGTTCATTCCCAATTTTCCAAACCCGAATCTGTAGAAACAAAAGATACTTATGTCGAAACCATTGAGGAGCTCAAGCAGCACATAAAAGATGGAGATTGTTACGAGATTAATTTTTGCCAAGCATTTAAAGGGAGCTTTGATGCTGTCGATGCTCTTCAAATCTACTTGGCTTTGAATGATATTTCACCAAAGCCATTCTCATGCTTTCAAAAATTCAACGACCATTACATAATATCAGCTTCTCCTGAAAGGTTTCTAAAGAAAGACGGCAACAAGATTATTTCACAGCCTATTAAAGGTACTCGCCCGAGAGGTGAAACTCATAATGAAGATATAAGGCTCAAAACTGAATTACGGAATGACGAAAAAGAGCTTGCCGAAAACATGATGATTGTTGATCTCGTGCGAAATGATTTAGCCAAGATTGCCAAAACTGGAACTGTTAAGGTAGAAGAGATTTTTGGTATTTACTCTTTCCGACAAGTACATCAGATGATCTCCACGATTACTGCAGAACAAAAAGAAGACAAGCATTTTGTAGATGTCATTAAAGAGGCATTTCCCATGGGCAGTATGACTGGTGCTCCTAAAATCAAAGTCATGGAGCTAATAGAGCATTATGAAAAGTCTAAAAGAGGTGCCTTTTCTGGTGCATCTGGTTATATATCGCCAACGGGAGATTTTGATTTCAATGTGCTCATTAGATCTCTCTTTCTTAATACAGAATCAAAGCAATACTCCTTTCAAGTAGGTAGCGCAATTACTTATGATTCTATTCCAGAGAATGAATATGAAGAATGTCTGGTAAAGGCTAGCGCAATTCTAAAAGTCTTAGAAGAATACCATCAAGAAGCTTAATTAAGTATCGCGCCAAGTTTTCATTTTAATCAACTATCTTTTCCCTTATGAAAAAGATAGTCTACCTCTTATCACTTTTAGTCCTCGCATCATCAACATTTCCTCAAGGTTTGCCTCCACACGTTAAGGAAGGTATGACCTACCCTGTTTTCGATTTTGATCCATGGGTGGGAGTTATGAAATCTAAAGCCAAGGCATTAAAGTATGACAAGGACTTAACTTATAAAGTGGTGATAGATGTAGTCGATGCCCCAGGCGATTCATCAAAAATCATGCGTCAGATCACTGAAATAGCCAGAACCTACAATTTGAATGTCGCCAATGGCGTACCAAAACGTAAGCTTGATATGGCGGTGGTGGTCCATGGCGGTGCCTATAATGGTTTTCTAACCAATGAAGCTTATCAGGAGAAATATGGTGTTCCTAATCCAAATGCAGAGGCGATAGCAATTTTAGAAAAAGAAGGTATTGAGTTCTTCATTTGTAAGCAGTCTTTGTCTTTCTTGAGAATTCCTGATGAGGATATATTGAAAGAAGTAGATATAGCCGTTTCTGCAAAGACCTCACTAATTACGCTTGATCAGATGGGCTATACTTACATGAAAGTGAGTGAGCGATAAACACGAATTATGAACAGGAAGAGTTACCTCTTTTGAAGTTCTTCCATGTAATTCCTTAGAAACTCTGTGTCTCTGTTTCCTGAAAATTCTTCCATACCACTTTTCAACGTACTCATGGCCTCATCCTTTTGACCTAAACTGTCATAAGCTTGAGCTAAATAATAGAAGGCGGCAGCTTCTTTTTCATTGGCTAATCTATAATTCCACATATCCACCGATAAGTTGAATTTACCCTCATTCATTAATTTGCGGTGTGCTGCAGGCCATTCGGCTACAGACAGATTATATTGTACGGTATCATTACCAATCTTCTCCAATGCTGCATCTAATTCGTCAATTCCATCGTTCTCTAAAACGTCTAGAATAACATCTGACAAGAACATTTTGGGTACTTCAACTTTTAAAAAGTCAAGATCAAAATAAAGAGTTGAGTTTGGTGGTATATCATCACCCGTACCTCGTTCGCCATATCCTAATTCCGAAGGTATTATTGCCAATATCCTATCACCTTCTTTGGCATACATGACAACCTCCGCAAAGCCTTTGATTAAAGAAGTACGCTGTGCATCAAACTCAAATAGCTGCTCTCCTGGAGCTAAAGTAGACCAAACAGTATCTCCATTTACCATCAAGTTAATATGAGTAGTAACATGGCTACCTGTATCTACTTGCAAACCACTACCCTTGTTGAGATAGACATACTTAACACCACTCTCAAGAAAGACCGTATCCTGCGTTAAATCTTCACTTCCACCACTTTGGCAAGAGGCAACCGCAAAACAAAAACTTATGATTACAATGTGAGCGAAATTCTTTAGTAGTCTAGACATTAACTTAAGATTGATAAGATGTGAAAGATAGCGGAAAACATTTTGTGAAATCCACGTTTTTCATGTTAGATCAAATGAAAGACTCGTATCTAAAAATGGTTTCGTTAAAACAAATGATATAAAAAAGCCTCTAGTTCAGTAAACTAGAGGCTCCTTATTTTGAATGAATCGTCTTCTAATTTTTTGTCACTGTTACCTTCCAGACCTTATCTGAAGCAGCTGAATGTTTTGGACCAAATGTTCCCGGATCCTTAACAAAGGCTTCAATACCTCCAAATATATAACCCAAGTCCATCGTTGAATTGTCTCCCATTGTTGAAACGATATCGATCACATCAGAAGTTGAATCCCCAACTTTGGTATTCACTACCGAGGAATTAGGAAAGAAACGCGACTCAGCACCATAGAAAAAATCAGTACCAAAAACATTGTCGTTTGTAATTACAGGAGTACTCTTACCAGTTGCCATGTCATAGGTGATGTGCATGAGTTTATTTGTGAAATATGACAAAGCAAAAGCTGACTGTACTTCACCGTTGCCAATTCCACCAAAGAGGAAAGTATGTACCATCTCTACTGAAGAATCATAAAATTCTAGATCAGCGCAAGCATAAACATTATTGTTTTGCTGATTAGAACCATTATCGAATGTGTAATAATCTCCGTTGTTAGAAATACTTGGATGGACATAAATCGCATGATTCCAAGCGTTGTTCCAATGCGTAGTATCTTTTCCGCTTATAACCGCACTATCCGGCTTAAATACTCCTCCGTAAAAGGTAATTCCTTCCGTAAGCTCACCATTAGCATTCTTGAATAATGCAGGAGTTGTAGGGCCATCTCTCCTTCTAAACTTAGAGTCTTGATCCGAAATTGCTTTAGACAAATCAGCCTCAGTCATATCAGAAATTGGTGCGTCTACTGTAATGGTTAGTGTATTGCCTCCCAAGTTCCTAGCAATGCTGAATGGATAGACTGCATCCAAGTATTTCTGTCCATTCAATGCTGTAGGTCCGAAATTATGTCCACCAGCTACATAGAATTTATCTCCAAGCTTAAACATTTCTCCACCAGTACTTATCAATTTGGAACTCGTTCCAAATGCCATAATATTTTTCCAATCAACATTCGCATTATCTCCTGTTACCAAGGCTATCATAGAAGGAATGTGGATTTGAGCTACTTGATCAAATGTGGTATAGCCCTGCCCGCTTTCCACGTCAGTAATTGGTGGACCATAACCTCCTATCACATACATGTATTCCCCGTCTTGGGTAGCCAATGGGTTCGAGTTTCTAAATACTGTTTGATATTTAAGTAAAGTGGTATGCAATGTTGAAGTCTTAGGCTGATTATTCTTTACAGCACTCAACATATTCTCCAAGGTCATTCCTTGTATGACATCATTTGCCAGATCGTATACAATAATGTCCTCATTGTAAGACATTGGGACAAAAGATGTACTTGTATAATTTCCATTGAGGTCATGTAAACCACCTTCATCTAAGTTTTGGTTAGTTCTTCCTGCAAAGAGCAACCATTTGCCATCATGTATACCATGAGCATAAGACTGTAAAGCAGGTGCATTAGACTTTTCAACAGCCGTTACTGAAATACTATAGGTTGTTACTACGTCTAAATGCTCTTCCTGCTTTTCACAAGAAGCACAAATCAAGAGTGTGCAGCATAAAATGGAATAGAGCACCCAAGGGTGTCTTTTTAATTGAATCATAGTTATGTGTTTTATTGTTTAAGATGATTAAAGATACAATTAACTCTAGACGCGCATTGTATAGCCCCCAAAGTATATACTGACATTATGACATAATTTTAGGGTTAAGCCTTATATTTGCACCTCGAATTTGAGGATGCAGATGGAGAATATCATTCAAGATATCGATATAGTAGATAGAAACAGCCAAGAGGCTATGGACACGGTTAAAACTTCTAAAGAAGAGAATACCGGCAAGCAGAAGAAGCTCTATATCGAAAGCTATGGTTGTCAAATGAATTTCGCAGATAGTGAAATTGTGACATCAATTATGAAGGAGAACGGTTACGATACCACGTCAGAATTCGAAAGCGCTGATGTTGTGTTTTTAAATACCTGTTCAATTCGTGAGAAAGCCGAGCAAACGGTTAGAAATAGGCTGAATCATTTCAATGCAGTTAAAAAGAAAAAGCCAGAAATGACCATTGGTGTTCTGGGCTGTATGGCTGAAAGACTCAAAGAGAAGTTATTAGAGGAAGAAAAAATTGTAGACGTAGTTGTAGGACCTGATGCCTACAGAGATCTACCAAAACTTGTTGAATCAGCAGAAGAAGGATTAAAAGCGGTAAACACTTTCCTTTCTAGAGAAGAAACTTATGCTGACATCTCTCCTGTTCGCTTAAATTCAAATGGTGTCACTGCTTTCATCTCAATCATGAGAGGTTGTGATAACATGTGCTCATTTTGTGTAGTACCATTTACAAGAGGTAGAGAAAGAAGTCGCGACCCTCATTCTATAGTTGCGGAAGCTCAAGATCTTTTTGACAAAGGTTACAAAGAAGTCACTCTTTTGGGCCAAAATGTAGACTCTTACAAATGGTCGGCTGATGAGAACAATAAAGCATGGTTAGAAAAGAAGGAGAAAAAAGGTGAAGATGTAGCAGTCGTGAACTTTGCGAACCTATTAGAAATGGTTGCCAAGGTGTCTCCGGAATTGAGAGTTCGTTTCTCAACTTCGCACCCTAAGGATATTACGGATGAAGTACTTTATACGATGAAGAAGTACGAGAACATCTGCAAATACATTCACCTTCCGGCTCAAAGTGGAAACTCTAGAGTTTTAGATCTGATGAACAGAACATATACCAGAGAATGGTATATCAATCGTGTAGATGCCATTAGAGAAATTTTGGGTGAAGCGTGCGGTATCTCTTCAGACATGATCGCTGGTTTCTGTACAGAGACTGAAGAAGAGCACCAAGAAACGCTAACATTGATGGACTATGTTCAATACGATTTCTCTTACATGTTCTTCTATTCAGAGAGACCTGGGACTTTAGCAGCAAAGAAGTTCGAAGATGATATTCCATTAGAAATTAAGAAAAGGAGACTAAAAGAGATCATTGAGAAGCAGCAAGCTATCTCCCTAGAAAGAAACAAACTAGATGTAGGACAAAAACAGAAAGTCTTAATCGAAGGCGTTTCTAAACGTTCCGAAGAGCAATTACAAGGCAGAAACTCAGCCAATAAAGTGGTGATCTTCCCAAGAGAACAATTCAAAAAAGGAGATTATGTACATGTGCTAATCGAAGATTGCACAGCAGCTACCCTATTTGGTAAGGTTGTAGACTAAATTTTTAAGCTTGAACGAAAGAGAAGTACTTAGTATTAAACAACGATTTGGCATTATTGGTAATAGTGCTAAACTCAATCATGCCATTGAAGTAGCAGCACAGGTAGCACCAACTGATATGAGCGTGTTGATTACCGGTGAATCAGGTAGTGGTAAAGAATCCTTTTCCAAAATCATTCATCAGCTCAGCGCTCGAAAACATGGGAAATTCATTGCCATTAACTGTGGTGCAATCCCAGAAGGCACAATAGATTCTGAACTGTTTGGTCACGAAAAAGGCTCGTTTACAGGAGCTTACGAGGCAAGAAAGGGATATTTTGAGGTAACTAATGGCGGTACAATATTCTTAGACGAGATTGGTGAAATGCCCTTACAAACTCAAGCGAGGTTACTGAGGGTATTAGAAAATGGGGAATTCATCAAAGTAGGTTCTTCTAAAGTTCAAAAGACTGATGTACGTGTGGTTGCAGCAACCAATGTTAATTTGAACGAAGCGGTTGAGAAAGGAAAATTTAGAGAAGACCTCTATTACAGATTAAGCACCGTGCCCATTTTTGTCCCACCATTGAGAGAAAGAGGTACCGATGTAGATCTTCTCTTCAGAAAATTTGCCTCTGATTTTGCGGAGAAATATAGAGTTGAGAGCATTAAACTAGATGAACAAGCCAAAGAAATGCTACTCCGTTTCAGATTCCCGGGCAACATTAGGCAACTGAAGAATCTGGTAGAGCAAATGTCTGCACTTGAAATGAATCGCTTTATCAACGGAGAAACCATGATGAAGTACCTTCCGCAGACCAAATCAAACCTACCTGCCCTTTATAGAGGTGGTGAGGGTTCAGATCAAGAAAGCTTAAGCGAAAGAGACCTCCTGTACAAAGTCCTTTTTGATATGAAAAAGGATATGAACGACTTGAAGAAGCTTGTTCATGATATGGCTGAAACCGGTTCTTATGACAGTAGTGTAATCAAAGAGAACCCTAACCTATTTAGGTCTCTAGACGAAGAAGGTCTTGTACCTACTAGAACACAACCAGCTGCAGAGTCTGAACCTATCTTTATAGAACCGCATCAGGCTAACCCAGATGTCTATTCTTTAGACAACGAGGTGCATGACATTGTACATCAGGAAGAAGAATCACTTTCCATTGAAGAGAAAGAAAAAGAGCTCATCATCAAGGCGCTAAGAAAAAACAACAATAAACGTAAATATGCGGCACAAGATTTGGGGATCTCTGAGCGTACTTTATACAGAAAAATTAAACAATACGAGATTGAGTAAGCGAGTTCAGTTCTTTACCATCATATTTCTTAGTACTATCCTATCAAGCTGTGGGATATATAATTTCGATGGTGCCAAAATCGACTATAACGTAACCAAAACCATTAGCGTAGCACTTTTCCCGAATGAAACGGCAGGTGGTATTCCCAATATGGGTCAAGAGTTTACGGAAGGGCTTAGAGAGTTCTTTCAAAGAAGAACGAAGCTAGAACTGGTACAGCGCCAAGGAGACCTCCAGCTAGAAGGAGCTATTGTTGATTATAATGTAAGACCACAGGCCATTAGATCTTCAGGAAACACTAATACGGCAGATAGAACGGGTCTCATGAGATTGACAATTAGAGTTCAAACAAACTTTACTAATACCAAAGATGACGAACAGAGCTATAATCAATCCTTTTCCTTCTTCGCAGATTATGATCCTCAAACCTCTACCCTAACGGATGTAGAAGATCAGTTGATCAGAGAAATCTTTGAACAAATCTATTTCGACATTTTTCAAGCCTCTGTTGCCCAGTGGTAATTTTACCTCTATTTTAGTTTTCTAAGACAATTTTAAGTGGACCGCGAAAGATTCAATCACTTACTTTTAGACCCTTCAAAAATCACAGATAATGACATCCGTGCATTGAATGAATACCGAAAAAAGTATCCCTTTTTTCAAAGTCTTTATGTAATTGTCGCCAAAGCACTCAAAGATCGCAATCATCCTAAGACTGATGCCTTTATAAAAAAAGCAGCCATTTACTCAGCTAATAGAGCGCATCTCAAAAACATAATTGAAGGAGATTTTGACTTTAATCCGAATGCAACGGCTGAAGAAGAACAAGAGGTGATTGTCCAAAAAGAAGAAGTAGTTATTCAGGAAACGACTCCTACTCCTACTCCTACTCCTACTCCTACTCCTACTCCTAAAAAAGCTGAGGTAGAGGACTCTAAGGATCAAGTTGAAACAGAATCAAAAGAGGAATTCTCCAAAGAGAACGTAAAAAAGGTATCTGAACCGAAAGAAATAGTTGATGCTAGCAATGATCTAAATGAGATTGAAGCCACTAAAAAGAGAATAGAAGCGCTCTTGGCTGGCACCTATGAAGAACCTAAATCATCTTCTACTAAAAAAGAGAAAAAGTCATCAGCAAAGGCCACGACAAGTCAAGTTGAATTGATTGAAAAGTTCATCAAAGATGAGCCTCAAATCGAAGTTCAAAGAATAAGCGAGCAAGAAGGAAAGCCCAATCAAGAAGATCTAGCCTCTAAGTCCTTAAAAGGGTCTGAGAGCTTTGAAACGGAGACTTTAGCAAAACTAATGACCAAGCAACGTAAGTATAAAAAGGCAATTCAGATTTATGAAAGACTGAGTTTGAAGTTTCCTGAAAAAAGCACTTACTTTGCGACCCGAATTGAGGAAGTAAAGAAAAAGCAGAATGTTTAAGCTATTTATTATACTGGCGATTATTGTAGCAGTACTTTTAATTCTAATTGTACTTATTCAAAACTCTAAAGGCGGTGGTCTATCAAGCCAATTTGGCGGCAGTGGTGCTCAACAAATGATTGGTGTAAAAAAGACAACTGACGTTTTAGAGAAAGCTACTTGGATCTTTGTAATTGCACTTTTTGTTTTCAGTCTTTCAGCAAGTCTGAATATCAACAGTGCTACTTCAGGCGATCTTATCAATCCGAACATCGATGCAGCACAGCAATCGCTGCCAAGTGCATCGCCAATTGTGCCAGCTGATACTACTGGAACAAGCTTAGCACCTGTCTCTGCAGACACTACTGGAGAGTAGTTGAAAAAATTATTTTACAAAAGCCCATTCTTTACAGGATGGGCTTTTTTGTTTCTCCAATTTTTGTCACAAATTCACGGCCCAACGGCCTGAAAGTGAAAATCTGACAGCAAAGTCTGACAGGAATACTGCCAAATATGCGTAAATGCATTTTGGCACATAAAGTGCTCTTCTGGCCGTGTAAATTGTTTCGAACACTAAAAACAATCATAACAAAATGTCAAATGTAAACTTCAAGCCTAACGAAGACAGAATTCTCGTTGAGCCTGCTCCTGCAGAAGAAAAAACTGCATCGGGAATCATCATTCCTGATACTGCGAAAGAAAAACCACAAAAAGGAACTGTAGTAGCTGTTGGCGATGGTACCGCTGACAAGCCTGTTCAAGTAAAAGTAGGTGACGTTGTACTTTACGGAAAGTACTCAGGAACTGAATTGAACATTGAAGGAACTGACTACCTAGTAATGAAAAACGCAGACGTACTAGGAACTCTTATTTAATCATCACATTCATTTAATTATAAAGAAATGGCTAAAGACTTATTCTTTAACAATGACGCCAGAGATCAATTAAAAAAAGGCGTTGATACATTAGCTGATGCAGTTAAAGTTACCTTAGGACCAAAAGGTAGAAACGTAATCATCGACAAGAAATTTGGAGCACCAACTGTAACTAAAGATGGTGTTTCAGTAGCAAAAGAAATTGAACTTTCTGAGCCTATCGAAAACATGGGTGCTCAATTGGTAAAAGAAGTAGCTTCTAAAACTGCAGACTCTGCAGGTGACGGTACTACTACTGCTACTGTTCTAGCGCAAGCAATCTACGGTTCTGGTATTAAGAACGTAGCAGCAGGTGCTAACCCAATGGATTTGAAGAGAGGAATCGACAAAGCAGTTGCTGCTGTTGTTGCTGATCTTCAATCTCAATCTAAAGCAATCAAAGACTCTAACGAGATCAAACAAGTAGGTACTATCTCTGCTAACAACGATAGCGAGATTGGTGAAATGATTGCTGATGCAATGGATAAAGTAGGTAAAGACGGTGTAATTACTGTTGAAGAAGCTAGAGGTACTGAAACTGAAGTAAAAACAGTTGAAGGTATGCAGTTCGACAGAGGATACCTTTCTCCTTACTTCGTAACGAATACTGACAAGATGGAAGCTGAGTTGGAAAACCCTTACATCTTGATCTACGACAAGAAAATCTCTGCAATGAAAGAATTGCTTCCTGTTCTTGAGCCTGTAGCTCAGTCTGGAAAGCCACTTTTGATTATTGCTGAAGATGTTGACGGTGAAGCATTAGCTACGCTTGTTGTTAACAAAATCAGAGGTTCTCTGAAAATTGCTGCTGTTAAGGCTCCTGGCTTCGGTGACAGAAGAAAAGCGATGTTAGAAGACATTGCCATCCTTACTGGTGGTACAGTTATCTCTGAAGAAAGAGGTTACAAATTAGAGAATGCTACTATCGAGTACTTAGGTACTGCTGAGAAAGTAAATATCGATAAGGACAATACTACTGTTGTAAACGGTGCTGGCGAAGCTGCTAACATTGAAGCAAGAGTAAAAGAAATCCAAACTCAAATTGAAAACACTACTTCTGACTACGACAAAGAAAAGCTTCAAGAGCGTTTAGCTAAGCTTTCTGGTGGTGTAGCTATCCTTTACATTGGTGCTGCTACTGAAGTAGAAATGAAAGAAAAGAAAGACAGAGTTGACGATGCATTACATGCAACAAGAGCTGCTGTTCAAGAAGGTGTAGTTGCTGGTGGTGGTGTAGCTTTAATTAGAGCTGCTGCTGCACTAGATAAAGTAGCTATTGACAATGATGACCAAGAGACTGGTATCAACATCGTAAGATCAGCTGTTGAAGCACCTTTAAGAACTATCGTAGCCAATGCTGGTGGTGAGGGTTCTGTAGTTGTTAACGAAGTTAAAGGCGGTAAAGCAGACTTCGGATACAACGCGAGAGAAGATAAATACGAGAACTTAATTGCTGCTGGTGTTATCGATCCTACGAAAGTGACTCGTTTGGCATTGGAGAATGCAGCTTCTATTGCTTCTCTCCTATTGACTACTGAATGTGTGGTTGCTGAGCAACCTGCAGAGGAAGGTCCTGCTATGCCTCCTATGGGTGGCGGTGGCATGCCTGGCATGATGTAAGCCAATATTTAGAATTGATATATAGAAAGCCTCGACTAAAAAGTCGGGGCTTTTTTGTTGAATATGATCAGGTCAATCAGATGAATTCTTCAAGTCTTGAAACATTATAACTAATTTATTAGTTTATCAACTAAACAAACAATTATAACATGAAAACCATCCTCAGCCTCATAACATTGACCATACTTAGCACATCTCTCATCAGCCAAACCAAAATATCAATGCTCATGAATCGCATTGATGAAGTTTACCCCGATCTAGAAGTTCAAAAAGAAGTTAAACGCTTTGAAACCATCCTTATTGAAAAAGGCATCATTGAACTAAAAGACATGCTCGAACCGTCTGTCGTTTATAACAAGATGGAAGAGTCCATGAAAAATTACACGCCTCAAGACTTCAAAATCAAACAATACACTAAGAGAGCAGCGCTCGATAGCTTTTTGGAATCTGAAAACTTGGACGAATCAGCATCTACAGAGCAATCAAACCTGGCTCTGTTTACTTACTACCTACTACTTTCAGAGAAGCACCGAGACATTAAACTACAGCTTGAAGAGAAACGCTTAGTCAAACTTAATAATGAGGATTTACCAATTGAGAGTTTCGATCCAATCCTATTCGAAGAGATAAAAAAGAGAACAGATTCCGGCATTGACATTAATAACGCTCGCATTATCATTACAGCAGAGCCTTATACGGATATAGAGTTTGTAAACTTTATTATGTCTAAAGTACGCGAAGTAGGCATTAGGAATGTGAAGTTTGAACGATCGGAGTAAGATACCGCACAAAATAATCTCAAGAAGCCTCGACTAGCACTCGGGGCTTTTTTTGTACAGGAATTACAGTGCTGGTTTCATGACATGTATCATACATTAATTCGGGTATTATTTGAAACTTGTTAAACCTGTAGAGAATTCTTGGGCTGTCAAGAATTCTTTATATTTAATTAGAGCTCTACTAAATCCCAATGTCTATTAAAAAAGACATAACCAAAATATCGGTCATTGTACTTTGCCATCTGTTACTGATGGTCTGGGGACAAACTTTATTTGCAGGACCGAACATCTCTCTTATTTGGTTACCCGATGGCTTCTTACTCGCTGCTTTTTTACTTTTAGAAAGAAGATTATGGACTCCACTACTCCTATCGGCCATCGTCTCAACGCTCATTTTTGAATTCAGTTTCCTTGAAAAACCTCCATTTCTAATATTCACACTCGCTACTGCCAATATGATTGAATCTTATGGCGCGGCTTTGCTCTATACGCACTTTGTGAAAGAACCTAGAAGGTTTTATGAGTTCAAGGATATCGTAAAATTCTTTCTTCTCTGCGTGCTGTTTGCTCCAGCAATAAGCGCATTTCTTGTAGCTATTGTTGTGGTTACCTCTTTTAAAGACAACACCATTCTGAATGTATACAAAGATTGGATGCTTTCTGTAGGCTTCGGAATTCTCTTCTTTACGCCATTAACACTGTACATTTCAAATTGGGTAAAATCATTTGAGATCTCAATGCTCAAAAAGAATGCTCCTCTTTTTATTATGACATTGATTGCCAGTGCTATGGTGGCCATGAGCGTCCTTACATTAAACGAGGAAGGCACATTCTATTTAGTTTTTAGTCTAATTGTCATGCCCATGCTCATCTACAGTTCAATCGAGTATGGTATGTTTGGTGCAGTTATTTTCTGTTCTCCGATAGTCTTAATTGTATTACAATTTACTTCACTGGGCTATGTGCCTATTAATGCTGAAATAGAGACTATTTCCAGTGATATCGTTAGGATGCAAAGCTCTCTTGCCACCATGGTAATGATCTCCATGGCCTCTGCTTTGGCGTCTGACAAAGTGAGAAGAATGAACGATTTGCTAGTTGAAAAGAACAGCGAATTGATGAAAGAAAAACAATTCAATGAATCTGTAACGAATAGCTCTACATCAGGTATCTATATTCATGAATTAAAATCTAAGAAACACACTTATACCAATAAGAGATATGCTGAAATACTCGGATGGACATTAAAAGAATTCTTTGACATGTCTTCTGAAGAGTTTTATAGCTTGGTTCATGCTGAAGACCTTCACATTATCGAAGCGCTTGTTAATAACATAAAAACCACCAAACAAGAGCAAAAGTCTACATACAGAATTAAGCACAAAAACGGTCATTACATCTGGTGCTATTCGATTGACACACCTTATATCATTAATCAATCGGGTGAAGTCGAATCGATCATTGGATCATTCTATGATATCTCAGATTTAGTTGAGAGCAAGTCGCAATTGGAGACCACCACACTTCAATTAGAAGACTCCAACCATAAACTAAATGCTATCATAGAAAGTATTCCGGGAGCTGTTTTCAACTGTTTATGGGATGATCCATTCTCCATGAATTACATAAGTCCTTATATCAAAGAAATTACGGGCTATGCAAACAATGAGTTCTACCCAAAGGGCTCAGTAAAGTATGTAGATATTATAAATGCATCGGATTTAGAAAACATTCAAAATCAGTTACTCGATGCCTTTGCCAATGATGACCGCTATATCGTCAACTATCGAATAAAGACCAAGGCAGGTGAAGAGCGTTGGATTATGGAAAATGGTGAGTTTAATAAATCGAATGGCACCTTAACTATTGATGGGGTAATAATAGACGTAACTCGACAAATACGACAAGAAGAACGCTTAATCGAGGAGATTTACAGAGCTGAAGACATGACACGCCATGATATTTCTAGAGACTTACACGAAGGATTACAACAAGCCCTAGTGATAGCTAAAATGAATATTGAATCTGTTCTTCCCGAAGTCAAAGACTTATCACTAAAAACACAGACCAAGCTAAATACTGGCTACGATTACATTATCAAAAGCATAAATGAAAGTCGCAGCATATCACATAGCCTAGTACCTAAGACCATAAAAGATGATGGCCTTGTCAACGCATTAACCTACATGCTTGATAATGTGCATGGAGAAACAAAATTCTATTTCCATCATAACCTTGGAAACGAACGATTCAAGGAAAGTTTAGAGCTTGGTATCTATAGGATAGCGCAAGAATGTCTCAACAATATCTTAAGGCACGCGCAAGCTAAGGAAGCAATATTTCAATTAAACAAGCAGTTTGGATCCCTATGTCTCACAGTTGAAGATGACGGTATTGGCTTTAGCCTACAGGAAGTTTTAGCCAAAAAGAGGGGTTTTGGCTACATGTCAATGAAAAGTAGAGTTTCATCCCTTGGAGGTTATATAGACATTGATACCAAACCCGGAAAAGGTACTATGGTAATAGTGGAGATCCCAGTTGAATAAGTTTAGTAGTATTTATCATTCTAGGTATAGAATAATCCTTAAAAGCCTTCACGCCTATAGCATAACATTTATATTGCAACACCGTTGCAATACAAAATGAAAAGACAGTTTATTCACCTTCTCTTCATTGGTTTAGTACTAATCTCAAGCTCTTGTGCCACACTTATGAATAAGAGTTATTCAGAGATTACATTGAGAACCAAAGAACCTATGAATTTCATTATTGATGGAGACACGATAATGAATCTCAACGGTGAAGACTTCACTTTTATCAAGCCTAATAATACTGACGGCATAGACCTTCAAGTATTCAATGAGAAAACATCTCAAAAGACACCCATATCAAAAGAGAAAAGTCCTTGGTATTGGGGGAATTCTATTTTCATTGGTGCCTATGTGGTAGGTGCGCCTGCAGCTGCTCTGGTAGACGAAATGACTGGTAAGAAATGGACTTACCCCAGACGAGTCTACATAGATCCTGATAATAGGGAGTTCACCTACCTGAACCATTTCCCAATGGATAGCTCTTATTTGGCCCCTAAAAACAGATTCTCATTTACTTTATTATCACCTGTTGAACTGTATCATCCGGGTTATGAATTCAGCTACCTTAGGCATCATAACACAGAGAGTGCTACTCAAATTACATATAGTTTTCTGACCAGCAGAGATGATAATTTCTCAAGAAATGCTGAAGGATTTGAAGTGGGTTTAGAGCATAAAATCTATCTAAGAAATTCTGAGCGCATAAGGCTATATAGCTCCATCAGCGTTGATCATCTCAATAAAAACCATGAGGCAGAACTTTCGCTCTACATTCCTGAAGACAATACGCCTGACTACTTGTGGGAAACCTTTCAAGAAGATGTAACAGTAGAAAAAAGGTTTTTCAACCTTACACCTAGATTTGGGGCAGAATACTATATATCCAAACATCTAGTTTTTGAGGCTTTTGCAGGCTTAGGCGCTAGATATAGAAGAGTGAGAACCATTGGAATCGATCCTGATTTGATTGTACCTGATGAAGGTTGGTTCTGGAGTACGGCCAGCGCATCAAATGCCAACAGAACAAACCTCAGCATCAATTTTGATGCAAATTTCCGTATTGGATTCCAGTTTTAGACCCCAGGTTTAATTTTGGTTACCAAGGAAATCGTTTTTTTTCTATCTTATTGATTCAACCTCAATTATGGAAAAACTAACATCTCCTTTAGGTGCGTTCAATCATTGGGCGAGCCATAATCCTGATCGTATATTTCTCAGACAACCGATCAACAGAAATTTTGTAGAATACGCTTATAAAGATGCTGCTGACCAGATTAGCAAAATAGCCCAAGGTCTTCATTCATTGGGTATTCAAAAGGGTGATCACGTTGCCTTGCTTTCAAAAAACTGTGCACATTGGATGATGGCAGACCTTGCCATTATGATGGCTGGATGTATTTCTGTGCCGATCTACCCTACTCTTGGAGCCGATTCAATCAACCAGATACTTGTTCACAGTGAATCGAAGGCCGTGATTATCGGTAAGTTAGATGATTACAGTAAGCAAAAAGATGGTATACCTAATATACCGGCAATAGGTGTAGAATTGTATGATATTAATGAAAGATACAGCTGGGAAGATCTAGTAAAAAGTAATGCACCAATAGAAAACCCTCATGAACAAACTCATGAAGAGTTAATGACCATTATGTATACCTCTGGAACCACAGGAACTCCAAAAGGTGTAATGCATACAGTGGGTTCTTTCGATCAGCTGATCAATACAGCTATAGATGTGATCTCACTCCCCTCTTCTCCTCAATATTTCTCTTATCTGCCAATGACACACATAGCCGAAAGAGCAGGTATTGAAATGTCAGCCATTTACAGAGGAGCAACAGTCAGTTTCCCAGAGTCGCTAGATACATTCGCTGAAGATCTGTCTTCTGTTCAACCGGATACATTCTTTGGTGTGCCAAGAATCTGGCAGAAATTCCAAGAGAAAATCTTGGAAAAGATGCCGCAAAAGAAGCTCGATAGACTTACATCGCTTCCTATCATTGGCGGCTTAGTGAAGAAGAAAATTAAGAAGGCATTAGGCCTCTCCAATTCTAAAGCCAATTTCTCAGGAGCAGCACCAATAGCAGTTTCTCTTAAAGAGTGGTTCTTGAAATTAGACGTGGAGATCTGTCAGGCTTATGGCATGACAGAAGATTGTATACTCTCCCACTTTAACCTACCGAACCAAAACAAATTCGGTACCGTAGGAAAGCCACTACCTGGAGTTACAGCAAAACTATCAGAAGAGGAAGAAATCCTTATCAAGAGTAACTGTTTGATGAAAGGCTACTACAAAGAGCCTGAAAAAACAGCCGATATGTTTACTGAAGATGGTTTTCTAAGAACAGGAGATATAGGGGAATTCGATCATGATGGCTACCTGAAAATTACAGGCAGGGTCAAGGATCAATTCAAAACGGATAAAGGAAAGTACATCTCTCCTGCCCCAATAGAATTGGAGATGCTAAAGAATAACGATATCGATCAAATTTGTATCGTAGGTACTGGTATCCCACAACCTATTGCTTTGATCATCCCTTCTGAAATAGGCAAGGGCAAATCTAAAGCAGACTTTGACAAGTCTATAGAAGCTACTATGAGTGCCATCAACCCTAGTCTGGAGAAGCATGAAAAACTCTCTAAGGCAGTAGTAATGAAGGAAGAATGGACCGTAGACAATGGTTTAATGACACCTACTCTTAAGGTTAAACGAAACCGGGTAGAAGGTATTCATATGGAAATGTATCCTACATGGTTTGAAAGCACAGATACAGTTGTATACGAATAGCCTGTGACCATTAGATTCGTTGAACCCAAAGATGCGGTTCAGATACTAGATATTTATCAACCATTCATTTTAAGGACTTCTGTTTCTTTTGAAACAGAAGTTCCTTCTTTAGAAGCCTTTCAAAACCGTATTGAGAATTACGCTGAAAAAGCACCTTGGTTAGTTGCTGAGGAGAACAACACAATTATAGGCTATGCATATGCTACAGTACATCGATCGCGACAAGCCTATCAATGGAACCAAGAAGTAACGGCCTACACACACCCGGAACATTTAAGAAAAGGAGTAGCAAAAGCTTTATACCTAAAGCTGCTGAGCTATCTCAAAAAAATGGGTTACGCCAAAGCTATCGCTATCATTACATTACCAAATGACCCTAGTTTAAAGTTTCATCAAGCATTAGGCTTTCAACTGATTGGTATTATGAAAAATGTGGGTTACAAGTTTAACCAATGGCATGATACCAGCTGGTGGGACATTCAATTGCAAAACAGCGCTTACCAACCTACTTCTATCTGGACAATGGACCAACTTAAAGCGGTAGTCAATGGCTAAAACAGTAACCTCACAACCCAATATCTTCCCCGTTTTAATGGTCAATTTCATTGGTATGCTTGGCTATAGTATCATCATGCCATTTCTGGTGTTTTTAGTAGATGACTTTGGAGGTAATGCACTGATATACGGTGTTCTAGGGTCTGTCTACCCTGCTTTTCAGTTCTTCGGTGCGCCATTACTGGGGCGATGGTCAGACACTTATGGACGCAGACTTATCCTCTTTGTTAGTCAAGCAGGAACATTAGTAGCTTGGATTGTTTTCATGGTAGCATTACTCGTTCCGGTTAATGAGCTACTTAAGATTAAAAGCAGCATTCTAGGAAACTTCACGCTTACCTTACCCCTTATCTTCTTATTTCTAGCCAGAGCTTTAGATGGACTTACAGGCGGAAATGTCTCTGTAGCCAATGCTTATCTATCAGATGTATCTAATGATGAAAATAGAAAAGCCAACTTTGGCAAAATGGCCATGTCTTCGAGTATGGGATTTATTCTAGGGCCGACCATTGCAGGAATTCTTGGAGCTACTATTCTAGAAGAAAAACTTCCGGTAATGACTGCCATGGTCATTTCATTAGTGGCTTTAGGCGTTATCTGGTTTAGATTACCGGAGTCGAAGACAAATCTTGTAAAACCACAATTAGCAAATTTCAAGTTCAGAAGACTTTTTGCCAATGAACATAAAGACTGTTATGAATTAGATGATTGTGAAGAAAAAGGACTTAGATCAGTATGGAAAATACCTTACATACCTTTTTTGTTACTCATCTACTTCTTAACCTTCTTAGGCTTTAGTTTTTTCTATTCATCTTTTCCCATGCATGCATTAAGTGTGCTGAATTGGTCATCATTTGAACTAGGTATCTTCTTCTCAGTTCTGAGCGGACTCATGATACTAGTTCAAGGCCCACTACTCACCTGGCTATCAAAAAGAGTGAGTGACGAAATACTAGTAGCAGTCGGCAGCCTTCTGCTCATGATCAACTTCTTACTTATAGGTGCTTCTGAAATTAGCATTGCTGCGGTAGGTTTAGTATTCTTTGCATTGGGTAATGGATTGATGTGGCCTTCCTTCTTATCAATACTTGCCAAGAGAGCTGGTGACAAACAACAAGGAGCCGTTCAAGGTGTGGCAAATAGTGCAGGTAGTCTCGCAAGTATTTTTGGTCTTATTCTAGGAGGTTTTCTGTATAATTCTTTCCAAGGAGTAACATTTCAGATTGCATCA
The DNA here is from genome assembly GCA_002427755.1 of Roseivirga sp. UBA6052. Classification (GTDB taxonomy): domain Bacteria; phylum Bacteroidota; class Bacteroidia; order Cytophagales; family Cyclobacteriaceae; genus Roseivirga. Next base: position 46,416 of record DIYO01000008.1, read on the forward strand.
GCCCTTTTACTTATTATATTTCTTCTTTCAATAAGACTATTCAAAATTAACACAAATAACGAAGAGGAGAATGCATAAGCTCGTAGAGGAGATTAGAGGTTGTAGGCTATGCGAAAAGCACCTTCCCTTAGGACCTAAACCCATTGTAAGTTTCAGGTCAAATTCAAAAATTCTAATTATTGGCCAAGCGCCCGGCCTCAAAGTTCATGAAACAGGCATAGCCTGGAACGATGAATCAGGAAAGAACTTAAGAAAATGGTTGGGGGTAAATGAGGAACAGTTCTATGATCCTGATCTATTCGCCATAGTGCCAATGGGATTCTGCTACCCTGGTAGAGGTAAATCGGGCGATTTAGCACCCAGACCAGAATGTGCCCCAGAATGGCACGAGCAAATTATTTCTGAATTAACCAATGTGAAGTTAACACTGCTTATTGGCCAATATGCGCAGAATTATTATCTCAAAAATTGGGACTGGATGAGTCTAACGGAAACCGTTAAGCATTACGAGGAGTATCTTCCTTACTTTTTTCCACTGCCCCATCCTTCACCTCGCAACCGAATATGGATGAAAAAGAACCCCTGGTTCGAAAAGAATGTGGTACCCACATTACAAAAGCGAATTCAAAAGATTATTAAATAAAAAAAGCCACTCTAGATAGAGTGGCTTTTGTATTCCTTTTTGTGATATCTAATGGACATCTCCCATTAGTTTTCTCAATGGTTTGTTTATGGCTAACAACAGCAATGCTGCACCAAACGTTGTCAACACAATGGTCATATATTGGTCTGGCATATTGGCTAATGCTTCTTCCGTGCCACCTGAAGCTTCTCCGGCAATGATTCCAGCAAGTAAATTTCCAAGAGATACCGAAAGGAACCAAATCCCCATCATCTGTCCTTGGTAACCCTTTGGAGCCAATTTAGTCATCAAACTCAGTCCTACAGGGCTCAAACTTAACTCACCCCAAGTGTGGAACAGATAAGTAAAGATTAACCATGTTGGTGCAGCCAAATCTCCAGATGCTGCAATTTTAGTCGCGAAGTACATCACAAAGAAACCGGCAGCAACACCAACCAAACCAAAAAAGAATTTCAGTGGCGAACTAGGCTCAAGGTTTTTCTTTGCCAACCAAATCCACATGGCACCAAAGAAAGGAGCAAAAATGATGATAAATACCGCGTTCACAGACTGGAACCACGCAGCCGGTATCTCCCATCCCAAAATAGATCTATCGGTAAAACGTTGGGCGAATAAATTCAGGGTTGAGCCAGCTTGCTCGAAGCCTGACCAGAACACAGCTGAAAAGATAAATACGATCCCCACAGCAATAACTTTTTTCTTATCCTTAATGTCGAAGCCTGCGAACAGGACCAAATAAGATAGATAAGTAAAAGCAACAATAGCGATGATATATTTTGCTTTATCTGCTAACCAAACTGCATTAAGGTTAATAACACCTGTAAACATTAGGATGACAAGAATAACCGCCACCAATGAAATAAGTGTTGTGGTTCTGGCAAGAGAACTTTTCTTTGCTTTCTCTTCTTCGGTTTTTACCTGTGGCGCGTCTCCTACTCCATCTAAAGCACTCGAGGTAAGTTTATACTGAATAAGTCCCAGAACCATTCCAAATCCGGCAAGGCCAAAACCTAGGTGCCAGTTGTAGGTAGCTAATGCCCCTGTCAACAACGGTGCGACAAAAGCACCTATATTGATCCCCATATAGAATATAGAGAATCCTGCATCTCTTCTTACATCATTAGGACCATACAACTGTCCAACAATACTACTCACGTTAGGTTTGAGGAGACCAGTACCAATCACGATAAGCACCAAGCCCAGAAAAAATGCGTTCGTATCGAGTGAAGTAACTCCTTCGTTCGCTGAACCAAATAATTCAATAATTCCAGGAATCCCCATGGTAAAGTGCCCTAAGGCAATGATGATACCGCCATACCAAACCGATTTCTTTAAACCAAAGAGTCGGTCAGCAAGCCAACCGCCTGGTAATGCAAGAAGATAAACACCCATAGTATAGAGCCCATAGACGGCTCCTTGTGTCTTATCGTCAAATCCTAATCCACCTTCTACAGCAGCAGTAGTCATAAAAAGAGTGAGCAAAGCTCGCATACCATAGTAGCTGAACCTCTCCCACATTTCGGTAAAAAATAATGTTGCAAGACCTCTAGGATGGCCCCAAATCGTTCTTTCGTCAGTCATAGTCTGGTTTAAGATTTTTTCAAAACTTTTGAATCTAATAGTACAAGCGTCTAATTACAAGTCTCTTTCCACAAAAGACGCAATCGGCTCTACCTTTCATCAGCAATAATTGCAAGCCATGATCAAAATCATGAATTACCCTCTTAGAAATGTCGTTTTTTGAACCACTATAACTATTATTGCAATCGTTTTCCATAACCCCCGAAAATAATCTAAAAAACCATGGTAGAAACTGGTAAAAAATCTCAAAAATCCGGCTTAGAAGACGCTGGAATAAAAAAAGTTAAAGAAGCACACTGGAACCTCAGTCAATCAGAATTAATTGAGGAAGCACTAAAAAATAACGAAGGCCATTTGGCAGATACCGGTGCTCTCACCTGTGATACCGGAAAATTTACCGGAAGATCACCTCAAGACAGATTTATTGTTGAAGATGATTTAACCAAAGACCAAGTTTGGTGGGGTAATATCAACAAACCAATCTCTCCTGAGCACTTCGATAAAATCCACAATAAGATGTTGGGTTATTTAGAAGAAAGAAAGGTATATGTAAGAGATGCATATGCTGGTGCAGATAAAACACACAGACTCAAGCTAAGAGTAATCAATACCTATGCTTGGCACAATCTCTTCTGCTACAATATGTTCATCAACCCAGAAGAGTATAAGCTAGAAGGCTTTGTTCCAAACTTTACAATTATCTGTTGTCCGGAGTTTGAAGCTGACCCAGAAACAGACGGAACACGCCAAGAAAACTTCGCTATTGTAAACTTCACCAAGCGAATGATTCTGGTTGGTGGTACGCAGTACTCAGGTGAGATGAAGAAAGGTATCTTCTCAGTACTTAACTTCTTACTTCCAACAGAAGATGGCGTATTGCCAATGCACTGCTCTGCGAATATGGGCAAAGAGAATAGCGACACAGCCATTTACTTTGGCCTTTCAGGAACTGGTAAGACTACCCTATCAGCTGATCCTGACAGACTCTTAATTGGTGATGATGAGCATGGATGGACAGACAACAACATCTTCAATTTTGAAGGCGGTTGTTATGCCAAAGCTATCGACTTAACTGAAGAAAAAGAGCCAGACATTTTCAGAGCTGTTAAGTACGGTGCAATTGTAGAGAATACTAGATTCTTTGATGGTAGCAGAACAGTGAATTATGAGGACACAAGTGTTACTGAAAATACGCGTGTTTCTTATCCATTAGACCATATCGATAATATCGCAACGCCTTCTATTGGTGGATTACCAAAAAACATCTTCTTCCTTACATGTGATGCCTTCGGAGTGATGCCTCCAATCTTGAGATTGAATAGAGGCCAAGCGATGTATCACTTTATTTCAGGATATACTTCTAAAGTAGCGGGAACTGAAGCGGGTATTACTGATCCCGTACCAGTATTCTCAGCGTGCTTTGGTGCTCCGTTTATGCCACTCCACCCTACTGTCTATGCAGAAATGTTAGGAAAGAAAATGGACGAGCATAAAGTAAATGTTTGGCTAGTAAACACGGGCTGGACTGGTGGACCTTATGGTGTTGGATCTAGAATCAAGTTGAAATACACAAGAGCCATGATTACTGCGGCATTATCAGGCGTGTTAGATAATGTAGGTTATAGAAAGCACTCGATTTTTGGTGCTGAGATTCCAATGACGTGTCCTGGTGTTCCTAGCGAAATCTTAAGTGCTAGAGAGACTTGGAAAAACGATCAAGGGTTCTACGAGCAATCGAACAAATTGGCTAGAATGTTCCAAGAGAATTTTACCAAGTTCGAGGAATACGCCAATGAAGAAATTATGGCAGGTGGTCCAAAACCTAGAGAAGATTTTGCATAATTTATTGATTTACTAAAATGAAAAAGCCCTCCACATCTTGGAGGGCTTTTTTGTGCTTAACACTGGATAGCACACAACACTAACAATCTAAATTGACTGTTCGACTTCTCTTAAAACCTCAATCTGATTTAAAGCAGTTTGTAATTCTCTTTTGAGCTTCATTTGCTTTTCTGTAGCCGCGAATCGTTGGCTTCTGTACTCTTCTAAAATTCTTGTATAGGCCTCCTTAACTCGCTTTACGACTGCGCAGGCATGTTTCACTCGTGCATAAAGCACAATTAAGAAAGTGGCCAAAAATGCAATAAGCGACCATATGATGGTGTGATATGCTCGCTTCTTAACCCCGAGTCCTAAAAATGCTATCTCTTCATTTGTAGCCTCGCTTTCTTGTAAAGAGGCTTCAGCAATACTGAGCTTCTCATTTAGCAGATCAATCTTTTCCTGAAGAAGACCAGCCTGTGTTTGAAGTGTACTGAGCTCACTTTGATTAAGTGTAAGTGAATCGTTTAAGGCGCGCTTGAAAGAAACAAGTTCTTCAATTTTAATCACCTTGTACCTTTCATAAGTTTCAGCTTTTGAAAGAATAGATTCAAGCTCAGGAATAAGATTACCTTCTTGCGCTTTTAGGGTAAAAGTGCCAATCAGCATCAGTGCCACTAATAGATTCATAGTCAGTCTCATATACAAATATTTAGGCGATTCTTTACTCAATTTAACGAGTAGAAAAGAGCTTTCATATAGGCCGCTTTACAAAGCATTTTTTTATACATCTACTTCAAAAAATGGGTAATAAATGAAGGTTTAGCATCTTGGGTGAGCATAGTAATCAAAGCTTTATGTCGATTTCTTATTGAGATTCATCATAAATAGCCAGCTATTCATACCTATTAAAGAAAGCCTGTATGAATTGCATGGCAGAAGGCTTATATTTCTTTTCAATCATAGCAATAACAAACCCTTATGGCTTCATATACATTAACAATCAACGGACAACAGAAAACTGTTGAAGCTGATGCCGATACCCCAATGCTTTGGGTGCTTCGGGATGAGCTAGACCTAAAAGGAACAAAATTTGGCTGTGGAATTGGCCAGTGTGGTGCATGTACAGTGCACTTAAACGGAAATGCTGTTAGATCTTGTCAATTACCTGTTTCTGCAATAGGTGAAAATGAGATCACAACAATAGAAGGACTTTCTGAAAACGGAGATCACCCATTACAAAAAGCTTGGACAGAACACGATGTGCCTCAATGTGGCTACTGTCAGGCAGGGCAAATCATGAATGCGGCAGCACTCCTAAATAGAAATCCAAACCCTTCTGACCAAGAGATAGCAGATGCTACACATGGTAACCTATGCCGATGCGGTACTTACAATAAAATTAGAGCAGCTGTAGCAACAGCGGCAAAATCATAAACTATAAACCTGAAAAAGATGACTTTAATTAAAACGAAAGTAGACAGAAGATCTTTCTTGAAGACCTCTGCATTAGCAGGTGGCGGTTTAATGATTGGCTTTACTTGGGGTTGCGACCCAGTAGAAGCCGCCAAGGCTCCACCAAAAGAATGGTTTGATATCAATGCATTCTTAACCATTGCCGATAATGGCACGGTAACCATTATGTCCCCTAACCCTGAAATCGGTCAGAATGTAAAAACATCCATGCCAATGGTAGTGGCCGAAGAATTAGATGTGAACTGGGATGATGTTGTGGTAAAACAAGCACCATTAGATGCTGAGTCTTTCTCAAGACAGGTTGCTGGTGGATCACAATCTATTCGATCTAGCTGGAAAATCTTAAGAACTGCAGGTGCTACTGCAAGGCAATTGATGATTCAAACTGCCGCTAAAGAATGGGAAGTAGATGCCGCTTCCTTAACGACTAAGGAAGGCTATGTCTACAACGGTAGAAAGAAGCTCTCATATGGCGAACTAGCCACAAAAGCAGTGGTAGCTGAAATTCCGGAAGAGGTAGAATTAAAAGACCCTAAAGACTTCACCATTATTGGTAACAGCAAAACCAATGTGGACATGAAGGAGATTATAACAGGTAAACCTTTATTTGGTGTAGACTATATGGCACCGGGAATGGTTTATGCTGCGGCATTAAGACCACCGGCTTTCGGTACTAAGCTTAAATCTTTTGATGATAGCGAAGCGAGAAAGGTAAATGGTGTAACCGATATTTTCCAATTCGGAGAAAAAATAGCTGTTATTGGTACTAACACATGGGCAGTGTTTAAGGGTAAGAAAGCCTTAAAAGCAGAATGGCAGAAAGATGGCAAGCTTGAAAGTACAACTGGCCATGACAGAGAGTTGAGAAGATTACTGGATAGCTCCAATAGCAATTCTGTGAAGCGTAATGATGGAAATATCAAAAGTGCCTTTGCCAGTGCCGAGGGTACTCTAGAAAGAGTCTACGAAGCTCCTTTCCTACCCCACAATACCTTAGAGCCCATGAATTTCTTTGGTAATGTAACAGATGAGAAAGTGGAATTGGTTGGGCCGATTCAGACACCACAATGGACTCAAGGAAGAGTAGCCCAGTTACTCAAGCGCCCAGCGGCAGAAGTTTCTATAGATATGACCCGAATGGGCGGTGGCTTTGGTAGAAGACTCTATGGTGATTTTGCCTTAGAAGTTGCAGAGATATCAGATAAAATTAGAAAGCCAGTAAAACTCATGTTCACTCGTGAAGATGATATGACGGCCGGAACCTATAGACCTGCTTCTAAATACAAATTTAGAGCAGCCTACAAAGAGGGTAAGATTACTGGCTATCATTTAACAGGTGCTGGAATACAGATGGGTAATTCAACTCGTCCAGACTGGTTCCCTGCCGGAGGTATCGATAATTACAAAGTAGAATCTCACAACCTGGAAAGTAATATCACTACAGGAGCGTGGAGAGCACCGGTAACCAATTTCTTAGCGGTAGCAGAACAGAGTTTCTTTGATGAGCTCGCGTCTGAAATGGGTGTTGATGCTGTACAATTGAGACTAGACATTCTAGAAAGAGCTAAGTCTAATCCAGTAGGAGAAATTGATTACGAACCTGAGAAAATGATAGGTGTAGTTAAGCTAGCCGCTGAAAAAGGCAATTGGAATAATCCTGAGCCTGGTATTAGCAAAGGTTTCAGCTGCTACTACTCTCATAATACCTATGTGGCAGAAGTTGCAGATGTAGAAACCGTTAATGGTGAACCGAAAATTACCAATATGACGGTTGCTGTGGACTGCGGTATTGTGATTAACCCTGACGCTGCAATAAACCAAGTACAAGGTGGAGTTGTAGACGGACTAGGTCATGCACTTTATGGTGACTTCTCTTTCGTAAATGGTACGCCTCAGGCCGCTAACTTCGATAAGTTCAGATTGATAAGAACTAAAGAAGCACCTAATGTAGATGTACACTTTGTGAAGAGTTATAATGACCCTACAGGTTTAGGGGAGCCCTCTCTCCCACCTGCAGGTGGAGCATTGGCAAACGCCATTGCAAAAGCAACAGGTAGAAGGATCTATAAAATTCCATTTACCAAGCAAGACATTTCAATTGGCTAGCTAAGTAGATTCAACAAATTGAAAAAAGGCACTCAGAAATGGGTGTCTTTTTTTATTCCAACCTAAATCAAAGTTGATGCGTCTAGTAAAGTATAATCACGCCAGTATGAAGAAAACGCTATTCACCTTCTCTTTAATGCTTACCACATTTTTGGCCATAGGCCAGAGTAAACTGACTTATGGTATTCAATTCAATCAGTCTGAGAGTACGAGTCCTATGGTGGATATATGCATTCTCAATACGACTGGGGGACAGTGCTTTGATCTGGAAGGAACCTGGGCATTGAACGTCAATCTCATTGCTAACTATCAGTTTAACAAAAGACTGCGATTCCAAACAGGCTTAGGTTTTAATCAATTAAACTTCAACGGAATCAATAATATTCTAGGTGAGAAACGATTCAATTACGATTTCTTGAGCATACCTGTAAAGGGACACTTTATGATCCTGAATAGTAGACATAAGCTATATGTAGGTTCCGGATTTAGAATTGATTATCGGGTTGGAGGAATAGAAGAAACGAGATTCGATGATACCGTCTTCGATAATAGTGCAAAAACCGGTGTCATGCTTGAAAGCCTCGTTGGTTTCGAATATCAACTGAATAGTGAATGGGCTTTTCACTTTGAACCGACATACGCAATTGGAATCACTGATTATTCTCGCACCTCAAACAGCGGTATTATTAATAATTCACGTTGGCCAGTAATTGGGGAAAGACCCGAAAGAATAGGCATTAGTTTAGGTCTAACCTTTTCCCCTAATAATTAAGCACCAACCATTAATTAGCACTAACAAAAATTCAGTAGCTTCAAATAGAATTCCTTTTCTCATGAAGCTAGACGCTAGACTACTATTACTTCCATTATTTGCTCTATTATCATGTAATGCCAATAGAGACATTAATTTTCCAACCACTGATCTTACTTTGACTCAGGTAATACCCCAGCCACTTGAAGTGATTGCCTCCAACGATGGTTTTGCCTTAGATCAACATACAAGTTTAACGGTACCGGATAATATGGCCTGGAGGAATGTTGGTGAATATTTGATCAATAAAATTGAATTCAAAACGGGGCTTGATCTGACCAATACTTCTAAAACATACACCGATATCGTATTCATTAAAGATGAAAGATTGGAAGATGATGAATCCTATCAACTGACTATTTCTAAAGACTCTCTTGTCTTGAGAGCAAAAGATGCCGAAGCAGCTTTTAGAGGGGTTCAAACCATCAGGCAACTAATTCCTGAAAGCTCAAACGATACGTTATCTACTCAACCCATTTGGGTAATACCTACAGGCATCATAAATGACAAACCTCAATACGAACATAGAGGCACCATGCTCGATGTGGCAAGGCATTTCTTCTCTGTTGAAGATGTAAAGAAGTATCTAGATGTACTGGCTTACTATAAAATCAATGTATTTCACATTCACCTTACTGATGACCAAGGTTGGAGAATAGAGATTAAATCGTGGCCTAGGCTTACAGAAGTAGGTAGTCTAACGGGTGTTGGCGGAGGTCCGGGAGGCTTCTATACCCAAGAAGAATACAAAGAAATTGTAGACTATGCTGCGGAAAGACACATCATGGTAATTCCAGAAGTAGACATGCCTGGTCATACCAACTCAGCCTCTTTAGCCTATAACTTCTTAAACGGTAATGGAAAAGAGATAGAGCAAGTGACGAGCATGGCTGTAGGCTACAGCACGTTCGATACAAGAAAAGACACGGTCTATCAATTTATAGATGATGTGGTAAGAGAGATTAGTGCGCTGTCTCCAGGGCCATACTTTCACATTGGAGGCGATGAAAGCCTTGTAACAAAGGAAGAAGACTATATCTACTTTGTAGACCGAGTTGAAAAGATCGTGGAGCTGTATGATAAGCGCCTCATCGGTTGGGATGAGGTAGCTACTGCCAATCTAAGCTCGAACTCCGTGGCACAAGTTTGGAATAGTGAAGAGAATAAGGAACTAGCTTTTCAAAAAGATATGAAGGTGATCCTCTCTCCTGCCAAGAAAGCTTACCTAGATATGAAATATGATACCGACTCAAAATTCGGTTTAAGATGGGCGGGTTATATACCTGTTGACACAGCTTATCTTTGGAGCCCTGAGTCTTACGGCTCAATCGATGACGTTCTGGGTGTTGAAGCTCCGCTTTGGGGTGAGACCATTCGCACTATAGATGAATTAGAGTATTTGGCTTTTCCTAGAGTAATTGGTTATGCTGAACTAGGCTGGACAACCCAAGAAAACCGTAGCTGGAATAGCTATAAAAAGCGATTAGCGCATCATGGCCAGTTCTTGAGAAGGAATAATGTAAGTTATTATCCTAGTGAGAAGATTGATTGGTGATTGGAGTTACGAGTGGCGAATTGTGAGTCCTGAGTATTGGGTATTGAGTCTTGAGGAATGAGACTTTAAAAAAACCGTCATTCCTGCGTACGTGTGCGCTGAAGCTCTAGCGGAGGAGCAAGGCAGGAATCTCCTTAAAGTATAGAAAAACTTCATTTCAAAGAGGGCTCAGGGTGCTTACCCAAACAAGGCCCCAGCTATTGTAGCAGTCATCATGGTGGCTAGGGTTGCAGCAATTAAAGCCCTAAAGCCTAATTTAGATAGGTCTCCTTGGCGAGATGGTGCCATACCACCAATACCACCAATCTGAATAGCGATAGATGAGAAATTGGCAAAACCACAAAGTGCATAGGTTGAAATGATAATAGCTTTGGCACTTAAGACTCCAGCCTCTTTCATTTCAGCCAAGCTAAGGTAAGCCACAAACTCATTAATTACCGTTTTCTGACCAATCAAACTACCTACCTGAAGTGTCTCTTGCCAGTCAACACCCATAGCAAAAGCGAATACCCTAAAGACTTGGCCTAAAATGTATTGCAGACTGAATCCATCAAAAACGCCATCTGTGGTTTCTATCACAAAGGCATTTAAACCGGTCCACTCTCCTATTCCATCAACCAGTATCCAGTTTACTGCATAGATTACTGCAATAAATGCTAAGAGCATAGCACCAATATTGGCAGCCAATTTAATCCCATCACTAGCTCCACCAGCCAATGCATCAATTACGTTTACACCAATTTGGTCTTTTGTAACCTTCAGTTTTTTATTGACTTCTTCCTTCTCAGGTAGGAAGATTTTAGCCATTAAGATGGCAGCAGGTGCATTCATAATAGAAGCACTCAAAAGATATGTCGCGAATTGAGCTTGTTGCTCAGGATCACCTCCACCAAGAAAAGCTACATAAGCACCAAGCACTGAACCGGCAATAGTCGCCATACCCCCTGTCATTAAACAGAGCAGCTCTGACTTAGTCATTTTCTCGATAAATGGTTTTACCAATAAAGGCGCCTCAGTCTGCCCTAAGAATACATTTCCTGCAGCTGACATTGACTCTGCTCCTGAAAGGCGCATGGTCTTGGCCATTATCCAAGCAAAGACATAAACGATCTTTTGCAAGATTCCCAAATAGTAAAGTCCTGCAGTAACCGCTGAGAAAAAGATTACCGTAGGTAGTGCTTGGAAAACGAAAAGGAATCCGAGGCTATGTTTCACGTCATTTGCGGCATCGCTATTCTTGGCTAAATCTCCATAGAGGAATTCTGCTCCATTTAAGGCAAAGCCCAAAAACTGTACAAAACCTTCGCTTAATGCTCTAAAAGCCGATTGAACAAATGGCACATAAGCAATCAAAACTGCAATGATGACCTGCAATAGCACCCCAACACCCACGAGTCTCCAACTGATGGCTTTCTTATTGCCAGAAAGTAAGTAGGCAATACCTACCAATACCAATAATCCTATAACTGCTCTTAAAATGTCCATTAACGTTTGGGCATAGAAAAGCCTTTGCTTTTAACCGCAAAGGCCATAATTAACTTCTTTTGTTTATTTCGTCTCTGATTTTTGCAGCACGCTCATAATCTTCAGCATTCAACGCCTCCTCGAGCATTTCATTCAGTTTATCCACAGAAAAATCTTGCAATCTGTCTCCCTTTGGTGCTACCTCCACCTCAATCTTCTCCTCTCCTTCGTCATCTAGAATTTCATCATCTTCGGTGAGGATAATACCAGCTTCTGAAAGAACAGCCTCATAAGTGTAGAAAGGCACTTCGAAACGAATACCTATCGCAATAGCATCCGAAGGACGGGCATCAATTTCAATGGTCTTTAGGCCATCAGTACAGACAATCTTTGCAAAAAACACACCTTCTTTTAAATCTGAAATGATCACCTCGGTAACATCATAACTAAAGGAGTGGGCAAAAGACTTAAATAAGTCGTGTGTCATTGGGCGGTTAGGTGTGATCTTTTCGATCTCTAAAGCAATGGCTTGGGCTTCGAACATACCAATGATAATTGGTAGTCTTCGCTCTCCCTCTACTTCACCCAATACAAGGGCAAAAGAGCCAGTCGTTTGAGACTGGCTCGATGAAAGCCCTAGGATTTCAATTTTTACTTTATTCAAAATGCTTATATCTAAGCAAGTGCTTGCTTAAGCGCTTCGTTCAACTTCGGTAAGACATCAAAAGCATCACCAACAATACCATAGTCGGCCGCTTTGAAAAATGGTGCCTCTTCGTCTTTATTAATTACTACAATATACTTAGAAGAATTGACTCCTGCCAAGTGTTGAATCGCTCCAGATATACCAACTGCCACATAAAGTGTTGGACTCACTTTTACACCTGTTTGGCCAACGTGCTCATGGTGAGGTCTCCAGTCCATATCTGATACCGGCTTTGAACAACCTGTTGCAGCTCCTAAAGTAGATGCAAGATCTTCTATTACAGCCCAGTTCTCAGGTCCTTTCAATCCACGTCCGCCTGAAACAACAATATCAGCCTCTGGAAGTAAGATATCTCCTTCAGCTTTTTCAGTTGCAGTAATATTGGCTCCGAATAAATCTCCAGCCAATTCAACAGAGAATGCCTCAACTGCTGCATCTCCACCGTCTTCTTTTATTTCAATAGCGTTCTTTTTGATTGCTAAGATTTTCTTATCTGTTGTAATGCTCACATTCGCAAAAGCCTTACCCGTGTAAATACTTCTCTTTACTACAAAGCCATTTGAGGTATCAGGAAGTGCTGTTACGTTAGACACAAGTCCTGCACCTAATTTAGCGGCTACTCTACCCACCACAGCATCAGCCAACGAAGATTTAGCTGTTACCACAATATCAGAACCAGTGCTAGTTGCAGCAGCAGCTACAGCCTCTGCATAAGGCTGAATTAAACCTGCGTTCAATCTATCATCAGCAACGTGTAATACCTTGGCAGCACCATTTGCTCCAGCAGATGCTAGTTCTGCAGCATCGGCATTACCCAAAGCAACAGCCGTAGTTTCACCCAAAGCAGCTGCGTAAGAAATCGCTTCTCTTGACGACTTCTTGATCTTTCCTTCTTCTAGTTCAATAAATACTAAAACTGACATATCAACTCCTTTAGATTACTTTTGCATCGTTTTTCAATAGGTCAACCAATTCCTGCACATTGTCAGCATCGATCATTTTCACAACACCTTTTGCCGGTGGTAACTCATAAGCAGCTATGCTTGTATGAGCCGTATTGTCAGCAGGCTCAACCACATTTAATGGCTTAGTTCTGGCAGACATGATGCCTCTCATATTTGGGATCTTCCATTCTGCAATAGGCTCTTGGCAACCCGCAACAAAAGGAAGCGATACTTCTAATTTCTCCTTACCTCCTTCAATCTCACGAGTAAGTTTGGCACTACCTCCTTCTACTTCTAATTGCATCACTGGTGAGAATGATGGAAGACCTAAAAGCTCTCCTACCATTCCGTGAACCATACCTCCATTGAAGTCAATGGATTCTCTTCCCATTAAGATCAAGTCATATTCACCTTGTTTAGCTACTTCAGCAATTTGATTCGCTACAAAGAATGAGTCAGACGGGAATGCATTTACTCTAATGGCTTCATCAGCACCAATAGCCAATGCCTTTCTTATGGTTGGATCACTATCTGCTTCACCAACGTTCAATACTGTGATTTTCCCTCCATTTTGCTCCTTCAATTCAACTGCTCTCGCCAATGCATAATCATCATACGGTCCAATGATGAACTGTACACCATTCTTATCGAATTCTGTATTATCATTGGTAAACGCGATGCGAGAAGTTGTATCTGGAACGTGCGTGATACAAACTAAGATGTTCATGTTTACTTTTCGATTTAATTTTTCCTTATCAACCTGAATACCAAGGCCGAACGAAGAATCCGACCAGTAGACATAAATATAGGCAGCAGATGCCTAAATTTGCCCGAATATAGCATATAATGAAGGAAATAAAAACCAGTGCAATCGAATGAATGAAGATAGAATCAAGATGCTTCAGAAGTACATTTCTGAAGAACCGAATGATCCCTTTAATCACTACGCATTAGCCTGCGAATATTTGGGTTCAGATGAGGCTAAAGCCTTAAATCTTTTGCAAGAGGTAGCTCAGAAATTTCCTGACTATTTACCCACCTATTATCACTTAGCACAAACCTTAATTGAATTCGAGGAAGAAGAAGAAGCATTAGCAGTTTTTAAAAAGGGAATTGCACTAGCAGAAAACCAAAAAAACGAAAAAGCCTTAAGAGAGCTTAAATCTGCTCACCAAAATTTGTTGTTTGAAATGTAGGTCTTTTAATTAATAAAGAAACAATAACACGACATTAAGAAATCAACCCTATGAGCAAAGTCCATATCCGCATAGGCGGAGTACCCGAACACTTTAATCTTCCCATTCATTTAATCAATGAGAATGGCACATTGGCAGAGCATGATATCTCTATTGAATGGACCGATTTTGCTGGTGGTACAGGACAAATGACTAAGGCACTGAGAGAAGATGAAGTGGACATTTGCATACTCCTTACTGAAGGTATAGCAAAGGACATTATTAAAGGTAATCCCAGTAAAATCATAAGTGAATATGTCATCACCCCTCTCACTTGGGGGATTCATACAGGAATTGACAATTCACTTCAAAAGAAGGACTTCATATTTGATAAAAAGCATGCCATCAGTCGATTTGGATCGGGATCGCATCTCATTTCTATTGTTAATGCCAATAGCAAGAATCAGCACATGTCAGCCGACAAGTTTACTGTGATCAATGATATTAATGGCGCTATTGAATCACTCAATGCGTTAGAAACGGATGTTTTCTATTGGGAAAAATATACCACGAAACCTTATGTGGATGCCGGCTTACTGAGAAGAATTGACGAGTACTTAACACCTTGGCCCTGCTTTGTAATAGCCGCATCGGATAAAATTCTTGAAAAGTATCCTAAACAAGTAGACCTGCTACTTGATCTGATTCAAGAGAGTTGTCAAACCTTTATGCATGACAATGCTATGATTCCATTGGTAGCTGAACGATACAATCAGCAATTAAAAGATGTAGAACGCTGGTATCACAGTACCGAATGGGCTACCAATAGCTGGGTGAGCGACAAGATGCTTAAAAGTGTGATTTATCACTTAAAATCAGCTGAGATCATCGCACAAGATGAAGTTATCCCCGAGCTGATTTGGAAGAAATAAAAAAGCCGAACATCTCTGCTCGGCCTAAATAATTAAATTTTCATTTATCTTTTATCTGGTCACTAGACCTCCTTTTGCACTGTCGACAGTGATGGTATAATCACCTTTACCATAAACAATCCATCTTACCTTCACTACGCTATTACCTGGAATGTTCGCTAGCTCAAGTTTTTGAGGATTCACCTTCTGCTCAGTGGTAAAGTTTCTGTCTTCATTATTTACTACCATGCCCGCTTGAACATCTACCCCTGAGATTGAAATCCAATCAGGTCGTTCAATTCTGAATTTCATGTCTTGTGAAGCATGGGTTGGCATTAGGCGCTCATTCTTGATAGTAGCCGTAATCTCTCTTAACCCACCGCCAAGATTCTTTTCTTGTACATCTGAGATAGAAAGCTTAGGCATATGATAGGCATGATAGAGCGTAAATGCCATATTTCTATGCAGCTCTTCTTCTAACATAAAACCAGGAGTGGCTCTTCCAAAATTCTTTTTAAAACCACCAATTTCAATCTCACCATACGTTGGGTGATCATAAGTTCTCCAAGGCTGAAATGCATCGCCAAACAAGAGCTCATCATCAACACGATAAGACAAATTAGGATCCCTGTCATTGTTCTTGTAGTAGGCAAAACGGGCAAAAATCTCATTGGTAAAGGTGTAAATACCTCTGCTACCATATAACCAATCTAACTCTCCACCAAATACTGAATAAAGGTCTTTATACACTGTCAAATAGCGGTAGCCTGGCATTATAGACTCCCCTTTTCTACCAATAGCATCGTAAATTCTAAGGTCTGCTCTATTGTAAGTAGAAATATCTTCTTCGGCTCCGGGACCTCTTAAGATCATTCCTCCCGAGTTATGATAACTCTGCGCACCTGCAATATTAGGATGCGATAATACAAAGTCGGCTACATTTCTATTTTCAGGAACACTGAAAGGATATTTGTAGGCACCTCTTTGGATATAGTCTGGTTGCCATTTCCACGCCCAGTCTCTGTTAGGATCGTAGTAACCAATTCTGTCTTCGTTTACACTACCATCACCATCGTTATCAATCCCTTCTGCTCCAAGCATTTCATAACGTGGTGTACCTGGATCAACTTTATCGTCAACTCCAATCTGGAGCATCTTTCTTGGGTCTTTTGGGTCGATGATGAAATTCCCATTTGGATTCTTCCTTCTCATTGAGGTGATCGAACCATCACCATCTAAATCGTCAGGTTGATCTTCATCAATAAGTCCATCTCGATCATCATCCAAACCAATCATTCCTGATCTAGGCGTACTGCCGTTATTTGGCTCTTTCATATAGTTATTTCGAGCATCGGGATTAATTGTAGGTGCGATATAGAAAATTCGATCATCTAGCATCTCAGTGATATAATCGATATCACCATAGTTTTCCGTCAGATACCATGCGGTATAGATCGAAATTTCTGAACCTTGAATTTCATTAGAGTGGATATTACCATCAATGTAGAAACCTGGCTTTCTATCTGGATCGCCTTTTTGGTAGTTAGTAATAGCGAGCAGCCACATGTCTCTACCCTCATAAGATTTACCAATGGACACTCTTCTTACCAAATTAGGATGCGCATCTGCAATCTTCTTAGTAAGTGCTGCATGACCTTCGGCTGTGTAGTATCTGTTAAAGCTTATATCCACCTTTGGATTGTGAGGTGAACCAACCGCTCTAAAAATATCGTTCTCTGTCTGTGCTTTAGCTGGTACAGTAAGTGCAAATAATATGAAACCAGCGAATAAATGTTTTATATACTTTTTCATCTGTTTCTTATTTAAGGTTTACTGTTGCGCTTGTGTTTCCTGCATGAGGAGCTCCAGCTGTTATCGAAACACTGCCCTTGCCTTTAATCAACCAAGTCAATTGTTGACTGCTATCTCCACCTATGGAACTGATCATTTGTATTGGTCTTCCAGAAACAATCTGTTGTCCATTACCTAATGTTAAAGTAACTTTAATGCGTTGCAACCATTTCGATCTTGTGCCCATTACAGAGTGAGTAGGTAGAGTACCACTGTTGTATAGATCGACAGTAATTCTTATCATGTCTTTACCAACAGATTCAGTTTTCAAGTTTTGCATCTCCAAGTTTGACTGAAGAGATGCCAATTCCATGATAAAGTCATTGTGTTTATTTGAAACTTCTTCAATCATTGAAACAGGTGGATTAAGCATTTTGAATGGTGCAATGCCACCCACCTGTACTTTTTTGCCCGGAAAGTCAGGATGGTCAATCTCAGTCCAGTCTACAAAGTAATTTTCAATGTCGTTTTGAGCAGACCATCTCAAGAAATTAACCTCACGATTTTTATCCTTGTTGGCCTTCATGGTAGAATCACCTTTCACCATTGGTGCCCACCAACCCGGTGTTCCGAAACTTAATCTGCCAAAGTGAAAGTAAGCCCACTGAAAAAAGTCGCCACCTTGCGCTCCTGAAGCGGGAGCATCCTTTAGTCCGACAGTTTTATTATAAGCATCAGAGGCCAATTTATTAATCGCATCATCTCCTCTTAAAATACTTGTCACTACCCTTTTAGAAGCACCTGCTCGATTGTATTTCCATGGACTGGATAAATTGTTACCCGGACCAAAAGTGAAAATTCCATAGATATTTTGCTTCGTGTAGAGTAAGTCAAGTAATGCTCTATTCTCTAATTCAGAAACTGAATGTTCTCCAGAACCCGGAGTAAAGTAAGGATAAGCATAAGTCAGATTTTTGTTGAAGTGAATTCCTCCTTCACCATCTTCATTAAACTTTCCGTCCTGGTCATTGTCTCTACCTTCTGTCAGGTATCGATAAGCTCCCTTTTCTCCTTTGGAACGGTTGGCTTTAATCATTACGCGATCATCGGCAGGGTGCATAATCCAGTCTCCCGTGGCATCTTCCACGCGCATCATGGTGATCAGACCATCACCATTTAAATCTTCAAATGGGTCCTCTCCCATTCTGCCATCGCGATCGTCATCTGTCTCTTTGGCGTTACCACTTCTCCCATACTTTATTGAAGCAAAGTAGTTTTCGGTAGCGTCTGGAGACATGTTTGGAAACACATAGTAAGTCGTGTTCTCTAGTGCGTCAGCATTGGAAGCAACGGCTTCGGCAAAACGTGTAGCCATTTCCACACCTAATAAATGTTTACCTTCTACACCGCCAACAATGGCCATAGCAGGTTTACTGTCAACATCTCCTGTACCAATTGAAAGCATCCAGATGTCTTTACCTCCTAAAGTCTTGGTAATGGATTGAAGTGAAACATTTTGAGAGGAGTTGGCCAAAGTTCGTAATCGTTGTGCCAACTGACTGGAGTTATTGTAGTCTTGCCCGGAGGCTGACCAACTAACCCCGGCAAAAAATAAAAAGGCGCAAAGCCTAATCAGCTTATTTTTCATCAGAAGTTTTTGTTTTTGATCCATGATGTTAGTGAAAAAATAGCAGAGGTTAACAATACCTTTTTTTATTGTAGCAAAGTGATTTTAAAAGGTTGAATGGAATTTTAGATGGCATAAAAAACCCTGAAGTAATACACTTCAGGGCTTTATTCACCTAAACACTGTAGCATAGTGGCAACGTACTCGCCACCAACTTCAGGTATCTTTATCGTCTTGGTGGAGTGCCTGATCAACAGGCTACTCCTTTCCTAAGACTTTGTTTTCTCTTCTA
>DIYO01000009.1:0-3134 GCA_002427755.1 Roseivirga sp. UBA6052
TCAGATAACATCGCCCCTACCGTTATCGCTCAAGATGTAACCCTATTCTTAGATGAAAATGGTAATGCTACACTAACCGCTCAGCAAGTAGACAATGGCTCCTCTGATAACTGTAGCCTTGACTTGGTAATTGACAAAATCAACTTCGATTGCTCGCACATCGGAACACAAATCGTAACACTTACAGGTACCGACCAAGCCGGGAACACTAACGCTGCTACAGCTATCGTAACTATCGTTGATAACACGGCTCCTACAGCAATTGGTAAAGATATTTCTATTGCACTTGATGTTAACGGAACGGCCAATATTACTGCCAGCATGGTTGACAATGGGTCTACAGACAAGTGTAGTACACCTTCACTTTCAATAGACAAAGCATCTTTCGATTGTTCAGATATAGGAGAAAATGAAATAACACTTACTGTAACCGATACTTATGGTAATAGTAGCTCTGTTACTGTTATTGTCACGATTGTTGATACAGTTAGTCCAACTGTGATTACGAAGAATACCACAATCTATATTGATAATAGTGGAAGTGTTACCTTATCACCAGAAGATGTAGATAACGGCTCATTCGATGATTGTAGCTTGACCCTCACGCTGGATAAGCTTGAATTCAATTGTACAGATGTAGGAGATCAAGTTGTAACACTTACTGGTACAGATGCTTCCGGCAATTCAAGTTCAGCAACAGCAATTGTAACCGTGATTGATAATTCGACTTTTGAATTCAACACCATTCCTTACACAGTCTCTCTAGATGAAAATGGATCTGCCTCAATATTACCAACAGATGTAGTTGAAAATGTTACAACTAAGTGTGAAGTAACACATTACGGAAATAGCAATTCACATGCCGTATGGTTAAGTAAATACACGGCATCAAATCAGAATGCCAAATTCCATTTTGACTCGAATGGAGGCCATTTGACCCAATACCCTGATGGAACTGCAATAATAAGAGGAAGTATCGTAAATATTAATGATTCCAATGACACCTACTCCGTTGAGTTGAATATATCAGAACGTAAAACTTGGGATGAGTGGTCGGCTTTAGGCAGAGGATGGAAAGGCAAAAGTTCTAACGTAGGCGAAAATTATAAGGATTGGTCATTCTACATTATGGATACAGATCCTAGCAATCCGTCACAATTGATTGGTACTGGAGCTAATGCAGGAAAAACCATTGAGCTCACACATATGCCTGCTTCCTATTATTATGGTTTCCAAATTGGAGAAGCAGCAAATGATAAAGACAAAGGTTTTGGAATGTCCGGATGGTTCACTTATACAAACCAACAAGGTAAAGTGGTTCAAGGTGACTTTAATCTAGACATAACATCTTGCAATTATGAAATTGGAGATGGCTGTAAAACAGCTCAAATCTCTTTAGAAAAGAATGATTTTGATTGCAGCAATGTAGGAGAACAGACCATTAATGTTACCGCTACAGACTCTTTTGGAAATATTACAACCGAAACCACTACCGTAACCATTACTGATTCAATAGCACCAGAGGTACTTACTAAGAACGCTACTGTTTATCTTGATAATAATGGTAATGCAAATATTACAATAAGCGATATCGACAATGGCTCTTCAGATAATTGTAGCTTATCTCTTAGCTTGGATAAACTGAATTTTGACTGCAATGACTTAGGAATCCAAACTGTAACCCTCACTGGAGAAGATGCATTGGGTAACACTAGTTCTGCAACTGCAACCGTAAATGTCATTGACAATTTAAGCCCGGTGGCATTAGGTCAAAACATAACGTTAAACTTAGATAACTCAGGCAGTGTAACAGTTACAGCCAGCATGGTCAACAACGGATCTACAGATAACTGCGGTACTCCTTCAATTGCCATCAACAAAACATCATTCGACTGTAATGACTTAGGAGCCAATGAAGTAACCTTGACTGTAACTGATGCAAGTGGAAATACCAGTTCTGTAACAACTACAGTAACTATCTTAGACAATGTGGCTCCAACCATTATCGCTAAGGACGCAACAGTCTATTTAGATAACTATGGCAATGCAAGCATTACGGTAGAAGATATAAACAATGGTTCTTACGATAATTGTAGCTTAACGCTAGCCTTAGATAAGCTAGACTTCGATTGCTCTGATCTAGGTGTCCAAACAGTAACACTTTCTGGAGAAGATCAATCTGGAAATTCAGGATCTGCTACTGCAACAGTAACAGTTATTGACAATGCAGAGCCTTTATTCTCTAATGTACCGGCAGACATTGTATTCAATGAAACTGATAATCAGTGTGGAGAACATATCTCTTGGACTATACCGACAGTAACGGATAATTGTGGTGTTACAGTAATATCTACTCACCAGCCAGGCGATTTCTTCGATGTTGGAACAACCACTGTAACATACACTGCAATTGATGCTGCGGGTAACACTGTAAATACACAATTCGATGTCACTGTAAATCCAAAAGCACTTACCATCACATTGAACCCTAGAGTATATGAAAGCAACTTCAATTATAACATTTCATGCAATGGCGCTAGCGATGGTATGATATCAGTTAATGCAGATGGTGGTTGTGGTGAAGTAACCTACATATGGAGTAATGGTAGCACTGCGTCTACTCTAGAAAATATCACTTCTGGTACATATTCAGTAACTGCAACAGACGGACTAGGCAATACGGTTACAGAATCAATTACACTTACTGAACCCTCTCCTATTACTGCGGCAATTACAATGACGCCTAATGACCCTGCCGGTACTTACGGGCAAGAGCAAACCATATACTTAGGATATGGTGAACAAGTAGTCAACTTAATTGCAGATGTTCAAGGTGGATATGGAAACTACACATACCAATGGACACCAGACATTGCTATAGGCTGTCAAGACGAAAACATTATTACAGTAGCTCCTACACAGACCACAACATACCAAGTAATCATCACAGATGAATTTGGTTGTACCATCACTAAACAATTTAGAGTAAATGTTATCGATGTGAGATGTACCCCAATAGATGATGGTACAGGCAGTAACCCTGGCGATGACGATGATGACGATGACGATGACAAAGGCAGCGGCAAGAAGGGTGACGATGATGATGACGATGATGACGATGACAAAGGCAGCGG
>DIYO01000009.1:3295-1238581 GCA_002427755.1 Roseivirga sp. UBA6052
AAAGGCAGCGGCAAAAAGGGTGATGACGATGACGATGACAAAGGCAGCGGCAAGAAAGGTGACGATGATGACGATGACGATGATTTAGACACCACTGGAGGAAATAACGGAAACGGCCTCTTTACCTGCGAATGTGAAGGCAAAATGCAAAACTTCACAGTCAAATATTATGGGCTTTCAGGTGTTGATATTAAAGTCTATAAGAAGGACAAAAAGAAACTCATCACAACTTTTAAAAATGTAAGACACGGAGAAGAACTCACCGTTAACGGCTTCGATAAAAAAGGAAGACTAGACTCTAAGACCTATTTAAAAATTGGACGTAGATATTACGAAATACACACTTCATGTTCAGAAAACATCTTAGGTGAAAGCTACGGTCCGTTTACAGTTACCGCTTACACAGATGGAGAAGGCACCTCATGTACTCAAGATACATTCAGTTTCTCTACTGGAGATGGTGAGGAAATGAATGTGGTTGGTGGTAACAACAGCTTAGAAGCAATCATGCATCATAAAAACAGCGATGATGACGATGATGACGATGATGATGATGAAGATGATGACCAGAATTCAAGCTGTCAATGTGAAGGCAAAATGCAAAACTTCACAGTTCAATATTTAGGGCCTAGCGGTGCTACCATTAAGGCATTTAAGAAAGATAAGCATACCCTAATCGAATCATTTGAAGGATTAGACTATGGTGATGTTATAACAGTAAATGGATTTGACTCTAAAGGAAGACTTGAATCGAAAACATTCCTAAGCATAAACAATGGCAATTTGACGGAAATCCATACGTCATGTTCGATTAATATCTTAGGAGAGACTTATGGCTTGTTTAAAGTAACAGCTTATACCGATGGCGAGGGAAGTTCATGTTCAATCGATAACAATCCTCCAAGTTCAAATCCTGGTGTTGGAAGTTCATGTGAGGCTACCGCAGCTGAAAATGGAGGCCATGCGATGTGGTTAAGCAATTATATTGGAAGTAGCGTAGGTAAATTCTTCTTTGAATCTAACAGTGGTTCTCTCGAGCAACTCGGTGATGGATCTGCCATGCTCACTGGAATTATGTATAACCAAAACGATGCTAATGATAAATGGCAGGTAGAAGTATACTTAACTGAAGGAAAAACATGGAGTGAGTGGCAAGCCTTAGGTAGAGGATATAAAGACGAACGTAATCTTGCTGGTAATGCCTACTTGAGCTGGACTTATTACATTATGGATCCTGAACAGACCAGCAAGTTAATTGGCTTAGGCAGCAATGCAGGAGAAGAAAAAAGCATTATGCATATGCCTGGTGATTATCATTACGGATTCCAAGTGGGGCAAGCAGCAAACAGTAAAAATTCTAATTATGGATTATCCGGCTGGTTCTTCTACAGAAACAATGCAGGTCAATTAGTTCAAGGAGACTTTAATGTAGACTTGATCAATTGCATCGATGATTCAGGAAATTGTTCAGCACAAACAACCGAATACACTGGTGAAATCATCGTCTGTTTCAATGGAGAATCAAGATGTGTATCTCAATCTGAGGCTGAGCATTTATTGGCACAAGGAGGAACGCTAGGTGCCTGCCCTGATGTACAAATTGTTGCACAAGTGATAGATACAGGCGGTTTGAACCAGCAAGGGCAGATTGTTACTGAAAATGAGGGTAAAGCTGAGATAAGTGCTTATCCAAACCCAGCTGTAGATTACTCAATTATTACATTCTCACTTACGGAAGCTGGCCATGCATCAGTTGGCTTATTCGATACGCAAGGCAATAGAGTAGCAGCCATTTTTGACGGGGAGGTAGAAGCTAACAAGGAATACGCAGTGGAGTATAATACTACTAAACTCAGATACGGAATCTATTTAGTCAGGGTGGCTTCTAATGGATATGTAAAAACTAAGAAACTATTAATTAGGAGGTAGCTCCTTTTACCAAATACAACATATAAGCCGGGTAATTCCGGCTTTTTTTATGAGGACGATTTCTAAACTATATTTGAAAAAACTTTTGATATGGAGTTAACGGCAGATAATCGTTTGCGCAAGTTGATAGTAGTTGGGGATAGACTCTTGATCAGAATTAAAAAGTCACCTGACAAAACAGAAACAGGCTTATACCTACCTCCTGGTGTTCAGGAAAAAGAAAAGGTACAATCTGGCTATGTCTTAAAGGTTGGCCCCGGTTATCCAATACCCATGCCTACTGATGAAGACGAACCTTGGAAAGAACAAGACGAAAAAATAAAGTATATCCCGTTGCAAGCCCAAGAAGGAGATCTAGCTGTCTTTCTTCAGAAAGGCGCTGTTGAGGTTCAATATCAAGGAGAGAAACTGTTTATCGTACCTCAATCTTCGGTCTTAATGCTTGAAAGAGAGGAAGAATTATAAAACTTAGCATACCGTTAAAACGGATTTTTAGTAAACAATGTAAAAAAGTACATACTTTTGTTCCGATTTATGAAACACTTGGCTTGAATAAGCTGTCTCATAAACCAAATTATTACTCGCCTTATGCAATACAAAACGGTCAAATTTTCTAGACAGAATCAAGCAGAATTTATTGCTGATCTGAGAAAGCAAGTAAAGCATTACTTCGATTCAAATAATATATCAATCTACGGTAACGCCAGCATGGTTTTTAAGACCATCTGCATGTTCACCATGTTCTTTGTTCCTTATTTTTTAATGCTCTTCGGAGTGGTTACGAACCCATGGTTAGTACTTGCTATGTGGGTAATTATGGGATTTGGAACAGCAGGAATTGGTCTTTCAGTAATGCATGATGCCAATCACGGTGCATACTCGAAAAATAAATACGTAAACAAGTACATGTCTTACGTGATGAATTTTGTTGGCGCAAGTTCATTCAACTGGAAAATTCAACACAATATACTACACCATACTTACACCAATATTGAAGGTATGGACGAAGATATTGACCCGGGAATCTTTATGAGACTTTCTCCTCATGCTAAGCATATGAAAGTGCATAAACTCCAACATATTTATGGTTGGTTCTTATATGGCATGATGACCTTCTTATGGTTAACCACGAAGGACTTCCGCCAATTGATGAGATATAAAAAAGAAGGCCTTCTTAAGACACAAAAGAGAACTTATGGAAGCGTTCTTACTGAAACTATTATTAGTAAGATCCTCTATTATGGCTATGCACTCGTTATACCATTGATCTTTATTCAAGCTCCATGGTATATCATTGTATTGGGTTTTATAATCATGCATTACATAACTGGAATGGTCCTAGGACTCATTTTCCAACCTGCCCATGTAATGCCTACCTCAGAATACCCAATACCTGATAATACAGGTAATATGGAGAATAACTGGGCCGTTCATCAGTTGTATACAACTACAAATTTTGCTCCTAAGAGTAAATTGTTCTCTTGGTATGTTGGTGGTCTAAACTTCCAAATCGAGCATCATTTGTTCCCAAATATTTGCCATGTACACTACAAGAAGATTAGTAAGATTGTAGAAGCTAAGGCAAAAGAATACGGGCTTCCATACCACAGCAAGGAAACTTTCTACGCTGCATTGGTAGAACATGGCAAAATGCTTAAGGCATTAGGCCAACCACAAGTTCAAGCAGCTTAAATCTATAATTGAGCAAACTCTTTAGCATGGTAGGTGAGGATTAAATCAGCACCTGCCCTTTTTATGCTCATAAGCGTTTCAGCCATTACTTTGTCATAGTCAAGCCAGCCTTTTTGAGATGCTGCTTTCAGCATGGCATATTCACCACTCACATTATAAGCTGCAATAGGTAGGCTATAATTGTCTTTTAAAAGTTTTATCACATCGAGGTAGGCAAAAGCTGGCTTTACCATAAGAAAGTCTGCCCCCTCAGCAGTATCTAAGTCTGCTTCAATAAGTGCTTCATGTTGGTTGGCGGGATTCATTTGATAAGTCTTTTTATCTCCGGCTTTTGGTGCCGAATCTAAGGCATCTCTAAATGGACCATAAAATGCACTAGCATATTTAGCAGTATA
Source organism: Roseivirga sp. UBA6052 (assembly GCA_002427755.1). Taxonomy (GTDB): domain Bacteria; phylum Bacteroidota; class Bacteroidia; order Cytophagales; family Cyclobacteriaceae; genus Roseivirga. Next base: position 7,312 of record DIYO01000009.1, read on the forward strand.
AGACATAATTGATACCTCTTGATGTCCATGTGCATCTAATACATCTCTTATGTACTCAACCCTTCCGTCCATCATATCTGATGGCCCTATAATATCTATGCCACATTCTGCTTGAGAAAGTGCTTGCTTCCCAAGTACCTCCAAGGTTTCATCATTTAAGATCTTACCATCTTTGACTATACCGTCATGCCCATCTGAATTATACGGATCTAAAGCAACGTCTGTCATAATGGTAGCATCTGGAAATTCAGATTTAATCCTTCTGAGTGCCTTCTGGTAGAAGAAATTAGAATCATAAGATTTTGTGGCAGTCGTATCCTTATAGTGCTCAGGAACTACAGGAAAAACATCGAAAGCATGAACACCCAGTTTCAAGCATTCCTCTATTTCTTTGAGCATATGATCCAAACCCAAACGATAGATCCCAGGCATTGAATCTACCTCCACTTTATCATTACCACCTTCTAAAAGAAAGAGGGGGAAAATGAAATCATTAGTAGAGACATGCGTCTCCTGAACTAGCTTTCTTATAGATTCTGACTTTCGGTTTCTTCTAGGGCGAATATTCATACCGTAAAGGTAATAGTTCTTCGTTCAAAGACTGATTCTTCTGTAGGTTTAAACCTTTATAAGCTTTAGGCATCTAAAGGCAAATCACTAACCCATGAAGCACCTTTTGAGCTTAGCTCTTCTTCTATGCATTACTTTTTCAACTCAAGCACAGTTTTGGGTAGTGAAAGGAATAGTAACTGATAGTGTAGAGAATTTACCACTACGATCTGCAACTGTCCAGCTCATCAACAAAGCTGATTCTACACAGAGAGCTATCGTTACAAAAGAAACAGGAGCATTCAGAATCACAGGAGTGATAGATGGGTTGTACGAGTTAAATATCAGCTTTGTAGGATTTAAGACTTACACTCAAGCGCTTAACGTTAATGGCTCAAGCATTGACATCGGGACAATACCCTTGGCCGTAGATATTTTAAAACTTGCAGATGCCACAGTTGAAGATTTTGTAGAACGCGTTCGGCAAAATGGCGATACTACTGAATTTAATGCTGCTGCTTTTAAGGTAAACCCTGATGCCACAGCTGAAAATCTCATTGAAAAGATGCCTAGCGTGGTGATTCAGAATGGCCAAGTTCAGGCTCAAGGAGAAAATGTAAGACGCGTGCTAGTTGATGGACGTGAGTTTTTTGGAGATGACCCTAATGCGGCACTTCGCAATCTACCCGCAGAAGTTATAGACAAAATTCAAGTTTACGATCAAGCTAGTGATCAGGCTCAATTCACCGGTTTCATGGATGGTGAGACCTCAAAAACCATGAATATCATCACAAAAGTAAGTATGCGCAATGGAGAGTTCGGTAAAGTATATGGAGGAATGGGTACAGATGAAACTTACAATGCAGGTGGTAGTATCAACCTTTTTAGACCAAAAGCGAGAACCACAATCTTAGGTCAAGTAAATAACATCAACATCCAAAATTTCTCTACGAGTGACTTATTGGGAATTACTTCAGGAGGTGGTAGAAGAGGCGGTGCTGGAAGAGGTAGAGGTGCTGGAGTTGGTGGTGCCGGAGCAGGCAGATTTGCCAATGGAGGTAATGCAAGTAACTTTTTAGTAGGGCAACAAGGAGGTATAAACGAAACCAAAGCTTTGGGAATCAATTATTCATATGAAGACCAAAAGAAGATTAAGTTCTCTGGTAGCTACTTTTTTAATGAATCAGATAATCTATCGGTTGAGAACATTTTTCAGCAGTTCACTTTAGAGCAGAATGAAGGCCAGACCTATGATGAATCTAGTCTGGCTCCTAGCAGAAATACCAACCATAGAATGAGCGGCACATTAGAGTATCAAATAAATGATAGGAACTCAATTATCATGCGCCCTCGATTGACTTTTCAAGACAACAGCGGTTTCTCTAATGTTACAGGAGAAACCCAACTTGACGGAACACTGCTGAATCAGACAGAAAACACTAATACCTCTGCCCTATCTGCTTTTTCCATTGCCAATAATTTACTTTGGAGACATAGATTCGAAAAGCGAGGAAGAACATTCTCTCTTAATGTAAATACTGGACTCAATAACAATGAAGGAGACAGCTTTCTATTCGCAAATAATCAATTCTTTGGAAATCAAGGGAGATCACAAGAGTTAGATCAATTTTCCGATCAAAACACAGATGGCTTTAATATGACCTTGAACGCCACTTACACAGAGCCAATTGCAGAAAGAAGCTCTTTACAGTTTAGCTATCGATATGGCTATCAGTTTAATGATACAGACCGCCAAACATTCGACTTTGATAGTGATGACGGGGAATACAATAACTTAAACATACCCTTAAGTAACACTTTTGAAAACGACTATGTGACGCATAGAAGTACTTTGGGATATAACCTAAGAGGGCAAAAAGGATTCTTTACCTTAAGGGCGGTTTACCAGTGGGCATATCTCGACAATGACCAAACCTTCCCTCTAGAAGACAATGTGGATAGAAGCTTTACAAACTTTATTCCCACAATATCCTACAGATATAGATTTGCACAAGGTAAAAGCTTCGCGTTTAATTATCGTGCGTCTACTCAAGCGCCAAGTGTTCAACAATTACAGTCTGTAATAGACAATTCAGATCCACTGAACATCTCGGCAGGTAATCCTGAGCTAGACCAGACCTATACTCATAGTGCTACTGTTCGATTCAATAAAGTTGATATAGAAAGTTCACGTACCTTCTTCTCCCTTCTAAGTGCCACATTCTCTGATAACAGAATTGGGAATAGCACATTTATAGCCTCAAGAGGAGATGCTCAAGTCAATGGATTAAGACTGCAACCTGGTGCTAGATTCAGTCAACCTGTAAACCTAGAAGGATACTGGAATGTAAGAAGTTTTATCGCCTATGGTCTTCCTTTAGGCTTTATAGAAAGCAACCTGAACTTTACGGGTAATCTTTCTTATACCAGAACACCAGAACTCATTAACAATGAACTAAACTTTGCTAAAGCACCTACAGCAGGATTTGGTCTGGTTATGAGTAGTAACATTAGCGAAAATCTAGACTTCACAATCTCTAGTAACTCCAACTTTAGTCGTGTAAGTAATACACTTCAAAACCAAAATGATCAGAATTTCTTTACTCAGATCAGTAGACTAAGATTTAATTGGATTTTTGGAGATGGATTTGTTTTCAGGTCAACTGTATCACACATTGCCAACTCAGGTTTAAGTGATGGATTTAATCAGAGTTTTGCTTTGTGGAATATGGAAATGGGAAAAAAACTCATGAAACAAAAAGCTGAGATCAAGCTTTCGGTATTCGATCTCTTGAAACAAAATCAAGCCATTCAAAGAACTATTACTGGGTCATTCATTCAAGATACTCAGAGCCAGATCCTAACCCAATACTTTATGCTTTCCTTTGTATACAATATCAGAAGCTTTGGTCAAGGACAGATGCCGGAGCAAGACGAGAGAATGCAACGATTCCAGCAGATGCGTGAACGTTTTGGCAGAGGAAGCGGAGGAATTGGTAGAGGCGGAGGAGAATTCTAGTTCCCTCCTCCCTTACCTTTGTAAGGAACGGTTTTCACCTTTGGAGCACCATTCTTCTTCACATATTCATCTACCATGCGCTGAGACTCTTCCTTAATAAATTTTTTCAGCTCCACCGGGAAGGTCTTATCTGATGCCACGCCAGTGTATTTGGCGTCAATCTTCATAAATACATCAAATAAGAGTTTCTGGCTTTTATCTGATATATAGACAAAATAAGGCACCAATTTAGTCAAGACTTGTTGGTCTGTATTGCCCATATCTTTATACCCAGAACCAAGACGATTCATTGCATTACTTAAGCAGCCAGCATCTGTGCCGCATTTATCGATTAGTTTGGTCCAATCATTATTAGGCCTTCGTATCTCAGGATATTTTAAACCTTTTCCTGCAGAATTAGAGGCTAAATTCGGTGCGGAACTCTTAAGCTCTTCTCCGGCTTTAGCCCAAGCTGACTCCAATTCGCTATCGCTCATAGCAGCAGCCGGAATTAGATCAAAGAGTTTAGCGGTCTTATATCCTCTGAAGATATACCCTTTCACGCCATCACCATCCGGAATCATTCTTACAAGATGATCACCTAACACCCGTGATCTAGTTCCACTATTGGATGTTCTTTTTCCTTTTTCGACCATAAAGAAATTCTTCTCATTTATTCGGAATAAATAAGCATCGTTATGACTCGTAGGAAGTTCTTCAATATCTACTAAATAAAAGCTACTGTCGGACGGATAGCTAACGCTATATGATTTGCCCTCTGACTTATCATAAAAAACCTCTTTATAAATTTTGTCGCTCGCATTCTGTGTTATCCAGGTTCTAGCTACATCCTTTCGCAACTCACCACCAATAGAGAGATAGACATTGCTCTTATTCCATTTCAGTGCTTTAAGGTCCTCCGTCCCCACAACTTTCTCCACTTTGCCCCCTAAAACCATTTCCCCAGAAAAATAATCGTACAATCTATAAGTTGCTTTGCCAATAGAATCATGGGCGTAAACATCTTTACCCGTCCCTGCCGAACCATACCATGTAAAACGAGAAGCGATCTCATTGCCCTCAATATCTCTGGCATAAAGCATACTATTCTTCTTATCGAAGGTCAATGGCTTCCCTTTAGGCCGAATATCACCCTCAGATTTCTTAAGCTCTGGGTCTATACCAAATTCCTCAAGATAGGCGTCAATATCTTTCTTGAATGCCAGAGTTGCATATTGAATATCACCAGCTTTTGCCTTATCAAAGTCTTTAAATACCATGGCACCAGTTTTACCCTTCTCGTCTTTGAAAAAGTGAACAACAGCGCCATTTTTTGACTGCTTGCTAAAAGTGTAATCTTGGACCTTGGTACCTTTTACTATGATTACCCATCCGCCATTCTCCAACTTAATAATATAGGCCCCTCTAGTATTGGCTATTAGTTTACGCATTGGACCGAAACCTCGACCTGAATCTAAATCGTAGTTCATTCCATAGCTCACATTACTAAGTGAGTCATAAACGATTGCTCCATATTTTTTAGCAGAAGGATCTAATCTATGGTTAGCGAACGCGCGTTTCTTTATGCTTCCTTCTGGGGTATAGAATTTGATACTCTTGTTGTCGTTATACAAGTGATAGATGTATGCGGTACTATCAGAAATGACATTTACTTTTTGGTTCTTCCACTCCTTACCATTCTCAAGGCTGTAGAAGTTTTCCATTTCTAAATACTGTTGAGTAAGTGGAAAGTAAGTGATGAGTTTGTCGTCTGAAGTTTTCATCGACTTTGATGCAATATTTGTGATACTCAATCCATCGGCAGACAGCAGTCTATAGCGCATGTTAGCCAACTTGGTGTAGGCAAAAGTGCTCAAATCCACTTGGAGCTTATCCTGTCGCAAAAATGTATCAATTTCATATACTTGTTCTGCGGAGTGAATACTTCCAACTTGTGAATTATCAAACTTGGCTCGAAAATCAGGCAAGAAGTACCAGTAATAAAAAGCTCCCTGCTTGTAAATAGCGAGTTTATTACCTCTCGCGTCTTCTATCTGATTTTGTAAATTAACGACCTTTCCCCTACTGGTTAGAACATACGTGCTATCCGTTAATTTACCCCAATAAAAATGATCTGTTGTTAATTCTGCCTTTACAAGTTTGCCTGCTTGAGCCGCTGCGTCTCTAACAACAAACGATCTATTCACTTCCCCTCTTATGTATGCGATATAACTCTTTCCTATCGTGTAAGAGGAATAAGTGTTTTTTGCCGTTCCCGGTAGAAACCTTCTTCCGGCATTAAATACGGAAATGCCTGCTTTGCTTTTAGTCCAGAATACTTCACTCTTTCCACCACCTAATACTTCACCACCTGTCCAAGTAGTTCTGTTCTTGATTTTATCATAGTCTGTTAGAAGTATCCATGAGTTTAAGTCATTAACATAGGTCAATCGATCATCGGTATAGTCTAATGAATAGGCAGTGCCTGTATAATACGGCAGACCATTTACAGCTACTTGCTTTTGGCTGTATTGACGAATGTATTGGGCATGATAGTCTTCAGGAAAGGCAACTTTCTCTCTTCCGGTTGTTGTGCCATTAGCATAAGTAATTTTTCTGAGTACAATACGGCTCCTGGTATCCTGATCCCCAATTACTTCACCTTTTATCCAATTTCCTTGATTGTCTTCTTGAAAGAATTGACGAGAAGTTCCTACGGCACCGTCACTCACACGTTTTGTTACTTCTGAGATATCTCTATTTGAAGTTTCATCACGAGTCTTCGTAATCACAAAATCGCCTTGCTCTGTAGCTCGATTTTCAACGATTGTTAAAAAACCATCTGTAGATTCATATGTGAATGTAGAAATGACCTTTGGCGCTACATCTGTGGTTAACATACGGCTCACCTTAGTTCTTCGACCTTCAGCATCGAGCTCATAGTACTCTTCGAAAGTCAGTGCACCATTCTGAAGCACCTCTACCTTGATTAACTGATCTGACTTATTATAACTGTAGTTTTTTGTTATCGAATTTGTGCCTTGACTCTGAGTAGTCTTCACCAGAAGCCCTTTCTTATATTCATAGTCAGATGTTCTTAAGGCAAGGTTATTTGCCGGGTTTAAGACTTGAACTTTTTGAAGTACTCCCTTTTTATCGACTGTATAGACAGTCTTGTAAGACTGTTTATTGTTATAGTCCTCTGTAAGCACTGAAGTGAGTCTTCCTTGTGCATCGAAAGTCTCGATATCCTTTTTAACTTTTATCTCTCCCTTGTCTTGAACATACTGGTATGTATACCATTCAATAGAGGAAACTTGCCCTTGAATACCCTTTGATTTGAGTGTAGGTATTTCAAGAATTTGAGCCGAGACTGTAAAGGAAAGAATTAAGAAGACTAAAAAAATGAGATGTTTCATGACTACTTACCAAAGTGGGTGAGTACCTCCTCCGAGATTATACTAACGAGCATAATGCGCATACCTGCCTCGTAATCGAGTATTCTCCAACCTTCAAAGTCGGATCTTGAATTCACAAACATTTGTCTAGCTGAGGTAACCTGAACTTTGTTACCATCTTGAGAAAAGCCTGCTTCGCCATACTGCTTTTTTAAAGCACTGATCATTATGTTTTTGGCTTGATCATTTTCCAAATTGATCACGTAATTCATTTGGAATTGATAGTCAACTAATGCGAAACTTCCTTTCTCTGTAGATTGAAATATTTCACTAACGCTTTCAATAGTAAGATCACCAAAGTTTACATCCATTTTGGCATTGTTGAGCATTGCATTGTACTGCTGCTCAAACATGGCTTTGCCAACCATTGCCAACAGATCCGGATGAACATAGTCAAGTGCATCGGAAATCTTCTTTTCTTGAAGTAGGGCAAAATAAGTTTCCACGTCAGCCTTTATGGCTTTTTCATTCTCTTGCCCAACCAATGTGATTGTCAAGCAGAGAAGTATAGTTATATAATAAACTCTTCTCATAGTAGTAAAAGGAGGCTTTCGCCTCCTACTTATAGTTGGAAATTATTTTACGACTTCGTACATCTTTTGTAGCGTACCTTTAAGAAATGCTGACCCACCTAGTTTTGCCCCTGCCTTGTACTTTTGAGGATCACAGTTCACAATAGTTGCTTGAGATATTTCCCAATTATCGGCACGATAGACTTTGAACATTCCCATATCGGTACCCCATGAATCTCTATCAGCCACTTGCATAGCTTCGAACTTTTGTTCTTTCAACACTCCGTTAATAGGCAGTTCTTCTACGGAAAACTTGCTGTAGTAATTGAAGTTATTATAACTATAGGTGCCATTTATCTTGAAATTTGCCTTTGCTTTGACTTTAGCTGTCTTACTCATTCTACCCAGCATTTTGGAAGCGGCTCCTTTATTATCATCAAATGAGGTTACGGCTATAACTACATTATTCATTATGAAATCCGCATCTGCCTCTACTTTCATATTGGTACCGTAGGTATATGAAACCTGTTTGGCAGAAAGTGGGCTTCCATCAGTTGTCCCTTTTGTTGTAATGAATGTTACTCCTTCAGGTCTTGTTCTTACATTACCGAAATAGAAGCCTGGAAGCGGACCTGTTGAAGACACTTTCTCCCATCTATCCTCTCTCTTTTTCACATAGGCTTTATGGTTCCAAAGCTCATCTATACTTACTATCTCAAAACCTTGAGACTTTAACTCTGCCACATATTCAGCATATAGCTCATTTGTAATTTGCTGAAGTTCTTGTTCGCTAATACCGGGAATTGCTAAGGTCAATGAGGCTTTAGAATCTCCTTTAACACCTCCTCCAAACATTCTCCCTCCTTGTTTTTCATCAGTTTGGGTAAAGCCTACTTGATAAGTGACTTGAAAGTCAGAAATCAATACCCTCTTTGGCTTTTTCTTCATTCTCTTATTAGAGCTGCCCTTATCTACAATTTTATAGTCGCCAACACTTTGGGCAGAAAGACCCAGTGTGAATAAAAGTCCAATACAGATCGTCAGTATATTTTTCATAGCATTTTGATTTAATGCTAAGTTCCTGTCTATCAAGAGTGAAAAACATACTGCCCTAACCGTAAATGTTTCTACGTGCTAGCACGGATATGCTAAATGAGGTTATTTGCGTAGGCGAACTTGATAAGCCCTACAATGGAGCCTGTTTTGGTTTTGCGAAAGATGTTCTTGCGGTGCGTCTCTACAGTTCGTTCACTAATAAAAAGCTCCTCCGCAATCTGCTTGTTGGAATACTCTTGGGCAATTAGCTTGAGTATTTCTCTTTCACGAGCTGTTAGCAATTTTCCTTCTTCTGGCTCATAAAGGCTATTTACAAGCATCTGGTTAATGTCATTAGACAAGTACATCTTACCTTGACGCACGGTGTAAATAGCATCTAGAAGTTCCTCTTTCGAATCCTTCTTTAGCACATATCCATTGATGCCTTCTTTAAGAATTTCCTTTACAAGGTGAGATTCATCGTGCATGCTCACAACAATTACCTTAAGCTCAGGAGAAAGCCTTTTAGCTTTTTGTACCAAGCTTAAGCCATCATCATCACCCAAATTATAATCTGTAATTAATAACTCCGGTTTATGCTTTTCTATGGAGCGGATAGCAGTTAGCACATCCCCTACAGCGTCCAAAACTTGAAATGCATCATCTTCCTCAATGAGCTTTTTCAAGCCATCGAGCATTAAGCCATGATCATCTACAAGTACGATTTTCATATAATCTTTAATAGTGGAAGTGGTACCAAAGAGCCAATTCATTCAAGCAAGATGCTCAATGACTTGTCATTCTAAAATACTAATTAGTGGTCATTTCCTTGTCCGTATTAGCGGGTATAATTTCTTCTTGGGTGATTAAGTTTACCGTTACCATTGTTCCCTTAATTCCGGCTCTGGAGTCCAAGTCGAACTCTCCATTAATCAAATTGAGTCTAGTTTGGATATTTTTCCAACCGTTCCCTTTTCCATTATAGAACTGATCAGTATTAAAACCGATACCGTTATCCTCTATGGTAAGTGTCAATTCATTGGACTCTCTTGTCAACTGAATAGTAATAGCATCAGCATTCGCATACTTTAATACATTATTCACCCATTCTTGGGTAATTCGAAAAAGAGAGATCTCTTCAATTTCATACAAGCGTTTATTGTTATCAAAAATCAATACTTCACAAGCAACCTGAGTAGACTTGTTAATCCGCTCTCCTAGCTCTTTAAGCGCTGCAGATATTCCCTTTTTCATCAAAGTCTGAGGCATTAGGTCGAAGCAAATGTTTCTTAGCTCGGTGTACATCTCATTAATTACAGATTCACCATTTTTAAATACCTCTTGACGCTTCTCTAAATCCTTAGAAGAGTATTCATTCAATTGGGAAAGGTTTAGCTTCAAAACTGAAATCAGCTGCCCAAAACCATCATGTAAATCTCTAGCAAATCGATTACGTTCTTTCTCTTGAGAATTGATAACTGCATTAATTTCTGCCTCTCTAACTTGTATTTCTGCTTCCTTTTCAATCAAAAGCTGTTTGCGTCTCATCTGACTCCGAATAATCAACAACAACGTTATACCTAGGCACAAAACAACAACTAAACCAACAATCAAAACCTGATCTCTTTCAATAGTCGCCTCTTGTCTTTCCAATTCAACATTCTGAAGATTTATTAGATTCTCCTTTTCTCTTAGATCAAAAGAAACTTGTAGTTCAGTTAATGATTCTTGTTTCTTCTGATCTAGAAATTGATCATTCAAAGTGTCATTTATCAATGATACTTCGAATGCTTTTCGATAATCTCCCTCACCGGAATAAATAAATTTGAGCTTGTGCGTTGCCAATTTGTGAATTTCGAGCATGCTCGATTGTATACTATAATCAATAGCCTTGAGATAAAACGCCTTAGCAATTGACGTCCTTCCTAAAGTGTCTTGCAAAACCCCATAATTGTAATTTGCATGGGCTAGACCAGACTTGGCATCTATTTTCTCATAAGCATTTATAGCTTTTTCATAACCTTTAAGTGCTTTATTGAATTCACCTTGAGATTTCATGGTATTGGCTACCGCCACCTCAATGTTACCTTCTAAAATATAGATACTTGTTTTAGCAAATAGCTTTCTAGCCAAACCAGCATAGTATTGAACACTGTCTTTATTATTGAGATAAGCATGCAGTGATACTAGATTAGCGTAACCATATAGCAAATTGGTTGTATCTCCTCTTTCAAGATTTATCGACAGAGATTTATGAAAGTAAGGGAGTGCTTCTAAATGGTCTTCTGTTAAAGAGTAAACTTGGCCTATGTTGTTATAAACACGATCCATATATCGTTTATCACCCATTGAATCATATACTTCGAGCGCAGCAAAATTTGATTGAAGTGATTCATCAAAACGGCCAAGTTGAAGAAACATTTGTGCTTTAGATAACTGATTATTAGCCTGTTCTAATATGTTCCCTGACTGACCGAAAAGTTTAGTCGCAATCTCGAATTCACTTAATGCTGAGTCATTTTGTTGTTTTAACTGATGATAAATACCCTTAAACTTATGTCCCCATGCTTCAAGACCCACAAGATTCAATTCGATCGATCTTTCAATCACATGCCGAGAATAATAGAGCGAACTATCTGGATTACTATAATAAAGTGCTCGTGCACGATTGATTTCAAATACCAAACGACTAGAATCGCTAACCTGTTCGTAAGAATAGGAATTGAAAAGACAGACTAAGAATATATAAAAGCAGAATAATGTACGTCTCAACACTTATATTTTGGCTAAGACAAAATAATTAATAGATCAGTTAATTAAAACTTAATCGTCATTAGAAAGAGTGGGAATGTCAGTGATCCAATCGAGGGAATCTGCACTAACTGAAGTAAACTCTATATTATCGTAATTTTCTTCAAGAACCATTGGAGGTTCTACATCTAGGGTACCATATTTCATGAACAACCCTACCGTAAGACAAGCGATAGCGAGAGTCAAGCTTATTCCGTGCAATATGTAACGTTTGGTTGAAGACAACATAGCTTACTAGTGCTTTGTAAAAAAATGCTTCAAAGAGTAAAAACCCTACCTATAATTTAATAAAAAAACGCAACCGATTGAAATCCCATGGCTAAGTGCAAAAATGCACTTAGCATAGTTCAATTATGACGCTTTAAAGTCTCTAATCGTTTTTTCAATAATATCACAACATTCATGTAGCTGCTCCTCAGTCATTACTAATGGTGGCGCAAATCGAATAATGTTACCATGAGTAGGTTTTGCTAACAAACCATTCTCTTTCAATGCTACGCAGATATCCCAAGCTGTAGAACTAGACGGGTGATCATTGATTACAATCGCATTTAAAAGTCCCTTTCCTCTAACCAGGGTTACTAAATCTGAGGTCTCAATGAACTTGTTCATTCTTTCTCTGAACAACTCACCCAACCTTCTAGCATTCTGAGTAAGCTTTTCATCTCGAATTACCTCAAGGGCTGTCATCGCTACTTCGCAGGCAATTGGGTTACCACCAAATGTAGATCCATGAGTTCCTGGAGTAATTACATCCATAATGTCATTATTAGCTAAGACTGCACTTACAGGATATACACCACCAGAAATAGCCTTACCTAAAATCAAAACATCAGGGGTAGCATAAGTCTCCTGTCTTTCACAGTGACCTTCGCAAGAACAGTTTCCGCATACAGCTAAAAGACCACCCGTACGTCCGATCCCTGTTTGAATCTCATCGGCCATAAACAAAACATTGTGCTCCTTACATAGCTTTTCAACAGTCTTCAAAAAATGAGCACCTGGCACATTCACACCAGCTTCTCCTTGAATAGGCTCAATTAAGACACCAACCACATTTTCCATTTGAAGCGCCTCTTCCAAGGCCTCTCTGTCGCTGTAAGGAATCTTTATAAAACCATGAGTAAATGGACCAAAATTCTTTCGAGCATCCGGGTCACTGGAGAAAGATATAATGGTAGTGGTTCTACCATGGAAGTTCTGATCGAATACGATAATCTTCCCTTCATTCTCTTCTACCCCTTTTTTCTCATAACCCCACTTTCTACAAATCTTCAAAGCAGTTTCAACAGCCTCAGCACCTGTGTTCATAGGAAGCACTTTGTCAAAGCCAAAATACTCAGTGATATATTTTTCGTATGGACCTAAAGCATCATTATAAAATGCTCTAGAGGTAAGCGTCAATTTTTCGGCTTGCTCTTTTAGAGCGCCTACTATTCTAGGATGACAGTGGCCTTGATTTACAGCACTGTAGGCCGAAAGAAAGTCGTAATATTTTTTTCCTTCAACATCCCAAAGAAAAACACCTTCTCCTTTGGCCAATACTACTGGCAGTGGATGATAATTATGCGCACCATATTTATCTTCTAAAGCAATAGCATCATTGCTGGTTTCAACCATTCCCATTTCTAATAATTTTACTTTTCTAAAACATTTTACTTCTAACAAAGGTATCAAATCTATTTCACGGTATAAAGGAAATGAAGGAGCGGAAGAAGGATCAATTTTTTGCCAGTAAAACGGAAGATTATTACCTTGACAAGGACGGTAAATTAGTATTCACCGAACACTATTTACGCAAACGAGGCTATTGCTGTCAAAACGGCTGTCGCCACTGTCCTTACGGGTTTAAACCATGAATGAATCTTTTGAGAATTTACCTGTCTCTATAGACACACTCCCAGAATTAACACCGAATAATTTCAATACAATAGAAAGAACCTACCTCAAGGTTTCTCTAATTTCTAATAGCATATTTTTTGCCATTCTCATGATTGGAGGCATTTGCCTAGTCTATTTTAATGATGATATCGATAGACCACTATTAGCATATGGACTTGCCATCGGGTCAGTTGGATTCTTGTGGTTATTCAACATTATTTTTGTGAGTAAGGCATTCCCTAAAAAGCAATATGCACTTAGAGCGAGGGATATCATCTATACCAAAGGGTTGCTTTGGTCTACACGCACTAGCATTCCATTCAATAGAATTCAGCATGTAGAATTAAAGCAAGGGCCTTTTGAGCGAATGTTTAAGCTCAATAGTTTGAAAATTTTCACTGCCGGAGGGCAGACTAGCGATCTTGTAGTTCCTGGATTAAGCGAAGAGAAGGCATTACAACTAAAAGAATTCATTCTGGGTAAAACAGCTATAGATGAACCTGCTAGTTGAAAAATACACAAGCCCTCAAAGGCAAAGCAAGGTCGCCATTGGCATCATCCTCATCAAACTGATTCGGCAAACCATTAAAGCTTTTTGGCCTATTCTTCTCAGTTTATTTTTTGGCACTCGAAGCTCAAACTCCTTTATTGACTATGTAGGATATATAGCTTTAGGATTCGCTGCTATTAATGTATTAGGTTCGATTTTAACCTTCTTTCGATTTTATTTTCACATTGAAGAAGGTGCTATAGTAATAGATAAAGGGGTACTAAAAAGAAGCAAAGTCAATATTCCTTTCGAGCGCATTCAAACCATCAATTTTCAACAGAATATTCTGCACCAAATGTTTGGTGTAGTCAGCCTTGAAATTGATACAGCCGGTGCCGGAAAAGCAGAATTAACCATAGATGCACTCAACAAAGAAGAAGCTGAGGCTATTAGACGGCACATTCTAGCAGAGAAGAAAGAAATTATTGGAAATGATCCAGCACTTGAGCAAGAATCTATCAAAGAGGAGGCTGGAGAAACCGTTTTAAACCTTTCCATATCCGATCTCATTAAGATTGGTGTAAGTCAGAATCATCTACGGTCTATGGGTATCCTGTTTGCATTTGTTTTTTCAACGCTTAACGAAATTACAGATGACATTTCAGGTCTGGTTGAGTCTCAAGTAGATGGATACGAATCTTTCCTTTCTAATAATAAATGGGCGGTTGCACTAATCTCAATTTTAGTTGTGGCATTAATATCTCTCTTATACTCTATTATAAGTATCACCTTAAACAATTTTGAGCTCAAACTCACATTAAAAAAGAATGGATTGAAACTGGTAAGAGGCCTTCTCAACCGTCAAGAAATCTCGGTCAGTAAAAAGAAAGTTCAAGTAGTCTCTTGGTCAGACAACCCCTTAAGGAGACTGTTTAAGATGTATACGCTACAAATAGCTCAGGCGAGTAGTTCTGAAGCAGCTCAACTAAAATCAAAAATTAAAGTACCTGGAAGCTATCAACTTCAAATAGATAAAGTAGCTAGTAATGTTTTTCCTAGCGACTTCTACAAAGAAGAATACAAGAATCGAGTGAGTAATCTACTTCTGAAAAGGATAGTTGTTCTTACAGGTGTAATTCCTGCGCTATTCTCTCAATTTCTATACTTCGCAATAGAATGGTATTGTTTGCTCTTCCTTTTATGGATTCCACTCGTGTGGCTTGTTGCATTAATGTATTACCGCAAAAGAAGTTTTGAATTCAATCAAGAGCTACTCAAGAATAATAGAGGTACCTTTGGTAATATGTATGAACTGTTACAGATCTATAAGATTCAGTCAATACAGATCAAGCAAAGCTGGTATCAAAGAAAAAAGAGGTTGGCCAATATTGTTTTGTTTACCGCTTCAGGGTCAGTTAAAATCCCATTTGTGGACTTAAACACGGCTGAATCGCTTGAGCGCTACATTTTATACAAAGTAGAATCAGACAAAAGAGAGTGGATGTAGCCACTTTGTAAAAACTTTAGAGATTTTCAACTCTCTATTGGTCAAATCGATATTAATTCAGATATTTGCAGTCCGTTTAGAAAAAGCGGTTAATTCAGACGTTATGGCAAGAGTTTGTGATATCACAGGAAAGAAAGTACAAGTAGGAAACAACGTTTCTCACGCTAACAATAAAACAAAGAGAAAATTCTACCCGAATCTTCAGAAGAAGAGATTCTATATCCCTGAAGAAGATAAGTGGATTACTTTAAAAGTTTCTACGTCAGCAATCAGAACTATTAACAAGAATGGTATCTCTGCTGTACTTAAAAAAGCACGCGAAAACGGTAACATTTTAGTATAATAGCGTTCCATACGTTATTGTACTATGAATAAACTACTTACAAAGACATTTACAATCCTGATAGCATTCATGTTATCAGGATTTTTTATTGCCCCCGCCCAAGATATTCCAGACGATTATCTTTCAGGAGAGTTCCACAAAGGTAGAAGAGAAGCACTAAGGGCGCAGATGCCAGAAAACTCAGTAGCTGTATTCTTTTCGAATCCTATAAGAAATCGCTCTAACGATGTAGATTTCATTTACCATCAAGATCCCAACCTCTATTACCTAACAGGTTATAAGGAGCCACACTCTGTTCTTTTAGTCTTTAAGGAAAGTCAAACCAACGAATCTGGCCAAAACTACAATGAGATTTTCTTTGTCCAAGAAAGAAACCCAATGGCCGAAATGTGGAATGGAAAAAGAATGGGAACAGAAGGTGTAAAAGGGAGGCTTAAAATTGATAATGCCTTCAATGGTTCAGAATTTGCCAGCTACAATATCGACTTCTCAAAGTTCGATAAAGTGATGTTCTATGACTTTCAGCACGATGTCCGCGATACAAGAAGTGATGCAGACCTGTACAGTCTTATTGAACAGTTTAAGGAAAAGTCTGGCTACAATGCGAATGCCAACTCCCTAAGTGCAGAAAGACCTGTGAATAATCTGGACGTAAGAGGCTTAGATGTGATCATGAACAATCTTAGAGGCATCAAAACAGCAGAAGAACTAGACTTACTTAGAAAAGCAGTTTTGATTTCTGCTGTCGGCCAAAGAGAGGTTATGAAGGCTATGAGACCGGGTCTTTCAGAAACTGAAATTCAGGGCATTCATGAGTTTGTATTCAAGAAATACGGATCCGAATATGAAGGCTATCCTTCAATCGTAGGAGCCGGACATAATGGTTGTATCCTTCATTACATTGACAACAACAAACCTGAGATTAATAGCGAAGAGATGATCCTAATGGACCTTGGTGCAGAATACCATGGCTACACAGCCGATGTTACGCGCACTATTCCAGTGGATGGCAAATTCTCTCCTGAAGAAAAAGCTATCTATGACTTGGTATATAAAGCACAAGAAGAAGCGATTCAAATGTGTAAGCCTGGCACCACTTTTTCAGAAATAAGTGCAGTTGCCAGACAAATCATTAACAAAGGACTTGTGGATTTAGGCATTATCTCTGATGAAACAGATCGCCATTTATATTATCCACACGGACTATCTCACCACATTGGATTAGATGTTCATGATAAAGGAAACTACGGTGCCATGGAAGAGAATATGGTAATTACAGTTGAGCCTGGTATTTACATTCCTGAAGGTTCTGACTGTGACGAGAAGTGGTGGAATATTGCTGTAAGGATAGAAGATGATGTATTAATCACAAAAGACGGCTTTGAATTGCTATCAGCTTTTGCTCCTCGCACTACTGAGGAAATTGAAAAACTCATGCTAGAACCCAGTCCGTTAGATGCATTCGTTTTGCCAAATCTTGGAGGTGATAAGTAAGAATTCTGGTATTTCTAGAAGAAAGCCCTTCTAGATTCTACCTAAAATAAATCATTGCTAAACCGATCTTAAAGAGATTTAAGGTCGGTTTTCTTTTAGCTATTATTGACATTAAATTAGACCAAATGAGCAGAACCCTAAAGATTTCAATCTCCCTATTAATAGGATTTATAGTGCTCATTTGTATTCTATTCGGCCATAAAGATATATCGGTAGAAGAACTGAAAGATCATTATGGAGCATCTCCTTCTCAATACTTAGAGATAGAAGGCATGTCGGTTCATTATCGTGACGAGGGCAATCCGAATGACTCCCTCCCACTAGTATTAATTTACGGTACCGGGGCAAGCCTCCATACTTGGAATGACTGGATAAATGAACTCATAAAAGAAAGGCGAGTGATTCGAATGGACTTGCCAGCTTTTGGATTAACAGGCCCCTTTCCTAATCGAGATTACAGCATCTCACATTACGTGACTTTCTTAGATCAATTTTTAAAAAAGCTCCAAATTGAAAACTGTATTCTTGGGGGTAATTCCCTAGGTGGACAGATAGCATGGAACTATACGGTTGAATATCCTAAAAGAGTGGAAAAACTAATTCTAATAGATGCAGCCGGCTATCCGAAAAACTCAAGTAGCGAGCCTCTTGCCTTTACGGTAGCTAAAATCCCAATTTTAAATAAAGGACTCACCTTTATAACACCTCGCTTTGTCATTGAATCAAGTATTGAAAACGTATATGCCAATCCTGAAATAATTGAATCTGTGCTTATTGATAGATACTTCGAATTATCATTAAGAGAAGGCAATAGACAGGCTTTTATAGACCGCATGCAATTAGATTACGATAGCAGCGAAATTCAACAGATAAAGAATATTCAGCAACCAACACTTGTACTTTGGGGAGAAGAAGACCGATTGATCACACTAGAAAGCGCCTATCGTTTTCAGGAAGACTTACCTAATGACACAATGGTAATCCTAAAAAATTCAGGTCATGTTCCTATGGAAGAATCTCCAAAGGAGAGCCTGGAAATTTTGAAAATCTTTTTAAATCAATAAATCTACTTCTTCAAACCGTCTACCACTAAACTGGCCTTCATCTTGAATTTGTCCATTGCAGACATATTTGAAAGCAATTCGCTCATTTTAGCTTTTACCATCTCAATTGCCTTATTCGGACGAATCATTACTTTGAATTCTTGAATTTTGCCTTCCTCATTCCATTTAATAATATCAACTCCGTTTATAAGTATCCCATCAATCTCACAGGTAAACTCCAACATAGAATCGCTTTCGGAATGAATCTCACGAACATAGGTAAAGCTCTTATTCTCGTTTGCAAAAAACATTTGATAAGCATTCTTGAGATACCATGCCGTGAGCTTTCTCCCTTCTTGGGGCTTGAATACTAAAGGCGAAAAGAACACCGAATTCTTAGCCAGCAAGGCCTCAAGATCTTTTAAATCTCCATTATCAAACAGTCTATGCCAAGCTTCTATATTGTTCATTTCAAAAAGATTTTAAATAAATTAGTTATTAACGGAGGCTTTTAAAAGCGCCTAAAGAGCTATTCTTCTTACTATTTATTAAAACAGCACTGATTCCCTGATAATTAGTCAATTAATTTTGCGTAAGACTTTTCAATATGTCATACAGTTCCGTATATTTGCAGTCCGAATTTTAGAAGGCACAGAAAAATGGCTAAGAAAGGGAATAGAGTTCAAGTGATTTTAGAATGCACCGAGCATAAGAATAGTGGTATGCACGGAACATCTCGTTACATCACTACTAAGAACCGTAAGAATACAACAGAAAGATTGGAGTTAAAGAAGTATAACCCAATTTTAAAGAAATACACTGTTCACAAAGAAATTAAGTAATCATGGCTAAGAAAGTAGTAGCAACCCTAAAACAAAAAGGTGGTGTTAAATACGCCAAGGTGATCAAAGCAGTAAAATCTCCAAAGACAGGTGCTTATACCTTCAAAGAAGAGATTGTTACTGAGGACATGGTTAAATCTGTCTTAGCTGATAAATAAGATTTTTCTGATTTAATAATATATTGAAGTCCCCTTGAGGGACTTTTTTTATATACACCCTGTTAGAACGTCATCCTGAATTTATTTCAGGATCTTTCCAATAGAAATAGAAGATTCTGAAACGAGTTCAGAATGACGATTATAGAGAGGGATTGAAAATTAAAAAACGCAATGGGCATATTTGGAGGATTATTTTCAAAAGAAAAGAAAGAATCTTTAGACAAAGGACTTGAGAAGACCAAGGAAAGCTTTTTCTCAAAGCTTGGAAGAGCCGTTGCAGGGAAATCTAAGGTAGATGACGAGGTTTTAGATGAATTAGAAGAAATCTTGATTACTTCTGATGTTGGAGTCGATACAACGGTGCGAATTATTGAAAGAATTGAAGAGCGCGTTGCCAAAGACAAATACATGAATACTGCCGAGCTAGATGGAATCTTGAGAGATGAAATAGCTGAGCTCCTCTCTGAAAATAATACACAAGATCTTGCCGACTTTAATGTGCCCGAAGGCCACAAACCCCACGTAATTCTTGTAGTTGGTGTTAACGGTGTTGGAAAAACAACAACAATTGGCAAGTTAGCCGCTCAGTTTAAAGCTAAAGGCAAAAATGTTGTGCTTGGAGCTGCTGATACTTTTAGGGCAGCCGCTGTAGATCAATTGAAGCTTTGGGGAGAACGAGTTGGAGTACCGGTTGTTGCACATGGTATGAATACCGACCCAAGTGCAGTAGCATTTGATGCGGTAAAGCAAGGGGTTGAAACAGGAGCAGACTTAGTAATAGTAGATACTGCCGGAAGACTACATACGAAGGTTAACTTGATGAATGAGCTTTCTAAGATTAAGAGAGTAATGCAGAAGTTTATTCCTGAAGCTCCTCATGAAATATTGTTAGTGCTCGATGGCTCAACTGGGCAAAACGCATTTATTCAAGCTACAGAATTCACAAAAGCTACAGAAGTAAGCGCTCTGGCAATCACAAAGCTAGATGGTACAGCCAAAGGCGGTGTAGTAATAGGCATATCAGATCAGTTCAAAATTCCTGTTAAATACATTGGTGTAGGAGAACAGGTAAATGATCTGCAAGTCTTTAATAAATCGGAATTTGTAGATTCTCTTTTCAAAAAATAGAGACAAAGGCAATAGCCTGATTCCCTGAACGTTACCGTACAGATTCAGAACCGATTCGCACAGATTCATAACTCTTCTATTTGCATTTGACTGTATATCAAACACTTACAAGGTTGGCACTTATCTTGTAGTATAAGTTGCCGGATAGAAAACATTTGTACATTAACGAACAACCTATGAGCGCAATAGCTATACAAATTCCTCAGGTTACTGGTGAGCAGGAAATCGAAGTAGAAGTTAAAATCAATGGACAAAAGCAATCATACAATTACAGAGTAGAAGTATTCTACTGGGCAGATTGTGATAACCCTAGTGACGATCGCGTTGATTGTATCAGACAAATTTTAGCCAAATACGATTCTGACTGGGAGCTATATACTATTGGCATGCCTACAGACGAATTAGTTCCGATCACATTCAGAAAAAAGAGAGTTTAACACTAAGGACAAAAGATTAAGCTTCAAGTCTCTAGTCTAAATCAACTTGAAACTTATAACTCAATCCTTCTGTCTTTTCTTGCTACCTTTGCACTTCAAATTTCAGGTATGAAGGCGAAGGGTTTAAAGAAAGATAAAGTCAATATTGTTACACTAGGTTGCTCAAAAAACTTAGTGGATTCTGAGGTTATGCTCACCCAGTTAAAAGGCAATGGTATTAATACTACTCATGAATCTCAGAATGACGACTCAAATATTGTAATCGTAAACACCTGCGGCTTTATAGACAATGCCAAGCAAGAGTCTATAGACACAATTCTTAGATATGTAGATGCTAAAGAAGAAGGTCAAATAGAAAAGCTCTATGTAACCGGCTGCTTATCTCATCGCTACAAAGAAGATTTAGAAGAGGAAATCCCTCAGGTAGATGCCTTTTTTGGGACAATGGAACTGCCTACTCTACTAAAAAAATTCAAAGCCGACTATAAGCACGAACTTCTAGGAGAGAGGATCACGACTACTTCAAATCATTACGCATATCTGAAAATAGCAGAAGGATGTGATAGACCTTGTTCCTTCTGTGCTATTCCCCTGATGAGAGGAGGACATAAATCTCGTCCAATAGAAGAACTTGTTACCGAAGCTAAAAATCTAGCACGAAACGGAACAAAAGAGTTATTGCTCATAGCCCAAGATTCTACTTATTATGGATTAGACCTCTATAAAAAAAGAAATCTTGCCGATCTAATGAAACACCTCTCAGATGTAGAGGGAATTGACTGGATTAGATTACACTATGCCTTCCCTACAGGATTCCCAATGGATGTGCTAGACGTTATGGCTGAAAGAGATAACATCTGCAATTACCTAGATATTCCGCTCCAACATGGTTCTACTAAAATGCTCAAGCTCATGAGAAGGGGAACTACTCGCGAAAAGACTGAGGCATTACTTGGCGAAATGCGTAGTAGAGTACCAGATATGGCTATTAGAACAACATTAATTGCCGGTCATCCGGGTGAAACACAAGAAGATTTCGAAGACATGGTTGATTTCGTAGAGAAATCACGTTTCGATAGACTTGGTATCTTCACTTATTCACACGAAGAACAAACACATAGCTTTACATATGAAGACGATGTACCTGAGGATGTGAAACAAGAACGTGCTAACCACGTAATGCAGCTACAAGAAGAAATTTCATACGACATCAACCAAGGCAAGATTGGTAAGGAGTTCAAAGTTCTTATAGATCGTAAGGAGAGTGGACATTTTGTAGGCAGAACGGAGCATGATTCTCCTGAAGTAGACAATGAAGTGCATATTGACGCTGCTAAACACTACCTACGAGTTGGTGATTTTGCTCAGATTAAAATCACAGATGCTACAGAATTCGATTTATATGGGGAACCTGTTAAATAAAAACAATTGTTGCTGAAAAGAGTCTTTGAGATATTCGCATTCTTTTGGCTAGACAAAACCTAATGGAGCAAACCGATATTTCTGAATGTTTACTGGGCAAAATTAATTTTGCTCAAACCAACAGCTTCTCTAAGTTCTTTTTAGACTATATATCAGGAAATGAGAGTTTACGAGACTTTCACAACGGTCTGCCCACTTCCGAAAACCTGCTTGCTCAATTAGAGAAAAGAAACTTCAATAATTCAGTCAGACCAAGGCTTCATAAGGTATTACAAGAACAATATCATGGGCTTGATTTATCAGAGCTAACCAGTAGAAATATTGAGCTACTAAATGAGAACAATACCTATACGATTACAACCGGTCATCAACTCAACATTTTTACTGGCCCACTGTATGTGATCTATAAAATTGTTACAGTTATCAGAGCCTGTGAAGAATTAAAAGAATTAAGACCTGACTGTAATTTTGTGCCTGTCTACTGGATGGCTAGCGAGGATCATGACTTCGAAGAAATTAGCTATTTCAGATATAATGAGAGGAAATTCACATGGAACACCGATCAAAGTGGTGCTGTTGGTCGATTTGACCCAAAATCAATTGCGCCAATATTCGATGAGATTATCGGAATACCAGACTTTTTCAGAACTGCTTATTTGAAGCATAATAACCTTGCAGATGCGGTAAGATTCTATATGAATGAACTGTTTGGTGAATTCGGATTAGTAACGATTGATGCCGACCATGCTGAACTTAAGAGTGTCTTTAAGGAAGTAATTGAAGCGGACATTTTCCATAATACACCTGAGACCAAAGCCTCAGCTACAACTGCAAAACTTGATGGTCTGGGTTATAAAACACAGGTATTTCCGAGAGCTATTAACTTCTTCTACTTAAAAGATGACTTAAGGTCTAGAATAGAACAACAGGGAGATGTTTTCAAAGTAATCGATACAGATATCGAATTTTCGGAAACTGAGATGCACGAGGAAATTGATAAGCATCCTGAAAGATTTAGTCCAAACGTAATTCTTAGACCGCTCTATCAAGAATACTTACTACCCAATTTAGCCTATGTTGGCGGCCCATCAGAGTTAGTGTATTGGCTACAATTAAAGGGGGTATTCGATCATTTTGATCAGGCTTTCCCACTACTCATGCCTCGAGCATTTGTGGGGGTTATCAATAAGAATACCTCAAGAAAAATTGAACAACTCAACCTATCATTTGAAGAAATCTTCATTAACGACAATGAGTTAGTTAAAGCGAAGGTTAAAGAAGAAGCAGCTTACCTGCTAGACCTAGAGGAGCAAAAGAAATCGTTGAAATCAATATTTCAAGAAGCCTTAAATCAAGCACAAAAAGTAGACGTTACACTAGAGAAGACTATTCTTGCTGAGCACAGGAGAAGTGAAAAGTGTCTTGAAAAAATAGAGAAGAAAATGCTTAAGGCTGAACGTAAGAATCAGGAGGTTTTGGTAAATAGAATCTATGCTGTAAAAGACTATCTCTTTCCTAGTGGTGCACCTCAAGAACGCAAAGACAATCTCCTTAACTTTTATTTGAGTAATGATAAATTCATAGATTCATGTATGGCTTCAATCGATCCGTTCGATTACCGATTCCATCTGCTATCTACCAATGAATAAAAAAGTTCTCCGAGAATTATATCTAGAAAAGCGCAAGACGCTCACACCTCAGGAATTCGATAGGCGGAGCCAATTAGTTTTTAGTCAAACCATCGATTTTCTAAAAACAGCTGAAGGATCCCATATACATCTATTTCTTCCAATAGTCCATAACAAGGAAGTTAACACATGGCCCATTTTAGACTTTCTTTTAGAAAGTGAAAAGCACACGCCTATCGTCAGCAGTACTGATTTTAGAACTAAGAAGATGGCACATTATCTAATTAATAATGACACTCATTTCAAAAATGACAGCTATGGTATACCATCGCCCATTGGAGCTGAAGAGATATCTATAGATAAAATTGACCTGGTACTAACGCCACTGATTAGTTTCGATTTGGCAGGAAATCGTATTGGCTATGGTGGTGGCTACTATGATACGTTCTTAAGTAAATGCCGAAAAGACGTTAAGGTAATAGGTTTGGCTATAACCTCTTCTTTAGATCTGATAACATATGCTGAACCGCATGATCATAAGATGAACATGTGCATCAATCACAACAGGATGTTCAAGTTTTAAGCATAAAAAAAGCCGCATTAAGCGGCTCCTTTTAGGTTTATTCATCGTTTATCTTGATGTAGATTTTAACAATTTCACAGTTCCTCTGGCTCTATCATTCGCTGCATTCAAAATGTATAACCCATCAGGTGAGTTTCTTAAGTCTATTTCCACTTGTTCCCCTGTTCGGTAATTATTGATAGCGCTCGATTGGATTTTCCTTCCATTAGCATCTATTATTTGCAATTGGAAGTCTCCATTGAAAGCACTTGGGAAAGCTATATTGAACACCCCATTTGACGGATTTGCATCTACAATTATATCTTCAACATTCAAGAGTAAATCCTCATCTATAGAACTAATTACATTCTGAATATTGAATGTCTCTTCACTAGTTACAGTTGCCTCGAAGTTGTTACCAGCGAGGTCAGTAATATTTTGGGCAGAGGCGAAATCTAAATCTAAAACACCATCTTCCAGAATTTCTACGATAGTCACAATGAACGATCTACCTCCAGTTAATTCTCTAACCTCAGACAATGTAGCAGTTGGTGAAGTAGAAGCTAGAGCAAAATCAGCTAAATCTACATTCGTTACTTGCTCATTGAAGTTTACAATAAATGACACTTCATTTTGGTCTGTCACTTCATCTGTAGGCTCATTTCGTGCTATTACCGCTGAAGGTGCTGAGGTATCTTGAATAGTATAAGTCTCCTCTACTGAAATAACACCGGCATAGTCATTACCATTTAAATCTCGAATATCATTAGCACTTGCTACTGTTAAACCCAGCGTACCGGACCCTCCTATATCTTGCACTGTAACATCAAAAACTAAACCAGTGGTACTTTCCACAACTGTACCGATTACACCAGACGCATCTCCTGTTGTCTCAAAATCTCCTGAGCTCACATTCGCTACTTCTTCATTGAAAGTAACACGGAATTGAACACTAGTGGCTGAAGTTGTTTCATCTGTAGGATCTAATCGAGCAATAGAAGAAATCTCAGGTGCTTGACCATCCAATGAGAAAGTAACCTCATTAGATAAGGAAGTTCCAAGTTGTGAATGGGTAAGTCTCAGCTGATAAGTCCCACCGTCATTAGCCACAAATTCGATGTTCGTGGCTCCATCAATATCTTCACCATTTTTAATCCACTGGTAAGTCAATGGACTAGGATTAAATAGTGCATCATTACCCACTAATGTTACAGAAGACCTATCTTCTGCCCATGAATAACGGATATTAGGCACTATACCCACCTGATTATATGTAGCACTAAATACACCATTAGAATGAGTAGCTGCGACAATTTTACCTTCACTTGGTCTAGACTGCATAGCAGTTACAATTGTATTTCCTACAACATCGGCTCCTTGCTGCACCCAATTGGTATTATCACCATTCAATTGCGTAGTCATAAATAGACCTACGGAGGTTCCTGCAAAATATCTGTAACCACCTTCTCCATCAGGCATGATTTCCAAATATCTAACTGATGGACCATTGCCTGCTCCACCTGGTGTTTCTTCCAAATTACCACTTATTGCAGTCCAAGTCTGGCCACCATCTTGTGATGCGAAAATACTCTCAACATTATAATTTGAGAATGATACAAGCACTTGATCTGCATTATCTGGATTCACTTCAATCGAAGAAACATATGCTCTTGATGGCATTCCAGTAGTAGGTAGTCTCGTTACTTCCGTATCGCTAGTTGCATCAGCTATATCTGAAATTTTGAACAGGTTACCACTGTTGGTACCCACGTATAAAATATCCTGCGGCTGAGTAGAGAACACTAAGGCACTCACTCTACCCAGTATTCCTCTTATTTCAACCCAATCTCCTATACTAGGGTTAGTTCTAACATCATTGGTAACAAAAATCTTAGAATTAGACCCAACAGCTAACTGATCTTGATTCACAGGATTATAAGTGTAAGGGTTTACAAACAAGAAGTCTACCGCTTCTGCCTCTGCTGGTGCTATACTTCCTTGAAACTGATAGGTATTTCCCACTAGTTCGTATCTAAATAATCCCCCTCTTTGAAAAGAAACATAAAGGGAGTTATAGGTAATACCAGCGTATGTACCATCACCTCCACCAACATCTTGCCAGTCGCCTGTAGGGTCACCATTTAACGTGGCAAACGTACTGTTGTCTTGCATTCCTCCAATAATAATTGGGTTACCAATATCAAGTTGATGAATATCAACATGGTAGAATTGAGAAGTAAGGTATCCATTATTTAAGTCTCTCCAGACTATTGGCAGCTCAGGATTTGAGTTAGGCGTATTGTCTTCATTAATATGAACACCTCCATCAGTACCAGAAATCATCTTGTTGGCATCACTATTAAAAAAGACTAATGCATGCTGATCCGGATGGTGGTTAGGATATAAAAAGGCTTCATTACCCGGAGGTGCATATCCTCCAACTTGTTGAACCAAGTCAGTAGAAGTAAATCTATTTGTCGATCTGAAAAGGTTGGTTCCTCCAATAAATACAGTTTCTGCATCACCAGGCTTCACTTTTACATGTAGATTGTAACCACCTTGTGTGTCATGCACCTCAACAACATCTTCACCGCTAAATGGTAAAAAGCGAGATACATCATTAAATTGACCAGACCCCTCAGAATAGGTTACTAGATTAATATCTGAAATCAAATAAATCAGTGCCTCATTGTTAGGGTCTATTTCAATCTCAATTCTATTGTATTGACTAGAGAAACCAGAAGGCAATTCTACATTAGTCCAATTAATTCCATCATCAGATCTAAAGAAGCCTTGCTCTCCTCCTCCCGATGCTATTGTAGCGTAAACAATTCCTGTTGAAGTTATTGCTACATCAGTCCATTCTGTTCTTGAATTAGAAGCACCGAGCACGATTTCCCATGTTTCAAAACCATCAGTACTTCGCATAATTTGACTCTCGGTAGCCGCGTAAATCTCTGTTCCATCGGCATTAGATAAATCAATAACCAATTCATTCACTACACTAAATGGAGCTACACCTGCAGCTTGAGTACCTAACGTTGTTTGAGGATTAGAACCGTCTAAGGCAGTAGCTTGAATTAATGTCCAAGTCTCTCCGTTATCGGTAGATTTGTAAATACCATTACCTGAATAAAAGGCACCAACTGCCCCACCTGAACCACTCAACTCTCCAGTTCCATAATACCATTCCGCATTCTTACCTTCTCTTAAATCTTGCACAATAGTGGTAATGGAAGGATGATCTTCCGGAGGTGTTTTACGTGTCCATGATTGGCCACCATCTGTTGTCTTCCAAAGACCTCCTTTAACTCCACCTGCTAGAAAAGTATTCTCATCATTAGTGTCAATAGCCAAAGCTCTTGTTCTACCTCCAACGTTGAATGGACCTGCGCTAATCCATGTAGGATCATTTTGAGAAGCAGCACTTGCCTCAGTTTGCATTCTAATATTGAATACATCACCATCGCTATTGCTTTTCCTAGCGTTTAGTTTTTCCTGAGCAAACTTTAGTTCTCTTTGCTTAATTCCTGCAGGATATTCTCCTGTTGCAGGGTCTAACAAAAGTGACATTTCCCATTCTAAACGTTCAGCCGGGTTTTCCATCTCAGGTTCTCCTTCAGAAGTTTCACCTTGAAATGGTTCGATTGTTTTTACTTGATAAGTACTTTCTGGTTCTATTATTTCTTTTTGTTGCGTAAAAACAGCAATTACAACTAGCGCTAATACAATTAGAGCAGTACTAATGAGTAGTTTCTTGTTCATACTTATCACTTAATCGTTTGTCTAACTTTTAGAATCCCTTCCGTTCTTACACGAGGTGTGCGTATATCAACGGTTATTATACTTCCTTTTTTATATGATGATTGTTGTGGTGCTGACAGTATAATCTTTTCTCCTACAGCAGGTTCAACTGACGTAAAGCTTGCGCCATAACTAAGCACCTCTGTAACTTCCAATTCATAAACCTCAGTCTTACCCTCTTCCACTCCATCATTTAGCACCTTGGCTTTTATCCTTAGTGCATTTCTTTGAATCTCATCTTTGTCAGAAATATTGATTTCTGGTGAATTAACCTCCATTTCTGTATTATCTGCGGTTGAATCGCTCGTGCTTTTGCTTGCAGAACAACTAGCCACAAATAGCATAGGTAAGCAAAACAAAAGTGTCCAAGCGAATTGTTTGAAATATAATCTTCTCATTGAGCTACATTATGTATTGAAATATACAACTAATATGTATTCAAACCCTAAGATAAAAGAGTTTCCAATGGCATTAAACCAAAGGTAATTTGGTTGCCCTAACCATCTCTTTTTTTCCCGGTGGGCCATCAAGTGTTTCTACAAAAAAGCCAAGATCACTTAAGTCTCTTTTAAACTGTCCTTTGGCACAATAAGTAACTAAAACTCCATTATCACTCATATGGTCATAAACTGTACCAAATACAGATTTCTCCCAGACTTCGGCTTGTTTACTTGGTGCAAAAGCATCGTAGAACACCATGTTGAATTCATTATCTAAGTCTAGATTTTCAACCTTTTTGATGTAACGCGTAAACGAAAAGTTATCTGTAAAATGGGTGGTTTCACCCCAAGCAACAGTATGGATGAGCTCAAAATCTTTCAGCGCATGATCATAATTAAGCATAGCCGGATACTTTAATTCACTAATGATTCGATCAGAAAGCGGAAAGGGCTCCAGCGTATGATAATCAAGCGAAATTTGAGAATGCTCTCTGGCATATAATACCGAGAGTAGAGCATTAAGGCCAGTACCTAAGCCAACCTCTAAAACGCTCAATTCCTTAACTTCTTTTTCTAGCAGATATGCTAAACCCATTTGAATAAACACATGCTGAGACTCTGTTAGAGCTCCATGCGTAGAGTGATAAGTTTCTCGTAAAAACGGATTGTACAAAGACTGAGAGCCATCACCCGTATCAATTATTCGAATTTCTTCGTCCATTACTTCTGGATAAGTACCGTAGCATAGGCAGCTACACCTTCTTCTTTACCTACGAAACCAAGCTTTTCTGTTGTTGTAGCTTTAATGGATATGTCCTCTTCAGGTATTTGCATAACCTGAGCCAAACAGGTTTTCATTGCAGGTATATGCGGATTAACCTTTGGTTGTTGCAGACAGATAGTTGAGTCTATATTGCCAATGGAATAACCCGCTTCTGTCAAAAGCGCCATCACATCCTTCAATAAGATTTTGCTATCAATGCCTTTATATTTTGGGTCTTTGTCAGAGAAATGATACCCTATATCTCTCATGTTAGCAGCTCCCAACAAGGCATCGCAAATCACATGAATTAATACATCAGCATCTGAATGGCCTACAGCCCCATGCGTATGTGGCACTAATATTCCGCCTAACCAAAATTCTTCTCCTACCTCAAGCTTGTGAACGTCATAACCAAAACCGACTCTTATTTTCATCTTTTATCTTTTCGAATAATATCTCAATACAGAAGCATTCTGCTCTGTCATAATTTGGTTCGCTGCTGCCATAACCCCTTCAGTACTAACTTTTTCAATTTTATCTACTTCGCGATTAACCAACTCAGCTGTATCTAGCATTTCAGCAAATGCTAAATTCATTGCCCTGTTCAACAGTTCCATTTCACTAAAAACATGAGAAGAGATGGCCTTGTTTCTTACTTTTTCTAATTCTTCTTGTTGGAGCGATTCAGCTTTAAATTTGTCGATAAGCTTCCAAACTGCAGCCTCGCCCTCTTTTGGATCAATTCCATTGGCTAGCTTTCCTTGAATAACCAATAGTCCTGGATCAATAGAGCCCATGACATGCGCATTGATTGAATTAAACAGGTGTTCTTCTTCTACCAATTCTTGATACAACCTGCTAGAAGTACCTCTTCCTAAAATATCACTTAAGAGATCTACCGTGTGATATCGTGAACCCGCTCTACCCGGCATATGAAAAGTCATATGCAATGCTTCGACAGGCACTTCAGCACTTACCTCTAATTCTTTATAAGCTTTTTGTGGTGGCTCAATTGGTAAATCTCTAATGATAGACTCTCCAGATACTATTGGAGAAAACCATTTTTCACTGAGGCTTTTTACTTGATCTACAGTAACATCACCTGCCACTACTAAGACAGCATTGTTTGGTAAATAATATTTATGAAAAAACCCTTTCACATCTTCCATTGTGGCTTTCTCTATATGTGAAATATCTTTCCCGATAGTAGCCCAACGATATGGATGCTTCTCATAAGCCAGCGGCCTTAACTTTAGCCAAACATCACCATAAGGTTGATTGAGATAGCGTTGCTTAAATTCCTCAATTACAACAGACTGCTGTACTTCAAGCACTTTAGGATCAAAAGAAAGACTGAGCATACGATCTGACTCTAACCAAAACGCAGTTTCTAGGTTGGCCGAAGGAACAGTGATGTAGTAATTTGTAATGTCATTACTAGTAAAGGCATTGTTATCTCCACCCACCTTCTGTAAAGGTTCATCAAATGAATCTACATGCTTGGATCCACCAAACATAAGATGTTCAAAAAGATGTGCAAAACCTGTCTTTTCAGGGTCCTCGTCTCTGGCACCTACCTTATATAAAAGATTGAGTACCGCCATTGGCGAAGAGTGATCTTCGTGTACGATCACTTTTAAACCATTATCTAATTGAAAACTCTCGTAATTGATCATTGGAAGAGGTGAAATTAAAAATAACCTGACAGAATTTTTGCAATACAGCCTTTACTTTATTTTTGTCAGCTATCACTTGCCTATGAGATTCAAGAAAGCGGGTTATACTCCGCAAGATTTACTGCATCTATATGAAGAGATTCTTCGACCTAGAATGATCGAAGAGAAGATGCTAATCCTTCTTCGCCAAGGGAAAATCAGTAAATGGTTTTCCGGAATTGGTCAAGAAGGCGTAAGTGTGGGTGCCGTACAGGCCATATCACATGACGAGTTTATACTTCCAATGCACCGTAATCTAGGTGTATTCACCGGTAGAAAAGTCTCTTACTATCGTCTTTTTGCCCAGTTCCAAGGAAAGATGAGTGGTTTCACCAAAGGAAGAGACCGTTCCTTCCACTTCGGTACAAGAGAGCACCATATTGTTGGAATGATCTCCCATTTGGGACCACAAATGGCACTTGCCGATGGCATTGCTTTGGCTAATAAACTCAATAAAGAACCAAAAGCCACACTAGTCTTTACAGGAGACGGTGCTAGTTCTGAAGGTGACTTTCATGAAGCACTCAATGTAGCTGCCGTTTGGGACTTACCCGTGATCTTTGTGATTGAGAACAATGGTTACGGACTATCCACTCCTAGTTCAGAACAATTCAGATTTAAGCACTTTACTGATAAAGGACCAGCCTATGGAATAGAAGCGGTTCAAGTTGATGGTAACAATATCCTTGAAGTTCACAGGACTATAAAAGGATTAGCAGAAGATATTAGAAAGAATCCACGTCCTGTAATTGTTGAGGCCCTCACCTTTAGAATGCGTGGCCATGAAGAAGCAAGTGGCACAAAATACGTTCCTAAGAAGTTAATGGAGCATTGGGCAAAGAAAGATCCTGTTGAGAATTATGAAAAATATTTACTGGATCAAGGAATTCTGAACGATGACATCATTGATGACATCCGCGCCACAATCAAAGCTGATATTGATTTAGGTTTAGACGCTGCATTCAAGGAAGAACTCCCACTTAGCACTACAGAACACGAATTAGAAGATCGTTTTCAGCACTTTGTACAAGAAGTCATTCATCCGAACGAAGAAGAGTCTACAGAAAAACGGCTTGTTGATGCCATTTCTGATGGCCTCAAGCAAAGCATGGAAAAGTATGACAACTTGGTACTCATGGGCCAAGATATTGGAGATTATGGTGGCGTTTTCAAGATCACAGAAGGCTTTGTTGAAGAATTTGGTAGAGAGCGAGTACGCAATACTCCACTTTGTGAATCAGCCATTATTGGAACAGGGCTAGGCCTTTCAATTAACGGTTACAAGGCGGTAGTAGAAATGCAATTCGCAGACTTTGTTACCTGCGGGTTCAATCAGATTGTAAATAACCTGGCTAAGATTCATTATCGCTGGGGACAAAATGCCGATGTGGTGGTAAGAATGCCAACTGGTGCCGGGGTAGGTGCTGGACCATTCCACTCACAATCTAACGAAGCATGGTTCTTCCACACACCAGGATTAAAGATTGTTTACCCTTCAAATGCTCATGACGCTAAAGGATTGCTGAGTGCAGCAATTGAAGACCCGAATCCTTATCTCTTCTTTGAACACAAAGCCCTTTATCGTTCTCATAGCATGAAGGTGCCCGACCAATATTACACTACCGAAGTGGGTAAAGCCGTTCTTACGAAAGAAGGTGAAGAACTTACCATTGTGACATACGGTATGGGCGTTCATTGGGCCATTGAAGCAACTAAAGATATTTCAGCCGATGTTGTAGACTTGAGAACACTGTTACCATGGGATCAAGAAACAGTCAAAGCTTCTGTTGAAAAAACAAATAAGGTCATTGTATTACACGAAGACACTATGATAGGTGGTATAGGAGCAGAAATAGCCGCATGGATTTCTGAGCATTGCTTTGAACACTTAGACGCCCCAGTTTTGAGAGAAGCAAGTTTAGATACTGCAGTGCCTTTTAGTAAACACCTTGAAGAAAACTTTTTACCGCAAAAAAGACTTGTAGAGAAAGTTAATTATCTATTGAATTATTAAGATGTTCTGGAATAAGGAGAAAAAAGAAACAAGTGAAATGAACTGGCATCACTTAAATTCAATCGAGCAGCTGAGCGAAATCAAAGAAGAAAGTAAAACTCAGCCTGTTTTGATCTATAAGCACAGCACGCGTTGCAGCATTTCAGGAATGGCTTTAGACAGACTAGAGCGTTCTTGGAGCAAAGAACTTGAATCTGTAAAGACTTATTATTTAGATTTGATCAGTTACCGAGAAATTTCTAATGCTGTAGCCGAAGAATTTAGTGTTTACCATGAATCCCCTCAGGTGATTTTAGTAAAAGATGAAAAAGCCGTTTTTGATGCCTCTCATATGGCAATTTCGTCTTCAATAATAGAACAGTATACATCATAAGAAAAGCCTTCCTGATAATCTCAGGAAGGCTTTTTATTTATATGCCTATCCAACATCCATCTACCCAGATTCGTCTACCATCGATTCTTTCGTAATGAGCAGGTCTCCATCTATGGTTTCTAGCCCTGACAACCCAACGACCATCAATCCACACATCTCTCCCCAATCTTCTATTGAATCGCCAATGGCCTGCCAGCCAAATGTGTCGGTTACTCGGTCTTAAGCCTCTGCGAACAAATACGCGTCTGCCTCTTCTAAAGTCAAAATCATAATGACCTCTCCCTCTGAATGTTCTTGAGCCTCCGTAGTTTCTCCAGTTATTCGCTACATATTCACGATCTCTCCACCTCTGTTGACCTCTTCTTCGGTTTTCATTAGGCCTGAATCTGCCACGATCTTGACCACGATCGTTTCGTTCAACACGTTCTTGTCTATTTCTATCTTGTTGTCTACCCCTTTGTGCAAATGTTTGGCTTAAAGCCGAACCAAAGAGTATCAACAATCCTATGAGTAAAATTTTCTTCATAACCTTTCTATTTAAGTTTCAGACTTATTCAAAAGGTCCGGACCAAATCAATGCATTGGTCTACAAGAAATCCATTACCGTGCCAAAAATGTAATTCGAAGTTTTAAGGATTATTGTTTTGTCCAAATCTCTCTTATCGGGTTACCCGAAGAGCTTTTACCAGAGTGGTCCCATTTATTTCCATTCACTTGATAATCAAAGCTTAGGCTTGCTCCTACTCTTTCTGCATTTCTAGAGAAAAATTCTATGTGCTCTATGTATTTTCCATCCTTTACTTCAGCAGTACCTCCACCTGTGCCGGAAAATTGTTGAGTATCTGGGTTGAAAGCTGCCCATTGAAAACGAGTTCCGGTAATCATTTTTATTGTTTTACGAGGACCTTGTCTCATAGCCTGCATCTCACCGTCTCGCATTCTATCAGTAATTCTCCAAGACCCAGCTAAGTCACTTACTCCATCGTCAATACGCTGAGCTACCATTTCTACTCGACTATCCCCAACAGGCCAAGTAAAGGTGACCATATTAGCCTTCAACATACCCGTCATTTGATAAGTCCTACCAATTTCATCGGGCATCCAAGTGTTAAATTCATTCGTGAACATAATTCTGTTAGCCATCACTTCAATACCTCCTCCCAAACTACCTACGAACTTCTTCTCTTCTACATCGAATTCTGTGTAAAAAGCATAAGGAGCTTCTACCATAAATACTCCTCGGTGGCCAAGCTGCTCACCATTCATGGTCACCACTTCCCAAGCCCCATCAAAAACAGTTTTTCGTTTTTCCATTGAATCAGATGATATAAAGAGCGTAAAAAATAGAATAGATAAAAAAGTAGTTAAAGCCTTCATAGTCTATGGATTATGATTTAAAATAAGCATTTCGAATGACAATTGAAACGCGCGTCAATAGACATGAACCCAAATAAGACTAGATCAGATAGTGCTTAAAAAAAGATTCATTAGTAATTTTAGCACAAGTGTTTGTTAATAAATCAAATACACCTATCTTTGCATCCCGATTTAGAGAAAGCAATAAATAAATGGCAAATCATAAGTCAGCACTTAAGAGAATCAGATCAAACGAAGCAAAACGTTTGAGAAACAGATATCAGCACAAGACTACTCGTACTTTTATCAAAAGATTAAAGAATACTTCTGACAAAACTGAAGCACAAGATCTATTGAAGCAAGTAGTTAGTATGATTGATAAACTGGCGAAGAAAAACATTATTCACAGAAATAAGGCGGCTAACAACAAGTCTAAATTAACTAGATACGTTAATAGCTTATAAGGGATTACAACTAAGTTGTGAACCGGATAGCTACCCTATCCGGTTTTTTTGTGCCTTTTTAGAAATGCATTATTTTAAGATAAAGTAATGCACACATGAAAATATTAAGCTGGGCGGAAGAAGATCGCCCAAGAGAGAAGCTCCTGCTAAAAGGTAAACCAGCATTATCTGATGCAGAGTTAATTGCGATTCTAATCGGCTCGGGCAATTCGGAAAAAAGTGCGGTCGAGCTTTCTAAAGATATCCTATCAAGTGTAAATCACGACCTAAATGCGCTCGCAAAGCTCACCATCACTGACCTTCAAAAATTCAAGGGTATTGGAGAGGCAAAAGCCATTTCTATCGTAAGTGCATTAGAATTAGGTAGAAGGAGAAAATCATTCGAATCTGATAGCAAGCCACAAATCAGAAGTTCATTAGATGCATATGAAACCATAAAACCCGAACTCTTAGATCAACCCATAGAACAATTTTGGGTCTTATTACTCGGCAGAAGCAACAAGGTCATAAAGAAACAAATGATCAGCACAGGAGGTGTCTCAGGCACAGTTGCTGACCCAAAGGTTATTTTTAAAGCAGCCTTAGATGTCTTAGCCAGTGGATTAATCCTTATTCATAACCATCCTAGTGGGAATTTAAAACCTAGTCAGGCAGATATCCAATTGACAAACAAGATGAAAGAATCTGGTCGATTATTAGAGATTCCAATTCTAGATCACCTGATTTTTACAGACGACAGCTACTTCAGCTTTGCCGATGAATCTATGCTTTAACACTTATCTTCATTTTACGTTATGTTAGCTAATCAATGCTGACTAGTTTCGTGCAGAATTTTAAAGAATGAAGCGTCAAACCATATTTATACTCCTTGTTGTAGCAGTCGTTTTCATCACAATCCTAAATTTTCTTACAGTAGGTGAAAGCTCCGAAGACTATATCTCAAGAATTGAGATTGAAAGAAAAGACAAAAACAGTTTTATGCTTTCTTCAACATCACCTTTGAATGATGAAGACAAAAGAACCTTTACCGGGCTGAACTATTACCCGATAAATGAAGAATTTAAGGTTACCGCTACGCTTGAATTAATAAACCAAAAACAACCCATCTTTATCCCGTCTACCACTGGAGAAGACTTAAAATACATCCCTTTTGCCTACGCTACTTTCGAATTATCCGGAGAAGAGAATAGAGTTATCCTTTATCAAGACTGGGAAGAGAAAGACCCTAATCGGCTTTCTTTAATGTTTGCTGATGGTACAAGTGCATTTGAAACATATGGCGGAGGCCGTTACTTGGATGTACTTTATCGCAAAATCAATAAGATAGAATTAGACTTTAATCAAGCCTATAATCCTTACTGTCATTTCAATGTAGAGTTCAGCTGCCCTATTCCACCTCGCGAAAATTTGCTAGATGTTAAAATTCTAGCCGGAGAAAAGCTCTATAAATTAGAATAATCACTTGTAGACCCCTCGAATTCCTTAATTTTGGCTTTTCAAAATTGAAGGCATGAAGATATCGCTTAGCTGGTTAAAGCAATTCATTGAATTAACAGAATCACCTGAGAAAATTTCCGAACTACTTACTGATTCAGGATTAGAAGTTGAAGGACTAGAAGAGATTGAAACTATTCCGGGGGGACTTAAAAGATTGGTTATTGGTGAGGTGTTGACTTGTGAAAAACACCCCAATGCAGATAAGCTAAGTGTAACCACAGTAGATATTGGTGAACAAGAAGCCTCTCCAATAGTGTGTGGAGCTCCCAATGTTGCTGCAGGTCAAAAAGTAATTGTGGCTACTGTTGGGGCAACTTTGTATCCTTCAGATGGCGAGCCTTTCAAAATTAAAAAAGCTAAAATCAGAGGCGAAGCATCTCAAGGGATGATCTGTGCCGAAGATGAAATAGGGCTTGGCCAATCGCATGACGGCATAATAGTGCTTGATACAAATTTGGCCAATGGCACCCCTGCTAGCGAATACTTCAATATTGAATCCGATTATGTCTTTGAAATCGGATTGACACCAAATAGAGCGGATGCAGCCTCTCACATGGGTACAGCTAGAGACCTAAAGGCCCTGCTAAATCGAGCCATCATTCTACCTGAAGTTGATTTACCCACAGTATCGGGAAATAACCCAGTTAAAGTTTCGGTAGAAAACTATGAGGCTTGTCCTAGATACTCAGGATTGACCATAAGAGGTGTAAAAGTTGAAGACTCACCTGAATGGTTACAAAACAGATTAAGGGCCATTGGCTTAAATCCTACAAACAATGTAGTCGACATTACCAATTATATTCTCCATGGATTAGGCCAACCTATGCATGCTTTTGATGCATCTGCTATCACAGGCAACCATGTGATTGTAAAGAACCTCTCTGAAGGCACGGCTTTTACAACCTTAGACGAAAAAGAAAGAAAATTAGCAGCTACTGACCTGATGATTTGTAACGAATCGGAAGGCATGTGTATAGCAGGAGTATTTGGTGGTATCAAATCAGGAGTAACTGAAAACACTACTGATATATTCCTAGAAAGTGCTTACTTCTCACCGGATTCAATTAGAAAAACAGCTCAAGGTCATCAATTAAAGACAGACGCAAGTTTCAGATATGAAAGAGGTACTGACCCAAACATTACTGTCTTTGCCTTGCAATATGCCGCACAATTAGTCTTAGAGATTGCGGGAGGTGAAATCCATGGTGAATTAGTTGATCTATATCCTGAAACGATTAAAGACTTCAGAATTGAAGCAACATACAATCGAATTGATCAATTGATTGGTAAACACATTGGCAAAGATAGGATCAAGGAAATACTAGAGAGTCTTGATATCCAAATAGAGGATCTAGAAGCAGATAATTTTAAGGCTACAGTTCCACCTTACAGAGTAGATGTTCAAAGACAAGCTGACCTGGTAGAAGAAGTCTTAAGAATTTATGGGCTTAATAATATTGAGTTATCTGAGACATTGAGTAGTTCTTTCCTATCCGCATTTCCAAAAAGAGATAGCGATGCCATTCAGATCGAAGTATCACGTATTTTAACTGGAGCAGGCTATAACGAAATTATTACTAATTCTCTTACTAAGAGTGGTTACTCAGAAGAAACGGATTCTATAAATGCTGAAGAGAACGTACATATTCTAAACTACTTAAGTGAAGAATTGAATGTAATGCGTCAGACTATGACCTACAGTGGATTAGAGGTTATTGAACGCAACGCGAAAAGAAGATTGAATAATTTAAGGCTCTTTGAATTCGGAACCACATATCAGCTTAAGAACGGTAAATACAAGGAGAGAGAACACTTAACGGTTTATCTAACAGGACACAATGCAGAAGAAAACTGGATAGAAACAAAAAGGCCCGTTAGTTTCCATGACTTGTATCAAACTGTACTTCAAATCTTGAATAAGTTTCAAATCACACAGTTCGATACTTCAGACCAAGTAGATAGCCAATTTGCGTATGGCTTAGCCATTTCGGCTAGAAAAAAGCATCTCCTGACTATCGGAAAACTGAGCAATAAAACAGCAGAACTTGCTGGTGTAAGCCAAGATGTTTTCGCGGTAGATTTCGACTGGGAATTCTTAAAGAGTCTATACCCATTAAAACTCAAGTATGCTGCACTGTCCAAATTCCCAGAGGTAAAAAGAGACTTATCTTTAGTTATTGATAAATCGATAAAATTTGAAGACATTAGAAGACTTAGCCTAAAGCTTGAGAGAAATCTCATTAATTCCCTGAGAGTCTTTGATGTATATGAAGGTGATAAAATAGGTGAAAATGAAAAAGCCTATGCCGTTAGCTTCTTTTTACAAGACCAGGAAAAAACACTAACTGACAAAATCATAGACAAAACCATGAATCGATTGATTCAGGGATTTGAACGAGAATTAGGAGCGGTAATTAGAAAATAATGTCAGATCAACAAACCCAAAGTAGGCTTAGTCAATTAGAGAAAAACATTCAATCGTTGCTTAATGAATATCAAAAAAGCAAAAGCGAATTGAATTCAATGAAAGAAGAAAATGCTTCTCTAAAAACCCAAATTGAAGGTTTGAAAACTGACTTGTCCAATTTTCAAAATCAGGACAAAATCGCTAAAATTGTATCTAACACAACAGTAGAGAAAGAAGATTCTACTGAGCTGAAACATAAATTAAACGAGTACATTAAAGAGATAGACAGGTGTATTGAATACCTGAGCTAAACATAAAATAGATGGATCTTTTATCAGTTAAGATAAAAATTGCCGACAGAGAATACCCAATGAAGGTTAAACCTGAAGAGGAACAGCGTGTTCGTGCTGCCGGTAAGTTCATCAACGATCAATTAAAAATGTACCAAAGTAAGTTTGGTATTGATGATAAAGAGGACCTCCTAGCCATGGTGGCCTTCGATAGTATGATCGCAAAATTAAAAAGCGAAGAATCAGACAGCTCGGATAGTGAAGAGCTAAATTCAAGCCTAGAACGGCTTAACAGTCTTATTTCTTCTAATCTCTCTTAGCACTCATAACGTTTCATATCAGAGTTTCTCTATTGTATGACTATATACCTATGGGAGACGTACTTACTATCGCACTTGCAGCCGTTGTAGCATTGGCTGTGGGCATTTTTATAGGGCGAATTCTGCTTCAGAAATTCAACTCCAAAGCCGCCCAAGAACTCGAAGACAAAGGCAAAACAATAATCAGAGAAGCAGAACTTCGAGCAGAAAACATTAAAAAAGATAAAATTCTCGAAGCCAAAGAGAAATACATCAAGATCAAAGCCGAGTTTGAGGAAGAAGCTAATCGTAAGAAAAACCAGATCATTAGCAACGAGAATAAAATAAAACAAAGGGAGCAAACCCTTACAAAACGCCTAGATGAAATTGATAGAAAAGAAGCTGAAATAGACAGCTTAAAAGAGAATGTAGAGGCGCAGCTCGACATTGTACGAAAGCGTAAAGCCGACCTAGATAGCAAAGTAGAAGAAAAAGTCAAGGCATTAGAAAAGGTGGCTCAACTCTCAGCCGATGACGCTCGTGAACAATTAATTTCTACGCTAAAGGATGAGGCAGAAACTAAAGCTTCTGCCCTTATCAAAGATATTATTGATGAAGCCAAACTATCTGGAGCTAAAGAAGCCAAAAAGATTGTTATTGAGTCAATTCAGCGCACAGCTACTGAACATGCCATTGAAAACTGTGTCTCCATTTTCAATATAGAAAGTGATGATATCAAAGGAAAAATCATCGGTAGAGAAGGTAGAAACATTAGAGCTCTAGAAGGTGCTACTGGTGTTGAAATCATTGTTGATGATACACCTGAAGCTATAATCATCTCGGGGTTCGATCCTGTGAGAAGAGAAATAGCAAGACTCTCGCTGCATAGATTGGTGCAAGATGGAAGAATTCACCCTGCCAGAATTGAAGAAATCGTTGCTAAAACGACTAAGAACATAAATGAAGAAATTGCCGAAATCGGAGAACGAACTGTAATCGACTTAGGCATCCATGGGCTGCATCCTGAGCTCATCAAAATGGTAGGTAGAATGCGCTATCGTTCTTCTTATGGTCAAAACCTTTTACAACACTCTCGAGAGGTAGCTAATCTATGTGCTACCATGGCTTCTGAACTAGGACTTAATCCTAAGAGAGCTAAGAGAGCCGGTTTGCTTCATGACATTGGTAAAGTCTGGCACGAAGAACCTGAAATGCCACACGCCATTTTGGGAATGGAATTAGCTAAAAAATATAAGGAGCACCCTGAAGTCTGTAATGCCATTGGAGCCCACCACGATGAAATTGAAATGACTTCTATGATCTCTCCATTAGTCCAAGCCTGTGATGCCATTTCAGGTGCGAGACCTGGTGCTAGAAGAGAAGTAGTTGAATCTTACATTAAGAGACTCAAAGAACTTGAAAATCTTGCGCTCTCGTTTGACGGTGTAAATAAATGTTATGCCATTCAAGCGGGTAGAGAGTTAAGAGTAATGGTTGATGCTGAAACCGTAACTGATAATAAAGCAGGTCAACTCTCCTTTGATATTTCTCAAAAAATTGAAAAGGAAATGCAATACCCAGGTCAAATCAAAGTGACTGTCATTAGAGAAATGCGCGCAGTTAACTTTGCCAAATAAGCACACTTTAAATAGACTTAAGTAATCTATTAAGTGAGGAAATGAAAATTAGAATTCTGTTAGTAACTACGTTATTAACCTTGAGCTTGATTGCTTTTGGTCAAGGAAGGGATATGAGTGAAATCAAATCCAAAATTCTACAGGCCAAATCAGAAAAAGATAAGATAGAAGGATTAATTCAGCTGGGTTCTTCATTCGGTAGACAATTCCCTGACAGTGTTCTCTATTACAGAGACCTATTGACAACCTCAGAGTTTACCAGTAGTGAATTGACAGAGGCAGGCATGCTTTTTCTAAATGCCCTATCAAGCTACCATTCTGGAGATCTTCAAAAGGCCATAGGTGAATTAGAGTATAGCGCTCAAAAGCTTAAAGAAGCTGATATGCTCTCAACCTATTATCGAAACCTAAACCTACTGGGTGTAGCATACAATCGCACTAGGGAGCATAATCAGTCCATTAAAGTATTGAGTGAGATTATCAATGATTCACCGGATACTGAAGAATACATGAATGCCAAAGCGGCAGCATATTCTAATATTTCAAACGCATACAAAAGACTGGGAGAATATGCCGAAGCCATAAACGCACTAGAAGAAAGCCTAATTCTAACCGAGCTATACAACATGCCTCGGGCTGCGGAATCGAGAGCATTTGCATACTATAATATGGCACAAATGCTTTTGATATTAGAGCAGTTTGAGGAAGCTAAAAAAACCTATCTAGATATTGAACTAGATAAGGTGAGAGGCCAATCAATGAAAGCTGCCATCCTAAGTGATTTAGGGCAAACATTTTATAAACTCGAAGCATATGATTCTGCAAAACTCTTTACAGAACAGAGTTTAGAAATAATTAATACTAGCAGAAATCTCCAGCAGATTGTTCAGCCTTCTATTTTACTATCTAAGCTTTTTATTGAAGACGGATTATTCGAAGAGGCCTTAGATATATTAAAAAAGCCTACCACTTATTGCGAAACTAATCGCTGCCCTCCTCCTGCTATTGTTGACCTTAAAATCATGAGAATGGACATTTTAAGACAGCAAAATAAATTAAACGAGGCCTTGAATGCCGCTACTGACTTCACCACTTATTTAGATGATAATCAAATCAACCATTTATCTAAAGGAGGTTTTGCCATTGTATCTGACCTCTATGAAGATTTAGGAGACAAGGAGAATGCCCTTTATTATCAGAAGTTGTATGCCGAAATAAATAGAGCTACATACCAAGGAAAAACCAATTTCAAAGAGAAATCTGAAGTAGAACAGCTCAAAACCATGCGTGCCGAAAGAGCATTGGCTGAAACTGAATCCGAGAAAAACTTATACCGCTACCTTACACTTCAAACAGGCATAATAGCAGTAGTTTTAATCATCATCATCATTTATGGCTACAGGTATTTCACTCGAAAAACAAGTGATGGAAATCAGGCATTTCTTCAGACCTCAGATAATCAATCATTAAAAATTCAGGCACCAAGACTCTTAAGTCTAAAGAGTAAGGCAATCTTAGATATTGATTCTATAACCTATATCACATCTGATGGACCTTATATAGAAATTTTCATTGAAGGCAAAGACCATCCGGAAGTAGATCGAAACACCTTGAAGAATGTACTGGAAGAATTGCCTCAGTCAGAGTTTGTTCAAATTCATAGGTCACATATTGTGAATATCAAACAAGTCAAATCTCTTTACGCCACTAAGGTAATCCTTAATGACGCCACTGAATTGAACGTATCAAGAACGTACAAGTCAGAAGTACAATCAAAATTGCAGATTTCAGCATAGTCATTTCATGCTGCATTTTATGTCATTCATGACATAAACTTTGTTGTTCGTTGATAGAGCCACTTGTAGTTCATGTCTAGCTACCTGTCACTCATTACTTATTTCTAAATTTCTCTCTTTGACCTTCTAGTTTTAAGTAACAAAAACTAGTACCCGACTTAGAGTATGACGATTGTAGAAATGAAGACGAGAAATAAGAAAGAGATAGAGCAAGTACTTAC
This sequence comes from Roseivirga sp. UBA6052, assembly GCA_002427755.1. Taxonomy (GTDB): domain Bacteria; phylum Bacteroidota; class Bacteroidia; order Cytophagales; family Cyclobacteriaceae; genus Roseivirga. The sequence continues at coordinate 50,686 of DIYO01000009.1, forward strand.
CCAAAGGGAAATTGAAGTACTAAGATTAATGGCCTCTGGTTTCTCAAGAAGCGACATCTCTAAATCATTAAGTATATCAGTTTTGACCTACGATGAACACCGCAAGAACATCAGGAATAAACTCGGACTCAGATCTCACGTAGATTGGGCCCTTACCATGATGCCTTACATGAAGAAATAATTTAGTAGTAGTCTAGAAAGAGCATAGCTCGAGAGAGAACAGACGGTTCTCTCTTTTTTACTAACATCTATTAGCTAACCATAACCCAATTATTCAACCAAAATCGATATGAAAAAGCCCATTTTCAGCTTTATCCTACTGCTCATTTTAAGCAGTTTCCAAACACAAGCAATTGCCGAATTTTACCAAGACCCAGGAAAAAAGATCGCTTTTCAGGGAACACTCTACAAAGACGGTAAACCTGCATCAGGTGAAGAAACCTTCACTTTCTCAATACAAATAGATGCCAATACTACTTGGACAGAAACACAGTCTAATGTTCAAGTTGTAGAAGGTCTTTATTCTGTGTCATTAGGTTCTGTCACTCCTTTACCTGCCAATCTATTTTTTGGAGTAAACGAGAGAGAATTATCAATTAAAATAGGAAATACAGAACTAGGGCGAACTAAGCTTTTCTCTCCTTTTGAAGCTACAGACATTAAAGCTGAAAGTGATTTACCAAGAAGAGTCACAATTGACAATGCAAAGTTAGATACTGATACCGTATTCTAATATGACATCTCTGCCGATACCAATGGAAGAGAAGGAATCCCTAGTTTATATGTAATAAGCCTAAGTAAATAAGAATATACTTCAACCAAAGTATATCCAGCCTGAAGATTGAATATACCCACTCGTGGGTATATCAACTTCGGGTATTTTAAAGGACTTTTACTTTGGTCAGTAAAAAACATATCAGAATAGTAGTCTGATTTAGTTGAGTCTCTTGGATTGGGGACTATATAAGATAGTCCCCACCATATTACATCATATCACACACCAAAATATATAGTAAACTAGAACTGAAATGATATGAACACAGTACAGAAGGCAATTAGCAAAGTCTCTCAGCGATTCGAAATGCTGGTACTAATTGCGGTCATGATATGGATTATCTTCAGATAACTAAAAAGGCTCCTTAAAGGAGCCTTTTTAGTTTGTTTATCTCTTAAGGATATTATCCCAATACTTTTGCCATTGTCTCTCCAATATCTGCAGGAGATTTTACTACATGGATTCCACATTCAGCCATAATCTTCATTTTAGCTTCTGCAGTATCTTCTGCTCCACCAATGATTGCTCCGGCATGACCCATTCTTCTTCCTGGAGGCGCTGTTTGACCAGCAATGAATCCAACCACAGGCTTCTTGTTTCCTGTTTCTTGAATGTACTTAGCTGCTTGCGCTTCGTAGTTACCTCCAATTTCACCAATCATCACGATCGCCTCTGTTTCATCATCTTCCATTAGAAGTTGAACCGCGCTTTTAGTAGGCGTACCAATTATCGGGTCTCCTCCAATTCCGATAGCCGTAGAGATACCTAATCCTGCCTTTGCTAACTGGTCAGCAGCTTCATAAGTCAAAGTTCCAGATTTTGAAACCAATCCTACTTTACCTTTTTTGAAAACAAAGCCCGGCATAATTCCGACTTTCGCTTCATCCGGAGTAATTACTCCAGGACAGTTAGGCCCAATTAACGTAACATCTTTGCCTTGAATGTATTCTTTGGCCACTACCATGTCTTTTACAGGAATACCCTCTGTTATAGTAATGATCACTTTGATCCCGGCATCTGCCGCTTCCATAATAGCATCCGCTGCAAATGCTGGTGGTACAAAGATGATTGACACGTCAGCACCAGTTACATTAACAGCATCTTCTACTGAATTAAATACTGGCTTTTCTAAATGAGTTTGACCACCTTTTCCTGGAGTTACACCTCCTACTACATTGGTTCCATACTCAATCATTTGACTTGCGTGGAAAGTACCTTCAGAACCGGTAAATCCTTGCACAATCACTTTAGAATCTTTGTTTACTAAAACGCTCATTGCAACGGGTTTAAATTTGAGGCAAAAATAGAATATAATAACTCCTAAGCAAAGCTATTCCTTACTTACAAACACTAGATATAAGTGGATGAAGACTGCCCATTAGCAGCTTTTAAATGGTTAACAGTTTTTAACTAATTATTTATCAATGGTTGAAACTAAATCTTAAACAAATTCGTCTTATAGACAGAAGTTAATTCTAAAATGAAGGACTTAAGAGAGGTTGATCAGAATTAAATTCTACAGTAATTTGAATTAAACATAGTTAGTTAGTTTTTAGTATTTTAAGGTTGAAGATGAAAAAGGCCCCTGAAGGGCCTTTTTCTATTTATTTCTCATTACAAATTCTGCATACACTGGCAGGTGATCACTCAGCGCTATCATCTCTTCTTTGGAAAGTATATATTCTATTTTCATAGACCCATCTACCAACTCCTTTAACATATTCACATTAGGCACCATATAATCTAATCTTCTGGCAGGTTCTCTAGACGGATGACTCAATATAGAAGGATCCAAAGGGTCTATAAATTTGTTTCCCTTTTTACCTTCAAATAATACTTTCATTTCCTTACTATCTGGGTAAGCATTAAAATCTCCCATAATGACGAGATTGGCCTTCTTGTCCTCATTGAGAAAACGTTGAAATTGATTCTTTAATAAATTGAGTTGCCCTATTCTCATCTGCTCATTGCGCTCTCCTCTGCCTGCCTTTAAGTGTACTCCTGTAAGATTGAAATCATAATTTGTATTAGGAAATACATCGATTGACCATAAACGTGTATTTAGATTGATTTGAGTCTCTTCGTTCCCATCGTCATCCAAAATACCTGGCACAGGAGTATATAAAGAGCCATAACTGTAAAAAGTACCAAGTGGCACTTTGCTCATGATCACCACATTCATATACCAACCATCGCTCTCATTTCCAGCATAGAACTGATAACCTAAATCTGGAAAATATTTCTCCGCTATAGCACGAATATATTCGCTACTCTCGAATTCTTGTAGAACCAGAATATCCGGATTCACTTTTTTAATGGCCTTTGCCAATAGGGCTTCCTTATCACCCATGCGCTCCTCAGGATTATTCTCTCGATTGTTGTTTGTGTAAGGGTTATCAAAACCATCCACAAAATGCTCCACATTCCAGCTCAGAATGGAAATCTTCTCTGGTTGATAATTAAATCCTACAGGGGCAGATATCCCTGCTCTCTTTAAGTCTTGTGCGATTGAAACTACGCCTATTAAGCATAATGATAAGACGCTTATGATAATTCTCCTCATTCCTTTATCTTTTGATTTCAAAGAAAGTATAGGATCAGGTTATTCCGATACTTTAGAGAGTTAACCCTTTGTTAATATTCATAACTTGAATCAACCGCAATTCCCCGGTGCTAAAGTCTTTGGTCTGCTATTCGGACCTGCCCTATTTGGTCTCATCATATTTTTGAGTCCAGCACACCTCTTGAACCCAGATGCATGGAAAGTTATTGGAGTAGCTACATGGATGATAACATGGTGGATTACAGAAGCGGCACCAATAGCCGTGACCGCATTATTACCCATAGTGCTCTTCCCTTTAACAGGAATCTTTACGGTTGATGAAGCAACTGCGCCTTATGCGAATAAAATCATCTTTTTGTTTATGGGCGGTTTTCTTTTGGGATTAGGTATGGAAAGACACAATCTCCATAAGAGAATTGCACTAAACCTGATCAAGCTTACAGGCACCAACCCTAATGGAATCATTCTGGGTTTTATGATTACCACTGCATTCATTTCCATGTGGATAAGCAATACTGCAACTACAGTCATGATGCTACCTATAGCTATGTCGATTACAAATTTACTCGGTATAGAAGGTTCTGAAGATAAGGGGAAAATAAGATTTGGATTGGGTATGATGCTCGGCATAGCCTATGCTGCCAATATTGGAGGTACAGCCACTATAATCGGAACACCTCCGAACGTAGCATGGGTAGGATTTATGAGCGATATGCTCGGTTATGAGGTCACTTTTGCCAAATATCTTATGATAGGTGTCCCTATTTGTATTGTCATGCTCACAGTTACCTATCTACTCATCACCAGAGTGCTTTACCCGAGCAGAATTAAGAACCTTACAGAGTCTGCGGAAGTAATCCATAATCAATTGAAGGAACTCGGAGGAATAACTTTAGCCGAAAAACGAGTAGCTCTAATTTTTATCCTTACAGCATCCACATGGATCTTAAGAGGTTCAATTAATAATCTGCTAGAGATTAATTTATTAAACGACTCCGTAATTGCGATTGCTGGTGGTATTCTTATGTTTATTACCCCTGTTAATCTCAAAAAGGCTGAATTTCTTTTAGAATGGAATTACACATCAAAACTGCCTTGGGGAATTTTGTTGCTTTTTGGGGGAGGATTAACCTTAGCAAAGTCTATGGAAAAGGCCAACATCGTTCAAGTGGTGGGTGAATCAATTGCAGGCGAAGGAAATATTAACACAATCCTACTCATTGCAGGTCTCACCGCGTTCATGCTCTTTATGACAGAGTTAATGAGCAATGTGGCTTTAGTTGTCATCTTTGTCCCAGTGGTTATCGGTATAAGCCAAAGTCTAGGTATAAATCCTGTATACTTGACGGTGCCTGTAACACTTGCCTCAAGCTATGCCTTTATGATGCCGATTTCCACACCGCCAAACGCAATTGTCTTTTCTAGTGGAATGATAAGAATAAAAGATATGATGCGTGCAGGAATAGTATTGAACATTATCGCAATACTGCTTCTTGTTATATTATCACAAACGCTATTACCACTCATTTATTAATGAAGAAAGAAGCAGAAGTATTTGATCAGTTGGTTAATCAACGTAGATCAGTAAGAATCTATGACGCTGAAGCGGATTTTGATCACAATGCTGTTCAAAGAAGTTTAGAGCGTGCTGTTCTCGCACCTAATAGCAGTAACATGCAATTGTGGGAATTCTACAGAGTAAAATCTCCGGAGAAGCTCAAAACGCTGGCTTGGATGTGTATGAATCAGAAAGCAGCCAAAACTGCTAGAGAGTTAGTGGTTGTGGTATCTAGAAGAGATTTATGGAAGAAACGCCAGAGGGCGTTAGTTGAAGAAATGCAAAGGGTTTACCCCGATGCCTCTTCAAAAATGGCACAACGTGCCATGAATTATTATAAGAACCTAATTCCTAAATATTACTGGAGTGATTGGTTCGATATCTGGGGATTCCTAAAAAAATGCCTTTACTTTTTTGTGGGCCTAAAGAAACCAATGGTCAGGCATGGAAATCGGGTAGACCTTAGAATATCGGGTCATAAAAGTGCTGCCTTGGCAGCCCAGAACTTTATGATGAGCATGGAGGCCGAAGGTTATAGCACTTGCCCTATGGAAGGTATGGATTCGTTAAGAGTAAAAAGATTCTTAGGCTTACCTCGTAAAGCAGAAGTGGTAATGATTATAGGTTGCGGACCGGGCACTCAAGAAGGCATCTATTCTGAAAGATATAGAGTGCCAAATAGTGAAGTAATCTTTGAAGTTTAATAACTACCTTCCGCTAAATATTTTAACTAAATGAAAAGACTTTTTAGCCTTGTACTTGTCCTATTCATATCCATGAGTGCTACCTCATGTATGAATTTCATTGAAAACATCTTTTTCAATAAAGACGGTAGTGGTACTTATTCTTTTACCATTGACATGGGTGGTTTAAAATCTTTAGCAGCCATGGGAAGCGAAGATTTAACTCCTGAAAACTTGATGAAAGAAGTGAATCTTGATGAGAACGAAACTGAGGCACGACTGAAAGATATTCCTGGTATTTCAAACGTAGGCACAACCATAGATAAGCAGGCATATGTAGTTAAGGTTCATTTTGACTTTGACAATATCAATGCGCTAAATGACGGATTGAACGCTTTTATGGCGGATTCTACGAGTGATCAATCAGGGCCTTTCGAATTCTTTTCAAAAAAGAAGAAAACCATCACAAGAGCGAACCTCAATAGATTCATGAACACTTTTGAAGGCGCATTAGGTGCTTCTGAAACTGAAGGAGTGGATATGAACATGGTTAAACTGATGTTCAGTGATGTATACTATACGTCTGAGATTGAAACCGAAAGAAGAATTAAGTCATTCGACAATACAGACTATAAGGCCGAGGGGGAGAATAAAATCGTTTGGAAAATCTACCCTTTTAAAGGTGATGATTTGAATGCTGATGTTGGGGTTACGATTAAGAATTAAAAACTAAAAAGGTCAGCTTCTAAAAGAGCTGACCTTTTTTAATGGATACTACTTCTTCCTTAATCCCATATCTTCATCTCTCTTAGCTTTGAACTCTGAACCTTCATTCCATTTTGGAAAGTAAGTTTCATTGGCCAAACGATAACCAACCCTAAAGAGTAATTCTGCATATAGATGTAATCTATAAAAACTTTAATCCTCAAGTTTATAGTGACAGTATGCTGTAGTTATTGAATTTTAATTTGACTGTTTTTATTTATCAACTAAACAGTTAGTTTTAAGTATGAAAAGTCCGATAATCCTTCTGTTCCTTTTCCTAATAGCCAACTTAACTGTCGCTCAGAGCTATTCAGATATTGCCAACCAAAAGACAGGGAACTATAGCTATATAGCTAAACCTATAGCAGGCTTATGGAAAGTAGATAAGGTATCGGTTGGAGACAACGAAATGACACCTACTGCAAGGTGGTTTCAATTTAAACCTAATGGTTCATACGAAGGAGGAAATGGAGGTATGCGCAATGGTAATGGCACCTACAATTACGATATGGACACAAACGAATTTTGGCAAGCAACCAACGGGGAGGCAGATCCATATGGTCCATTTAAGATCAACATAGAAGGGAATAGCATGACCTGGAACCGATTCGAAGATGGCATGTCTGTGAAAGTCTCACTATCGAGAATTAAGGAAAAACCATTAGGTACCTGGGACTTGATTCAAGGCAATTGGACTATTGTAAGAGCAGCAGGACTTGACAAAGCAACAGATGAGTTGAAAAGTGAATACATGCTAGATCCAGACCGATATTACTTCGGTTGGGATAGGCGTTACCGCAAATTTGATAAAGAAGGCAATCGTATTGAAACCGGCATTTGGCACATCGAATCGCACTCCAATTGGCTATGGACAATTTCTGACGCTGACAATACCAAAACAGGTTATGCAATAGCTTTTAATGGCAATGAAATGAATTGGATAAAAGATGGTGAGAAGGAAAAACTGAAAATCTCATTCTCAAAAAACTAGCAAGTTTAATGCATCAAACAACGGTCATGCGTCATCGAACTTCAGTAACCGTACTTCTCTTTCCACATAGCTCTCAGCCGTTTACGGATCTCCTCTTCACGAGCGTTCTTCCCAGGATCATAAAGCTTAGTGCCTTTTATCTCCTCAGGTAGGAATTCCTGTTCAGCAAAATTACCTGGAAAATCATGAGAATATTTGTAGCCCTGGCCATACCCTTCCTCTTTCATCAACTTAGTGGGCGCGTTTCGAATTGACATTGGGACTGACAAGTCACCGGTTTTTCTCACCAAACTTTGCGCTTTATTGATGGCCATGTAGGCCGCATTGCTCTTAGCAGAAGAAGCCAAATAGGTAACAGCTTGAGACAGAATGATTCTGCCTTCAGGATAACCAATCATACTTACCGCTTGAAAGGCATTTGTCGCAATGACTAGGGCTGTTGGGTTTGCATTCCCAATATCCTCCGAAGCCAAGATGACCAAACGTCTAGCAATGAACTTAATGTCCTCCCCTCCTTCTATCATTCTCGCCAAATAGTAAACCGCTGCATTGGGGTCGCTACCTCTTATGGATTTGATAAAAGCCGAGATCACATCGTAATGCATATCACCTGCCTTGTCATAAGTCGCTACTCTTTGCTGAGCAATCTCTTTGACCATTTCATTGGTCACGACCACCTCTTCTCCTCCGATATTCTCAACCACCAAATCCAGTAAGTTAAGTAGCTTCCGAGCATCGCCACCAGAAATATTAAAGAGCGCTTCAGTTTCCTTGAGTTCTACTTCTTTTTTGCTAAGAATAGCATCTTTTTCTAAGGCCAGTTCAACTAATCTCAATAAGTCCTCTTTAGCAAGGGCCTTGAGCGTATAGACTTGCGATCTAGATAGCAAAGCGGAATTCACTTCAAAAGACGGGTTCTCAGTGGTGGCACCAATCAGAGTGATATCGCCCTTTTCTACCGCCCCAAGTAGTGCATCCTGCTGTGACTTATTAAATCGATGAATCTCATCTATAAAGAGGATGGTATTAGACTGAAATTTAGCTCGCTGTATCACTTCCCTTACCTCCTTAACCCCTGAACTTATTGCACTGAGTGTGAAAAAGGGTGCCTTAACCGCATTTGCGATAATGTTGGCTATGGTGGTCTTTCCCACACCGGGAGGCCCCCAAAGAATCATTGAAGGAATACTCCCAGATTCAATAGCCCTTCTCAAAACACCTTGCTTACCAACCAGATGCTCCTGACCAATGAGGTCATCTAAAGTTTGGGGTCGAATGCGTTCCGCTAAAGGCTTGTTGGAGAAGTCCATTATCGAAATTATAAATGTTAAGTGTTAAATGTTGAATGAGTCCAGAATTTATCATTAATCGTTGGGCTTCCACTCCCGAGTAATTTCTTCCGCTCCCTTAAAAGCAACAGCTCAGAAGACCTGAGGGCATTAAGTTTGATCAAAACTCAAAATATCTGAATTATGAAAAGAATAATTGTATCAGGTGGTATCATCCTAATTGCGATGGCCAGCTTAATGTTCGTTCACCATCATGTGCATGCGGCTGAAAAACCTGCATTAAAGACAAAAGTGGTTGGTGAAGGCAAAGATGTATTAATGATTCCCGGATTGACCTGCGATGGGTCTGTCTGGGATTCAACCATTGAAGCCATGGGCGAAGGATATGAATATCATATTCTAACCCTACCTGGTTTCGCAGGGAATGCACCGTTAGAAAATGTTGAAGCCGGTTTCTTTACACAAGTTCAAAAGATGGTGATGGAATATATCGATGAAAACAACCTCGAAAACCCGATCATTATAGGGCATAGTTTAGGTGGGTTTATGGCACTAAATATTGCCATAGTAAGACCTGATCTTCCTTCAAAACTTGTGATTGTTGATTCCCTACCATTTTTAACCGCTATACAGATGCCTAACGCTTCAGCGGAATCTGCTAAAGGCTTTGCTCAAGGCATGAAGATGCAAATGGCAGCAGCAGCTAATCAAACCTATGAACAGCGTTTTGCTTTCCAAAAACAGATGCTTTCATCTATGATCATTAGTGAAGAGCACAAAGAAATTGCTGCTGATTGGGGTGCAAAAAGTGACATAACAACTGTCGCTCAAGCTATGTATGAATTGTACACTACCGATCTGAGAGATCAACTTGACGCGATCAAAACACCAACTTTAGTACTTGGAGCATGGATTGCCTACAAGGATTTTGGAGTGGTTAGAGAAACAACGCTTAACAACTTCAAAGGACAATATGCAAAACTAAATGAGGTAACAATCGACCTGTCCGACAAAGGCAAACACTTTATAATGTGGGACGACCCAGAGTTCCTTCACGGCTGGTTAAAGAAATTTCTATAAACTTTAATGACTAAAACAATTCAATCCATTAATGCAGGCCTCAGCAGCCTGCTTGGAATTACATGCTCATTCTTACCTCAGGAAATACTCGAGTTTCTAACATTGGAAGCGACCGCTACAGCAGTATTTCTTATTAAGGTATTAGGTGCTTTCTATTTAGGCTGGGCAATTCTCAATTATATGATCAGAGATATAACAATGGGAGGTATTTACGGCCGACCGATAATTATTTCTAACCTCGCCTACTATGGAACATGTACCATTTTGCTTTTGAAAGAAGTCACTCGACCTATCGAAATTCAACCCTATCTATTCATTGGCATTGCAGTATATTGTGTTATGAGTATTTCATATTACCGAGTATTGAGGTATAATCCAGCAAAATCATATGAAGCTTAAGAATTCAATCTACTGGCTTTGCCAAATTTTCGGATGGGCGCTTTATATAACGCTCCTGGTTGGACTCATCATTATTTTTGGTGGTAACGAGGCGCTAACTACTTCCACATTCATTATTCAATTTATTATCTACCTGTCCTTAATCACTGTATCTCATCTTTTTCGACTTTATATAAGAAAGAATAAATGGCTTGATTTAAGTGCTAAAAAAATTATTCCTAGAGCCTTGGTCGGCACATTAATAATGGCCGTAGTAGCACAAACGATAGTACACCTCATCATCTATCATCTGATCAACTTGCATGGCATTGTACCTTTTAGTTGGTCTAGCTTTGTAGGTTATATTATTAATGTCTTCTCCGCATTACTACTTTGGTCGGCTATTTATTTCGCCATCAAATTCATTCAAAAACAACGTAAAACTGAAATTGAGAAACTCGAATTAAATGCTGCGCTTCAAGAGGCTGAATTAGCAGTTCTTAAAAACCAGATTAATCCTCATTTCTTATTTAATGCACTCAATAATATTCGCTCTCTCATTTTATCAGAGCCAGAGAAAGCTAGAAAGATGGTCACGCACATCTCTGACTTGCTACGCTATAGCATTCAGTTCAATGCAGCAGAAAAAGTAAGTCTCAAAGAGGAAATCGAAATCGTGAGAGACTACCTCTATTTAGAAGAAATTCAGTTCAACGAAAGACTCAAGTACAGTTTAGCAATTGACCCTAAGTCAGAGGCTTTCGAAATCCCGCCAATGACCATTCAGCTGCTAGTTGAAAATGGAATTAAGCATGGATTATCTGTTCAAAAAGCTGGAGGAGAAATACACATTCATACCCGGATGACCGATGAGCATTTGATTATTCAAGTTTTGAATACAGGTCAACTGAAGACAACTTCTAAACGTGAAGGAATTGGCATAAAAAATCTAATGGAGAGAATGAAAATCCTGTTTGGCGAATTCGCTCAGTTTGAATTAAAAAATCAAAGCCAAGGCATGGTTGAAGCTACACTTAAAATCCCTTTATCATGAAAGCATTGATCATAGACGATTCTCAATTGGCTAGACAAGAATTGCGGCATTTGCTCAAGAGCAGATCGGGACTCGAAATAATTGGGGAAGCTGAAAATGCTGAAGAAGCTTTGAGCTTAATAGATGAAAAGAAACCTGATCTGATCTTCTTAGATATTCAAATGCCGGATAAAAGTGGATTTGAATTGCTAGAAGAATTGATGGAAACACCGGAGGTAATCTTTACTACAGCATTCGATCAATATGCTATGAAAGCTTTTGAACACAATGCTTTAGACTATCTGCAAAAACCGATAAGAGAAGATCGCCTAGATCAAGCTCTTGAAAGAGCAGCATTAAAAGTTAAGCAGAAAGCTGAAAAGGATAGCTCCAAATACCTAAGTCTCAATCATCAAGTATTTGTGAAAGATGGTGAGTCATGCTGGTTTGTAAACCTTTCCGAAATAAGGCTCCTTGAAATACTGGGAAGCTATACCAGAATCTTCTTTAACGATCAAAAACCAATGATTCCTAAGTCGCTTAACTATATGGAGCAAAGGCTTGACCCGGAAGTATTTTTTAGAGCCAACAGGCAACACATAGTCAATCTTAAATTCATCAAAAAAATCGAACCATGGTTTTCGGGAACACTTAAACTCTATCTCCAAACCGGAGAAGAAGTAGAAGTAAGCCGAAGACAGAGTATCAAGTTCAGAGAAATCATGAGCTTCTAATTTTCTAACCATGACAAGCAAATCATATCAAGAGATGCGCACAGAAATTGTCTTGCGCAACAAAAACGGCATAAACTTTATTTTATCAGCCAGCGTCTGTTGGATTATCATTGCATTCATTTGGATGGGACATGCAGATTCCGGCAAATTGGTTCTCTATTCATTTATGGCCACCATGCCTATGCTACCATTAGCCTTTTTACTTGGTAAAGTATTTAATACCAGCTGGAAGATTGAAAACAACCCATTAAATGATTTGGGCTTATGGTTAAACATTGCACAGCTATTCTATTTCCCTTTGCTCATTGTTGTGTTGATGAAAAACAATTATGACATGCCTATGGCTTTGGCCATCATTACAGGTGCTCATTTCTTTCCATATGCTTGGTTCTATCAAACCAAATCATTTGCTGTAATGGCTGGAGTCATATCAATTGGAGCGGCCTATATTGGTTATTTAGATTATAGTCATGGCGGTCACTTTATAGGCGCATGGGTAGCTATTTGTTTGTGGATACTCGCAGCATGGCTCTATTGGGATTATACAAAATTCAAAAAGCTTAATTCTTAAAAGTAATTTCAAGCTGACTTTTGTCTTCGATTGAAAACAACCTAATTTTCGGATATGAACAAGGCCGAAATTCTTTTGAAGTTTGCCGCGTCTTCAAAGGCATACACAGATTATTTAGAGTACTTAACAAAAGATGAGTTCGAATATGCTCCTTCCGGTAAATGGAATGCAGGAGAACAAACCATTCATGTACTCAAGAGCCAAAAAGCGATCAATAAGGGATTAAAACTACCTAAATTTATTCTTAAGAATAGAGTTGGCAAAGCCAATAGACCTTCTAAAAATTATGACCAAGTAGTATCTCGTTATCAAGAACGTTTATCAGAATTCGGTAGCAGACAGGGACCAAAAGAGTATCAGCCAAGCAAGGCTAAACATACAGATTTAAAAAGAATGCTAGAAGGCTTTGTTAAAGCAGAAAGCACGCTTGAAAAGTCGCTTAATAAGTGGACAGAAGAGCAACTAGACGACTATATTCTTCCCCACCCTCTCCTTGGTAAAGTCACGGTTAGAGAAATGTTGTATTTCTCTATTTACCATATGGACCATCATCAAAGCCTGATCAAGAGATACCTGAAGGGTGTCTGACAAGAGAAGAAAAGTTACTCTATAACTACTTGAATTCCTTTACCAGATGATGCTCGTCCCATTCCCAATTATACACATAGGCGCGTTGGGAAAGCGAAATCCGTGTGGACTCGATTCAATTCGGCAGGCGGGGTGAGGAAAAGGGTGAATTGATGAGAGTCGGAGATTTCGCAAAAGACTTTTCTCCCTTTTGGTCTTTTCAAAAGGGAAAGAGATATCCCTTTTTATTATCTTCTCGCATGAAAAAACTCATCCTACTACTCTTTAGTCTCTTTACTCTAATGACAACAAAAACAGAACCTCAAGAAGAACCACTTAAAGTGGCTGTAATCGGACTTACCCATACACACGTTCATTGGATTCTTGGCAGAGAAGACAGAGGGGATATCGAGATAGTAGCTGTCGTTGAACCAAATAGAGACCTAGCAGAGCGCTACATAAAACAGCACAACATGTCTATTGACCTGGTTTACCCATCTATGGATGCCATGATGAAATCTATTACACCTGAAGCAGTAACTGCCTTTGGAACGATCTATGACCACCTGGAGGTAGTAGAATACTTTGCACCAAAAGGCATTCATGTAATGGTAGAAAAACCGCTGGCTGTTAGCCTCGATCATGCAAAAAAAATGGAAGCACTAGCAAAGAAGCATAACATACACCTACTCACTAACTATGAAACAACATGGTACGCCAGCAACACCATGGCGCATGAAATGACACAATCAGGTGATCTGGGTGAGATAAGAAAGATTGTAGTACATGATGGACATCCTGGACCTAAAGAAATTGGTGTAAATGAAGAGTTTTTAGAGTGGTTAATAGATCCGAAATGGAATGGTGCAGGAGCACTCACAGACTTTGGATGTTATGGAGCAAACCTTGCCACATGGTTACTCAATGGAGAAAGACCCGAATCTGTTTTTGCTATGACAGCTACTAATAAACCGGACATTTATCCACTAGTAGATGATGAGGCTACCATTCTATTAAAGTACCCAAAAACACAAGTGATTATTCAGGCCTCTTGGAATTGGCCTGTCTCAAGAAAAGACATGGAAGTCTATGGTGTCAAGGGCCAAGGTTTTGCCGATAATGGGAGTACCTTTAGATATCAATTGGGAGATAACGCAAAGGAAATCACTATGACTGAACTTTCTTTAGAGGGCCCTGAAAGCGATCCATTCGCCTATCTCAATGCTGTAGTAAAAGGTAAAATCAAGCCTCTCCCAAATGACCTTTCGGCATTAGAAAACAACATGATTGTTATGGAAATTCTCCAGGCTGCTATGAAAAGTGCCAAGACCGGAAAAGCCGTAAAGCTGGATTAAGGATTTAGAAACTTCAAACATACCGGGGTGGATACCTCGGCAATATTACCTGTCTCAGACAACATGCCCGATTCTTGATCAATCGCAAAAGTTACAATGGTGTTAGAATCTTGATTTGCCGCCAACAAGAACCTTCCTGAAGGATCGATTTCAAAATCTCTTGGAGTAAGGCCCAATGTTGATTGTACACCAACTTTGCTTAGAATTCCGCGATCATTGATACTGAATACCACTATCTCATTGACTTCTCCTCTGTTTGATGCATAAAGAAACTTTCCATTAGGATGCACCTTAATAGCTGCACTGGCTGCAGGTCTCTCATCGTCAATTTCTTGAGTAGAGATTACCTGAAAACTTCTTCTGAACCTTGTGGAGTCGACTAACGGAGATACCTCTATGGTACCAATCAATTCATTGAGCGTATAAGCGATATCTAGTGTCGGATGGAATGCCATATGTCTAGGTCCACTCATGCGAGGTGAGTTTGGATAGTCATCGACATAGTTCAATGTTTGCCCAATAGAATCTATTTCATATTCATAAATACGATCTGCACCCAAATCCACAGCAGTCACAAAATTCAATGTCGGATGCTGCATGATCATATGGGCATGCGGAGCGTCTTGCCTTGGATGTGTACCACTACCCTCATGCTTTTTATAAGAATTATGAACGCCTAAAGCACCATCTTTCTCAATTGGATAAAAGGCTACGCTCCCACCCACATAATTTGCAGCCATTACATACTGACCGGAATTATCAATACTTATATGACAAGGGTATTGTCCCAGACTACTCTGAGTATTAATAAGTTCTAATGAATAACGCTCTTGATCAAACCTGAATGCAGAAACCGTAGCCAATCCCTTATCACCTCCATCGAATTCATTTACCGCATATACAAATTCACCATTAGGATGCACAGCTACATAACTTGGGCTAATGGTAGAATCCGAAACATTTAAATAGGATAATCTACCTGTCTGTTTGTCCATGGCATAAACATAAATGCCTTCTCCTTGTCCATTTACATGGCCTTCTTTTTTGGTATAAGTACCAATAAAAAGAACCTCATAAGAAGATGTTAAGTCATTCATGCTTTCCTCTTTGCGGCTACAGCCAAAAAATAAAAGTAGTCCCAGTACAAATAAAAATAAATGCTTCATTAGAGTCTTTTAAGAACTTCAATCAACAGATTCATATGGTCATCAGTAAAGTCCAGATGAGTAACAAACCTAATCAACTGAGGTCCAAAAGCGAAAGCATGTACATCATGCTCAGCCAACTTAGCCACATACTCTTGATGCGTATACTTATCTGTTAGTTTAAAAATTAGAATATTAGTCTCGCAAGGATAAACCTCCTCTACATAATCTAGTCCTTCCAATACCGAAGCAATCAGTTTGGCCTTATCGTGGTCTTCTTGTAATCTGCCAATATTGTGTTGAAGTGCATACAAACCACCGGCAGCAATATATCCGGCTTGTCTCCATGCCCCACCCATAACCTTTCTTATTCTTTTTGCTCGTTTAATGTCATCGTGACTCCCAACCAAAAGCGATCCTACTGGGGCTCCCAAACCTTTAGACAAACAAATACTAATTGTATCGAAAATCTCACCATAATCTTTTGCACTTTGTCCTTTAGCTACTAAAGCATTAAAGAGTCTTGCCCCATCAAGGTGAAGCGCTAATCCATGTTCATGACATGTCTCACGAATTGACCATATTTCATCTAGATCGTAACAAGAACCTCCTCCTTTGTTCATGGTATTTTCTAGAGAAACCAATCGAGAAACAGGAGAATGGATATCATCAGGTTGAATTGCTGCTTTTACATCTTCAGCGGTTATCAGGCCTCTTTCCCCTTCAAGTAATCTTACGGAGACACCTGAATTCGACATAATTCCTCCACTTTCATATAGGTAGATATGAGAGTACTTATGACAAATGATTTCATCTTGTAATCGGGTATGTAATCTAATGGCAATCTGATTAGTCATTGTACCCGATGCACAGTATAAAGCTGCATCTCGTCCGAACATATCTGCAGCTACCTTTTCGAGTTCTGCTACAGTAGGATCTTCACCAAACATGTCGTCACCAACCTCAGCTGTCATCATGGCTTCATGCATGGCTGCGGTCGGTTTAGTTAAAGTATCGCTTCTAAGATCTATCACTTATTAAAGAATTTGTATTTGTTACTAGTCTCTGGCCACAAAGACTTAATTGTATTGGCCGCCTCTATTGGCCGGTCAGTTGCTAAAACATCAGCTCCTCTTTTAACAAATCCCAAATAGGTAGAGTCGCCTCTAGCAATTGCTTGACGATCTAAATTGCCCAGAACCCCTAAAATAGTAGAAATCCCCTTATCATGTAAGAAATCAAAATGCGCTTGATCGGGTTCTCTAGTACCCACAAAAGCAATCATGTTCTCATCTGGAATTCCCATTGAGCTGTGCGCTTCATAGGCGTCCACATTACCAATACCAACTGAAATCATCAGCTCAGAATTGAGTTCGTGAACCTCTACAGCTGCATTCGCATTATAAGTTATTATAGCAGCATAATCTTCCATCTCATACTGCTCTACTGCAGTCACCACCATTTCAAATGGAACACCACGTTTAACATCTAAAGTAAATAGAGCCTTACCTCTACCCCACTCTAAAACTTCATCTAAAGTTGGTATACGATAATCCGTTAGCTGACCATCATGATCGATTAAATAAAGTCCTTGAAGTTCCGCCCAAGTCTTTTCACTCACCTCACCGCTTCCGTTAGTAGTTCGGTCTAGCGTGTAATCGTGCATCATCACCAGTACAGAATCCTTAGTCATCGCTATGTCACATTCTATTACTGCCGGAGTATAAGCCAGAATGTGCTCAAAAGTCTCAATGGCATTCTCAGGAAAACCAGGATACGGCCCTCCTCTATGTGCGCTCACTAGAGGGATACGATCTGCAGACCAAGATAAAAAGCTCGCTAAGCCTTCACTCTCCAAAGCTTCAGCATTGAATGAAGGAACTACCTCAAGGTTTTCAGAAATGTTCTTCTGATCGTTACATCCGACTAGAACAACCAAGAAGAAAAGGAATTTGAATTGCCTTATCATTCAGGCAAACTAGAAACTAAATCTTGAGAATAGAATAGAAAATTGATGAAAAGCCAACATGGCTTAATCTAAAAGGCGCTAGATGATAATAAAGTCATTTCCCGAAGGATGATCGTTCATCATCCTTCGGGTAATCTCCATTTCAACCTAAACATATGAAGATACTCATGTGCTGAGCACAAAATGACCGGACCGTCTGTCACTTTGGGGGTGTGTAATCTCCTAAGTGAGACCTTAAAGTCTGGAGCTCACTTTTGATTCCATCATGTAAATTTCTGGGCACTTCATTCAAGTAGCCCGCAAAATGATTGTCTAAGCGAATGATCATCTCATTCTTACTTTTTCTTCCTTTCTCTGTCAGGACCACATGGAAGGACCTACCATCTTCCTCATTATCTACTCTTTCAACCCAGCCATTGCGTTCCATCCGCACGAGCATCCTTGAGATAGAGGGTAAATCCTGTAGTGTCACTTTACTAATCTCAGTAGGCGTAACACTTCCGTGGTTCCAAAGAATAATCAACACTTGCCACTGCTCAGGAGTAACCTGATAATTCTTCAAAGCACGAATGAGCTCTCTATGAAAGAGCAAATAGGCGCGATAAAGATTGTAGCCTAAGTTGTTATTGAGGTGAAAGAGAGCCTTACCGAAATCCATATTTGGTGGTAAATCTAAGTCAAACTTAATCAAAATAGTTGTCTAGACAAGTTTTTTTAAACATTTTTCTCTAAACGGACATAAAAAAAGCCTGACATAATCTGTCAGGCTTTCACTTATTCTTTATTTATAATGTATATGACTACTTTTTGAACGATTTAGTCTCTAAATCACTCAACTCTATTTTCAAAGCTTTTGTAGAAATCTGTGTCTCAATAAAAGATAAAGTGAGCGAACCCAGCAGTAAAAACAGACTCAAACCAAAGACATAGTCCGCAATTTGTTGTCTAGATAAATACATCAGTACCATACTTAGCACACAGCTAAAAAAGCTACCAATCCCTAATGCTTGCATATTCCTAATCAAGAGCAATCTAGTTTTCAAATTGTGTATTTGCCCTAGAATCGTGTCACTCATATCGGGGTTCTCATTGAGTCTTTGCCTTAAACCCCTGGCCAAAGTTGCCAAAGCAACAAAACGATTAGTAAATGCTAAAAGAAGTAGCGTTATAGCCGGAAAAAGCAATGCCGGTGTTGATATATCAATATTCATTTTTGTTCTCCCCTCCCCGGGAACTTATGATCGATGAGTCTCCAGCCAAAAAATAACGTAGCCAATCCTGCCAAATAGAAAACTGATTGCACAAGCAATAAACTCGAATCATCAAATTCAATCTCAAAGACATATAAGACTAAAGCTCCCAAGGAACTTAGGATGACACCGATCAAAAAGAGTGTTTTTGTATTCATGTTCCTGCAATAAAAAACCCCGCTGAGCGGGGTTTAGTTCTAAAATCTATTCTTTGCTTTTATAAGTGAATCACTTCATCGTAAGCAGCAGCTGCCGCTTCCATTACTGCCTCAGACATGGTTGGGTGAGGGTGAACGGTTTTGATGATCTCATGACCTGTAGTCTCCAGCTTTCTTGCCGCCACAACTTCAGCAATCATTTCAGTTACATTAGCACCAATCATGTGAGCACCTAACCACTCGCCATACTTAGCATCAAACACCACTTTTACAAATCCATCGCTGGCTCCAGCAGCTTTTGCCTTACCAGAAGCTGAGAATGGGAACTTACCTACCTTCACTTCGTAACCAGCTTCTTTAGCTGCTTTCTCAGTAAAACCTACAGAAGCGATTTCAGGGCTACAATAAGTACATCCTGGAATGTTATTGTAATCTAATGGCTCTGGTGTATGACCTGCCATTTTCTCAACACAAATGATTCCTTCAGCCGATGCAACGTGTGCCAATGCCGGACCATGAACGATATCTCCTATTGCATAAATGCCAGGGATATTGGTTTTATAATAATCATCAACTAAGACTTTTCCTTTATCAGTAGCTACGCCTACATCTTCTAATCCAATACCTTCTAAGTTAGTAGCAACACCTACTGCAGAAAGCACCACATCACACTCAAGAATTTCTTCACCCTTCTTAGTCTTAACTGTCACTTTACACCCTTTACCACTAGTATCAACTGCAGTAACTTCAGACTTCGTCATGATTTTCATTCCAGCCTTTTTATAAGTTCTTTCTAATTGCTTAGAAACATCTTCGTCTTCAACAGGAACGATTCTATCCATGAATTCTACAATAGTAACTTCTGTACCAATCGAATGATAGAAGTACGCGAATTCAACACCTATAGCACCGGAGCCCACTATTACCATTGATTTTGGCTGCTTTTCCATTACCATTGCCTTTCTGTAACCAATGATTTTTTCATTGTCTATAGGCATGTGAGGCAATTGTCTTGAACGACCACCAGTTGCTACAATAATGTTATCGGCTGAGTAGTCAGTAATCGTACCGTCTTCTGCTTTCACCTCAACCTTTTTACCTGCTTTAAGCTTACCAAAACCTTCAATATGGTCGATTTTGTTCTTCTTAAATAGGAACTGAATTCCTTTACTCATACCGGCAGCGACATCTCTACTTCTTTTGATCATACCATCAAAATCAGCAGATGCTCCATCGATCTTTACTCCGTAATCTTGCGCATGCTGCACATATTCGAATACTTGAGCACTCTTTAATAATGCCTTAGTAGGAATACATCCCCAGTTCAAGCAAATACCTCCAAGCTCTGAACGTTCTACCACTCCTACTTTCATACCTAATTGAGAAGCACGAATAGCTGCTACGTAACCACCAGGACCACTTCCTATCACTATTAAATCGTATTTCGTTGCCATATTTCTATTTGTTTGTTGCTTGATTTTCGAGCCGCAAAGTTAATCCAAAAGACCTCACAAAAAAATAGCTGCTTTGTAAGAGTAAAAGGTTTTGACTTTCTTTGAAGCCTTATGGCAAATGAACGATTCTAATTGCCATTAGATTTGAAAAATATAGATTTTTATGGGTTTACTAGATGGAAAAACCGCTCTTGTAACAGGAGCTTCTAAAGGTATTGGAAAAGCCATTGCCACAACATTTGCAAAAGAAGGTGCTAATGTAGCTTTCACCTATTTATCGAGTGTTGAAAAAGGCCAAGCACTGGAAGGCGAACTATCACAATTTGGAACAAAGATTAAAGGCTACAGATCTAATGCAGCTGAGTTTTCAGCTGCTGAGGAGTTAGTTAACGGCATTGTTGCTGAATTCGGTAGCCTTGACATCATTGTTAATAATGCCGGCATTACCAGAGATAATCTCTTGATGAGAATGACTGAAGAAATGTGGGATGAAGTAATCAATGTAAATCTTAAGTCTTGTTTTAACACTGTAAAAGCTGCTACAAGAACTATGATGAAGCAAAGAAGTGGTTCTATCATAAACATTACTTCAGTTGTAGGGGTAAAAGGTAACGCAGGCCAAGCAAACTATGCTGCATCTAAAGCAGGCATCATCGGGTTTACAAAATCTGTAGCACTAGAATTAGGCTCAAGAGGAGTAAGATCTAATGCCATTGCACCTGGCTTTATCGAAACTGAAATGACAGATGCGTTAGACGAGAAAACGGTTCAAGGCTGGAGAGATGCTATTCCATTAAAAAGAGGTGGTAGCCCAGAAGACGTAGCAAATGCGTGTGTATTCTTAGCTTCAGATATGTCGGCTTATGTTACAGGCCAAACCTTATTGGTTGATGGTGGAATGCTAACCTAAGCACCGCTTATCAAATTGAAAACGAACTTTTGAATCGGTTAATGGGTATTTTACGTTCGATAGCGTTATACTGTCATTAACCGATTCTCTTTTACCCACTAACCCTCATGTTCAACATCTTATTAAAGCAAACTTTACAGACCGAGCTCTCTGCTTGGTTTATTCCGCTTTGCCTTTTGATTGGACTTGTCGGTGCGTGGATATTGTATTCTAAAAAGGCCCCATGGTCAAAAACAGTCAATAGATTACTTTTTGGTATTCGGGCAAGCCTCTTAACATTGATTTGCTTCTTTCTTTTAGGGCCGCTCCTCAATAGAATTGATTTCACAAATGAAGATCCCATTGCCGTCATTTACATTGATAATTCAAGCTCAATCAATGAAGATTCTATAGCCTCTTTAAAAGGTTCTCTGAATGAAATTTCCAATCGATTAGATGCCCAAGGTTTGGAAGTCAAGTATCGGGACTTGAATGGTTATATAACCGACCTTGATGATATCTCTTTTAACAATGAATCTACTGATCTCGGGAACGGCCTTAAATCCATCAAACAAGATTTTGAACAACAAAATTTAGCGGCTGTAATACTTGCTACTGATGGCATTCACAACTATGGTAGTTCACCTCAGTATCTTACTTTAAACTATCCAATTTACAGTATAGGGATTGGTGATACTGTACCCGAAAAAGACCTAAGTATAAAAAGACTCAATTATAACAAGGTTGTGTATCAAGGGAACAGATTTCCAATGATAGTCGATGTTTTCAATAATGGTTATGTCGGTGAGAGAATAAGCGTAAGTATATCGAAGAATGGTAAGATCATAGAAAGCCAGAGTCTTCTACTCACAGGTGATCAACAAATCAATTCATTTGAGTTCATACTTGAAACGGAAGAACTGGGGGTTGAAACTTACACTGCTTCAATAGCCACAATGGAGGCTGAAAGTTCAACTTCAAATAACAGTAGAAGAGCTTTTGTGGAAACAGTTGACAGTAAACAGAAGATTTTAATCGCGGCTAAATCTCCGCACCCTGATATTAAAGCTTTAAACAGCATCATCTCAGCCAAGGAGGGCACAGAGGTATCAATCTATATTAATGAACTTACGAATGAAGAACCTGAAGGCCCTTTTGATCTAGTGATACTTCATCAACTACCATCAACCGAAGGACTATCCCCATGGCTGTCTAATTGGATTGAAAAATCTAATACATGGTTTATTACCGGAACGGGAGATTTAACGAGTGTAAACTCGCTCAACCAAGTAGTTTCCTATAATAACCGTGGACAATCTGATAATGTAATAGGGAATTTAAACCCCGGCTTTGATCTTTTCACATTAGATCAATCACTCATTAATAGAGCCGCTAACTACCCTCCTTTAAAGGGTGCTTTTGGTTTGTTCGATGTAAATGAAGATGCCACCATTTATCTCTATCAAAAACTAGGCATTGCGGAAACGGATAGACCTCTTTTAAGTATTTTAAATGCTGACGAAAGAAAAGAAGCGGTCTTTTCAGGTTCGGGTTTTTGGAAATGGCGCCTGCAAGAAAGTGGTCAATACGGATCACCAGATCTTTTTGACGAGTTGTTTGGCAAGTTTATACAGTTTATGGCCACTAAAGACGATAAGCGCAACTTTAGAGTAAGCACCATACAGTCTACCTATTATGAAAATGAAGGAGTAGAATTCAGCACAGAGGTATACAACCAATTATTTGAGAAAGTCTATGATTATAACATTGACATGCGCATTACAGATGCGGAAGGGAACACATCTGAGTACAATTATGTAAATACTAAAAACGAGAACTACTCCATTACAGGCCTTAAAGCAGGTATATACCAATATGTAGCTTCTAGCTCCATTGCAGGCAAAAGAGAGGTAGTTAGTGGTACATTTTCAGTTGAAAAACTCGCATTGGAGGACATCGATCTTACTGCTAATTTTCAGCTCCTTAGAAGTATCTCTAGAAATTCGGGTGGACAATTTTACAAGTCTAATGAAACCGAAAAGCTCGTTGATGACATTGAATCTCTCAACAGTAGACCAATAGCCAGATCGAATATCAGCTTAGACCCCATCATCGATAACCCTTGGTTCGCAGCGCTGCTTATCTTGCTCCTTTCCATTGAGTGGTTTACTAGAAAGTACAACGGCAGTTATTAAATCTTCTTAATTTTTTGCAGACAACGTAACATTAAACTAAATAATTAGTTTATTCGTGTATGCGCAAATCAATAAACCTACTCCTCATCGCCTTCATCTTGCTGGGTTGCGATATGTCTGATAAAAAAGAAGAGGCGGAATCCCATATGCAGAATGGTGAATACGAAGCCGCTGCAGCAGCATATTCAAGAGTAATCAAACTGGAGCCAGATGATAACTACTCCATTTTCAACCGAGCGCAAGCCTATGAAAAGATAGGCGAATACGAAGATGCTTATGATGACTACACGCGTCTAGTAGGTTTGAGATGGAAAACTACCATGGCTACCCTGGGACGTGCACGTTGTAATTTTGAGCTGGAAAACTATCAAGCCGTTATTGGTGATATGACTGGAATCTTAAACAGAAACCCTGAAAACTTAGAAGCATTAGATTTAAGAGGCCGAGCTTATGTAAAAATGGGCAAGAATATGAAAGCCCTAAGTGATCTAGGTACAGTGCTTGAGAAAGAAGATGATAATGTTCAGGCTCTAATTAGTAGAGGTGCAGCGAGAGCACGAGTGGGTATGGGACCTTATGCTATTTACGATTTCGATCAAGCACTTCGAATTGATCCTAATTTACCAGTTGCCTACTTTAATAAAGCGATGGTATTCTTAGTGTTTGAAAATTTTGATACCACAGTAGAGAACTTCGATAAAGCCATAGATTTGGATGAATCCTACGCTGAAGCATACACTAGAAGAGGTATGGCGAAAATGAATTCAAGAAATTTTAGCCTTACACAAGCCTGCGCTGATTGGAAGATAAGCAAGTCTTTAGACGATGAACTGGCGGAAGACTATTTGAAAGAATATTGTAAATAAGCGATCGGAAGGTGTTTTCAACCTTCACCAAGTTCTCTGTCAATCATCTCAATAGTTTCTTTAAGTTCGGCTAAGAGCAACTCGAATATGGCTTTTGAATTAATTTTGTAAGAAGTACCAAACTGCACCAAGTGCTTAAACTCATCCGCCTGAACCGCTTTGACAAATTTTTTTTCTGCAGTTGATCCTTTGCTAGAGTAATCAAAGGCAGGTGCGTAAGGAAAATTGCTCTCCACATAAGGAATAAGTCTTAACCTAACATGCTCCGAATCTATCCCTGTCCAAGTTTGCAAGAGCTGGTAGCCATTCTCGTAAATACCAATAATCTGCGAACGCAGACTGTCATTTTTAATCAAGGCACTTGCCCCTACACTTTTCATGCCCTCATAGGTAATGTCGTTGGTTCTGAAAGGAACATAGTTTAAAGTGGTGAGTACTTGAAACCTTAGCGAATCGCTGTATTGATAAGAGTTATTCGCCAATACTTTATTTCCTCGCTCAATTTGATTCTCTATTGTTTTTACAGCACCAGAAATATAGGTACTGTCTGAGATTAAGTCCGATCTAAAACTTTCTAAGAGGTCTCTCTCTTCTGCCTGCTCCCTTTGATTCATTCTCCATTCATTCAACAAGAATGAAACACTGATACCCAAAACCAGAATGGCAATCTCGGCAAGAAAATATTTAAGACTGCGTGGCTGTCTATTTCTATTCATATCTAATTATAAGTCAGAATTTTGACTAAACATAGATAAGACAAGCACCATAAAGAGAATCTTGCGATTCAATACAACCATTTGCCATTTCAGAACATCAAGGAAACAAGTGATTTGATTTTTTAAACAATTGTTAATTATATTAGCACGCATATTTTAAACAAATGTTAATATAATGAGTGAATTCTCACTTGGTACCTTAGAAGAAACCATACTCATCATAGTTCTTATGAAGAATGAAAGCTATGGAGTTGAGATCGCTAAGGCTTATGAACAGCACAACAAACAGAGCATTTCTTTACCTGCAATTCACATTGTACTCAAGCGGCTAGAGAAAAAAGGACTTGTAACCTCTTCTTTTGGAGAACCAACACCGGAACGTGGTGGAAAAAGAAAGAAGTACTACAAAGGAACAACGCTAGGCTACCGCGTGGCAAAAGAAATGCAAGACAGACGGACCGAAATGTGGTCTCTCGTTCCAGAGATCAATCTTAATTATGGCAACCTATAAATCACCTCCTTCTTGGGCACTTAAGCTCTTACAAAAGGTATGTCCAGACTATCTTTTGGAAGAAGTAGAGGGCGATTTGTATGAGGCTTTCCAGTGGCGAGCGGAAGAAAAAGGGCTTGATTATGCCCGTAGAAAATATGTCTTCGAGGTCATTCGCTGCTTTAAGTTTTTAAAAATCAATGTCAAAACTCAAAACAATACGCTTATGCTCTTAAACAACTATTTTAAAACAGGCATCCGTTTTTTATGGCGAACGAGAGGCTATTCCACACTCAACATTTTAGGTCTTGCTTTAGGCATTGCTATCAGTTGGATGGCTTATCTGTTCGTTACAGACGAATACTCCTTTGACGGATTTTACGATATGGCAGATCGTACGTATCGTATCAAAGCTCATATAGAAGATGGCGAGCATAGCCAAAGCTTTGCCGGATCTTCTTATATCATGGGTGAAGAATACCCTAAGCAAATTCCAGGAATTCAATATGCAAGTAGATATAAGAATGCCTACTTCTTAACCAGATCAGAAGAAAACTATCTCAATCTCACCGCCCATTACGCAGACAAGGACTTTTTCGAAATGTTTGATGTATCCTTTTTAATCGGTAGTGAAGAAGTATTCGATAACCCAGACAAATTGGTTATTTCAGAATCCACAGCAGAGCGTTATAGCATTCCTTTAGACTTGAGTAAAAATGAGATGACCTTTATTAGAGGTGGTGAAGAGTATACATATCAGGTTACAGGTATATTCAAAGATTTCCCGTTAAATACATCTGTTAGACCAGAAGCTGTATTTCCTTTTAACTCCTGGGCAAATCTTAATGAAAGAAGGACCACCATCTGGTTCGATATCAACATGAATACCTTCTTTACCCTGAATGAAAACGCAGATCCGGAAGCCGTATCCGAAAAAATGACAGCCGTACTTCTAGAAAACGATGACTTCGAAAATTGGACTCCATCCATGGGTTTGCAACCGCTAAAAGAAATACATCTAGATCCTAATTATAGAACTGGTAATGGCGTGGAAGCTAGAGGAGATAATGAGATGATTCTCATTACCATCATTATTGGCATTTTCTGTTTGCTGATTGCTTGTGTGAACTACGCGAATTTTGCGGTGGGTAATTATCTAGTGAGAATCAAAGAAGTATCGCTGAGAAAAGTATTTGGCGCTGAAAGAGGTGGCGTTTTTAAGCAATTCGTAACAGAAGCTTTTATATCAACTTCCCTAGCGCTAATACTGTCAATCGGGTTCATCTATATTATACTTCCTGCCTTTGCTGAATACGCAGGCAAAACATACGATATCAACTCTGTTTTCTCAGGACAGGTCATTTTAGGTGGATTTTACATCCTTGCTGTCACAACTTTACTTGCCGGAGTATATCCCGCTCTACTCCTTTCAAGATTCAAGACAGTGAGTGGGCTTAAAGGAAAATCAAAACTCGGAGGTAAAAACTGGCTGTCTCGCGGATTGATTATCCTTCAATTCTGTATTGCGGTTTTCTTAATTGCGGGTATGCTCACGTTAGACAAACAATTGAGCTTTATGCTCAATTATGATATTGGCTATCAAGGAGAAAATGTGATCAGCGTCTTCAGACCAATTACAGATGATCAAACAAAGGCAACTTTTAAGAATGAATTACTAAAAATACCAGGTGTTGAAATCGTCTCGTCATCTTCAGGATTCAATGGAACTACATATGACGAAGACGATGGTGAGACCGTGAGGGTAAGACATGCTCGGGTTGATGAAGACTACATCAAAACCCTTGGAATGGAATTGGTCGCTGGCAGAAATTTTGATACAAAAATTCCAACAGACCTTACCAAAGCAATCATTGTCAATGAAGCTTTTGTGAAAGACAGGAACCTAGCTAATCCTATTGGAGAGCAAATCAATTTTGAATATGATGAGTTCAAGAATCCGACAATTATTGGAGTTGTGAAGAATTTCAATTTTGAATCATTACACCGGTCGATCGAGCCATTGGTAATGTATATGGGAGGATATTTAGATATCTATGACACACAAATTAGGACCTCTGCCATAAGCCAAGAGTTGATAGAACAGGTAGATGCTGTGCATGCTCAATTCTTTAGTCCATATCAATTGAACTACACTTTGGTAGAAGACGATATTGCTCGACAGTATGAACTAGAGTCTAATATTCAGAGCATTAGCCGAGGTGGGGCCATTGTAGCCATCTTACTTTCATGCATTGGATTGATGGGATTTGTTGGCACTCAAATCAGACAGAAATTGAAAGAAGTGAGTATTAGAAAGGTGGTTGGGGCTAGCAATACAGCTATCTTCTCAATCTATGTGAAAAGGTATTTAACCCTTCTAATTATTGGATCGGTTGTGGGCTTATCAGTTGCTTATTATATCATGATGGACTGGCTAGAGAACTACACATACTCCGTTGATATGGGTTGGTTTATTGGCGTAACAGCCTTAGTTGGTGTATTAGCGGTAGCCATTCTAACAATATTCTCTCAGCTCTTTAGAGCCATGAGAGCTAACCCGGTGAAATACTTGAAAGAAGAGTAATCTCTGAGTATAGGAACTATGATTTTAATAGTCAGGTAATCTTTAATTCAAGGTTGCCCGACTTTTTTAGCCATTTGAGCAACCAAATGAGAACACCGAAGTCTCTACCTCAGTCCCTTACCATCACTCAATTTTTACGGTCATGATCAAAAACTACATTAAAACCAGCTTAAGAAACCTTAAGTAAGTATAGGTTAAGATTTTGGTGTGGGGCAATGACCATTAGTGCTTTTGAAAACTCTCTATCTAAAAAACAATAATCTTGGAAACACCTATTAACATGAAAAAAACGTACCTCATTCTTGTGTTGCTAATAATAGCACAAAGTTCAATTTCGCAAACCCTAGATGACCGCGGCAAACGTTTAGACTCACTAATAAATGCCTATGCAGATCTAAACTTATTCAATGGAACCATTCTAATTGCACAAGACAATAAAATCTTGCTAGAAAAAGGATACGGCTATGCTGATTTTGAATGGAATTCAAAAAATAATTCAAATACAAAAATGATGTTGGCTTCTTTTTCTAAGCACTTCACTGCAAACTGTATACTTCAGTTATACCAGAACGAGCAATTAGATTTGAATGATGAAGTACAAAAGCATTTACCGTTTTTTAAAGACTCAGATATAGGCACATTAACTATACATCAATTATTAAGTCATACCTCTGGAATTCAAAGAGATATTTATGAATTAGCAGAAGAGTCGCAAGTGCATCAAATAGAGTTGGATGTATTTAAAAAGCTTAGAAACAGTGAATTGCGATTTATTCCTGGGGCAAGGTATAGTTACAGTAACGCAGGCTATTTTTTGTTGGCTAAAATAATTGAGAGAACTACCGATGTTTCGTTTGCTGAAAGTCTTGATTCATTAATTTTTAGGCCTGTAGGAATGAAAAATTCTGGTTACTTCAACAAGTATAAAATCACTCCAAACATTGCGCGAGGTCATAATGTGATGTTTGAAGAAAGAATTAAAGCTACCATGAGTGATCCTTCCGTGATAATGGGTGCAAGCGGTATATACTCAACCATTAATGACATCTTTGAGTATGAAAAATCTTATCAGAATAATTTATTGCTGACTAAAGAAAGTAAAAGGTTGATGGAAACTCCCGTGACTAAAAAATATGGATATGGTTGGAATTCTAATTTAGTAGGTAAAGACAAAGAAGGTGAAAACATATATCTGAACTTTCATAATGGTGATGCAAGTGGTTTTGCAACTCAATATCTAAGGTACGGGCCGGATAGGTTTACAGTAATCATGCTTTCTAATCAAGATAAGTTGCCAAGGTCTGAGTTATTTAATCAGATCGTGAATGTCGTGAATGGTGGTAATCCTATGCCGATAAATACAAGTGTATATGATTTAGTTTATAGAACCGCGGTAGATGAAGGCATTGATAATGCCATGCAGATTGCTGATAGTTTGAAATCTAATGGCATAAATTATCCAAATGCAATAAGAGTAAACTTTTTAGCCAATATGTTTTTAAAAGTGGATAGAATTGAAGATGCGAAAACCCTTAATGGATTAATTATTAGGATGTACCCTAAAGATCACATAGGCTATTCGGCATTAGGACTAATTCTAAAATCAGAAGGGAATTTAATTGAAGCCAAAACTACATTCGAAAAAATTCTAGAGTTCGATCCTAAAAACCCTTATGCAAAAAAGTTCTTAAAAGAGTTAGAAAACTAAAAATCATTAACATCCCAACTTGTAAGCAATCTGCATGCCATCACCAAGCCAGTGAGATAGATGAATACTAGAGGATATTCAAGAACTCCATTGATCAAAAAGCTAGGTATAAAAGAAGGCTATCAGTGCTTATTTCTAAATACTCCTGCTCATTATTTCGAGCTACTCGGGGAGCTACCGGATGTTGAATTAGTCGAGAATGCTACATCAGAAAACCTCGATTTTATTCATCTTTTTAGTCATTCGATAGAAGAATTAGAGAATGAATTTCCTTCTCTGAAAGTAGCTTTGAAAAAGACAGGCTCACTCTGGATTTCTTGGCCAAAGAAGAGCTCAAAAATCAAATCAAATCTTGATGGCAACGTGGTAATAACCTACGGTTTAAACATGGGACTGGTAAATGTGAAAGTAGCTGCCGTAGATCAAGATTGGAGTGGACTAAAGTTTATGTACAGAGTGAAAGGCAGATAAATGTTCTTTGCTAATTTTACTTTATGCAAAATGATCCTGAATTAAACGGTAAGTACCTAGGCATTATCACTAAAGACTTTGTTGTGGTTGCTGATACCTTGAAAGAGGCTGCCTACCAAGTAAAAAAGAGAGGTTTTTCGGATTATCCAATCTTTCCAATTTCAAGATTGGATATGCCGTTTGGCCAAAAACTAATAGGTAGAGATGAACTCGCTACAGAATGGAATTTTCACATAACCTATATAGACGAGTTTGTTCAAAGAGAAATAGTTACAGACTTGGAAGCATTTAAGCAGGCCTATAAAAACCCAGACGAATTCTGCTGCCTTTTCGTAATGGATGAAGATTTTACCAACTTCTTATTTATTCCATATCCAGAAGAGGAGTAAACCAAATGAACTCTTGATCGTTCTTTTACTAAACTACCCATAAAAGAGCATCAGATGGAAGCGGTGATTATTGACAACAAAGCGTTGGTAAAAAATATGTTGACCAAACTCGAAGAGTTAGGCAGAGAGATCAGCTGGAAAATTAACAACACCTACAGCAACGGTATTAACAACACAATTTTCGAGATTCAAATATTTGAGCAGAGCACTCAAACAGGACTAATTGCTTATCAGGCAGAAGATGGGCACGTAATCAATTATAGATATAAGGATTTGGAGAAGAGACTGCCAATCCAAATCATGGATATGCTCTTAGATATAATCAGCTACGAGCTTAAATTAAACTAAGCTTTTACTACGTATATAAGCTTGTCTAAATTCTTCAAACGCATTGATCATCTTTCGTGTCTGCTCCCCCACTCGTCCATCAGCAATTAAATGATCATCTAATTTTACCACAGGCATAACCTTCTTGGTGCTACTTGTCATAAATACCTCGTCAGCTTCTATCAGCTCTTGAAGTTTAATAGGCCTTAGTTCTACCTCTAAAAATTCCTGTGCACATCTAATGACATTTCGTCTAGTCACTCCATTTAGAACGCCTTCTTCATTTGTAATGAGTTTTCCGGATTTAAAGAAGAAAACATTCGATCGTGACACTTCGGAAATATATTCTCCATCATGGTAAAGCACATCGTTATGATTATCTCTTTGCCAAATCTTCTGTAATGCCAAAGCCTTGGCATAGTACGTAGATTTAACTGAAGGATAGTCTCTTGTATAGTTATGTGTAAGCAAAGAAATTCCTTCAGTATAGTGGCTTTCTGGCGGTAAACTTAATGGTGAATTCATTACGATTACTGTAGGCTCGCCCGGAGTAAAACCATCACTTGTATTACCTCCTGTAACAATGATTTTAATACTGCTTTGTGCTAACTTATTCAGAGAAAGCAACTCTCCAATCACTCCAATAAAGCCTTGGTCGTTTAATGGAAGAGGCATGTTCATAGCCGCTGCAGAATTCTTCAACCTGCCGAGATGATCCTCCACAAAAACAGGAACTGTTCCCTGCGCTTGCATAAATTCAAACACACCATAACCCCTCAATATGCCTACATCGTCAATAGAAAGCTTGATTTGATCTTTAGGAACATAGTTGCCGTTGAAATAATGAAGAAGTTCTTGCGCCATGGGTATTCAATTAATCTTGAAGCAAGTATATTGATTTCTGAATAAAGATATGGCTAAAGATTACTACCAGGTTTTAGGAATAGACAAGACTGACGACCAAGAGTTGATTAAAAAAGCCTATCGTGAAAAGGCAAAAACGTATCATCCGGATAAGTCAGAAGACCCCAATGCACAGACCATATTTCAGGAGATAAATGAAGCCTATATGGTTCTATCTGATGCAAAGGAAAAAACGAAATATGATGAAGGAGAACAGTTACCTAATTTGAGTTATGAAGAGGTAGTAGATGTTCTAAGAAAGAGAAAAGGATATTATTGGGATAGGGACTCAATATTCAGGTATGAAAGCAACAATCACTACCCTCCTACGGACTATCTTTCTTACAAAAAGAAATCTCTAATCGCGAACATTATAATAGCGGTTATCGCATTAGTCTTTTTGTATGATGTGAGTTATACAGGCAAAATCAATGCTTATGAAGTGAGGTCTGTTTATTATGCATACTCTGGTTCAGGACTAGATCAAGACATAAACAAGTATCAGGTAAACTTGTCCAATGCGCAAATTTATATTTACAACATAGGTCCTCCAGCAAGAGCAGGTGAAGAAGCTTATCTTAGTTTTAGTCCGGTTTTTGGTAAAATTAAAGCCTTTATAACACCCTCAGGAAAATCTTACGATATCAGTGGCAGAGCCTATGTGTTGTGGATATCAATACTAGTATTATTGGTAAGCCTAATTGGAACCCTACCATTGCTTAGCGCAGAACGACAGTTTAACGCAGCAGTAATTTCTGGCTTCTTTTCAGTCCTTCTCTTGATCAGTCTGTTAATCGCTTAGGTGATTCCAACCCTGAGCCTTTAACTCTACCTGATTACCTTTCTTTGTAATGAGAACATTGCCTTTTTCCTTAGGCTGAGCGTGGCCAATAAAATGGATATCGGGATGATTCTTTAGTTTATCATGGTCTTTTTGATCAATCGTGAAAAGCAATTCATAATCTTCTCCTCCATTTAAAGCTGCAGTAATAGGATCTAAATTGAATTCCACAGCGGTATTATAAGTCTCTCGATCTATTGGTAATTGTTCTTCGTAAACCGCAAACCCATGGCCAGAATGATCTGACAAATGCATTACTTCTGAAGCTAAACCATCAGAAATGTCAATCATACTGGTAGGAATTACTCTCAGTTCGTTTAGCTCATGAATGACATCCATTCTCGCCTTTGGCTTCAGCTGACGCTGAACTACATACTGATAGTCGTCTAATTTTGGCTGCATATTAGGATTGGCCAAAAAAGTCTGCTTCTCTCGCTCAAGTACTTGCAGGCCTATAAAAGCTCCTCCTAAATCTCCTGTTGCACACAGTATATCATTATTACCTCCGCCAGACCTGTATACTACCTTGTCCTTATTGACTTTGCCATGAACAGCAATCGAGATAATTAGACCCGCTTTGCTAGCAGTAGTATCACCACCTACAATGTCGACATTAAAGTCTTTTGCCGCAGCGTTCATTCCTTTGTAAAGTGCCTCTACAGCCTCTAAACCAAACCGGTTGCTTAAACCTAAAGAAATGACAATCTGCTCAGGAACACCATTCATAGCCGCAATGTCAGATACATTCACTGCAATTGATTTATAACCTAAATGCTGAATAGGAGCGTATGACAAATCAAAATGTACGCCTTCCACCAACATGTCTGAAGAAAGCAAAGCATAATGATTGCCTTGATCGATAACAGCAGCATCATCGCCTATTCCTTTGACAGAACTTTCATG
Source organism: Roseivirga sp. UBA6052 (assembly GCA_002427755.1). Lineage (GTDB taxonomy): Bacteria > Bacteroidota > Bacteroidia > Cytophagales > Cyclobacteriaceae > Roseivirga. Next base: position 84,286 of record DIYO01000009.1, read on the forward strand.
CTTCAACTCGATGTTTTCAGCCAATCGACCGATTAATCCGAACTCTCCCAAACTAGACAACTCTGTTCTCTTCTCAGACATGCTTTTCACTTTAGGCTGCAAAGATATAAGATTGTTTTGGGAGTAAAGAATTGAACTTAACTTGCGCTCATGCAAGACAAAGTAGTCATCATAACGGGTGGTTCCTCCGGTATAGGAAAAGCGTTGGCCCTTTCATTTGGCAAGCTTGGTGCCAAAGTAGTTATCACTGGTAGAAACGAAGAAAGGTTAAATGAAGTAGCTAGCGACTTAGACAATGCAGGGGCCTCTAATCTGTGTTTGAAGCTTGATGTTGCTCAAGAGGCGGATAACAGACTATTAGTTGATGAGACCATCAAGGCATTTGGAAAGATTGATATCCTCATTAACAATGCAGGTATATCCATGAGAGCACTTTTCGAAGAAATTGATTTAGAGGTATTCAAAAAGGTTATGGATATCAATTTCAATGGAACACTTTATGCGACCAAGTATTGCCTTCCGCATATCTTAAAAACCAAGGGATCCATTGTGGGCATATCTTCAATTAATGGGTATCGTGGTACACCTGCAAGAACAGCATACACGGCTTCTAAATATGCTATGAATGGCTTTTTTGAATCCTTGAGAACAGAGGTTATGCATAGAGGTGTTCACGTATTGGTGGCATGCCCTGGCTTTACCGGAACAAACATTAGAAATGCTGCATTAACGGCAAATGGTTCTTCACAAGGCGAATCTCCAAGAGATGAAGGAAAAATGATGACGGCTGAAGAAGTAGCCAATGGTATTATAAACGCTATAAAAAAGAGAAAAAGAGATATCGTATTTACCTCCCAAGGTAAGTTGGCCGTTTTTCTCAATAAATGGATACCGGGGAGAATGGATAAAATCGTCTTTAACGTATTCGCGAAAGAACCCGATAGTCCATTTAGTAAAAATTAAAAGACTTCGATCACTAGAAAACAATAGTAAATAGACTGTTTTCTAAGATCAGATTACTATTTTCCATAATGAGGGAAATCCTTCAAGGCTATCAAAAAAGACTAACTAACCTTTCAAGCAATAACAGATCTTTACTCTTATTGCGCTTGAACATTGAGCAATTCCTTGACTTACATGAATTAGACTATGTAAATGGCAATCCCTCTTGGAACATTGTAGACTGCATCATTTCTCGCAAGAACCTGGTAAAGCTAATTCCTGTAGCAGACCCTAGGGACGAGAATTCAAATCGTTTATCTAATAAACTACGAAAGCTCAAGCGCAGAGAAAATTTCATCTTTCAAGAAAGTGGTGCCAAAGACCTTTATGTGGGTTGGCCATTTGTAGAAGGTCAACTCAATGATGGCACTTCTATTAGAGGACCATTATGTTTTTTCCCTGTTGCACTAGACCAAGAAAAAAATGATTGGGTGCTCAGGCCGAAGAAAGAGGTTAATATCAGTTTTAATAAGAGCCTACTCTTAGCCTTTGCTCACTACAACCAGTTGGAGTTATCTGATGAGTTAGTGGAGTTCACCTTTGATGATTACGACAAAGAAACAACCGCATTCAAAAATCTGCTCTATGAAACTGTTAGAGAAAGCCCCATGGCTATTAGATTCGGTAGAGAATTCTATGGAGAAAAACTAGAGAGATTTAGAGCATATAAAAAAGATGAATTCCATAAAACAACTGAGTTAGGAGAGCTAAACATTAGCATGCAAGCCGTGCTGGGAATATTCCCACAATCTGATTCTTATTTAGTACCTGATTATGACGATTTACTTGACAAGGGAAAATGGGAATCTGTTGAACAATTCTTCGAAGAGAAAAGTAAAGAACACCCTAACGTCCTTGACGATTCATTCGACCCGACCAGGCATTACTTAAATCTTGTAAAGGAAGATGAAACGATTACTCCTTTTGCTTTAGATGCTTACCAAGAAAACGCACTAAACGCTGTCAAAAAAGGAAACTCGATCGTTGTACAAGGACCTCCGGGTACTGGTAAATCTCAGTTGATTTGCAATCTGGCAAGTGACTTTATTGCTCGAGGCAAAAAAGTGCTAATTGTCTCTCAAAAAAGAGCTGCATTAGATGTAGTCTACAAAAGACTAGACTCCATTGGCTTAAACGATTTCATAGCCCTAGTCCACGATTTTAAAGGAGATAGAAAAGCTATTTACGACCAGATAAGCAAACAGATTGAAGGCCTTCAAGACTTTAAGAGAAGCAATAGTAACCTAGATGCCTTACAACTAGACCGACAGTTCAAAAAAGCATGTTTAGGTATAGAAGAAGATGTAGCATTCTTTGATGAGTACAAACACGCCCTCTTTGACGAAAGTGAGTGCGGTATGTCAGTTAAAGAGCTTTACCTTCTTTCTAATCCAGAAAATGAATCGATAAATCTTGTTCAGGAATACGCTCATTTCAACGTGAATGATCTGAATGATTTTGTAAAGCAATTAGATCTATACCTAGACTACGCAGCAGCACTCAACGCTGAAAGTCACCCTTGGTCTGACAGAATTAGTTTTGCTAATCATAGCACGAAAGACCTTAAGCTAATTCAAGAGTATCTTGAAGAAATACCTAAGGAAGCCTGGCTATTATCTGAAAAGCTGAGTGAAATTGTTGGTGAGTCTGTGGATTATGACGTTTGCCGAACAATTGCTGAGAATCTAGATAAACTCAAAGAAATAGGCTCTCTAATTAAAAATGAGAGTATCTATAAGCTATTCATACCTATGGCGTCTTTTGCAAACGACAAAACAGAGATGCTATGGCTAAAAAATACGCGCAACTTAATCAATGCCTGTTTTGCTGGAAATGGATTAGAAAAGTCAATTCCCTCTAACGAGATTGGTGAGATTCAATTAATTCTCAAGCAAAGAAGCGATGCAAAAAACACCTTCTGGCAGTCACTGAAATGGAAATTCTCGAAAGAGAAAATCAGACTCGCTCGTGTATTAGTAGCCAATCAGCTTTCTGATGACAGAGCGGGTCTGAAAGTCTTAACCGAGAGACTGGACCACCGACTAAACCTTCAACATCAGCTAACAAAAATACGCAACGAAGGATGGATTCCTGAACCCCCTAAATCTATAGAGCAAGATGAACTTAATCAATGGTTCGATTCGCTAGAAATCGCCCTTCAAGCCAAACTGAAGTTTAGGGAGTTTGCCAACTTTACAGAGTATTTCAAATTGAAGAATATATCTGCAAAGGAGCTGCGAGCTCAACTGAAGTCTATTGGTGATACACTAAAAGACTTACCAAAGAAGAGAGCTAACTGGAACAAGTACATTCGACCCAGACAAATCGATAGACTTCTACTAGATCAAGACTTTCTGAAAGCATTAAGAAAAACGTTGAAGAAAGACTTCGATGTTCTAAGAGAGATCGATCAAATTAGAGGTAGTTTCAATGAACCTGAATTAGCTACACTAGATAAACTTATTGACGCTGAAGTTGAAGGAAAAGAAGCAAAAATAGCGCTATTCAAAAACAGCATCCGGCTGGCATGGATAGATCATATAGAGAATAAATACCCGGAGCTCAGGTCAGTTAGCACTTTGAAGTTCGATAAAATGATAACAGACCTTCAAGATGCCGTAAATCTAAAAACAGAATCTAGCGCACAAATACTTTTACAGCGCGTGAGAGAAAACAGCTATCAAGGCTTAGAGTTTAATAGACTTAATAACCAAGTTACTTATAGAGACCTTCAGCATCAAACTACAAAGAAGAGACGTATTTGGCCTCTTAGACGACTTATCTCAAATTTTGAGGACGAGCTTTTCAAATTAATTCCATGTTGGCTCGCTTCACCAGAAGCCGTTTCTGCCATATTTCCAATGGAGAACATGTTCGATCTTGTGATTTTCGATGAAGCCAGTCAATGTTTTGCCGAAAAAGGAATTCCTGCACTAACTCGAGGTAGGCAGATAGTAGTTGCAGGCGATAGCCAACAACTCAAGCCCAATGATCTATATAGAGTGCGTTGGGAAGATGATTCTGATGATTTAGCACTGGAAGTTGATTCGCTATTAGACCTCACTAAGAACTACTTATTAAACGTACAACTGAAAGGTCATTATAGAAGTGAGTCGCTTTCTCTCATTGCTTTTTCTAATAAGCATTTTTATGGAGATAAACTCAAAATGACGCCTCACTTTGAGCGGATTAATAATTCAGAATCTGCTATAGAATTTGTAAAAACTGATGGAATTTGGGATAAACAATCCAACCAGATTGAGGCTGAAAAAGTAGTTGAGATTATTAAATCTATACAACGCAAAAAAGAAACACCATCCATTGGTGTAGTAACTTTTAATGCGAGTCAACAGATGCTGATCCAAGACTTATTAGAGGAAATTCAAGCATTTGGCAACAATGATTTATTCGTTAAGAATATTGAGAATGTTCAGGGAGATGAAAGAGACATTATTGTTTTTTCTACCGGATATGGATTCGACAAGAAAGGTAAATTCAATGCTCAGTTTGGAAGCCTCAATCAAATAGGTGGTGAAAACAGATTGAACGTAGCCATAAGCCGAGCGAGGCAAAAAGTTATCATTGTGACCTCTATTTGGCCTGAAGACCTAAAAGTAGCAAACACCAAAAACAGAGGCCCTAAGCTGTTAAAGGAATACCTAGACTTTGCTAAAGAAGTATCAGAGAAGAATTTCGAATCTCATCATAAGTATGAGCGTGAATTTCAGTTGGATTGGTACTTAAAACATCAAATAAAAAATTGGGAAGAAGAGGTCTCTACAAGCTTAGCCATTGACACTCCCTATGGTGACATTGCCTTAAAAAAGCGCAATAAGTTTTATGGGCTATTCTTTACCGATGATAATTTCTTCTATGAAAGTCTCTCATCAAAAGAGGTCTGTGTTTACAGACCGCAAATGCTTGAAGAGAAGAAATGGCCTTATAGACAATTCCACTCAAGAGATTTCTGGATGAACAGAGAGCTCATGAAAGACAGAATTCAAAAGTTTGCTGATCAGCAATTAGATAAGTAGGCTTATTCAGAATCTTGCACTCTTAAGCCTACAGAATAAACTCCATTCAGCTCAGACATACGCATATACTGGGTTAGCTCCAAGGTATATTTTCCTTGGCTCTCAAAGCGGTATTCGCTTATTAAGGATTCCTTAAATTGATATACACTATTCCCTTTCCCTTGTGGTTTTCCCGTTTTTTCATCAAAAAGCTGTAGACTTGCCATGTGTTCAACCAATACCGAACCCGCACCATCTTTGAGCTTAAAATTCACATAGCAGTTTTGGTAAGGATAAGTTAGATCGGTCCTCAACTTGATCATTAAGTCTTTTGGCAATTGATCTGCGACTTCAAACTCAAAAATAGCAGTAGAATCCATTAACCAAATTTCGTTTTCAAAATCTATATCAGACTCAAAAACTCTATTGGTATCGCATGAAAAGACGAATAAAAGGAGTAATAAAAGGGAAAGTCTCTTAATCATCTTTATTCTTCTTGTTTCGGAAGTTTCTCTTGTTCCTTCTCTTATTATTAGGGGTTGACTTAGGCTTATCTTCCTGAACGTTGGATTTAGCCTGAGACTTGTTCTTATCCTTAGGTTTTTGCTTGTGCCTTTTTTGATCATTCGGCTTGGCTTGAGGATTGTTTCGGTTACCGGATTGCTGAGTTTTATTTCTTTGACCAGATCTTTTTGATCTCTGCTTATTACGATTCTTTTTCTTGAATCGCTCATCCATCTTCTGTAGGTCCTGATTGATGCCTACCTCAACTTCTGCCAGTTCAACTTGGTCAACATCTAAGGTCTCAGGTGCCTCACCATTTTTATTCATCTCAAGCACCTCTTTTACTCTATCCGTTGAAAGCGCATGCCATGTATTCTCATCTTCGTAGGCAAACCACATGGTCTTCCTGAAAATATCTGTCTTCTGAAGTTTGGCTAGTCCCTTTTTAGTCTTGAGCCTATTGGTATCGGGAATGTCTTCCAAAGCTTCCATGTAAGTATCTAACTCGTAGTTTAGACAACATTTGAGCCTTCCACATTGACCTGAAAGCTTGCTAGGATTTAAACTTAGGTTCTGATATCGTGCCGCTGAAGTAGAAACACTTTTAAAATCTGTAAGCCAAGTTGAGCAGCAAAGTTCTCTTCCGCATGAGCCAATACCCCCGATTCTACTTGCCTCTTGCCTCAGACTTATCTGACGCATTTCCACTCTTACTTTAAACTCTGAGGCAAGTACTTTGATTAACTCTCTGAAATCTACTCTATCATCGGCAGAGTAGTAAAAAGTAGCTTTTGAATTATCGGCTTGAAACTCGATATCTGTAAGCTTCATTTGAAGCTTCTGCTCAATAATTATGTTTCTTGTTCTGTATAGTGCGGGCTGCTCTCGCTTTCTTACTTCATCGAATTTCTCTAAATCTTTGAGAGTGGCTTTTCTATAAATCTGACGGATTTCATCATTATTCTCGACCTTCTTTTTCTTCATTTGAAGTCGAACCAATTCTCCTTGCATAGAGACATAGCCCACGTGATGTCCACCCGGCACATCTACCACTATGGCTTCTCCAGTAACAACATCAAGTTTATTGGCATTTCGAAAGAATTCTTTTCTTCCGTTCTTGAATCGGACCTCAACGATATCGAATTGCTCATGGGCAGGAATGTCCATGTTGGAAAGCCAATCAAATACGTTCAGTTTATTGCAACCACCAGTGGAACAGCCACCATTATTGTTGCATCCTGCTGTTTTTCCTTCAGCACTTGTGCCACAGCTACAGCCCATACATCTATATTCAAGCCCAAAGTGGGCAAAAGTTCTACTTATCTAACAAGCGCAAAATATCTTGACCGATATCTCTTCTATGATATTCGTCTTGCCAAGAAATTTTTGCAACACCATTATACGCATTTTCAAGCGCATTTTCTACCGTATCTCCCTTACCGGTAATCGCCAACACTCTACCTCCACTTGTTACTACTGATTCGCTATCATTGAATTTAGTACCGGCATGAAAAACCGTTGCTTCATTCACATTTTCAATTCCGGAAATCTCATAGCCTTTAGGATAAGAACCAGGATAACCACCTGACACCATTACAACTGTTGTGGCCGCCTGATGATCAATATCAAAAGAAACCTCATCTAAGTTGCCATTCGCAGTAGCTTCTAAAAGGTCTACAAGGTCTGATTTGATTCTCGGTAATACTACCTGAGTCTCAGGGTCACCCATGCGAACGTTATATTCAATCACATAAGGATCTCCTCCCATATTCATTAAACCAATAAAGATGAATCCTTTGTAATCAATCCCATCTGCTTTTAAACCATTGACAGTAGGCAATACAATGCGTTCTTCTACCTTATTTATAAAGTCAGTATTGGCAAAAGGAACTGGAGAAACAGCACCCATACCTCCGGTATTCAAGCCTTCATCATTCTCCCCAATACGTTTATAGTCCTTGGCTTCCGGGAGAATCTTATAAGAATTTCCATCAGTTAATACAAAAACAGAAAGCTCTATTCCATCTAAATATTGCTCAACTACCACCCTGCTAGAGGCCTCACCAAACTTGGCATCTACCAACATTTCTGTGAGAGTATTACGCGCTTCTTCATGGCTTTGTGCTATAATAACTCCTTTACCAGCTGCCAATCCATCGGCTTTTAAAACCACAGGCAACGGATGGGATGAAACGTAGTTCAATCCTTCTTCCAAACTATCCTTGGTGAAAGTTTTATACATGGCGGTAGGAATGCTATGCTTCTGCATAAACTCTTTAGAGAAGTCTTTGCTTCCCTCAAGCATGGCTCCAGCTGCCGTTGGGCCAACGAGCCCAACATTTTTTAAGCCTTCATGCTCAGCAAAATAGTCCACAATGCCTTTTACCAAAGGATCTTCCGGACCTACTACAACTAAATCAATGCTCTTTGTTAAAACAAAATCCTTAATGCCATCGAAATCATTCACATTCAGATTCACATTTGTGGCAATTCCTGTAGTTCCGGCATTTCCGGGTGCTACATAAAGGGCTTCACATTTCTTACTTTGAGATATCTTCCAGCTAAAGGCATGCTCTCTGCCTCCACTACCAAGGACAAGGATTTTCATAGGATAATACTTAGAGCTGCAAAGCTAATTAATTTGCGTATTCGGAGAGGAATTTAATACGCATCAAACGCAAGTCTTCATCAATTAAATCATCATCTTCAAATGCAGCTAAGGCATCATCGATATTATCGGACTCTGCATTCATAAAATAATCCATAATATCTTCTTGAAGCTCTACATCCATAATCTGCTCCAAGTAATAATCAATGTTCAATCTTGTACCAGCAAAACAGATGATTTCCATTTCGTCTAGCAACTGATCCATGGTCCAGCCCTTCTGCTCTGCCATCTCCTCCAAATCGAGTTTTCTATCGATTTGTTGAATGATATATATTTTGTTCTTAGACTTAGAACCTGCGGTTTTGATTACTACTACATCTTCTATATCAATGTTATTGTCCTCAACATACTGATTGATAAGTTTCAAGAACGTGCCGCCAAACTTGTTCACCTTACCCATACCAATACCATTTACATTGGCCAAAGCCTCTGCTGTTGTAGGGTATGTAGTTGCCATTTCTTGAAGAGATGGGTCTTGAATGATTACATAAGGCGGCAGGTTTCTTTGCTTTGCAATCTTCTTTCTTTCGGCTTTCAGTAAATCAAAGAGCACTTTATCATAAGAGTTACCGGCTGCCATTTGTGGAGAAGCTTCGTTACTCTCATCTTCACTTGCATCAACATCACTAAAATCTAAATCTTTAGTCAGCTGAATGCTGTAAGGTTTTGACAAAAACTCCTCTCCCTTTTTAGTGAGCTTTAGGGTTCCGATATTCTCAATGTCTTTTCTAAGAAATTCGTTAAGCAAAGTCTGCCTTACTACAGATTTCCAAAAATGCTCGTCTTCGTTACTGCCTTTTCCATAGACTGAAAGTTGATCATGCCCATAGCTTTTCACATACTGGTTCTGAGATCCACGGATTACACTCACCAGATGTCCCATTCCAAAACGACCTTCAGTTTGAGCAACAGTATCAATTACAGTACGCACTAGTTCTTGCCCTTCAAAGGTTTCTCGATCATACCGGCAGTTATCACACATACTTGAATGCCTACAAACGCTATCATCGTACTCTTCACCGAAATAATGAAGTAATTGCTTTCTTCTACAAATGGCAGATTCTGCATAGAATGACATTTCGTCTAGCAGAACTTTGGCATTTTCTTTCTCAGTAACTGGTTTGTCCTTATTGAATTTTTCAAGCTTAAGGATATCACTGTAGCTGTAGAACATAATACACTGGCCTTCAAGGCCATCTCTTCCTGCTCTACCTGTTTCTTGATAATAGCCTTCCAAAGATTTTGGTACATCGTAATGAATTACAAAGCGCACATCTGGCTTATCGATCCCCATACCAAAAGCAATCGTGGCCACAATAACATCTACTTCCTCATTCAAGAAATCATCTTGATTCTTCATCCTTACAGATGGCTCAAACCCTGCATGATATGGTGCAGCATTAATTCCATTCACTTTCAGAAAGTCTGCGATTTCTTCAACCTTCTTGCGACTCAGGCAATAGATAATCCCTGACTTACCTTGGTTGTCTCTTAGAAACTTAACAAGCTGTTTCTTAATAGCTTTCTTTGGTCTTACCTCATAGTAAAGGTTCTCTCTGTTAAAGGAAGACTTAAATAGGTGCGCATCCTCCATATGAAGGTTACGTTGAATATCCAGCTGAACTTTAGGGGTTGCTGTAGCGGTTAAAGCAATTATCGGAATCTTACCTAACTGCTCTATAATGGATTTGATTCTTCTGTATTCAGGCCTAAAATCATGACCCCATTCTGAAATACAATGGGCTTCATCTATGGCAGCAAATGAGATATTTGCCTTTTTCAAAAACTCTACATTTTCTTCTTTGGTCAAAGATTCAGGGGCCACATACAGCAGCTTTACTTCGCCAGCAAGCGTAGCATTTTTGATTCGATTTATTTCTGTCTTACTCAAGGTAGAATTCAAGAATCTTGCGTTCACTCCAAACGCATTCAATTGATCTACCTGATTTTTCATCAAAGCAATCAGTGGAGAGATCACAATGGCTGTTCCCTCTTGCATAAGGGCGGGCATCTGATAGCACATTGATTTTCCAGCTCCTGTTGGCATAATCACAAAAGTGTTTAGGCCTTCTAAGATGTTCATGATAATGCGCTCTTGATTACCTCTAAATTTGTCGTAACCAAATACCTCTTTCAGCTTTGCTCTAATGTCGTCTACATGTATCATATAAAAGTCGCCAAGTCCAAAAAGAAAAACTGACTAGGTTTCTCTTCCTACCTTAATGAATATAACCAATTCTAAACAAAAGGCAGTATAAAAAGGTGCTGAACCTTTTTATGGAGAGATAACAGGCAAAAGCTCAACATGTTCAAAATTATGAGGCCTTGGCAGGCCATTCTTAGATTCATTCAATCGAATGAATAAATCTTTTCAAAACTGGCTGGTAAGCGGTTGGCATTTTAGTAATTTGCCAATAGCAGAACTGTTTAATCTGCTGTAATTAAAAAAACAACTTATGGCCCAGAACTATGTAGTTATCATGGCTGGAGGTATCGGAAGTCGATTCTGGCCTTACAGTAGAGCTGATAAACCCAAGCAATTTTTAGATGTATTAGGCACTGGTAGATCACTTATCCAAATGACCTATGATCGCTTCTTAAATATCTGTCCTAGTGATAACATCTATGTTATAACCAATAAGCGTTACTACGATCTAGTCAAAGAGCAATTACCGGCCTTGAGTGACGATCAAATTCTGTTGGAGCCAATTGGCAGAAATACTTCAGCGGCTGTTGCTTACCCTGCTTTTAAGATTAAGCAAAAGGATCCTGAAGGAGTTATGATTGTTGCTCCATCAGACCACGTAGTATTCAAAGAAGATATTTTCGAAAGTAATCTTAACACCTCTATTGATGCGGCTAGTGGCAGCAGCAAGCTTATTACGCTTGGCATTGTGCCTACAAGACCTGAAACGGGTTATGGCTATATTCAATATCACGCTGATGCAATCGAGGATGTAAAAAAGGTAAAGACCTTTACCGAAAAGCCGGAGTTAGAATTGGCACAGAAATTTATAGATAGTGGTGACTTTGTCTGGAATGCAGGAATTTTTATCTGGTCTATTGATACGATCACTAAGGCATTTCATAGTTACTTAAAAGACATAGCCGTAATCTTTGAAGAGGGCAATGAAGTCTATTATACAGACAAAGAACAAGCCTTTATAGACGATGCCTACTCACAGTGTAAGAGTATCTCCATTGACTATGGAATTATGGAAAAGGCTAACGATGTCTTTATGGTAAAAGGCATGTTCGATTGGTCTGATTTAGGAAGTTGGGACTCTCTTCACGAAGCGAAGGATAAAGACGAAAACAACAACGTGATTGATGGTAAAGCCAATTTGTACAATTCTAAAAACTGCTACGTTAAAGGCCCAGATGACACCTTAATTGTTGCACAGGATTTAGATGGGTATCTGATTACAAAATCAGGAAACGTTGTGCTGGTTTGTAAAAAAGATGCTGAAAAGAAATTCAGAGAATTCTTAAACGATGCTAAAGAATTGGGGCAAGAGTTTAGTTAACTCTTTGCCTCAAAGCTTCATATACGATTATACCGGTTGCCACAGAGACATTAAGAGAATCTATTTGTCCTTCGATAGGCAACTTGGCATGAGCATCTGACAGTTTAAGGTACTCATTAGAAATACCATCTTCTTCAGAACCCATGAGTAGAGCCAAAGGATCTTTTAGATTCATTTGAAAAATCGTATCATCAGCTTTTTCTGAACAAGCCACTATTTTTAGCCCGTTAGCTTGCAACTCTTTAATCGTGTCTTTTAGATTATCAGCTCTGCAAATCGGCAAGTAGTTTAAAGCACCTGCCGATGTCTTCATGGCATCTGAACCAATCTGGGCATTCCCCCTACTAGGTACAACTACCGCATGAACACCAGCACATTCGGCCGTACGACAAATGGCACCAAAATTTCTTACGTCTGTAATACGATCAAGGATCACCAAAAAGGGTACTTCTCCCTTCTGATAAGCTTCAGAAATTACATTATCTAATGAAGCAAATTGAACTGCAGAAATGTATGCCACAGCCCCTTGATGATTTTTGCGAGTAACTCGATTCAGTTTCTCAATTGGTACTTTCTGATGAGGAATAGCATGAACCTTACTGACCTGAAGAAGTTCAGTCATCAATTCATTCTTAACATCTTTCTGAATTAACAACTTGTCAATTTCTCTTCCGGATTCTATAGCCTCGATGATTGCTCGAGTTCCATAGATATAATCAGCTTTATTCGAATGATTCATTATTCAATTACTCTCCCTGTTCTCCATTGGGTAACCGCCTGCATCCAATCCTCTCTATACCTTTTACCTCTAATCAATTTATGTGTGATCTCTCCATCTTCCACGAGAATGTCGAAGATATATCGCACTCTCCCACCATTAGGTGTTGAGTAAATCCAAAGTTCAGTAGTCTCGTTTCTAAGCACTTGCTGCGGATTTCCATAAATTTGGAAAATCATTCCTCTATCTGTTTTCCAGCCTTGACGATCTGCACTGAACAATCTGGCAGACTTTCTTATTCGCTGATAGTAGCCTTTAATAAACCCTTTAGAAACACGTTGATTATTGCTAATTGACATATTGACAAACTCCTCGAAAGCATCTCTAGGAAAGTCACTAGTTCTCAATCTCTGGAATTCGTCATTAGTGCTGATAAAAATTAAAGGCTTAACCAACTCTTCATAATCTTTATAGTAAGGATAATATTCATCGGTGACGAGCATAGATAGCTTAGAACCATCTGCTTGAGGAGAAGAAAATTCATAAATGCCCTCGTTATGAAAAGTAAATACCTCTCCATTATTTACTCCATATAAAGTATCAATCGGAATTGGCTCTGGTTCTTCAGAGGCTTTATCTTCAAAAGGTGGCATCGGAAATGAAGTTTGGTCAGTAACTGCATTCATTTCGAATTTCGCATCAGGGTTGAATAAATGAACTGGTCGAATAGCAGAATTCACAAGGGCATACTTTCCAAAATATGGTGTTTCCTCTTCTACATTCATGAATATAAATGGTGGTCTTTTCCAATCACCAATTACCAAAGGCACATCCACATAGTATTGCTTATCTCTAACGCGATCGTAAATATCAAAGACGAGTAAATTATCATCAGAGGCCCGTTCTATTTCAACCTTGAATATGTACTGTCGAAATCCTATATCGGCAATATTACTTGTATCTATCTTGATCTTCTCTTCACTGGAACCCTCGTCTAGATAGTTTTTGCGGAGGTAATAACTAAAAACGAAATCGGAAATTCTGACATTACCAGAGTTGAGGATAAACTGAAAATAGGCCTTGACATTGTTGTCTTCAAGTGCCGCCACCTCATTGACGATGAAGGAGTGATCCTGATTATATCTGTAAGATATCTCACCAGAGCTCATTCTAACTTGACTAAAAGTCAAATTCGCTAAGGTGATCATTCCAATAAAAAAGAATAAAACTCTCTTCATAAGATTACGTCAAAGTTATACAGTTTTTAATGGCTAATAACAAAATTGGTTCAAAACAGTGATTGTTTATCAAATCGCTTAATTTTGGCCAAATTCTACAAATGGCAACTTACACTACAGAAATCGCTTCTGATCAAATTGCATCTGACAACCCAATTCATCAACGGTTATTGCAAGCCTATTATTTAGCGAAGCCTTATATAAAAGGTAGCCTTCTTGAATTGGGCTGTGGTGAAGGCCGAGGCGTAGAATTACTAAGTGATTTAGCTGAGAGTTACATCGGTCTTGACAAGATTCAAGAAGTAATAGATCGTTTGAAAGGTAAATATCCTGATCTGACATTTGAACAAGCCGTATTCCCTCCGTTTCAAAAACTTGATGATAACAGTTTTGACAGTATTGTAAGCTTTCAAGTAATTGAACATGTAAAACAGGATGAAGCGTTCTTAAAAGAAATCCATAGGGTCTTAAAACCTGGAGGCACTGCTGTACTAACCACTCCAAACATCAAGAAAACACTCACTAGAAATCCTTGGCATATAAGGGAGTACACTGCATCAGAATTAACAACTTTAGCGAAGAAATACTTTGATGATGTTGAAATGAAAGGGGTTGGTGGTAATGATAAAGTTTGGACTTACTATAAAGAGAATAAAACTTCCGTTGAGAAAATCACGCGCTTCGATATTTTCAACCTACAATACAGACTACCTGCAAGTATTCTACGAATTCCTTATGACATTCTGAATAGAGTAAACCGCAATAAACTCAACACTGCTAATACAGGCCTGGTGGCAGAAATCAACTACTCTGACTATATAATGGTTGACAATGCAGATGAGGCACTTGATCTGTTTCTAGTTTTAAAGAAATAAAAAAGGCCTCTTACGAGGCCTTCATTTAAAAATTAGATCTATCTGTATTCAGCATAATTCCTTGCTGAGTAAACATCTGTTCTACCCGATTGGCTTCTTCACTTTTGCCATTCTGTTCTAAAAGAACTTGAACAAACTGAAGAGCTCTCATTTTACTTCTGAACTCGAAACTATTATATCTGAATTTTTCCTGCATATAGGTGAGTTCCTCATTAAACTGCTCGGCAATAGCAAGCGCTAGTTCTGTACCTCTATCAATTTCTCCTATATCAAAATAGCCCTGAGCAAATCCTAAAGAAGATGGATCAAAAGGAAGGGATTCTCTAGGCATTACAGTCATACCAAAATCCAGAACTTCTTTTGCACGGGTACTATCTCCTTCTTGGACTAAAGCATCGGCCAAGGTGGTAATAGCACTTCTGTGATTTTGAGCAAAACCTCTATAATCTTCGTTCAAATTAGCCTTAGGATTATCCAGACCTCTGAACTGCATTTTGTTCATGACGTTATCATACATCTCGTCCGTATTCACCATCTCTCTCATGCCAATTGGTCTTTGAATAGGTAATAACCTGTAAGTCATTCCCTCTTGAACCAAATACTGCTGGATATCGAAGTTCAGAGAATTCATAGAAGTGTAATTGAAATAGATTGGTCTCTCCCATTTGTTCTGAGCAATTAAATCAAGCATCATCATCTGACCCTTTTCAACAAAATTGCTCTCTAGGTTTCCTTGATCATCTTGCTTAAAGCGAAAGAACATTCTAGGTACCGCATATGGCTTTAGATTTTCAGGAATAATACCCAATGAGTTAACCGCATTGGTATCTACTTCGAGAGCCAACGCTTTTGCAGGCACAGACATTACTTCAAGACCGTTGGAGAATCCTAATTTGAAAGATTCAACATCTCTTTTGACAATATCCATATACGCTTCCAAATCAACGGCCTGGCCTGCAAACTGCTGCCTTTCGTTTATGTATAAGAAGTCATTTGTCCCCTGTCTGTAATTGTCTATTGTTAATGAGTAAGGGAATGCCTCACTATCATTCATCTTGGTTGCGGTCTGGTCTATATACCAATCGGTGTTGTAGTAACTCAATACCACAACCCTTACATCGGTTCTAAAGCCTTCCACTTCTTGTACATACCAAAGCGGGAATGTATCATTATCACCACCTGTGAAAAGTATGGCATTAGGAGCACAAGAAGCCAAGAAGTTTCTCGCAGAGTCCACAGAAAAATATCTGTCAGATCTATCATGATCATCCCAATTCTCCTTTGCCAAAATAATAGGAGCAATCATACCCAAGCCAATTGCCGCATATGCCATAGACTTGCCTCTCTTAGCCAAAGTGGTACCAATAGCAACTACTGACAGGCCAATCCAAATAGCAAAAGCATAGTACGAACCGGCATAGATATAATCTCTTTCTCTAGGCTCTACAGGAGGCGAGTTTAAATAAATCACCAAGCCTATACCTGTAAGAATAAAGAACATTAAGGTGGCAGAGAATCTCTTCGGATCTCGATTAAATTGGAAGAAGAATCCAATTAAACCTAGAATTAACGGAATCATGAAATACTGATTCCTTCCTTTATTCTCAAGAATAGTCTCAGGTACTCCGTCATTAGATGCCAATGGTCCTAACCAATCGGCATTTTGGATATCGCTTTCTCTACCGGAAAAATTGAACATAAAGTACCTGAAGTACATGAATCCAATCTGATGATTGAGCATATAACCAATGTTATCGCTGAACCAATTCACTTTCTCTCCTGGCCTTAAACCAGTAAGCTGAAAATATCTTTGTTGGTGACTTGCTGTAGAACTCCAAACCCTTGGCAGGAATGTTTGATACTCAGAATCATATTCTAAATCTGTCTTGTAATCACCAATCTTATAACCATCATCGTCCTTGTAATAAACTGGAGCCCCTTGAGAAGTCTCAGGTTGTGGGGCATTAAAGTAAGGACCGTAGAATAGTGGTCTGCTTCCATATTGCTCCCTTTTCAAATAAGAAATGAAAGTCATTACGTTCTCAGGGTTATTCTGATCTATTGGTGGGTCTTGCTTAGATCTGATCAAAATGATAGCGTAACAAGAATAACCTATCATTACAAAAGCCATTGAAAGAATAAGTGTATTCAAATTCACCATATCCTTTTTGGCGGTATACCGAATTCCAAAAACGATCAAACCGATGACCAAGATGGTTAGGAACAATGCACCTGAACCAAAAGGCAAACCGAAAGTATTGACAAAAGTAATCTCAAACGATCCTGCTATACTTGGTAATCCTGGGATGATGAAGGAGTTGATAAAACCAACTAAGAACAAACTAAAACCCATAGCCAAAATGGCCCCTTTCCAAGTCGGCTTCTCATATTTTTTGAAATAATACACCAAGCCCAAAGCAGGTAGTGTAACTAAGCCCAGCAGGTGAATACCGGTAGACAGTCCCAACATGTAAGCAATAAATAAGAGCCACTTGTTGGCCGTACTTTCATCCTCAACTAGTTCCCATTTTAGAATTGCCCAAAAAACTATGGCTGTAAAGAATGAGGATAAAGCATATACTTCACCTTCCACGGCCGAGAACCAAAAAGAATCGGTAAATGAAAAAGCGAGAGCACCAACAGCACCTGAACCAAGTAATAATAGTTTCTCAACATCGGTCTCTTCACCAGCAACTGTTTTCATCAGTTTTCTAGCCAGCATAACTATTGACCAATACAAGAAGAGTATGGTAAATGCACTAGCCAATGCACTAGAAATATTTATCCAAAAAGCTACACGTGTTACATCTCCGAAAGACAAAAAGGAGAACAGCCTTCCAATTAACATAAAGAGAGGAGCCCCAGGAGGATGCGATACTTCTAGTTTAAAAGCAATTGCTATAAACTCACCACAATCCCAGAAACTAGCAGTTTCTTCTACTGTAAGAACATATGTGATCAACGAAATCAGAAATACGCCCCAACCGGTGTAGTTGTTTAACTTCTTAAAATCTCTCATTTATGATATTATTGAAGGCGTGAAAATAGTAAAAAAAGGCCGCCTCGAGCGTTAATTTTTATTAATCGTTATTCGTAAACACCTATATAAAACAACAGCCAGAGGAGAAATAGTGGAATGTAGGATGTAGCGATGATGTAATTTGCCACCGCTTTCTTTTTGCGGGCAGCGAAATCAACGCCATATGTAAGTACTACCCAATAGATAATTTCGAAGAGATTTAATGCCTGATTAGGATAAAGCATTTTTGGGCGGACTTGGGTATGATCTAAAAATGCCATTAGGCTAAGCGGGTAGAATGACTGGTATTCCCAATAATTCGGGTCAGTATTCACAAAGAAGAACCATAGGATCTTTAAAAAGGTAGGTACAAAAAATACTAACTCTGCAATCATGGCAATCTGCCAACACTTATTGTAGGTAACCTTATACCCCCACATAAAACACCCCACCCAAAGTATAAACCCAACTAAGGTGAATTTTAAAGCATATACCAAAGGAATTGCCAGTAGCTTAAACCCTGAAATTATCCTAAAGATCAAAGCTTCAGGACCCTCAAGAAATTGAAATGCC
The DNA here is from genome assembly GCA_002427755.1 of Roseivirga sp. UBA6052. Lineage (GTDB taxonomy): Bacteria > Bacteroidota > Bacteroidia > Cytophagales > Cyclobacteriaceae > Roseivirga. The sequence goes on from DIYO01000009.1 coordinate 102,423, forward strand.
GCAATCTCACCAATGATCAAGTTTTGTTGAATAAAGAGCAGTAAGAATGCAATGAGGCATATCACCCCAAAAAAGAGGGTTTTATTAAATCCTACCCAACCTCTTACGGTCAACTCTAAATCACTATATGGTCTTGGCATAAAACTTTTCCTTCAAATCTACGATTAAAGGACGTAGCGAAAGACAAAAATGTATTAAAGCAATGAACTCATGTTAAGTGGCTTTACATTTGCATGAAGAAATCTCATGAGAAAACTCTTAGTACTTGTTATCTGCTTGGCAACATCTCTTAATGTCAGTAAAGCCGGCATTCAGAATGATACTACAAAATATCTTCTGCTCGACTTTGCTATGCAAGTAGAGATTACCGATGCTATTGATAACATGTACAATTTTGACTTTCGGAAAGCCGAAATAGAATTTGATTGGATGAAATACAATCATCCGGAACACCCTTTACCCTATTTCTTATTTGGCATTAGTACGTGGTGGCAAATGCTCCCTAATCTGGATAATGATGGCGATCTAGGCGAAGAGTTCTTGGCATATATGGACACTACAGTAATGAAGGCCGAAGCCATGTACGATTTAGATGAAAGTAATATTGAGGCTACCTTTTTTCTAGCAGGCGCATATGGCTTTAAGGGCAGGTATTTATCTGAAAAAAGGTACTGGGGCAGAGCAGCAGGTGCAGGAAAACAAGCATTAAAGTATCTAGAAAAAACTCAAGGTAACGAAAGCTTTAGCCCTGAAATTCTCTTTGGAGATGCACTCTTCAATTATTACTCTATCTGGATAAGGGAGAACTACCCTATGCTTAAACCCATCCTACTGTTTTTCCCTAAAGGAGATAAACAACTAGGAATTGAGCAGTTAGAAGAAGTCTCAAGGAATGCTTTCTACACAAGAATAGAAGCCATCTATTTTCTAATGAGAATTAAGGCTTTTGAGGAGAAAAAGACCTTTGATGCCTTGAGACTTGCTGAACGTATTTTCAAGAAATATCCGAACAATCCTTACTTCCACAGATTCTATGCCCGCATGCTTTATACCACAGGACAATATGCCAGCGCTGAAGCTGAGTCTTTAGATATATTGTCGAAAATTGAAGCCCAGCAACTGGGTTATGAGGAAATTAGCGGAAAATACGCTTCATTCTTTCTAGGTGACATCAACAAAAAAAGAAAGGATGTAGAAGCGGCAAAAAATTACTTTAGTAAGGCAATTCAATTTGCCGAAGCCATTGATGATGTTGAATCGGGTTATTATCTATTCTCTCAATACTATCTGTCTGAATATGAAGAACTCGCAGGCAATGATCAATCTGCTTTAGATAGGATTGAGATAATCCGAGACAACACCAAAAGGAAAGACACAGTCAACAAATTAGCGCGTGCACTCCGCAAAAAAATCCGAAAGAAAAGATAAGTTGCTTTTACCTTTGTGAAAGAAATATTTTAGAATTTTATTCGATTATACTAACTTTGTACGAAATATAATTCTGAACAAAAGAACTTACCGTGACTTTAAAACTCGATAAAATCGACAGAAAGATTTTAGACATCCTTCAATCGAACGCTAAAATCACCAATGCACAACTTTCAAAAGAGATTGGTCTCTCTCCTGCTCCAACTTTAGAAAGGGTTAAGAAACTCGAGAACTCTGGCATCATAAAAAGCTATCACGCCAAGCTGGATACAGATAAAATTGGAATGGGTGTGAGTACATTCGTTTATGCCACGCTTAAAGGGCATAACAAACAAAACATTGAGATTTTCTTGGATGAAATCAACAAGATCGATGAAATCATTGAATGCCATCACGTAACAGGTTCAGGAGATTTTGTACTCAAGGTAATTGCTGCAGACATAGCTTCTTATCAAAAGCTAATGCTTGAAAAAGTTAGTGACATTGCTGTAGTTGACAACTTGCAGTCTATGGTGATACTGTCTACATTTAAGGACAGTAAGGTGATGCCTATTCCTGAATAGCTACATGACTCTAGACAAAAAACAAATCCTTAATGAAGCTCAAATTAGCCAGATCATTAGAAGAATGGCTTATGAGATTTATGAGGATAATTTTGAAAGTAAAGAACTTGTCTTCGCTGGAATTGACACCAATGGTGTCAAACTTTCTGAAAAGCTCAAGGAAGAGATTCAGAGCATCTCAGATATTCAAATAGAGCTCATCCAAATTGATATTGATAAGTCGGCCAAGAGCCAACCACAGGTAAGCTTTTCGGCCGAACCTAGCACTACAGCTTTTACGCTCATTGTTGTAGACGATGTGCTTAATTCTGGCTCCACCATGATTTATGCCTTAGACCCTTTCTTAAAAATGAATGTGTCTAAAATTCAAACAGCAGTTCTTGTACATAGAAGTCATAAGCGTTTTCCAATAGCCGTTGATTTCACCGGATTTGCTTTAGGTACAACCATTGAAGAACATATTGAGGTGGTATTGGAAAATGAAGCCGCGGCTTACTTGTACTAATTTTTTAAAAAACTAAATACTACTAATAATGGATTTTGATTTAGAGAAACTCTGGAATGACTACAGCGGAGATGTAATAGCCTATGGCCTTAAGATTCTAGGCGCAATAGCTCTATTGGTTGTAGGTCTTTGGTTAATCAAACGTATCGTAGGCATCACGACTAAAACCTTGCACAAAAGAGGCGTTGATGAGACACTTATCCCAACAATTAAAGGTGTATTAAAAATTGGGCTGACCGTAGCGCTACTAATAGCGGTCATTAACAATTTTGGCGCAGATACCACAGGTCTTGTTGCTATTCTAGGTGGTCTTTCCCTAGCAGCCGGTTTAGCCTTACAAGGTAGTCTGGCCAATTTTGCAGGTGGAATGCTGATTCTAACTTTAAAGCCTTTCAAAAACGGAGACGTAATTACAGTTAATGGAGAGACTGGTGCGGTACAATCCATTTCAATAGTAACCACTACTTTGAAAACTCCAGACAACAGAGTAATCTACATGGCCAATGGATCGGTTGCTGGTTCAACCATTATGAATATCACACAAGAGAAAAACAGAAGATGGGATTATGTCTTAGGCATTGGTTATGATGATGACTTTGAGAAAGCAAAGCAAATCATTCAAGACATGATCGCGGCTGATGATCGTTTTCATAAAGATCCAGAGCCCTTTGTGAGAGTAGGAAACTTGGGCGCTAGTTCAGTAGATATCACCATTAGAGCATGGGTGGATGCAGGAGACTATTGGGGCGTTCATTTCGATATGATTGAAGGCTTGAAGAAAGCAATGGATGAGAACAATATTTCTATCCCTTACCCACAGCAAGACGTTCACGTTCATAACGTGAAGTAAAATCAAGAAACTTACATACTAAGGAGGCCTCGCGCCTCCTTTTTTTTGCCTTTGAATTAAGTCTCAGTAATTGTAATTTACTTAGAAATTTTTTCAATATGGATTCAATAAGCACACTCGAACAAAGAAGAAAACAAGCAGAAGAGATTCTCAAATCTATTGAGAAAGAATTCAAAGAATCACTGAAATACAAAGAAGAGTTCAAAAAAGAGCTCATAAAGCTGAAGTCAGAAAATGCTGAACACAATAAATTAGTTACGAGCATAAACAAAACCCTAAAAACAAGCGAAGAGTCAAGAAAAGCTCTTTTATCTGAGAAAAGGAAAGTGAGCACCACCCTCACAACAGTAAAAAATTTCTATGAAAAGAGATTTACGCCCCTCAAAAACGAAATTTTAGACCCTATAAACGGTCTAAAAGCGACTATAAAATCAAGCAAACGATTTTTAGAAGAACTATCCAAAAACAATACGGATACTAAAAAGCAAATCAGTGATATAAAAACTAATCTGGTTCAGATAAGACAAATCTCAAGATCAGCTCAGACTTCATCCAAAACAATAGAAAAACTCGAACAAGGAGTAAACAAGAATTCAGAAAGAGTAAATAAAATTAAATCAGAATCTGAAATTGTCCTTAAAGATATTACATCTGTTCAATCTAGAATCAAGAAAATTGGCAGTGACATTGACGGCAAGAAAAAAGACATAGATAAAAACTTGACTGACTCAACTCAGGCGTTGAATCAAATAACCAATCTGAAAAAAGAGTCAAATGAGAATTTAGACAAGATCAAAAACATCTATCAAATAGCTGCAGAAACAGGTTTAGGCGGAGAATTTGATAAAAGAAAAAAATCACTCAAAGATGAACTAGAGAAATGGCAGAGACACCTTTTCGGAACCACAATTGTGCTATTGTCGGTAGTCTTAATATTATTTGTCTTCCAACTTTATCCAGAATTTAAATATAGTTCTATAGATTTTGATGCTAATTTCTACGTGAGATTCTTAATCACATCACCGATAGTCTTTTATCTATTTTTTGCTACTAATCAGTATAATAAAGCTAGGTCATTACATGAGAAATATTCATTCAAAACAGCTATTGCCCTTTCCATTGATGCACACATTAATCTTTTAACTGGTATTGAAGAATTAAAAGGTACTGAAGTTTTTGAGAATCGACTTACGAACTTCATTTTTGACGGTTTTGCCAAAATTCATAGCGAACCATTTAACAAAGAAGAGTCAAGTAAAGTAGCAAGCGGAAAGCAAAAAAAGAGGTCATCTTCTAAAAATCTTGAACCTTCATTGATAAGTGAGGATTAAACTCTTCATTAACATAGGTTGTTGATTTGTGTATATTTGTCGTCCCTAAAAAACAAAGGCATGTCAATTCACAAATCCGACATCAAGAAGGTAACCACACACCAGCTTCAAGCCATGAAAGATCGTGGAGAGAAAATCTCTATGCTTACGGCATATGATTACTCTATGGCCAAGCTTATAGATGGAGCAGGTATTGATATCATACTTGTGGGGGATTCTGCTTCCAATGTTATGGCTGGTCATGAGACAACCTTGCCTATCACCTTAGATCAAATGATCTATCATGCAAGCTCAGTCATCAAAGCAGTTAATAGAGCCTTTGTTGTAGTAGATATCCCTTTCGGTTCATATCAAGGTAATTCTTCAGAAGCATTACGTTCTGCCATAAGGATTATGAAAGAATCTGGTGCACATTCGGTTAAAATGGAAGGAGGCGCTGAGATTAAAGAATCTATAACAAGAGTCTTAAGCGCAGGTGTACCCGTTATGGGCCACCTAGGGCTAACGCCTCAGTCAATCTATAAATTTGGCACCTATACGGTTCGTGCAAAAGAAGAAGACGAAGCCAAAAAGCTGATTGAGGATGCTAAAATCTTAGAAGAATGCGGATGTTATGCCATTGTATTGGAGAAAATTCCTGCCCATTTGGCAAAACGTGTTTCGGAAGAAATCAATATTCCAACTATCGGAATTGGAGCCGGGCCTGATACAGACGGACAGGTTCTGGTAATGCATGATATGTTAGGCATTACTCAAGAATTTAAACCAAGGTTTTTAAGACAATATGCCGACCTCAGCACCATCATTTCGGATGCGGTGGGTAACTATATAAAGGATGTTAAATCAAGAGATTTCCCTAACGAGGGAGAAAGCTATTAACACCTTCATCTAGGTTAATAATTCGATTGCCTAAAAACTTTTTTGAGGAAACTTTAAAGCTGTGATAAATTGTTACTTTGCACAGCAATTTTTAGAAATAGACTAATTCATATATAAGATGAGTGAACAAAAAATTACCATCGACAATGGTGTACTAAACGTACCGAATAATCCAACCATACCATTTATTGAAGGAGACGGAACCGGAGTAGACATTTGGCCAGCATCAAAGCTTGTTTTCGATGCAGCTGTTGAAAAAGCGTATGGAGGAGATAAAAAGATTAATTGGAAAGAGGTATTAGCAGGCGAAAAGGCTTTCAACCAAACTGGTGAGTGGATGCCGCAAGCCACATTAGATGCTTTTCAAGAATACTTAGTTGGAATTAAAGGACCTCTTACCACTCCTGTTGGAGGAGGTATAAGATCTTTAAATGTGATGCTTCGCCAAGTACTAGATCTTTACGCTTGTGTAAGACCCGTAAGATGGTTTGAAGGAACCCCTAGTCCAGTGAAAGAACCAGGACTTTGCGATATGGTAATCTTTAGAGAGAATACTGAAGATATCTATGCAGGCATTGAGTTTGAAAAAGGTACTGAAGACAATAAGAAATTTGCTGAATTACTAGAAGCTAATTTCCCTGAAAGATTCAAGAAAGTAAGATTCCCTGGGTCAGCTGGTTATGGTATTAAGCCAGTATCTGAAGAAGGAACGCACAGAATCGTAAAAGGTGCTATTGATTATGCCTTTGCTCAGAAGAGAGATTCAGTTACTCTAGTACACAAAGGGAATATTATGAAATTCACTGAAGGTGCTTTCAAAGCTTGGGGCTATGAACTCGCTAAAAACGAATTTGGCGGACAAGATTATGAAGGAGGACCTTGGCAGGTTATTGAAAAAGACGGTCATCAGGTAATTATCAAAGATGTGATTGCAGATGCCTTCTTGCAGCAGATCTTATTAAGACCAGCTGAGTATTCAGTGATCGCTACCTTGAACTTGAATGGTGACTATGTTTCTGATGCACTAGCTGCTATTGTAGGTGGAATTGGAATCGCTCCGGGGGCTAACATTAACTATGTTACCGGAAATGCAATTTTTGAAGCTACACACGGTACAGCACCTAAGTATGCGGGACAAGATAAAGTAAATCCAGGATCAGTTATTCTATCTGGTGCCATGATGTTTGAGTATATGGGATGGCAAGAAGCTGCAGATCTAATATACAAAGGCCTAGAAGCTGCCATAGCATCAAAAAGAGTTACTTACGACTTTGAAAGACTCATGGAAGGAGCCACACTCCTCAAATGCTCTGAGTTTGGAGAAGAAATTGTAAAAAACATGTAAACAAAAAGCCTCAAACGAGGCTTTTTTCATTTAGGAGTAATCCTAAACTATGAGTACAAAGTATATTCCTTTCTTTCCATTAAAAATGGTTGCCTTTCCTGGAGAACAAGTCAACCTACACATATTCGAGCCTCGGTATAAACAATTGGTGAACGAATGCTTAGAAAATGATTCCACATTTGGTATTCCAGTATTCAACGGCACCATTATGGAATATGGTTCAGAAATGAAAGTGACAAGACTCATTAAGCGTTATGAATCTGGTGAGATGGACATCTATACGCAATGCGTAGGTGTGTTCAAGAAAGTGAGCTTTGACGAACAAGCACCCGGTAAGTTATATGCTGGCGGTATGGTGGAAAGTGTAGAGCAAACCTATGATCACTCGCATTCACAATGGCAAGAACTTAAGGTCTTAGGGAAAGAGCTTTTGGAATTACTTAAAATGGAGGAAGAACTAGACGTTGAACTCCTCGCCAATTCATTTGAATTAGCGCATAAATTAGGCCTATCTTTAGAGCAGGAATATGATATGCTGCAAATGACTCACGAGTCTCAGCGCCAGGAATACATGATCAATCACCTTAGAAGAGCCATTCCTTTAATTAGAGAAATGGAAACTGCTAAAGAAAAGATTAGAATGAACGGCCATTTTCAGCATCACGATCCGCTGAATTTTTAAATATGATTCAATCTGATTTATCAGAATTCGGTAATCTTCTCATTTTTATAATCGGTGCCATTCTATTTGTCACGGGAGGTTTAATTACGTCCAGATTGATTAGACCTAATCGTCCGGGATATGAAAAGCTTACCACTTATGAATCTGGTGAAGACACAGTAGGAAGCGCCTGGGGTCAGTTTAACCTTAAGTTTTACATAGTAGCACTTATCTTTTTACTTTTTGAAGTAGAAATCATCTACCTCTTTCCATGGGCTATCATATTCGGAGACGAAACCTTAATAGAATCAACCAATTGGAAATGGGCGTGGTTTGCAGTTGCGGAGATGTTCATTTTTATATTCATTTTGGCATTAGGATTAGCTTATGCGTGGAGAAAAGGATACTTAGATTGGGTAAAGCCTCAAGCCAAACCGACAACTTTTGAATCAAAAATTCCTGCATCGGCTTATGATAAATTAAAAGAATAGTGGGCTTATTAGATCAAGAACTGGGTAAAGGAGGTATTATCATCTCCAAATTTGAAGACCTGATTAATTGGGCTAGACTTTCTTCTATGTGGCCACTAGGATTTGGCACAGCCTGTTGCGCCATTGAATTTATGAGTGCACAGTCCACTCCATATGATCTCGACCGCTTTGGTATTGTACCCTGGGCCAGCCCAAGACAAGCGGATGTGATGATAGTAGCCGGAACAATCACTTTCAAAATGGCCGATAGAGTAAGAAGACTCTATGAGCAAATGGCCGAACCACGCTATGTTGTTTCTATGGGTTCTTGCTCTAATTGCGGTGGTCCTTATTGGGAACATGGATATCATGTAGTAAAAGGAGTTGATCGCATCATTCCTGTTGATGTTTATGTGCCGGGCTGTCCACCTAGACCTGAAGCACTCATTGGAGGCTTGATGAAACTGCAAGAAAAAATTCGATCAGAAAGTATTGTAGCGCCTACCGCTGTTGAAAAGTTATTAGCAAAAGAAAAGGCTTGAGTTTCGAAGAAATCATATCGACTTTATCTGATCAGTTCGGCAATGATAGCTTTTCCGAATTAGAAAACTCTACGCCAAAAGGCATCAGTTTAAAAATTGAACAACTAGTTGAAATCATGAGATTCCTTCATGATACTGAAGGCCTTTATTTTGACTCACTTTCCTGTCTTTCCGGTTTAGATAATGGCCCAGAAGCAAACACAATGGAGGTGATATATAATCTCTACTCTATTCCATACAATCAGCACTTTACAGTAAAAGTGACATTAGAAAGATCATCGCCTAAACTACCGACTGTCGAGCCTATATGGAAAACTGCCGACTGGCAAGAACGAGAAGCTTATGATATGTATGGCATCATCTTCGAAGGACACCCGGATTTAAGACGGATTCTGCTTCCGGCAGATTGGGAAGGTTTCCCACTTAGAAAAGACTACGAACATCAAGAATATTACCGAGGCATAAAAGTCGAATATTAATGGCCAACGAAATCCAATACATATTCGATAAGGATAACCTCAAAAAATCTGAGCCAGGCAAGTTCAGTACCGATCAGCTCAAAAGAGATGAAATGATCATCAATATTGGGCCGCAGCACCCTTCAACTCATGGTGTACTGAGACTTGAGGTAATTAGCAATGGAGAAGAAATCGTAGACATTGCGCCCCATATGGGATACCTCCACAGGTGCTTTGAAAAACATGCTGAGAGTCTTCCATACAATCAAACATTGCCATTTACAGACCGCATGGACTATGTGGCTGCCATGAATAACGAATTAGCATTTGCTATGGGTGTTGAGCGTATGCTAGGCATCCAGAATAACATTCCAAAAAGGGTAGAATACATCAGAGTTTTGGTCGCTGAACTTAATCGCTTAGCGTCTCATTTCATTGCCTTAGGAACTTTTGGAATGGACATTGGTGCGGTTTCAGCATTTTTCTGGATGATTAGAGACAGAGAGCATATTTTAAGAATGCTGGAATGGGTTTCTGGCGCTCGAATGCTCTATAATTACATATGGGTAGGTGGCTTATATTATGATTTACCAGTAGGTTTTGAAGAACGTTGTGCACAATTCATTACTTATTTAAAACCAAAACTTGAAGAGCTTGAACAGGTTCTAATTCAGAATAAAATCTTTGTGGAGCGAACTGCGAATATTGGGGTCTTAGATCCACAATTGGCAATTAATTACGGAGTCACAGGACCAATGCTTAGAGGCTCGGGTATTAAGTATGATATTCGCAAAGCTGACGGCTATTCCGTTTACCCGGAAATTGAATTTGATGTTCCTGTAGGCAAAGGCGAAATGGGAACAATTGGCGATTGTTGGGATAGAACTTCAGTAAGAATGCAAGAGTGCTACGAGTCTGTTAAAATAATTGAGCAATGCCTTACTCAATTGACTGGGGATCACAAAAGAACTAGATCTTTTGACCCTAGAGCGGCTGTTCCCAAAAAGATTAGACCTAAAGCACAAGAGCTATATGTGCGAGCAGAAAACCCGAAGGGTGAAACTGGATTCTATTTTAGAGCTGACGGTAGAAGTGATATTCCGTTCCGCTGCAAGGCCCGAGGCGCTTCCTTTATGAATCTATCTGTGATTTCGGCTTTAGCCAAAGGTTCTCTAGTAGCAGATTTGATAGCAATATTCGGATCGATTGATATCGTTCTCGGAGAAGTAGACCGCTAAAGCAGTTTTTCTAAATTATTCTCACGAATAAATCCTCTACCTCCACGCCAAATAATCTCGTACCAGATATCAGTTTTATCAAGTATCTCAACTTTATGACCCTCTCCTACCACTTCAACCAATTCTGCAGCTGCAGATGGGCCAGACATGATGTAAGATTCCTTATTGCTGATGATGCCTAAATCCTTTTTGTTGAAAAAGTTGATGAAGAAAATATTCAGGCCTAAAACAAGAACCAAACTGATAGCCAGACCGGGCGACTTTTCTCCATGTTTTTTGAGTTTTCTAAAAATCATTGAAAGTATAAGTAGCCCCATAGCTAATAGCGCACCAATAATGGCGAAGCTGTAATCTTCAAGCGACTTTAAGAATCGAACAAAGTCATTCGACTCGTAACCCTCCAACCCATTCACTTGGGCTAATTCGTCCATCTTTTCCAATACTTCCTTGTCAGAAGTAACGCGGTAATAGTCGTGCAAATAGATCAACGCCTGACTCAAATTACCCATAGCTTCCTGACTATAAGCCATTTTGAGGAGCATGGCAGGTGAAGCTGACTCAGTTTCGAGATAAATCTCTTCGTAAATCTCAAGCGATTGCGTGTACATTCTTTTGCCAAAAAGAGAATCTGCTACTTCTAATTTTGTCTCAACCTCTTGAGCATCAGATATTTGAACCAAACTCAGGATGCTAATTAGTGTTAGTACAATTAATTTATAAACTCTCTTTTGCATTTTATATTCTTCCTCTTACCTTTGCAGTCCGAAATAAGAAAAACGATCTTAAATCGGCAAATAAAACTTCATGATCTGGTAGCTCAGCTGGTAGAGCATCTCCCTTTTAAGGAGAGGGTCCTGGGTTCGAACCCCAGCCAGATCACTTCAAAAGAGCTCTGAGAAATCAGGGCTTTTTTTATGCCCACGAAAATAGAGATTCGAAAACTCCCAGCATCTACCATTCACAACATTTAACAACACTTAAGAATCCATTTTTAATGCTTTTTGACGTTACCTATTCGTTGGAATTGAAGTAGATTAGCCGAAATGAATAACTCAGCCCCCATAGGAATTTTTGATAGTGGTGTAGGTGGCCTAACCGTTGCACATGCAGTTAGTGATCTTCTACCGGAAGAACAGCTGGTTTATTTCGGGGACTCGGCTCATTTACCCTATGGAGATAAATCAGCGGCTACAATTCAAGCGTATTCCATTAAGATTTGCGATGTGCTTCTTGAGAAGGGCTGCAAACTTATTCTTATTGCCTGCAACTCTGCATCTGCAGCCGCTTATGAACTAATAAAGGCATATGTAGGCTCTAAAGCCAAAGTATTGAATGTAATAGATCCGGTAGTAGACCATGTAGCAAAGAATTACACTAGCAAAAAAGTGGGGCTAATAGGCACAAAACAGACTGTGGGATCAGGAGTTTACGAATATCAAATCAAGGTAAAAGACCCATCAATTAAGGTGCAATCTTTGGCCACACCTCTACTCGTTCCCATGATTGAAGAGGGTTTTCACAATGATAACATATCAGAGGCCATTATATCTGAATACTTAAATCATTCCATTCTAAATGAAGTGAATGGCCTGATTTTAGGTTGTACTCACTATCCACTGATTAAAGACTCCATTGAATCTTTCTACCAAAACAAGGTAGAAGTTATTGACTCTAGTAGAATTGTAGCTGCGGCTTTAAAACTATATCTAGAAGACTTAAATCTCCTGTCTTCAGCAAGAGAGCAGGAAAACGAATTTATCGTTTCAGACATTACCCCCTCTTTTGAGAAAGCCTCAGAACTATTTTTTGGCTCAAAAATCAAATTAAACCAACATATTCTCTGGGAGTAGGTTTTAGTTTTAATGTCGAATGATATTCGATTAAGTTTAACTAGAATGTGTTTTCTTTGCATTAACAAAGAGCCGATTAACGCGTGATCGCATTTCTTTTTTTTCTGGTCTTTTTTTTAGTCTACGCCCTTATTGCGGTTTATGGTGAACGCAAGATTTCTGCCTTTATACAAGACAGGTATGGGCCTATGGAAGTTGGCTATTACGGCATTCTTCAGATGATTGCCGACCTCCTGAAAATAATACAAAAAGAAGATATTATTCCATTTGCTGCAGATAAACGCATCTTCAAGCCAGCACCAATTATTGTTTTCACGGCTATATTCGCAGGCTTTGCAATCATCCCATTAACCTCAGACTTTATGGGATCTGAAGTAGAAGCCGGAATCTTCTATCTACTGGCTATTGTATCTCTAGATGTCTTAGGCATTCTCATGGTGGGTTGGGGCTCGAACAACAAGTACGCCTTGTTTGGTGCAATGCGAGCGGTAGCACAAATCGTTTCTTACGAAATTCCATTAGGCTTGACTGTGGTTTGCGTGGTTATGATTTCTCAAACTTTGAGTCTGCAAGAGATCACTTATCAACAAGGCATTTGGTGGAACACCATAGATCCAGATGCTCAGAACTATTTGTTCGGCATAAAGGCCTTAGGCATTGAAACCACGGCTATTGGTGGAATACTAACATGGAATATCTTCCGTGTGCCTTTATTCCTTCTGGCTTTCGTAATCTTCTTTATTGCCTCCTTAGCGGAAAGCAACAGAACACCTTTTGATATACCTATCGCAGAATCCGAATTGGTAGGAGGTTTCCATACAGAGTATTCGGGATTTAGGTGGTCTCTAATTATGCTCAGCGAATATGGCATTATGCTCTTGGTATCCTTTTTGGCTGTTGTACTCTTTTTAGGCGGCTGGAATACGCCATTCCCAAACATAGGATCAGTAGAGCTAGCTACTTGGACAAGTGGAACTCCGGGAACATTTACAGGACATCTATGGGGTGCTTTTTGGATGATTTCAAAAGCGTTTACACTTGTGTTTATACAAATCTGGATTCGTTGGACTTTCCCTCGCTTGAGGCTCGATCAATTGATGAATCTTAGCTGGAAATATTTGACTCCTGCTGCCATTATTCTAGTATTGTTAAGCGCATTATGGAGGATGCTGATGATATGAGAGAATACTGGAGAAACATAAGAACATCCGTCCGCACACTCAAGAAAGGACTCTCTATCACCAAAGGGCACATGACTGCAGCTACTCAGCAACGCGATCCACTTGGCCCAGCTGAAGAGAACTACTTCGAAAAAGAGAATGCTCTTTTCACAACACAATACCCAAAAGAAGCCATTCCAGTACCTATCAATGGAAGATACAAACTGCATAATGAAATAGACGACTGTATAGTTTGCGACAAGTGTGCGAAAGTTTGTCCTGTAGATTGTATCGATATTGAACCGATCAGATCACCTGAAGTTTTTGGTGAAACATCTGATGGTACTGGCAAAAGAATATACGCTGCCAAGTTCGATATAGATATGGCCAAGTGCATGTTCTGCGGATTGTGCACTACAGTATGCCCTACGGAATGCCTCACCATGACCAATGAGTTTGATTTTAGCGAATTCGATTTTGTAGATCACAACATTCCATTCGGCAATATGACTCCTGTTGAAATCATTCAACGCAAACGAGAGTTTGAGGATTTCCAGAAACAGAAAGAAGCATCAAAGGCAAAAGTAGCAGGCAGTGCACCAACAAGACCTAAGGTACCGGGTGCTAAACCTCAGGTTAAAACTGGCGCCCCAAATGTCGGTGGAAAGCCTAAAGTGGTAGTTAAGCCTAAGCTCACCCCAAAAACGGGAGAAGGTAATACAGAGAAAATCTCAAAACCTGTAATTAAACCGAAAATTGCAGGAGCAAATAAACCCGTAATAAAGCCAAATACTTCTGGTAAGACTGATGCGAAAAAACCGGTCATAAAACCAGTAATTAAGCCTCAAGGAGAATCCAATTCAACCGACAAACCAAAACCTGCTCGGCCAGTGATAAAGCCAAAAGTAGCTGGTGATGCAAAGGCTAAAAAACCTGTTATTAAGCCCGTAATTAAGCCTAAGACTGAAAACTCGGCCGAGGAAGCAAAAAAAGCTGCAAGACCTGTAATCAAACCAAAGGCACAGAATAGACCTATTGTTCCACCTAGAAAAAAAGACGATAGCGAAAACTAGTGCCGGATTTAAACACCATACTGCTAATCATATTCATGGTACTTGCCGCAGGTTCTGCCGTATTCATCATGTTCACAAAGAACATCCTATACGCAGCATTAGCCTTAATGGTAACCTTTCTGAGCTTGGCCGTGATCTTTATCTTTCTAGGTGCTGAATTTGTGGCCATTACGCAAATACTCGTTTATGTAGGTGGCATTCTGATTCTATTGGTATTCGGCATTATGCTCACCAATAAAACCGGATCAACCCAAGTCTTGAGTTTAACCTATAACAAGGTGCTAGGCTTTCTAGCTTCAGGCGCTTTGTTTATTATACTCTTCAAGGGGATCACATTGGCAAATTTTGCAGCTCTCGATTGGAATAAAGAAAGTGAATCGCTTGAACCTTCAATTGCCAAATTTGGCCAAATATTAATGACAGATTATGTGATAGCATTTGAGATAATCGGGCTGTTATTATTACTGGCATTAATTGGTGCTGTTAGAATCGCTGGAAAGGCGAGAAAGGAGGCTGATCATGGAACTTGATTACATCCTTCTATTGTCAGCCTTACTTTTTGTGATTGGCTTGTTCGTAGTGATTACCAGAAAAAATGCGATCATGGTATTGATAGGCATAGAGTTGATGCTGAATGCAGCAAACCTCAATCTCATTGCATTTAGCAGTTACGATGGTAGTCTTCAGGGACAGATCTTTTCAATCTTCTTGATAACGGTAGCTGCTGCAGAAGCAGCTGTAGGATTGGCCATAGTCGTAAAGGTCTACAACTACTTCAGAACAGCAGATTTAGATAAAATTAACGAACTGAAAGGATGATTGAGTTAGGAGATATCATATCACCACAAACTCATTCATTGCAAGTTTGGCTTGTAGTACTACTGCTAGCACCAATTGGCTCTTTCTTATGCTCTTGTCTTCTGAAGAAATCTGCTCCTATTATTTCTTCTGGAGTTATAGGTTTAACAACGGTACTCTCAATCTACCTAGCCATTAACAATTGGCAAATTGAGCCCACTATAATTAAAGGAAACTGGTTTAGAATTGGCAATAGCCAACTCACCTATGCCATGATGATTGACCAATTGATGCTGGTTATGGCAGTTGTGGTAAACTTCATTTCGTTCTTAGTTCATTTCTTCTCAATAGAATACATGAAAAAGGACAAGCGAAAACCAAGATACTTTGCATTCTTAGGCATTTTCACATTCTCTATGATGGGCATCGTGTTGTTTCACGACTTACTCCTCATGTTTGTTTTTTGGGAATTGGTAGGCCTTAGTTCATATCTACTCATTGGGTTTTGGTTTGAGAAGAAGTCAGCATCCCGAGCTGCAAATAAGGCATTTATTGTCAATCGGATTGGGGATCTTGGTTTTATCACAGGGCTAATGATTCTATTCACACAGTTCCAAACCTTTGATTTAGAAGCTGTAAAAACGCTCATGGTGGTAAGTGAAATTGAAGATGGTAATTGGATCTCTCAATTCATGATTCAAGGTCAAGAGGTGGTGAGCAGTTTAGATGGGCGATGGCTCAGTGCTGCCGGAATTGCTTTGTTCTGTGGTGCTGTTGGTAAATCGGCTCAATTCCCTCTACAAATCTGGCTTCCTGATGCCATGGAGGGTCCAACGCCAGTCTCTGCATTGATTCATGCCGCTACAATGGTTGCAGCAGGCGTTTATTTATTGGCTCGTATCTTTGTTCTGCTAGATGCTCAAGCACTAGAAGTTGTAGCAGTGGTAGGCGCAATTACAGCCTTCATGGCAGCTATTGCTGCGCTCTCACAATTCGATATCAAGAAAGTCTTAGCCTACAGCACCATTTCTCAACTGGGCTACATGGTAATGGCCATGGGTATAGGCGCTTACACCGCTGGACTCTTTCACTTAGTAACCCATGCCTTTTTCAAAGCCGGGCTTTTTCTATCTGCCGGAATTATCATCCATCAGCTACACAAATTGGAAACAGACGATATAAAGTTCGATGCGCAAGACATGCGCGTGATGGGTGGACTGAGAAAAAAACTACCCATTACCTTTTTTGCCTTCCTTATTTGCTCTTTAGCCTTGGTAGGGCTCCCAGGATTCTCAGGATTCATTAGCAAAGATGCTATACTATTAGATCTAGCGGTTTGGTCAGACATTAAAGGAGGTGGATTCTATATTCCAGAAGTACTGGCATTCGCCACAGTATTATTTACAGGGTTTTACACCTTTAGAATGATACTCTTAGTATTCTTCGGGGAGTTTAGATTACCTGGAATCACAGGAGCGAAAAACTTAGGCGATCGACTAAAAGATGGGAATCTCAATCTCTTATTACCGGCTATTATTTTAGCAGTACTTTCATTTGGCTTTGCATTTACTGGCTTAGGGTTTAGCGCTGAAAGTTCATGGCTCGCACATGCATTAGAAACCCCGGTTTACATTGTTCCTATAAGTTATGCGGCTCAAAGCTTAGTAGACATTTCGGAACAAACATTTAAAGACCTTCATGGCTTAGTAACAGTTGTTGCTACAGGTTTAGCATTAGTCGGAATTGTAATTGCCCTTATCTCTTACCGACCTAATGCAAAACTAGAACAGTCATTTATTGAAAGACGAGAACCTGTAGGCATGTTTGGACAGGTATCTTTCTACCATTGGTATCTAGATGCTTTCTACAGAAAGTTCATTCTAAAATTTTTCATGCTCTTCTCTCAAGCTAGCAGTTGGTTTGATAGAAAAGTGATAGACGGAATTGTCAACCTGATTCCCAAAATCACTGTTATCTCTGCTCACCTTACTAAGTGGTTCGATAGATACTTGGTTGATGGTATAGTCAACCTAAGCGCGAATCTTGCTGGTAGAGTTGGCCAAGCTACGAGATCAATTCAAGGAGGTAATGTTCAATTATACATTGCGCTAAGCTTTGTGTTCGTGATACTTTTAATGCTTTATTTAGTCTTCTGAAATGGGTAACCTTTTATCATATATCATATTCATTCCTTTAATAGCCGCGGCTATCGTGCTGGTATTACCCAAGAAGTTGGAACATAGTTATAAGTGGGTTACTCTAGGAGCTTCAGGATTAACTTTAACGCTAGCCATACTTACGATATTAAAATTTGATGCTACTAAAACTGGTGCTATTAGCAGTGAAAGTACCTTGCAATTGGTTGAGAAAACAGAATGGTTCAGGATAAGCTTAGGATCAATTGGTTCATTTTCTGTAGACTATTTCCTTGGGGTAGATGGTATCAATTTGAGCATGTTATTGCTAGCGGCCATTGTCCTTTTCATAGGCGTAATTGCTTCATGGAATCTGAAGAAAAAGCGCAAAGGCTACTTTAGCTTGTATTTACTTCTCTCCTCTTCTGTATTAGGATGTTTTGTAGCATTGGACTTTTTCCTATTCTACTTATTCTTTGAGTTCATGCTGCTCCCTATGTATTTCCTTATTGGAATATGGGGAGGACCAAGAAGAGAGTATGCTGCTATTAAGTTTTTCTTGTACACTCTTTTAGGTTCAATCTTGATTCTAATCGTTATGATTGGGCTATATAACTCAGTCTATGATCCGGTTCGAACAGGTGAAATGGCTGGTTATAATATGAGCTCAACCTCTATCGAACAGATTCAAGCTTTAGTGAAATCCGGTCAAATTGAAACGGAAAGGTTAGTCAAGTCATTCAATATGATTTATATGGCTGATGCCATGAACTACATTCCAGGGTCAGTCTTAGACAACGATGTTATAAAGACAGTATTCGGACAACCTGCACGCTGGATGGCCTTTTTAGCTTTGCTTATTGGTTTTGCCATAAAACTACCGGCAGTTCCGTTCCATACTTGGCTGCCGGATGCACACGTTGAGGCACCGACACCAATATCTGTTGTGCTTGCAGGAATTCTCTTGAAAATTGGTGGGTATGGCCTGATTAGAACGGCCTTTATCATGTTCCCAGATGGGGCTTATCACTACTCTTGGATGATAGGTTTCTTCGGAATGTTAGCTATCATTTATGGCGCGTTAAATGCCTTAGCACAAAAAGACCTTAAGAAATTAATTGCCTATAGTTCGGTTTCACATATGGGTTTTGTTTTACTAGGACTTGCCGCATTCACAGTTGAGGGCGTTACAGGAGCAGTGTACCAAATGTTCTCTCACGGATTAATATCTTCTATGCTGTTTCTTATTGCAGGTGTGATCTATGATCGAACCCATGACCGATTGATTGAAAATTATGGCGGTTTGTCTATACAAATGCCGAAGTTTGCGGTGTTTGTTGGTATTGCATTTTTCGCCTCACTTGGCTTACCGGGTTTCTCAGGATTTATTGCAGAATTAATGGTCTTCTTAGGTGCCTTTAAATCTTCTCATGTCATTGGAGCTATTCCATCTTGGATGCCGATAGTAGCAACACTTGGTCTCGTACTAGGTGCAGGATACTACTTGTGGACATTCCAGCGAATGTTCCTCGGCCAATTTTGGGTGAAGAGCAAAGAATGGCTACCAGAAATGGAAGACCTTAACACCAGAGAATACCTCATGCTGGTACCACTAGTTATTTTGATTATCATCTTCGGAATCTTCCCCTCTCTATTGCTCAATTTGATTGAAAATGGAATGGGCGGGTTTATTGAACACATAACGGCTTCCATCAATCCATGATGACACTGTTGCAGCAAGGAGATCTATCAACAAAGCTTGAGCAAATTGGCGAAAGTTTAACTTGGCTCTTACCAGAGGTTACTTTGGTAATTACACTCATCTTGCTGATTTGCTATGACCTGATTTTCAAAAAGAACAAATCTATAGGGCTAGCTACCATATCTTTTGTTGGGCTAGGCTTTAGCATATTTCTATCCGCATTGCAGTGGAATCAAGAATCGCAGTTAAACCTATTTGATGGATTGCTACATTTAGATAAGCTAGCAATCATTTTAAAAATCCTTTTCTGTACTGTTCTAGCCGGTTCACTTATAATCGCTGTAAAAGCAAATCAAGATCGAGATGATTTCTTTGAAAGCAGTGAATTAAACACATTGTTACTTGGAGTTTTGATAGGTAGCAGCTTTATGGTTATGTCAACCAACTTAATCTTGATTTACTTATCAATTGAAGTGGTTTCCATTTCTTCATATGCGCTAACCGCCATAACAAGAGGTAAAAAGAAAGCTGAGGCAGGACTCAAATATTTGATTTTTGGTGCTGCAGCCTCAGCGATAATGCTTTACGGCATGAGTTGGCTTTATGGTTTTACTGGTTCACTAGACATAAGCTCTGAAACCTTCATTTCAGGCCTTCAATCAATAGATATAGTCCCATTATCCATAGCGGGCTTACTTACTTTGGCTGGCATACTATTCAAACTAGGAGCATTTCCAATGCACATTTGGTCTCCCGATGTATATGAAGCTGCCCCAATACCAATTGTCAATACATTCTCGGTAATCCCAAAACTCGCTGCACTTGGGGTATTAATTCGATTATCGCTTGGCTTAAACCCAAGTACAATTGACTGGCCATTATGGATAAGTATTACAGCAATAGCCAGCATGACGGTCGGGAATTTCTCAGCACTTTGGCAAAAGGACATCAAGCGAATGCTGGCTTACTCGTCTATTGCACAAGCAGGTTTTCTTTTGGTGGGAATAGTAGCCAATTCAGAGGCAGGCTTTGAATCTCTGTTATTCTATGGAATGATCTATGGACTGATGAATCTAGGAGCCTTTTACTTAGTTCAGTTACTAGAGAATAAAACAGGTTCAACTCAATTTGAAGCATTCAAAGGCAAAGGTTCAGAGATACCTTATTTAGGAATCTTAACCGTAATCGTTATGATATCTCTTACCGGATTACCACCAACGGCCGGGTTCAATGCAAAATTATTTATTTTTTCTGCGGTCTATGAAACCTACCAAATCAGTGCGAATCCAATTTATATGTTGGTACTTATAATTGGCCTTATTAATACCGTAATTGCACTTTTCTACTATTTGAAGCTACCTTATTTCATGTTTCTAAAATCGAATAGTAGTCAAGTACCCTTAACAAAATATAGGCTTAGCGAGTTGATATTGGGCACTTTATTGATAACTCCGCTGTTATTGTTATTCTTTAGGTCAGATTGGTTTGTTGACCTTGTGAATAGTATTAATTTTGGACTTTAGAACCTTGGCATGAGCGAGCAGATTAAACACGAATGTGGTATTGCCCACATCCGACTACGAAAACCGCTTCAATACTACATCGATAAGTATGGTTCACATACTTATGCGGCAAACAAACTCTACATCATGATGCAAAAGCAATCTAACCGAGGCCAAGATGGCGTTGGGGTTGCTAACATAAAAATTGATGTACCACCAGGTACACGATACATCAGTAGATACAGAACTATTAATCAGCAGCCCATACCTGAGATCTTCACCAAGATTTCTAAGAAGTACGAAAAGGCGAAGAAAAAGGAAGGTTACAATGCCAATGATGCCGAATGGCTCAAGCAAAACTGTGGATTCACGGGTGAGCTTTGGATGGGTCATTTAAGATACGGTACTCATGGTAAAAATAGCATTGAAAGCTGCCACCCATTTCTAAGACAGAACAACTGGCGTTCGAGAAACCTAGTAATGGCTGGTAACTTCAACATGACCAATGTTGATGAGCTCTTCGATCTATTAATAGATTTGGGCCAGCACCCAAAAGAAAAAACCGATACCGTAACGGTAATGGAAAAAATAGGCCACTTCTTGGATGAAGAAAATCAGCGCATTTTCGACAAGTACAAGAAGAGAATGAGCAATAACGAGGCAACTTCATATATAGAAAATGAAATGGACCTTCAGCGCATGTTAAAGCGCTCGTTCAGAGATTTTGATGGCGGTTATGCTATGGTCGGCCTCTTAGGACATGGCGCCTCATTTGTAGTTCGCGATCCACATGGCATTCGTCCTGCATTTAAGTATATAGATGATGAAGTAGTAGTGGTGGCTTCTGAGAAGCAAGCGATAAAAGCTGCATTCAATGTCAATTACGAAGAGATAACAGATGTAGCGCCTGGTCATGCACTCATTGTTGAAAAAAATGGAGACTGGGATGAAGTACCGGTTAGAAAACAGAAGGAAATGAAAGCCTGCTCATTTGAGCGCATTTATTTCTCTCGCGGTACTGATCCGGAGATTTATCAAGAAAGAAAAGAATTAGGAAGGCTCCTTATTCCTCAGATTCTTAAAGCAATCAATTTCGATCTTAAGAATACGGTCTTCAGCTATATACCAAACACGGCTGAAATCTCATTCCTAGGAATGATGCAGGGCTTAGATGAATACCTACTTAAGAAACGTAAAGAAGTAATCATAGATGGCAAACCAAGCTTAGAGGATTTAGAATCGATGCTCAGCTTCCAACCAAGAGTTGAAAAGCTAGTGATAAAAGATGCTAAACTCAGAACCTTTATTGCTGACGACAATAGTCGTGATGAAATGGTAGCCAATGTCTATGACACTACTTATGAGGTGATCAAGAAGGGTGTAGACACACTTGTGGTTATAGACGATTCTATAGTTAGAGGTACAACATTAGAGAAGAGTATTCTTAAAATGCTCGATAAGCTCAGTCCTAAAAAGATTGTAATCGTTTCTTCTGCTCCTCAAATTCGATACCCTGATTGTTACGGTATCGATATGAGTAAGGTAAAAGAGTTTGTGGCGTTTAGAGCCATGCTTGATTTGCTAAAAGATACTTACCAAGAAGAGAAGCTTGAAGAGGTTTACCATAAAGCGCTAGCTAATTTTAATGCTAACAAACAGCCTAATTATGTTCAGGAGCTTTATAATCAATTCGATTACGAACAAGTGTCGGAGAAGATTACTGAAATCGTAAGACCTGAAGGAATGCAGGCTGAATTAGAAGTAATTTATCAAACTGTGGAGAACCTTCATAAAGCTTGTCCGAAAAATTTAGGAGACTGGTACTTTACCGGAGACTACCCTACTAAAGGAGGTATGCGTGTTGTAAACAAAGCGTTTATCAACTTTATGGAAGGGAAAGAGGTAAGAGCTTATTAGAAGCAATCATTTTACATGCTCAATGGCATACTATTCAACTTTGAACCTTAATTTCAACGTGTGAATAGGTATGCTTACACTTTCTTTTTAATTCTTTTTCTCTCCTCGATAGAGCTATTTGCGCAAAAGAGCAAAGTGATCAGTTATGAAGAACTAGATAAGTTCAAATTTGAAGAATCTAGTCTCAGGACAATCCTTGATTCTGAAGGTGATAAGGAAAAATTATCTCGAGTTTTTGCGAATCAAGGGCAATTTAGTTGTACCAAAGACACCAAAATTCCTAGACTAGAATGGTGTGAAATTGAGACTACAGGATTGAGGGTGAACTTCTTAGCGGGTATGGCCTTTAATCTTTTAAAACTGACCTCAGGTCAATTCTCTATCGATTATAAGGGTCAACCCCTGAGTGTTGGCATGACAACCAGTGACTTAAAACGACTCTTTCCTAAACTCGAAGAAGCAAGAGAGTCTCGACTTGTTAACAAGGGGCACTTCGGCCAAAGAAGAGTTGACATGTATGTCTTTTGGATCGGTGTGGAAAATTCCTACGCGACACTATCTTTTGAATATGAGAAAGAATCTGAAATTATTACTGATATAAATCTTTTCGTCTATAATTAGATGAACGTTTGGCGATCAACTTTTTAGTTCACTTTTGTCTCGCTATTTTAACATCAAATAAACACACATGATTGAGTCTTTTCAGAGCAATGGCTATTTGCATGTACCTCATGTCATTCCAGAGCATTTAATCGAAAGTTTTAAGAGTTTGGCAAATGTATTGGAAGCAAAAGCATTGGAAGCACATAAGCAGGGAGATCAGCTAATAGGTGCTTGCGTAATTGAGGATAAAGTTGGTCCACGCATTATGAGGTGTAATGATCTTTACTTACATGAGTTTAACTTGCTAAATCAACTTATTGCATCTCCCAAACTCCTAAAAAAAATAAAGGAGTTATGTGGTCCAAAGGCAATAGTTATTCAATCAGACTTACTCTTTAAACAACAACACCCTCATCCGGTAATCAAATGGCATCAGGATGCTCCTACAGAAGACAGCTCACATTTTTTAAACATAGGTATTTACTTAGATTCAGCAGATAAAGACGATGGCTGTCTGAGGTATTTACCGGGTACACAGCACGAATTGCAAGACATTGCCTCAATCGAAAAAATGTTTGGCTGGAATCCACCAGGAGTCGTTCAAGTTCCCGCAGAACCAGGAGACATTATCATTCAGGACATGATGGTTTTACATGCATCAGAACCCAAGCGTTCTGAAGGAGCTAGACGTACAGTTTATATTGAAGTAAGGTCTTACGAGGCACTTGTTGAAGAAGGTATTTATAATAGAGATTGGATTGATCTTCGTAAATGTTGGATGGGTGAAATATTGAAATATGATGAAGAAGATATCTATACCGATGAAGAAAAAGCCTTTTTTCAAAATGACCATCAACCTCAAGAAGAAGTATTGATAAAAAAACTACATGAGGTAACGTCACCGTCCATTCCTGCCGCCTATGGCATATTTAACGTTGAAGGACCCAATTACCCAATACCAGATAATCTCAAAGAAAAAGCCACTAGTTGAGTGGCTTTCTATTTTCTTGTAAATAAAGTATAATTTCTATTAAACGGAGAAGCTTTCCCCGCATCCACAAGTTCTAGAGGCATTTGGATTGATGAATTGGAATCCTTTTCCGTTCAAACCATCCGAGAAATCAAGAGTAGTACCAAGCAAGTAGAGTAAGCTCTTTCTATCTACTAGGATCTTAACCCCTTTGTCTTCAAACACTTCGTCTTTCTCTTTTATCTCTGCATCGAACTCTAAATCGTACATCAAGCCAGAGCAACCACCACCCTGTACGGCCACTCTAATGTTATGATTTTCTGCTTTTCCTTCTTTGGTACGCAGTTCTATAATTTTATCTTTTGCGTTATCAGTTACTGTTATCATTAAGCCACTGGATTAAGTACTACACTAAAAACGGTTATTATATTGATGTCTCGACCATAATACAGCTTATCGAGCGCATCGTACATATTACTTGCAGTAAAGTAAGACGTGTGTAATTCGGTCTCACCTTTTGCAATCCACTGAATGGTATAGGAGTTATACTTGTCTTTATACGATTTAACGTATTCCAACATTTTCTTTAGAGCATCTAATTTGTCTATACCCCACTCAGAGTGAAATAAAAATGACTGGTTGTGTCTTGGGTTAATGGTGATGAGATCTAGTTTGGTTTTTCCCTCAGTACTTACAAACTCAAAGCTCAATTCACTTCCTCTAATACCCAAATGACTTTCAATCTTCTTCTGAAGACGAACGCTTTCCACATGGATATCAGTACCATTACCGGTCATATTCATTGTAATCCTTTTTATTCAAAAAACTTGAATGTGTTATGAAACAGGTATTTAGAGAATAAAGTTTCCCATTTCATGAGCAAAGATAAGTAATAGAAATTATACGGAAATAACAATCCTTAAATACGTCATTAACACATTCTATACGAGGTGTCAAAATCTTACCGATGTGTCATGCATTAAGATGAGATAGATCAGAAAATCGAGTATATTTTCTTTCTACCTTCGAGCACCTAAGAATAGAATTTTTGACGATGAGAAAAATAGAACATATTGGTATTGCCGTAAAAGACCTTAACCACTCAAACGAACTTTTTGCCAAGCTATTTGGCGAGCCACATTACAAAATTGAAGAAGTAGCATCAGAAGGTGTAAACACTGCTTTCTTTCAAGTAGGACCGAACAAAATAGAATTGCTAGAAGGTACCAATCCTGATAGTCCAATTTCAAAATTTATTGAGAAAAGAGGCGAAGGCATTCATCATATTGCCTATGATGTACAAGATATTAGGGCAGAAATGTCTAGACTCGAAAGTGAAGGCTTTACCCTATTAAACAAGGAACCTAAAAAAGGAGCTGACAATAAACTGGTTTGTTTCCTCCACCCAAAAACTACAAATGGTGTTCTAATAGAGCTTTGTCAGGACGCTGGATAAAACTAACTTCGCGTCATGCCAAAACCGAGGTTTGTTAAGCGAGGAGAAATCATTGAAATCAGAATTCAAGACTATGCGTTTGGTGGTAAAGGCATAGGCAAAATCAAAAATGACCAAGGTGAATTTGTCGTTTTTGTTCCGAATACCCTACCCGGTCAATTGGTAAAGGCTCAGGTGAAGAAAGCCAGCCAATCTTTTGCTGAATGTAAGCTGCTTGATGTTCTAGAACCCTCTGAAGATGAGCTTGAACTACCTTATCAGGAAATCCCAGGTGCTCCTTATATTAAGTTACCCATTCAGAAGCAGCATTTCTACAAAAAGAAAAGTACGCTAGAGCTCTTTAAACGGATAGGCAAAGTCGAAAACATTGAAGGACTCTTTGATGAGTTCATAACCTCTCCAAGCACATTCCATTATCGTAACAAAATGGAGTATGCTTTCTCTGCTATAGGTTACGACCATGAAGCAAAAACTGACATTGATGAATTCACACTAGGCTTCAAAAAACGCGGGACATGGTGGTGTGGTGATGACCTCAAGAAGGACTCTGGACTTTTCGATAAAGAGGTCGAAGACAAACTATCTCAGATAAAACAGTACTGTGAAGGCTCGGGATTAGACCCTTGGCATGGACCTAAAAAAACAGGCTTTTTTAGGTTCTTGGTGGTGAGAAAGTCATTCAAAACTGACAAGCTACTTTTCAACCTTGTTACCACTTCTGGAGATCTACCGAAATTCGATTTAGGAGCATTCTCAGAATTTCTATCTACTCTATTCAATGAGCGGGTGGCTGGTCTTCTGCACACCATCAATGATGATGTTGCAGACAGGACGATTGCCACAACAGGAGAGCTCAGTCTAGTTTCAGGAGACGATAAAATTGTAGAAGATCTACTCGGATTGAATTTTGAAATAAGCATGAAGAGCTTCTTTCAAACCAATCCAAAATCTGCAGAAAAGCTCTACTCAAAAGTTATAGAATACGCTTTTGAAAAGAAGGAGACTATAGACAATAACATTGTATTAGATCTCTTCTGCGGCACAGGCACCATCGGCCAGATCTTAGCGTCAAAGAGCGAAAATGCTCAAATTGTAGGGGTTGATATTATTGAATCAGCGATCGAGAATGCCAAAGAGAACGCTATTCGAAATAATATAGAAGGAGTAAAATTCTATGCTGCAGATGTTGGCAAATTCTTAAAAGAGCATCCCCAATATCAAGGCAAGATTCAGACCATTATTCTTGATCCGGCAAGAGCGGGCATCGCTCCAAAAACTTTAAAAAAGATCATTGATTTGGGTGCAGAGCGAATGGTTTATGTCTCGTGCAATCCTGCCACTCAAGCTAGAGATATAGAGCAACTTTCCAATGCTGGATACAACATCACTAAGTTCAGTTTGGTTGACCAATTTCCACATACGGCACATATTGAGAGTGTGGTGTTGTTGGAACGGTAATAGAATGCGCTACCCCTTATTTAGTTACCATAACAAGTCGGCTAAAGAACTGATCCTGAAAAGCAATTCTTACCACATAAGAACCCTCTGATATTCCATTGAGTCCCAATTCTACGCGATTACCACTTTTGGTCATAGGTAGTGATAGCTTTCTTCCATTAATATCATAGAAACCAACTTTCGTTTGTGATGCATTGATGGGTAATTCTATTTTAAGCACATCACCAGAGGACACTGGATTCGGATACAGATTGAGATTATAGAAATTCGAATCAAAGAACACACGAATGACTTCAGATGATTCTTGCTCACCAGAAGTAGATACATCAATAAGTTTGTAGAAGTTATTACCATCGAGTGGATTCTGGTCATACCATCGATATACTCTAACGCCATTTTTAAGCTCTTGGCTAAATCCTTCAACTGTTGCCAAGGTTTCAAACGAAATTCCATTGGCAGATCTTTGTAAAAGAAAGTGACTATGATTCTCCTCACTGGCAGTTCTCCACTCTAAGTCAATGTGATCATCGTCAACTTCGGCTTCAAAACTGATTAAGTCTACTGGAAGTGCATATTGCTCAGAAGATGCCAAAGTAAAATACAGACCATCAGTAAAATCTACTCTGAAGTTTACCAAACCATCAGCAGGCAAGACAAAGGACTGCGTAACAATAGCGGCATCAGAAGAAAAGTCTCCGTCAGCATCTACTAACAGTACGATTTGACTTTCATCATTGGCCCCAACAACATCACCTGGTCCTAGCAATCCACTTACATCAAATTGAACCACAACTGTTCCCACAGTACCCGTTTCTCTCACCCTCCATTCTCTATTCAGACGACTATTGACCTGCATATTGTCATAATCGATGTTTTCAGGCTCGTCATACAATGCTTCCCCATCATGTCCCCAAACCAATGCCGAAAAATCAGCTCCAAAGGTACTTGCGTTGGCGGGGTTAGTAGCTTCTAAGCCATCAACATTATCATCTAAGCCTATGGTCACAATGGCATCTGAATTGATAGAACGAGACTGTTTCTGATTGATGTCAGTATTATCATCTCTGATGATTCCAGCTACATTGTTTTGGAAACCTACATTGTCCGAAGCATCCCATGCCGTTGTTCCATTAGAATATGCATAATCTCCTGCCGTACCTCCAGCTGAATTATCAAGGGTGATACCGTATTTGATGGCCAGATAAGACTCTACTCGCTGGCGCTCAGTGGCCGAAAACTCTCTGTTATAAACTAAGATCTCATTTAAGCCTCCTTCCCAAAAAGTGGCTCCAGTAATATCTGCTCCTAAATTGGCAGTTGTCGTTCCTGTATTAATAGTTTGATCTGTACCTGAAAGAATACTTACTGTTTGGTTCAATCCATTGACGCCTAGAGCCGTGCTAATTGAATTTGAAGTATTGGTAGCATAATAACCAAGTTGCGTATCTGTAGTAGTGCTTCCACTCACTCCCCTATTGATACCATTGGCACTTAAGGCAATTAAATTGCTACTTCCATTTAATGTAAGCGCCATACTTTCACCAACGACATTGGTTCCATGCGCAAATAGAGATTCACCACCTCCTGCAGTATTGTCACTTCTGCTGATGACAAAATAAGTTCGGTCTTCACTTCCTGTTGGCAATAATGATGGATCGGTAATAGAATAGCTGTCATTACCATCAAAATCTACCCTTGGGTTAAAGTTTGTATTGTCCGTTCCACTCAATCTGTAAATAGCGCCACCCCCTAAGACTGAAGCGTTATTAGATAGTCCACTTTGATCGGCCCATGCACCGGCAGCCACTCCATCTGTAGATGATGCGGTACCCACATCTGCCTTAAGCCATAATACAGTCCCATCAACTACGCCCGGTTCATCTACATCTAAGACGATAATAAGGAAAGTCTCTTCCAATGTACCGCCATTTCCATCGTTGGTTTGAACCCTAATGGAGTAAACGTTGTCATTGGCTGTTCCCCCTGCATCAGTTGGTATCTCAAAATCGGGCCCAGTGGTAAATGATAATGCATCAGTGGTAATGGTAAAGAGTCCATTATCTTCATCACCTATGCCTGCCACAAAAGTATAGGTAAAACTATTGCCTGAATCTGCATCAGTGGTTGAGAATGTACCTATTGTAGCTGTACTGTTTTCCGAAATACTGTTGGCGCTCAAAGCTAAAACCGTTGGTGCATTATTGTCCACAAAATCGATTGAGATACCGGATGATGTCGAGACAGCATTTGAAACATCTGCCACTACATTTCCATCGAAAGCATCATCTGTAAAGGTGAATTCTAGACTGGACACATCATTAGCATTTTCATTAGCGGTAGCCTCTCCGCTAAAGGTCAAAGTAAGCTCGGTGCTACTGGTTCTTTCAAGGGTCGCTGTCAAACCGGTTGGAATGTTACTAATGCTAGCCCAACCTAGGCCAATAAAATCATTACCATTTGTACCATCGAATAGGCCATCTACCAGGGTAATAATAACGGAAGATGTGCTTTCTACTGCTCCGTTGTTGGCCGCAGTTTCCGTAAAATCTTCACTCCCATAGAAAATAGATAGAGTCACTTCTCGATAGTCTACATCTCCTGTGCCGTTGGTATCCGTAAAATTGTCCGATTGGGTATCATCTAATGAACCATTAACGTCCGTATAATTATCAGATGCTTCTCTTGTATTGTCTAAACCATTGCTACCGACTGTCCCATCGGTTTGCCCATCATTTGGCGTTGTATCAGTCAATCCAAGTCCCGATTCTAAAAGGTCGAATAATCCATCATTATCAGAATCAAGGTCAAGGTAATCCGGATCGTCAGTGCCATCAGTATTTACAGGAGTTAGACCACCGGCATAGACATCATTCACTCCATCATTATTAGCATCAGTGAAAACTCCTTGTGCCGTGTAGCCTGATGTACTTTGAGCCTCAACATTATCAGGAATACCATCATTGTCGGAATCTAAATCCAATTCATTATTGATGCCATCTCCATCGGTATCGCAAATGCGGAGCGCTTCACTAGCAATATCAGTTGCCGACCAAGTTTGTGAATTGCTGTATCGAGCAGCATCCATAAGCCCAGAAAAGAAACCTGTTACACCATTGGAAGCCGCAGACACCGGGCCACCAATACCTCCATCGTCACCGTGGGCAGCAATTTGTGTGAACCCAGCTGTTGTGGTTGCCACAACACCATCTAGATAAACCGCAACCTCACCATTATCAAAAGTAGCCGCTACATGGTGCCAGAGACCATCTAGGGTTAATGTCGTGGCAGCAGCCACTGACACTTCAGAACCCGCTCCGCCTGTTCTTGTGGTTGCAGTTAGAATGCCATCATCTAGCCAAAGCATAAAACCATTGGTTCCACCACCCTCTTCATAAATCACGCGATCTCCGGTGATATTATCAGTGAGAATCCAAGCCGAGAAACTGACATTATTATAAGCCGACTCCATAAAGCCACCGTCTTGACTATACCTGATGCTCGTTGAACCATCAAAGCTGGCTGAATGTGTTCCTTGAATCGCTGTTGTACTAAAAGATGAGAACGAGGTCCCGTTTTCATCATTACTACCCTGTGAATCAGCGGTTGTATTGTCTAATGTCCAATAGGCTACAGGTGTGGTAACAAATTGAGCTGAAGGGTCAGAACAAGTAGCTTCTTCCGTATCCAAAATACCGTCATTGTCATCATCTAGATCGACATTATCCAACACACCATCTGAATCAGTATCTGTTTCATCAACTTGATCAGTTACTGTAATGATGAAAGATTCTGAATACGGGGTGCTCGTGCCATCATCCGTTTGAATTCGAACTGCGTAGGTATTCGGATTACCAGGATCACCAACATCCGTTGGATT
This sequence comes from Roseivirga sp. UBA6052, assembly GCA_002427755.1. Taxonomy (GTDB): domain Bacteria; phylum Bacteroidota; class Bacteroidia; order Cytophagales; family Cyclobacteriaceae; genus Roseivirga. The sequence goes on from DIYO01000009.1 coordinate 133,194, forward strand.
CTCAAAATCCGGCCCTGTAGTGAAGCTCAAGGCATCAGTGGTTATGGTAAAAAGCCCATTGTCTTCGTCTCCGGTTCCGGCAACAAAAGTATAGGTATGTGTATCGTTAATGTCTACATCTGTTGTGGTAAAGGTTCCTATCGTAGAAGTGAGGTTCTCCTGAATACTATTATTACTCAAGACAATTGCTGTTGGAGAGAAGTTATCGTTGAAATCAATGGTAATTCCTGAAGATGCTGCCACGGCATTAGCTACATCCGCAGCATTCACTCCATCAAATGCACCGTCAACAAAAGTGAACTCTAAGCTTGCTACATCATTCGCATTATCATTTGCTGTAGCTTGACCCGAAATGGTAAGTGTGAGTTGTGTGCCGCTATCTCTGTTAAGTACTGCCGTTAAACCTGAGGGGAGATTGCTTATACTAGCATTAAGGTTGGCAATAAAATCATCTCCATTTGAACCAGTAAATGTACCTTGAAGTAACGTGATTGTGACTGTTGAGGCACTAGACACTTCTCCATTATTAGCCGCAGTTTCTGCAAAAGTACCAGCACTGTAGAAAAGCGAAAGGGTGATATCTCGGTAATCCACGTCACCGCCCGAACCCACATCGCCATCTGTATCGGTAAAGTTGTCGTTTTGGGTATCGTCAAACGTACCGTTTACATCAGAATAATCATCACTGGATTCGAGCGTGTTCTCAAAGCCATTGGCCCCAACGGTGCCATCAGTCTGACCATCATTTGGTGTGGTATCGGTTAGTCCCGAACCAGATTCCGCAATATCGAACGTGCCATCATTATCGGAATCTAAGTCTAGAAAATCAGGATTATCCGTACCATCAGTATTGATGATAGATAGACTGGCATAAACATCATTTACTCCATCTACATTAGCATCCGTAAAGACACCTTGAGCGATATAACTCTGAGTGGATTGAGCTTCAATATTATCCGGTATACCATCATTATCAGAATCCAAGTCCAATTGGTTGTTAACACCGTCACCATCAGTATCACATATTCTTATCGACTCTGCTGTAATATCTGCACTCGACCAAGTTTGGCTATTGCTATAACGAACTGCATCCATTAAGCCTGAGAAGAAACCGGAAACACCATTAGGTGCACTCGAAACAGGACCACCTATACCTCCATTGTCTCCATGAGCTGCAATTTGAGTAAAGCCAGCTGTTGTAGTCGCTTCAACACCATCTAGGTAAACAGCAACCGTTCCGTTATCGAAAGTAGCTGCCACATGATGCCATAAGCCATCTAATGTTAAGGTTGTGGAAGCCACAACAGAGACCTCGGAGCCGGCACCTCCAGTTCTTGTAGTGGTAGTTAAAACACCATCATCGAGCCAAAGCATAAAGCCGTTTGTTGACCCACCCTCTTCATATATCACACGATCCCCGGTGATATTATCGGGCAGAATCCATGCAGAAAAGCTCACGTTATTATAGGCAGACTCCATAAAGGCACCATCTACACTATATCTAATGCTTGTTGAACCGTTAAAATCAGCAGAATGTGTCCCCTGAATGGCAGTTGTGCTGAATGATGAAAAGGACGTTCCGTTTTCGTCATTACTGCCCTGTGAATCTGCCGTAGTATTATCAAGTGTCCAATAAGCAACCGGAGTAGTCACAAATTGAGCAGAAGGATCATCGCAAGAAGTTTCATCTACATCTAAAATACCATCGTTGTCATCATCTAGATCCACAATATCTAAAACGCCATCGCTATCCGTATCGGTCTCATCTGATACATCTGTTAACGTGATGGTAAAAGCCTCTTCAAAAAGTCCTCCGTTGCCATCACTGGTTTGTATCCTTATGTTGTAGATGTTATCATTGTTGTTATCCGCCAAGGCTTCAAAATCAGGTGATGAAGTAAAGGCTATTGCATCGGTGGTGATGGTGAAAAATCCATTGTCTTCTGAACCATCTCCAGCTACCAATGTATAGGTATGCGTGTCATTGATATCGACATCGGTTGTCGTAAAGGTACCTATGGTTGCTACGCTATTTTCTGCGATGGTGCTATTGCTTAGTGTGATATCTGTTGGTGCGAAATTATCATTAAAGTCAATTGAAATCCCTGATGAGGCAGCCACTGCATTTGCCACATTACTGGCTAGACTAGCATCGAAAGCTGCATCTGTGAAGGTAAAAACAAGACTCGCTACATCATTCGTATCATCATTGGCCGTAGCCTGACCTGTAAAAGTTAGTGTCAATTCCGTGTCGTTCTGTTTGGTCAAAACAGGGGTTAAGCCGGTTGGCACATTACTGATACTCGCCTTTAAATCAGCAATAAAATCGCTTGAGACACTTCCAGTGAATATATCCTGGAATAAAGTAATAGTTACTGTTGTGGCACTTGTAACCTCTCCATTATTGGCAGCAGTTTCAGTAAACGTACCCGCACCATAAAAAATGGAGAGAGCACTCTCCCTATAATCAACATCATTGATACCGTTCGTATCGGTAAAATTATCCGATTGTGTATCATCGAAAGTACCATTCACATCTGTATAGTCATCGGTACTTTCTAAGGTGTTATCGAATCCGTTAACCCCAACCGTTCCATCCGTTCTGCCATCGTTTGGTGTGGTATCAGTGAGACCTGAACCTGATTCTGCAATATCGAAACTGCCATCATTATCCGAATCGAGATCTAAATAATCGGGATCATCAGTGCCATCTGTATTTTCAGGAGTAAGTCCACCAGCATACACATCGTTCACCCCATCCACATTCGCATCTGTGAATACGCCTTGCGCTATATAACCTGTGGTTGTCTGAGCTTCAATATTATCGGGAATACCATCATTATCAGAATCTAGATCCAAGTGGTTTGACACACCATCAGCATCTGCATCACATTGTCTTTGCGATTCAGTAATAATTTCTGAGGCCGACCAAGTTTGCGTATTAGAATAACGTACTGCATCCATGAGCCCAGAGTAAAAACCGGTGACACTATTAGGGGCTGTCGAAACAGGACCACCAATACCTCCGTCATTGGTATGTGCCGCTATGGTAGAAAAGCCGGCTGTGGTAGTAGCGCGTTCACCATCAAGATATACCGCTATCTCTCCGTTATCATAAGTAGCGGCCACATGGTGCCATAACCCATCTAAAGTTAATGCTGTTGGAATCGTTACAGAGACTTCAGAACCGGCACCTCCGGTTCTTGCCGTTGCTGTTAAAGTAGCATCATCTAGCCAAAGCATAAATCCATTAGTCCCGCCCCCTTCTTCATAAATAACTCTATCACCTGAAATATTATCGGGTAAAATCCATGCAGAAAAACTAATGTTGGTATATGCCGATTCCATAAATGCACCATCGACACTATACCTAATGCTGGTTAGTCCGTCAAAACTTGCTGAATGTGTTCCTTGAATAGCCGTTGTGCTAAATGATGAAAAAGTAGCTCCATTTTCATCATTGCTACCCTGCGAGTCGTTTGTATTATTATCTAGATTCCAAATGGCAACCGGTGTGGTTATAAACGAAGCCGTTGGATCTGAACAATTAGATTCTTCAGTATCTAAGATACCATCGTTATCATCGTCTAAATCCGAAATATCCAATACTTCATCTGAATCAGTATCTGTTTCGATTGTCACATTGGTAACTGTAATGACAAAGGTATCCTCAAATGTACCACCGTTTCCATCACTTGTTTGCACACGAATCGCATATGTATTCGTACTTGGTGTTCCTCCCAAATCAGATGGATTTTCAAAGTCAGGTGGAGTAGTAAAAGAAATGGCATCTCCGTTTATCGTGAATGCTCCATTGTCTTGCGAGTCTGTTCCTGCCACAAGGCTATAAGTGTGCGCATCCAAGACATCTTCATCAGTAGTGGAAAAGGTACCAATAGTGGCAGTACTCTCTTCGGGTGCTGAAGTGTTACTTAAGGTTAAAGCAGTTGGTGCGAAATTATCATTGAAGTCGATGCCTATACCTGATAATGCAGATACTGAGTTGGCTACACCAGCAATGTTGTTGGACCCAACAGCCGAATTCACAAAAGTAAACTCCAGGCTTGCCACATCATTCACATCGGCATTAGCTGTGGCCGTACCGGTAAAGGTAAGGAGTAGCTCGCTAGAACTTTGCCAAGTAAGAACAGGAGTAAGTCCGCTGGGTACATTGCTGATACTCGCTTTGCTGCTGACGATAAAATCTTCACTGACACTGCCATTGAAAGAATCTCCGTCAATGGTGATACTTGCCGAGCCACTGATGTTGCCATCATTAGTATCATTTTCCGTAAAAAATCCACGCAAGGTATACTCGTTGATGTCATCACCATTGGTACCCGTCAGATATAAAAGGCTGCCATCATCATTGAAAATGAAGTTTTGCGGGGTGTCTTCTTGTGAGGAAAAGGTTAGTACAATTTCTACAAACGAAGCTGTGGAGATGTCATAGGCCGAACTAAGACTATACATATTCACATCATCACCGGAATTGCCCATCACAAAAAGCAGGTCACCAGTGTCATTGAATATAAAAGAGCGGGGTGCATCTTCCTGACCTGAAATATTAAGTGCGGTTTGCAGAAAGGTGGCCGTGGAGATATCGAAAGAAGTGCTGAGGACATATTCTTCTATTTCCCCGGTATCCGTTCCTAATACATACAGGCGATTACCAGTGTTGTTGAACATAATGTCTTGTGGAGACGATTCCTGGCTTGAAACGTCTAACACCACGGTGGGAGAAGAGGCTGTAGAAATATTATATGCAGAACTCAGGCCATATGAAGTCACATCTATACCCGTGTTTCCTAATAGGTACAAAACGGTACCATCGTCATTGAACATGATGTCTTGTGGTGTGGCTTCCTGGCCCGAAACATCTAGGGCAACTTGAGTAAAGCTAGCAGTGGAGATATCATAAGCTGTGCTAAGGCTGTACTGGCTAATATCTACGCCTCCCCTGCCGAGCACATAAAGTACAGTACCGGTATTGTTAAAAAGAAGTGCTTCGGGATCGCTTTCTTGACCTGATAATGAGAAAACCGCACTTGCGAAAGATGCTCCATCTATGTCGAAACCTTTATTGTAAGTAATAGATTGGGAAAATGCTTGAGCAGATAAAAACAACAATGCAAATATGAGATAGCCGGCTAGGCTCGGAAAGATGCGGGAATACATCCAGTATATCAAGGTGGACTGCGATATGCTCATTTTTGCAATTCATCATCCACCTAATTTGCTCAAACCATCCATTTTCTGGATTGAGCAAGTATGCAGGAATTCTATTGTTATCTCCCTCGAGGGAAATAACAATTTAGTCTTGTCAGCTCTCTTTATTCTCGATCGCTAAAGCCTGAGGGTACAAGTATCAACTACTTAAGTTCCTAGCGCTTAGGTGAATTAGACGCAAATTTAACAATTCATTTCCTTAATATGTTTCTGACAAGCATCAATTATAAATTACGTTTTCAACAACAATTTTCTGGAGCCTAATTGGGAATATCTTTATTTGAAATACTTAAGGTTTGAAATTGTGTTTTTTAGTCTTGAAGAATGGTATAAATTCAAACCATGAACAAACTGAAATTCAGAAACGGGGATACATTAGATGCCATAGGGCTAGGCACATGGAAATCAGAGCCCGGAGAAGTCTATAATGCAGTTCGCGAAGCCATCAAAATAGGTTATCGCCACATTGATTGTGCTTGGATCTATGATAACGAAGCAGAAATTGGACAAGCGTTTCAGGATGCCTTTGATGCTGGTGACGTGACTAGAGAAGAGTTATTTGTTACGTCTAAACTTTGGAATTCTTTTCACGCGACTGAAGATGTTGAACCTGCAATTCAAGAAAGTCTTAAGGCATTAAAACTAGATTATCTAGACCTTTATTTAATGCATTGGCCAATTGCTCATAAACCAGGCATTAAATTCTCAGAAGATGCAAGTGGATTTGCACCGATTGAAGACTACCCAATAGCCGATACTTGGCAGGCTATGGAATCATTAGTTGAAAAAGGTCTCACCAAACATATTGGGGTTTCTAATTTTAATGTGGTCAAGCTCAAAGACCTCATCAGTAAGTGCTCAATAGTTCCTGAAATGAACCAGGTAGAGTCTCATCCACTGCTTTCTCAAAATGATTTATTCAACTTCTGTTCAGATAACGGCATTTTATACACTGCCTATTCGCCACTGGGCTCCAGAGATAGAGCTGCGGCCATAAAAGGGCAAGACGAGCCAGATATGTTTGAGAATCCAGTACTAAAAGGTATTGCCGAAAACCATGGTGTGCATCCTGCTCAAATTTTAATCAAATGGGCTGAAGGAAGAGGTACTGCGGTAATTCCTAAATCAGTGAACCCAAAAAGATTGAAGGCCAATTTAGATTCGGCAAACATTCCATTGAGTACTAAAGAAATGGAAGCGATTAATGGACTTGACAAGGGCTTCCGTTTCTTAGATGGTAAATTCTGGGAAAGAGAGGACGGCCATTATACTGCCCAAGACCTTTGGAATAACTAGCAGAAAGCCTTTCAAATTACTGGAAGAACATAGCTGACTCAAGAGTTAAAATCTTACTAAGTGCTTTTAGTCGTATCTTATAGAAAGACTTGACATGAAAAAGCACTTTTTGTTGCTGCTAGCCTTTTTATGGGCTTGTTCCAATTCCGAAGAAATTCAAGAGTTCGATGAAGACTTAAGAATCGCCTTTGTATCCAACAGAGGAGGTACTATTGATATTTACTCCATCAATCCTGACGGTTCGGAACTCAAGCAACTGACGAATACTGAAGATCGCAACAGCTTTCCGGAATACGTTAGTCCTGAACGTTTAAGGTTTACCATTGTAGATAAGGAAAATAGATATCTCAAACATGAGCTAGATCTCCATTCGTTAGAAATCACCCCATTTGTCATGGATACCGTTTCTGCAGGCGCTGATTTTCAGTGGTTTTCAAAAGACAGTTCCAAAATAATTTATAGAGCAATTCAAAACGATGTGCTGGAGTTCTTCTTAATGAATAAAAATGGATCTGGAAGGAAGCGGATCACTCGAAACAAAGAAACTGACACCCCTGCACTATTGCCAAACCCTTTTTGGAATAGCGATGAAACTAAGATTGCCTACATGAATGGTCCAGATTATTATAATCAATCTCTTAAGATCTACGATATCGAGACAGAAGAGACATCAATCATTACCCCTAGAGGTTATATGAATTCTGGCATGTTTTGGCACAAAAATGACAACACCTTTACACTCAATATTAAAGTGAGAGACAGTACCACCTACGAACTCTGGAATATCGATGTAGATGGAAATAGTTTTGTTCCTCTTACAGATAATCCTGGATTAGGAAGTTTACACCCGAAGATTTCTCCTGATGGTAAATGGATGGTCTTTGAATCTGCAAGAGATGACGAAGCCGGAGATATCTTTATCATGAGACTTGATGGAACTGATCTCAGAAAAATTACTTCCAGTAATGCATATGATGGCAGACCAGAGTGGATCTATGAAAGACAAAAACCCTGAAGTACAATACTTCAGGGTTGGTAAAATCTATAATTTCTTAATTATGATTCTCGAATAGGAAAGCCTTAGGCTTTTCTCACATTAACGGCATTGATACCTTTTCTACCTTCTTCGGTATCAAAAGTCACTTTGTCGTCTTTTCTAATTTCATCCACAGTTCCGGAAATGTGAACGAAGAATTCTTTCCCCGTCTCGTCATCAACCACGAAACCGAAGCCTTTGTCTTCTAGAAAGAATTTTACAGTACCTGTTTTCATTGTAATTTGTAATAAGTAATAAATATTTGAGGGAGCAAAGCTAGGTCTTTAATTGAGACTTCCTCATTATTCAATATGAATAAAAGGTTATTTATTGTAAGACATGCTAAATCTAGCTGGGATTACCCACAATTAACTGATTTTGAGCGCCCTCTCAACACTAGAGGCAAGCGAAATGTGCCAGATATGGCACAAAGATTTGTCGAAACTGGCTATACAATTGATCAATTGTTATCATCTCCGGCAGAAAGAGCAATTACTACAGCCAAAGGTTTTGCAGCAAAACTCAATGTTTCAGTAGAGCAAATTCAAAAGAATAAAGACCTCTATCATGCCTCAGCATTTGCTATAAAACGAATCATATCTGAGGTGCCTTCACATATAGATAACCTGATGATCTTTGGGCATAATCCAGGTCTTACTTACTTGATTAATGACCTAAGTGATTTTCACCTCGATAATCTAGCTACGTGTGCCATCTGTGGTGTAGAATTCAACATAAAAAGTTGGCAAGACGTATTAAATACTACAGGAAAAAAATTCTATTATGACTTTCCTAAGTCAAGAGATAAATATTAGACACACCAAAATGGATATACTCCTCTTTATCTTAACATCATTCCTGCTCATTACCCTGATAATAAGCTTCATACTAAAGAAATATAAATCAAGATGGTCTAGTTTTGAAAGAAGGTTTGTCACCATTTTGTTAGTTATAACTATGTACCCATTGGCTTTTATTGGGTCACTATGTGGGTTCTTTTATTTGGAAGATTACCACCCAAAAAGGGAATTCAGTCATACATCATAGATTGATAACCCTAACGAGCGTTTTGAAATGGTAGATGATCTTGTTAATGACAAGACACTAATTGGAATGAACAGTAAGCAGGTAGAGTTTTTATTAGGAAATCCGTCTTATAAAAGTGACTCAATAATGTCATACAATACTGGTTCAAGATCAGTTGGTTTTGGACTGACCATTTGTTCATTGACGATAACTCTCGATAACAGTAAAGTAATTAGAGCTGAAAAAATTGAGCATTTAGATTAAAACAATATGATTGATTAAATGAATTCCATTTTACATCAAAAAATATTTACTTGAAGCATATGCAAAGCGTTCTATCAAAGAAAAATAGGTTAGTGCTGATTAGCCTAATGCCCTTTATTCTTTATTTCGGATGGTTGCTTTATCACAGTTTATCTATGCTCTTTCTTGAAATTGCTGAACTTCCTGAATGGAAAGTTTTTGCATTAGCCATTTCTTCATTGATTAGTCTTGGGATGTTACTTTTTCCAATAATCGTACTAGGAAATAAGAAAGTTTTCGACTGTTGCGTCAGAATATTAGCCCATTCAAGAAAAGAAATACAATAGTCTTATTAAGTGATTTCTTAAGTCAAGAAAATAGCAGTTGGCATTTGGTATTTAGTATTGCCATCCGTTCGAAACAGAAAGTCTCAAGACGCAATACGTTATACCCACTACTTTAAACTATAAAATAAACTCACTCAAATCTTTGTCCTGAACAAGTCCGCCTAACTTCTCTTGTACCATCTCTTTGGTTATAGATACTTTCGCATTGACAGGAATCTCTTCCGGAATATCAAAGAGTATATCATTCAACAAGCGACTCATTACCGTATGTAATCTTCTTGCGCCAATGTTCTCAACTTCCTCATTGATTTTAAAGGCCAAATGCGCGATCTCATGCAAGGCTTCATCCGTAAACTCAATAGATACATCTTCTGATCCGATAAGGGCCTCGTATTGCTTCGTCAGAGCATTTTTTGGCTCTTTGATAATCTGGTAGAAATCGGCTTCTGTTAAGCTATTCAGCTCTACTCTAATTGGAAAACGCCCTTGTAATTCAGGAATAAGATCGGATGGTTTAGCCACATGAAAAGCACCTGCTGCCACAAAAAGAATATGGTCTGTATTGATGACACCATGCTTTGTATTTACCGCACTGCCTTCAACAATTGGCAATAAATCTCGCTGCACGCCCTCTCTACTTACATCAGGGCCTCCTCCTCCCTTCTTACCACCACCGGCAATCTTATCAATCTCATCGATAAAGATGATACCTGTATTTTCCGCCTTTGCGATAGCTTCGTCCTTTACCTCATCCATGTCAATGAGTTTTGAACTCTCTTCTTCTAACAGGAGCTTCTTAGCCTCAGCTATGCTTACTTTTCTCTTCTTCTGTTTTTTAGGAAGAATATTGTTCAACATATCCTGCATGTTGATCATGGACATTTCGTCCATTCCTCCGCCTACCATGCCTACACCGCTTGCATTAGATTGAATGGAAATCTCAATTTTACGATCGTCAATCTCTCCATTTCTAATCTTTTCTCTAAAACGCTCACGCGTTCTTTCATTGAGCTCAGCATCAGACATTTGTTCTGCCTCCTGATTCTCTACAGTAAAACCTGTTGAAGGTTTCTTAGTGATCACTGGTGGAATGAGGGCATCTAAAATGATATCCTCAACAGCCTGTTCAGCTTTTTCTTTTACCTCTTCTTTCTTAGACTGCTTAACCAAGTTCACAGATTGTTCCACTAGATCACGCACCATACTTTCTACATCACGGCCCACATAACCTACTTCAGTAAACTTAGAAGCCTCAACTTTAGTAAAAGGAGCATCTGCAATTTTGGCTAGCCTACGAGCAATTTCGGTCTTACCCACCCCTGTTGCTCCAATCATGAGAATGTTATTAGGCACAATTTCTTTCTGCATCTCAGATTTGACATGCATGCGTCTCCATCGGTTTCTTAGTGCTATGGCTACATTCTTTTTGGCATCGGCTTGACCGATGATATATTTATCAAGTTCGGCCACAATTTGTCGTGGCGTAAGAAAGTTCTGATCAATCATCTTTTTTCTTATTTAATATCCCATCCAAATTGAAATTCATTTGAAGGGAATTGCTACCACCCACTGTATGATACAATGCTCTGGCGAAAGCAAATTCAAATCTTTTTACTTTAAACATAAAGCCAAAGGAAAATCCAGATCCTCCTGAAGCTGTTGCTAATCTTAACTCTTGGCGCAGCAAGTGGTTATACCCAAATCTTAATTGAAAGTTCTCTGAAGCCATTAATTCTGCACCAAAGACTAACCTTCTAAATATTTCTTCTCCAAACCCAGGCTCTTCGTTCTCCCCAAATAAACTATTGGTAGACGGATCGAAAAAGACCACATCAGACCGCACTAAATTTCGCGCTGTAACTGAAAATCTAAAGGGCATAAATTCAGGCTTGAATGTTGCGCCCAATTGAATATCGGTTGGGAGTTGACTGTTATTGTCATCAGTATAGTCGGTAATCAATACACCCACATTCTTAATGACAAAACCCAGTGTCAATTCCTTTTCGGGATGTTTAAATGTTCCTCCTACATCTAAAAGAGCAGCACTCGATTGAAATGCCGATAGATCTGAAACAGCAAGCTTCAATGTAGTACCTACAGAAAAAGGGCCAAATGCCTGACTGTTGGAAACACTGAAAACATATTCATTTACACTAAACTCTCCATTCAAAAAGCCATTCTCATCAAAGCTATTGATGGTACCATAGCTCAAGTAGTTTAGACCGAACGCCAGGTTACCTAGCTTCTCAAAAGGCCGGATAAATGTGAGATTGGTTTGACCAATGTCCGCAAAGTAATTCAATCTGTTAATCACAAATTGATTTGCCATGGCATCATTTAACATTGCCGGATTAGAACCTACTTGCGTTGGGTCTAACCACCCACCTGTTACGTTCACACCACCTAGCGCTACCGTTCTTGCATTGGTAGGCAAGTTCAAAAACTCATAGGCTCGTTGCCCACCCAACTGTGCCTTCAATTGGAAGGAAAAAGTGGTTACAAGAAAAACAACGAGGAGTTTTTTCATCAGGTCTTTCGACTAATTAGTCTAAGACAAATTTAACAGGGTTGGCCACTTTTTGATCAAGCAAGGCAATATCTAAGACTTCGTCTGCTTTCTCAACGAAATGGAATGTCAATCCTTTTACATATTGCGCATCAATCTCTTCGATATCCTTTTGATTACGCTTACTCAAGATAATCTCTTTGATACCTGCCCGTCTGGCAGCTAGAATTTTTTCTTTTATACCACCTACAGGTAATACATTACCTCTAAGCGTAATCTCACCCGTCATCGCTAGTTTATTTTTCACCTTTCGTTGTGTGAAAACAGATGCCAATGCGGTAAGCATAGTAATTCCGGCAGAAGGGCCATCTTTTGGAACTGCCCCGGCAGGAACGTGGACGTGCAAGTCGTATTTATCAAATACGCGATAGTCTATTCCCATCTCGTCTGCATTAGACTTTAAGTAAGAGATGGCCGCCATAGCTGACTCCTTCATAACATCACCCAATTGACCCGAAAGTGTCAACTTACCCTTACCGCGGCTAATACTCGATTCAATAAATAAAATCTCACCACCTACGGCTGTCCAAGCCAATCCTGTAACTACACCAGCCGACTTATTGTCGCTGTACATTTCCTTATCAAAACGCTTACCTCCTAATACTTTCTCAATGTATTCAGGGGTCGCTTTTTTAGGGTACTCTTCTTCTAGAGCTATAGATTTAGCCACACTTCTTACTACAGAACCAATAACTCGCTCCAATCCTCTCACGCCAGACTCTCTCGTATATCCTTCTATGATGAATTGAATACTCTTTTTATCAAGGGAGAAGTCCTTCGGCTTTAAACCATGCTCAGTTTTCTGCTTAGGAATCAAATGGCGTTTAGCGATTTCGATCTTCTCTTCAATAGTATAACCAGAAACCTCAATAATTTCCATACGGTCTCTCAACGCAGGTTGAATGGTATCTAAAGAGTTAGCTGTGGCTATGAATAGAACTTTAGAAAGGTCGTATTCAACTTCTAAATAGTTATCCGTAAACTCATGGTTCTGTTCTGGGTCTAAAACCTCAAGCAAGGCAGAAGATGGGTCTCCTCTAAAATTAGAGTTCACCTTATCTATTTCATCCAATACGAATACCGGATTAGACGTCTTAGCCTTTTTGATATTCTGGATCACCTTACCGGGCATAGCGCCTATGTAGGTTTTCCTGTGTCCTCTTATCTCAGCTTCGTCATGAACCCCACCAAGTGACATTCTGACATATTGTCTTCCGAGAGCCTTAGCAATTGATCTACCTAATGATGTTTTACCAACACCCGGAGGACCGTATAAACATAGAATCGGTCCTTTTAAATCGTTCTTTAACTTAAGCACCGCTAAGTATTCCAGAATACGATCCTTAACTTTTTCAAGCCCATAATGATCATCCTCTAATACCTTTTTAGCACGCTTTAGATCCAGGTCATCTTCTGAGTAATCTGCCCATGGTAACTCAACCATCAGCTCTGCATAATTCATGGCTACTGGATATTCTGCAGCCATTTGATTCATGCGTAAAATCTTATCTAATTCTTTATTAAAGTGCTTGTCAACTTTTTCAGGCCAGTTCTTTTCAGCACCTTTTTTCCTAAGTTCTTCAACCTCTTGTTCTGGGCCACCATCACCTAACTCCGTCTGAAGAACCTTCATTTGTTGACGCAAGAAATAGTCGCGCTGCTGAGCATCTATATCAGAATGCACTTTGCTTTGAATCTCCTGCTTTAACTCAAGCATTTGGACTTCCTTCATAAGATGCTGAAGCAATTTGGTGGCTCTTTCAACACCATCATTCACTTCTAATAGAGCCTGCTTTTCCTTTGGCTCGGCATTAATGTTAGATGATAGAAAATGTACCAAAAAGCTCGGCTTTTCAATGTTTTCTAAGGCCACCTGTGCTTCCTTAGGAATCTCAGGGTTTAATGTCATGATGCGATTGGCAGCATCTCTTATCGATTGAATCAGTGCCTTATTTTCTTTATTGAGCCTTTTAGGAAAATTCTCTTCTAAATAGGACACCTTGGCTTTTAGGAAAGGTGAATTCTGGGTAAACTCCTCTACTTGAAAACGCTGTTTCCCTTGTACAATGATGGTGGTGTTTCCATCAGGTAAAACAAGCATTTTAACAATCTTGGCAACCGTTCCTACCTTGAATAATTCACTAGTCGAAGGGTCATCTACCTGAGGATTCTCCTGCGTAAGAACCCCAATAATTTTATCCCCTTTATGTGCTTGCTTTACCACCTTAATAGACTTCTGTCTGCCTACTGTGATTGGAATTAAAACACCGGGAAATAATACTGTATTTCTAACAGCCAAAATGGGCAACTCATCGGGGAGGTCGGTTAGTTTTTGATCGTCCTCATCGGGTGCGATCATCTGAATGAATTCACCTCCTTCTTCCTCGCTTAACTCTGCCGCCAAAATTGAACTGATTGTATTTCTATCTATCTTCATATATGTGTCATTCTGGCATCTAAAACCAGAAATTTTGAGCGTTGCCTATATTGCAACTGTTATGCCAAAGCAATTCTTGGCAGTATGCGCATATTTATTATGATGAATAAATCTCGTATCTTACTTCTTGATACTTTCACCAACGCATTCATCAATAAAACCATGGTCAAGCGGAATATCATATTCTTGATAGCCATCATTTGCTGGATTCCTTCAGCCCATGGACAGTTCTTTAAAAAGAAATCTAAACGCAACGCCAAAAAGCTAGAGCTTAAATCTGATACCGTCAAAATAGATATCACAGACCTTAAATTCACTAACATAGATCAGGATCCTACTTACATCAATGAAAAACTTCAGAAGAAAGTAGAAAAACTAGACAGGGAGAGAAATTGGGAAGAACTTTATCCTGTGCTTAAAGAATACGTTTCCAAGTTTGGAACATTGAACTTCGCTCATCAGACCTATTATATATGGAGACTTGCCAAGCTCACTGAGATTTTCGCCTCTCCCGAAGATGCTAAACCACTCTATGCCATGGTGCTCAAACATCATCGCAGAGGCCTTGATATTCCAGCGATTCTCGCCCGTTACGATTCACTGGATAGAAATAAGAAACAATACTACGTACCACTAGAATACTATTACGATCTGGTTGATTTTAGAAGACAGGTAGACACACTCATACCACCTAGAGGGGTGCTCACCAGTATGGGAGAAATGGTTAATTCAGATTGGGAAGATTATGCCCCTATTGTATCGAAAAATGATTCGGTACTAATCTTCACCTCAAAGCGTAACTCGGTAAACACTGGTATTAATAAATATATCAATGAAGACATTTTTGTCACGAGCTTGAAAGGTAATGGCTGGGGAGAGGCCAAAATGTTTGAGAAGGTCAACACTCGGTATAATGAAGGCTCCGGTTATTTAACAAAAGATGGTAAGACCCTCTACTTCAGCAGGTGTGAGTCTCCTGACGGTTTAGGTAACTGTGATATCTACATGACCCATTATCAAGGCGATACATTGTGGACTGTTCCTGAAAACTTAGGTGAAAACATAAACTCAGATGGATGGGACTCTCATGTCACACTAAATGCTTCAGAAGACACTATGTATTTTGCGTCTGATAGACGTGGTGGATTTGGCTTAGCAGACATTTATTATTCAACCAAAGGAGCTAAAGACAAATGGACAAAAGCCAGAAATTTAGGCCCCATAATCAACACGAGAAACAACGAAGTCAGTCCATTCTACCATAGAGAATTTGATGTGCTTTACTTCAGTAGCAATGGACATCTACTGAACTTTGGCGACTACGATATTTATAAATCCTATCGAGTAGATGGCACATTCTCTGAGCCTATCAACATTGGTCCATTGGTTAATGGCAAAGGCACTGAATTCTATTTTAGTATAGATCAAGCCTCTGACTATATATTTTATGCGCGTTCCGAGGAAGAGGAAAGCATGAAGAACCTCGACCTCTATTCATTTCCTTTGCCCATGGCAGGGCAGCCCTTAGCTACTACTCGCTTCTCGGGTAAGATTAGCATGATTACGGGAGAGATTCCTAAGAATGCCATTGTTTCTGTTATCGACTTAGACGAGGGCGTTGAAGTTGCTCCCAAGTTTGCAAGAGAGGACGGTACTTTTGAATTCGATTTAATCAATCAAAGAAACTACCTACTCATTGTACAAGGTGACGATTTCTTCAGACTGGAAAAGCTGTTTTATCTTGATGGAGAAACTCAATATGAAGGTGTAGTTGAGCGAGTGGCTAGTAAAATCGAATTCTCAAGTTTGGAATTTGCCAATGGAAGCTGGGATATTCTTCCAAGTATGCACGAGGATCTTCAAAAAGTAATTGACTTCTTGATTGATCACCCTTCCTTTAGATTGAATATCTCGGGTCATACTGATTCTAGTGGTAATGCAATGCTCAATCTAAAGTTATCGCAACAACGTGCGGATTCGATTAAGCGATACATCTTAGATAATAGCTTGATCAATCCACAGAGAATCTTTGCAATAGGCTATGGTAGCGAAATGCCGATTGTAAAAGACGAGCAAACAGACGAGGATCGAAAACTCAACCGTAGAGTTGAGTTTGAGATTTATCGAGATCCGCCTAAAGACAATGGCCTAGGAAGCAATTAAATTCCAAAGAGTTTGAGAATGTCGTTTCCGAAAACGAAAACCATCAGACCTAGCAGTATAATCATACCTACCTTCTGAGCGCCCTCTAAGAACTTATCTGATGGTGCACGACCAGAAACCATCTCGAACAGCAAGAACATTACGTGTCCTCCATCAAGCGCAGGAATAGGTAGCAGATTCATAAAAGCCAAAATCATTGAGATAAAAGCTGTTGTGTATAGGAACTGGCTCCAGTCCCAGGTTTTAGGGTAAAGCTCAACTATGCCAATTGGCCCCATTAAACTTCTTGCAGAAACACCTCCCGTGAACATTTTACCAAGAGCTTTCGCATTAAGAATTACAAGATTAAATGCATCAGCAGTTCCGATACTCGCTGCCTCACCGAAGCTATAATCTACTCTCTCTGCTTGTATTAAAGAACCCATCTGAATTCCTATTGTAGAATCTGGTTTAACCAGTACATCAATATCTAGAAGCTCTCCACCTCTTTCTACTTTCATTGGAACAGACTCACCAGCCATTTGTGCTAGCACATTAACCAACTGATCCCAGTAAGCGATATCTGTACCAGCTACATTTTGAATTCTATCATTCTCTATGATACCGGCATTCTTGGCATTAGAATTTGCCTGATATTCAGGATCATTAGGGTATTTAATCTGAAAAGGAATTCTTGGTCTTATAAAATTAACCTTGAACATCTTGTCTTGAGACATCTTATCCAAAAGCCCTTCCGGGATCTCAATTTTTAATGTCTGACCATTTCTAGAAACAGTATAATAAGAATCAGAATCTAAGAAGAGTGCCGGATCTGAGAGTTCGCTCACCCTTTCATAATCCTCTCCATTGATATCTAGAATGATATCGCCCGTTTGAAAACCAATTTCTTCACCATAAGCTAACGCCTCGATACCATTGGTCTTTACCACTTCACTTGGTACGTATACATCTCCATTAATGAAGGTGAGAGAAACCATTGCAATTACACCAGCAATCACATTAACGATAATACCACCAAGCATCACAATCAATCTTTGCCATGCAGGCTTTGATCTAAACTCCCATGGTTGAGGCTCTTGTGACAATTGTTCTTTGTCTAGAGACTCATCAATCATTCCCGAGATTTTCACAAAACCTCCTAGAGGAATGGCACCCAAGCCATACTCTGTTTCGCCTTTGCTAAAAGAAAATAAAGTTGGAGGGAAACCGATAAAGAACTTCTCCACTCTCATCCCAAACATTTTGGCGGTAAGCATATGACCACCTTCATGTATCCCTACTAAAATTGATAGTGCCAACAACAGTTGGGCTATTTGTACAATGGTTTCCATTAAATATTGTAAGCGTTTGCTATTTCTCTTGTTTCAGTGTCCGTTAAGACATAATCCTCATACGTTGGCTTTTGAATAAAGGATGTCTTTTTCATGCAATGTTCTACCAAATCAGACATTTCTAAGAAGCCTACCTCATCTTTGAGGAATTTACTCACGGCAATTTCATTCGCAGCGTTCAAAATACATGGCATATTCCCACCTTTTCTCATAGCTTCGAAGGAAAGCGCAAGATTACGAAAAGTTTCTGTATCTGGCTGCTCAAATGTTAAAGAAGGATAATCTAAAAAGTTGAACCTCGGAAAGTTAGATTTTAATCGGTTAGGATAACCGAGGGCATACTGTATGGGAAGCTTCATATCCGGCAAACCCATCTGAGCCTTCATACTACCATCTTCAAACTGTACAATAGAATGAATAATCGATTGAGGATGTACGATTACTTCAATCTGATCCATGCTCAGTCCGAAAAGCCATTTGGCCTCAATCACCTCAAGTCCTTTATTCATTAAAGAAGCCGAATCGATAGTAATCTTGGCACCCATATCCCAATTAGGGTGCTTTAGTGCTTGTTCTTTTTTGGCATTCGCTAAATCGGCCCTTGTCTTTCCTCTAAAAGGCCCACCGGAAGCCGTCAGAATTATCTTCTCAATCGGGTTATGAAACTCTCCTACCAAACATTGGAAAATTGCAGAATGCTCAGAGTCTACCGGGTATATGTTAACTCCCTTTTCTTTAGCTAAATGCGTTATTAACTCTCCCGCTACAACAAGTGTCTCTTTATTAGCGAGGGCAATATGTTTACCACTTTCAATTGCCTTGATGGTAGGTTTTAAACCCGCATACCCCACCAATGCGGTAAGTACCATATCAATGGAATCCATTTCTACCACAGAAGCTAAGGCATCCGCACCCGCATATACTTTAATGTCATGAGAATCTAGCGCATTGAATAGCTGATCATATAGTGCTTCATTTCCTATAACCACTACATTAGGTTTGAACTTTTGGGCCTGCTCAATTAGAAGGTTTGCGCTATTCATTGCAGTGAGCACTTCAACTACAAATTGGTCTGAATTGGCTTCAATTACTTCAAGTGCTTGTGTTCCTATAGAGCCTGTAGACCCTAGGATAGCAATGTGTTTCTTCTCTGACAAAATATTGAATGCTTTAGCTTAATAACTCATGAAACCGAGAATGGATTTGAAATGAGCGATTTTTATGGCTTCGCAAATTTATAGGTTTTTAAAAGGCCTACAAATGCATCCTGTACGTTGATAAACCCTTATTGCAAAAATGGGTTTTAACCTTAATTAACAGCGATTAGAAACCCGATTTCTGGAGAGCGCGTATGTTTGAATAAGTCTTGATCTTTCTATCGAGACATTTGATTTCATTCAAGATAAGTTTAGAGCATATGAAGTTGAAGAGTAAGTTATCTATTGTTGGATTGGCATTTTTAAGTGGATTAGCAGGAGCCTTTGTGTTTTTGGCATTCATTGCACCAAATCCAGTTACTGAAGTAATTAGAGAAGTTCCGGCTCAAGTAGAGCAAACCAGCTATACCAATAGCGCCTACAATAATGCCGTTATCAATAGTGTTGATTTTAGAGAAGCAGCCGAAGCTTCTGTACATTCTGTAGTTTATGTAAAAAACATTCAAAGAAGTAGAAGAAATCAGAGTTACTTCGAAATGATCTTCGGGGGTAGACAAGGTGGAAACAATGATGGAGTTGCCATAGGATCAGGTTCAGGTGTAATCTATTCTTCTGACGGTTATATCATTACTAATAACCACGTAATAAAAGGAGCAGATGCCATTGAAATCCAACACGAGAAAAGAACTTATAGAGCCAAGCTGGTAGGTACAGATCCTAAAATGGATATCGCTGTGCTAAAAATTGACGCTCAAAATTTACCTGCCATCGATATAGCAAAAAGTAGCGATGTAAGAGTTGGTGACTGGGTGCTAGCCGTTGGTAATCCTTTCAATCTTACCTCTACTGTAACTGCCGGTATTGTAAGTGCTATTGGCAGCTCCGCAAATTCGGTGAGAGAAAACTTCCCAATTGAATTATACATACAAACAGATGCTGCCATTAATCCTGGCAACAGTGGTGGTGCCTTAGTAAATACTTATGGTGAACTAGTAGGTATTAATACATCCATTATATCAAGAACAGGTTCTTATGCGGGTTATGGGTTTGCCGTTCCCTCGGATATTGTGGTTAAAATCGTTGAGGATCTAAAAAAATACCGAGTGGTACAAAAAGCCTATACTGGTGCTGAGGTAGAAGAAATTGACGAAGCATTGGCGAAGGAATATGGTATTAATAACCTAGAGGGCGTTTTTGTCAACTCCATAAGAAGAAGTGGTGCAGCAGATAAAGCCGGACTAGAACCAGGTGACGTTGTAAGACGCATTAATAACAGAGAAGTACTATCAAAAGCGAGTTTCGATGAAATCATTAATGCTAAATCACCAGGCGATGAGGTAACCCTACAGTACGTTAGAAATAACCGCACCTATGAAACCTCTCTAACCTTAGAGAATATATTAGGTAACACGAATATTCTCGACCGTGACAATTCATTGGATGAGGATGACATCTACTTCTCAGACTATTTAGGAGCTCAATTCCGAAATCTCACGAATAGCGAGAAAGAAGAACTGGGAACAAAGTATGGCGCACTGATCACTAAAATTGATCAACGAAGAGGTTTCTTCAGAAAACTTAATGATATCGCTGAGGGTGAAATAATACTTGCAGTTAACGGAAGGTATGTTGCTAGCCCGAAAGGCCTCGCAAGATATATAGAGGATTATTATGGCAGAATCTACTTCGATATAATCGATGAAACAGGAAACAAAAGACGAGAAACCTACAGATTCAATTAAAAGACAAAGCCCCTTCATGGGGCTTTTTTATTATTCAACTATAATATTTTTGAACTCTTTTCTATAAGCTGAAGGACTCTTACCTGTAAACTCTTTAAAAAGCTTATTAAAGTGAGAGAAGTTATTGAAACCACTTTCAAAACTAACTTCAGTAATTGGTAGTGAGGTCTCGGCTAGCAGTTTACTTGCATGAACTACCCTGTATTCATTTACAAACTTGGTAAAGGTTTTTCGAGAGATCTTTTTAAAATATCTACAGAATGCCGGCACCGTCATACTCACCTCATCGGATATATCCTCAAGCGCGATGTGCTCTTTAAAGTTCTCTCTGATGTAATCGTAGATATCATTCATCCGATCATTTTCCTTCGTATCAACTGCCATGGCCACTCCATCAGCATTTAATACTTTATATTCATCCGTAGTGGCCAAATCATTAAGTACATCTATCAAACCCATTAGTCGGCCAAAGTGATCTGTCCAGGCAAGGCTTTCAATCTTACTCCCTATTTTATGTTTAGCATCTCCGGTAAAGGCTAGCCCCTTCTTAGAAAGCTCTAACAAACGTTTCACATTTGCCATTTCTGGAGTCTGAAAGAAACCTTCACCCAAGAAGTCTTCCTTAAATTGAATAACCGTCTCCGATTCGTTGCCCGAGAGTCTATTTGTAAATCCATAATGCGGTAAGTACGCACCCATGAGAATGAGCTCTCCATCATTAAAATAAGATAGATGCTTACCTATGTGCCTTTTCCCCGACCCATCGTTTACATATACCAACTCCAATTCCGGATGAAAGTGCCAGTTGGCTAAGTCGTTCTCGCATTTGTCAGCATACCTTCTTACCAAAAAGCTGCTACCGATAGCAGGATTGATCTGCTCTAGCTTTGGTGATTTAGAAATATTGCTCGTTTCCATCGCATCCATAACCGAAATTAAAAAATATGGTTCCCATTTAGCTATACAAAATTAACCCAAATATGCTCAATTTTAACACTTCAATGAAATTAACCCAATATTGAGTTAAAATAGCATATATAGTTGCCAATTCTGTTGTAGTACAGCCTATACTCACCCTATACCTTTGTAATCGTAATTAGTGATAACCACTAAAGATTAATGCAAATGAAAACAATGAGAAATTTGTTGACAATCATGATGGTCATGGTATCAACGTTTGTTTTTGCAAATGACAACCCAACTGTTAAAGTTGAGAGAGTTAATGCTAAATCTATTTCAGTTAACATCTCTGGATTAGAGGCTATTAAAACTCAGGTACAGCTGAAAAGCGAAAATGGTTCTATTCTATATAAAGCATCTTCTAACACTGAAACTTTTGCTAAGAGATTAGACCTCAACGCACTACCAGCTGGTAACTACTCAATTGAAGTTGAAAACAACAATACTTTCACTTCAACACCAGTAGTAATTGCAGATGATTCTGCTTATGTGAATGTATCTAGCCAAGTTACTATTGTTAAGCCACGCGTTTTAGTAAACGGAGAAAGACTTGATGTTATTCTTCCTACTGAAGAAGCGGCTGCTGTTCTAGTAACAATCTACGACAGAGACATGAACAAATTAGCTATCGAGCCAATCAATGGTGAGTCTTTAAAAAGATTTGACTTATCTAAACTTACTGCTGGTAGCTACACAGTTAAAATGGAAACTAAAGGTAAAAGCTTTGTACAATCAGTTTCTCTTAAATAAGAGGAGAAATTTTTTCAACTAAAAAGGGAGCCTAAGCTCCCTTTTTACTTTTATACTAATTTCATTTTCATCTTTTTCTTCAGCTCATCAATGGATTCGGAAAACTTCCTGTCTATATCCATCATATCACTGACTGATTGTACGGCATGAATCACCGTACTGTGATCTCTCCCTCCAAAGTGATAACCAATTGATTTTAAAGAGTGATTTGTATACTCTTTGCACAGATACATAGCTACCTGACGGGCAATAACGATTTCTTTCTTTCGTGTTTTATCTTTCAGCTGGTCAACACTAATTTGGAAATACTCTCCTACAGTTTTCTGTATGTAATCAATTCCAACCTCAGACTCAATATCGTGTACAATGTTCTTGAGTGTCTGTTTGGCTAATTCAAGATTGATGTCCGTTTTATTAAGCGTAGCATGAGCAATAAGGGAAATCAAAACACCTTCTAACTCTCTTACATTGGTATCTACACTGTAAGCCAAATATTCTACTACATCATCTGGAATATATATGCCATCCGACTGCATTTTACGCATAATGATAGCCATCCTTGTCTCAAAGTCCGGCATTTGCAGGTCAGCAGTTAGTCCCCACTTAAACCTTGAGAGTAAACGATCTTGTAAACCCTTTAAATCTCTTGGTGCTCGGTCACTAGACATGATAATTTGCTTACCATTCTGGTGTAAGTGGTTGAAGATGTGGAAAAACATCTCCTGAGTCTTCTCTTTTCCAGCAAAGAACTGCACATCATCAATAATCAACGTATCTACTTGTAGATAGTAATTCGTAAAACTTTGAATGCTATTGTTCTTAATGGCATCGGTAAACTGAGTGGTAAACTTCTCGGAAGACACATAAAGGACAAAGTTCTTTTCACTCTGAGCAGTTACTGTATTTCCGATGGCTTGTACCAAGTGGGTTTTACCTAAACCCACTCCACCATATATCATTAGGGGATTGAATGAAGTAATGCCGGGCTTTTCTGCAACTGCAATACCAGCAGACCTAGCCAATCTATTACAATCTCCTTCTATATAATTGTCAAAGCTATAATTGGGGTTAAGGTTGGAGTACCGAGAACCCTCATCTAAAGAAGGCATAGCGAATGGATTTACCATCTCAGGCTGCCTATTCGCCTTTTTATCCCATTTATTGCCGCTCTGGTTCTGATTTGGAAGCGTAACCATATAAGGTTGATTCTGTACGCTACCGCTGTCTACAATTACAGAATACTCAAGCTTTCCCTCGGGTCCTAATTGATGCAGAATGCACTGTCTCAACACATGCACATAGTGCTCTTCTAAATATTCGTAGAAAAACTGACTTGGTACTTGAATAGTGAGTGTGGTTTCTCTTAAAGCGAGTGGTTTGATGGGTTCAAACCAGGTTTTGAAGGGTTGGTCGCCTACTTGATTCTTAATGAATTCAAGACAGTCTTCCCATACCGATATTTCACTTTTTACCATCAACAGTTCACAATCTTAGGCGTCTCTAATTTTTTTGAGGGATTCAAAAATGGAAAAAATAACCTGAAGTTGAAAGCTAAGAATGGTATGCAAACCGTTTTATTTTCCCCAAATCAGACACCCTTATCCACACAGTAAATGTGGATAACTTTGCGGAAATTCCATTACAGCCACAGAAACAAAGATTTACACCAGACTGATAATAATCATCTCTCTGAAATCGGAATTCTTATAAATTCGCCATCGAAACCAATACACTATGGACAAGACATTATTTGCGGAGTTTGAAAAACAATCGGCAGCTGCTTGGAAAGAGAAAATAGTTACTGATCTAAGAGGAAAATCCTTTGACCTTTTAGAATGGGAGGGCGAAGATTTTAAAGGTGGTCCATTCTACACACAGGAAGACTTACCGGAAACACTTACGGATTATAAAAACAACCATAAATCTCCTGAAAAATTCGGGATAAGAAACTGGACGAACTATCAATTAATAGATTCATCCGACAAGAAGGCAAATAGCATTGCCCTGAATGCACTTAATAATGGAGCTAGCGGGTTATTATTCAACATAGAAAACATCCCTGATTTCAATGTTCTGCTAGAAGGTATTCAAATCCAATACTGTAAGGTATCTTTTAATCTGCATCAAGTTAACGCTGAAGAATTCATCAGCAACTACACGCAGTATGCACTTAGCAAAGGGCTAAATCCTAGAGAAGTTAATGGTTTCGTTAAAGCTGAGGAAAAGATATTTCAGCCAACCTTTCCTAATCTCAGATGTCTTACGATATCAGCAAATCAGCCAAACTGGAGACAAAATCTTGATAGCATTCTGGACAAGGTTGATCCTGCTCTTGTATTCCAACAACTTGCTATTACAAGAACCTTAACGAAAGATCATTTCTATGAAATTGCCTTTCATCGAGCATTAAGAGGCGCCATTGTAAAAATTGCTGCCAACTTCAATGTAAGCTTAGAGAACAACGATGTTGAAATAGTGAGCTTCACACCAGATTGGACTGGAGAAAGAAAAGACATTCATAATGCCATACTAGAAGCAACAACAATGTCTATGGCTGCCATTGCAGGTGGCACTGATGGAACAGTCGTTGCACCTTTTAATGAAATCTTCAAAAACGATCCTTCAGCGGCTCAGAGAATCGCAAGAAACATTCCTACTATGCTCAAAGAAGAATCGTACTTCGACAAGCAAGTAGATCCCGCTGCGGGTTCATATTATATAGAAACACTGACGAAAGACATCGAGTCAAAACTTCTAAATGGAGAAGCGTTCAAGTCAGTTAATCAGGCCGCTAAAATCGATTCTCCAAATTGGTCAACAGCAGAAGGAATTGAAGTACCTGCATCACTAAATGGAGAAGCCAAAAATTTAGAGCACTTAGGTTTTGTAGCTGGGCTTCCACCTTACTTGCGAGGCCCTTATAGTAGCATGTATACCATGCGCCCTTGGACTATTCGTCAGTATGCGGGATTCTCAACTGCGGAAGAATCAAATGCCTTCTACAGAAGAAATCTAGCAGCTGGACAAAAAGGACTATCTGTGGCCTTTGATCTGGCCACACACAGAGGCTACGACTCTGATCACCCACGGGTAGTGGGTGATGTCGGCAAAGCCGGTGTGGCCATAGACTCGATTCTAGATATGGAGGTTTTATTCAAAGACATTCCGCTAGATAAGATGTCTGTTTCCATGACCATGAATGGAGCTGTAATTCCGGTTATGGCCTTCTACATTGTGGCGGCAGAAGAGCAAGGCGTTGCTAAAGATCAGCTGAGTGGTACCATTCAAAATGATATCCTCAAGGAGTTTATGGTGAGAAACACCTACATCTACCCTCCTGCACCATCCATGAGAATTATTGGAGACATATTTGAATACACGGCTCAAAACATGCCTAAATTCAATTCTATCAGTATTTCCGGATACCATATGCAAGAAGCCGGAGCTACTGCAGATATCGAATTGGCATACACGCTTGCTGACGGATTAGAATACTTAAGAACAGGAATTGAAGCAGGGCTAGATATTGATGCATTTGCCCCGAGACTATCATTCTTCTGGGCCGTGGGTATGAACCACTTTATGGAGATTGCCAAAATGAGAGCCGGAAGGTTACTATGGGCTAAAATCGTAAAACAATTCAACCCAAATAATCCTAAGTCAATGGCTTTGAGAACACATTGTCAGACTTCAGGTTGGAGTTTAACCGAACAAGATCCTTTCAATAATGTAACCAGAACTTGTGTGGAAGCCATGGGGGCTGCTTTAGGCCATACCCAATCTTTGCATACAAATGCTTTGGATGAGGCCATTGCTTTACCAACAGATTTCTCTGCTAAAATTGCCAGAAATACACAAATCTATCTTCAAGAAGAAACGGGTATCACGAAGGTAATTGATCCATGGGGAGGCTCGCATTATGTAGAATACCTTACCGACCAATTGGTGAAAAAGGCCTGGGCATTGATTGAAGAAGTTGAAGAAATGGGCGGTATGGCCAAAGCCATAGAAGCCGGCTTGCCGAAGATGAAAATTGAAGAGGCTGCAGCCAGAAAACAAGCCAGAATTGACTCAGGTAAAGACACCATTGTTGGAGTTAACAAATATCAGGTAGAAGAAACCACTGATATTGAATTGTTAGAAGTTGATAATACTGCAGTAAGAAGTGCTCAGCTGGAAAGACTAGCCAAGCTCAAATCAGAAAGAGACAATGATAAAACTCAAGCCTCTTTAGATGCGCTCAAACGTTGTGCAGAGACTGGCGAAGGAAATCTATTGGAATTAGCGGTTCAAGCTGCTAGAGACAGAGCTTCTTTAGGTGAAATCTCCGATGCAATGGAAACCACTTTCGGTCGCCATAAAGCCGTAACCCAAACAATTTCTGGTGTATATTCAAGTGAGGTGAAAGAAAACGAAGACTTTATTAAAGCCAGAAAATTGGCAGATGACTTTGCCGAATTGGACGGCCGTAGACCACGAATTATGATCGCAAAAATGGGTCAGGATGGTCATGATAGAGGCGCTAAAGTAATTGCTACTAGCTTTGCCGATTTAGGCTTCGATGTAGACATAGGACCATTATTCCAGACGCCAGAGGAAACGGCAATGCAGGCTGCGGAGAATGATGTACACATGATTGGTGCATCAAGTTTAGCTGCCGGGCACAAGACCTTAATTCCCCAATTAATTGATGAGTTAAAGAAAATAGGAAGAGAAGATATTATGGTAATTGCAGGAGGCGTAATTCCACCTTCGGACTATGACTTCTTGAAAGAAGCCGGTGTTTCATTCGTGTTCGGACCGGGAACAGTGATTGCCAGAGCGGCTCAAAACATATTAGAAGAATTAATAGCGGACTTTGGTTAGTCCGCTTTTTTGTTTCCCACCGCGATCATAAAAAAGATATAGGCAAGCAAAAGGAAAAACAGGAAAATGGAGGTTATTAAAATCAATTGTCTGGGAGACCAATTATTCTCTCTTAGGAAAATTAAGAATGACTTTATAGCTCCATAAAGAAACCCAGCGGCAAATACCAATGGCCAAATCACATTGATGGTTAAGTACGGTTTGAGTTTTTCCATGCTGTTTATTTATCTTACTAAGATATGAGATTAATCGACAAGCTCGCCTGGATAGAAATTCAAGACGGACGAATTCTGACCGCTAGAAGTGCGAATAAAGACAAATTCTATATTCCGGGTGGAAAGCGAGAAAACGGAGAAAGTGATGAACAAGCACTTATCCGTGAGATTCGCGAAGAACTGTCTGTCGAAATTGATCTTAACTCCATTCATTACTTCGGCACCTTTGAAGCTCAAGCTCATGGACATGATCCTAACGTGATGGTTAAAATGACATGTTACTTTGCTAATTACATTGGTGAGATTAAAGCAGCTTCCGAGATAGCTGAAATCGCGTGGCTTAAGTATGACGAATGGCCACAAACCTCTTATGTAGACAAGCTGATCTTTGATGATCTGAACAACAAAGGGCTCTTACCATAATAAATATCCAAAAGCATTTCAGAGATTGATCGAAAACAGATTTATTTGCTATGTCAACAGTTGACTGCTGATAGACAATGGAGATAATTAAGGTTTCAAATTCTGGTCAAGGAAAAGCATTTCTTGATGTAGCTCGTGAAGTATACAAAAACGATGACGTTTGGGTATGCCCTCTTGATCAAGAAATCAATTCCATTTTTGATCCTAAAAAGAACAGTTTCTACAGCCATGGTTCTGCTGCTCGATGGATCGTCAAAGATGGTGATCAACTCATCGGAAGAATTGCAGCTTTTATCAACGATCTCAAGGCTGACTATGAAGACCAAAAGATTGGTGGCATTGGATTTTTCGAATCAATTGAAGATTACAATGTAGCCACCCTCCTTTTCGACACGGCCAAAGAATGGCTTACTGGACAAGGTGTCAATATGATTCACGGACCGATCAATTTCGGTGAAAACGACTCTTTCTGGGGCTTATTGGTTGAAGGATTTACACACCCATCCAATGGTATGGTCTATAACCATCCTTACTATCAAAAGTATTTCGAAGATTATGGCTTTGTAGTAAAGATGGAGCAACTCACGAATCAATTAGATATTCGAGATGGGCTTAATCCGAGATTTCAAAAGATTGCCAAATACGCCATCTCTAAGAGAAAGAATCTCACGCTCAAGCCTTTCGACATGAAGCAATTCGATCAATTCGCAGAAGACTTCATGGAGATCTACAATGCGGCTTGGCAAGACCACGAGAACTTTACTCCGATTAAGAAGGAATACATTGCTGAGTCGTTTAAGAAGATAAAGCCATTCCATGATCCTCGTTTTATCTGGTTTGCTTATATAGATGATAATCCGGCTGCTTTTGTAATGGTGCTGCCAGATGTAAACCAGATCTTAAAACGTTTTAATGGCAAGCTGAATTTCTGGAATAAACTGCGCTTTGTTTGGTTAGTCAAGCAAAAAGTAATGACAAGGCTACGAGTGGTTGTCATGGGCACGCATCCCAAATACCAGAATCTTGGTTTAGAATCAGTGGTTACCTTCAAGTGTTTTGAAGGTACAGAAGGTAGTCAATATGTTGAAGGCGAACTTTCCTGGGTAGGTGACTTTAACGATAAGATGATCGCGATTCACAAAGGATTGGGAGCCGTTCCCTCAAAGAAACACATCACTTACAAGCTCGATCTTAGGTAGTGTTACAACAGGCTTTCTGTCTGACTATTAATTTTAGTCAATTTTAGCCCCCTTACCCTAAAGGGTGACTAAACGACATTTCTTATCCCTTTAGGGAATAAAAGGGTAATGCTCACGGAAAGTCCATCCATTTAGAGTCTTTCAGTTTAAGTCTTTTTTCAGGAACAAAGGATTTAAGCTCTTTCCAAACGCCTCAAAAAGAGCAAGAATTACTAGTACCCCGTACTCAATCACCACAATCTCAATCCTATCTACATAAGCACCTCCCATGTAATTAAAGTAGGTCAGAAAGATGAGGTAAGACCAAAGAAAAGGAAAGCGGTTTCCAGAAAAGACACTCACTGCCAACAATGGAATCACATACCATGGATGGACCGTAGTAGCAAACAGCAGGTACAAAGTCCACACCCAAACCATCATGCTTGGCCATGCTCTCTTCTTCCCCACAAACGAATAAAGCAGAATAGAGCCCAGCGTAGTATACATCATCCATTTACCTGATTTGGCGATAATATTGTAACCCTCCGTTTCAAAGCCATACCATCTGGCCAAGTAGTAAATACTACCGTTAAACTCGAAGCGCTGAAAATACAATTCCATGCTATCTCTAATCGCCCAGATATGTGCGGTGTTTAAGAGTGGCAGAAAAGTTATCACAACAGTCACGCCCACTAAGAGACCATAGATCATCGTCTTTTTGAAACCTACTTTTCTAAATAGGAGTGGTAGAAATATTAGTGGTAAAAACTTAGTAGCTACAGATAAACCAAAATAAATGGCAGAGGCATTGAACTTACCATTTTCATAATTCCATAAGGCACGCAAAATGAAATAGATCATTACGCCTTCAAAGTGCAGATTACCTGTAAGCTCTAATATCACGAGCGGATTTAATGCATAGAAAAGGCCGTATACTTGAGGCAACTTGTAATGCCTTAAGAGCTTTCTAATCATCGATAAATTACCCAATTCAAAAGCTAAGAGGATAACCCTGAGTATAATGATAGACCAAGTAATTGAGCCTGGTGAAATTAGCACTGATAGAAAAAAGAATACCTGATTGAAAGGCGGATAAACCGAGAAATACTCTTTTGAATTAATCAATTGGTACAGCGATTCATCAATACCTGAAAGGCCTTTATCTAAGAAATAGTCAGGCAAATGTTTATATGGATCTTCAAGATTAAAGAGCAATCTGCCATCCCATATAAACCGGTAGATATCATCGGAAAGCTTAGGCACACTAGCTATAATCAGAAGCCTCAAAAGAATCCCCCAATAGTATCCCAAATCAGCATCAGCCTCATCGGTATGCTTAATGATTATCCAAACAGCAGCAAAGAGCAAGGTAAAGCCGCCAAAAAGAAACCAAGTATCTTCTCTTGATACAAAGTACCCGAGATAAATCATTAATCCGGCACTTAAAACATAGGCTAGATTAACAATAGGAGAAGTTTTATTAAGCATTTCTAGTGTGCTGGACGGTATAGTAAAATACCAATAAAAAGCCCAAACTCAAGAGCAAATGAAAGGGCAAAAGGGCAAAGTCATTGAAATAGAAGGCGAGTCCTAAACCAACCAAGAAGTAAAGACTTAAGAATCCTTCCAACGCAGTTAATGGATTAATCTTTTTCTTGAAATAGATATTCCCCTTCCAAGTATCTTTCTTATCAGTAATGTTGAATTTCGGAGTTCTAATAAACGGACTCTTCTTTCCAATCAACCCTTCAAAGACCGCAACCGCATTATGTACACTTAGGCCTAAGAATACCGATAGCAGCATAAACATCTGCGGTACAAAGTCTTTGGCTGTCTTCCAAAAACCTTCTCTCTTCTCCTTGAAGCCATTCCAGTAGAAAATAATGAGGAAAACATAACCCATTAAGAAGATCATGGAGATATCCATTAGTGTATGCCATCCACTTGAGAGATTACGGATAAATAATACAGGGACACTCAAAAAGGCAGTGACCACAATACAGATAAAAACTGCTGAGTTTAGCAGATGAAAAGTAGCGTGGAATTTGGTACCCAGAGGAAGCTTCGCTTTTAACACCTTAGGCAACAACTTCTTACTAGTTTCAGCAGCTCCTTTTGTCCAACGATACTGTTGTGATTTGATGGCTCCCATGGCAGCCGGCAACTCTGCAGGGGCAACAATATCCGGTGTGTAGAATATCTTCCATCCGTTGAGTTGGGCTCTGTAACTCAAATCGAGATCTTCTGTTAAGGTATCCGCTTTCCATCCCCCGGCATCTTCTATACAAGCCTTTCTCCAAACTCCGGCCGTACCATTAAAATTCAAGAAGTGACCTCCTTGTGAACGGCCATTTTGCTCAACAAAGAAATGCGTATTCAAACCAAATGCTTGAAGCTTTGTGAGCATAGAATACTTTTCGTTGATATGCCCCCAACGGGTTTGTACTACCCCTATCTTCTCACCTTGATTAAAATGCGGTACGGAGTTCTTTAGAAAGTCAGGCTCCGGAACAAAGTCGGCATCAAAAATTGCAACAAACTCCCCTTTGGCAATACTTAAACCATACTGCAAAGCACCTGCTTTAAACCCTTTTCTATCTGTACGTCTAATGTGTTGAACATCTACTCCTTTTGCTTGCCAATCAGCTACCCTAGCTGCGATAAGCTCCACAGTTTCATCATTAGAATCGTCAAGTACCTGAATTTCCAACTTATCTTTTGGCCAATCGAATTGGGCAGTAGCGTCTATTAATCGCTCCACCACATAAAGCTCGTTGTATACAGGAAGCTGAACGGTTACATGAGGATATTCATAGTCTTTTGTAATATCCGCTGCAGTTGGAATGGTCTTATTCTTCTTGGCCTTTCTATAGATATAGACCAAATTGAGCTGAGATAAACTGTACACAAAAATAAAGGACAAAGCCCCGGTATAAAGTGTGAGTACAAGTAGTTCTAGCCAATACATTTAGAGGTGCTTAAATATGGTAAAAAGTATCTTATAACCTGCCAGCACGGTACCCTTAATCGTTCCGGACACCTTGCTAACTCCTATTCTACGTTTATAGTTTACAGGAACTTCGACAGACCTTAGCTTGTGCTTGGCTGCTTTTACCTGCATCTCCACTGTCCAGCCATAAGTCTGGTCTTTCATGTCTATCTGCATCAGTTTATCCCAAGCAATGGCACGAAAAGGGCCTAGATCGGTAAACCTCACATTGTAAAAGAACTTGATCAAAGTGGTGGCCAACCAGTTCCCAAATATTTGAGGAAACGTCATAGAACCACTCTCCTTTTCACCCAAAGCCCTGCTACCAATCACTAGGTCTGCTGTTCCATTCACTATGGGCTCGACCACCTCTGTCAATTGTTGCGGATAATCACTGTAATCTCCATCCAGAAAAACGAGTATATCTGTATCTCCCTTTTCCTTCAGATAATCTAACCCCTTAAGACAAGCGAAGCCATATCCTGGTCGTGGCTCATCTACCACAGTAGCGCCTGCTGCCTCAGCAACGGCCTTGGTACTATCCGCTGAGTTGTTATTGGCTACTACCACCTCAGATACAATATCCATCGGAATATCGGCTATTACTTTGCCAATAGACTGCTCTTCATTAAAAGCCGGTATTACAACGTTGATCTTCGGTTTACGCATAGAATTAAGGGCACAAAAGTATAAATAATGCCGAATGGTAAGGTGACAATCGTCACAGAAGTTCCGATGCCTAAAACTCATTCCCTTATTTGTCAGATAGCACACATAAAGG
This sequence comes from Roseivirga sp. UBA6052, assembly GCA_002427755.1. GTDB lineage: Bacteria > Bacteroidota > Bacteroidia > Cytophagales > Cyclobacteriaceae > Roseivirga. The sequence goes on from DIYO01000009.1 coordinate 165,929, forward strand.
GCGCTAAACAGATTTCTTAGAAAAAATATTTTTTCTGGAACTCTGGCATATTGTTTTTAGTTATATGTATGTACATATATAATCAAGAAAGGAACTAATCATGAACACAGTAGTACATAAAGCCGATAGCAGAGGATTAGCGAATCACGGCTGGTTAAAAAGTAGACACACTTTCAGTTTTGCAGGTTATTACAACCCTGAAAGAGTGCATTTTGGCGCATTACGCGTTTTAAACGATGACCAGGTTGCAGGAGGACAAGGATTTGGTACTCACCCTCATGACAACATGGAAATTATTTCCATACCACTTCAAGGCGACTTGGAACACAAAGATTCTACAGGAAGAAATGAAGTGATCAAACAAGGCGATGTGCAAATTATGTCTGCAGGTACCGGCATAAGCCACTCAGAATTCAACCACAACAGAGATAAAGATGTACACTTCTTACAAATTTGGGTTTTCCCAAAAGAAAGAGACATTGAGCCAGTATATGGTCAAAAGACATTCTTGCCTGAGGACAGAATTAACAAATGGCAAACAGTAGTTTCTCCTACTGACAAAAGCGCACTTTGGATTAACCAAGACTCAACTTTTAGCTTAGCCAATTTAGAAGAAGGTACCGAGTTGGAATACGAGGTAAAGCAACCAGGTAATGGTGTGTATTTCTTTGTATTAAATGGTGAAGTTGAAGCTGCAGGAGAAAAACTAGACAGCAGAGATGCAGTAGGAGTTTCTGAAGTAGACAGCTTTAAAGTGAAAGCCGGTTCTAAAGCAGAAGTTCTAGCCATAGAAGTACCAATGGAATTCTAAGAAATAGCATTCAATTAGTTTAATGGATAAAGTTTGGACCCTTCTCGAATTTTCGGGAAGGGTTTTTTATTATTCATATTTATCTAAATTCATCGCTCATAAACACACATTTCTCGGGGTCTAGTCATGAGAAAACTACTACTAATCGCCTTTATAGTTGCCATTGCCGTCTTTCTGCTGCACAATTTATTTATTGCCTATCTCTTATTTCTTGTAACAGGTGAAGAGGGTTATTATGGTTTCTGGGGAGGTGTAGTATTCGGATTAATATTCGGCTTATGGGCATACTTTCTTTTATCTATTATTCATGCAGCCATTATCCAAACCGTTAAAAGTCGACTTCATAAAGTAGTGGTGGCAATTGTAATACTAGCTGTTGGTTATCTTTTTGCGAGAATGGGTGATATAATAGACGGAGATTTTATAGAAAAATTTGACCTATGGACATTATGTGTATTTATAATCACTGTACCGGTTCTAGTCTTATTACCCGACTACTTAGACAAAAGAATTCACATTAAGCGTTAGAATAATTTTCATCAGACAGGTTACATTAAGTATCCGAATATGTCACCTCTCTTACCTTAGTTTATGCTCTAATTACCTCTGCGTCAGCTAGCTGTCTTTAGCTGAAATTAGAAAGAACTATTCACAATCAATTTCGCATTACACTCACATATCCTGAAAACAGGAACAAAAAAGAGAGAAATGAAAATTGATAAACTAAAACTACTTACCCTCATGCTGAGCCTTTCTTTGGCTACAGGATGCAGTGTGGTGGAGCTAGATACTCCTGAGCAGATTTCGGTCGCTTCTCCTGTGGGTACTCCTGCAACAGAAGCTGAACTTTTTGCTTCGTTAACCAACGAAGATTCTAGAGAATGGCAAGCGCTTACTTTTCAGTTAGAAGGGCTTCAGGGCTTTCAGTCGTGCCGATTAGATGACACCTTTATCTTCTTTGATGATGGTACTTACCGCTACGATGGTGGCGAAGTGCTATGTGGAGGTGCAGATGACGCGCGTGTGAAAACGGGGCTATGGGAAATCAACTTCGATAATCTGGAACTCACCTTCGATAGAGGAACATCCTTAGAGTCCGTAGCTAGATTAGCCGGTCTTGAAAACAATAGAATGGAGCTAAGAGGCCAAGTAGAAATCTTCGGTCAATTCTTAGATATTCAGGGTATTTACGAATACGTCAATTAATCCTTTCACATCAAAACCAAAAACATGAAAAGATTACAAATCACATTGTTGGGATTGATTTTGACACTCTCAATTCAAGCCCAAAATCTGAACAGCTTTTTGGATGAAGCCGATGGCTTTTTTCAAAAGCACGTGCAAAACGGAGAAGTAGATTACACTGCTTTAAACCGTAATGATCAAGCCATCAAAAGCTTGGTAAACCAAGTGGCCGCTTTAGACGCTGCCAGCCTAAGCGATATAGAAAGAAAAGCTTTCTACATTAACGCCTACAACATTTCGGTAATCAATGGCATCATTGAAAATTACCCAACCAATTCTCCTCTAGATATCAATGGCTTTTTCGATTCAAAAAAGCACAACATAAGTGGTGAGAACATTACACTCAACAAACTGGAGAAGGAATATCTGATTAAGGCAACTGGCGATGAACGCCTTCACTTTGTGTTGGTTTGTGCGGCCGTAAGTTGTCCTCCACTGGCGAGTTATGCCTACCGACCGGAGCAGCTAGAAGCACAGATTCTGGAAAGAACCCAACAAGCGCTTTCTAATGACGACTTCATTATGGTAGATGCTAAAAACAAAACGGTGAGACTTTCTGAGATCTTTAGATGGTACACAGGAGACTTTAAGGGTAAAGCAGATAATATCATCGCTTACTTAAATCAATACCGAGAGAATGATATTCCATCGAACTACAAGACAGATTACTACCAATACAACTGGTCTTTAAACAGCAAAGGCACAGAGGAGGAAATGTCAAAAAAGGAAGATGAGCCTACTTCAAACCTTCAGCAGTTCACGCCTTCGGTTCTGTTGAGAAAAGGACAAGTGGAGCTCATATCTTTCTACAACATCTACACACAAAGAAGTATTAGAAATGCAGGAGGCGATAGAGTGGACATTGAAGGAAGACAGAGTTTCTTCAATGCCATGTACAACTTGAATATTGGAGTGTCAAAATCCGCAAGGATCAATGTTGGTTTTGATGTTTTGGCGAGTTCCTTTTCAGATGGGAGCTCGCCTCTTTCTCCAATTTTTCAAGGTGGCGAAAACAATGAAATGGTATTGGCCGCATTTGGTCCTGCCGTGAGGTTTACCCCATTGAAGAATCTGAGCAATTTATCTATTCGCTCAGCTTTTTGGTTTCCGGGTGGTAGAAATTTAGAGAACAGAAATGGCAATTTCGTTGCCCATGATAGATTCACCTCGTTCACACAGGTATTTTACGATGCTAAGCTGAATGCCAATTGGAGACTGTTTACCGAAGTGGATTTACTCTACCGATTTGGAAGAAGAGCAGACCAAGTAGACTTTTTTAGAACTCCGGTAACCGGTATTCTCTCATACTTCCCCAATGGCAAATCATCCATTTTCGCGCTTTATCAATATTCGCCTAGATATGAGCGATTGTCTAATGGCTTTGACGAACAGTTTGGTTTAAGCCAATGGTTCCAACAGGCCGGACTTGGCTTTAAATACCAGTTGAATAGCAAACTAGAAGTAGAAGCTTCCTATACCAATTTCTTTGCGTCAAGAAACGATGGTGGCGGTGAGACTTTCAACATCGGCTTCCGATGGTTGAGGTAATTAAACGACTTAAGTAGATTGATCACAAAGGCCTGCCTTCTTTATAGAAGCGGCCTTTTTTGTCTCTAGCGGGTCATTCGCCATCATAACATTCAACTATTCAGTCGCTTACCAAACAAATGGCCTAATTCTTGCAAGATTCTGTCTACTACTTTCAAATTAATTTCTGTAAAATGAATAGTAGAACTAACCCCAAAACTTCAATTATGCCAAAAGGTGCTCACGTATTTGTACTTCTCTTGACCGTTTCTCTTGTTTCACTAAGCTGTTCCAGCACAGCTAAAATCGCAGAACCTTTCGAGTCGAGTGCACAAAATATTCTGAGAGCCTATGAGGATTATGCCATGCAGCGTTCAGCAACGTTTGATGTAGCTGCTTACGATTTTAAGCCAGATGCTCGATTGATTAACCTCAAATTGACCTTTACCAATTTAAGTCAAGAAGAGATCAAGATTAGGCCAAGACACTTTGAAATATTGGTGCTGGATGAGCGAAAGCAGGTGATAGAAGAAAAGCGAATCGAAGATCCAGGTAAATACCTACTGAAATTAGAAAGAGAGTATATGGATAACCTACGGGATAGCCGTACCATTTGGGACGCCCAAAGTTTTTATACCGAAGCTGAAAGACAGTCAGCTTCTAACTCCAGTAGACTGAATGCCTTTTCGAGAAATATAGATCAGAATAATCTACCCTTAGAGTTAAAGGCATTCCGCGAAGAAAGAGAACAATGGCAAAAAGGCTTTCTTAAATCGTCAGACCTAGACATGAATGAGACGGTAGAAGGTAAAATCATATTTGAGAAAACGGCTAATGCAGCATACTATCAGCTCAAAGTCAAAATAGAAAACAGTGAAGAGTATGCCATTTTCAATTTATCAATGGAGAGAACTTCAAAATCGGATAAAGTAAGTCTATTGAGATAAAAACATAAGTAGATTAAATATAGAGACCCTCCTTATTCACTTAGGGAGGGTCTTCTTTTATGAAACAAAGTATAGCAGTTTTATGAACGGTATAACAATACCCTTAACACCTTGATTTTAAGAGCCTAAACAATCATTGATAGAATAATAATGATCTAGTCACTCTTAAAAGTCTATTGCTATGCTTCATAAATCTCGTGTATTTGTCCATGTCTTTGTCCTTATCATTTTCGCGTCTGGATGTTCTAGTGTGAACAAAATTGCAGAGAGCTTTAATTCTAATTCTACAAATGTCTTGAAAGAGAATAAAGACTATGTAATGGAAAGGTCTGAAGCATATGATGTTGCCGCATTTGATTTCAAACCTGATGCTAAACTGATCAACCTCAAGCTCCTCTTCACAAACAATGGAATGAGTGAAATTAAGATTAGACCAAGGCGATTCGAAATATTAGCGCTGGATCAACGCAAACAGGTAATGAGTGAAAAACGTATTGCTGATCCGGATAAATATCTACTAGAACTAGAAAGAGAATTTATGGATAATATGAGAGACACCCGTACGGTTTGGGATACGCAAAGCTTTTTTACAGAAGCTGAGAGGCAGTCGGCCTCAAATTCGAGAAGATTATCAGCCTTTTCAAGAGATATTGACTGGAATCGATTACCGCTAGAATTAAAAGCTTTTAGAGAAGAAAGAGAACAATGGCAAAAGGGTTATTTAAATCCTACAGACTTAGATCAGAATGAAAGTGTGGAAGGGAAGATTATCTTCGAAAAAACGCCTAATGCGGCTTATTATCAGGTAAAAATCATGCTCGATGGTACAGAAGAGACTGCTATTTTCAATTTATCCATGGAGAGACCTTTTGAGTTTAAATAATAGGCTAAGTAATCTTGATGATTTAAGGCTTTGATGAGCTTTTATGCTACCTATTAATAGGTATTTTCAAAATGCTTATTGGAATCTGATCTTCCACATGATATTATTGATGTGACTAGATTGACACATACTCAAAATGCTCATTTTTGGAACCAATAAGTTTAAACTAAAACACGCTCCTTTTAAAGGACATAGATGTGTAAGATGTGATAGAGAAGAAACGGCTATCAAAATCTTTGGACATTACTTTCATATCTTTTTCATACCAATTTTCCCGTTAAAGAAAAGTGCCATTATCGGATGTAAAAGCTGCAAGCACATAAATGCTCCAAACGAAGTAGACCAAAGTGTAAAGGACTTTATGAAAAGTGCCAAGCAAAGTGTAAAACAGCCTTGGTACGCATACAGCGGCTCTATGCTTTTATTCCTCATAGTATTGGGCATCACTATTTCGTCAAAGATTATTGCGCATAATAAAACTGAGAAAATAATGTCTCCTGAAGTGGGAGACGTGCATCTATTATGGAGTAATTCTTTCGGTTTTTGGGAATACAGTTATCAGAAAGTGATCGGAGTAAATCAAGACTCGATTTGGGTGGTAAGAAATCAAATCATGTACGAGTTTAGACCCTACCGAATGGCAACCAGTGATTCATTCGATACATTACAATACGGTACAAAAAGGTCATCTTTCGCAAATGAAAACAAAATATTAAGAGTGTATCGAGACTATAAAGATGATATGAATTTCAGATAGTTCATTTCGCAATACTCTTTATCTTCGCGGCATGCATACAGACTATAATCTTAAGGAAATTACATTAGCCGCATTCGAAGAATTTATTCTCGTGACAGAACAACAAGCCGAAATGAAACCGGCTGCTGATAAGTGGTCTCCTAAAGAAATTCTTGGACACTTGATAGACTCCGCCTCTAACAATCATGGCCGATTTATTAGAGCGCAGTTTACTGATGATTTAGTGGCTGAGGGTTATGCACAAGAGCAGTGGGTTGAAATTCAAGAATACCATCAGCAAAACTGGCAAGACCTCCTAATTCTTTGGAGGCAACTCAATCTTCATTTAACCAATTTAATGTATGTAACCAGTGAAGAGCAGCGCTTTAAAAAGAGACATCACCACAACTTAGATCAAATTGCCTTTTACCACGTGCAAAAAACTGAGCCCACTACACTAGACTATTTTATGCAAGATTATGTGGTGCATTTAAAGCATCATTTAGGTCAGATCAGAGAGATTATCTTCACAGAAGAATAAGGCGTAAAAAACTGTCTCTAAACCGACCTTCTGGCATTCCATTTGCGTATAAATATGCAAATGCTTTACCATGAAAAACTCAATAATAACACTGGCCTTAGCATCCTTTTTGGCTCTAACCGGATGCGTGGCTCCATTACCAATTTCACAGTTAAATTCTCAAGAAGCTAACGGACGCTGGGTATCCGGAAGAGAGTACCTCACCCAAACTCAAAATGGCGTTACGGTAACCTTGAGCTATTATAAAAACAGAGACAATGTCTTAATCTTCGATGCCCTTGTAGATAACCTTACAGCGTCTGATGTGGAAGTAACACCTACCCAATTTCAGATTAAAGCATTGAGTGAAGATTTAGAACCAATCATGGGTCAATTTGCTGTAGATCCTGAAGAGATGATTCTTAGGTACGATAAGGATGCATCGAGGCAGCAGGCCCAATTGGCTAACGATGCTGTGGCTAATACCATTTTTGCGACAACAGATCTTGTAGCTACAGTAGCCGAAAGTACCAATCCTAATATCTCTCAAGCAGAAGCCGATGCCAGATTCAATAACAGAATGCTCTTGAGTCAGGATAGAGATATAAACTTCGATCGAGGGCAGGCCTATCTTGAAGACATTAAAAACACACGCTTGTATTGGGAAGATGCCCCCTTAAGAAGAAGCACGGTGAGTAACAAAGAATATGTAAATGGAAGGGTCTACTTTGAAAGAGAGGTGAAAGCGAAGTACTATCAAATCATTTATGAACTTCCGGGAATTGGTCAATTCGTATTTGATTACGAACAAAAAGTGATCCCTGTTAACTAATTGAGGGATTTAAAGAAAGAGGCTTGCAAGTATATGCAAGCCTCTTTCTTTATTCTAGTTCTTATTCAGCTACTTTAAAGCTATCGTTACCAATCATAATCGGTGGCAAATCCATTCTTGCTTCTTCAGGACCATTTTCCAATTTCAATACGCCTCTAGGACAAACCGCAGAACAAATACCACAACCCACACAGCTTGCTCTTACAATATTCTGACCTTTTTGTGCATAAGCTCTCACATCTATGCCTTGCTCACAATAAGTAGAGCAATTTCCACAAGAGATACACTGGCCACCATTTGTTGTAATTCTAAACCTTGATTTGAATCGTTGAATTATGCCCATATATCCGGCCATAGGACACCCAAAACGACACCAAACTCTGCTGCCAAGCATAGGGTAAAAACCTACTCCGATAACGCCTGAAAAAGCCGCACCAATTAAGAAGCCATAGGGCTTTTGGAAATTGGCATAAATGTTCAATCCAAATACTTCTCCTGTATTCCAGAAGTAGCCATACACGGTCGCGGCAGTCATCACAAAAACGAAGACCATGACACCATGAATTAACCAGCGCTCTAGTTTCCAGGCGCTTAATTTTTTAGAAGATAAATGACGAAATGGATCACCTGCAGTCTCGGCTAATCCTCCACAGCCGCAAACCCAAGAACAGTACCATCTCTTACCCACAAAATAGGTCAATACAGGAGTTACGACTAGGAACATGGCAATACCAATTATCAGAAACAGTACACCGATCGGCTGATAGGCTTCTTGACGAAAGGCATCTTGCTGCCAATCATGAAAGAAGTCATAATCAAGCGGCCATATGTTTTTGATATCGGTGTTGTAGTAGCCTAAGTATTCTCCTGAATTAGTGGTAACATCATTGTAGTTCAGTCCGGCTAAAATCTCAGGAATGAAATAAGCAAAGAGTGCTTGGGCAATCATTACAGAGATGGTTCGCAAAGTTTGGTAACGATTATGTCTGTACTTGTACAAGAACTTGATCCCTAGAGAAACGATTGCCAGTGTGTAGAGCGTACCATATACAAACCACTGAGAGGCCGGTTGTCCTTTAAAAAACATACTCAAAGGGTCGAATAAAGCTACCAAACCTTCATTCCCCGTAGATTTGAATCCTATGTATTCGGGATACCAATACAGAAGCACATAAAAACCGGTAAGGACGATACCCACCATCCAGCCGAGAACTCCGCGATTGGTAAGTCCTTTGAACCAGATGCCGTTATTCTTAATTCCCTCAGGCTGTTTCATGTACAACCTGTAGGAATAAATGGATACACCTATGAGGATGGAAAGAATGGCCGTAGCCAAACCTACAGTCTTTGGAATGGGAAGATTACCCCAGGCCAAAAACAAAATCAAAACGCCAATTCCCGAAAGCGCTAAACCTAGCTTCTGGATCACATCTGTATCCTTTGGTTCCGGGTTGGCAATAGATAAACTTGGATCTATAGTAGACATTTCTGTTTCTTAATTTTTTAGGATACTAGTTCTAGGATACGCTTCCAGCTTCTTTTCTTTAAGCTAATATTCGTTCCATTTTCTTGATTGAATTGGCCAATTATGGCAGCCTCATGTTGCTTGTAAAACTCAGGATCGAAGTTGGCATCTCTCAAATGTGCCAAGACATACTCCACACTTCTCTCTTCGCTAAACCACTTATCGAATGCATGATGACGGAGTCTGAAACCAAAGTTGTTTACGCCTAATAGCTTACCGGAACTCTTATCCCAACGTAGCCTTAAGCAGATTTTTCCGCTCTCATCTTCCCAATAAAAGTCATTCTCATTCTCTCTGGCTTTGGCCCAAACCCAGCCATAGGTTTGATATTCTATATCGAAGAACTTTGCTGAGTTAAACCAATGACCAGGCTCGTACTTGGTTTTATTACCAGTTAATGTGGCAGCCAAAGCCTCACCCATCATTCTACCGGTATACCATACTTGCTCAATAGGTCTCCGTTCTCCATTCGGTACCTTAAACTCGGCACAATCTCCTACTGCATAAACATCGGGGTCGTTTGTTTGAAGGTAAGGGTCGACCAAAATTCCTCGTTTCGTCTCAATTCCGGAACCTTCTAGGAATTTGATATTTGGAGACACACCGGCAGTCAAACCAACAAATTGACATGAAATCTCTTCTCCATCCCCCGTAATTACAGCTCGTGCTCTACCATTTTCATCTGAAAGAATCTCCTTTAATTCGGCATTTAACCTCAGGTCAACATGATGTTCACGTATATGTCTGTTAATCATTTCAGACTCACCTTCAGGAAGCACATTATTCCAGAAGCTTGATTCTCTTACCAGAAAAGTCACCGGAATATTTCGGCTGAGTAACATTTCGGCCATTTCAATTCCGATTAATCCTCCTCCTACTATCACTGCTCTAGAAATTCCTTTGGTGTCTTGCTCCATAGATTTTAGATCTTGGTAGCTGTACAGTCCTTGAACCGCTTTTAAGTCTTGACCAGGCCAGCCAAACTTATTAGGCTTAGACCCAGTGGCCAAAACGAGCTTATCATAGTTCATAGTTTCTCCACCGGAAAAACTCAGCATTTTTTGAGCCGTATCAATTCGCTCTACAAAAGCTCTTTTTAATTCAATTCGATTCTTTTTCCAGAACCAATCTTCATATGGTTTTGTGTGCTCATATTTCATATGCCCCATGTAGATATACATAAGTGCGGTTCGAGAGAAAAAGTGATCTGTCTCGGCAGAAATCACAGTGATTTTATCATCACTCCTCTTTCTGACATGTCTGGCGGTTGTGATACCTGAGATACCGTTACCGATTATTACAATGTGTTGCATGGCAAGACTTAAATACTAAAAATGCTCTTTCGAGTTCGTCACCCTTGTCAGGATGGTGACCCAGCATAAAAATTACTTAAAAAATCAACTCGTTCGCAGTTGCATTGTTCATTATCCTAAAGATTTTCAAAGCACGTGCAACCTTCTTAATTCCCGCTTATCTTTAGAGCAGATAATAAAAAGAGAGATGAAAAATTTGAATATCCGTTTGCGCCCATTTTTAGTAGCAATGTCTTTGTTATTGGTAGCAAGCGTGGCATTTGCGCAGAATCGTGAGAAGATTGACGTATCTAGTTTCAATGCATTAAAAGTAAGCAGTGCATTCGCAGTAGAAGTTAGCGTAGGCAATAGCGAGTCGCTAGAAATTGAAATTGATGACGAATATAGAAGTGATTTAATTGCAGAAGTACGTGGTGGTACATTGGTTATTGGTTTAGAAGATAGCCGAAGAAGGAGAAGAATGAGAGATTCTCCAAGAGCCTACATCACCGTTAAAACTTTAGATGAAATAGACCTTAGTGGAGCGGTTACCTTCAGAACCTTAGATATTTTGAAAGGTGATAAAATGGACATTGATATGTCTGGTGCTTCTGTAATGAATATGGAATTAGAGGTAGAAGACTTATACATAAGTGCTTCAGGTGCCTGTGTAATCACTGTGGAAGGTTCCGCTGATAACCAAATGATGAAAAGTTCGGGAGCTACTACTTACAGAGCGTATGACCTTGAAAGTCAAACGGCCGATATTCGTGTAAACGGTGCAGGTTCAGCAAGAGTATCTGTATCTGACGAATTAGATGTTAGAGCATCTGGAGCTTCTAGCGTAAGATATAGAGGCAACCCTCGTGTGAATAGTGATACGTCCGGAGCAAGCTCTGTGAGAAAAGGATAAACTCAATAATCTGAATATAATCATGACCGATTATACTCTTGTTTGAAGCGTAGCTTTGGGCAAGGGACCTTTAAATACTAAATGATAGACCTGCTTCGGCAGGTTTATTTATTTAGGAAGGAATCAACTAAATCGTGTGCTGCCTTTAAGGCATGTACTTCGCCTGCTTCAACAGACTTTAGCAACTCAGGCAATTTCTTCTTCGTCTCTTCCGACTGATAAAAACCGCCTTCTAACAATAACTGAATATTTGATTTGAACCAGCTGACTTGCTGTGCTTCTCTATTGAGTTGAAAATGACCATTGCCTTTCAGCTTGATTTCATAATCCAAAATCATTTGCCAAACTTCTTCTAGGCCTGATTTTTCCATAGAAGAACAGGTCTTTACTTGAGGCAACCAACCAGATGGCTCCATGGGAAATAGATGCAAAGCACTTTGGTATTCTGCCTTTGCTCTCTTAGCAGGGCGAATATTCTCTCCATCTGCTTTATTAATGACTAAACCGTGAGCCATTTCCATTATGCCTTTCTTAATGCCCTGCAACTCATCTCCGGCACCGGCAAGCATCAAGAGCAAAAAGAAATCGACCATACCATGAACGAGTGTCTCTGACTGACCTACTCCTACTGTTTCTACTATGATCACATCAAATCCGGCAGCCTCACAAAGCAACATGACTTCACGGGTCTTGTAGCCCACACCTCCTAAGGCACTTCCTGAAGCAGAGGGTCGAATAAAAGCATTTGGATTTCTCGAGAGCTCTTCCATTCTAGTTTTATCTCCTAAAATGCTCCCCTTTGTCTTTTGACTACTTGGATCAATGGTAAGCACTGCGAGCCTTTTACCTTTCTCGGTAATCAACTCTCCAAAAGACTCTATAAAAGTACTCTTGCCCACACCAGGAACTCCGGTAATACCAATTCTTAAAGAATTACTGGTATGCGGAAGAATGGCTTGTAATAATTCATCGGCCTTAGCAATATCTTGAGGTCTTTGACTTTCACAAAGCGTGATAGCTCTACTCAAAATCACACGATTCCCGGCTAAAACACCTTCCTTTAGTTCTTCAAGAGATAACTGCTTTCGCTTCATTGGTGCCAATCTAAGCATAATTCATTTGTCGGCTAACTGCTTTTTGATGCAATACTTTGGAATTCTTTTGAACCGAAAACAATTGATAGATCAAATTGTCATATTCGTATCATGAACTTGAAGTCATTCTTCAGAATTCTATTGGTCTGCGTGGTGCTGAGCACTGCAGTATTTCTGTTGGTGCGCGAACGAGGGATGTATACATTCTGGCATTCTAATGTCACTAGACTCAATAGTGATAAAGGAGCTAAACTCATTGAAGAAAAAGCTCCATTCATCATTGATGCCAGAAGTGCTGAAGAATATGAGACAAGCCATTTGGCTGGCGCCATGCGATTTGAAAACGGACTTGTCGATTCACTTTCAAAAGACACACCAATCTTAATCTATTGCACCGTTGGGGTGAGATCTAATTCACTAGCCAACATACTGTCTGAGCAAGGCTTTAACCAAGTCTACGAACTAAAAAGAGGTATTCTTGGATGGAGTAATGCCCGTCTACCCGTAATGGACAATCGAGACCAATTAACTGACGAAATTCATGTTTATAGTGAGTTTTTCAGCTCATTTTTGAAGGAAGGAAAAGCGATATATTGATGAGATCAAAATTGATCATTTTCGTAAAAAACCCAATACTGGGCAGAGCCAAGACCAGGCTAGCAGAATCTATTGGGGCAGAAGGTGCTCTTGCCATCTACGAGTTGCTCTTAGAAAAAACAGCTGCTATCACCCAAGATCTACCAATAGATAAAGTGATCTACTATGATCAATTCATTGATCAAAACGATATGTGGTCCAACGATCTATTCGAAAAGGATCTGCAGGCTAAAGGAAACTTGGGTAATCGGATGGAAGCAGCATTCTACAAAGCTTTTAATGAGGGCTATGATAAAGTATGTATTATAGGAAGCGACTGTTATGACTTAAGTGAAGAATATCTAAAGCTAGCTTATGGCACACTAGATAATGATGATGCTGTGATTGGCCCCGCTAAAGACGGTGGCTATTATCTACTGGGGCTCTCAGGATTCTATCCACACTTTTTTAAAGACAAAGTATGGAGTACTAACACAGTTGCTCAAGACACCATTAAAGACTTTGAAAAACTAGGATTAAGCTTTTCTGAATTACCCCCACTTAGTGATGTTGATGTAGAAGAAGATCTTGGCCCTTGGGCTCAAGAAGTTTTACAAGCCAATAAATAAGTTATGAAAAAACTGATACTACTTTGCCTTTTACTTACCGCCTTGTCTTGTGAAAAGCGAAACCTGCAACACAATGTCCCATATCCTAATTCTGAATTCATTGATCAGGACTGGGCTATGAATAAACTTTGGGAAGATGGTTTGGCCGAAGTCGCCCATTATGATGCTGAGATGGTTATTTATAACCAAGTAAGAAGCTTTGATAACGTACTCATAACCGTTAAGGAAGAATTCAATGAAGCTTTTAATGTTAAAACCGATGACTATTCAAGAGATGACCTTTTCAGTGTAATGAAGGTGAATAGATTTCTAAGGCTAGAAACAGAAAACTATCCTTATCACTTTCTAACAAGTCTATTCTTTAAGAGAAACAAACCAGAACAACTTCACAAAATGACCCATACAGGTCAAGAATGGTGTGGTAATACTTTCAAGCAATTCGAATTAACGCCTACTAGTTATGACTATGATTACAATAGTTATTTTGATGGCTATGGGGATGGATACCGAACCATAGTGGGTAATAACATGCTATGGGAAGATCAATTGCCCTATGTATTAAGAGCAGTCAAGTTCGAAGATGGATTAAGCTTTAACAAGAAAGTCGTAGACAGTCAAATCAATACAAAAACAAGAGCACCTAAGGTTTATAACGCCTCATTTGAAGTCTCAGACCAAGATACCATGTGGCGCGTGGATGTAGAGCTCGAAGAAAGCAAATCTAACGTTTACACATTCGCTAAGGAATATCCTAACTTAATGCAAAGTCAGGAGACCTGGTATGGATATAATTTGAAACTCAATCGTATAAGCAGATACCAATATTGGAGATAGTGATCATTATACCGAGTTCTTTGAGCATCTTTGTAATCGATCCTGAAATTCCCTGGTAGCCATTAGAACAAAATCAAAAAAGCATGTCAAAACTCACCATTACCGACCTTTGGATATACCCTATCAAATCAATTGCAGGTATTCAACTCAATTCTTCAAAAGTAGAATTAAGAGGATTACAATATGACAGACGCTGGGTACTGGCTGATATGGAAGGCATGTTTGTGCATCAACGTGACTACCCCGAAATGGCTTTGCTTCAACCTTCCATAGAAGGAGACAGAATGACCATAAGCCATAAAAGTAAAGACATTGCTCCGCTAACTTTTAGCATGGCTGAACCGTCAACTGAAGCTGTGAATGTTACAGTTTGGGATGATACCATGCCCGCCAAAACGGTTTCGGAAGAAGCCGATGCATGGTTTAGTGAGATCGTAGGCAAGCCAGTACAATTACTTTATATGCATGAAGAGAGTATCCGTCAGGCTGATCAGCGTTATGCGATCAACGAGTCTGATAAAGTGAGTTTCGCAGATGGCTATCCAATTTTGATCATTAGTGAAGAGTCTCTAGCACAACTCAATGATCTGGCTACCGAACATGTACCTATGGGTAGATTCAGGGCCAATGTGATTGTGAAAGGTGATGAGCCTCATATTGAAGACAGAATTAAGCGCCTTAGAGTTGGTAAAGACGAATGGTATGGTGTGAAACCATGCGCTCGATGCATCATGACCACCATAGACTTGGAAACGGCAGAAAAAGGAAGAGAGCCATTATTAACACTCGCCAAGTACAGAAAAGTAGAAAGCAAGATCCTTTTTGGAGAGAATTTTATTCCAATGTCTGAAGGTGAAATTGAAGTAGGGCAAGAATTGGTGATAGAGTTATGGAAAGAGCCAGCAATTAACACAGATTCGTCTTCTTTAAAAGAGCGACTTCATGATTTGTACATTCAGATGAAGAGACCATAATAGACCTTCATACTGAGTACAGTTGGTAACTTGAGTTGCTTTGCAAGGCATTCATAAAACATAATTCCTCCATCATTCATTATTGAATTGTACCTTTGCGCAAATGGCAAACCTCTATATCAAGGCATTACATATCATCTTTATTGTTACCTGGTTTGCAGGCTTATTCTACATTCCTAGAATCTTTATTTACCATACAGAAGCACTACAAAAGTCCGATCCTGAAAAAAGTATATTAAGCAAGCAATTTAAATTGATGGCCAATAGACTGTGGTTTATCATTACTTGGCCTTCTGCCATCATCACGCTTATTCTGGGGTATATCATGATCTACCAATATCCTGGCATGTTGGAATTACCTTTTATGCATGTGAAGCTAAGTTTTGTCTTTCTTCTCTACTTGTATCATTTCTATTGCCATAGGATTTATAAGCAATTGCAGCAGGATATAGCAAAATTTACATCTAATCAATTGAGAATGATTAATGAGATAGCAACACTTATTCTAATCTCTGTCGTTTTCTTAATTGTATTGAAGAATGAATTAGACTGGCTTAAGGCAACCGGAGTTTTCGTATTGGTTACTGTCGCATTAGTTGTCGCTATTAGAATTTACAAAAGAATCAGAACTAAAAATGAACAAGCATAAACTCGTTTTTCTCTTACTCTTAATATCTGCAATCGTTTCTTGTAATGGTACGGGTAATACAAAACTCCCAATTTTAGGGAGACAGGAGTACAAAGAAGTAAATGGGAAAATTGATACCATCTTCCACACCATTCCTGATTTTTCTTTTGTTGATCAGGATAGCATGTCGGTGACTAAAGCCACATTCGAAGGGAAAATCTATGTAGCAGACTTCTTTTTTGGTACCTGCCCTACTATTTGCCCGGTAATGAAGCAGCAAATGCTAAGGGTATATAATGAGTTTAAGGACAATCCTAATTTTGCCATCCTATCTCATACAATTGACCCCGACCATGACACAGTTGCTTACCTAAAAGATTACTCCGTAAGACTTGGAGTAGCCGATAATAATACCTGGCATTTTGTAACAGGCGATAAAGACGAAATCTATGAAATTGGTAGTGCTGCAGGTTACATGGTACCCGTAGGTGAAGATGAAGATGCACCCGGAGGCTACATCCATTCCGGTGCCTTTATCTTGGTTGATCAAGACAAGAGGATAAGAGGTTTTTATGATGGTACCAAGTCACTAGACGTTTCTGCCCTAATCAACGATATACCCAAGCTAATGGCCGAGTATGAATAATTCAGATAGATCCGGCTTTCATATTAAAGTATTCTTATTAGTGCTATCAGCCTTGTTTTTGGGTTGTTCTCAAGATCAAAGTGACAATGCTAAAGTTCAAGATAGATTAGATACGATAGAGCTGCAGCAGTTTACCTCAGGTAAGAAACTTTATCAGCAACGGTGTCAGAATTGCCATATGGAAGATGGCTCAGGTTTAGGCACACTCATCCCCCCTCTTAAAAATTCAGATTACCTCTTTAACAATACAGAAGATGCTATAAGAAGTATCAAGTATGGATTAAAAGGGCCAATAGTCGTGAATGGAGTTAAGTACAATCAGCCGATGCCAGCAAACCCAAAACTGACCAACATTGAGATTTTAGAACTCATGATTTACATAACCAATGCCTGGGACAACCCAGGATCGGAGATATCGTTAAAACAGGTCGAATCTGTGTTCAATTGATCAAATGCGCAGTTACCTGATATTCACACTCATTTTGATTTCCACCACCCTCAATGCTCAAAAACTTGAGGTAGACACCTTCTATTACAATCAGGATGGTAAAAGACTATACCCAGGTCAGCCCTATGAAAAATATGCCGTTGTAAAACGCGACAGACAAAGGAGAATTGAAGGTTACTTTTCCTTGTTCGATAAATCAGGCGTATTACAAGAAGTAACAGATTATCACAAGGGGGCTAAAAACGGTATCCACTATAAATTCAATCAACAAGGTTTTGCTGAGCAAGTAGGCTTTTACGAAGATGACAAACCCACTGGCATTTGGGTGAAGTATTTTGGTAAAGATCGTTTTGCACAAATCTTAAATTTTAAAAATGGTATTGAAGTGCCATACAACATTGAGTTTGAAGAAGAAGTAAAGAACCCCTATGAACCCTTAGCGCAGGGGAAAAATCCTTTTGCCTTTGATTCAACCATGATAGATACGCCTGCTAGTTTTTACGGAGGCGTTGGAGGCTGGGTAGTTTATTTACAAAAGAACTTAGCATACCCTAAAGAAGCTGCCAAATACAGACTACAAGGAGATGTTTTAGTAGAATTCACCATTCTAAAAACAGGGGAACTGGTAGCTCCTTTTGTGCTATACTCCCCTAATGAATATTTCACGAGAGAGGCATTAAGGGTGTTAAGCAAATCGCCCAAATGGCAGCCAGCCATGCAAAACAACCGGAAGGTTCATTCTAAGTTCAGGGAGAGAATTCGTTTTAGTTTACGCTAAGAAAAGTGACACTTTTTCTTCTGTCTCTATTATATTCATTGAAAATATTTTTCAATGTACACACGCCTGATATTGACCCTAGTCATACCGTTTGTGTTTACTAGTGTTAAAGCCCAAAAGA
The DNA here is from genome assembly GCA_002427755.1 of Roseivirga sp. UBA6052. Taxonomy (GTDB): domain Bacteria; phylum Bacteroidota; class Bacteroidia; order Cytophagales; family Cyclobacteriaceae; genus Roseivirga. The sequence goes on from DIYO01000009.1 coordinate 183,888, forward strand.
TTACACTAGACACAATCTATTTCAATCAAAAGAATGAAGTAGTTCCAAAATCAGATCAAACTTACGCTACCTATGAGGTGAGATCATTGGACAAAAAAGGAAGGATTGAAGGATCGTCTACTAGATATTCTAAATCAGGAAGTATTATTGAAATAACCTACTACTCCAGAAATGTGAGAAATGGAGAGTACAGACGTTTCAAAAGAGGTCAAGTCTTAATTTCCGGCTCATACCTTGAAGGCAAGAAAGTGGGTGCTTGGACGACATTCGATCTGACTGGTAATATCCTGCAGGTAACTAATTATGGATTAAATGGTGAAATAGAAGAGATTATTAGTGATTTTGAATGGAATATTAGTTCTATTGAAGAGGACAGAAATAATGGAACCGTCATTGTGGAAACAAAACCTGTCTTCGATGGAGGAATGTCAGGATGGGGAAGGTTTTTAAGGAACAATTTAAAATACCCAGTGGAAGCCAAACGGCAAGGGTATCAAGGTGATGTCTTTGTAGATTTCATTGTTCTAAAAAGTGGTGTAGTAGTAAATCCAGTAGTTACAAGAAGCCCAAACCAAGAATTATCTCAAGAGGCGCTTAGAGTTATGCGCAGATCACCAAGATGGCTACCTGGAACACTCAACGGTCAACCGATAGATTCGGAAATGACGATTCGCATACGGTTTTCATTGAAGTAGTTTTACTTCAATTTAGCCTTAGCTGCGCTAATGGACTCATTGATATCATCGCGCACTTGAGTCACTTTTTCCTTTTCAGAAGCAAAAAAGGCTTTTTGTTCTTCAACCGTTGTTTCTCCTTTTTTATGAGGCTCAAAACCGCCAGCCCATGCTCTCATCCAAACCATCATACCTTCTTGGGCATCGCCTAAGTCTTTGGCCAATTGGTTTAAATTCGCTGCTTCTGTAGAGTCACTCTCAGCTTTTGCCTTTGCCTCTAGCTGCTTCTTTAGACTCATCACTTCACCAATTTTCGGCATGGCTTCATCATGTAAGTCCATTACTTCATCAAAGGCCGCCTGTTGATCAAATTTCGGTCCACCACAAGCGGTAATTATCATTGCGAAAGTGAATAAGAATAAAAGCTTCTTCATTGAATAAAAATTATGCTCAAAGGTAGAAAGCTACTTGAGACAGCAAGTAACAAATGTCACAATTAATAAGAAGAGTCTGCTAAGCCGGTAAATACACCTTCCTCTAATAAGTACATCAATTTATCCGGATTTAGCGCATTCAACTTGAGCTTACCTCTAATCTTAACACGCTTGGTCGTGTACTTAATTTTCTCCTTCATGCTTATTTCCATAACGGTCTCAGGGCCTCCTGATCCGCAAAAGAAACATTCACTTATAGGTAAAGAAGATAGAATCAATTGTGTGGGTTTAAACATGCCATCGAAAGGAATAATAAAGCCTTCCACTTCAACATATTTACCCTCTATATCCTTAGTGTCTTTGCCAAAAATGGGTACAAAGAGGTCACCAAACTCATCTTTTTGAATATCGTAGGAAACATCAGCAAGGACTCTCCACAGATCCATTCCCTTTACAATCACCTCTTGGGCATTAGCCGCAAAACCAAAACCGGCCATGGCTAAAACTAAAATCCCTTTTCTTAAATCAATCATCTGCTAATACTTTAGATATATCCGTCTTGTAAGCGTTGAAAGCCGGTATAAGCGATGCAAAAATACCAACTCCTATGGCTATCAACAAAACATATATTTCTTGGTTCACAAAAACCAGTCCTGTTACACCAACTTCTTCTGATTTCTCATATGAACTCGCAAGTGCTTCAGTAAGTCCATGGCCTAGAACAAAGCCTAAAAGTCCACCTAAAACCGTAATGATAACACCTTCTAACACCACATGTACAAATAGCTTAGCTCGGGATGCTCCAAGTGATCGCATAATAGCCAGATCATATTTTCTATCCTTAAGGGCATTATACAATGATATAAAGATGCTCAAGCCAGAAATGATGATGATGATATAAGCGAAGCTTCTCAATAGATTTACACCTATCCCCAGCAAGGAGAATAATCGCTGCGTCTCAAAAGCAGGCGAAGCGGCTTGCATATTGGTGTTACTGTTAATCATTCTTGGCATCTGTACGGCTCCCATAGGCGAGCGATATTGAATCAATAAGGAAGTAATTTCATCGTCAGAATCACCATCAGGTAATCCTGTCTGATACGCAGAACCTAATTCTTTTTCATCATGATCATGTGCCTCGCCTTCTTCATGTTCATGCTCTTCTTCATGATCATGAACAGCCCACACACTTTCAATATTGGTCATTACTAAATTGTCGAGCACGCTGCCACTTGGTTCAAGTATACCAACCACCACGTAAGACTTTTCATCGTGATCCATCCCAGCATCTGACATGCCATGAGAGCCAAAGAATTCGTCACCAATCTTCATTCCAAGTCTCTTGGCCACATTACTCCCTATGGTAGCCTCCAAGTTGTAAGACCATAAAACCCCATCGGCAACTTCTCCTTGATAAAGATTTATGTAATCGTGATTTGTACCTACAATTCGGAATCCTCGGTAACTATCTCCTAACGCCAGAGGAATAGCAGATTTTACCAAACGATTTCGCATTAAGCCTTTGGCTTCATCTAATTTTATATTCCCTGTTGGGAAGTCAATATGATAGACATTGGCTAGAATTAATTGAAGTGGGCTACCCTTGGCTCCCACTACTAAATCAATTCCTCTTTTATTTTTCCCTAAGTTTTCTTCAAGCTGTGTGCTTAATAAAATCAGCACCAAAATGATGGCAATACCTAAGCTCATCAATAGAATATTGAGCATGGTATTTAGCGGTTTATCCTTAAGGTAATTCCAACTTAACTTGAATAAATTCATGCGGCTGTCAAGTTTAAGTGAAGATCAAATTCATCTTTTACGCGCTGATCATGAGTGGCAATCATCAAAGAAGCCTTATACTTTTCTGCCTGAGATTTGAGCAACTGTATTACTTTATGCGCATTGGCATCATCAAGACTTGCAGTGGGCTCATCAGCTAAAATAATCCTAGGTCGATTCAGAAGTGCTCTGGCAATAGTCACTCTTTGCTGCTCACCTTGGCTCAGGGCTTTCACCTTAGATTTAGCTTTATGGCCAAGGTTAAGTTCTTCCAAAACCTCAATTGCTCTTCCTTTGTCTTGAGCAGCTCCAGACAAATACTGAGCGAGCACTAAATTATCTTCTACAGAAAGGGCTGATATCAAATGTGGCTTTTGAAAGATCAAGCCAATATTTTGGCCTCGGTACTTATCAATCTGCTGATTGCTTAAAGCATAAAGATCTGTTTTACCTATTGTTATTTTCCCTTCCGTTGGTGCCAATAGACCACCAAGGATATGTAGTAATGTGGTTTTACCGCTACCTGAGGAGCCTAAAACCATTAAATGCTGGCCTTCTTGTACTTCCAAATGTGGTATGGAAAGAATCTTGTGATCAGAATAGCCAAAGCTGAGATTATCAACACTAATCATTGCAATAGGATTACGCACGAAGTAAGAGAAGGATACGCAATTCTAAAAACCTCTTATCAAGTATTCAAAAACCCCATTGATTTTAATTGCGTTAATTATGCATCTGTGAAAAATAAAAGCGGCTATAAAGCTATTTTTAATAGTTTTACGACTTAGCCCATACTAAAGGTAGAACATGCTAGATTTTCTAAAGCGAAAAAAGAAAGCCGACCAGCCTGAACCGGTAAAAAGAGGCTTCTTTAGAGAGCTCGCCAACGATATACTATTTGCTTTAATGGCAGTAACATTGATTCGAATGTTCTTTGTTGAAGCTTATGCCATTCCAACAGGATCTATGGAGAATTCGATGCTGATTGGAGACCACTTATTCGTAAGTAAATTTCACTATGGCGCTCGCACCCCAAAGACTCTGATCAACTTCCCTTTGGCGCATCAGAATTTCTGGGGTATAAAAGTTGGAGGCAAGGAAATACCCTCTTACACAGATATTATTCAGGCACCCGTTTTTAGACTGCCGGGTTTAAGAAGTCCTAGAGTTGGGGATCCTGTAGTATTCAATTATCCACCGGATTATCAATTGGGCTACCCTTTAGATCTAAAGACATTCTATGTAAAGCGTTGTATGGCCGCTCCTGGAGATGTTTTTGAAGTAAGAAACAAACAGATTTATGTCAATGATGCCTTGGTGGAGAATCCTCCGAATAGCTTAACTAGTTTCTTTGTAGAGACAGACCGACCCATTAACGCTAGTTTCATGACACGTCTGGGCATTACTGATTACACAGATGAGAACCCAGCGGATACATACTCTACTGTAGCCTATCCCTATTACACCTATAAAGGAAAAAACGGTTTCTATATCCATACCACTCAGGCTAAGGCCGAGAAAATGGCTGGCTATAACTTCATCTTAAGTATAGAGGAAGTTGTCTATCCAAAAGGTGAAGCAGGTACCTTCCCTAATTCTCCTTTATTTGATTGGAGTAGAGATTTCTTCGGACCGCTAACCATGCCTAAGGAAGGCCAAACGATTAATCTTACGCCTGAGAATGTAGCTCTATACGGAGAAGCTATTCAGCATTACGAAGACAATGATGATGTTGAAATCAAGGGAGATGAGATATTCATTGAAGGTGAGAAAATTGATAATTATACCTTTAAGCAGGGTTACTACTTTATGATTGGTGACAACCGTCATAACTCGCTAGATTCTAGATCTTGGGGTTTTGTTCCTGAAGATCATATTGTTGGAAAACCGCTATTCATTTTCTTCTCAATGGATCGCACCAATCCGAATTCTGGGTTCTTTGAAAACATTAGATTTGATCGCATTCTAGACATTATTAAATGATAAGGGCATTCATCATAGGGCTAAGTCTTGTACTGTTAACGCCAAATCAAGGTTTTAACTCTTGGAAATTATTGTCTAAGGTTAAGATCGAAAAGCGATTTGATGAGACGCTCAATTTTGAAATTGACTATCCAACCTTTAGCGAAGAAGTCAAGGCAATAGATGGAAAGCCGATCACTATGGAAGGCTGGATGATTCCATTAGATGAGTTGAGAGGAGAAAATTACTTTGTACTTTCTGCATTGCCTTTTGCTAATTGCTTTTTCTGCGGAGGTGCAGGTCCAGAGACCGTAATGGAGGTATTCAGCAAAAAAGAAATTTCATTTACGGAAAAAAAGATTAAAGTTCGTGGTACACTTAGCATCAATGCTGACGATCCATTACGACTAATGTATATTCTAAATGATGCTGAGTTGATCGATTAGTCAACAAAACATCATGATGAAATTCTTCCTATCCCTAGCTCTCTGTTTATTTTCATTAAGTGCTTTTAGTCAGGCACAAGATGCTGCACAAATCCGTAAGATCTTTGATGAAGCCCTTGAGCGAGGTGAGAGTTATGAAATGCTCAGGTACCTAACCAAAGAAATTGGCGGTAGACTCAGTGGTTCTCCTCAAGCTGCGGCAGCTGTGGAGTGGAGCAGGCAGCAAATGATGGCATATGGCTTTGATACGGTCTATCTACAACCGGTAATGGTTCCACATTGGGTAAGAGGAGATCGAGAAGTTGGGAGAATTTTAAACTCTAAAAAGCTAGGTTCAAAAGAAGTTAAAGTCGTTTCTCTAGGTAACGCAGTGGGAACAGGACCTAAAGGTACTATTGGCCAGGTAATAGAAGTTAAAGACTTTCAGGAATTAGCCGCTCTGGGAAGAGAAAACGTTGAAGGTAAAATTGTTTTCTTTAATCGTGCCATGGACCCTAAGCTCATGGATACTTTTAGCGCCTATGGCGGGGCATCAGGTCAACGAGGCGCAGGACCAAGTGAGGCAGCAAAGTATGGTGCTATTGGAGCCATTGTTAGATCACTGAGTTCATTTAAAGATGATATTCCACATACGGGCAGTACACGTTACGCCTTAAATGTTCCTAAGATTCCTGCCGTAGCCATAAGCACCAACAATGCAGATATGTTAAGCGCCTTATTGGCAGATGATAAGGATTTGCAATTCTATTTCGAGACTTCAGCCAAAATGCTTCCCGATGTATTAAGCTATAATGTGGTTGGAGAAATTAGAGGTTCTGAATTTCCAGAAGAAATAATCGCTGTTGGAGGTCATTTAGACTCTTGGGATCTATCTGAAGGCGCTCATGATGATGGTGCGGGATGCGTTCAGTCTATTGAGGTTTTAAGGTTAATGAAAGCCTTAGACTACAAACCGAAGAGAACCATTAGGGCAGTAATGTTCATGAACGAAGAAAATGGCTTAATGGGAGGGAGAAAATATGCTGAATTAGCCGCCCAGAACAACGAAAACCATATTGCAGCGATGGAGTCTGATAGAGGAGGTTTTCTCCCTATTGGCTTTGGTATTTCGGGCACTAAATCAGAGCAAGAAAAAATGCTCTCATGGGCACCCTTATTCCAACCTTATGGCATTTACCAGTTCAAAAGAGGTGGTGGAGGTGCTGACATCAGCCCTTTAAGAACACAAGATGTGCCTACTATTGGTTATATTCCTGATAGCCAAAGGTACTTTATGTATCATCATACGGCTATTGACAATTTTGAAGCGGTTAATCAGAGAGAATTAGAATTAGGAGCTGCTGCAATGGCTTCTCTCATCTATTTGATTGATCAATACGGATTATAGACATGAGAAATTTTTTAATACTGACACTAGCAGCATTTTTTGTTCTTAGCTGCGAAAAGCCACATGAGCTAACAGAGTTTGAATATACCAGCAAGGTTGATACAAATGATCATCCTATTAATCCTCAGGTAAAAAAGACATACAAGATTGTTGAAGATGGTGTTCAAGCAGACAATCTCTTTGATGCGGCCCGGATGAATGACTTTAAGAGAATTGCTAAAGATCATTATGAGGTACTGATTAACCCTGAGAATAGTCCAATCAATATGAGCCCATGGTTTGCTTTTAGAATGTCTGCTGAAGAGGAAAAAGCGGTTAAAGTGACATTAAACTATGGCGAGGGTAAGCATCGCTATTGGCCTAAACTTAGCTCCGATAGAAAAAACTGGGTCTTTATGGACTCTACCTATTTCGAAGTAGGAGAAGACTCGCTCACCTTTACCATGAATATCGATTTGTCTACAGAAGCCCTTTACATTTCCGCTCAAGAGATCATTGATTCTAATGACATGAAGGCGTGGACTGAATCACTTAATTCTGAGTATTTAACCAATTCGGTAATTGGCAAATCTAGACTTGGTAGAGATTTGCTTCACATGGACATTACTAAAGGTGAAAAAGCTGATAAAGACTTCTTTGTAGTATTAAGCAGACAACACCCTCCAGAGGTAACAGGCAATCTGGCCATGATGGCCTTTATAGTAGAAATTCTTAGTGGTTCAGATTTGGCTGAAGCATTTTTAGATGAATATCGTGTGCTGGTCTATCCAATGATGAACCCTGATGGTGTGGATTTAGGCCATTGGAGACATAATGAAGGAGGCATTGATCTGAACAGAGATTGGGCCTATTATCGCCAACCAGAGGTGAGGCAAGTATGTGAAGACATCATAACCAAAGTAAATGAAACTGGAGAAGAGGTAATGCTAGGTATGGATTTCCATTCTACTTGGGAAGACATTTATTACATCTATGACGATACGGTGAAATCAAGTATTCAAGGCTTCTCTAGAGAATGGATTGAAAACATCTTTGCCCGCTTACCGGAAGACCAAGGCATCATAGACCCGTTCCCTGTGAATTCTCCGGTCTCTAAAAACTGGTTTTTCTCCGAATTCAATGCTGAAGGCATTACTTATGAGATTGGTGATGCCACACCTCGTGAACTCATTTTGACAAAAGGAGAGGTTGGAGCACAAGAAATGATGAAGCTGCTCTTAGGCAAGTATAAGCAGTAGAAACACTACCTTGTATAAAAAGGTACTAAATTATACAACATATCTGACTTTGAGACGTTTGTGAGAAATAAGGGTCAGCAAAGCCCATAGGTCACCACAAAACTCAAACCATGAAAAACCTCAAAGAATTCTTTTGGTTCTGCTCAGGAGCCAATATCTCTCTTTTAAAACGTTGCCCCACTGATGCTTCGAAATATACAGGCATAGGTGCTGCAGTATTCTTTACGGGTCTGTTAGCTGCACTCTCAGGTGGCTATGCTTTTTACACCGTATTCGAAAACCCATATTGGGCTGCCGCATTCGGTCTTTTATGGGGTACCATTATCTTTAACCTAGACCGCTTCATTGTCTCAACCATGAGAAAAAAGAAGAATGGGTTTGGGTATGAACTATTAATGGCATCACCTCGAATTCTGCTAGCGGTAATGCTCGCCATTGTTATCTCTAAACCCCTTGAATTAAGAATCTTCTCCAAAGAGATCGATAGAAAGCTAGTGATATTGGAAGAAGAAATTTACCAAAAAGAGATCGCTCAAATAGAAGAAAGGTACACCAAACAATCTGTCTTGCTCCAAAGTCAAATCGACCAACTCAAGACTGAAATTTCAGATAAAGCAGAAAAACGAAATCAATTGGCAGAATTGGCTCGACAAGAAGCTGATGGTACCGGTGGTTCTATGCAACGCAATGCTGGACCTATCTATCAATTAAAGAAAGCCGATGCCGATGTGGCTCAACAAGAATTGGATGCCACCCAAGCTGCTAATGTTCCACTGATTGCTCAAAAGGAAATGGTATTGGATTCACTAGTTAATGCCAAGACCAATGAGCTCACAACCATAAAACGAAATCCTTGGGATGGCATGGCTGCTCAGCTAGAAGCGCTAAGAGTTTTAGGTCACGAGAATGAGGGTATCTATTGGGCTAATCTATTCATTATTGCACTCTTTATTATGCTAGAATGTACTCCAATTATGGTCAAACTGATGGCTAGCAGAGGACCTTACGATGAATTATTAGAAATTAGAGAGCACTTCTTTAAGAACCACAACCTTGAGAAAATCTCCCAGATGGATCATGAGACCTATGAGAAATTAAAGTATCTGAGCAACTAAAAAAAGCCCCAATCACAAATGTGATTGGGGCTTTTTTTATTCGTTCATCATACTATCCCGATAGCTAGCGGGACAAGATGCTCTTAAATTTTCTTCATATAGACTTCTTTCTTCTTCTCTAGTCTACCTCTTCTGCTCTTTTCATAAGCCTGAAGTTTTCCGTCTTCCATCATCCAGACATCAGCATCGTCAATATCAATTCTAGAGCTTTTGTTTCTTCTCCATCTATTGTCGTCATCATCTTCAATAATCAGCTCGCCATCGTTATTGATAAACCATTCGCTGTATTCAACTTCTCTCTCACCCATTACTTCTACAATGATTTTAACCTCACCATTATCTCTAAAATCCATAGTGATATCAATACTTTCAACAACGTCTAGTGCGAAGTTTGAGATGCTTCTAGCAAAACTGGCGACCCACCTGTTTTCTTCTTCAATCTCTTCTTCTATTTCGTCTCTTACCTCATCTAAATCAATGACTAATTCCCATTCTCCGATGAGATCTCTCTCTTTTACCTTTGATTGCGCTTGAACCGCTGCTGCAGTTCCAAAAATCATTAGCGCGATGATTAACTTCTTCATAGTGACCTTTGATTTGTTTTATGGTTTGTATTCTCTAGACTCTTCAAATCGAAAAAAGTTACATCATCCAGTTGAACGGTCGATAATGTATATCATCGCTAATTGACCAACCTAAAATTCAGTAAACTTCTCACAATCAAGTCTCTAAAACCGCTCTGATAATTTAATTTTTCAATTGATCCATCACTTCTTTTATGGCTCTAGCTAGTTGTGGATCATTGCCATCAATCCTGTCTTTAAATGTTGTCTTAACCTCAATATCAGGCGCCACACCGGTTTTCTCAAGATTGTCACCATCGAGTGTATAAGTTCCCCAAGACGGCAAGCGATAGAAGGAACCATCTACCAACCCGGCACCACTGGTGAAAATGATCCATCGGTAAGTTTCTGTTCCAATGATCTTACCTAATCCTAAGGCTTTAAAACCGGCAGAAGTCATTTCGGCATCGCTTAAACTCTGTTCATTAATCAAAAGAACTGTGGGTTTTGCACCTGCCCCAAAATTTCCTTGGGTTGTAAACTTACCTTCTCGGTACTTCCATTGGAGATACGGTTTTTGAGATAAGAACTTTAATACCTCATCATGAACATTACCTCCTGTATTGTATCGTAAATCCAGAATTAAACCGTCTCGGTTATAGCCTTCGGATGTCATTTCTACCAAGAAATTTTGTAGTTCACCACCTCCCATGTTCTTCATGTGAACATAAGCCACTCTCTTGTTGGTCTCTTTGTCAACAATCGACTGATTTAGATCTACCCACTCATCATAAAGATTTGTACTCGTTCTACCCGAACTTTGAGGGTGAATCTTGAATGTCTTTATCTCTTTACCACTTTTGAATTGGAGCTCCATTTCTTCGTCTATGGAGGTATTCGTTAAATAGAACTCTCTATTCATTTTCTTATCTACTTCCACACCGTTTATGGCGATTAATTCATCTCCAGGTACCAAGGCTTTGCCCGAATAATCAAAAGGCCCATCTGTAATTATGTGCTCTACTTCATAAGGATTGTCTTTGTAAAATCTCAAACCAAGACTAGAAGTACTCACTCTGTACTCAATTCTTTCTTCCGGTCCACCTGAGCGGAAACCCATGTGCGATGAATTAAGCTCGCCTAATAAATCATTGAGTAAAACACGCAACTCAGCTCTTGATTTAACATGAGGCAAGTAAACCGCATATTGATTTCTTAAAGCTACCCAATCCATACTATGAAAGGTCTCATTGTAGAAATTCTCCTCTACCCCTGCCCACATTTCTAAGAACATTTGATCAAATTCCTTGCGCAGTGATTTTCTGAATTTCAAATCTGTATCAATAGCCTTGAGCTTTTTGCTTGCCAGGTTCAGTTTATTGATGCTTCCTCTAGAATTAAGGTAAACATCACCACCAACCTGAATTAAGCCACCTGAATTTCTGGTCCCATCTACTTTTACAGTCTTAGGTCTTTCGAATGGAGAAATTGTTGTGATCCAAAGCGCTCTTTGGCTCTCATCGTGATTTGAGTAGTAAAGAATATGGGTGTCCTTCCCTTTCTTAATCACAAATGGTGCGCTCTGTGTTCCAAAGCTCGCGCCTACCCTTTCCATCATTTCAATTGGGTCCAAATCATCATCTATAGTCACTGACATAGACTCTTCTTTATCCTCTTTCTCTTTCTCGTCTTTTGATTCGAAGACCTTCTCCAATTCATCAGACTTGAACTGATCTTCTTGTTTTTGTAATGGAATTCGGTAGATATCAGCATCCCTTAAACCGAAAGGATAGCTAGGTGTTGTTCTGTTGGTTTCGAAATAGATATACTTACCCTCAGGACCCCAAAATGGGCTAGTCTCAGCAACACCCGTTTGGGTTAAGTTTCTCAAACTTTTGGACTCTAGACTATAGATGTAAATGTCTCGCTCAAAATCGTTAATAGCAGTAAACGCTAAATGCTTTCCGTCAGGAGAAAAACGAGGTAAAGGATTATAAAGCCCCCACAACTCTTCATTGGCCACAGTTTCTGAGGCAAAGGTTTCTAAATCCATTAAACGAACCTCATTTCTACCACTTAAATACACCGCAGTGGTCATATCAGGATTCAATTCGAGATTACGACACGACATCACCTCTTCTGTAAGTTGCTCTAAGCCGGAATTAGTCTTTGCATTGGTTTTATAAAGGTTTGTGTAGCCATTTAGCGTTTGAGTGAAAAGTAAGGTTTCGTTATCCTTGAGCCACTTTACTTCTACTACACGTTCCGAAGTATTAGTGCTCAATTGCTTGATGAATTTTCCGGAGATATCTGATACGAAAAGTACGCCTCTTGATACAAAAGCCATCTTCTTTTTATCAGGAGAAATATCGTAGTTAGATACATTGCCTTTTGTATTGTACTCTTTATTTGCTGCTAAGGAGGAATGATTTAAAACGGTGATTGGCACCTTAGAAGATTTCTTACTTGAAGGGTTGTAAGTATAGATTTGATAGTCTTTCTCAAAAGCGATTAAACTACCATCAGCACTTACTTGAGGATCTTTAATACTAGTTTCGAAACTAGTCAGCTTTAAAGGGGTATCTCCTAAAGCATAAAGATTATACTGGCCATTATCTCTATCAGACACAAAATAGATATTTCCATTCTTGTCAATCGTGGTCCACATGTCCTTTCCATCGTATGAAGTGAGCTCTTGATATTCACCCTTCTTAGGATCGAAAGTCTTTATGTTAGGATTGAAGGCGCCCTTGTATCTCTTACGTGTTACTTGATTACTACTTTCCCAGCTTTCATTAAAAAACACTCTACCATCTGGATGAATGGCCAAATTATGGGGCCAGTTAAAGTGGTGGTTCACCAAACGCTTTGGTGTTCCTCCATTAATATCTACATGAAAAGCGGTTAGGCGATTCTCTCTGCTTGAGCGAAAATAGATGGTCTTACTATTCCAAGACCAAGCCTCAGTTCTATCTGCTGACGAGTGATAGGTCAATCGCTTGATTTCTCCTCCATCAATAGGCATGAGATAAATATCTGCATTACCCATAGTCTCTGCCGTGAAAGCGACCCATTTGCCATCAGGGCTTACACGAGGGAAAGACTCATTTCCATCCATGGCAGTAAGTCTCTTGGCTTCACCTCCACCACTATTTACAATCCACAAGTCGGAATCATAAGTAAAAACGATTTTGCTACCATCAGGGGTTAGACTTGGTGAAGAGGCAAAAAATGCTTCTTGTCCATAAAGACCGACCGATAAGAAGCATAGTAAGATTAATAAAGTTCTTTTCATGAGTTCATATTTGAGCCAGAAGTTACCTAGGAAAAAATTCAAAAAAAATAGAGAATAATACCAAAATGAATACACTCCTGATGAGGTGTAACTGGAAACTAAAAACGGAGCAAATATGCGCTCTTGATTACCCTATAAGAGATAACCTGGCTGATCTACTAATAATTTCTTACTTCTTACGAACACGCCTTGCCCATCGGCCACGAGTTTGCCTTGTTGATTAAAAATAGCCGACTTAGCCACAACCTCGGCATCAGAGAATGTTATAACCTCACCTTTGGCCGTAAGTATATCCTCTTGAACGGGTCTTCTGAAATTGATCTGATAAGACTTGGTAAGTAAAAAGAATTGATGCTCTAAGGTAGCTGCGGCAAAGTAAGCGGAGTCATCCAATAGTTTAAAATATATGGCTCCATGCATGGCATCAGCTGCATGAAAATAATCGCGTTTAATCTTGAGAATGTATTCTGCTCTACCTTCTTGGAGGTTTATTTCAGCACCGGTCAACAGATCTTGAATGGGTGCTGAGTGGAACATATTGATTAGCCCAGAGAAGTGCTTATTGCTCATAATCGGGAATTAATCCGAATTGTATAAAATGGTGCTTGATATGCTTTCTATGAAACTGAGCCCATTCTTCAGAAGTCATGGGTCCTCCAAACGGATGATTTGCAATAAAGTCAGGTTGCTCTTTCATAAAGGACACAAAATGTGCCGTCTCATTAAGAAATTTTTCTTTCGCTTCCTGAAGATTTGCTGAACGCAGTGGCTGCAAGTTGTTATTGCCATTCGGTGCTTGTACAGACCTTCTCATGGGCGAATCCTTCATCAAATAGGCCTTTAGTCTGGGGAGATCTTCCTCTTTTGAAGCCACCGGTAGTTTAATTCTACCAATAGACAACTTATAGATTACGATAAGATGCTCCACCATATGCTGAGGTGTCATTAAACCCCATAGTGGTTTCTGATCTTCTTTTAATGTTTGAATAACATTTGGAACCTTCTCAGAGAGAAACTTCTCAACGGTAGCTATCTCGTTTTGCATGGTGAAAGATATGAAATCTAGTTACCACCCCCTGCCCCTCCTTAAAATAGAGGGAAGTTTTTCACCAAGACAAACTAATTTAACGTCATTCCCGCGCAGGCGGGAATCTCAAACAAATACCCCTCCGCCTTTCAGGCACCTCCCCTTTAAAGGGGAGGAGTTGAATAAATAAAAAATCCGGCACTCAAATGAATACCGGATTCTCATCTTCTTAAGAACGTCATTGCGAGGAGTTCCAATAGCAATCGGGCGACAAAGCAATCTCCCCATTGATTAGGGGACTGCCTCTCTCAGCAAGCTGAGAATCGTAGTGACGTTTTATAACCTATTCTCCTAAGAAAGGATATCTATAATCTGTTGGCGGAACGAATGTCTCCTTAATGGTTCTAGGAGAAACCCAACGCAATAGGTTGATCATTGAACCTGCCTTGTCATTTGTACCCGAACCTCTAGATCCACCAAATGGCTGCTGACCTACAACAGCTCCTGTTGGTTTATCATTGATATAGAAATTACCAGCAGAATGCTGTAATCTCTTTGTCATATGTTCTAAGGCATATCTATCTTTTGCAAAAATTGCACCTGTTAAAGCGTAGATGGATGTGCTATCTAAAAGATCTAAGGTGGCTTCAAAGTCACTCGGCTCATAAACGAAGATGGTTAGAACAGGCCCAAAAATCTCTTCGCACATGGTTGTGTACTTAGGGTTGCTTGTTACCAATACGGTTGGCTCCACAAAGTATCCTTTAGATTTATCGTAGTTACCACCAGCAACCACTTCCACCTCATCACTTGCTTTCGCATTGTCGATGTACTCGGCAATCTTATCAAAAGACTTCTCATCGATTACTGCATTGATGAAATTGCTGAAGTCTTCAGTTCCTCCCATCTTAAAGCTCTTCAAATCTGTTTGAACATAGCCTTTCACTTCTTCCCAAAGATTAGAAGGAATATAAGCTCTAGATGCAGCAGAACATTTCTGGCCTTGATATTCGAATGCACCTCTTGAAATTGCCGTAGCCACTTCTTTTGCATTAGAAGACTCATGTACCATGATAAAGTCCTTACCTCCAGTTTCCCCTACGATTCTTGGGTAAGTTTTGTATTTGAATATGTTCTCTCCGATAGTCTTCCAGATATGTTGGAACACACCTGTTGATCCTGTAAAATGGATACCTGCAAAGTCAGGATGTGAGAAAATCACATCACCTGCAGTAGGTCCACTTACATATACCAAATTGATAACACCGTCCGGCAGACCAGCCTCTCTGAATATCTCCATTAAAACATTAGCCGAATAAATCTGCGTGTTAGATGGCTTCCACACTACTGTGTTTCCCATCATAGCAGCAGATGTAGGCAAATTACCCGCAATGGCGGTAAAGTTGAACGGAGTTAAAGCAAAAACGAATCCCTCCAATGGTCTTTGCTCTAATCTATTCCAAATGCCTTTAGAAGACTCTGGTTGTTGCTTATAAATCTGGGTAGCGTACTCTACATTGAATCTCAAGAAATCGATGATTTCACATGCAGAATCAATCTCTGCCTGAAAAGCATTTTTTGATTGCGCTAGCATGGTAGCTGCATTCAACTTTGCTCTGTAAGGACCCGCAATCAACTCAGCTGCCTTTAAGAAAATAGACAGTCTATGTTCCCAAGACATGGCTTCCCAATCTGCCTTTGCTGCTAAAGCCGCATCAATTGCCTTTTCAACATGAGAAGCATTCCCTTGATTGAAATGTCCTAGAATATGCTGGTGATCATGCGGAGGAGACATTGGTCTTTTATCGTCCGTTGTTACCTCTTCGCCACCAATGTACATGGGTACATCAATTTGCTTGCTTCTTGCCTCTGCCAAAGCCGCCTCTAGATTAGCTCTTTCCGGTGAGCCGGGAGCATAATTCAGAATCGGTTCGTTTACCGCAGTAGGCACATTGAAAAATCCAGTTGCCATAGTTTACTTTTTATAATGTTGAAAGATTTGCGCAAATATACGCTTTCACTCAGGCTTGCAAAACAGCCTAATTATAGAATGGTTTTTAGCTGCAATAAGTTCTCTATTTCATGCTGAATTGGCTTGTCTGTTTTATATCCATTAGGATTAAACCAAACATGATCCATACCCACATTTAGAGCTCCTTCTATGTCTGATCCGAGATTATCACCGATCATGATACTTTCCTCCAAATCAGCATTAGAAAGATTAAGAGCAAGTTCGAAAATCTCTTTACTAGGTTTTCTATTGTTGGCCGTCTCTGATGTTACAATTACATCGAAATAATCTCGAATTCCTGAGCTCCTCAGCTTGGTCTCTTGTATATCATCAAAGCCATTTGTAATTACATGGAGTTGGTACTTAACTGATAGGTATTCCAAGATGTCATGTGCATGTTTATAGGTCTTCTTTTTAGTAGGACATAATGCCACGTACTCTGGCTCAATATCGCTTGGCATATCTTCCAGCATGGCTCCTAACCTTTCGAAAATCGTGGGAAACCTTCTTTTACGAATATCTGCTCTGTGGATTTTGTGCTCATTGTATAAGTCCCAGAGTTCATAATTGACTTCAAAGAAGGTTTTAACTAAATCAGCCTTGCCAAATACTCCTAGGTCATAGAAATCGTATCTGTCGTAAAGTTCATGAAGAGAATCGGTGGCATTGGCATCATAATCCCAAAGGGTATGATCTAGATCGAAGAAAATATGTTTGTAGTGGCTCAAGTCTATCGATATAAGTTTCGATTCTGAAGTCTGCTTTTAGCTAGTTCTCTGTTTGATTCCAGAATTTTAAAGACTTCTTGATCGTGTTGTAATACATTATCCTTAATCAAAAACTCAAAGACTTGGTTTATAATTTCCTCAACTTCTTCCCTGATAGAATAGAACACCCATTGATCAACCTTACGCGCACTTACAATTCCTGAATTCTTGAGATAAGTGATATGCCTTGAGGTTTTCGTCTGTGTAAACTCAAGAATATGCTCAAGATCAGAAATTGTTAATTCTTCGTTTTGAAAGAGCAGATGCAAAATCCTCACTCGCGATTCATCTGAAACTGCTTTAAAGACCTGAGTACCGAATGTCAAGCTGAAATTCTTGAGACGCATAGGTTAATTATAGTTAATAGATTTAGAATAAAGTATATCACTTTATCATTTTCCATGTTTTCGGTGTTATTATTGTGTGCGTAACGGAAATCAGAAAAGTATATCTTATTGATTTTCTTTCCGTAAGAGTAGAAGACCGGTGATTCTGTGAAGACTGTTAGACTAAAATTTCTTTTCGTTCCAGCCCTTTGGTTATTCTTTTTTGGAATGGCAGGTCAACTGCATGCACAAGTGCAGGATCAAGAGGAATTGAACATTGTACAGCTATCAGGACTGGTTATGAATAAGGATAGTACATTAGTTATTCCTTACGCCAACATTTACGATCCTTACAGAGGTAGGGGTACCAATTCAGATTACAAAGGCTGGTTTAGTAAAGCTTTCTTGGCAGGAGATAGTATTAGAGTTTCTGTTATCGGTTACAAAAATATAGACTACGTGATTCCTTCAGACCAAGGAGATCGAGTAACTGTAATATTTGCACTAGAAGAGGAAGTCACCCAGTTGGCAGATGTTGAAATCAACCCTTTCCCTACCGAGGAGATCTTTAAAGAAGCAATTTTAGCGATGAATCTTACGGAAGACCAGAATACGGTACTCAGAAACTCTGAGCCTGATGTAGTAAGAGAACTAATGCAAGCCACACCTTTGCAAGGAACGCCAAGTGCTAATTATCGCTACATGATGGATAGGCAATTCCTTCAGCTCCAGCAGAGTTCAGGACCAATTGCAAACCCTTTGCTAAACCCATTTGCTTGGGGCCAATTTATCAACTCATTGAAGCGTAAAAAGAAGAAGAAGTAATTACCTACTTACTTTAAAAGCACGCATTAAATCGGTTCCTAACAGTCTATCTTCCTTATTGGTATACCATGCCCTGTCTTTCGGAATTCTTAACCCTTTATCTACTTCAATTCCTGTTAGGGTAATGTACTCACCATCATTGATACTTTCATCGTGGTAAAAACGATAGCCAACCATTGCGTAAGTTTCCTTATGAAAATAGAAGTACCAAATATCTTTACCCACATTTTCATCATAAGTCACGCGCAAGGCTAATACTTCCTGTCCTTGAAATGTAGTTAAAGTTACTTGATCGTCTATGATTGTTCCATCATCTTTTAACTTCATAGGCAAGCCATAGAGGTAGCCATAATAGTCTCGCCATCTTCTACCGCGATCTGCAGTAAGTTGTAGTGAGTCTATTTCTTCTTGTGTAGGAATCTGAAAATCTAACTTTATCTCACATGAGTCTAGACCGTCTACTTTGTAATCATAAACTCTTCCTGCCAAGATCATACTCAAACTGAACTCTCCCTTTTCATTGTCTATGGTCACTTTACTCGTTCTAGCAGCTATGTCGGGAGACTCCATTTCAATGACAAATTCAAGTCTTGAATCTTCCCAGATACCATCAGGATCATGAAATGCAATAGATCTATTTAAAAGCTCAATTGCAGTTAAATCCTGTGCATAAGCCAGGTTAAAACATAAAATGGAACAAAGGATAAGGGTCAAGCGTCTCATTGTAAATTAGTTTTAACCGAAATTAAAAAGGCCGAGGACTTATATCTAATAGATGTTCTTATTTTTGCCCTGCTTTATCGGCCTACTAACATTATGAATATCCCCAGCTGGCAACAAGACTATCTTGAACCCATCCTAGCCATGGCACTCGTAACGATTGGTTTTAGTATTTACCATTTCGTGTCGATTTCTGATTCATTGAAAGAAAAGTATTCGGCCCAGTACGGACCTGAAAAAGGAAATACAAAGTTCTTATGGATGACTCGCCATTTAGGCGCTATGACTATTGGGATTATTCCTTTTGTGATTATGACATTAGTGCTTGATAAAAATCCTGAGGCTTATGGATTTGCCTTTAAGAATCACCTAACCTCCCTCGCTTGGATTGGAGGGCTGGCTTGTATCATAATCCCTATGAACTTCTTTAATTCCAAGAAGGAAAAAAATCTAGCGTTCTATCCTAACGTAAGAGAAAAAGTATGGACCAAAAAGATGGTTGCTACCAATGCGTTTTCATGGATGGCCTACCTTTTCGGCTATGAATTAATGTTTAGGGGTTTGCTTTTATTTGCTACTGTACCTTTACTAGGTGAATGGCCAGCCATAGTTCTTAATGCAGCATTCTATGCCTTGGTACACGTACCAAAGAATTTGGAAGAAACAATTGGAGCCGTTCCTTTGGGGGTTATTCTATGCTTGATTACGCTCACCACAGGAACAATATGGGTGGCTTTCTTTGTTCACATCACCTTGGCATTATCTAACTTCTTCTTCTCATTGAAGCATCATCCTGAAATGACTGTTCAATCATGAGCAAAAAAATATTCATAACCGGAAGCACCGGATTCATTGGTCGTAAACTGGCCATGAAACTTGCAGATCAAGGCAATCAAGTGGTTGCCCTAATCAGATCAAAAGGAAAGGCAAAAGACCTACAGCATGATAACATCTCCTTTGTAGAAGGAGATCTTTTCAATATCGGTGCGCTAGAAGTAGGCATGCATGAGACCGATGAAGTATACCACTTAGCTGCCTTTGCTAGTGTTTGGGCCAAAGACGATACTTTCGCAAAAGTGAATATCGATGGCACGCTTAATATTCTTAATGCAGCAAAGAAAAAGAGTGTTAAGAAAATTGTAGTGACTTCTACAGCAGGTGTAATAGGACCCGCCATTGATGGTCCTGTAAATGAAGACACACCGCGCCAAGTAGACTTTTTTACTGACTATGAGAGCACCAAATACGAGTCGGAATTAAAGATTAAAGAGTATGTGGCTAATGGCCAGCATGTGGTAATTGTAAACCCAACACGGGTCTATGGACCTGGTCCTTTGAACGTAAGTAATTCTGTTACCAAATTGGTGAAGCAATACATTGCTGGTAAATGGAAATTTATGCCGGGTGACGGTATGAGCACAGGTAATTACGTTTATGTAGACGATGTAATAAATGGGCATATTTTGGCTATGGAAAAAGGTAGAGCCGGAGAACGCTATTTGTTAGGAGGAGAAGACGCTACTTATCATGAGTTGTTTGAAACCATTGCTCAGATTGGCGGTAAACAATATAAGCTTTACAAAATGCCATTGGGTGTAATGCTTACGTTTGGAAAGCTGCAGTTATTCCTAGCTGAGAACTTTGGTAGGCAGCCCATGATTACACCAGGCTGGGTAAGAAAGTATCTTTACAAATGGATGGTATCTAGTGCCAAAGCTGAACGCGAATTGGGTTACAAAATTACGCCTCTGAAACAAGGTATTCAAAACACTTTAGATTGGCTGAATTCAGAAAATGAGTAATGCTACTAGAACATATGCGCTTGTAACAGGTGCCAGCAATGGCATTGGTAAAGCCATGGCACAAGAGTGTGCTAAAAGAGGTTATAATGTTCTTTTAGTAGCTCTTCCTGAACCTATTCTTGAACAAGCTACACAAGAACTCGTATCTGAATACCCCGATCAAAAATTCGATTCGTTAGGTGTAAACTTAATGGCAAAGGAAGGCCCTCAGGAAATCCTAGACTGGGTAAATAACAATAGCTACCAAGTAAGCTTGCTCATTAATAATGCGGGCCTCGGGAATTCAGGTCCATTTACAAGTCTTCCTGCATCTTTTTATTATGGGCAGCTTCAACTGAATATTGTCTCACTGGTAAGCCTGACACACCATTTTCTGCCCGTACTTGAAAAACATAATGAAGCCCATGTGCTGAATGTTGCTAGCATGGCCGGATTCTATGACATCCCTTACAAAGGAATATATTCAGCTAGTAAAAAATTCGTGCTTTCTTTCTCAAGATCACTCAATAAAGAACTTGAGCAATCTCCGGTGAATATTACAGCGCTTTGCCCAGGAGGCGTATTGACCAACGAAGATGTAAAATTAAGAACACAGGAGTTGGGTTTTGTGGCAAGAAAAAGCGCACTCTTACCAGAAGAAGTGGCCTCTTACACGCTCACCAAAATGTTTAATGGTAAGCGTGTAATTGTACCTGGCAAGCTCTCGAAAACCTTAAAATTGGTAAGCTCTCTTATTCCTTATAAAGTGCGCATGAACATGATGGCTAATCAGTTTATCAAGAACAGCAGATGATCATTGATCTTTCTGTTCTTGCACTTCAAAAGTTGTTGTCTTATAAGCTATTCTTCCATCATCACTGATCACTTCAAGAACTACTAACATTTCTCCCAAATTATCAGTATTGTAGAACTCTACCTCTGCCTTACCATCGCTATGGAAATTGACATTTGGCTCCCAGTGAATCAAAGCTCTTCTATCAGGTTTTAACCAGTCTCTCTTCGTAAGATTTTCATATTTAGGAGCGTAGAATTCCTCCTCAATAGAGTATACAGGTATTGAACCCGTAAACATTCCGGGCGTAGACTTGAGGCCGACCAATCCTTTACCTGCATAAGTATGAATTGAGATGATACTATAATTCATAAACACAAATGGAATACTCGCTCTGCCTATTAATTCAAAAAAGAGCTCTTCAAAATTATCTGGCTGCCTGATGATCTCTAAACTCTTAATCTCATCTACAGGCATATTTTCTAAAAACCTATACTCGATAAATCGAACAGGAATTCCATCAACTACTACCAAAGTTATTTCGTCACCATTAACAGTTGCTCTAGCTATTGTTTCTGAAATGATTGGCTTACTCCAACCTTGTCCACTCTCGGTGAAAATTGGAATTCTATCGATACGAACTTCTTCTGGAAATTCTCTCATAAGCACCCCATAAAGACCGTAGTTCTTACCATCAATTCTCGACCTAATCTCATCTCCTTCAACAACTGTCTCAGGCATGCCAAAACGCTCCATTACTTTCTCGCGATTTGGAGTCAACTCATAGTCTTCAACTACAACTTCTCCTAAGTCTCGAGTACCTCTTTCTACTCTCCAAGCATCTTCGATAAGTTTACGTTCTTGGTGCTTATCAACTAGTTTTTCTACTTCGCTATTTAGCCTTGCTACGCTTTGCATTTGATTGAAGTCAATTTCGGGCTTATCGTGCTCATCTAAATGAATATTGAATGTTCTTTGCTTTCCCTTCTTAGAAGTTTGGATCAAGACCTTCATCTGTTCTCCATACTCATCGGGTACTTGAAAGGCAAACTCGCCTTCATTATTAGATGTCTGATTTAGTATGGCGCTTTCACTACCAAACGTTGCTAATGTGAGTCCTATGTTTTCCTTTGCGCGTTTACCCTTTCTATCACCCGTAAGATTACCTCTTACCATTAAACCGGGTTCAGGCTGATATTTTAAGCTTGCTTGATCTAGATTTAGCGTTTTCTTGTATTTATATCTACTCCAACCCTGGGTTAGCATAAGCGCTTCAATATCTTGCCACGCATTTTTATTGGACTCATCAAAATAACGCATTGGGTCTTCAATAGTACCCTTCAATTCTGAGGTCAATAGCAAATGGGTTAGTATGTTACTTCTGCTTCCCTGTATCTCTCCTAATTCCTCTTTATTTAGAATTAGCAATGAGGCATTTGCTCCATTATTATACATATCATAATCAGGCAACTCAATCGAAATAGCGCCCTTCTCTCGTTGCTTATAAGAAGCCTGAATGGAAGATAGTTGGGCATTAAATCTATTACCACTTTTTAGATTGAAATAAGATCTTGAAGCTAAGGGCGTTTTCGCGTCAATAAGTCTAAAATTGAGTATTCCTTCAACAAAGTCTTCAGATTTCAAGACTACTCTTAAACGGCCATTTTCAGGCTTCAATTTCATCTGTTTTTGAATAATTCCTTTTGCTTTTACATCAAGCTGAAGATCGTTGTGGTCTGATGAAGTGAATGCTTCTAGAATAATCTTGTCACCTGACTTCTTTAAGGCCATCACGGTTCCTTCCTTTTGCACCGCAGGGAACTTGAATTTCTGACCATTAATCAATGCGTAATAGGTGTGATTATAGTAAGGCTCAAAAGGAAACAAACCCATACCTAGATCATTAGAACTGAATTCGGTAATGAACTCATTATCTGAATTGTAAATTTTTCCAGTTACTTCCTTTCCTAAACCAGCTGCATCAATAGCCTTGAATCCAACTTTAGAAACAACGCCATGCACAAGGCTGCCACCTTCAGGAAAAAACTGAACATCCATTCTTTTATCATCCAGCAATACATTCTCCATGGTTCTCTGCCCATTATTTGAAATAGCTGTGAATGAAATAACCTCAGCATCTTCTTCTAAAGGATACTCGAAAAGGAACTCGGAATCACGATTACGTTTTATTAGAAAAGAATCCTTCTTTGTAGGAGTATTTACATACAGTTGAACCTTCCCTCTATGAAGAGAATCCAAGCGTGAAACATTTATTTCTCCGCTAACCTTCTTTATCCCATCAACCTCTAGAACTTGCAAATCACTAATTACATCAGCTTCTAAAAGTGAATCAGATGGCGGATAAATATCTACATACTGCTTAAATGTAAAATTGTCTCCAAAGTTTAGATTCCAATTGGTATATGCTCTAATCTGATATTTACCAGGAGCCATTTTAGTATTAAGTTTAAAGGAACCATTTCCTATGCCTGCCTCTAGCTTTAGTATTTTTGATTCTACTATTTCTTCATAAGCATTTATAAGATCTACATATAGCACTCCGCTCAATTGTGTTGGCGTTAAATCGGATCCATGCACTACTACTCCTTTAAACCATATTTTTTGATCAGATGTATAGACCAGTCCATCAGTTTGCAGATATATTTTTTCAGCCAGCGCATAGTCTGAATAGATTTGGGGTTGCTGCGCTAAAATTTGGGTTGTGAGTGGGTTAGTTAAAAAGAGAACGATAATTATAATTAGGGTCTTCTTCATAACCTTTCAACTTTAGTTTATACTATTATATACCTAAGAATAAAGGAATGGTTGAAAGGATTATTTAACTGGCAGCGCTTTCAGTTCTAGAGCATATGTTATATGTAATCAACATGATCAAAAGGAGACCAAGTATTGGAAAAATGAGGTGTTATTGGGAGTAGAGATCGAAAAATCCTTTGATTCCAAATAGATGGGATATAAGGTTCACTAACGTAATTTTCGATTAAAGGTTGATTGAATTCAACGTTCGGTTTGTTCTTCAACTTTAAATGTAGAAGTCTTATAAGCCACTTTACCATCTGACGTAACCACTTCCACAACAACTAACATTTCTCCAAGATTATCAGCATTGTAGAATTCAATTTCCGCCTTACCATTGGCGTCAAATTCAACGTCATAATCCCAGTGTATGAGTGCTCTATAATCAGGTTTAAGCCAATCTCTTCTAGACAAGTTTTCATACTTAGGAGCATAAAACTCCTGCTCATATGAGAAAGTAGGAATATTACCCTGAAAGATACCTGGTGCCTTACGCTGACCAATTACGCCATTGCCTGAATAGGTGTATATAGATATAATACTTCTAAAACCTGGTAAAGGGGCACTTGACTTTACAAATTGCTGGTACATTTCAGCAAAGTTTTTAGGGTTTCTAATAATTTCAAAACTCTTGACTTCGCTGATAGGAATATGTTGAAGAAATGCCATTTGACTCATTTCCACCAACTTTCCATCTACGATATATAACGTGTAGTCATTGTCCACATTGGCAAAGTAATCTGCACCATATCTATAGACTCTTATTAAATCGTAATATTCGCTCTGTAGAAGGCCAAAGAGACCATATGGAAGTAATTTACCCTCGGCTCTTTCTCTCATTTCGTCTCCTTCAATCACATCACTGGGTGCACCAAATTTTTCCATCATCTCTTCTCTTTCCGGTGTCAATTCATAATCTTCTACTATAAATTCACCCAAGTCTCTTACCCCAGTTTCTACTCGCCATGCATCTTCTATGAGCTTACGCTCTTGATGTTTCTCAACTAGGTCTGCCATATATGTATCAGGTTTTACGAGTGTTGTTCGCTGATCAAAAGAAATAGCGGGTTTTTCGTGTTTATCTATTTCAATATTGAAGGTCTTTTGCTTTCCTTTTTCCACAGATTGAATGATTACATTGATCATTTGCCCATACTCATCTGGTACTTGGAAAGCAAAATCGCCTTGATCGTCTGAGGTTTGTGTGAGAAATGAACTCTCTGAACCAAAAGTGGCTAAGGTTAGATCTACATTGTTCTTTTTCTTTTTACCCTTTTTATCACCACTCACCTTTCCGCGCACCATCAAACCTGGCTCTGGTTGAAACCTTAGATTGGTACCATTAAAACCGATTGTGTCTTTAAAAGCATATCGACTCCACCCTTGAGTCAGCATAAGGGCTTCAAGATCATTCCAGGCTTTCTTGTTCTTTTCATCAAAGTAAATGTTCGGAGATTCTACTGTGCCCTTAATTTCAGAAGTCAATAACATGTGGGTGAAAATGTTATTCCTGGTTTGTTGAATTTCACCCAATTGCTCATTATTCAATACTAAAAGAGATGCCGATACTTGAGTGTTGGCTGTATCTAACTCTCTAAATTCCAAATCGATCGTCCCCTTTTCTCTTTGTTTAAAAGCTCCTTTAGCTGTTGAAATATCTAGCTTTAATGAAGCTTCTTGCCTATGATTAAAGTAAGACCTTGAGGCCAGCGGTAGATTTCCCTCTTTGAGTCTAAAACTTAAGATTCCTTCAACAAAGTCCTCTGAATTAAGCACCAATCTTAGCCTGTTATTCTTTGGTATGGCTTTGATCTCTCTTTGGATGACTCCCTTTGCTTTGACATCAATTCGCAGGTCGTTAAGAGGTAGATTTGAATTTACTTCTAAGATTATCTTGTCCTTAGATCTTTTTACGGCAAGATGAGCACCAGTCTCCAGTACTTTGGGGAAATCAAAGCGTTGGTCTCCAACTAGCGCATAATACTCCTCTTTAAGTTTAGGTTCGAAAACAAAAAAACCCATGCCAAGCGCATTGCTTTTGAAGTTTTTAATTCTCTCTCCATTACTGTTGAAGATTTTACCTTGAACCTGCTTACCCTTTCCACTAATATCAACTGCTTTAAAACCTACCTTGGTAATCATTTCATTGATCAAATCTCCTCCT
Organism: Roseivirga sp. UBA6052; assembly: GCA_002427755.1. Classification (GTDB taxonomy): domain Bacteria; phylum Bacteroidota; class Bacteroidia; order Cytophagales; family Cyclobacteriaceae; genus Roseivirga. The sequence goes on from DIYO01000009.1 coordinate 210,015, forward strand.
TCAGGGAAAAACCGTAAGTCAATGCTTGTGGTGTCTATCAATACATTTTGAATCATTTGTATTCCATTGCTGGAAACCGCTTTTATACTCAACATTTCGGTGCTACTTTCTAAAGGATATTCGAATTGAAATTCTGAACCTTTATTTCCTCTAAGTAGGAAAGAATCCTTTTTAGAAAAGTCATCTACAAGGAATTGCATTTTTCCCTTATGAAGAGAGTCTAGAAGATCAGCCCGTATCACTCCTTTAACTAGACTTTGACCATCTCTGTCTTCAAGCTCAAGTTTGCCGATTGTAGAATTTTGAGAACTGCTTACCTCTGGAGGGAATACGTCAATATATTGTTTGAACATGAATTCCTCATCGAAATTTAAGTTCCAATTGGTATAGGCTCTAAGTAAGTACTTGCCGGGATTCATTAATGTGTCCAATACAATAGATCCATGCGTGATTCCCTTTTCTAGCTTAAGTTTCTTAGATGATAAGACTACCTCATCAGAGTCAATAAAGTCGACATAAAGCACCCCGCTCAACTCACTTGGTTTTAAATCCGAGCCATGAAGCACAATGCCTTTGAACCATATGGTTTGGTCGGTGGTGTATACCAATCCATCAGTTTGCACATAAATCTTTTCGGCTAGAGCATTGTCGGAGTAGACATTTACTTGTGCTAGCGCATTATTGACCAACGGACTGATTAGAAGCAGAAAGGCTATTGTGATTTCTCGTATCCTCATACAACCAAGCTTTTGAAACTCAATTGCTTTAACCCAAGAATATAGGAATGGTTAAATTTTTTATTTAATCGGTTATAGAAAAAGCCACTTAATAAGCGGCTTCATCGGATGTATTTATAGGTAATTTAGTTTCTGTAATGATCAGTATCTTCGATAGCGTCTGCCGTTAATCTCAGTATATTTAGTATCCATATCCCATCTCACCTCCATGTTTTTGGTATCGAAATCCCCTCTTACATTGGTGTATTTCATATCTAATGAGCGATCAAATTTGGCTGCATTAAATGAGGCACCATCCCTAAACTTAGTGTACTTGAAAATGGCATTATCATCGAAGAAAGTATTTGAAAAATCTGCCTCTTCTTCAAATTCAGCATACTTAAAAGTATTATCTCCATTGAATTGGCTTCCAGTAAATGTTGCGCCTCTTTCAAATACTGAGTACTTAAACATGGCATCTCTTTTAAAATTACAGTTCTCGAATTTCACGCCTTTCTCAAAATCTGCTGTAAAAGTGTACTCAGTTCTATCGTTATGGTAGTAGGCAATTACATGGTCTTGAAAAGTCACATTAGTAAAAGATATACTTGATTCAATGTCTTCATTCACCGTGTTATCTCCTCCATCTTTCCACCACCTTCTTCTCCTAGGCAAGTCTCCTACCTTTTCTTCCATAAAGGTAAAGTCGAGGATTCCTGTTACAGTTACATTACTGTATGATATAGCTTCTCCTTTCTTTAAGGCGTCCATAATTTCTGAAGCAGGCACTGTTTGTTGAGCAGAGACCGATAGTGCAAAAAATGCCATCAGAAAAAATGAAAGCATGGTTGTCTTTAATGTTTTTTGAGTTGTCATGACCTTGGTTTTGAGTTGTAGACTGTGTTTCGAATAAATCGTTACACATATTTCTACAATAGATGGACAAATTGAACGAAAGGTTGCATTTCAGAAAAAGGGCCCGTGTTGAAACAACCCGGACCCAACTCAACCAAAACAACTTTTAAAGTTTTATCGATACCCCAGCTTCGACCAAAGCATAGTTGTAGCCTCTGAATGCTCTACTAGTAATCACATTTCTGTTAGATACTCTGGTAACAGCATTTCCTTGAACAAACCATGTTATGTTCTTTTGAACAGGAAACGATAGTCTAAGACTCGATCGTAGGTACTGGTATTGAAGCTTTCCGTTATCATCGGCCGCATTAAGGTTCGAAAACGTCCTTATTCTATAACTTGAGGATCCCGATATGGCTACTCTTCCAACTTTATATCGAGCTCTAATACCAGGCCCCAATTCACTGTATCCAAATCTATTTTCTGAATCTAGACGGAATGTTGAATATAGCCCGACAGTATACTCAAATGGACTATTTTTATTGTCTGAATTCCATTCAACATTTGCTCTTAGAAAAGTCCATTGACGATTGTCTCTAATTAACCCGATGATATCTCCTCTATCAATAAAATCATCAGCTTCTTCGTCAAACTCTTCCCCTTCAAATTCCTCTGAGTCTTCATCCTCCTTCAAATCAGTGTAATACCTATGCTCTATTTGACCAAATAGGTTCAATTTATTCACTGAAGAACGGCCTTCCCATTTTTGACTAAGTGATACTCCTGTATATGCAGCATGATAAGATACTTGTTCACCATTTTCGGCACGATCATAAGTCTTGAAGGTATAACCCGACTCTGTCTTTAACCATTTCTTATCGCCTAAATAAAAATCTAAGTGCAAGGGAAGATTCAACCGAGTGTAGGAAAGAGTCGTTCGCAAAACAGCATCGGATTCATCAGTTCCTTGTCTTGATCTTCTAGTTAATGATGGATCGAATTCCCAGTATTTACCTTTGGCATATTTGGTACGGTACGAAGCCGAGAACCTACCATCGAATAGATTGGCATTTACTTCTGTATGAAAATTGGCGTAGTCGAGACTATAATTCAATTTCCATCTAGCCTGATTCTTTGTCTTTAAAGAAGACCCAGATAAGCCAATACCTTCGAAAAGACCGCTTACCCAAATATCTTCACCCAATAAAATCTCATCGTCTTCTTGAAAATTGGAAGCAGATCGATAAATGTTGTACTCATATCCTCCTCTAATTTTCAGATTAAAATCAGATCGCCATTGGGCATTTATCATGCTAGTCGCAAGGCATAAGCATAGAATAGAAAGAATCGATTTTTTCATCTTCAATATGGTTTTGGTTGATTATTTCGTGCCCTTCAGCAATTAGCATCTCATGCTCATGTGGTGGCTGAACGTTGTAAACAAGTTTCTTACGCTCATTATATCTCATATCAGCTAGTGCGAGGCTCATACAGCCAATTAGCAATATCAAATACACAGCTTTGGATTTATTGATTGTCATATGTTTCAGTTTTATGTTTCACTATTGTTTTAAGGCCTTGTCTGTTGGCCAGCTGAATTCCCAGACCTGGCCTTACATTGACTTCCATTACCATTGGGCCTTTGTCTCTGTCGATTACAAGATCTATTCCGAGATATTGTAATGGAAATGCCTTTGCTGTCTGAATACTCAATGCCAGCATTTCTTTCCAGCAAGGAATGGCTAGACCATTGATGGGATTTCCTGAATCAGGATGAACCTTATGATACCTCTTGCCATCATAGGCCATTTTGAGTGTACCTCTTTCCATGTCAACCCCAATTCCCAACCCACCTTGGTGAAGATTAGCCTTGCCATTTGATCTTTCGGTAGGCATTCTTAACATGGCCTGAAGGGGTCTAGCTTTTAGGAGTATAATTCTAAAATCTGGTACACCGTCACCATAAATGGAAGCAAAGAAAGGGTGTGGATTTACGAACTCCTCAAACAAAGCTTTATCACTATCGCCAAAAGAGTATAATCCGAAAAGGATGTTAGCGATATGATAAGTGATTTGTTCTTCGGTAACGGGCTTAGATCCGCTAAACCATTGCCCTTCTCTTTTATTTAAAATCATGATGCCTTTTCCACCGGCACCTTTAGCTGGCTTAATCACTAATTGATCATTAACAGAAACCTGCTTCCAGACCGCAAGAACTTCAGTTAGGTAGTTTACAACACCGTAGGTTTTAGGGCAACTGATCTGATTTTTCTCAAAGATGGCCTTTGCCAAAGCTTTGTCATCAGCCAGCTGATAATCACTCCTCTTGTTGTATCTATTGATAATTTCTATGTTTCTCTCATTTATGCCTAGGACAGACTTATCCAACCCAAGCAGATTTTTTAAAAGCTTTTGCATGTCTCTAGGCGTTCTGTGTTTTTATAAATCTTCTGTATTCAAGTATCCTGAGTCCTATCCATTTACCAAGTAATAAGTTGAGCCCGGCAATGGAGATGATGATCTCTGGGAAGGTGATAAGGAAGTCCTGTAGTAATTTCGAGTTGAGCACAAATCCAATGATGAGTGTAACAATCATGGTTTGTGCGTACATATCTATCGCTGTCTTAAATCCATCTTCATCTATAGTTCGCGCTAGTTTTTCCGCTACCAAGGTTAGAATAATGAAGGGAAAGAAAAGCGGAGTTGAAGCCGCAACAAGATTGGTTTTAGATAGTATCAATACTGTTGTCAGAATGACAGCAACTACGGCTGTCATCATCAACGTAAGCTTGGCTGTGTGTTGTATCCCCCATCTAGTTAATGGCACATTTAAGATCGATACGATTATGATGGTAATCGTAAATAGTACTAAGCCATTCACTATTCCTGTTTGAATCAAAGCGATACTTATGAGTACCGGTAGAAAGACACCAATGGTCTTAAAGCCAATAACATTCTTCAAGATTCCGATTAACAAAGCCCCTAAAGGAAGTAGCAATAATACACGGAGCATGTTTACTGGAATGTTCTGCTCCTCAATGAGAGTCCATAAGTTGATTGGAGCAAACTTGGCAAAGGTATTGGCTCTTCTCTCGGCAATCTCATACTGATAATCGAAGGTGATGCCTGTGCTTCTAGTGATTAGAAAATGGTCACCGGTATATAACTGTAAGTAGTTAGCAGGTAATGAAGCATAATGTCCATTTAAAGCATCAAAAGGCACCCAAGTATCATTTACTAGAATCTCTACCCAAGCGTGAGATGTCTTCTTTTGGCTCTTCTCCATAATGATGCCACCCACCATTCGTGAAGGAATATCTAACGCTCTCGCTAGCCCAACTAGTAGCCTACTTTTTCCATTACAAGATGCTTCTTGATTCCTTAAGGTGGTAAGCGCATCTGTTAATTCGTTTGTAGCAGAAGCAGGTAAATTATAGACATATTGGTAAAGTGCTTTTACTACATCAGTAAGGTAGATCGCATCGCTCTTAAGCTCTTGTGCCAGTAGTTGGATTTCAGGATGATTAGACTGGATATAGTCCGTGTCAATCAAGGATTTTGCGTAGGTCTTGTCAAACTCAGGTGTATAGAAAATCTTGTCAGAAATATTGTAAGAGACAGGCCTTGCCGTGTACTTAAAACCGAATTCAATCTTTTTTAAGCCTGCATTAGATCCTTCCCAAATCGCTACTTCATTTCCGTAAAGGCTCGAAACAGATTGAGGATTTAACCTTTCATCAAATACTACGGTTTGTCTTTCAGAGTTCTGAGGAAGATATGTTTTTAACCAGTAGTCACCCTGACTTCTTACTGTAAAATCATACTCCATTTCGTAGTGCTGTTCAAAGTCAGCAAAACCAAATTGAGTAGAATTGGAAATCACTCGAAGCCCAACCCAGAGAACAGGTAGAGTGATTAAAATGGCTGAGGTAATTCGGTATGCTTTCATCGTATTTAATTCAGTCTTAAATACAGATAAGCGAAATCTCCCCTACCCCCTAAAAACAAAAAACCGCTTTCTTAGAGGAAAGCGGTTCAGTCTCAATTCTTTAAATCTGAGTTTATTCAGTTTCTTCTTCCTGAGTGTTGTAGATGATAACTCCAACAGCTTCGAAAGCCAGTTCTTCTTTTGCTTCTGTTATCGCATCTATCTCTTCAGCAGATTTACCTGCATCGGCCGCATAATGTCTTAGCGTTTCTACATCAGTTACAGTTCTAGTAAGCATACCTTCAATTAGTGCTTCATTACCTTCCATACCTTCACTTGGTACAAAGAATCCGTAATCTTTGAAAGTAACTCTCATTTCTTGGCCATCAGGCATTACAAGATTCATCCAGCAACCTTTCATAGCACATGTAGCAGTAATCTCTCCTCTTACTTTAACATTTACTGTATCTGCCTGATCCAATCTAGCTACCATTGCCTCAACGGAAATAGCACCTTTTTCAGTGATCTCATCACCATAAGTACCAACAATATCTTCGCTCTGCTCTGGTGTACAAGAAAAGATAACCAGCGCTAATAACATTAAGAGTACATTTCTCATAGTCTTACATTTGAGGCGCTAAAATAGCAGCAGAAGACCAATGTATCAATGACATGAATCACTTATTTCTCAGATCGTCAATAGTTTGCTTCAAAAAGCCCAGTGCAGCATCAGTGTCTTGAAAACCCTGATGAGCTGAACCAAACATTTCTCCCTCCCCTCGCATTAACCATTCGGCAGAAATTCTTTGCTGATTCTTTTCTAAGGAAAGAATTTTCTCAAGAACAGGGCCGCTAGGATAGCTCAGTCTTCCCTTGGGGTTCACAATATTGAACATAACGGAACTACTCAGTTCAATCCTTTTAGCAAAACCGCTTTCAGAGTCTCCAAAAGCATGAGCAATCTGCCTAACTCTATCGTTTATCGACATATTCCAAATAAATAAAACTTAGACTTAAGCACGAAATCCATCTTATTACTTTACAAGCTTAGTAATGATCTAGCGTTTATTATTTTTGCCAACCAGAATAATGTAAATGAGGGTAAAACTACTCTACATATTGAGCCTATTGGGAATGCTAACTACAGTATTCACAGAAATTCCCAAACGTGCCTTTCGTATGTACGAAAGAGGCGACATTCCAAAAACGATTGAGGCATTAGACAAGAGTTTAGAAAAAGATAGTCTTAACCCAGGAGCATATTACCTCTACTCGATATTAAGCGTAGACACCGCCTATTACAATTACAGCGTAGACACTGCATTATTATTTGTAAATAGAGCGATTTCAGAATTCTCTGAAGTTTCCGATCCTAAAGAACTAGAAGAATTTGCAGAGCTAGGTATAGACTCCCTGAGTCTTCAAAATCAAAAAGACCTTGTCGACAGCCTAAAGTATCTGCTCATAAAGGATATTAATACGATTGAGGCCTACAATAGCTTTATGGATATCCATGATGATGCCAACCAAATACCAGATGCTATAAAAAGAAGAGATAGACTGGCATTTGAAGATGCAGCCAAAATTAACACTTGGCAAAGCTATGAGACTTTTAAAGCCAAATACCCAAAAGCAATTGATTGGGATGAGGCTGACAAACGGTATAAAAAACTGATTTATGTAGAGAGAACTGCAAATGGTTCTCTTGAAAGTTTAACCTCCTTCTTGGAAGACTTTCCTCAATCTCCTTATCGAGAACAAGTTGAGTTCGACATATTCCCTATGTACACAGAGGAGAATACAATTGAGGTTTATAGAGAGTATCTCGAAAATTATCCTAACACAAAGAGGCTGAATCAGATTAACAATAGGTTGTTCCATATCTACAAAGAAAAATACCGAGTAGAAAACTACTTCGATGACTTTCAATTCAATCTAAGCACGGACTCTCTCAAAGCATATCTGTCCAATGAAGCGAGCGGAGCTTGGTATCCTAAACTAGAAAACGGACTCATTTCTTGGATGGATTCTGAGGGTAAAACCCAATTATCGAGCACCTATGAATCCTTAAATCAAGACTGTTTATGTGAACCTCTATTTGAAGATATTCTACTAGGTACTGAAGATGGAAAACAAGTGATTAAGAGTCGTGATGGAAACGTCATCTATCGAGGTCAGATTGATTCGGTTAGAGACGAGGGCTATGGTTTTCTCGTTCTGAAAAATGTAGAAGGTGAAAGACTCATACATAAGTCGGGGGAAGTATTTATTGATATCCCTGTTGAAGAGATTAAAGTCTTCAATGAGTCTATGATCCGAACTAAGAGATACGGGTTCTATGGCATAGAAACCATAATGGGTTCTAAATACTTAGGGAACGATTTTATAGCCATTGAACCTTTTGATACTTGGTTTCTACTCGAAAAAGAAGACGGTATTCAACCCATACAATTAGAACAGCTCAGCTTGGCCAGCTCATTTAGTTTTAATGCACAATTCGATGAAATTGAAGATTTAGAAAATGGAAAGTATTGGGTAGTCAGAAATGAAAAAGAAGCCATTCTAGATAGAAATTTGAAAGAAATCATTCCATTAAAGGAGCATCAAATCTACGATAGAGACTATGGCTTCAGGGTTGAAAGTGAGAAAGGAATTCAACTCTTACATGACAAGTTTATTGAACTGAAAGACTCAGTTTTTTCAAGCGTACTAGAAAACGATCGATGGTTGCTACTGGAAGCTGATAGTTCTTGGTCCGTCTATGATCAACTAGGCTCATTAGCACCAGCTTACAATTATGATTCTGTGGGACTCTTAGGCGAAAACATGCTAATGATTTACGATGAAGGCACCACTAAGGCACAATTCAAAAATGGTAAGCAACTTCAACTTTCAAAAAAACTGAGCACAAAACTACTAGTACCGCAAATTTATATTGCCACTGGAGAGCAAGCCGAGCATGACTTCTTTATGGTCACAGATGCTCAGAAAAAGAGTAAAATTTACAATGATCAAGGGAAGCAGATTCATAACTCTACCTATAGAGATGTTGCGGCTTTAGGGCCAAACCTGCTTAGACTTCAAAAAAGAAATGCTGCCCTTACCGATAGTACAGGTAACTTTTTGCTAAACTTCATTTATGATGGCATCGGTTCGAACAACAAAGGCTATGTGAGCATTTTAGATGCGGGTAAAGTGGGAGTAATCAATCCTGCATTAAATTTCTCTATTCCTCCAGAATACGATAAGCTACTCGAGCCATACAGTGATTCATTACTTATTGTAACAGATGATAAGTTTAAAGGCTTTATCGATACTAAAAACGAGCAACTGACCTCTTTTGAGTTTGATCAGATTGAATATTTAACTGACACATCAGCACTTACCTTAATTGAAGAAGAGTGGTTGATCTATGATATATACAATGATGAAGCTATTCTCGAAGGACTAGCAGATTATGAGTTGCTTAAAAATGATGATGAGCAAATCGTGATCAAAATCACAACAGAAACTGGAGTTGGGATTTATGATTTGGAATTAGGTGAAATCATCGAACCTACATACACAGATATTAAAGTTTTAGGAACCCAAGAAGAGCCTTTATATTTCGCTGTAAAGTTTATACCCGAGGCATCACTTTATATAGTCATCTATATTGATAGTGGTGGGAACAAACTCTTTACACAGAGTTTTCAGGAGGCTGACTATTTTAAAATAGCTTGTCCGTTGAAATAACTTAAAAATGAATAAACTAACTGCTTTCTTTTTATTGCTACTCCTGTCATTTAGTGGTCTAGCGCAAACCGAAAAACCAAAGCTCATTGTTGGCATCGTTGTTGACCAAATGAAACAAGAATATGCCTGGAGGTTTAAAGACCACTTTGGAGAAAAAGGCTTCAATAGATTCTTTCAAGAAGGCTTTGTAGCAAAAAATGCTCACTACAATTACGCCACTACCAATACAGGTCCTGGCCATGCTTCTATTTACACTGGAACAACACCCTCTCAACATGGTATAGTGAATAATTCTTGGCATAGCAGAGCACTCAAAGGAAGTCTTTACTGTGCATATGACAGTACGGTACGTGCTGTTGGTGGAAGTTTGAGAGCAGGTAGAATTTCTCCTGCCAACTTATACGCAAGCACTATTACAGACGAGCTTAAAATGTTCACCCAACAAAGGGGAAAGGTCATCGCCATGTCCATTAAAGACAGAGGATCTGCTCTACCCGGAGGACACTTATCGGATGGCTCATACTGGTACGATTCACAAACGGGTAACTTCATGACCTCTACTTACTATATGGATGAATTACCGGATTGGGTTAAATCCTTTAATGACAAAAAACTACCTGATCAGTACTTAAGTCAGACATGGAATACTTTTCTTCCCATAGAATCATATGTAGAATCTGGCGAAGACAATTCTGCTTATGAAAGAGGTTTCAGAGGTAAAGAAACTCCTACATTTCCTTATAACCTAGCTGACCTTAGAAGTCAAAACGGTAATTATGGAATGCTGCCTTCTACTCCATGGGGCAACACCATACTTGCGGATTTGGCCATCGCTTCAATTGAAGCTGAAGGATTAGGAAGTGATAAGATTACCGATTTTCTGGCTGTAAGCTTTTCCAGCCCTGACTACATTGGCCACAACTTTGGGCCACAGTCTAAAGAAGTTCAGGATAATTATGTGAGACTTGATAGAGAGCTTGAAAGACTCTTTAACTATCTAGATGAGACAGTGGGAGAAGGTGAGTACACCGTTTTTCTGTCCGCTGATCATGCAGTTGCAGAAAATTCCAAAAGAATGGAAGATCTGAAATACAGGGTCAAGAATCTAAACAACAGAAATTTTTCGAGCTATATAAAAGAGTCAGTGGCTGCCAAATATGGTGAAGGAGATTGGATGGAAGTTTCCGGAGGATACGACCTCTTTCTTAACCACGATCTTGTTAAGGAAAAAGGAATGGACCTTTATGAGATGCAACTTTTTGTTGCTCAAGAAGCCATGAAATTCGAAGGGGTTTACATTGCCCTTACAGGAACAGACCTTATAAGAAACTACTACGGTGATGGAATTAAGGGATTAATCCAGAATGCTTACCATCCTGATCAATCAGGAGATGTGAAACTAGTTTTGGACCCTGCTTGGCAAATTGGTGGAAATAAAGGTACCGGACACGGTAATGCTTGGACCTATGACACGCATATTCCAATTATGTTCTATGGAAGTGGCATTGAGAAAGGAACCACCTTAAGAAAACTAGCCATCACTGACATTGCGCCAACAATCAGTATGTTGATGGAAATGAGATTGCCAAATGCCGCATCTGGAACTCCGGTGCATGAGGCATTGAAATAGACTCAAAGCATATTATATTTCAAGAAGTTACTTGACGCTAAACGGATTTTTTTATGAAATACCTCTATACAACGTTACTAGCTGTTTTTGTCTTCTTTTCTTATGCCCAACAAGCTGCCTTCTATGAGGGCAAACAGAATACCGATGGTAAATCAGACGATTGGACATTTAAAGAGTTAATCAGGGAGACTAAGTACGGGTTTGTAACGGGCGTTAAAAATGATGAAGAAAATCTCTATATCATTTTCCAATGCGATAATCCAAGAATGGTAACCAAGGCTATGATGGCAGGTATGTCCTTTTCTATAAAGAGTAAGTCTAAACCGAAAATCAATGCCAAGATTGAATATCCATTGAAAGGTGATTTAGATCAAGTGGGAGGACCCATGGGAGCAGTTGGGCAAATGACTCCTGAGCAGAGAGAAATAATGATGGAGGAGCGGATGAATCGCTTAATCGATTCGAAATATGAAGTCTCTTTGAAAGGCTTTAGCACCGTAAATGGTGATCTTATGATTACCCAAACGAGAGCTTTGCAACTAGCCATGGGAATGGCCGTAGTTGAGTCTCGCCCACAATTCAACTATGAAATTGCTATTCCTCTAACAGAACTCTTTGGAAAAGAATTAAACTGGAAAAGGATGACATCTTCAACATTAGCCATGTCTTTTTCCATTGAGGGTTTAAATGATCCTTCTACCAATGGTAGCAGTTCGCGTTATACAAGAACCGGTGGTAGAGGAGGTGGAGGTGTTGGCCGTTCTAGAGCCGGATTAACTAGAGGCATGGGACCTAATAGCGACATCTTTGCTACTCAGACCGTCAAATTCAACTACACCATCAAACAGTAGTTGACTAAATTCTTGGAACGATCCTGCTACCAAAAACCTTGTTTTTGGTAGTTATTGCTAATTCTTTCCAAAATTCTTCGATATTAGAAGTAATAAAACAACACACACATGGAAATGATCAGCCCATTCCCACAGAACACCCATAGGCCATTCAGTCGCCTAAGTCATGCCTTAATTTCCTTAAGAACCATACATTTTCAGCAGTCGCTGATTGTTAATTCGTCATACTAAACCTTACGTAAATCAGGCACTTGATATAAAGGAATGCATAGGAGTACTACCATATTACTCGTAATGATTTTACTATCTATTTCGATTAGTAGGGCTTCTGTATATCCTGTTTTAAAAGACTCTGTCAACAAGAAAATACTGGTCTATGAACTTTTTAATCAGATTTACGAAAGGTCTGTAAAGAAAGACACGGTAATTGTAAAACGAGACACACTTAAAGGTGAGCCATTCAGGGTATTCGGCTGGTATCTTGAAGATGAAAGTTCAACCGACATTCCATATGATTTCAATGTGCTTACCGATATCATATTTGCAGATAGTGAAATAAAAATCACTGATCAATCAATTCGAATTGAAGCTCCTCCATGGGAAAAGAAACAGGCCAGAGACCTAGTTAAATTGGCGCAAGAGCAAAAGACCAATACCTATTTATCACTTAAGGCAAGTTCGTTCTCAGTTATCCAAAGACTAGTTACAAACAGTAATTATCAAAAAACACTTCAAAACTATATAAAAAGAATAATTCGTGATGAACCTTCTTTAGATGGCATCTGCTTAGACTTTAGTTCTGTGAGCATTGACTATGTACCTAACCTCATGAACTTCATTTCTGAAGTATCTAAAGAGCTAAAGGACAAAAGCCTAATCCTCTCTTTACCAATTGATCCTAAAAACGCAGAGTACGATTTCTACCTACTTAACGATGATGTAGATGAGTACATCGTAAAAGCTTTCAACTACCACATGCTTAACCCGGGACCAAGTCCTGTAGCCCCCTTAAATGACGGAGCTTACAATGTGAGCAACACGGTTAGAAGATATCAAGAGCTCGGAATTGCACCAAAAAACCTGATTGTATCACTACCCTATTTTGGCGTGAGTTGGGGGGGACTACCTAGCAATCTCAAATTCCAAAGCAAAATCAACTATCATAAAATGATGGAGCTATTAAAGAATGAAGAGGCCATCCTATACAGTAGCGACAGCTCCAGTGCAAGCTACAGAACGGGATTAAAGCAATACGAATACAGATACCACTTTGACAATAAACAAACACTAGAAAAGAAGTTTAAGTGGGTAGAGCAACAAGGTCTGGGTGGGATCGGTATTTGGGCGCTAGGATTCGATCAAGGTAGAACAGAATTATGGAATTTACTTTCAGAAAACTATGCCAGAGAAGAGAAAGCAGAAGAAGACTCAACCCAGGTATTGCAAGCAAAATTAGATAGTGCTAAATCGAATAATACGATAGATCCAAAAGTCTTAGAGCAGCAGGCAAAAGAGAGATATGATAAAATAGTAGCTGATACTAAATCAATACTTAGACAGAAAGAAGTCCTTTTTACAATAGGCACTCTCCTACCTGTTTTTCTCACTATTGCCTTTATAATTACCATCCTTCAATCGGGCATTCTAGAAAAAATATTGATTAGAGAAATACCCATTTTCTTTAAATCCTTAGTCTTTTTAGTGGTATTCATATTGGTCTGTATTGGTGTGGCTTCATTTGTTTTAGTAAATAATCCTGAAACAGCGGCTATGCTACAGACAGGAGAAAAAGAAACAATGCTTGTAAGTAGTTCAATTATCAATCAGCTAATCAAATTCGGGCTGATTGGTTTGGGTATTTTATTGCTTATAAGCACTAAGGCACTTTTAAAATTTAATCGTGACCTACCTTAGTTAAGACCATGTTAGAAAAGCTTAAGATCATATTCGCAAAACAATTCATCTGGCTCATTATAGCCATCATCTTCGCTTTTCCATTGGCCTTAATACCCATGGTGCTGATTCAAAACTTTATTACTGACTACAATGATTTTATTAACCGAATAGATAATCAAGTTGTGATTCTCTACTTCATATTCGTTGTGGTAAGCTTTGTTGGGCTACTGCTTATTAGGTTCATGTCAACTTTGATAAAGATCCTTTTCAAGACCAAAGCACCATAAAGCAGGCCTTTATACAGCCTAAATGGACATTCAAATGAGTTAAATTGATTTTTTGAAAAAATATTAGCTAAATTATTCAAGCAACGAAAGTTGTTAAACACACACAGCCTTGATTGAACACGCATTAAATGTTACAACGCGAGAGATAAATCAATTTCTCAAACTTCGTTTCGACCTTAACGAAGAAAAGGCCATTCTGGGCTCACTCATCAATCAAGATGGTACCGTAAGCATTCAAGATGAAAACAAGCTAATTCTTAGCCTAATTGATATTCAACAGGAAACCATTGTAAAAAATGGTCACTGGTATAGAGATGTAGAAAATCGTAAAACCTTTAAATACCCAGACCTTCATCTTAATCTCTATCTTTTGGTTTCAGCCTATTTTAATCCGTTGAATTATCTGGAGTCACTTAGATTTCTTTCTTCAGTAATTAGCTTTCTACATGCTAAGCCTGTATTTAATAATTCCAATACTCCTGGTTTGCTAAATACAGATATAGACAAATTGACTTTTGAAATATATCATCAGGACTCTAATTCAAAAAACAATCTCTGGAGCACACTAGGGGCTAAATACATGCCCTCTATTCTGTACAAGGTTAAGATGCTTACTGTAGAAGATGTCAATACAAGGCAAATACTGGATGGTATTGAGGGTATGATACTCGATAAGGAATTGGAATTATAAACACATTACTGGCCCAAGACATGCTTCTCAACTACAACATACTAACCACTATTGACATTAAACATGACTATGTTGATGGAGAAGCTCTTAAAAGTATCGGCTGGTTACCTTCTGAAGAAACGGCAAGAGTAGCCAAGAATCTCGGTTTAAGTTTTAAATCTACTAATGGCAGACTCACTATTCTGGCCAGCAGTTATAAAGAAAATGGAAAAGTCTATCTAGGTGAAAAATTGAGAGATCCATTTTTCTTGACCTTTTATATTCAATTCAATGATGCCCTTTGGTCTAATTACACACCTCTTTCGGCTAGCAAAACTCATAAGTTCTTTTTCTCAAATCGACTAGCTGATGATAACCCACTAGTTTCTGATGAGATGGTTGGCATGAACAATCTAGTTCAAACTTCTCACGTAGGTCAAATACTTCTTTCTAACCAAGATTTTAAGGAGCTCATTCTAACAAAATTGGGAGAATCAGAAAACCATAATTACGCTATTAAGCAAGAACTAGAGAACTCAATTATTAACGGTAGAATCCTAGATGAAGGATATTATGAATTATCATCTAAAGACGATAGGAGCACATTCTTTTTAAAGAAAGACAAGACGCCTTGCGATGGTATTCTACACTTGCTAGTTAATCCTGAATCTGAGCTTCTGGTTCAAACAGACTGTAGTTTTACTCCTTCTGCTTATAGTATCCACTTCCCCGTAAAGGAAACAAAATGGAGATACATCTTCACCAAAGAGAAACTCGAAGAGTTGCAAGGTATTCGCATTCTAAATGGAGTAAAGGAGGCCGTATTTAATGAAGGAGAAGATGTAAACATTAATGGGTTAGATATGCTGCGCTTCACTTCTAATTCACCAATAGCATTAAAAGAAAAAACAGGCCAGCATTTTCAACTTCGGAAAAATGTAGGCATTGAAGATAAATCTGAAGGAGTGATCATCAGCCGATTGCCCTCGCCAGATAAAACAACACTCTATAGAGTGGAAAACAATGGAGAACAATATTCAGACATATATATCAATTTTTAAATAATTAAACATGGCACAGATGAAAACACCAGGCGTTTACATAGTCGAAAAAGACGCCTTTGGAAATGGTGTGGTTGAAGTAGCAACTGCTGTACCTGCATTTATCGGTTACACACAAAGAGCTGATAATGGAGGGAAATCGTTGTTAAATAAACCAATGAGAATTTCGTCCTTAGGTGAGTTTACTCAATTCTTTGGAGGAGCACCAACTTATGAACACACACTAGCTGAAGCAGCAGATGATGCTACCCCGGATGTTATAATAAAAGACAAGGGATACACCATAGCTAGCTCAGGACCGGACTACAACCTATTCAACTCAATTAGACTTTTCTATGCGAATGGCGGTGGTCCATGTTACATAATCTCGGTCGGTAACTACAGCGATGCGATTGAACTAGAAAAACTCTCTAATGGTATAGCACCACTTCTTAAGGAAGATGAGCCAACAATGGTGGTAATTCCTGAAGGTGTAAGACTATCTCAACCAGATTGTATTTCTCTACAACAAGCCGTTTTAATGCATTGCGAGAAAATGATGAGCAGAGTTGGAATACTAGACATTCATGACGGATACAAACAAAGAAACCATCCTGATGGTGACGTAATCGACAACTTTAGAAGTAGTCTTGGAGTAAACGGCATGAGCTACGGAACATCTTACTATCCATGGGTACATACTACCATTGTGGGTGATTCCGAGCTAGGCCTAAACAACTTCAATACCGAAAGCCTCGAAGTTCTTAAAGGACTATTAATGAATGAATTAGGCGTTTCTGAGGCACCGGAAGAAGGAGAATCTCCTAAAGTAGGTGAATTAAGAGACCTATTAGCTCATATTCCTAACATTAGAGAAGATGCGTATAGCGGGCCTTCTGTGAGTGAATTGAATAAGACGCTAATAGTAATTAGCCCAGGCTTCAATAACATTCTTACTCATATTAAAGAAGAGCTAAACCTGTTACCACCTTCGGCAGCAATGGCCGGAATCTACACGCTAGTAGATAATACAAGAGGTGTATGGAAAGCTCCTGCAAATGTCTCTTTAAATTCTGTCATCAAGCCGGCAGTTAACATTTCGCACGATGAGCAAGAAGATCTAAATGTTACGCTACACGGTAAATCAATCAATGCCATAAGGCCATTTATTGGTGAAGGCGTATTGGTTTGGGGAGCTAGAACATTAGATGGTAATAGCAAAGACTGGAGATATATCAATGTGAGAAGAACCATGATCATGTTGGAGCAATCGATCAAGTTTGCTGCTAAGGCCTATGTATTTGAACCAAACGATTCAGGAACTTGGACTACCGTAAAAAGTATGATCGATAGTTTCCTATATAATCAATGGAAAAGAGGTGCTCTAGTGGGCGCTGTTCCTGAAGATGCTTACTCCGTAAGTGTGGGTCTTGGTGCCACAATGACTGCAGATGACATTCTAGAAGGAATAATGAGAATCACTGTTCTAGTAGCTATTTCTAGACCTGCGGAATTCATTGAAATTACTTTCCAGCAACAAATGCAAAAATCATAAATAAGAAACAATAAACACTAAAAACTAGAAATCATGGCAGATGACGGATCAAAACAAGGTACCACCTGGCCGTTACCAAAGTTTTACTTCAAAGTAACTTGGGACGGCACAGAAATATCTTTTCAAGAGGTATCTGGATTAGATGCAGAAACTCAAATCATTGAATATAGACATGGAAATAGCCCTGTGTTCTCAACACTAAAAATGCCTGGTATAGCCAAATACAGTAATGTTACCATGAAGAAAGGTGTATTTGATAATGATGACACTTATTGGAAGTGGTACGCACAAATTAAACTGAATACGATTAAGAGAATTACTGTAGTTATTCAACTGTTAGATGAGACAGGAAAAGCAAAACAAACATGGACGCTCAACAATGCTTGGCCTACCAAAATTACCCCGACTGATGTAAAATCTGACGGAAATGAGGCAGCAATTGAGTCGATAGAAATTGCTTACGAAACGCTGAAGATTGAAGCAGCTTAAATAGTAATCCATGGCTAAGAAGAGACCCGACATGTGGTATCCTGCAACAGGATTTTATTTTAATGTTAAGGTTGCAGGTATTTCTGAAAAAGCTGATAGTAGGTTCAAAGAAGTATCAGGAATTAACATGGAGGTAGGCTCTGAGAAACTTACTGAAGGGGGAGTAAACAATTATACAATTGTACTTCCCACTCAGGTAAGTTCTACAAATTTAGTTCTAAAAAGGGGCATGCTAAAAAAATCTGGTGGTCTATTAGAATGGATTGAAAAATGTATTACTACAGATTATTCAAATCCACTGGAATTAAAGAATATAGATGTTCAGCTATTAAATTCTTCAGGGCAACCTATGGTCACTTGGACGTTTGTAGATGCTCGCCCGGTTAAATATCTAATATCTGAATTGGATGCTCAAAAGAATGATGTGCTAGTAGAAACTATAGAATTTACCTACACCTTTTTCAAGAGACAATAATCTTCTCAGACAATACAAACATGCTCAACTAAAGACTCAAAATGCCAATAGAGATAAGGGAATTAATTATTAGAACGAATATCGTGAGCGATGAAGTTAGAGCAAACGCTGGTATGAATGCTCAAAACACAGCTGCTCTAAAAGGGCAGTTGAGAAAAGAAATTCTTCATGAGTGTAAGAGACTTATCACCGATCAATTGAAAAAACAAACTGAGAGATAACTTATGAAACTAGAAAAGCTTTCTCTTCAAGGTTACACTAAAGACGACTTTAAAGAAACAAATGGTGATCCGTTTGAAGTAATGATCAACCCTTCTAGCTATGACCATTCTTATACTATAGGAAATAAAACACAAGATGTGCCTGGAAATTCTGCCCAAACAGTCACTTTTTCAACTGTGAAAAGCGAAACTGTTAAGTTCGATTTCATTTTAGATGATACAGGCATAGTGAAAAAAAATGGTGATAATAAAGGAAAGTCTGTGTCAGAAATGATAGAATCGCTTAAGAAAGTTGTATATAACTACGAAGGTGAAGAACACAGACCAAATTTTGTAATTGTAAAGTGGGCAAGTTTACACTTCAAATGTTGCTTGGACAAAATGTCGGTGAATTACCAAATGTTTAAACCAAGCGGGGATCCCCTAAGAGCAAAGATTAGTCTTGAGTTTTTAAGCACAATTTCACCTAAAAATGAGGCGCAAGATGCAGACCGCCAATCTCCCGATATGACACATATCGTGACTGTTGCACCGGGTGATACATTACCAAGTCTTTGTAATAAATTCTACAACAATAGTAGCTATTATATACAGGTAGCTAAACACAATGAACTCGACAATATCGTTCATATTGAGCCAGGCTCTAAACTACATTTCCCACCTCTTAACTAATCTATCATGGCTGATTCTCCTTTAAAAGCAGATGTAGGAGTAGTCACTTTCGAGATTACATCAGGTGGCTCTAAAATCAAAGACTATTATCAAGTCCTCTCAGTACATATCACCAAAGAAGCTAATCGAATCCCAAAAGCTATAATTAAAATTATTGATGGAAACCCTTCTACTCAAAATTTTCCCATTTCAGACTCTGAAGATTTTGCACCAGGAAAAGAAATTGAAATTAAAGCGGGGTACGTTTCTAACAATGAAAGCATTTTTAAAGGTGTAATCATTAAACACAGCCTTTCTATTCAGGAAGGTACTGGGCCAACTCTAGAGGTTGAGGTAAAAGACAAAACTGTAAAGCTGACGGTCGGACGAAAAAACAAATACTATGAGAAGAAGAAAGACTCAGATATAATCAAGTCAATTATCTCCGATGCAGGTCTTTCTGCAGATGCCACCGCTACAACTGTACAACACCCAATGATTGTTCAACACTACTGCTCCGACTGGGACTTTATCATGTCCAGAGCCGATATAAACGGGCAGATTCTTTTGGTTGAAGGCGGTAAAGTGACCGTGACAAAACCAAAGGTTAGTGAAAGCGCGGTTTTAAAAGTTTCATACGGCATTGACCTTTTAACTTTTTCAGCGGATTTAAATGCACAGACTCAATTGTCTGCTGTATCAGGCACATCATGGGCTATGAAGGATCAAAAAATAGTCCAGAATAAAGGGGCAAAACCTTCCGTAAACAGCCAAGGAAACATCGACTCTTCAAAACTTGCCGATGTATTAGGAGTAAAAGAATTTGGGTTGCAAAGTGTAGGAGAAATTGACAAAGACTCATTGAAAGCTTGGGCAGATGCTCAATTCCAAAAATCATGGTTGAATAAAATCACAGGTGAAGCCAGCTTTCAAGGTTCTTCTAAAGCGATACCCGGATGCATTATTGAGTTTGCCGGAGTAGGCGAAAGATTCAATGGTTCTGCATTTATTTCAGGAGTAGAACATGACATAAGCGAAGGAAAATGGATAACCACAGTAAGACTTGGACTACCAGACCAGTGGTATGCTGAAAAGCCTAATATAGAAGCCCCTGATGCATCAGGATTACTACCAGGAGTTGATGGCCTAACAATCGGGAAAGTGAAGCAATTGGACAAGGACCCTGACAGTGAATTTAGAATTATGGTTACCCTACCGCTTATGCAAGATGACAGCAAAGGGGTTTGGGCAAGACTAGCCAATTTCTATGCAACCAATGGAGCAGGTACATTCTTTATTCCGGAAATTGATGATGAAGTAGTTGTTGGCTTTTTAAACAGTGATCCCAGATTCCCTGTGGTATTAGGAGCACTATACAGCAGTAAAAACAAACCAGGTAAGGATACTGAGGGAAATGATCTGGCCCTGACAAAAGATAACTATACCAAAGCGATTATCACCAAAGAGAAAAATACCATTGAGTTCGATGATAAAAACAAGATTATCACCATTACCACACCGGGAAAAAACAAGGCCGCCTTCGATGATAAAGACAAGTCAATTACACTGAAAGATGAGAATAGCAATAGTGTCGTTTTAAATAAGGATGGTATTGAATTAAAGGACAAAACAGGTAATAAGATTACAATGTCCTCCAGTGGCATCGAAATCAATAGTCCTAAAAATATTACGATTAAAGCCACCCAAAATATCAAAAGTACGGCCACTCAGAATATCAATTGCGAGGCCACTCAAAACTTTGAAGCTAAGGGCTTACAAGTTCAACTGACAGCAAACACAAGCTTAACCGCAAAAGGAAATGCCAGCGCAGAATTATCGGCAAGTGGTAATACTACAGTAAAAGGAGCTATGGTGATGATCAACTAGAAATGAAAAGCAAAAAAGAAATATCGTTTTTAGGCAAAGGCTGGTCGTTTCCTCCTCAGTTCGATAAGATTAACAAAGAACTGCAGATGGTTGAGCATGATGAAGACATACGTCAAAGTTTGACAATATTGTTATCAACCAATCCTGGTGAGAGGCTTATGCACCCAACCTTTGGATGCAATCTGAGACAATTTATGTATGAAGAAATATCTGAAACACTCTTCACGCACATAAAAGAGGTAATCAAAGATAGCATCATTCAATATGAGGCAAGAATTAAGCTTAATGATATTGAAACGGAATATGACAATGGTGAGGAAGGAATTCTTTACATCACACTCCATTACACTATCAAACAAACCAACTCTAGACACAATATGGTCTACCCATTTTATCTGCTAGAGGGTAATAATATTTCCACTTTAAATAAGAGTAGCGCTTAGCCGAACTGATTTATGAGCACACACAATGACATATTCAATGGCTTAAGTCAATTCGAGCGCATCAAGGAAGAATTGAATCCTGAATTCGTAAAGATTGACGACCGCTCTCTTCCTGATCTGTTGGAGTTCGTAAGGAAATATTCATCACTTATAAATTTCATTGAGCCTGAACATATAAGCAATCCAGACAGGCCCACTGAACAATGGAACTCTTTTTTTGAAAGGGACAACCTGATTCTTCTCATCGCTATTTCTAATTATAAACTAGCTGAAACAGAGGCCAAAGCATCTCACTTCATTAATAAGATTCACAGTGTTTCAAGTGAATCGCTTAAAAGTGAAAACCTCAATGCTTTAGTGGTTCTCATCTTAGAGATGGCAAAAAAGCTGGACTATTTCTGTACACATCTAACAGCTAATGAGTTCACCCAAGACATTGTATTCGACTTAAAAAAAGTTACCAAAACGGAGCTTAATGAAGAACTACAAAAGCTCTACGCTTTTAAAAACACCACCAATTGGAGTGATCAATCAGAAAGAGATTTTTCTGAACTATTCTTTAATTGGAATAGAGGCAAGAATGTAAAAAGTATTAAGAACGAGATTTTAAAAAGGGAAAGTAACAAGCTTAGCGATCTTAGAAATATCTTCTATACCTATTACTACACATTCTACCATTTTGTGGAGAACTCTTCTAAGGTATTAGAGCATATGCTTAGTAGCGTTGAAAATGCTAAACCACATATAGCGCTTCTCATCGCATTTTTGAAATTGTACAAGTTCTCTCAAGATCAATTAAATCAACTATCCACTAAGCATCTGGAATTTTATTATCGAGATGTATTGCAGCAATCTGAACTCAAAGCCCAACCCGATCAAGTATTACTGAGTGTAAAACTTAAAGATGATATTGAGCACTATCAACTACCAAAGGGAAGTGAGTTTTTGGCGGGTGAGAATAGTGAACAAGAAGAAATTGTATTTGCCACCAATCAAGATAATCTACTAACACAAGCAAAGATCATGAAGATCTGCACCTTGTTGCATACTACTGATGATCGATACCACCAGAAGCCATATAATAAGTTTTCAACTGATTCCTTCTTTTCAGAAATAAACCGAGGAGAAGCTGATCATTTTGACTTGAATAATCTAGCACCATTCGGTGAAGAACAGATTCAAAGAAGCAACAGAAACCTAAGTATGCTTCAATCAAAATTTGGGTTATTAGTTGCTTCTCAAGCGCTACTGCTGAATACAGGAGAAAGAGATTTAGAGATTGAGTTTTTATTCGAAGAAGAAGGTTTTGAGAAGGTCTTAGAATATCTCGAAGATTTAAGCGGGCAAAGAAATGAGTCCTTAGAAGAAGTCATTTATAAGGTCTTCTCAACAGGATTTGACATCTCTTTTTCAAATGCTGAAGGATTAGAAAAAGCAGCTAACTATGAATTCTCATTAGATAGAAACAACAGAAGTTGGAACTTCTCATTTCACTTTGGAATAGAAGATAAGCCTATTGAGACGTTCTCTGGCGAAATATCTAGATATCCGAAAATAGACAGGCCATTTGTCGAAATCTTGTTAAAGCACGAATGCTCATTATATCTTTTCGATGTACTCAATGAACTAAGGCCGGTAAACATTAAAATCAATTCGTCTTCGAGAAATATAAAAGGAACACAGCTTTACAATCAACTAGGACCGATTAATAGTGCTAATCCATTTGAATTATTTGGTGTAATACCCAATAACGGTAGTCACTTTACTTTTGGACACCCAGAAGTCTTTTCTAAGAAGGTCGACAGTATTTCATTTAACATTAAATGGGATAAACTGCCATTCTCAATCGGGGGGATGGAAGAGTATTTTAAAGAATACAAACACGAAGAATTGGAATCGAAGGTTGAAGAAAATATCAATACGGAAACCTATCAGGTAAAACCCAAGATTTTGAACGGAGGTCAGTGGGTAAACATTGAAAACAAGGTTGATAAACCATCACTTTTTAGAAATAAACAAGAAAGAGGATATGAGATAAAAGGTGAGTTTTCTGATAGTTCATCATTCCTTATAGATCTTAAGGATACACCTACCCGACCCATATTGAATAGGTCAACATATTTTCTCAATGAAGAAGCTTCTTCAGGCTTTATAAGAATTCACCTTGACGGGCCTGAATTCGCTTTTGGTCATGAGGCTCACCCCAATATCTTAGCCGAAACACTACAAAAAAACGCTCAACCAAAAAGAAAAAAGCCTCAATTAAAACTTCCTAAAACGCCCTTTTCTCCAAAGGTCGATAGAATTAGTTTTGATTATACTGCCTCAACAGAGGCTGTGTCTAGCAACAGAAATAGAAGTAGCGCTGAAGAAATTCTTCTCTATGAAGTTGGCCCTTTTGGATATCAAATGAAAGCCGTAAAAGGTGGTCAAAAAAATGACACGCTTCTAGCCAAACCTACTGGTCAAGGCAACCTATACCTTGGTCTGAATGAGTATCCTTATGCAGGTCAAATCTCACTCTTGCTTAACATCAATGAAGAGTTAGAGATAAACAATATTAAAAGTCCATATCAGATCAAATGGTATTACATAAAGGACAATGAGTGGGTATCAATTGCTCCGGAAAATATCTTGAGCGATACAACAAAAGGGCTCATTCGTTCAGGAATTATCCAGCTGACAATTCCTGATGAAATCAATAAGAAAAACACAGTTCAGGACGCTAACTACTTTTGGTTAAAGGCAAGTGTACCAAATGATGTCTTAGCACATGGTAAACTTATATCAGTTTATGAAAATGGAGTACAGGCCACGTGGGATCAGAAAGCCTCTCCTATTCACATAAGCAAAAAAATACCTGCTCAGCAGATTACTGAATCAAAGAATTCTATCCCCGAAATAGATACTATATACCAACCTGCCCCAAGCTTTGGTGGAAAAGCGAAAGAGAAAAACAATGACTTCTATAAACGTGTAAGTGAACGATTGAGACATAAGAACAGGGCAATTAATCTGTTAGATTATGAACAGCTAGTACTTCATCGTTTCAGCAGTCTGTATATGGCTAAGTGCTTCACCGCCAATCATACACTAAAAGAAGGATACAAATTCGATCGTAACTTTTTTCCTGGATCAGTAAAGCTTATAGTGGTGCCTTATTTACACGCAAGCGTAAACAGCAGCTACCCAAGGTTCAGTACTAGTGCTTTACAAGATGTGGCAGAATATCTAAAAGAACGCACTTCACCATTTGTAAACTTAGATGTGACCAACGCTCATTTTCAAAAAGTGAGAGTCATTTGTAAAGCGAAGTTCAAAGGACCTGAAACGGATAATTATTATAAATCTCAACTCGAAAACGAAGTTAAATTATACTTAAATCCTTGGCTAAGAGATTACAAAAAAGAGCTAGGTTTTGGCAAGAGCTTGTTTAAGTCAGAGGTCTTAACTTTCCTAGAGCAACTGCCTTATGTAAGCTTCATAACTGAATTCTCCATGCTTAATATTAAACAAAGAGATAACGGTTATTCGTTTTACGATACCGCTAAAAAGCAGGATGCTTCAAAAGAAAATCCCAATGAAATCAAGCCAGACTTTCCATGGTCTGTGTTAGTCTCAGCACAAAAACACGACATCGGTATTATAAAGGATAGCACTTACCGAAAACCTAAGCCAAGATCCATTTCAAATATGGAACTGGGTGTAGATTTTATCATTTCAGAAAAAGAAAAAAATGTCACAGAGAGATAGAAAAGCGCTTAAAGAACATTTTAGAAATGGTAGTCTACCAACTGAGAGTAGCTTTGAAGATCTTATTGACTCTTCAATAAATAAGATTGATGACGGCTTTTCGAAATCCATGGAAGATGGTCTCAAGCTTGCACCAATTGCCGATGCAAAGAAGGTACTTTCCATTTACTACGACATTACCAAAAACACTCCTGAATGGTCTATTGAGCTTGAAGAAAAAGAAGCCTTAAAGCAACTCAGCTTTACTCATCCAGAGCTCGAAAAGCCTGTTCTAACCATGTTAGAAAACGGTAATGTGGGAGTAGGTAAACACAACCCTCAATATCAATTAGATGTAAATGGTTTTGCAGCTTCTAAAGGTAGGGTTGGCACTGCTGCCGCTAAAACAACAGCAAAAGCAGATGGTCAATGGCATACTATTCTAGAAGACCTAAACTATTGCAATGCCTATGAGGTAATGGCCAGAGTAGGTATTCACAAAACAGGTAAACACGCCCTTATGCATGCTATTGCCCTATCCGCCTATGGTAACTCAGCAAGTAGAATTAAGCGGTTCGGAGCCAGATTCAGTTTTTGGAGACCAGTAAAGATTAAACTTAGGTGGAAAGGATCTACTTATAGCAACGCTCTTCAAATCAAGACTACGCGCAATTTGGGGCCAGGGGTATTGATCAAATACCATGTAACCCAACTCTGGAACGATGAAGAAATGGGACTTCCTGATCATTACATGAACAAAGAAGATAATCATGGCTAGCCCGCAGTTCATAGACAAGAAAGAAAAGCTCAATGAAGCGCAAGATTACGACTTCTTAAAAGAAAAAGGGCTTGACTATGTACAGGAATTAGCCGGTGATAATTGGACTGATTATAATGCCCATGATCCCGGTGTCACTATTCTAGAACAACTGGTGTTTGCCCTTACAGACTTAGGTTATAGAAGTAACCTTGATATTGAAGACTTACTCGCCTCACAGAAGCAAACCGATGGTAAGAGCTCATTATTTACGGCTGCTCAAATTCTATCATCTAACCCTGTAACGGTTAACGACTATCGAAAGATCATCATAGATAGTATAAAGGAAGTCAGCAACATCTGGATTCTACCGTTGAATAGTTTCACGCGCAGAAAAAACGTAAAGGGGCTTTATCTAGCGTTACTGGAAGTAAAACATAGTCATAAACATCAATCAGAACGGGTCAGACTCGAGGTTAAAAAATACCTCAACAAGTTCAGCAATCTTGGAGAAGCTTTCGAGGATGTAATTGTTCTTGAAGAGCAAGAAATTTACATAGACTGTAACATTGAATTGGAGGCAGATGCCTTGCCTGAAGAAGTTCATGCAGAAATACTTTTCGAACTTCAAAAACTAATTTCTAGACCTCTGAAGTTTTATTCCCTCAAAGAAATGCTAGACCGCGGCACTCCTGTGAATAGAATTTTTGATGGCCCACACTTAAAGAATGGGTTCATTAGAGATGAATTTTTACTTGAGAAAGACAGTGTCTTTTATAGTAGCCAGTTTCTAAATGTAATCAGAACTGTAAAAGGTGTCCGTTCAATTAATTACTTCAATATACTACTAGAAGAATCGGACAATGACTTTAAAGATTATAAAGACGAATTATCTGATAGTAGAATTGAGGACTTGGTTTTAGTCGATTGGGGAAAAAAGGCGGTTTTAGGCTCAAAAATCTTAAAAGACGCGAACGATCAGAGGTTTATCTCTTATACACGAGATGGTGCCTCAATTAATCTATTTCAAAGAGAAGTTGACAGAAATTTAAAAGCACTAAATGCCAAGACTAAGGTCCAATTTAGTGGTAAAGAAGAACACAAAGACGACTTTGATATACCAGAAGGCAAGCCTTTTAACATTGGGCATTATCACTCCGTTCAACATAACTTTCCAAACCTCTACGCACTAGGCAAAAACGGTTTGCCCAGCAGCGCAAGTGATCTAAGAAAAGCGCAGACATTCCAGCTCAAAGCCTATCTGCTTCTGTTTGAACAACTGATAAGCGATCATCTCGAACAGCTTACTCGATTTAATTCATTGTTCGAATTAGATAAAGAATTGGGAGCATCATACTTCACACAAATCCCAACTGATATTCCTGGGCTCTTTAAGCTGGTAGGTAGCCTAAAAGAGTCGAATTTTCCAAGTCAGGATCAAGCCGATTTCGAATCAGCAGTACTTAGAATAAAAAGTGAATTAGAGGATTTCTCAAAAAGAAGGAGAAGCTTTTTAGCACATCTATTTGCAAGATTTGGTGACGACTCTTTCAAGCTACATGTAGAAAAATATAATTATTACTACAGCGAAGAAGCCAATAAGAAGCAAACAGAAATCAATTGGCTAAACCAGCTCCAAGCATATCCGCATTTAAGTGGTGATAAAGCTAGATCTTTCGATCATACAAGTCCATTCTTTTATTCGGAAAACGATAACAGTGTTGAAAACGCCAATCTTTCAGTACTAGAGAAGCGCATTAGACTGTCAATAGGCCTTTCAACCGATATCAAGAAGATCGCTACTAACTTATCTGAAAAGGTAAATTTCAATAAGTCAAAACCAAAGAACATTGCACAAATTGAAAGGGCTCATCCTTCATTTAGCGTGCAATTATTCGAGAAAAAGTCTCTGGCTCTAAGTGAAGATGAAGCACAGCCTTTTGATGATAGCACAAAGCCCAATCTTAATATCGAAATAGATGAAGATCTATTTAGAAGAGGAATTTGGGAAGACAACCTAAGGGTTATTGAAGATCCAAGATCTGATGACGATGACTGTCTGTTGCTTTTTAGAATTAAGCAGGAAAAGCATGACGCTACGGAGAAGTCCAGCTTAGAAGAAGGCCTACAAAATTTAATAGCGCATTTCTCTGCTTCAAAAGAACAAGAAGACATTGAGATACTATTGATATCAAAGGATAAAGCCAGATACAGTTTTCAATTCAAGACGGATCATAAGGGTAATTACTCCATCAATAAGTGTCAAATCTTCAGAGTCCTTGGTAGTTATGCCGATAAGAACGAGGCATTTAAAGAAGCCAAATTATTGAAAAAGGAATTGATTCAGATGAATATGGAAAGTGAAGGGTTCTTTGTTCTGGATCATATTCTTTTAAGGCCTCGTACCGAACAAATGCGGGTTAATACACTCTTGCATGATCCAACTTCAGATTGGTCTGTAAGATTATTCAATAGTCATGAATTTCAACAGATTGAGGAAGGCCTAACTCAAGACATAAAGATTCTACGAGATGAGGATTTTGAACCTGACATCATTGAAATAGGCAAGAATAAATGGATCATTCAGTGGGTGAAAAACGGAAGGGCCTTTGCGCGATGCAATCAAAAATTTGAGAGTGAAGAGGCAGCAGATCAAAAGGCTGCTGAAATCCAGCAGTATTTCGAAGCCTTCTCTGATTTTGATATGTACAATCCTGAAAAGCTAAAATTCAAGCGAGAGTTCGAAAACCATAAACACCCATTGCACCATTACTCATTCACAATCAGTGTATTCTTAAGCGGTTGGACATCCCGTTTTAGAGATCCTGAGATGAGAAATCTGGTACAAATTCTTTTTAGAAAGTTTACACCGGCACATATCGGCATTAACTTCCAATGGCTCGATTTAGATGATATGGTAGAGTTTGAGGAACTCTATACAGACTGGCTAACAGAGAATAGAAAAGAAGAATTGGAATTCGAATACTTAAACGAAAAATCCGACCAAATTTTAGCCTTCGCCAAGCGTCATGTAAACGAATAATTTGATATGATAAACGCTCATATCATAAAGTCACAGGTTTACGATGTCAATTTTGCTTCTGAAGCTAAGGCGACCGCCATACAGAGCAAAATAAGCCAATTGAATGCGAATCAGATTCAATCAGATTTAAATGCATTACTTGATAAATGGGAACGTGTTTTAGGTACTATTCAAATCGAAAAACTTGAAATCAACTTAGGATCTATTGAAGAATCGAAACTAAATCAAAGGCTTCCTGAGCGAATTAAAGAAGAGCTCAATTCATACTTCGAAGAATTAGCAAGAAACCAAGCAGATGAATCTAAAAAGGCATCTGCTAAACCAATTAATGATATAGACAGGAAGCTTAGTATACTTGATTACTTTCTGAGAACTGGCACCTATCCTTGGTGGGCAAAGCAACAAAACACGATTGGAGTTGAAGCTTTGGTTAACGATCTTCTTACTAAAAACAAGGATGATCTTTCAGCACTGCTGAGAAGGTTTAGTCATTCCTCAAGCGCTATTGCAAGACTGGTTTCTCACTTAAGTGATGGACTAATTTTTAAGTTAATTAGAAACTTAAGACCATCTGAGGCTCGCGTAATAATTGAAATAGGTAAAGACACCATAAAAGTTCATGAAAAGCGAAAGGTCATCAATGCCAGTCAGCGTGTTTTCAGAAATAAAGTCTGGCAATTCATTTTGACTTATTTGCTTAATGAAAGGGGCTCCTACTTTAATACTAAAGAATTTGTCTCATCGCTCTTAGCCGGAATAGCACAATACTTCAATATCAGTTATACTGAAATATTGGCTCATTTCCACCCGGCAATTCTTAACCTTCAGAAGGAATTGCAGCTCAAACATAATTTGGCAGGGATTGTAGAATCACTCTACCAAGAGGAAAACCTAAATCAATCCACTAACAATAAAAACCAAAAGAGAGAAAAGAGTCAGAAGAAATATTCAGAGCGAGAATTAAATACATTACTCAAATTTGGAGCACAAAATGTTGATCAAAAGACCGATAAAGAATGGTCAGAAATTGTGACCCAGGTCTTAGCCAGCAAAAATCAAAAACTGATTAGAAAGCTTCAGCTTAAAATCACTGATACCGCTTTTGAAGACAGAATAGGCCATCTAAAGCTTGCCGAAAAGCCAAAGAAAGACTTAGAGAAATTAATCTCTAATTCTACCATCCATACCGATAGAATCAAGCTTGAATCAGAAGCGGTTAAAAACTTCTTATCTACCGGGAGTCTCAGATATGCAGAGGCCGGTCTAAGTCTCAATCTGCTAGTCAAACGACTTATTCTTGATATCAAGCATAAATCAGACAGTTTAAGGAAAGTAATTCTATCAGAAGGTAAGCGACAGGTTGTCAGAAAGAGGCTCATAGAAAATCTTGAAGAGGATCATATCAAGCGCTTAGTGGTTCTTATTGAACCCACTGGAGCCGAATTTATCAATCAGTTCGCGGATCATCTGCAAGCATCTAAGGAACAAGACAAACTCAAGATCAGCACCGATAAGGGAAGCTTTGTTAAACTAAAATGGGAGTTCATATTATCAGCACTATTAGTAGACAGAGGATCTAAATTCAACCAAAAGACATTTGTGCGAATGGCCATCGATAACATGGCTGCTCATCTAAATCTCTCAAAAGAGACTTTCTTTCAACAAGCTATTCTACAACTGAGCTTTAACCAAAAATCAAGCATAAGCGCCAACCTGAGTATAGTACTTAATGAACTTCAAACCGAAGAGTACATCGCTTTAAAGAAGCGAAGAATTGAGAGTCGGAAAAGAAGCGAAAATCGCGTCAAAATAGAGTGGATCAAATTCGTAATTAGCAAGAATTCCAATCCTTGGTGGGCGGCAGAGTTTGATCTTAAAATTGAAGACTTTGGAAAAGTTTTAGAAGAGTTACCTCATTCTTATCAAAAGGATCTCAAGACATTTTTCACTCAAAACCTTAGACATAAAACCAAGAGAAAATTCATTCTTAACCTACTTACGAATGAACAGCACATAAGCACGATTGGGTTAATTAAACCTGTAGCAAAAAACGACATTGTGGCCCTTGCCAAGCTCTTTGATCAATTAGGCAAAATTGAAAGCGTTGTAGAAACTCGGTTTATAAATGATAAATGGGATGTCCTCTTCCAAATCATTAGTAAACAAAAAGGAACCGGTCTCAACCTTCAAAAAGTCATTTTCGAAAGTCTCACTAAGCTTTCAAATCACTTTAATCTATCCTTTGAAGAATTATTACAAAGCTTCATTCTCTTTGGTGCAAAATCAAAGTCAGCAGAACTTAAAAATATAATTGACCAAATAGAACTAGAGGGTTTGAAGAAAGGAAAGCTTGTCCCAAGAAACCCTCAAATCATCGCTAAAATAAAAGACGAAGACATTTCAGAATGGATTAAGAAATACAGCCGTGGAGAAGGGCTGTCGAAATGGCAAATGGAGGTGCTAGAACAACGGTTAATTGAATCTATTAAATCTAAAAGTAAGCGACAGCTAGAGGCTCTATTGCTAAAAACGAATATCTCAAATACACAATGGCAAAACCTAGTTGAGCAGCTTAGCATTAAATCAAAAGAACAAGAATTGATTTTAGAGAAGACTTTAGGTTTTATTCAACCTGAAAAGAGACAGGATTCTTCTCCGATTAAAGCATTTGCCGATCTATTAAAAGCTGCTAGGTCTAATCCATTCTGGTCATTTACTTTTAAAAAGCAGATAGACAGTTTCTTCACAGGCAATACTTCGGTAAAAGGTCAAAACTTTAAAGATGCTATAACCCATCTTAACTTTTCTAAAGAAGACCTAACCTTGCTATTGGGTCAGTTAGATCAGAGAAGTCAAAGAATCATCCTTGATACACTCTACACCAATGATACTCGATTCATCAATGAATATAATTGCGACATCTTGCTAATGATTCGTGGAATAACGCATCTAAGTGATAATAAAATTCTTCAATTGCTCAATGCTTTTTCAATTGATTATCTAGTATCAAGTAAGCACTTCAACAAGCACCTCTATTTTGAAAAAGCACTACGTCACCTCATGCAAAAGTTGAATATTTCTACAACTGAAATCAAAACTCATGTGGGCAAAACACTTGCTTCACAAAAGGAGAAATTCATAAGCACGGCCCCTCTTTCATGGGCAAGACTCAAGCAAAACGAAGAAATCAAAAGAGCAGAGGAATCTAGATCTGAAGTGAAAAATTTATCACCTGAAGACGAAATTCCAATAGAGAAAAAACAAGAAGAGCCTATTGAATTAGAGGATCAAATGAGTGTTTCAAACTGTGGACTAGTGATTTTGTGGCCCTATCTCCAGCAGTACTTTTCTATGCTAGACTTACTAGAAGGAGAACAGTTCAAAAATGATGAATCTGCCAATAGAGCAGCCTTACTACTCGAGTACTTGGTAACTGGTCAGACTAACTTTGAAGAGCATGAATTACTGCTTAATAAATTGCTTTGTGGTATTGATCCTCTAAATGCCATAGACGTGCAGATAGAATTAACAGATCAAGAAAAAGAGATCTCTGAGAGCTTGTTGAATGGTGTAATTCAAAACTGGCCCAAGATGGAAGAAACGTCTATTGAAGCTCTTAGAGAAACCTTCCTAATACGAGATGGACTTATTCAAATACTCGATGAGCAAATTGAGCTGAGAGTGGAAAAGAAAACTTTGGATATTTTAATGGATACAATTCCATGGGCCTATTCCATTATTAAATTCTCATGGATCGAAAAAGCAATTCATGTGCTATGGTAAATCGCGCAATACAAGATAATGCCCAGACCCTCATTAACGAGTTAAACTGGTTCGAAGAAGTCTTGCACAACAGACTCAACACTTACCTTAACGTTGAAGGAAATCACAAAAATCTAAATGAGATAAAGCCACCGGCAGTAGATCAATCTGAGTCATTCTATGCCAATCTTATAGCTCATTATGACATGAATTTTGCAGAACGCATTATGCTCATTTTGGCTTTGATTCCACATGTTAGGCCAAATGCGTTAGACATTCTATTTACCAAGAACGAAACTTTAAACAGGGGTTATACAGAGTTTGGTGGTGTGCATGGCAACTTCCATAGTGGTTTTATACCCACAGGAGAAACGATGGCTTTTATTCTCTCGGGAGACAATTTAGAGGACCGTTTGCAGCTGATGCAGCTCTTTAATCCAAACCACTACTTCTTTAAGCACAATGTCTTAAAAATGGAAAGAGGGCAAAGCAATAAAGATGAGCCTGCATTCAGCAGTGTAATCCAAATAAGTGAAGAATATCTAAGTCTATTGACTACAGGTGAGACTTTTAGACCTGAGTATTCTACCTCGTTTCCTGCAAAAAGAATAGACACTAAACTTGATTGGGGAGACCTTATACTGTCAGACCATATAAGGGAGGAGCTGCAAGACATTATTACTTGGATAAAACATGGCAACGAGCTCATGGGGGATTGGGGACTAGAAAAGCATGTAAAACAAGGTTATCGAGCCATGTTCTATGGGCCTCCGGGAACCGGTAAGACACTTACAGCATGCCTCATCGGTAAGGCACTAAACCTTGATACCTACAGAATAGATTTATCTATGGTAGTCTCAAAGTATATAGGTGAAACGGAGAAGAACCTTGCCAATGTGTTTGACCAAGCTGAGAATAAGAATTGGATTCTCTTTTTCGATGAGGCCGATGCGCTTTTTGGAAAAAGAACAGCCACCACCAGCTCAAACGATAGACATGCTAATCAAGAAGTAGCCTACCTTCTGCAGCGTATTGAAGATTTTGCCGGTATCACAATTTTGGCCAGTAACCTTAAAGGTAATCTAGACGATGCCTTTACCAGAAGATTTCAATCCATGATCTACTTCCCTATACCCGACAAAGATCAAAGATTGCTACTCTGGGAAAATGCCTTCTTGGGTAAGTTCGAATTAGATTCAAAAATCAATTGGTATGATATAGCTGAAGAACATACCATTACCGGTGGTGCCATTACCAATGTATTAAGACACTGCTCCATTAAAGCCATGCAAAGAGATGCAAAGAAAATCTTCCTAAAAGATATTGTTACAGGCATTCGTAAAGAGTTCCAGAAAGAAGGTAAAGCATAGCATACATGAACATTATTGAAAAGGCCAACATGGAGCATTTCCATTCTAAACGAGCCGATAAGTTTGGAGACTCGGATGTAAAGGCATTGGGTTGGAAAAATCTTGAAAGCCAACAGAAACGGTTTGAAGTATTAGTTGAGTTTGCTGATCTCAATAACTGTCATGTTTTAGATGTTGGCTGTGGTCATGGAGATCTTAGATACTACTTGGGAGAACACTTTTTTGGGCTTACCTACATTGGCATTGATCTGATGACAGAATTTCTAGATGAGGCCAAAAAACGATACGGGCACATGGAAAACACCTATTTTGTTCAAGGTGACTTTAGTAAAATGGAAGTAGCCAATGTAGATTATATCTTGGCTTCAGGTGCATTTGGTTATAAGACCACAAACGAACTCTACTATTGGCAAACCATTTCCAAAATGGTAGAAGTGGCCAAAAAAGGTGTGGCTTTCAACATGCTCAATCAAGACGAATTTCCTGAACACCCGCTGTTGAGAGGACATAACAAGGCCGAAGTGCTTCATTTCTGCAAGGCCTTAAACTATGATGTAGAATTGAAAGAAGGCTATTTAGAAGGTGACTTTACCATCTTTATTAGAAAGTAATTACTTGCGCTTTAGGCTTAGTGCCTTTCCGCCCATTACATCTGCCTCTTTTTCTAAGCCGGGATTATCATTAACTGGTTTTCCATCAACACTGGTAGTCGGTTGAACCCTCCCCTGTTTTTGCTGTACAACATGCCAGGCTTCGTGAGCCAAGTGCTTCTCTTGACCTGAAGCCACATGAATATCCGAGCCTTGTGCATAGGCATGGGCATTCAATTGAGCAGGCCTAGAAGAGTTATAATGTACTTTCACATCATCCATATTATAGCCGGAAAGCGACTCAATACCTGACTTTAAATTGTCAGGCATACCTGTATTATTCGGTGCTTTTTCAGGTTTGGCTTGCACGGTATCAAACTTACCTTGAACAGGTTCTTCCTCTTCCATACCGGCTAGTTGTGCAGCCTGAAATTTACCCTGCATAGGCTCCTCCTCTTCCATCAGCTGCGTGGTTTTGAATTTGCCCTGTACCATTTCCTCCTCTTCCATTAACTGGGCCGTATCGAACTTGCCTTGCATTAATTCTTCCTCTTCTGCCAATTGGCTTACCTGACTGGCGTCTGCTTGCTCTTGCGCAACACGCTGCGCAATGGATTGAGAAGAGAAACTAGCATTAGATGCCGAACGACTGGCAGACTTTTTTTCTTGATTAGCGTATTGAGAAGCCTTCATGTGTGTGTGTTGTTTAAGCCTATGTCTTTGAATTTAAAGAAAATAAGGGAGTTGAACTACACTAAGAGATATAAAAAAAGACCACCGAAGTGGTCTATGGTGGAGAATACCGGATTCGAACCGGTGGCCTCTACACTGCCAGTGTAGCGCTCTAGCCAACTGAGCTAATTCCCCGTAAGGAGGCCAAATATAGAACCCTGCTTTATATAATCAAAGCACCCTTCTCGCTCTAATAAATCGTTTTGAATAGTATTCAGAAGACAAATTACTTTCCGTAACTCCTATGGAAGAAGAAGCATGAATAAACCGCACCTCCTTGCCTCTAACTGAGGTTACAATGCCTGCATGGGTAATCTTTCTCTTTTTCTTACCAGTAGCGAAGAAAACCATGTCACCTACTACTAAATCCTTTCGTTTGATCTTCTCCCCCTTTTTAGCCTGATCTTCAGAAACACGAGGCAGCTTGATATTCACGCTGTTAAATGAATGATATAGCAGTGCCGAACAGTCCATTCCTGCTCTTGTAGTACCACCAAATTTGTAGGGAGTGCCGCGGTAAGATCTTGCGGTTTGAATAATGGTATCGATCTTTTTGGTTCTTGACATGCCACCGGCACAGCCAAATACAAAAACCAATAAGATGAACACACTTGCGAATTGTTTAGGTGAAAAGCTCACAATGTTGTTTGTTGGTTATACAAAAATAAAAGATTTCGCAAATGACTGGCTATCAATTACGTAAATTCAATACATGTTCCGATACACACTCATAGGCCTTCTCATCATCATATTTTCTAGTAGTGCATTGAGCCAACGCAAATGGAAGGACCAATTCTATGAGGAGTTGACCAACGAAAACTTCAGGGATTTCAAGCTTTTTAAGAAAGAACTCAATCCGGAAAAACTAGACTACAAGCTGATTAATGCTGCTGTATTTTATGTCTCTAATGAAGCAAGAATAGAGTATGGACTATCAGCTGTCGAATTTCAGCCAAATCTTGAGATTATGGCATGGAATCATTCCATTAAAATGGCGAAAAACGACTTCTTTGATCATTATAATCCAAAAGATAAAAAACGCAAAAACCCTGAACAACGGGCTAAGCTAGCCGGCATAAAGAATCCGTCCATTGGAGAAAACATCTCTGCATCAGGTGGTCGTTCCTTCGGTACCTACCTAGAATTAGCAGATCATTTAATAGATGGCTGGATTGATTCACCCCCGCACAGGAAAACTCTTTATGCGAAAGGTGCCGTTCAATTGGGCTGCGGTGTATACTTTTATGATGGCCTTTGGCAAAAAAGTAAGGAAGTTCACAGACAAGGGCGCGGTTTTTGGATAGCTACACAAAACTTTCAATTGTTTACAAAAGTTAAGAGTGGGTCGTCCAAAGACAAGGGACCTAATTAGTTATGAAAAAAGTATTATTAAGTGCGTTAATCGCCATCATTTCAATAGGCGTTCAAGCCCAAGAATTAAGTGCAGCAGATAGTAAGGCTATCGATGGAAAAGTAGAGAGCTTTTTATCTCTTATTGAAGCAAAAGATTACACTAGTCTACTAGACTTTATGTATCCACCAATTTTTGAACACACCTCTAAAAAGAGCATGTTTCAGGTGTTTGATATGTTAGAGCAAGCAGGTATTGAGTTGAAGTTTCAGAATCTGGAAGTGCTCAATAAAATGGCCATTCCTGCAGAAAATGATATAAAATATGCTCTGGTCAAGTATAATATCGATATGGAATTACCATTGAATACAGACGACCTGAAAGGCATTGCTCCATTGATGGTGCCTATGCTACAGAATAACTTTGGAAAGGAAAACGTTGAGTACAATAGAGCCGATAGCTATATCAACGTAAAAGGCCAAAAATTTCTCTTAGGAGTTAATGACCCTAAATATGGTGATTGGATGTTCCTAATCTATGACAGCAGCTTTAAATCAGCTTTGGATAAGACCTTACCAGCTAGCGTTAATCAAAAGGCTAAAGCAATGTCTTATTAGACTTAATTGAATATAATTTTAATTGAAGGGGCTGTCTCAATAGTTCCTAAGTCATTCTCGCGAAGCCGGGAATCTCATGAATGAATTGGGTGATTCTTCGCTTCACTCAGAAAGACGATAAGAAATTAAAAGGCCACCATTTGGTGGCCTTTTTTATTAGCCAAATTCAATGGTAAAAGTCTCTCATTCAAAGTAACGGCCGAGCAGATGTCTCGGTAAACTCGACATAGAAATTAGATGACGTGATTGTCTTGCTAATTTTCTGTCCTGAGCTTGCCGAAGGATCGACCTAGACAATTTTCTCGAAGAGAATCTCAGGTCGAGTAGCTCATTTGTCTCTACCATTCCATCGATTTTCTGAGCAAAGCGAAGAATCTAGTCAAATTGAAACCGGAGATTCTTCGCTTCGCTCAGAAAAACGTAGTTATACGGCATAAAAAAACCCTGACACTTTCCAGTATCAGGGCGATTTATATTTATCGAGTATCGTCAGCTTATTTTACCTCCTCATACTCTACATCAGACACATCGTCTCCACCTGCATCAGCTGCTCCGGCACCCGCATCAGCACCTGCATCAGGTCCAGGTTGTGCACCTTGCTCAGCCTGTTGTGCTGCATACATCTCTTGAGAAGCACCTTCCCAAGCTTTGTTCAAGGCCTCAATAGCAGGATCTAATCCGTCAATATCCTGATTCTGGTGAGCAGTCTTCAAGTTAGCAAGTGCTTCTTCGATTGGCTTCTTGTTGTCCTCAGAGATTTTATCACCGTAATCTTTCAACTGCTTCTCAGTCTGGAAGATCAAACCGTCAGCTGTATTCAACTTGTCAATTTTCTCTTTTTCCTTCTTATCTGCTTCAGCATTCGCTTCAGCTTCCTGCTTCATCTTTTCGATTTCCTCATCTGAAAGTCCAGAAGAAGCCTCGATTTTAATGGTTTGCTCTTTACCGGTTCCTTTGTCCTTAGCAGATACATTCATAATACCATTGGCATCAATATCGAATGTCACTTCAATTTGAGGCACACCTCTTGGTGCTGGTGGAATATCACTTAAGTGGAATCTTCCAATGGTTCTGTTATCCTTCGCCATTGGACGCTCACCTTGTAATACGTGAATCTCTACTGAAGGCTGGTTGTCAGCAGCAGTTGAGAACACCTCAGATTTCTTAGCAGGAATAGTCGTATTAGACTCGATCAACTTGGTGAATACACCACCCATAGTTTCGATACCTAATGAAAGAGGTGTAACATCAAGAAGCAATACATCTTTTACTTCACCAGTTAATACACCACCTTGAATCGCAGCACCAATTGCTACTACCTCATCAGGGTTAACACCTTTAGAAGGTTTCTTACCGAAGAACTTCTCAACTTCTTCTTGAATCTTAGGGATTCTAGTAGAACCACCTACTAAGATTACTTCGTCAATATCAGAAGTAGAATATCCAGCATCATCCAAAGCCTTCTTCACAGGCTCCATAGATCTTCTTACTAAATCTTCTGCAATTGACTCGAACTTAGCTCTTGAAAGTGATCTTACTAAGTGCTTAGGCACACCATCAACTGGCATAATGTATGGCAAGTTGATTTCTGTAGACGCTGAAGATGAAAGCTCGATCTTAGCTTTTTCAGCAGCTTCTTTCAAACGCTGTAATGCCATTGGGTCTTTTCTCAAGTCAATGTTCTCATCGTTGATGAACTCTTGAGCTAACCAGTCAATGATCGCTTGATCAAAGTCATCACCACCTAAGTGTACATCACCATTAGTAGATTTTACTTCGAATACACCATCACCTAATTCAAGAATTGAAATATCGAAAGTACCACCACCTAAATCATACACTGCGATTTTCTGGTCAACGTCTTTCTTATCTAAGCCATAAGCTAAAGAAGCAGCAGTAGGCTCATTGATAATTCTTTTTACTTCTAAACCAGCAATCTGACCTGCCTCTTTAGTCGCTTGTCTCTCTGCATCGTTAAAGTAAGCAGGAACCGTAATTACAGCTTCTGTTACTTCAGTTCCCAAGTAGTCTTCAGCAGTTGACTTCATTTTCTGAAGTACCATAGCTGAAAGCTCTTGAGGTGTATAATTTCTGTCACCGATTTTAACTCTTACGGTGTCATTGTTTCCTTTTTCTACATTATAAGCAATACCTCTTAGCTCTTCAGAAACATTGCTATGCTTCTTACCCATGAATCGCTTCACAGAACTAATAGTATTAATAGGGTTAGTTATGGCTTGTCTTTTAGCCGGGTCACCCACTTTTCTCTCACCGTTGCCATTATCCAAGAAAGCCACAATTGAAGGCGTTGTTCTTCTACCTTCACTGTTAGGAATAACAACAGGCTCGTTACCTTCCATTACCGCCACACAAGAGTTAGTGGTACCAAGGTCTATTCCAATAATTTTTCCCATGATCTATTTTTAAATTTCTTTTTGCATCAATTATCCTCGCTCTTTTCATCAAGGGTTGTGCCAATAGGGTTTCACTGTCATTTGGTGACACAATGTCAGAAAAGCTATGAATGGAAAGGATTGCATTCTGCCACAACGTATATTTGCCCGACTTCAATTGACTGATTCATGTTCATAGTCTTCTATTTAATTGTGAAGCCAATCTCCTTGCTGCCTTGGAGTATGATTTACGGGCTATCCGACTTTCTCTATTTTGTAGTGTACAGAGTGTTTCGCTATAGACAGAAGGTGGTTGATGGTAATCTCAAAAGCTCTTTTCCTGATAAAAGCGAGAAGGAAATCGCCAAAATCAGAAACAAGTTCTACCATCACTTTTTCGACATTATTATGGAAAGCATAAAACTCTTTAGCGCTAGCACTGAAGAGATCATGAAAAGAATGGAGGTAACAAACCCAGAGTTACTTGATAAGTTTTATGATCAGGGAAAAGACTTGGTTATCTGTGGTGGCCATTATTCTAACTGGGAGTTTGTTACACATGCGTTCCCTCCAAGAGTAAAGCACCTAATGTCTGCCATTTACCATCAATTGAAGAATAAATTCTTCGAAAAAGTAATTCTCGAATCTAGAAGTAGAGGTGGTACCCTTATGATTTCTAGAAAACAAACGCGCGAAGGATATTACGATACGGTAACCGAACCTGTTGGAATCATTTTCGGAACAGACCAATCGCCAACCATTGCCAAAAAAGTATACTGGACCACTTTTCTTGGACAAGAAACGGCTGTTGCCTTTGGTGCTGAGAAATTTGCCAAGGAGAGAGATGCAGTCGTGATTTGGGGTGACAATGAAAAACTAGGCAGAGGTAAGTTTAGAGTAACATTTAAGGTACTCACAGAAACCCCTCATGATGAGCCATATGGCAAAATCACAGACTTACACGTTCGTGCGCTCGAAGAACAAATTCTAAAAGAACCAGCCTACTGGCTTTGGACCCATAAGCGTTGGAAAAGGAAGCGTAAAGCGGGTGAATAGTGTTTCAAACAGGAACAACCCACTGTTTTAACTCGAAACACTCTTTATAGTCTATAGAACATAACCTTCTGATTTATTGATCCTTAGCTAACTGGCATAGCACTTGAATCTTCATTGGTCAAACAAAGAACAATGAAAACAATTAAGGTCATCGCATTAGCCATTTTCAGCATAGCAAGCCTAGCTGCTCATGGCCAGATTAACGGTAACGGTAACTTAGAAACGAAAGCTTTCAACTTTGAAGGCATTGAGCAAATTAAGTTTCAAGTCACAGTTAGAGCAGAACTCGATTTATCGCTCAATGATGAGTTTTTCGTAAGAACAGACGAAAATATCTTCGAACATCTAAAAGTAAAGCAGAAAGGGAACACACTGATTATCGATCAGATTGAGTGGATCGAACCTACGGCTTTACACATTACAGCAGGGCTTAAAGGACTTCAAAAACTAAGCTCATCGGCATGGGGTAATATTTCTATAAAGAATATGGAACAAGAAAGCTTTAGTGCCTACATGGATGTTGGCAGACTAAGCATGGAAGGCACACTTGTAAGTTTAAATGCCAAAGTAGGCGCAGGCAGTATTGACGCGAGAAATGTTCAAATGAAAAATGTCAATGCTCGAATCGATCAAAACGGTCGTATCATCACAGACAATGCTCAGGTTATTAACCTAACGGGAGATGGATATGGTCAATTTGTTTACGACAGAGCTGATGTCTTAAACTGGACAGATAATACCTCTGAAATTGTGTCATCTACATTAGAAGAATTCAAGTACCAAGAAGACAATAAGAATGACGTACTCTATGTAGACCTCAAACTGAAAAACAACTCAGGTAAAAAAATAGACATCGTATTCAGAGGCCCAATTGACGCCCCTTTTGGCTATGGAATTCCGATAAGAGCAAAAGGCGTGAAAAGTGAAAGACTACCGGTTGGAACGCGTATTTATCAAGAATCTCTTTTAGGTAAAGATAAACTATTACTCACTATAACTGAGGATAATAAAAACGAAACACTCAATCTATTCAGCGAATCTAAATAACATCACAATTTTTCATCTCAGGAGGTGCATAGCTTAATTTTAAGTACTTTTGCACCTCCATTTTATTGAGATGAGTTTAGTACAAGAGATAGATAAGCGCAGGACCTTTGGTATCATCAGTCACCCCGATGCCGGGAAGACAACACTAACAGAGAAATTACTTCTTTTTGGTGGAGCCATTCAGAAAGCAGGAGCTGTAAAATCGAATAAAATCGATATGCATGCCCGTTCTGACTGGATGGATATTGAAAAGCAAAGAGGTATTTCTGTGGCTACCTCAGTAATGGCTTTTGAATATGAAGGCCGAAGAATCAATCTACTCGATACACCGGGTCACCAAGACTTTGCAGAAGATACTTACCGTACACTTACCGCAGTCGACTCAGTGATTATGGTAATTGATTGTGTGAAAGGGGTAGAGATTCAGACAGAAAAACTGATGGAGGTCTGTCGTATGAGAAGTACTCCCGTTATCTCTTTCATCAATAAACTGGACCGTGAAGGTCGCGACCCTTATGACTTGCTTGATGAAATTGAAGGCAAGTTAGGCATCAATGTACACCCTCTCTCTTGGCCCATTGGAATGGGAAAAACCTTTAAAGGGGTTTACAGTCTTTACGATAAGAGCTTAAGGCTTTTCCAGGCAAGCCGCCAGCAATTACACGAAGAAGCTACACAAATTGAAGACATTAATAGCAGTGAGCTTGAGGACTACATTGGAGAGAAAGATGCTGCTCAGTTAAGAGAAGATGTCGAACTGCTAAGCGATCTATATGGCGACTTAGATGTTGATGATTATTTGAATGGTGATGTGGCGCCAGTGTTCTTTGGTTCCGCAGTTAACAATTTTGGGGTTAAAGAATTACTAGACACCTTCTTGAATATCTCTCCTCGCCCAAAAGGTAGAATGTTAGATGAAAAGTCCATTGAACCAGAATACAAAGACTTTACCGGTTTCGTTTTTAAGATACATGCCAACATGGATCCTAAACACAGGAACAGAATTGCCTTCTTAAGAATCTGCTCAGGTAAGTTCGAAAGAGGCTTAAATTACTACCATACGCGCCAAGACAAGAAATTCAGAATCTCTCAGGCAACTGCCTTTATGGCTCAAGACAAAGAGACTATTGACGAAGCCTATCCTGGAGATATCATTGGTCTTTACGATACCGGTAACTTCAAAATTGGCGATACACTCACCTTAGGAGAAAAAGGCATGTACCGTGGTATTCCTAGCTTCTCTCCTGAAATCTTTAGAGAGGTA
This sequence comes from Roseivirga sp. UBA6052, assembly GCA_002427755.1. GTDB lineage: Bacteria > Bacteroidota > Bacteroidia > Cytophagales > Cyclobacteriaceae > Roseivirga. The sequence goes on from DIYO01000009.1 coordinate 253,058, forward strand.
ATCAACAAAGACGCCATGAAAACCAAGCAGCTTGAAAAAGGACTAAGTCAGTTGATGGATGAAGGGGTAGCTCAGCTTTTTAACTTTGAGTTAGGCAGCAGGAAAGCGGTAGGCGTGGTAGGACAACTTCAATTTGAAGTAATTCAGCACCGATTGAAAAACGAATATGGTGCAACCGTAGAATTTGCCCCGATGCAGCTTTTTAAAGCATGCTGGATTTCTGCTGAAGATGAGAATAAGCTTAACGAGTTTATCAAGTCTAAGCAAAGACATATTGCCAGAGACAAAGATGGCAAGCTTGTCTTTATGGCCGAATCTAAAGCCTGGTTACAAATGGTACAGGATAATTTCCCAGATATTCAATTCCACTTTACTAGCGAATTCTAATGGAGAATATTGTACAGCCATTATATGAAGACAATCACTTATTGATTGTGAATAAGCCTGCCGGAATACTGGTACAAGGTGATAAAACAGGTGATAAGAATCTCACCGATTACTGCAAAGAGTACATCAAAAAGAAATACGACAAACCTGGGGCTGTTTTTCTTCACCCATGCCATAGATTAGATCGCCCAGTAAGTGGTGCCATCGTATTCGCAAGAACCTCTAAGGCGTTGGAGCGAATGAACAAGTTGTTTGCTTCTAAGAAGGTGCAAAAGACCTATTGGGCAATCGTAAAAAAGCATCCACCTCAAAAAAAGGGAAGGTTGGTTAGCTGGTTGGTGAAGGATCCAAAAAGAAATGTAACCACAGCCTATGCCGAACCAGTAGACGGAGGGCTTAAGGCAGAAACAGACTTTAAAGTACTAGGAAAACTCAATAACCATTTCTTAATTGAAGTAGAGCCTAGAACAGGTAGGCCGCATCAAATCAGAGTGCATTTATCCGAAATGGGCTCACCCATTCGAGGCGATCTGAGATATGGATTCTCAAAGCCGAATCCAGACAAAAGCATAAACCTACATGCTAGAAGAATCTACTTTGAGCACCCGGTTAAAAAAGAACCTGTTGTGGTAAGAGCAGGTCTTCCAAACGACCAATTCTGGGAGCAATTCTTGACCCTTGAAACCATTAAAGTAAAAGATAAAGACACAGATAGACTTTACTGAGATAAGTCATTTTATTTCGGTCTTTTGGATAAGAACTTTACAGTTGTAAAGGATGTCTAGACCAAAGAATAAAGCACAATTATTGGAAGCTGCTCACACCAATTTCAGCAGCCTAGTTGGCTACATTCAAGAATACCCTCATCTAAAATTTATTGAGTTTCCAGAAGGTTATCTCAATAGAAATTCTTCTGATGTGCTTGCCCATTTATACCATTGGCATCTTATGTTATTGAATTGGTATGAAGTGGGAATGAAAGGTGAAAAACCTCATATTCCGGCCAAAGGCTACACATGGAAAACTACTCCTGAATTGAACATTGAGATTCAAGCCAAGTATAGAAACATAACATTTGATGAAGCTCTAGTTCGATTCTCGCTATCGCATAATAAGTTGATTCATCTAATTGAATCGCATACAGATGAAGAACTTTTCACAAAGAAGAAGTATAAATGGACGAGCTCTACCTCTTTAGGTGCCTATCTTATTTCTGCTACCAGTAGCCACTACGATTGGGCTCAGAAGCTCATTAAAAAATGTGGTAAAAAAGTCTTAGCCAATTCAATCGTTTGATCTAAAATCATGAAAATCAGCAGGGTAATTCAAATCAGTTCGAGAAATTAGTTTATGCGCCAAGAATTAATCAGACCGGGAGCGTCTGAACTCTCTTACGAAATACGAGAAATTGTAAAGAAAGCAGACCAACTTAAGGCGCTGGGAGAAACTATCTATTGGGAGAACATTGGGGACCCTATTCAAAAGCATGCTAAGATTCCTGATTGGATCAAAAGCATAGTGAGTGATTTAGGGCAGAATGATAAATCTTATGGATACTCTCATTCTATGGGTATCAAATCCGTTCGGCAATTCTTAGCAGAACGAAATAATGAGTTGGGTGGAGCTCAAATTGATGAAGACGACATTATCTTTTTCAACGGATTAGGAGATGGTATCTCTACACTTTATCAGTTCATCAATCCAACCTCTAGGATTATTGGTCCGTCACCTGCTTATTCCACTCACTCAAGTGGAGAAGCAGCTCATGCCAATGCAGAGCCTATTACTTATGTCTTAAGACCTTCGAGAGGCTGGCTACCCGATATTGATGATCTGTATAATCAGGTAATGTACAACCAGAGTATTGTTGGAATTCTCATCATTAATCCTGATAACCCAACAGGGATGGTTTATCCAGAGGAAACGCTCATTGAGATTATCGATATAGCCCGTCAATTCGATCTGTTTGTCATTAGTGACGAAATCTATGGTGCCATCACCTATAATGGTGCCAAGCACTACGCCTTATCAGAAATTATTGAAGATGTACCGGGAGTAGCCTTAAAAGGAATGTCTAAGGATGTACCCTGGCCAGGCTCCCGCTGTGGTTGGATGGAATTCTACAATCGAGGCTCTGACAGAATATTCAATAACCTGTACAACACTTTAGCCAGTGCAAAAATGATGGAAGTCTGCTCAACCACTTTGCCTCAAATGGCTATTCCTAAAATCTATGGAGACCCAAGATTTCCTGATTATCGTTTGAAAGAAAATAAGAAGATTGGGAAACGGAGCGAGGTAATTACAAACCTTTTAGCAGACCTACCTCAACTTTATTTCAACCCAACGCAAGGTGCCTTTTACAACACCATTGTTTTTAAACCGGGCGTCCTGACCAATACGCAAACTCTCGAAATTGAAAATTCGGATTGTGAAAAACTACTGGAAGAATGGCTTTCAGAACCTAATATTAAACCCGATAAGCGATTTGTGTATTATCTATTAGCCGCAAAAGGGGTCTGTGTAGTTCCTATCTCCTCCTTCTGTTCTGACCTTATGGGATTTAGGGTAACCTTGCTTGAAGAGGATGAGCAGCTTCTTCTTGAAACCTTTACCCGAATAAAAGAAGCGGTGATTGAGTACTGCGGCTAATGTCGTGTACTTGGTACTTGGTACTGAGTACTTGGAAGAGTATCTTCCAATATGAAAAAAGCACTCCGCATAATTAGCTTCCTCTTTTTAGGGTTAATCCTAATTCTCTTTATAGGCTACCTTGCTCTAAACGAAAGCAAACCGGTAGGTAATCCAAGCCAAGAAGCCGATGATTTGGCAAGAAAAGTTGAGCTAGCCATGAATAAAGTAGCTTGGGATTCCACGAAAACTGTTAGTTGGACCTTCAGAGGAGAACACCACTATGATTGGGATAAAGAAGCCAATGTGGTAAATGTAAAATGGGGAGAGAATGAGGTCATTTTAGAACCAGCTTCGGCTTCTGGAGTGGTTATGAATGGTGAAAACTATAGTGCTGAAGAAAGTCAAAGTCTTATAAAAACAGCATGGGATTACTTCAATAATGATGGCTTCTGGCTATCCGCACCATATAAATTATTCGATCCGGGCACAGAAAGAAGTTTAGTTACACTCGGAGATGGCCGAGAAGGCCTTATGGTAACCTATACCTCCGGAGGCACTACGCCAGGTGATTCATACGTGTGGATAGTAGACGAAAACTATAAACCCATAGCCATTAAAATGTGGGTGCAAATTCTGCCTCTTGGTGGAATGGAATTTACATGGGAGAACTACCAAACGCTACCTTCTGGTGCTTTGGTTGCTCAAGATCATTTCCTTTTTGGTAAGATGAATGTTGACATTAGCGACCTAAACTAGATATGGAAAGCAAGCACACACAAGCACTGAGAAAAATTATGGACGCTGAGATAGTCTTATTTTTTATTGGCTATATAATCTTTAGTACGGCTAAAAACGATCTCATTCCGCGTGAATTATTACCATTTAGTGGGATACCAGTGCTTATTAATTTTTGGTTACTGACTAAACACTTCAACCTAATGAAGCAGATTGTCTCTGAAGATCATCTGAATAAATCATCAGTGCAAAGAAGATTCTACCTGAACGCCTTTATGGACGGGCTTCTATTTATTCTAATCCTCTGGGAGATTTTTGGATAACTTTTAATCTTCATTCCCACGTCAGCTTAGGCTAAAGCTTTAGCAGAGGAGCAATGCGAGATTCAGCATAAGTTGTTATGCTAACTTCAAAGAAAAATTTTGGTATGATCTAATAAAGAAAGTCATTTCGAACAGAGTGAGAAATCTAATCTCATACAGCAGATCTCTCACTCCATTCGAGATTACTAAAGATTACCAATTCGGATCAATAGGCGGAGTGCCTTTAAAGTGAATAACATAGTCTCCATACAGCGGGTCGTAGTAGTGGCCACCTTCTTTATAGTCTTCATTCCAGACTTTCTTTCCATTTTCCATACGGTACAGAAAAGGAGACAATAAAAGCCTCTCTAAATGCCAACGGCCTTCTTCACCCGAAGGGATATCTTCGCCATCACCGTAAAGCATTAAGCCACCATCGGCATATACTTCATGGCCAGGATGCGTCTCTTTATACTCATGACTTACGTTCATCAATTTATGCCCCAACTCATGCGCAATAGTTCTTCTCGAACGGTCTCCTCTCTGCAGGTTAGATATAGAAATAACACCACGGTGCTTCTTAGGTAGATTATTGACATAGGAATAAGTAGGGAATGAAAGTCCACCGGTTCTAACAGAATTAATGGTCCAGTTTCTACCTTCAGCTACCGTCAAGAAAGGGTAGAAAACATCCTGCAGAACAATTAAATATATAGTCCTATCACTCTCAGGATCATCCTCAATAATATGTGTTAATGCATCTTTGGCTTTCTCCGTCAAACGAGCAGGATTCCGCTGCATATTGACATAAGTATTGTTGTATTCTGTAGCGGGTACTTGTGGAATCTCATTGGCTTGAATAGCCAAGTAGCTAGGGTCAATAGCCCCGGTTCTGGCGAACTTCAATCTTAATTGAACGCCTGTTGGTTTGTAGATTTCCTTAGCTGCTAAGAAACTCTCCTTCATTTTTTCAAGGGTTACCTTATCAAAATCGGGGTCAAGGTTTGAAGGAAAGTAGATACCAATATCGGTGGTCAGTTTGTCATCTTCAAGATCTGCATTGGTAGTATTAAGATCCCATGAAGCGATATCTTGCCATTGGGCTTTCGGGATTTGTACTGCCTGACCTTCCTCCTGTTCTTGAACGTTACAAGAAAGTATTGCGATTGATAAAAGGAATATACTGGCGTATTTCAAGGTCATATAACAAGATAGTGATTTAATAAACTTGTTTTGACCTAACAAAAAAGCCCATCCTGATTGCTCAAGACGGGCTTTTCTTTAAACTCTATATTTTTAGTCTTCCAGTACTGACTCTGCTAAAACTACTACCTTGTTTTGCAGTACTTCAACAACACCACCATCGATTATTACCTTCTCTTCTTTACCAGAAGAAACAATTCTCATTTCACCTTTACCCAATGCTGAGATCATAGGTGCGTGGTTATTCAATACCTGAAACTCACCGTCACTTCCAGGGAAAACTACTGAAGTGGCCTCTCCCTCAAATACTTTCTTGTCCGGTGTTACAACTTCTAATTGCATAATTCTTATTTAGCGGCTTCTGCCAATAACTTCTCACCTTTCTCTCTAGCCTCTTCAATGGTTCCTACCAAGTTGAATGCAGCCTCAGGAAGGTCATCGTGCTTACCATCTAAGATTTCGTTGAAACCTTTGATTGTATCTTTAATGTCTACCAATACACCAGCTAAACCAGTAAACTGCTCAGCTACGTGGAATGGTTGAGAAAGGAATCTCTGTGCACGTCTTGCTCTGTGCACAACCATTTTATCTTCGTCAGACAATTCGTCCATACCCAAGATGGCGATGATGTCTTGTAATTCTTTATAACGCTGAAGTGTTTCTTTTACTCTCTGAGCAGTATCATAATGCTCATCACCTAAGATCTCAGCTGTTAAGATTCTAGAAGTAGAATCTAGTGGATCTACCGCAGGGTAGATACCAAGTTCAGCAATCTTTCTAGACAATACAGTAGTAGCATCTAAGTGAGAGAAAGTAGTTGCAGGAGCAGGGTCAGTTAAGTCATCCGCAGGTACGTATACTGCTTGTACTGAAGTAATCGAACCGTTCTTTGTAGATGTAATTCTTTCTTGCATAGCACCCATCTCAGTAGCAAGTGTTGGCTGATAACCTACCGCTGAAGGCATACGACCTAGAAGGGCTGATACCTCAGAACCTGCTTGTGTGAAACGGAAGATATTATCGATGAAGAAAAGGATATCTTTTCCTTGACCATCGCCATCACCATCACGGAAATACTCTGCAATTGTAAGACCTGAAAGCGCCACTCTAGCTCTCGCACCTGGAGGCTCGTTCATTTGACCGAACACGAATGTAGCTTTAGACTCGGCTAGTTTATCGTTATCTACTTTAGAAAGGTCCCATCCGCCTTCTTCCATAGACTTATCAAAATCTTCACCGTAAGTAACGATACCTGATTCGATCATCTCACGAAGCAAGTCATTACCTTCTCTAGTTCTTTCACCAACACCAGCAAATACAGAAAGACCTGAATATGCTTTTGCAATGTTGTTGATCAACTCCTGGATCAATACCGTTTTACCTACACCAGCACCACCAAACAAACCAATCTTACCACCTTTTGCATAAGGCTCAATAAGGTCGATTACTTTGATACCCGTGAAAAGAACTTCTGTTGAAGTTGAAAGATCTTCGAACTTAGGAGCTGGTCTGTGGATAGGAAGTTTCTTGTCTCCTTTAGGTTGTGGAATACCATCGATTGCCTCACCTACTACGTTGAAAAGTCTACCCTTGATATCGTCACCAATTGGCATTGCGATTGCAGTACCAGTATCAGTTACGTCCATTCCTCTGGTCAAACCTTCTGAAGAGTCCATCGCAATGGTTCTTACTCTGTCTTCTCCAAGGTGTTGCTGACATTCCAGCACAACTTTCTGACCGTTCTCTTTAGTTACTTCTAGTGCGTCAAGGATGTTAGGAAGTTTTGCTCCCTCAGCGTCAAAGCTTACATCTACTACAGGACCAATTACCTGCGTGATCTTTCCGATATTTGCCATTTTATAGAGTTTGTAATTCGAAAAATGCTGTTGATTTTTCTGGGTGCAAAGGTAAGCTTCTCAGTGTTAGAACCAAAAGGTTATCAAGAAAATAGCAGGTATATTTTACGGCTTAGCTAGCTATTCAAAATTATCCGAAAAACAGTGCCTACATCGGCCTGAGACGACTTTACGAATATGCGTCCATTGTGGTAGTTTTCAATAATTCGCTTGACTAGAGCTAGGCCTAAACCCCAGCCTCGCTTCTTGGTGGTAAAGCCTGGTTTGAAAACATCCTTGGCTATTCCTTTCGGCATACCTTTTCCGTCATCAGCAATGTCTATATATAATTCACTTTTAGATTCTTTACCAATGGTGACTGTGAGATTTCCTATACCGCTCATTGCATCTACACCATTCTTAATCAGGTTTTCCATCACCCATTCAAAAAGAGGCTGATTGATCTTAGCTGTTAAACCCGATTGACGTTCTTCTAAGTGAAAGTTAACCTTGGAAGAGACTCTGGGTTTGAGATAATTCAAACAACCCGATGCTGTCTCTGCTACATTGAGATCAATCAAATCACCAGCAGAGCCAATATTAGAAAAACGTGCGGTGATCATCTCTAGGCGTTGAATATCCTTTTGTAACTCCACCGTTACATCGTCTCTCTCTTTCATTTCTGGCATACCCTTAATGTATTCTACCCAAGCCATTAAAGAGGAAATAGGCGTGCCTAATTGGTGGGCAGTTTCTTTGGCCATCCCTACCCAAACACGGTTTTGTTCGGCTCTGCGGCTATAGCTAAATGCCAGATAGGCTATAAAGCCAAATATTCCTATCACAGTCAATTGGATGTAGGGATAAGCACTCAATTGGCGCAACAAATAAGAATTACGGTAATAGACATATTGCATCCCGATTCCACTTGATATTGGAAATGGTTCATTCTCAGCTTTCATTTTTGCTAGAATCCGAGAAAGTGTAGGGTTATCATTTAAAGATTCGCCTTCAGCAAGGCCCACATTACGGGCATCATAAATAAAATTGGAAGCCGAATCCACTACAATAACAGGAAGCGTATTTTCAGGCGTTATGATATTCTCAGAAATAAAAGTGAGTACCGAGTTATCTGCTGCCGGGTTAGAGCTAAACTCAACAGCAGAAGCCCATACTCTAATTTTCTCTCTTTCTCCATCTTTAAGCTTAGTCACCAATTGGTTAGTATAAACAATGGAGCCCCCTCCAATGACAACCGCCACGGCAAGCACAAACCATTTAATCTTGGCCTGATTTGTATAAAAGTCAATCTGAATTGAGCCTTTAAAGGGGTTTTGCATATTTCAATTAACGAAAATTTTCCATCCACAAATAAAAAAGGAGCTACCTAATTGAATAGATAACTCCTCCTGATAATTATTTATTTCAGACTAAACCTTAGTTGTAAACCAAACTTTTAAAGTCTTCCAATTCACTTTAACACCATACATTAAAATTCCAACGCGGTAGATTCTACCTGCTACCCAAATCATACCAATAAACCCTAAAACCAATAACACCATGGATAATAGCAATTCCCACATCGGTACCCCAAAAGGAATTCTACCCATCATAACTACTGGCGATGTAAATGGCACCATAGACAACCAGAATGAAAGTTGACTATCGGGATTCTGTATGACGATACTGAGTGCAACAATTGAAACGATCAAAGGGATCATAATTGGGAACATGAACTGCTGCGCATCTTGCAAACTATCTACAGCCGAACCTATAGCGGCATACATAGCACCGTATAAGAAATAAGCTCCTAAGAAGTAGAAGATAAAGCTTACTACAATTTGAGTAACAGGAACTGAATCAATCATGCCTTGAATATTGGCAATTGACTCTTGCGTTGCTGTCAATTCTACTGCTTCGGCAGGCATTTGACTACCAGCCATAGCTGCTGCCTCTGGTGGACCAAAAAAGGTAAAACCGACTGTGGTTAATGAAGTGACCAAGGCAACCCAAATCAGAAGCTGCGTAACACCAACCGAACCAATTCCTAAAACTTTACCCATCATCAGCTGGAATGGTCTTACGGATGATACAATCACCTCAACAATTCTACTGGTCTTTTCATCCAAGACAGATTGCATAATCTGGCCACCATAGATGAAAATGAACATGTAGATCATAAAACCGAAAATGTATCCAACAATTAGGTTTAAACCAGAATTACTCTCTTTTACTTCACCGGTATCTGATAGATTAAATGTATTCAAATCCACATTGGCTTTGAGGGAGTTAATCATATCCGGATCTAAGCCCGAACGATCTAATTTAACCTGTTCCAATACTCTTCTCAGTTGCCTCTCAAATGAGCTCTCAATATTTACCCCAGCATTTGACTTAGAATAGAATTCGAACTCATCATAATAGGTTTTTGAAGGATCTTCGAAATTGATTTCAGGAATGTAGAGTAATCCATAGGCACCCTCATCTTGGAATTGCTGTTTAGCATCTTCTAAGCTTCCGGTTAGATAAGTATAATTGTAGCTTTCATCAGTAAACTGCTCATCGTAAAAACCACTCTGATCAAGCACATATACATTTTCTGGGCCTCCAGACTCTCTGGAGCCAAAGTATACAACGACTGCAATTAAAGCAGGAAAAATCAAAGGCGTTAGGATGGTCGCTATCAAAAACGACTTCTTCTTCACCCTTGTCATGTACTCTCTTTTTAAGACTAAGAATATCTGATTCATGATTCTCCTCCTTCCACAATTTGAATGAATATGTCGTTTATTGATGGTATCACCTCAACAAATGAGTGTACCTCTACTCTACTAATGAGCTCTTTAATTAAATCGTTTGGATTATGATCGCCTTGAGCCTGAATCAATGATTCGCTCATACCATCTTCTATTTCCTTAGTCTCTACCAAATCAAAATTAGTGCTCAACCCAGCCATAGCTCCTTTGTAGGTAACATTATACTTGCCAGACTTGAATGACTTTTTGATTTCACTCTTTGTCCCGTCTAGAATCTTTTTAGACTTATTGATGAGCACAATGTCATCACAAAGCTGCTCAACTGACTCCATGCGGTGTGTTGAGAAAATGACTGTAGCTCCTTTGTCTCTCAACTCAAAAATTTCATCCTTAATCAAATTAGCGTTTACTGGGTCAAAACCTGAAAATGGTTCGTCTAGAATAAGGAGTTCCGGCTCGTGTAAGACAGTTGCAATGAATTGTATTTTTTGAGCCATCCCTTTAGAAAGGTCTTCTACTTTTTTTCCTGCCCATTCGCTTAATCCCATTCTATCTAACCAATGCTTGATGCGCTTTCTTGCTTCAGCATTCGATAAACCTTTGAGTTGAGCTAAATACATGAGCTGCTCACCTACCTTCATCTTTTTGTAAAGACCTCTTTCTTCTGGCAAGTAACCAATTACTTGAATGTGCTTTGGCTCAAGTTTTTCACCATTAATTGTGATGTTACCAGCATCGGACATGATGATCTGGTTGATGATTCGAATGAGTGTGGTCTTACCGGCACCATTCGGTCCTAACAAGCCAAAAATGGACTGTTTAGGAATTTCAATGCTAACATCATCAAGAGCTCTATGCGCTGCATAGTTCTTAGTGACATTATGCGCCTCTAGTATGTTCAATTTGAAAAGGTTTTAGTTTAACTAAAGTTAAAGGGTACACATGTAATGTCATACCCTCAAATCTAAATTCTAAAATCCTTTTTAAACAATAGCATCCACTTGGTTTAGCGGATGAATATAGCGTTCTAAGGAAATTTATACTGTTGAAGTAAGTCTACTTGAAGACTACACTACCCATTGAAAGGTCTATGTTAAAAGTAAGTAGGTTATCCGCATCAGGCGAATAAGCAGGACTCACATACACATTCTCTCTAATCTTCTCATAGCCTTCAGGTACTTTGAGTTTTCTGAAAGATGTGTTTTTCATTCTAACAATAATTGGAAGATCTTCTTCTGGCAAGTCGATAACAAGGTTACCTGCACCGACTCTAGCCCAAATATCAGAAGCTGATTTAGGCATATCTTCGAAATTGAGCACTAAACTACCGAAGCCTACTTCGGCCAGTATCTTTTTGGCTCGAGCCATCTCAATTCTTTCAATCTCAACATCTCCCAAATCAACATTAACTAGAAAGGTATCCATCTCAATTTTGTTCTGAACCTTAGAGAGGTATCCAACCTTCACATGTGCATTGCCTGAGTTGATCTTGACATTCTCAACTGCTATAGCCGATAAATCTACATATGCCTTTCCTACACCATAAGTTAGGTCTAGATTATATGGCTTATAGTCCGAAAAGTAGATGTTCCAGTAATTATTATCGTCAGTGGTTTTTCTTCCAAAAATCTTAGAAAGCTTAGTACTAAAGCCCTCTTTTCCATTATCCTTTAGATTAAGCCACGCGTTTAAATCGCCATTCTGCTTGCCTTGACCAAATTCAGAAGTAATGTACTCCTCATTGTGTTGGCCCATGATATTAATTGGAATTTGTCCATGCCTTGTGCGAATTTCACAAGTACCAGAAGATGCATTCAAATAGAAATTAACCCGTTCAGAAGCTGAATCTTCTTCAACGGTAAAGTGCTTTTTTGTCTGCCCCAACACATTCATTCCCGCCAAGCCCACAATGGCGCACAGTAAAAGAACTTTTTGCATGGATTTCCTTACGTTCAGATAAGCCTTTAGGTTACAAAGATTTAGTAAGACGAAGTATAGGAAGATTGTTTGGAAAAACTGAGAAGGAAAACAAAAAAGGCTGCGTAAAGCAGCCTTGATATTTATATAGTAATATTTTTTAGAAGAACTCTCTAATCTTCTCAAAGAAGCCTTTATCTCCTTTGCCTGGTTTTGGTTGGAAATTATCCGACTCTTTTAATTTCTTAAGCAGATCTGTTTCCTCCTTATTCAGCTTCTTAGGCGTCCAAACATTCACATGAATTAATTGATCTCCTTTGCCATAGCCATTTAGATCTTTAATTCCTTTTCCTCGCAACCTTAAAATTTTACCACTCTGAGTTCCAGGTTCAATCTTAATGCGCACTTTGCCATCAATAGTTGGCACTTCCATTGACTCACCTAATGCAGCATCTATAAAGCTCACATAAAGATCATAAACCACGTTTGTGCCATCCCTCTTCAAGGTTTCATGCTCAGTCTCTTCTATTACAATCAGAAGATCACCAGGTATTCCACCTCCAGGAGACATATTTCCTTTGCCTGACATAGAAAGCTGCATTCCATCAGAAACACCTGCAGGTATTTTGATTGGGATCACCTCTTCTTGCATTTCCAGACCTGTGCTGTCAACACCAGGAGGGCGCTTATCTACCACTTGGCCGCTACCATTACATGTAGTACAAGTGCTTGAAGACACCATTTGACCTAACATGGTATTCACAACCTTTTTAACTTGGCCTGAACCACCACAAGTTGGACAAGTCTTAAAGGTTACACCTTCAGCATTGACCAAACGGTTTACTTTGATTTTTTTCTCAACTCCATTAGCGACCTCACCTAATGTAAGCTTGAGTTTGATACGAAGATTGGAACCTTTACGCTGTCTGCGGCCTCCACCTCCTCCAAAGAAACTTTCGAAAGGGCTTCCGCCTCCACCAAAAATATCTCCGAATTGTGAGAAGATATCGTCCATGTTCATGCCGCCTCCGGCACCACCAAAGCCACCACGCATTCCATCATGCCCAAAGCGATCATATTGAGCACGCTTTTCTGAGTTACTCAGTACTTCATAAGCCTCAGCAGCCTCTTTGAACTTATCTTCAGCTTCAGGATTGTCCGGGTTTTTATCAGGGTGATACTTAATCGCTAGCTTGCGATAAGCCTTTTTCATCTCATCTTCCGTAGCTGATTTGCTTACCCCAAGAATTTCGTAATAATCTCTCTTTGCCATCTTAAGCTCCTATTACCACTTTAGCGTACCTAATTACCTTCTCACCTAAGTAGTAGCCTTTTTCCACTGTATCAATGATCTTACCCTTCATATCTTCTTCTCCTGGAAATTGGGTAACCGCCTCATGTAGGTCAGCATCGAATGGAGTGCCTTTTTCAGTCTCCATTAATTTCAAGCCTTTTGCTTCCAATGTTTTGATCAACTTATTGTGAATCAAGTCGAAGCCTTCTTTGATGGCGGCAACATCTCCTTGCTTTTCATTAGCCTGCTTGGCTCTGTCAAAATCGTCAATTGTTGGCAGCAACTCTGTCATTAGATCAGAAGATGCCGTTTTAATCAACTCAATTTTTTCCTTGGCATTTCTTCTTCTGAAATTTTCAAACTCAGAATATAACCTCAGGTATTTATCTTTTGCTTCAGCTACTTCGGCTTGCAATTTTTCTTCGGGACTAAGCTCAACCTCTTCTTGTTGCTCATTTTCAGCAGTTTCTACATTCTCCTGCTCATCTACCAATTGCTCTTCTGCTACTGGGTTAGTCTCTTCTGATTGCGCTTTGTTCGCTTTCTTCTTTGCCATAATTCAGTATAAACTAGCTGCCAATCAGCAATTTTATTGCCAATGGACTTTTTGTGTCATAATGACATATCTCTGTTACTGGATGCCAGATGACTGGTGTTATTAGATTAATTAGTTAAGTCTTTTCCAGATAAGGTCCTTCAATTCTTGAATGCCTTTTTGAGCCACTGAAGAAATAAAAATGGTATCAACATCTTGGGGCAATGTTTCCTTAATTTCTTGAATCAGTTCATCATCAAGCATGTCTGATTTTGATATGGCTAACAACCGGTCTTTGTCCAATAACTCAGGGTTGTATTTGGTCAATTCTCCTAGTAAAATTTCGTACTCTTTACCAATATCATCAGCGTCTGCAGGTACCATAAACAGAAGAATTGAATTCCTTTCTATGTGCCTTAGAAATCGAAGACCTAAGCCCTTTCCTTCAGATGCTCCTTCAATAATTCCAGGTATATCGGCCATTACGAAGGACTTATGATCTCGATATGAAACCACCCCTAAGTTGGGAACAAGGGTAGTGAAAGGATAATCGGCTATTTCCGGCTTGGCAGCTGAGACAACCGAAAGCAATGTAGACTTTCCGGCATTTGGAAAACCTACTAGCCCCACATCGGCCAGTAGTTTCAGCTCAAGTACAATCAAATGATCTTGGCCTTCACCACCCGGTTGTGCATACCTTGGTGTCTGATTGGTAGCCGTTTTGAAATTCTCGTTTCCTAAACCACCTTGACCTCCGGGAAGCATAATGCGTTCCTCACCATCTTCGGTAATTTCAAAAATCTTCTCACCAGTTTCCTCATAGCGAGCCACCGTCCCTAAGGGCACTTCAAGGATAATGTCTTTTCCATCAGCACCTGAACTTCTAGATCCACTACCATTTTCACCATTATCTGCAGTAATGTGTTTTTTATATCGGAGATGAAGCAGAGTCCACATTTGGCTACTACCCTTTAATATGATATGTCCTCCTCGACCACCATTACCTCCATCAGGCCCACCTTTGGGCACGTGCTTCTCTCGTCTGAACGAGACTGCACCAGCACCTCCACTGCCTGACTTGCAATAGATTCTCACATGATCGATGAAGTTTGAATTTGCCATGGCTAAAAACAAAAAAAGATGGCCGAGACCATCTTTAAATTTAGTCTTTTATATACTTAGTCTAAGTGATTATCGATTTCTGAAACGATATCGGCAAAGATACCCTCGATAGTTCCAACACCGTTAATTTTGCAGGTCTTATTCTGCCCTTGATAATAACCGGCAACCGGCAACGTCTTATCTAAATACTCTTGAATTCGAACGTTGATTTTCTCAACATTCTGATCATCGGCTCTGCCAGAAGTTTTACCTCTTTCTAGAAGTCTCTTTCTTAATTCGTCTTGAGGCACATCTAACATCACCATACAATGGATATGTTGATCATGCTCTTCTAATAATTCATCTAGTGCTTCGGCTTGTGCCACAGTTCTTGGGAAACCGTCAAAAATGAATCCTTCTGCACCTTCATTATCGTCTAAAAAATCTGCCACCATGCCTATTACCACTTCATCCGGAACTAACTTTCCGTTGTCCATGTAAGACTGTGCTTTTTTGCCCAAGTGAGTCCCCTCACCTAAATGCTTTCTGAATAAATCGCCTGTTGAGATATGCTTTAGGCCGTATTTATTTATGATGTTCTCGCTCTGCGTTCCTTTTCCAGCTCCCGGAGGGCCGAATAATACTATGTTTACCATCTGTCGATTGGATTTAAGAAGGGACAAATATAGTGATTAAACTTAGTCTTGCTTGAGTTGATAGATGTCTTTCAGGTTTCTTCCAAAACCATCATAATCTAGTCCATATCCAACAACAAATTTTTCGGGGATTTCGAACCCAACGTAATCTACCTCCAACTCAGTTTTTAGACATTCCGGCTTCAAGAGTAAAGAGGCTACTGCAATTGATTTTGGATTCAAACTTTTAAAATAAGCCATGGCCTCTTTCATAGTAAGACCTGTATCTACAATGTCTTCTACAATGAGTATATGTAGATCAGATAAATCACGATTAATCCCTAACAGTTGGTTTACCTCACCCGTACTCTCCATTCCCTGATAAGATTTGTATCTTACAAAAGTTATTTCTGATGGCGTTGCAATCTCACGGTGTAAATCTGCGCAGAACATAAAAGCGCCATTTAGCATCCCGATAAGAAGTAATGGTTTGTCTTGATAAGCAAGCGAGATCTTTTTCCCGAGATCAGCAACTCTCTCAGCAATTTCTTCTTTGGTTAAATAAACCTCAAAAGTCTTGTCCAATACCGTCACTGTATGTTCAGATGCTATCATAACTCAGTCATTATTACTTTGTACAAATCAATCATAGACTGAATATCATGCTTGTGAACAATTTCATCAGGGCTATGCACATTATCTTCCGGTGCCCCTACAAAACACCAATCAAACGGATATGGACTCACCTGCAATTCGCGTCCATCACTCGATCCAGCGCCTTCAACCTCCAACTGATAATCAATTCCTGAAGACTCTGCGATACCTATAATCTTTTGTACAAATGCTCTTCTCGGGATATTTCTGTCTCGCATTGAAATTGCTACACCAGATCCGTGAATTACACCTTCAGTAATCCAGGTAATATCAGATATCAGAGCTTGTCTTACCCCCCAGTTTTCGTATATGTATTTAGCTATGTAAGGAACCGATCCTCCGCCATGCTCTTCCCAACAGCTAAAAACGATCACTCCATTCTCAAGGCTCTCAGCGACTTTGAGAGCATTAAAGCAACCCAGCCTGTTGTCCATATAACAGCCTTGAACATATTCATCTGTCTCTCTAAAATCCTGTTTGAAAACGAGCTCTGTACCTCTTTCTATTCCTCTTGCGAATTTGTAATGGAGATCTCCATCATTTTCAATCAATTCACAATCAATGGGACCTAACCGATCTTCTCCCACCAGACGGTATCCAGTTTTCGCTTTAGGACCACCAATGGGCACCAACTGGTCTTGGTAGCGTACGGTAAAACCAATACTATCCATGTGAGCGAAAATGGCAGTGCGAGGTTCTCCAAACTTCAAAATGATGCAGTCTTGAAATGCCTCACCTTGAATGATCTCAGGTTTAACTTTCCAGCTACCGCTAACCCTGTCTACATAATCTAAAACAAATTCTTTCATGGCAACCTCATTTCCAGAAGGAGCATGAATTGCACAAAGGGTCTTAAGTAATTGAAAGTCCATACATTGAATTTGCCACAAAAATACAGGAGCGGTCTAATAAAGTTACGTGCACCCAAGAATAAAATATAAATTGCGACCCAATTCGAGCTGCATGTTCATTTTAAATGAAACCGATAGTATTGCCAATCACTTTCTAGCTGATCTTAGAAATGTTAGCACACATCAAGACCGAGAAAAGTTTAGGAATAATCTGCACAGATTAGGTCAGCTGTTGGCTTATGAAGTTTCCAAATCCTTGAATTATAAAAGCAATAGCATTCAAACACCAATGACGGAAACTCATGTCAACATGATGGCTGAGGATGTAGTGCTCATTTCAATTCTTAGAGCCGCTGAACCATTTGCTAACGGATTCTTATCGATGTTCTCCAATGCTGAAGTTGGCTTTGTTGGTGTGTCTCGTAAAGGTCACGACATGGCAAATATAGAGGCAGACTTAGGCTATATCGCTTGCCCCAATCTTGATGGAAAAACTTTGATAGTTGTTGATCCCATGTTAGCAACCGGCAAATCGTTAGTAGAAAGCTTAAAAGCTTTGGCACCATACGGCCAGCCTAAGCAGACTCATTTAGCCTCGCTAATTGCTGCACCAGAAGGCATTGAATTTTTAAAACAAAATGTGGCCATAGATTGTAACTTCTGGACCTGTGCTCTCGATAAAGAACTGAATGAAAAAGGCTATATAGTGCCTGGACTTGGAGATGCAGGTGACCTTTCTTTTGGGGTAAAAGTTGATTGATTTAGATGCTGTTTGATATACTGCTGTTAAGTATTGGTTTAGGTACACTCATTTTAGGAGGAGATGTATTGGTGAGAGGATCTTCTAGGCTAGCGCTAAGATTCAATATCAGTCCTTTGATTGTTGGACTTACCATTGTTGCTTTTAGTACATCTGCTCCTGAATTATTGGTAAGCCTAAACTCTGCATTGAAAGAAGCTCCAGATTTTGCCATGGGGAATGTGGTTGGATCAAATATTTCAAATTTAGCTCTAGTGCTAGGTGTGGCATGTCTATTTGGATACATTCCCATAAATAAAGGTACTGCAAGAAGGGATTGGTTGACGGCAATGCTTTCTTCTTCTCTCTTATTTGTTTTTGCATATGATGGAGAGCTTGTTGAATATGAGGGAGCGATTCTCTTCGTACTCTTGCTGGCCTATATAGGATATCTGATTCGTGTTACTAAAAAAGACCAAATCAAATTAGAAGTTGATTTCAACCCCTACAAAGACACAAAATTTGAACAGGTAAAAGATGTGCTATATGTAGGACTAGGTGGTGCCTGTCTATACTTTGGTTCTGTATGGTTTATTGATGGTGCAGAAGCACTAGCCACAGACATAGGAGTATCTCAAAGAATTATAGGACTTACCGTTTTAGCGCTTGGCACCAGTCTTCCTGAACTGTTTACATCTATCATTGCTGCTAGAAAAGGTGAAACTGATTTAGCTCTAGGAAACCTATTTGGGTCTAATATCTTCAACGTACTTTCGATCCTTGGTATAACCAGCATCATTCATCCATTAAATGTGAATGAGACCATTATTAATAGTGATATGATTTGGATGCTTGGTCTCACCTTAGGCATCCTGCCACTAATGCTTTTCCGTAGAAGATTAGGAACACAGTCCGGTATAATACTGTTGACTTTCTACGCGCTGTATATGTTTATGATTTTGAAGTAGTGATAGAAGAAATTCTAAAATATCTAGGCATCTATTTATTGGCTTGCCTCAAGTCAATCTTTCCGCCTTTGTTAGGCCCTGCTGCGGGTATGACCAATTTGGAAATCATTCTGATTACGGTAGGTGGTTTAATGACAAGCGTATTCTTCTTTACCATTCTTGGTGAGCGTATAAAGAAGAATGTTATTCCGATTTTTATAAAGTCTCCCAAGAAGTTCACTAAAAAAAGTAGACGTATGGTACGTATCTGGAAAAAGTACGGCATCATTGGAGTTTGCTTCTTAACACCCCTAATTCTATCACCTCCGGGAGGCTCATTGCTTGTAGCTTCCGTTGGAGCCCCTAGAAAGCAAGTCTATCTCTACATGCTGCTCTTTGGTGTTATGTGGGCCACCATCTGGACCTTCTCAGTAGACTGGCTGGTAGAAATTGGTCTTGTGAATTTTAAAGGGGATTAGAAAATCTAATTGTCGTTATCGGGTAGCATCTCTATATCCTGAATAAGTACTCTTTTTGAAATAGCTTGCCCGGTCTTGGTAGCAGCCAAACCACCCATAGCAGTTTCTTTATAGCGGGTTTCCATACTCTGGCCCACCTCGCCCATTGCTTCCACACATTCGTCTACGGGAATCACAGCACTTACATCGGCCAAAGCTATTTGAGCAGAGCTATTCGCAATGGCTGCAGCGCTAGCATTTCGTACTACACAAGGCACTTCAACTAGGCCGGCTACAGGATCACAAACCAATCCTAGCATACATTGAACCGTAATGGCAACAGCATTGAAAACCTGATTGATATTACCTCCAAGACAATAGACTATGGCTCCTGCACCCATAGCAGCCGCACTACCAGTCTCTGCCTGGCAACCTCCAACTGCCCCAGCAATAGAAGCTCGCTTTTCCATAATTAATGCAATTCCTGCCCCCACCAAGAGACCCTCCATAATTTTCCTATCCGACAAATCATGAAGTTCTTGTAGCGTTACCATAACACCGGGCAGAATGCCTGAAGCTCCGGCAGTTGGGGCAGCTACTACTCTACCCATACAAGAGTTGACTTCTTTGGCAGCCAGTGCTCTTGAAATAAGGACTTGAAATTCTTTTGAAAGCACTGTCTGCTCATGATTGTAGACTTTCTTAGCACCATCATTGATCATGCCCGAGCGAGAAATCATCTCTTCTGTAAGCCCTGTTTTCACAGCTTGCTTCATCACTTGATAAGCTGTTTCTAAACCATTCCAAATGATCTCTTCTGTACGCTCTTTTTGAATTACTTCGTATTCCACCACTGCCTCAAAGAGCTCCATCTCCTTCTCTTCACAGTAGGCTTTCCAACCTTTAAAATCGTCAAACAAGTAGCACATGTGCCTAAATTTTACGCAAATGTAATGCGTTTATGCAAACGATTGATATCTCGAACTCCAGTTTATACGAAAGGAAAATATTCCGTTAAGAGGAGATTTGTTCCCTTAAGACCAAATCCTCAATCTTAAATAGCTTGAAACGTACTTCTATTTTATGAAAAAACATTTTTTAGCGACACTATTGATTGGGCTCATTTTTACTCAGGCTCAAGCTCAAGACACCATACGAGTTGGACATAAATTCAAGGACTTTAAGCAGCTTGAAATGGGGACAGTCACTGATCTGATCCACAACAAGATTCAAGGTCGAACTATAGCAAGTCTTAAAACCCGAACTTCCGAAATGGTCAATATTGAGGGTGAAAAGGTGCTAAAGATTACACATCAATGGGTCTCATTGAATTCACAAAAAAAGGAAATGTTTGAATTCTTCTGTGAGCCTGAAACCCTTAAACCGATTCAACATATACGAACGACAACTCGAAATGGAAAAGAATCTTTTCTATTTCAAGAAGGTAAAATATCAGCAATTGATTCAGTATCCGGAGGAACCAATACTGATTTCAGTATTGATTTAAAAGAGGCCACCTACAATTGGGAAATCGATCTTGAAACCTATTCGCTCTTACCCATGAAGAGTGGAGCTACATTCGTGATGAATTTTTACCATCCTGGTGGCAGTGCAGAACCTGATTTCTACACATTAAATATTGAAGGAAGTGAAAGACTAGCCTTAGCAGACGGCACTGAAATGGATTGTTGGATTATCTATACCGACTACAAAGGCAAACAAGAAACTAGGTTTTGGTACACCAAAAAGGGACAAAACTTCGTGAAAATGGAGGGCAGTTTTAATGGTATGCTATTGAAAAAAACTAGGCTATATCAATAATCCTGAATCCGCTGCATATCTTTGCCGCATGGAATTACAGAATGATCTTTTGATAAGAGCAGCTAGAGGAGAGGCAACTGAAAGAACCCCGGTTTGGTTGATGCGTCAAGCAGGTAGGATTTTGCCTGAATATAGAGCGGTAAGAAATAAACTCAGTGGATTTATTGAATTAGCCACTACACCTGAATTAGCTGCTGAAGTAACTTTACAACCCGTTGATATTTTAGGTGTAGATGCAGCCATCATCTTCTCAGACATTTTGGTAATTCCTGAAGCCATGGGCCTACCTTATGAAATGGTCGAGAAGAAAGGACCTTATTTCCCTAATACCATTCAAACAGAGGATGACTTGGCTAAAATTAGAGTAGCTGATGTGGCATCTGATCTAGCCTATGTAACGGAGGCGATAAAGATTGTCAAAAAGGAGTTGAACGGTCGTGTGCCGTTAATTGGTTTTGCAGGTGCTCCTTGGACCATTATGGCTTACATGATTGAAGGCGGTGGAAGCAAAACTTTCTCTAAAGCCAGACGCATGCTTTACAACAACCCTGTACTTTCTGACAAGCTTTTGCAGATGATTACAGAGAGTACCATTCAATATTTGAAAGCTCAAATCGCAGCTGGTGCAAACATTGTGCAGATATTCGATTCTTGGGCTGGCATTCTATCTCCAGATCATTACAAAGCGTACTCATTAAAATATATCTCTCAGATTTGCGATGCCATTGATGAGGTGCCAGTCACTGTATTTGCTAAGGGCGCTTTCTTTGCTAGACAAGAGATGCGTCACCTGAATTGTGAAACCATTGGGCTAGACTGGAACATGGATATTCAAAATTCTAGAAGACTAATTGGTGAACAAAAGACTTTGCAAGGTAATCTTGATCCTTGTGCATTATATGGTTCTCCATTGGAAATAGAGAATAACACCAAGAAGATGCTTCAAGCATTTGGTAACACAAGACACATCGCTAATCTAGGGCATGGTGTATATCCGGATACAGACCCTGAAAAGGTAAAAGTGTTCATCAATACGGTTAAGGAATACAGCGCTTATATGAGGTCTAAGGAAGTCTAAATCCAAGGCAGAGACTTTTTCATCCGTTAGCTTTCTTGTATTTTGTAGAATCAATAAGATTCTATGAAAAAGCTAACCCTACTATTCCTAACACTCAGTTTATTCAATTTTGCTGTTCAGGCAAATGACAATGACCCTAATCCTCCTTTAAAAGACAAGGTATTAACACTTGCCAAACAAGTGGAAGCCAAAGTAATTGAATGGCGCCACTGGGTACACGAAAATGCAGAACTCTCAAATCGTGAATTCAAAACAGCAGAATTTGTTGCCAATCACTTAAAGAGCCTTGGCATTGAAGTGCAAACTGGTGTTGCTCATACGGGTGTAGTAGGAACCCTAGTAGGAGGTAAACCTGGTCCTGTTATTGGCTTAAGAGCCGATATGGATGGCTTACCGGTTAAAGAAAGAGTAAACATTCCTTGGGCCTCTAAGCAAATAGGTGAATACCAAGGCGAGGAAGTTCCTGTGATGCATGCTTGTGGCCATGATACACATGTTGCCATTTTAATGGGCGTAGCTGAAGTGCTTTCACAAGTAAAAGATGATCTTGAAGGAACCGTAAAATTCGTTTTCCAACCTGCTGAAGAAGGCGTACCTCCCGGTGAGGAGGGCGGTGCCAAAATGATGGTTGAAGAAGGCGTTACAGACGGCATGGATGTGATGTTTGGTTTACACATCAACTCGAAAACCGAGGTAGGAAGAGTACGCTATAGAAAAGAAGGTATTATGGCCGCTGTGAATTCTTTCAACCTTAAAATCAAAGGTGTTCAAAGTCACGGGGCTTATCCATGGGCTAGTGTTGACCCAATTGTTACTGCTTCTCAAATCATCATGAATTCTCAGGTAGTGGTAAGTAGAAACTTGAATCTTACAAAAGCTGCAGCGGTACTAACGTTCGGAAAGATCGATGGTGGTGTAAGAAGCAACATCATTCCCGAGGAAGTAAATATGGAAGGGACGATTAGAACGCTAGACTTGGGCATGCAGCAAAGACTATTTAAAAGATTCCGTTCTATTGTTGAGAACACTGCAAAAGCCAATGGCGCTGAAGCCGTCTTGACCATTAACGAAGGTTATCCTATCACTTATAACGACCCTGACCTAGTTGCCCTTATGGATGATACTTTTATGGAAGTTGCCGGTGCTGAGAATGTTGAAAATGCTATTGATGCGGTTACCGGAGCAGAAGACTTCTCTTTCTTCCAAGAGAAAGTACCGGGGCTGTATTTCTTTATTGGTGGTATGCCAAAAGGTATGGATCCTGCTGATTCTGCTCCACATCATACACCAGACTTCTATGTAGATGATGAAGGTTTATTAACGGGTATCCGTCTAATGTCTAGAATGGTGGTTGATTATGCTGAGAAGAGTAAGTAGTCACAAGTCTTGAGTACTGAGTCTTGAGAAATTCTAATGACTTAAGACTCAATACTTACTACTATCGATACTCTTCGCGAACCGGACTAAACACATCCAATAGTTTGCAATCAGTAATGGCTCTACCTGAGTGTGGGATATTGCCTGCTATCACAGCAACATCTCCTGCTTTCATAATCTTGGTTTCGCCTTCGAGCGTAAGCTCAAATTCTCCAGAGATCACCTGAGCAGCCACTTGTTCATGAGGGTGAGAATGCTCAGGTAGAATGCTACCGGCATCAATATCCCAATAGGCTAAAGTCATTTTCTCTGAATGAATCATTTTGGCTCTGAAACCGGGTAGTAATTCTTTGGCTTCAACTGCTTCTAAATTGATAAAGGGCATAGCTTTTATTTTAAGAAAGATAGTGAGAAAGGTCGACAAGAATGAGTCTTAGTCTACAACAAGCCTTCTCTATTTCTTTTGATCAATTCGCTCAAAGGTATCTTTCTATTCTGACCCAAAACATGAATGATCTTCAAGAATAAAAGTGCAGTGATATAGGCATCACCGGAAGCAGTATGCCGGTCGTGCATTGGAATAGAAAAGCGCTTGGCCAAATCATCTAAGCCGTAATGATCTCGTGAAGTGTCCAACTCCGTTTTCTGAAATAGGTAACCTGTATCTACCACCTTGTTTTTCAACTTAGGAAGCCCCTTTCTTTTTAAGGCCTGATTAATCATAGCCACATCAAAACCTGCATGATGCGCCACTAAAACCGAATCTTTAATGTATTGTAAGAAATGTTGTAGTGCTTCCTCTTCATTTACTTTTTCAAATGCTCCTGCTTTCAAAAGTCCATGAATCTTAACTGTTTCTTTATTGAATTTCTCCTGCTCCAAATAGCATTCAAGCTGATCATTAACTCGTATTCTCATGTTGAAAATGCCAATGCATCCAATTGAAAGAATTCGATCTATTGATGGATCTAAACCAGTGGTTTCTGTATCGAAAACCACAAAGCGAATCTGTTGAATATCCTCTCCTTGCTTAGTTTTAAAAGAGTCAACATAAGCATTCCAATAATCGGGATATGATTTGCTTTTAAACCAGCCCATTTACATTAATTGAGCAAGTTTAAATCGGGTCTGAATGAGCTCTTGAATGGCTTTAACAGCCTTAAAACAACGCTTGAGTTTTAGCCTATCTCCTTTACTTAGAGAGGCGAGATTAATAAATCTGCCTGAATCGTTATTTAATAATCCTTGCTCCGTTCTAAATCTCAATAGTTGTTGAAAAGACTCGGCACAAAAAAGATAAATATCCTTGTTCTGAGGTTCCAGCTCGGCCAGCTTTTCAAACCGTTCCTTTGTATTATTAATGCCCTTGTTATTGTGATAAAGGATCAACAATCGAGCAGCATCAATTAGAGGCATTAGAGCGCGCGCTTTTAGATCGAATTGATCTTTATGTTGGCCATCATGTTCTACCAAAAACTGTCTAAAAAAGCTAAGAGGCGGAGGGTTTTGAAGTACATTCCTTCCTAGAAAATTTAAAAAAATCTTATGCTGCTCAATACTCTCGAAAATATGTTCTGATAGCTGATCAACAAGTTCCGAATCTCCATAGCTACATTCGTAATCGAAGAATATGGTACTCAGCATTAAGTTATCTTGATCAGGTCTGGTAATCCATCGCTTGAATTGACTTTGCCATTCTGAAAGCGACAGGCACCACTTTGGATTATTAGCCATCATTTGAGCAGGGCACAGCTCAAAACCCACAATCTCTAGGCCTTGGTTTATGCTGTTGGCTAAGTCTAAAAAGTAGGCCTTAGTTTCTTCGTATAGCTCTTTTTCCACATTCGCAAAAACAAGTGCATTGTCCTGATCTGTAAGCAAAAGTTGCTCTTGCCTACCTTGACTCCCTATAGTTAACCAAGCAAAAGAAACAGGAGGCTTCTCTTGTTTCGAATCAATAGCCAGACACACCAATTTATCAGTTATAGCATCATTAATAGCCGAAATAATGCGCGACACAAAATCTATTGGAATCGCCTGCTCAAGATATTGTGACATTAAAAGATGGGCGCGTTGTCTGACAGATTTAAGGTCATCAACAGTTTTAGATCGCTTCACCTCTTTAATAAGAGATGATGCATTGTTCTCTCGCAAAACTACAATGTCGTGTTCGGAAAGAATACCAGTTAGTTCAGATTGGTCCGTACCATCTTTGGTTATACATAAATGCGTGATGCGATTCCTCAGCATGGCTATTTGTGCTTCTGCCACACTAATGGATTCCGGAAAAGTAATCACAGGTGAAGACATGATGGCCTCAACTGATTCATCAATTTTATGAGTACCAGTAGCAATCTTTGTGCGTAAATCCTTATCGGTAATTATACCTATGGGTCTATCTTCTTCTACAATAACAATTGACCCAACACGGTTTGTAGACATCTTAAGCGCTGCTTCTTGTATGGTCATCTCTTTCCCACAAGCAATAGGGTATTTAGAATAATCCACGGATTGCAAATCCGAGATATTCGAATCAAGTTGACCTCCTTCTTCACCCTGAACAAGTCCTTTTGAGTTGGATACAAAAGTGGATAACAGAAACTGACTCGCTTCTGTGTTAGTCGTGATGTAATCGCGTAATAGAGCCGAAGAAATACTGTAAACTATGCTTTCTTCAAGGGCTTTGGCTTCTAGCAAATATTGATCTTTTCGCATTAGTGCTCGTAAGCCAAAAATATCACCCTCGTCACATTGATCTACCAAAGCCTGCTGCTCTCGAAATAGGCCCAAAGCTCCATTTCTAACTACATAAAAGTGCTCTGCTACCGGTTCGGATATCTGAAAGAGTATTTGGTCCTTGACGAGGTAAATAACTTCTACTGACTCACAAACTGAGAAAAGTTGCTCTCGAGTTAAAAATTCAAAGGGCGGGTAGTTTTTTAAAAAATCATAAATGCGCTCCGCAATGGTATTCATAACTCTCATTAAGTTATAAAACTACGGGCATGCCCACCACATATTTAGGCCTTAAGTTTAGTGCAATAGAAGCTTAATAACTTCCCGTGGAATGGAATTATTGCAGAAGATTTTCTTCTTCCACCTCTTTAGATAATTCAGCTTTATCAATTGGCACTACTCCTACATGTTCACAAACTAAACCACCCGCTAAATTGGCCAATGAAGCAGTGCGTTTGGCATCTAGACCAGCAGCCAAACCACAAGCTACTACGCTGATAACGGTATCTCCTGCGCCAGAAACATCTGAGATATGTCGTACATGAGCAGGAATCAAGTGAGAAGAACCATTGTCTTTAATGAATACGCCATGTTCAGACAAGGTTACCATTACCATCTTCGCATCAAGTACCTCTTGCAAAGTTTTGGCAGCAGCTTCTATGGACTTCATATCAGTAGGGTCACAATCCACTTTTAGACCTTCCCTTAACTCCTTTAAATTTGGCTTAAATAATGTTGCACCTTTATAATCCATAAAGTTGCGTTTCTTGGGATCGACTACAGTAGGAATACCCAGTCTATTTGCTTCTGCGATGGTTTCAGCAATCAACTTTTCATTGATTACTCCTTTGTCATAGTCTTCGAAAATCACTACATCTGATTC
Source organism: Roseivirga sp. UBA6052 (assembly GCA_002427755.1). Classification (GTDB taxonomy): domain Bacteria; phylum Bacteroidota; class Bacteroidia; order Cytophagales; family Cyclobacteriaceae; genus Roseivirga. The sequence goes on from DIYO01000009.1 coordinate 279,936, forward strand.
CGGCAAAAGATTCTTGATATGGGCAAGCAGACTCTTATGCTCAATCTTACTCATCTCCTTGTCAGATTCCGTATCTACACGAATCATCTGATGAGAACCTTGAAGCACCCTCTCTTTTACCGTGGTAACTCTCTCTGTACTTGTAATTACTCCTTTGCTAGGAATCTTACGTTCATTCAATCTGTTCAGAAAGAATTCTCCATCAAGATCATCTCCAACAATAGAACAAGGAATTGGAGTAGCACCCATGGCTTGAACGTTAAGAGCCACGTTAGCCGCACCTCCTAGTCGTTTTTCTTTCTTCTCTGCAAGAACAACCGGAACCGGAGCTTCTGGCGATATTCTACTGACTTTTCCCCATACATAGGAATCGACCATTACATCACCAATTACCAACACTTTTAGTTTGGAAAAGGCTTTAAAGAGTTCTTGGGCTGAATTGAAACTCATTAGGATAGTTTTGAAAGGGCCTCTTTAATTCTTGCAATTGCTGTTCTTAAATCTTCTTCAGAAGCAGCATACGAAATTCTTATACAATCAGGATCACCAAATGCCTCGCCAGTTACTACTGAAACGTGAGCATTTTCTAAAATGTACATGCTCAAGTCACTAGCATTGGAGATGGTTTTATCACCTGTAGATTTACCGAAGTAAGCACTCACATCAGGGAAGAAGTAGAAGGCTCCTTGAGGCACATTAGTCTTGAAACCTGGAATTTCATCAAGTAATTCTTTTACCAAAGCTCTTCTTCTCAAGTACTCTTCCGCCATAGCTTTGGTTGGGGCTAAATCAGTCGTCAAAGCAGTATAAGCAGCCCTTTGTGCAATACCACAATTGGCTGATGTGAACTGACCTTGAATCTTACTACAAGCTTTGGCTAGCCATAATGGGGCACCAATGTAACCCACTCTCCAGCCTGTCATGGCAAAACCTTTAGCCATACCATTTACAGTTACCGTTCTGTCTTGCATGCCTTCAACAGCACCAATACTAGCATGAGCACCCGAGTAATTAATATGCTCATAAATCTCATCCGCTATGGCAACCAAGTCATTTTCGATAACCACTTTGGCTATGGCTTCTAATTCTTCTTTTGTGAATACAGAACCTGTAGGGTTACAAGGAGAGGAGAAGATGATAGCTTTTGTTTTATCCGTTACTGCAGCACTCAGCTGAGATGCTGTGGCCTTAAAATCATCTTCAATTCCTCCTTTGACATAGACTGGAATACCTCCTGCTAATTCAATCAATGCTGAATAACTCACCCAGAATGGAGAGAAAACGACTACCTCATCTCCTTCATTTATAATGGCCTGAAATACGTTGGCAATAGATTGCTTTGCTCCATTAGATACTACGATCTGATCTGGAGCATAATCCAATCCATTCTCATTTTTGAGTTTTGCCGAAATAGCCTCTCTTAAATCTAGGTAGCCATTTACAGGAGGATAAGCGAAATACTTTCCTTCATCAATTGCTGCCTTAGCACCATCTTGAATGTGCTGTGGCGTTTTGAAATCCGGCTCTCCAAGACTCAAGCCTATTACATTAATCCCTTTTGCTTTGTACTCTCTTGCTTTAGCAGCCATAGCTAAAGTAGCCGACTCGGCCATGTTGGTAATTCTAGTTGAGAGCATTTCAGGTGTTGCCATATTATTCGTAAGTCGTTCGGGTTATTATACTCCTACCAAGCGTAACTTCATCAGCATATTCCAACTCACCTCCAATAGGAATACCACGTGCAATCGTGGTTACTTTAGTTCCTAATTCCTTCAACTTCTTTGTTAGATAAAAAGCCGTTGTATCACCCTCCATGGTAGGATTAAGCGCCAAAATTACTTCTTCTATTCGAGGCTCACTATCTTTTATTCTATTTATTAACGAATCAATATTCAATTCCTCAGGGCCTATTCCTTCAATAGGTGAAATAACACCTCCTAATACATGATAAAGCCCACGGTATTGATGCGTATTTTCTATGGCAATTACATCAGGGGTGTCTTGAACTACACAAACCATAGAAAGATCTCTTTTGATAGTCTTACAAGTACAATCTGTAGTATCAGAGATAATATGACAAGTGGAGCAGTATTTGGTATCCTCTCTCAACTTCACTAATGCCCTTGCCAAATTACTAGCAGCTGATTCATCTTGTTTGAGCAGGTGTAATACAAGTCGAAGGGCGGTCTTCTTACCAATTCCTGGGAGTTTGGAAATCTCCTCAATAGCGTCTTCTACAAGTTTGGGAGGGAAATTCAAATGATGCGATTTATAAGTTTACATCACGGTGGCAGTAATGCCAGCTTCTAAAATGCTTTCACACATAGGTCTTAATTCTGCAAAAGAACCATGTTTAACTGTACACTTTCCTTTGTAATGAATAAGCAAAGTACATTGCTCGGCTTGCTGAGCGGTATGCTTACAAACCTTCATTAAAATGTTAGTAACGTGTTCGAAAGTATTGACATCGTCATTAAAGACAACAAGATCACATAAATCATCTTCTACTGCTACCTCTAATACGTCTACCGCCTCTTGTTCCTGATATGTGAGTTGCATATGCTGAATTTTGTGCAAAGTTATTAAAAGTTTGTCACTAACAGACTTAAGACTAGTCTTTTGAGGATTTTTCAATAGAATCTACGCGTTGCATCAATTCAAGCAGCCTAGATTCCACATCAGATACTTTGTCTGCTAGTTTCTTAGGTGCATGTAGCACAAGACTCAAATTAGATCTCACTTTCCAAATCTCTCTCACCTCAGTGGCATCAATAAGTATAGGTTTGAAATTCGGGTTATCTGGCGCGAGTTGTAAAGATTCTTCAGCATTCAACCTTCCAACTTGAATAGCCTTTGCATTTACAAGTAGGACTAGTTCATTTTCTGGAACAGTAGATATCTCATCAGAAATCTGCTCACAAATCAAGATATCTCCTCGATCAATACCCTGTTGATCTACCACCATATGCTCTCCATTCATCTCAAATAACCTGAGCTTTACTTTAGAATATATAGGCAGTGTACATTCAGGAAGATTATTGACATAATCCTTTTTATCATGACTTACTAAGTATTGTACTTGATCTGAAACTCTTACCCATTTTGCCTTAGCCAGCTGTTTAGATTTATCCGGAATAATTCCTTTATGAAAATCATCCAATTTCTGATTAACCATATTTAAATGGTATAGGTCATTTACAGAAAGCTCTTTGGTTAAAAGCACATCTATAGATATGCCAAAATAATGAGCAATATCAACCACAGTTTGGATTTTAGGCTCCGCTCTTCCCTCCTCATATGCCCCGACACTTGGGCGTGCCAAATTGAACAACTCAGCAAATTTTGCTTGAGATAGCCCTTTTACGCTTCTAATGCGCTTTATATTCTGTCCAATATGCGACATGAAAAATAATTGCTAATTTTTTGAGCAATTCTAAAACTTTTTACAAATTGCCCTCGTAAACATAATCAATTGGTTGTAAACATCACCTGAAATCAACTAAAAGTTAATAGTAATTGAATTGAAAATCAGGACGATAAACAAATTTCAAAATCAACCTTAGGGTAAGGTTAATATGTTAAATTTGACTATACCCAAATTGATTAATAACAGATACTAAAAAACATGAGCAACTTTCAGAAAGTCAAAAACTACATCATCGATTTAGATTATTCAATTCTATTTGAAGATGAGGAAGATGGTGTAATGGTGATTGAGAGCGAAGAAGATGGCATTAAGAACCTAGTGATTGGTGTTGAAGATCCACTTCTAATTATGGAACAATCACTAGTAGACATTGCTAACCCTACGGGTGATGCTTATCTAAAACTACTCCAGAAAAACCGAGACATTGTACACGGTGCTTTTGTAGTAGACGAGAACGGTTCTCGCGTGATCTTTAGAGATACACTTCAATTAGAGAACTTAGATCTCAACGAAATAGAAGCCAGCTTTAATTCGCTAGCGCTTCTCCTGAGTGAATACTCAGATGACTTAATCAGTATGCAGAAAAAATAAAAAGAAATAAAATGAACGTATTTAAGAGATTATTCAAAATGGGTGAAGCAGAAGCTCATTCTGCCATAGATAAATTAGAGAACCCAATCAAATTAACAGAGCAAGGTATTAGAGATTTGAAAAAAGATCTGGATGCTAGTTTAAAAGCTTTAGCCGAAGTAAAGGCAATGGCTATTAGATCAAAAAACGATCTTCAGACTGCCAAGAACAAGGCGAAAGACTATGAAAATAAAGCTATGCTTTTATTAAAGAAAGCACAGAGTGGCGGCATGGACATGGCCGATGCAGAGCGTTTAGCAAGCGAAGCTTTAGTTAAAAAAGAAGAGCAGTTAGAGCACGCTACAAGAGCTCAAGAAGAGGTTAACCGTTTCGACACTAACATTGGTCAGTTGGATCAGAACGTGAAGAAAATTCGCTCAACAATCAGTAAGTATGAGAACGAGTTGAAAACCTTGAAAGCAAGAGTTAAGGTGAGCACTGCTACCAAAAAATTGAACAAGCAAATGGCTCAAATCGATTCTTCAGGTACAGTTTCTATGCTTGAGAAAATGAAAGAGAAAGTAGCACAAGACGAGGCACTAGCTCAGTCTTACGGTGAAATCGCCAACGAGAGCAAGTCGATTGATGATGAAATTGATAATGCTTTAGAAGGTGGTGAGAACCAGGCAAAAGCTTCTGATAGCCTTGCGGCTCTAAAAGCTAAAATGGGAATGGAGTAATTCCATTCCTTTACATTCCAACGTCATCCTATCTCGATAGTTATCGGGACAGAATGACGTTCGGTAAGAAATTAATCGGTCAAAATTATGGAAAGGTCAAAAACTTCAAAAACAGCTATGCTGGTCTGTGGCGTATTCATCGCTGCATTATCTGTAACTCAAATGGTTGGTCGACCAAGAGTTAACACTTACCAGTTAGGGCTGTCCGCTCGCAGCGCATTATTAGTTCCGTTTCTGGGTAGTTTATCCTTTACTATGGCCACTATTCAGTTTAGTCAACTTTTAATGAATCAATAAGATGAGAGGCTTATATATCATGGGAGATATCATAAAACTATTCCTAGCTGTTATTGTAATCGCCTTTATTTTCAGCTTTGTATTTGGCTTTTTATTTAAGGTAGGTTTGATACTTCTTGTAGGATTAGGCGTATTATACCTTTTCAGAAAGGTGTTTATAGATTAGCATGGGTTTATTCGACAGATTTAAGAGAAAAGAAGAACCGAAGTACGATGTAACCAATCTAAGTGTTTTGGATTTTGATCAGGGCTTTGTCTTTGATTATAATCTGAAATCTTGGGTGATTAAAGAGGTGTATCAGTACGATTGGGGTAAGAACAACTTCACTTCAGAATACAAAATTGATGCAGGTGATGAAGTAGGGTTCTTAAGTGTAGCCGATGAAGGTGAGCTTTTTATTAGCTTTTCAAAACCCATTAAAATTCAGCAATTAGGAGAGGGCTTAAGAGAGCAAATTCGAAAAAACGAAAGTGCTCCGGAACGTTTAGTCTATGAAGGAGTAACCTACTATCTGGATGAAGATTCGGCAGGTTACTTTAATGATAAAACAAAAGGCACTAATGATTGGGAAGAGCTAGTGAGCTTTGATTACATGGACGAAGAAGAAAAGCTTTGTCTAAATATCACCCAATGGGACGACCACAACTTTGAAGCATCGGCAGGAGTTATGGTTCAAGCCTACGAAATTTCTAATATCACTCCAGACGAGTGATTTTATTATACAATTAGAATCCCTAGCTTCGACTAGGGTTTTTTGTTAAAAGATTTTCAGATGAAAAAACTATCACTTTTTAGTCTTACTCTCTTGCTCCTAGTGGCTACAAGCTGTGGTGGCGGAGGTGAGAAGTTCACCAAAAACCCGGTGGATGATATTGTGAGAGACATGCCTAGCGGTAGGGTCTTTTCCGTCATTTTATATGATATGAATGTGGAAGGAAACTTCTTTGAAGAATACTTCCATAAATACAGAATCATCGAAGAAACAACTCCTGGTCAACCAGAAGAGCGCATTACCGAATGGTATCAGGTCTCAGAACGTGTTTTTAATCAGCATGTAGATGATATGGGAATGGAACTCATATCTAGAGGTACAGATGGCGAATTGGTCAAAACGGTTTCTCCTCCAGGGTATAATAACTATGTGGGCAATCCTCAGTATGGCCAATGGGTGCAAAGAGATGGCGGCAGCTTCTGGGAATTCTATGGCAAGTTTGCCTTTATGTCTTCCATGTTCAATATGTTCACCTACCCTGTAAGAAGATCTTACTATGACGATTACAGAGGAAACTATTACGGGAGGAGAGGATATTATGGACCTAGAAATAGTGGGAGACCTTATTATGGAACTAACAGTGATTTCAATAGATCTAGAACTAATTCGACTTGGAGCAACAATAGATCTAACTTCAAAAACAGAGTAAATAGTAGAACCAGCAGATCGAGTACTTCAACTTCTTCCTCAAGAACATCTAGATCTTCTTCGAGGTATAGAGGCACCAGCTCAAGATCAAGAGGTGGAGGGTTCGGTAAATAATTTTTTCAATCAAGCTTAAAAGAAAATGGATTACGTAGACGGAATAATTACTTCTCTGGTTTATCTGGCGGCTTCCTTTATTCTCTTCTTTATTGGGAAAGTAGCTTACCAGTTATTTCATCCAAAAGTGAAAGTGGCGGATGAGTTGGTTGAGAAAGATAATTTTGCATTCTCTTTGGCCTATGTAGGATACTACATAGGTCTTGTCTTTGCTATTGGTGGGGCAATTTATGGAGAATCAGATGGACTATGGCTTGACCTGATGGACATTGGGGTTTATGGATTACTCACTATTATTCTACTGAACCTGAGCATCTTGATCAATGACAAAATCTTACTCAGTGGTTTCAGTGTAAAAAAAGAAATTCTTGAAGATCAGAATGCAGGTACGGGAGTAATTGAAGGCGCTAATGCTATAGCTACAGGGATGATTGTTCTTGGTGCAATTCATGGCGAGGGCTATGGATTTGGAGGCCCTATAGTCACTGGAATACTGTACTGGGCCCTAGGACAGGTATTATTGATCATAGCATCTAGGGTATATTATGCTATTACGCCTTACAATGTTCAAGCTGAGATTGAAAAAGACAATGTAGCTGCGGGCATTGGTTTGGCAGGTGCCATAATCGCTATTGGTAACCTGATTCGTTTTGCACTAATGCATGATTTCGATAGCTGGATCATCACTTTAGAAGATGTTGGAATTGATGTAGCTATTGGACTGATCTTTTTACCCATTGCCCGATTCTTAACTGATAAAATCTTACTGCCTGGTCAAAACCTGACAGATGAGATTGTGAATCAAGAAAAACCAAACGTAGGTGCCGCGCTTGTAGAAGCATTCGCTTATGTAGGTGGATCAGTATTGATTACCTGGGCTTTATAACCCAATTCAGCTAATTCATGTCTAAATCCAATATCCTTAAACTAGCCCTTTTTGCAACGGGCTTATCAGGGATAGTAGCTGAGTATGTACTTTCCACTTTAGCCACTTATTTTCTAGGCGACTCTGTTTTTCAGTGGACGATGATCGTTTCTATGATGCTCTTTTCGATGGGACTAGGGAGCAGAATTAGTAGATATATCACATCGAACCTCCTTCAGAAGTTCATCTACATTGAATTCACACTCTCAGTAATTACGGCCTTTGTTTCCATCATTACCTATCTCACCTCCGCTTACTATGGTGACAACACCATTATCATTTATGGTTTGAGCATTTTAGTAGGTCTTCTTATTGGAATGGAGATCCCTATAGTGATGCGATTGAATGATGAATTTGAGGAGCTTAAGGTGAATGTCTCTTCTGTAATGGAGAAAGACTATTATGGCAGTTTACTCGGAGGAATCTTCTTTGCTTTTGTTGGTCTTCCCTATTTAGGATTGACCTACACTCCGTTCATTCTAGGCGCCATTAATTTTCTTGTAGCATGTATGCTCATTTATATTCTATGGCAGAGCATGGAAGCCAAACTGAAACCTCAGTTGATTGGATTAATAATTCTGGTTGCCTTAGGCATTGGCTCAGGAGCCATTTTTGCCAAGCGCATTATTGATTATGGAGAGTCACTTAGATATAAAGACCGAGTAATTCTTTCTGAACAAACTAAATATCAACGCATTGTCATTACGCAATCTCAAGATGCCTATTGGCTCTTTCTTAACGGAAATCAACAACTCAGTTCAATAGATGAAGTGATGTACCATGAACCATTAGTACATCCGGTAATGGGGTTACTTAACGAACCCAAAGACGTATTGGTGATGGGAGGCGGTGATGGTGGAGCCGTTCGAGAAATTCTAAAGTACCCTTCGGTTGAAAAGGTAACTTTAGTTGACCTAGACCCGAGAATGACAGAGATTGGGGCTTCTCATCCTTGGTTGAGCTTAATGAACGAAGGTGCTTTTGATGACCCAAAAGTTGAAGTGATCAATGCTGATGGCTTCACTTGGTTAGAAGCTAATCGCAATTTTTACGATGCTGTGATCATCGATTTACCAGACCCTAAGACTGTTGAATTAGGCAGACTCTATTCATTTGAGTTCTATAAGCTTTGCTACAATACTCTGAGGAAGCATGGCGTGATCACCACTCAAGCCGGATCTCCTTATTATGCCGCTAGAGCATTTCGGTGTATCGATGATACAATGGCAGAAGCAGGCTTCACCACGGCCGCTCTTCACAATCAAGTGGTAACTCTTGGCGAATGGGGTTGGATTTTAGGTACTAAAGAAGGATCTAAGGAAAATTTGAAGGCCAGACTTAAAGCCTTAAATTTTGACGGTATAGAAACCGAATGGGTAAATAATGAGGCCATGACTTTAATGACCTCATTTGGCAAGAATGTCTTTCCTGATGATGACAAACCAGTTGAAGTGAACAAGATTCATAATCCAGTTTTGTATCGTTACTATCTCAAAGGGAAATGGGACTTATACTAGCATCTTCCTTTGTCAACAGATAATGCAAAAAAATCTCATCAATTTGTATAAAGAGTATTTAACCGAATAAACTTGCTTGAGTCAGTCACTTGACTTTTTATACAATACTGCAACTTCAATGGGTATCTTTTCTGTAGATTTTTCAAGCTTGAGCCCGTAACGCTCTAATTGTGATTGTAGATCGCTAAAGTCTTGTTCTATCCAATCTAATTCTATATCATATGATTGAGTAAGCTTTGTACCATCTACAATGGGTAGAATTGTGAAGCGCTCTAAGTAGTCAATTAACCGCGAAATTGGAATTTTTTGAGCCTTTAAAACCGACCCAGCTGCATTAAATTGGGTTACAGGTGAAGTAGATTCCTTAAGAACACGATCGTTATTATTTAGAATAAAAGAAAATGTAGAGTCGATGCCCTTTCTAGCATTAATATCAAAGTGGTTATTGAGAAACTTCACTCCTAGCTCTCTCCAGTCACCTTGAAAGTTTTCCGAGGTTTCTATGGATAATGAGAACCTGTGATCTTCCAAAAACGGAAAGTCATCTGCGGAAAGTCCATCCGTGTAGATGACTCTATCCCAACTAGAAATACCCATTAAAGTTTTAAATTGAAAATCGAGGGGTTTGGTCCAAATATTAATTCCGTTGTAATTACCCTCGAAATCTTTTAGCAATTCTATTCCACGTTTACCTTCTTCAAATGGTCTTAACTCAATGAAATAGTTATCATGATCAGACCTGGCAAGAATATTTACTTCTCTTTCTATGGTCTCTTTAAAATCATCCTTGAGATCAACAGAAATTTGATCTCCTTTTAACAGTTGCCTAACCAGGTCCTTAGTAATATTTTTAGGGTTTGTTATGCCTCTTACAATTCCCTTGCTGTCAATAATTACTGAATGTGGTACTATTTGGTAAGGGAATAACTCTCTATGGAAAGAGTCATTAGCAACAGGGACAGATACATCTACATAATTAAGAAAGTTCTGAAGGCGTTTTTTGCTTTCTGTAGAAACCCAAACCACCTGAACCTCATTTTCAAACTCCTTTTGCAAAGAATCCATCTTCTTTAAAGCCGGTATACATGGACTGCACCAAGATGCTCCAAACTCTAAGATGGTCACCTTACCTTTCAGTTCTCGAAGAGAAATTTCTTCTTTATCCTGATTGACTATCTCGGTAAAAGTATAATCAGGCACCTTTTGGCCGATTGAAACAATTTTTGACTGCTCCTGACAAGAAAAGAACAATAAATTGATTAAAATAAATAATATCGTTTTTCTCATTTTCGTGATAAATAAACCAGATGAGGTTCTTTTCTATTGAATGGTAAAGGCTTTAGTTTATGAAAGAATGCTTTCTAATAAATGTTAGAATTTTTTCCCAAGAATCTGACGCAGCAATTGCATTTCCTCTGTCAGTTCCACCTCTTGCTGTACTATTTGAATAATCTTCCGCTGGTAGATATGGTATTCCACAACCCTGACCCCCGCCAGCAAAATTGTGACCGGCATCTTCGTAGGCAAGGTGCATAAACTCATATGAGAAATCATTCCTTATCAATCTGTCTACCATACGATTTGCCATCATTGTGGAGGGCCATGTCTTATCATCTTTTCCTGAAATAAAGAGTATTGGACACTTTATCTCTTCTACGGGAATCTCAGCCCTTTTCATAAGCGGCTCATTCTTAAAGGCACTTAAGAATTTTGGTCCATCATGATATTGGATACCTTTTGCTCGCATATCGAGTTCTATACGTTCAGAATCCTCGTCTGTATATTCCGCATATGCATATGGCTGATTTTGAAAGGTCCAGGAAGACTTGCCATCTTCCCAACCGAACCAAACTACATTTGAAGGTACTTCGGAAATTACATATTGGACCTGGTATTTAGTAGCATACAACATGGCTAATTCAGAACCTCGTGATCTTCCCGTTATACCGATTTGCGAAGCATCAACATTGGGCTGTTGTTTCAACCATTCATGCGCCTTATGAACATACTCTAGCGGAATTTCGATAATGCCATCAGGCAAATCAAAGCCCCGGAAATACTTCAGATCAAGAACGGCAAAGCCTTCACTTGCAAAAAGAGAGGCTCGCTCTGATCTAAAATTTCCTCCAGAACCTCCTATAAAGATTATTGCAGGTACTTTCTCGTCAGATTTAGGAAGGTAAAAATTGGCGACAATACTGTCTCTCTTTTCGAGAAATGTAATGTTTAGCGCATCTAATTCGCGCGTGCTCCTGCGGTAAACTGTTTCTTCCGCTACTATCTTGTTATTTACACGCAAAGTGATTTTAGCATCGAAACCTTTTGCAGTAGCTATTTGATGATATGAATCTGATTTTAGTGACGAGAAAAGTCCCATAGGATCAATTCCCAAGTAGCTCCCCCCTACGGATGGGGTTTCTTTAAGGTCTATGCCACCATTCCGATCTGAAATGAAATTAGCATATGAATTCCAGGCATTTCCACTGGCGTCTGTTGTTGAAACACTTATTTGTACCTTGGTAAGAGGTGGAAGGTTCTCTACTTTTATGGTCAATGGTTTATGGTAAAGATCGCTTTCACCATTTACGATTAATTGAACAGGATCACGAGCTGTTTGTAGGAGCTGTATTAAAAAAAGAAATAGTGAAATTGATAATTTATGCATAAGTCGGTCTCATTTATGAGTTTGCATTGTCTAACAAGATAAGCCTTATTCATTCCTTAAGGATATTGAAGGGCTAATCATAGAGGTTTTATAAGCTCTCCCAATTATGGTAAGAAACGCCACAAAAAGAACAGAAACTGGAGGAATGAAATATAACCCAACTGGTATTTCAGCCTGATATGAATAGTTATTTAACCATTGTTCGACTAGATAATAACTAATGGGCATTCCAATTAAAATGGACAGTCCCATGAGCTTAACAAAGTGATTAGAGATAAGAAAAATTATACCTCCCTCACTTGAACCCAATACTTTCCTAATTCCTATTTCCTTAGATCTTTTGGTAATTGCGAAAGAAGCCATGCCATATAAACCCAGAGAGGCGATGATAATGGCAAGAATACTGAGCAGAGTAAAAACGCTTTGGAATTGCTCTTCTTTTTGAAACTGAAGGTCAAAATTTTGATCAAGGAAAAAAGATTCAAAATAACTGTTTGGAAAGTGGCTATTGAATATGTCTTTTAGGGCCTTTACTTGCGCATCCGATTGGTCGTTAGATGCTTTAACACTTATATGTTTGCCGCCATCTTTTGAGTGAAAGAAGATCATAGGAACAATATCTTCCTTTGGACTAAATTGGTGAAAGTCCTCCAGCACGCCCATAATATTGTAATGAGTACCTTGAATACTGAGCTTTCTCCCTATTGCAAGTTCTGGAGCCCCAATGTTCCAAATACGCACTGCCTCCTCATTCACTAACACTTGCTTTTCATTGTTACCTGCAAAGAATCCGATTCCAGAAAGCAAATTAAAGCCCATTAAGTCTATGAATTCATGATCAACAGAATAGATATACATGTTATTATTATGCTTTTCAAGTGCCAAAACCGGACTTACTCCTTTGATTGTAGTGAGCAAGTGTGCTGACATACCTGGTACGGCTTTGGAAAAAGAGACACGCTCGAATAATGGGTTATTTAACACATCTCCTCGAAATGACTTATAACTATCAACTGAAAAGTTATCTGGTGTTTTTATCACCAAAATGTTATCAGCGTCTAGACCCAAATCCTTATTCCGCATAAAACTCAGTTGCAAGCTTGAGACAAGCGTTTGGGTCAGTAAAAACAACGTAATACCGAACTGAACAATAGTCAAGAATTTCCTCAACCTATTGCCGGAAATGGAATGTGTGAATTTTCCTTTTAATATGACTACAGGCTTGAAAGATGCGAGTATTGTAGCAGGAACACTTGAACTGATAGCACTAGCGGTAATCAGAGTTAAAATAAATAGCAACCAAAAACTCCCATTATCTAAAAAAGACCAAGTCTCTGGTAATTGTGCCAGTGTTCTAAAAGAGCTGAAAAAGAGAGCTAAAAAGATTAAAGCCGTTATTCCAGCAGCAGCAAACATAAGCAAGCTCTCAGCACAGAATTGATAAATAATGTCCAAACGATTCGAACCATAGACCTTTCTTATACCGACCTCCCTCGCCCTATCTAATGATTTTGAGGTAGACAAATTGATGTAATTGAAGAGGGCTATGAACAAAACCAATAACGCTACGCCTAGTAGAAATAGTACTGTTCTTAAATCTCCATTTTGTTCAGCTTCGAATGACTTATTAGAACGAAGATGAATATCGTTAATGGGCTGGCTAATTATTCTTTGTGAAACTAAGCGCCCTAAGTCAGTTAATTCTTTATTGAATGCAGCAAGTCTAGATTTAAAGTTTTTGTAATCAGTTTTGTCATTTAGCTGAATGTAGGTGAAAGTATTATTCCCTGACCAATTATCATCTCTTTCACCAACAAGCCCCCCTAGGCTTTTGTAAGATATGAGCATATCAAACTTCAGATGTGTGTTAAATGGCGGATCGTTGATAACACCAACTACTGTGAATGGGGTGTTATAAGATGTAAATAAAATTGTCTCGCCAACAACGTCCTCTTTTCCAAAAACTTTTATGGCCTCTGATACCGTCAATACGGCTTCATTGGGAGATTGAAATGCTGATGACTCATTTCCTTGAATAAAAGGGTAATTAAACAACTGAAAAAAAGATGGATCCACACCATAGACTAAATCTTCCTTGAGTACCTTATTATTTGCCTTGATTGTAAATTCATCAATTCTATAGACCCTGATGTATTCCTTAGCTTCTACAATTTGATCTTTAATCATAGGGCCCAATGGCGGATAAGTCTCACAATCTTGTTCAAACACTGCACCACCATCAAGATAGTCTATAGTTAAACGCACTAACTCATCGCTATTTGAGTTATTGTCTTCATAACTAAATTCAAACCTTACATATTCAATTAATAAGAAGAAAACTGTTAATGCGCTGGCTAACCCAATAATATTAATTAGCGTATAGCTTTTGTTTTTAAGGAATATTCTCAGCGCAATTTTTAGGTTTGATTTTAACATTTGATTGTTTACTCTTATTGAACTAGCTGTTCAGTTTTCACAAAATTTTATTTGAACTAGAAATTAGACTTCTTCGAATCAAAACTGGGAAAGGTTAATTCATTAATTCCCAATGACCTGATAGCCTTCTAAACACACTATTTCTATCTATATCTCTATATCTAGTAAGTAGTGATATAGTCGCATAAGCCAGTTTGAAATGATGTTCATCTGCAACATCTCTCATCCAAAATGAGGGCTCCAAGGGGTTGAAATTCATTTTACTGACATACTTTTTACCCTTAGGAGGTTTCACTTGACCTAATTTTATTTGCTTTCTTAATTGTAAAATTCCTTGTGAAGCAAATTTTTTGTAGCCCATTTCATCCAAAGTCACTAGCGCATTGGCGTGGGTAATATCATGGATTTGATTGCCATGAAAGTGATAATATTGACCATCCAACACTTGATCTTCAAAATAGTCTTGGTGTTTCAAGACATATCTCGCAGCTTCATCAGGGGTTTCAAAATCTGGAATACCATATAAGTCTAGAGGTCTATTTTGATAACCATAATTCCCAAAGTACCTATATGGAGAATCTAAATGGGTATTTTTTAATAAGCTGACTATGCCATCATTAATATTTTGTGGCAACCAACCCCCTAAAGTATAGATTGCCTTAAGAGCTAATGATCCAAAAATCACTCCATGTCCTGCATTTGCTAAATTAGAAGTACTGTTATCCACTTCTAATTCTAGCCGACTAAGTTGTGACTTAGAGTTATCAGTCAGTGTATGACCATCGAAATATCCAGGTCTGGAAGTTATGATTCTGAGAATGCGCTTACGAATCACCTTCCGTAATTGCTCAGCAGGACTTAAGTCTAGAATAAAAAATGTGTTAGTTAGAATTTCAGCACCTAAATGTCCATGGAACCAAGAGTTAAAATTCATGCTCTTGCTCATTGCAATTAAGCCTAATCTCAAAAAATGCTCAGACCCCACCATCTTTACTAAAAAGTATAGATCAAAGGTGTTTTAACGTCTGTAAGTATAAAATAGACTTTAGTACAGAATCAAAACTGTACCTTAGTTCAGGTTTAATCAGGAACCAATGAGCCCCCTTTTTATACCTACATTTACAGCCTCCACACGGTTTTTTACTTGAAGCTTAAGCAAAATGGAGCTCATATGAAATTTTACTGTTCGCTCAGCGATGTACATTCGTTCTCCAATTGCCGAATTAGTTAGGCCATCTTTAACTAAGGCAAGCACTTCCAATTCACGACTTGATAGAGGAGTTGAAGGATAAAAGCTATCCGTCTTCAACGGAGCCTCAAGGGTCGGTCCTTCTTGGATTAAGTATTTTAATTCACTTAACAGAGAAGTTGAAAGGTTCTTAATTTCCTCCAATTTCCTCTTATCACTTCTATCGCCTTCAATAAAAACTAAGATTTTTTCAATCTGTTGCACAAGGATTTTCTGGGTGACAACATTCAAGTGTTCGTGGCTCTTATTATTAACCGAGTTTTCATCTTTTCTTATTCTCTGAATAGCACTTGCAATTAATTCACTAATTGCATTAAGTAGTTGCAAAGTTCTATCATCCAGTTGTTCATTTTCCTTACTTAGCAGGTTCATAATACCAACCTTTTGATTGTCAATTCTAATAGGGATAACCGCATGGTACCTTAAGCCATCTGTACCCGATTTAAGGTCCATGAGTCTAGAACAGATTATTTCGCTGACATTTTTAGCCTCATCCAAGTCATCTTCAAAGTATTGTTTAATACAATAACAGAATCCAGACAATCTTTCGGGATGATCCTTTAGAGCTGGTGGCAAATTATAGGAAGCCGCCAAGTATACCGGTTGATCATTGAATTCTGTCAGCCAAATCCAGCCCGTTTTAACACCTAATAGTTCTACCGTTTTCTCTAAAGTCGTCTGGAGCAAGTCCCCGAGAGAATAAGCTTTATTTAGGTGGCTCGCTAAGAGATACAAGCGAGTGTAATACTCCTTTTCACTCATTTACTACCCACCTTTTCTAAGTTTATAAAGTATGGTCTGGCATAGTACTCTCTATCAGCGGCAGCCATATTGACAATTGTTCCCTTCAAGGCATTTCCTTCTTTGAAAAGTTTAAAGGATAATAAATGCCTGAATTCGTCACGTTGGTTTGCGGTATTTAAGTCTCCAACTCCAGAACCTATGAAATAATCCTGATTTATCATTCCAAAAAGTAATTTAGACCTCACAGGTATAGGTTGATAGTCGGTCATAAAAGAGACATAGCCATAATCGAGATACTCTAATTCAATTCCGGAATCATCAAGCGTTAAGGATACCGGTATCTCTTCATCATCAATATAAATTGACCCTTCCCATGAACCATAAAACGTATCATCTGAAGAGATCAATTTGTAATCTGCTACTTCGTTAATTGGAGTTGGGTCATAATCATGGATCAAAAGCTTTGTTAACTCATCGGAAATCGTTCTGCATACATTGGGATTATAAGTGTTTGTTAATAAGGCTATTGCAATATTCTCTTCTGGGTAAAGTTTGAGACTCGTGCTGGCTCCAGTCATTCCTCCCTCATGCCAAACAACTTTACGGCCTTGATCATTTTCCATGGCATACCATCCCAAACCATAATATGTAGACTGATAATAATGAAATAGAGCATTTGGTTCTTTAAAGTAATGCATGGCATTGATGCTCTCTTGGGTCAAAAAATCTTCGGAACCGCTTCCTAAATGTAGCTTCGCAAATTGCATGATATCATGGATGCTACTCGCTACATTACCGGCTCCCGGTGTATTATTTTTGACTAATGGTAATGGTTTTAACTCATGATCGTATTTTACAGCAAGGTCCTTTACTCTATCACCTTCATTACCCAAGACGAAAGAATGATCCATTTGGAGTTTTGATAATAGACTCTCCCGCATATGATGTTGGAATGTTTCTGAAGTCACCTGAGAGATGATATGATCTAGCAACCCATAACCAAGGTTAGAGTACTCACATACAATTCCAGGTGCGTGAAATTGTGTGCCAAACTTCTTCCACGCCTCGTCAAATGAAGTGTAGTTTTCTTTTTCATCTTCATAATAGATATCGAAATAAGTACCTAATCCAGAAGTATGATTT
Source organism: Roseivirga sp. UBA6052 (assembly GCA_002427755.1). Lineage (GTDB taxonomy): Bacteria > Bacteroidota > Bacteroidia > Cytophagales > Cyclobacteriaceae > Roseivirga. Next base: position 297,184 of record DIYO01000009.1, read on the forward strand.
AATACTTGCCTTATGGTTGGGTCTTCTAAGGAGGAGTCTACCTTATTTAAGGTTATGTACTTGGTTATTGGATCGTCAAGGTTAATTTTCCCTTCTTCATGAAGCTTCATGATGGCTGTTGCCGTAATTGGCTTGGATAAAGATGCCAATTGATAAGATGTGTTAATCGTACTTTTTACACCAGCTTGGCGGTCAGCATATCCAAAAGCCTTCTCATATATAACTTCACCATCTTTCAGTATTCCGATGGCGAACGATGGTATTAAATTATTTTCTATGAGCGAATCAATTTTCTTTTCTATACGATTGAAGCTTTGACTCTGGGCCAGCGTATTGATTAAAATAAACAGCGTCATGTAGAGGTATGTTCTCTTCTTCATTTTGAATTTTTTTGTCAAAACTCAGACGAAAACAAACCTTGTTCGTCCTATTACCCGTCTTAGGACTTTTTTTTCAGCAACTGCTCTTTGAATTTTTTAGGTGTTATACCAGTATTTGATTTAAATACTAAGTTGAAAGAAGACTTAGACCCAAAACCACTTTCAAGCGCTAATCCTAATAGGCTAAGGTGCTCAAACTGCTTTTTCTCAAGATTCTTTTTAAAAGCATCTACTCTGTAGTTATTTACAAATTCATGGAAACTCAATTTAAGACAACTATTAAGCGCCTTTGATATCTCTTTTTGAGAGTAACCGGTAAGTTTTGCAAAAGTATTTAGGGACAAATCCTTATCTAAATAATGCGCATTAGACAACATCTGCTCTTCTAAATCCTTAGCGATTATCGGTAAATCAGGATCAATAACATCGGCCTTTGGACTGACCTTGACGTTATCTACAAATCCTGCTGAACTAATATGAGTTGTTATATAACCCTTAAACCCTATCCAAAAAGTTATCATGGCAAGACTTAAAAAGCCTAAGTTGAAATAATAATTCCTCAAGGTTTCGCTAAAAAAAAGAATATCAATTGAACGTGTCGGAATCCAAATAATACAAAATACTAAATAGAGTATGACTGGTTTTTCTAGCCAATCGAGTTCTCTATTTTGAAGATTAGAAAAACGATCTTTTAACCATTTCTTATACTTTAAAAGTAAACGAACGGTTAGTAGCAGGTATATAATTAGCGAGACAAGTCCACCCCACTGTACTATTTGATAAATATAGTTTTCCTGCGTTACGGCTCCCTCAGAAAGACTAATTGCGCCATTACGGAAATAGGAGGTTCTGTAGTAAATGAACTCCAGTAAAGGCAACACAAAGTGCATCCATTCAATCCTAGTAAAACGATATGATTGATCGGTCAAACTCTTTGTGTAGATAAATAATGCCGGGCCAAATCCATAAAGTAGCTCTAATTGTAAAAATGGGATCCAGTCTATATATCCCCAGCTAGCGAGGAAATTAAAGCTCCCAAAATTTAAGAGAGACATTAAAAAAAAGAACAGTATTAAAGAAAGAAACCTATTGTGCGAATACCTACCACCCTTATTGAGAATCAGCACGATCAGCACCAGTGTTTGTAGACTGAGTATGATGGCTGCTACAGCGGTGATTAAATCAAGATTCAAGATTCAATAGGTCTCTTTGAGATGAAGTACTAATATGAAAAATTCAACATTCCAAAATTTGGTAATGCCGTTTAAACCAAAAAAAATTCATATAAATATTAAAAGACTTTAATATAAAAACCTACCCCTTAAAGACAATTCGCTTCAAATTAAATATCAACCCCTCCTTCAAAATCACCAAAATCGAACCAGTCATTTCCGGAATCCGTCACTTCGGCAACTGAATCAAATCCATCAACTCCTTCCAAGTCTTCTAAACGTGTATCCATATCTAGGTCCATATCCATCAGTGAGGTTTCTCCCATATCCATTCCAGCATCACCCACACTACCAAGAATGTCAGCTTCTTCTCCTACAAAAGTGGTATCGCTGATGTGATAATGATTATCATGCATCAATTCGGAGAATATAAATGAATAGATAAGAATATCCCCAAAACCATAATAGCCATCAAAAACTGGGTCGTAATCTCTGGTTGGGTTCTTTCTTCTACCTTTACTTATAGGTCCACGATCCTTAGTCTTAGGTACAACTGTACGCTTCTCTATGTCGACTTTGACATTGTCTATGCTCATGTGCTTTCTTAAAGTCAAATTCAATTCGCCAGCAAAGCTATCGAAAGCCAATTCCTTCTCTTTCAAGAATTGATTTAACTCCTCTTGATTCGAGAACCGATTCTTCATTTTAGCTTTTATATCATCTTCCGACTGCCCCTCTCCTTTTCTGAATTCTTTAAGCAAAGAATTGAGCTTAATATCAATTGGATAGATACCAACATCATGGGTACGATTGATATTTACTTCTATCAAATGAATAAAGTCTCCATCCGCAGCTTCAAGCACCAAATGAATACGATCAAAGAACTTAGACATGCCTTCATTGATCGTCAAATCATAGTGGTCAATCGCTTCCTGGAAGTCGCCCTCTTTACCCTCTCTATCATGATAAATCACAATATCATCATGCGCTAAACGAATGATGTTATCAATTTTCATTTCTGCTAAAGCAGCACTAATCTGCTCTAGTATTCCAACCGCAGTGAAAGTTTGTCTTTCGATTTTTTTGGCACCTGCTCCACCGGTAATTACATGGATGAGTTTTCTAAAAGAACCTGTAGGTTCGACTTTCTCGATATGCGATAATTGAGAGGGATCGACCGAAATTCTTCCGCTGAAATACATAAATCAGATTTTTGGTTTAAGACAGTCTAAAATAGCTGAATCTGATCAAAAAGGCACTTTTTTGAATGGGGCCTGAAACCGCTTAACTCCTCTATTTACCCAATAGCTTCACCGCTTGAATTCCGCTGTCCATTGCCTCGAAAAATAGTGGCAGCCTTGCATTATCTACTCCTGCAAAAGTCAGATTAGGATAGGCTCTTTTTAAATTAGCATCGTTGAAAAGATAACCAGCTTTAGGAATAGGCATGGCGTGACCCATGACCTTAATATATACTGCTTCTATTCGATCCGATAGCCTCTGATCGAAATATTGCTCTAGATATCTGAGTGTCTTTTCTGCAATCACTTCTCGGTTTGTTTCAACATGGCGTAGTTCTTCACGTGAGCTAGGAGGCAAGCAATAATAGGCTGTAAAGATTTGCTTATCTGATTCTCCTGCCTGTAAAGAAGAATCCACAAAACCCATAAAGGTCTCATCCTCAACCAACATTTCATTCTGCCAAAAACCCAATTTTTTGAGAGGTTGGTTCAGGACAAAATTCAAGACTAGCCATGACGCATACTCATTCTGTTCAAAGAGAGAATACTGATCTGGCAGAATATACCTCAGGGCGTGTTTTTGACCCGCATAAACAAGCTTATCGCATCGATATACTTTTACAGTCTTCGCTTTAACATCAACCACTTCAATACTGAAACCTGATGATTCCTTCTTAATCTGTTTGACCAAATGAGAGGTCATTAGTTTATCTGAAGAAATACCTTGGGCGAGTTTGTCTATAAAATAACCATTGCCTTTTGGAGGTGAGAATAACTCCACCACCTGTTTTTCATAAGGTCGACATTGGAAATAGTGTATACCTGCCAAAGCCGAAACTTGATCAGACCTTCCGCCCCAATCGTCAAGCATGTGGTAATCAATCCCTCTTTTAAAGTCATCATTTAGTTCCATTCGCTCTTTCAGAAAGTCGTAAAAGCTAACTTCATTCAGGTGATGAAATTCAGGGTACAGCTCTGTGGTAGGCATCACCATTTTGCCTGCAAAAGACTCGAGTATAGACTCGAATGCATCTAATTCAGGCCCTTCCTCAAGCACTTCAGGCCGTTTTTCGCCATAAGCATAACACTGGCTCTGTCTCCTTGGCGCAATAATGAATTCACGATCTACAAAACCCCAACTCTTCTTCCAGTCTTGATAATTGATGATGTTTAATTCCTTGAGCACATCGAGCACATCTTTTCCATAATTAGCGGGATACTCTAGATCGTAATGTGCCCCTTGACAGAATGGGTTACCATCGTGCAAGCCTGATGATGAAGTGCCTCCCAAATCGTCTGACAACTCAAAGAGCAGCATATTCTCGTTTCGCAATTGATATGCTGCTGACAACCCAGCAACACCACCTCCTACTACCACATAATCAAGTTCACCACCATCTACTATAGGATAGTTAAAGCTCTCAAAAACAAGATGACCTGTATGAATATCGGTGAAAACGGTAATTGGGAAATCTGGATCAGAAGACACCCAATCGCATCGCTGCAGGATCAATGGTAGCGTAGCTAAGCTCGAGTATTTGATAAATTCCCTTCTCTTCATCTTAACCCAAAATTCCCCTCTAAATAATATTCAAACAGTTTAGGATCAGCCATGGTATTTAGACTCGAATCGACTGCAATTTTCGACTTACCAAAACTTAACATCATTTGCATAGCTTCATGATTCAACCATTTGGTATCAAAATTTTCAAATGAAGCTTTTTCTAATTCGGATTTCAATTGTCCATTTTTAGAGCCAATTATCCACGACCATTCTCCAAGCGAAAGAACTTGATTGTGAAAAGACGTGGTCTTAAAACCTACGCTTTGTATGGTCCTTTTCAGCATTTCAAAAGCCTCTGTTGCATAATAAGGACTGCCAGACTGGGTTATAAAGAGTCCATTATTCATTAAGACGTTATCGATCATTACGTAGAATTCTTGTGTATAGAATTGGTTAGTTAGCACATCTACAGGGTCTGGAGCATCTACAAAAACCAGGTCATAGGTTTCTTTATTTTCTACCAGAAAATCAAAAGTAAAATCATCAATTACATTAAGCTTTTCATTAGAAAAAGCATCTAGGTTGAATTTTGTAAAAAGCTCTTCTTCTCTAGCAATTGCCACGAATTCCGGGTCTATTGGAAGAAGGTCTATACTCAAACCTTGCTTAAGTAATTCTGCAGCAATTAGTCCATTTTCGCCACCTACGATTAAGACTTTTTCAGGGTTTATCAGAGATAGAGCAGGATAAACGAATGGTTCAAAGTAGAGCCAGGAATCGATAGTGCTAAAATGATTTACACCATTCTGATAGTACCAATAGTTACCTTTCCAAGTGGTGACATCGACCTTCTGGAATTTAGTTTCTTCAGATAAGAGCACAAGGTCCTCATACTTCTTCTGACTTTCAAAAAATTTAGGTTGCTCAATTCTGAAAGAAACTATAAGTAAGCCAAGAGATATGACTATAACAGCAAGACTTAACGCCTTTTGCTCCTTCCATTCTCTTGAGGCAAAAGCAACCATCACAAACAAGATCAAGGTTCCGACAAGATCAAATTGTCGCGAAAAGAAGGCAATAAGAAAGCCCGGAATCGCGAAGAAGAAGAAAATCAAATAATGAATCTTAAATCTCTTCTCCGTAATTGGAAACTTAAAGATCGATGCAAGTGCAAATCCCAATAGAAAAGTACTCACATAATTGTAGAGTAATAAATAATCAGTGTTAGCGTAAAACCAGAAGAAGCCTTTCAAGGAAAACAGAGCCATCGGAATTGTGGCCAGAATAACGTACTTGAGCTGTTCATTTTTCTGTAATAGTTTTCTAAACGCAAGGAATGACCCGACTAAGAATAAAACACTTATGAGTATATCTCCTGATGGCTTTTCATAGAAATGCACATAGCTCCTAATGAATAGCGCATAGATATAGCCTATCAATAGTGCGGCATATCCAAAAAGTCCTGTTCCTAGAAATACCCTCACTCTTCTTCTTTAGCCTCCTCTTTATCTTTTTTCTGATTAGACAATTCCGATTCAAAACCAGATGCAATTATACCTGCCGGTAACGCAAAGAGTCCAACACCAAGAATGGCAATAATACCAGCCAAGAACTTCCCTAATGGGGTTATAGGATATACATCGCCATACCCAACCGTAGTTAATGTCGCGACTCCCCACCACATGGTTTGAGGAATACTTTTAAAGCTGTCAGGATTAGCCTCAGACTCTACATAGAACATAATGGTTGACGCAAAAATAAGCAGCATCAAAAGCAAGGTAAGTGAGACTGTGAGTTCAGCCCTCCTCTTTTTGAGGACTACCGCAATAAGATTAAAGGCCAAAGAATATCTACCCAGTTTGAAGATCCTAAACAATCTGAAAAGCCTCAGAATTCTTAGTATTCGACCATCTGTGCTCGCTAAAACCAAAGGCAAATAGAATGGCAAAATGGCTAGCAAATCTATAATTGCACCTAGACTAACCATATACCTTAGCCTACCCCAGACGGGATGCTTGTATTTTTCGATAGCGGTACATGCCCATACTCTTATAACATATTCAATACTGAAAATGATGACGGATATGATCTCAAATGCATCAAAAAATGGATGATACTTCTCGTAAATAGGTTCAACTGTCTCAATAATCACGGCTGCAACATTCAGAAGAATCAGTCCCATGATGAACTGATCGAATCTGCGGCTTAGTAAATCTCCACCTTCAGCTCGGTTGATAGTTTTGAGAATCTTTTCCTTAGAATCGGGCATATCAGATTTTAATGTTATTATCGTTTTTGGCTAATGCCTAATTTAATCATAAAGTACTTTTGAATGAGCCCTAGCTTGGTAATCGGTCTAATTGGCGGATATTTTGCGTTATTAATAGTTATAGCTCGACTAACTTCTAAAGGAGCAAACACTCAGACCTTTTTTACGGCCAACAGAAAAAGCCCCTGGTACTTAGTGGCCTTTGGAATGATTGGAGCATCGTTGTCTGGTGTAACCTTTATTTCAGTCCCTGGTGAGGTAGGCAATAGCTTCTTCTATTATTTTCAAGTGGTACTTGGCTATCTCTTGGGCTACTTTGTAATCGCCACAGTATTGATGCCTCTTTACTACCGGATGAATCTGGTAACAATCTATGGTTATTTAGAAGAGCGGTTTGGCTTCTGGTCGTATAAAACAGGTTCCACGTTCTTTTTACTGAGTAGAGTAATTGGGGCTTCATTTCGTTTATTTCTTGTTGCCCTAGTACTACAAGCAGCCATCTTCGATGCTTTTAATATCCCATTCTGGGTATCTGTTTTAGTAACTATCGTACTGATTTGGATTTACACTTTTCAAGGGGGTATAAAAACAATTGTAGTAACCGATACACTCCAGACATTCTTTATGCTTACAGCTGTAGTAGTTGTAATCATTTTGATTACGAAAGAAATGGGTATCAGCATGGGGGAAGCGATTACTCAAATTAAAGCAAGTGAGCTTTCAACCACTTTTAATTTTGAATGGGGGAATACACGATTCTTTCCTAAGCAATTTATTTCCGGAGCGTTGATTGCCATTGTCATGACAGGTTTGGATCAGGATATGATGCAAAAAAACCTGACTTGTAAAACCTTAAAAGATGCTCAGAAGAATGTCTTTTGGTTTAGTGTCGTTTTGATATTTGCCAATATTCTTTTCTTAAGCCTTGGGGTGTTGCTTTACCTATTTGCTGCCGATAAAGGCATAACCGTTCCTGAAAGAACCGATTTACTTTTCCCAACTATAGCCTTAGAGCATTTAGGTACAACCGCAGGAGTGGTTTTTCTTTTAGGTATTACGGCTGCTGCTTATTCTAGTGCCGATTCGGCACTTACAGCCCTAACGACCTCTTTCTGCGTTGACTTCTTAGACTTTGACAAAAAGACAGAAGAAGAGAAAAAGAAAACCAGATTGAAAGTTCATATTGGGTTCTCTGCACTTCTTTTCTTGGTGATCTTGGTTTTCAATATTACTAATGATACCAGCGTAATCAATTCCATCTTTACGGCTTCGGGCTATACCTATGGACCAATCCTCGGCTTATTCAGTTTTGGCTTGCTCACCAAACGGCAGATCAAGGATAAATACGTATTGATTATATGTATTGTCGCCCCATTATCTACCTACTTTATCGAGCAACTTGCTAATGGGTGGTTTGGCTTTTTTGTTCTAGCGCTAAATGGTGTTTTGACATTCTTAGGGTTGCTGTTGATTTCACAAAAACCAAAGGTTAAATAAACCTCTAGCCCACTTTATCAACCACTAGTTCATTGATAAAACAAGGGACGATATGATAGGTTATTTTTGTAGCAAATTTGAAGGATATGCAAGCAAGTGCCATCTCATCCAGACCTAGATTAATCGTCTTCTTTAGTACCGCTCTATTCATCATAGCCCTTTCAATTTTCCTGATGAAAAGCGCAACTTTCCAATCAAATCAAAGCCTACTAGCATTAGGCTCTTCAATTGACCTTGCTCTTTTAATTCCGATCATTTATTTCTTATGCATTAGAAAAACGAATATCCCGAAATTCACGATCGTACCGGTCTTTATCATCAGTTTAACGATAGCATTTCAAGTAATCCCTCAAGGTTTTCACCAAACACTCACAATCATAGAATATGCTGCAGCACCATTAGAATTGGGCTTGATTGGATTTCTGATTTACAAAGTGTCTCAGGTTAGAAAATCAATGAAGGAGCAATCTGCAAGCCGAGAAGACTTTCCTGAATTACTCAATCAAGTATTAAGAGAACTTAAATTCACTAATACACAAGCCAATATCATCAGTTCTGAAGTTTCATTATTCTATTACACTTTTATGGGATGGAAGAAACCTGAATCTCTAGACAATCATTCATTCACTTATTACCAAACCTCAGGATATAAAAATGTCTTTGTAGTTGCCTTATTCTTACTTCCTGTGGAGACATTTGCCCTTCATTATTGGCTGGCCACTTACTCTACTACCTTGGCTTGGATTCTGACAGCCATTAGTATCTACAGTGTTTTCTTTATACTAGGTGATAGAAATAGTATTCGACACAGGCCTATCAAAATAGGATTAGAAACCTTACACCTGCGTATTGGAATTCGTTGGAATACAAGCATCCATTATGATAAAATTAAAGCCATTGAACTAAGAGAAGCAGACGAGTTATCAGAAAAGTTTGCTAATCTGGCCACTTTTGGACCCGGCAATGTGGTGATCATTTTAAAAGAGCCTATGAAACTCAAAGGTATCTATGGTATTAGCAAAAACACTGATAGAATTGCCTTGTCTATGGACAATGAGAAGGAATTTGTCTCTCTATTGCATGAGAAGATTACTAACTCGTAATCTTCTTTCTCAGCTTGAAGGCCTTCTGATTTCTTCTTCTTCTCATATTTAACATTTCCACAGTAAGCGAGAAGAAGACCGCAAAATAGATATAGCCTTTAGGTATGTGTTGGCCAATACCTTCCAGAACTAACATAAATCCAATAAGGATTAAGAAAGACATGGCCAGCATTTGCAATGATGGATGCTTATTAATGAAGTCCGAAATTCTTCCTGCAAAAGTCATCATTACTACCATGGCTATGGTAACAGCAACAATCATAATCATTACCTCTTGGGTTAGACCAACAGCTGTTAAAATAGAATCGAAAGAGAAGACCATATCTAGCGCAACAATCTGGAGTATTACTTTTCCCATTGTCACTGCTTTTGTCTGCTTTTCTTCATGCTCTTCAATTTCCAAGGATTCATGAATTTCTGTTGTACTCTTACCAATCAAGAACAATCCGCCTACAATCAATATCAAGTCTTTGATACTCACCTCATATTCAAAAGCCGTAAACAATGGCTCGGTGAAACCTATAATCCAACTGATCCCTAATAACAAGCCAATGCGCATAACCAATGCTAGCAATAGACCTAGATTTCTAGCCGACTTCTGTTGAGACTCAGGAAGCCTGTTAGAAATAATAGAAATGAAAATGATGTTGTCTACCCCCAGAACAATCTCTAAAAAAGTAAGGGTCAACAAGGCCACAATGCCTTCAGATGTAAGTAAAACTTCCATGAAAATTGATGTCGATTAGATCAAATATAAGGGGTTATAATTCGAGTTCTTTGGAAGGATCCCAAAAGACTTTATCGAACTGCTGAATTTTATCATTAACTATTTCAACGCCTTCAGCCTCCAAGCGTTCTTGCATAATGGTAGGTGTACTAAAATGATGCTTACCGGTTAAAACCCCTGACCGATTTACCACTCGATGAGCGGGAAGATCATCCATAGTATGCGAGGCATTCATTGCCCAACCTACCATTCTAGCTGAACCACGAGTGCCCAAATAATGCGCAATAGCTCCGTAATTAGTGACTCTTCCTTCTGGAATTAATCGCACTACTTCATATACATCGTTGAAAAAGTTCTGACTTTTTTCACTCATTATTTCTTCAGTGTCAAAAAATGAGACTGCAATATTTTTTCTTGACAATATGAATAATTTTCACAACAATTTGCAAGAGCTCTCAAGGAGAGAAATGCAGAGTTTAAATGGCGGATGGTGGTTTTTGAAAGTCGTAGCTGCAGCTTTTATTGTCGGAACTTTAAACGACCCTGAAGGATCAGCAGAAGCTTTTAATGAAGGATTTGAAAGAGCAAAAAATAGAGACAGGTCAGAAAAAACATTTTAATTTAAAGACCATGAAAGAATTAACGAATAAAGAATTATCGCAAATCTATGGTGGTAGACCATGGTACAAAAGAGTATGGGATTTCATTGGAGAGTTAGCTGGTGAATTGACCGAACCTCATGATTGGCGAACTGTCAATGGTGTAGGTCTTGGGAGTAATTGGAGAGAGAAAATGAAAGAAAACTGATTAATTAAAAAAGTCCTAACCTTAAGGAAAGGACTTTTTTATTACTGTTTTGTTAGTAGATAGTCGAACTAACCACCTCCAGCAAATGTCCCAAATACTCCTACCATATTTAACAGCACCAAAAGAATTACAAGAGGGCATACATATCTAATAAAGAATACAAAGGCATTAGACGCAAAAGTTCCAGCCCTCCATCTAGGCGAACCATTATCTAGCTCAGACACTATATTATTGATTGGCATTTTCCAAGAAACATATATACATGTTACAAGGGCTACAACTACTATAAAGAATTCTCCGAATAAATAGTCAACAATATTTTGAAATCCAGTCTTTGGTGCATCTAACCAAGGCAATGAAAGTGACATTTCTGTAAACATATCACTTGCACCCCACGAAAGAGCTGAAGGAATTCCAAAGATAAAAAGTAAAACACCAACCACCCATGCAGATTTACTACGTGTCCATTTCTTTTCATCCATAAAATATGATGCTGGAACTTCAAGCATAGAAATGGACGAAGTAAGAGCAGCAACCATCAAAAGTAAAAAGAAAAATGCCCCAATGATAGCGCCACCAGGCATACCTGAAAACACATCAGGTAACACTTCAAAAACTAATGCTGGACCTGAAGCGGGATCTTTTCCAAGAGCAAATACTGCAGGGAAGATCATAAAACCGGCCATAAGAGCTACACCAGCATCCATAAATCCGACCCATGTACCGCTACTAATAATATTTGATGATTTAGGTAGATAGGAACCGTAAGTAATCATAATACCCCATCCTATGCTCATGGAGAAAAATGCTTGACCTAAGGCCGCTAAAATAGAGTTCCCGTCAATCTTACTAAAATCTGGTTTCATATAGAACTCAACACCTTTCATAGCGCCCTCAAGTGTTAAACTACGAACAGCAACAATTGCAATCAAAACAAACAGAATTGGCATTAAGATTTTAGCCGCCTTTTCAATTCCACCAGAAACACCTAGTCTTACTATTGCAATAGTCGCAATTATAAAGATTGCCATTAAACCAATGGTCAATGGTCCATTAGCTGCAAAGTCATTGAAAGTTTGCGTTGAACCAGTAATAGTTTTTCCTATATATCCGATTGTCCATCCGGCAATATTGCCGTAAAAAGAGAGTACAAAAAAACTCACTAATACTGCTAATACAGCTCCTAAACCCATAAAAAATGGATTTGCCCCTGTATCTTTAAAAGCTCCGATAGTTCCTTTTTTAGTAAATCTACCAAACCCCATTTCTGTGAACAGGAGCGGTATACCAATTAATAATACACAGGCTAGGTAGACTAGAACAAAGGCTCCGCCACCATATTGACCAGTTATATAAGGGAAACGCCAAATGTTTCCAAGTCCCACTGCTGAACCAGCAGCGGCCATGATGAATCCAAATTTGGACCCCCATTCGCCCCGATTGTCGGAAGGTGCACTCATCGCCATAAGCTTAGTCTTTAGATTATTTGTTAAGGTTTCTTAGATAATAAGCCGTGAATATATTGAAAATAGGCCAAGTATCAACGTTAATTCACCTCAATGGCCGAAGCCCATCTGTTCTGCAAGTATGGCAATTCCCTCATCAAACGATCTTGGATCATAGCCCAAATCACGTTTTGCCTTGTCGATTATAAAACCAGTTTTGGGTGGTCTTTTTGCAGTTTGAGTAAAACTAGATGCATCTGCCCTAGTCATAGTAGAAGTATCTAAATTGAAGAAGTCGGCTGTTTTATTAGCCATATCAAAAGGAGTAAGTAGATCTTTTCCACTGATGTTATAAACTCCTTCAGCTTTCTTTTCGGCTATTAAATAGCAACCAATAGCTAAATCTTCAGCTAAGGTCGGACTACGTAATTGATCATCTACAACCTTAATGTCTTTACCAGCTTCTAAGCTTCCTTTAACCCAAAGAATAATATTGCTGCGGCTCATATCATGTGCTATCCCATAAACCAATACGGTTCTTGCTATCCCATATTTGATATTGGATTTAAATAGACGTTGCTCTGCTGCCAGCTTGCTATCACCGTAGTAACTCACAGGATTAGGAGCACCTTCCTCATCATAAGGACCGGCCTCTCCATCGAAAATGAAATCAGTAGAAAGATGAACAAGAAATGCATTGGCCTTTTCACAAGCTTCTATAATGTATTCCACCGCATCTACATTCAGTTTCCAGCATGCTTCTCTCTCAGTTTCACATTGATCCACATTAGTCATTGCAGCCGTATGAATCACTACATCTGGCTTAACCTCACCAATCACTTCATTAACTTCTTCTCGATTGGTGATATCCATTGACCGATAGGTGTATTTTTCCTCGGGAATAGGTAAGCGATTCTTACCTCGGGCAGTTGCGATCAACTCGTCACCCTTGTCTAAGATCAGTTTTACAAGTTTCTGACCTAACAATCCGTTACTTCCTGTGATTAGTATTTTCATGATTAATCTTCTTTTGGGTATTCAATGCCATATTTCTTAGTAATCTCCACCTTAGACATCTCCTTCACTTCCATATACATCCTAACATCTTCAACAGGTTTATCTCTAGCTCCCGTTTCAACAGCAGCAATCTTGTCAATTACTTCTAATCCTTCCACTACTTGACCAAATACGGTGTATTCAGCATCTAAATGAGGTACACCACCGATTGTTGCATAAATCTCCTTAGCCCAGTCAGGATATCCAGGGTCTGTCTGATCTCCAAACTCTTTTTCAATAAATGGGAGTGATTCGAAGACTAACCTTTTCTGTGCTTCTCCAAAATCGTAAGTGGAATCTTCTCTGTATTTCTCTAAATGATAGTTATACTTCTCAGTCAACTCTGGAAATCTTTCAGAATTAAGCATTCGTGTAAACAAGCCCCCCAACTTAAGTTCCATTCTGCGATCAGCTCTCGTCTGTAAACTAGAATCAGTAGGGTATTTTAAGCCTTGAACAATATAGAATTGAGTGCCACTAGACTTTTTCTGAGGGTTTGATGCATCACCTGTTCTTGCTGCGGCAATAGCTCCTTTTTTATGAATATGCTTTTTTGGGGCGAATTCGGCTGGTAATGTATAATTCTCTTCATCCGGAAATTTTCCAGTACGAAGGTTCCCTCCTTGAATCATGAAGTCCTCAATGACTCTATGGAAAATCACCGAGTCGTACTTGTCTGATGAGGCAAGCTGGAGGAAGTTCTCTTTATGAATTGGGGTATCATCAAAAAAGACTGCGGTCATATCCCCATAAGGCGTGCTTATTACGACCACCTTATCAGTTTCTTGGCTACAGCTTACTAGTGTGACTAAAAGGAGCGGTAAAAAAAATTTCAGGCATTTCATCATGCCTGAAATTAATATTTATTCTTTTCCTAAAAGATGACTTTTATTGGATATATGGGTTACCGTATTTTGCTGCAATGTCTTTTTTAGACATTTCCTCTACGGTAATGTACATTCTAACATCCTCAAAAGGTCTATCACCTGGCGCAGTCTGAACAGTAGCAATCTTATCAATTACGTCAAGTCCATCAATCACTTGACCAAAAACTGTGTATTGATCGTCCAAGAATGAAGTACCACCTACAGTTGAATAAGCTTCAATTTGTTCATCAGATAATTTGACTTTCATACCTGTGGCTTCAGTCAGTCTATCAACAGTCGATTCAACCAAGGCTTGAATACCGGCATTGTCTTGTGGGTTGTCTCTTAAAAATGCTTGATACTCCTGAGCTAATTCACTTTCTGGCATTTTTGTCATTAACTCTCTGTAACAAGCTATAAGCTTACCTTGATCTATGCCTTCTAATTGCTCTCTTGGGGTTACTTGTCCTTGAACGATATAGAACTGACTGCCGCTTGATGCTCTTTCAGGGTTGACTTGGTCACCTTGTCTGGCTGCAGATAGAGCTCCTTTCTTATGAAAAAGACCATCTACAAATTCTGCTGGCACTGTGTAACCTGGTCCTCCAGATCCTAAAGGCTGCCCTGCAGGCGCATTTTTTGAGTTTGGATCACCTCCTTGAATCATAAACTGATTGATCACTCGATGAAACAAAAGGCTGTCATAAAAGCCTTCTCCTACTAGTTTTAAGAAGTTTTCTTTATGCTGAGGCGTTTGATCATAGAGAATCGCTTTCATATCACCTAAATCTGTTTTGATGGTTACTAAGTAATCGTTCCCATCTAGGCTCACCGTTTCGGTTGCAGTATTTTCCTCACTTCCAGATTTTGTATCTGAACATGATACTGCAAAAGCAAGCATCAAAGCCAAAGCTGCTATAATTCTAATTTTCATTGATTTGATTTTTAATCTCTAGTAATATCTCTTTGCCTCCCGAAGTAAGCACTTCTTGGGCCAATTGGTTACCAATTTTTTGATGTTCGGAAGTAGATCCAATAACGGTTTTCACAATACGGCTAGATCCATCCATACTCACTATACCTCCCTCAAGCGTTATTTGATCATTCTTGAGAGTTGCCATAGCAAAAACAGGAATACTACAGCCACCATCCATTGTTTTCAAATATGCGCGTTCAGCCAACAAACAATACTCTGTTTGCTCGTGATTCAAGGCGCCTCTAATTTCTTCTTTCTTATCTGTTGAAAGCCGATCGTGTACTTCAATAGCAACACTGCCCTGCCCAACGGCAGGTATAAACTCATCTAGCGGCAATTCTGTAACGATCATATCTTCATACCCCATTCTGTGAACCCCAGCATAGGCCAAAAGTAAGGCATCACATGCACCCTCCTCCATCTTTCTAATTCTCGTCTGAAGATTACCTCTTACTGAAGTGGTTTTAATATTCGGGTAGAATTTGGCAAGCGTAGCCACTCTTCTTGTAGAAGCAGTACCAAGCAAGATGTCACTTTTATGATTAAATGAAAGATCCTTTTTGTGAGAAATAACAACATCTACAGGCTTCTCCCTTTCCATAAAAGCGATGAGTTCGAAACCTTCAGGAAGAGAGGACTGCATATCTTTTGCACTATGTACTGCAATATCAATGCTACCATTTGACAGCTGCTCTTCAATTTCTTCGGTAAAGACACCTTTACTTCCAATCTTCGCAATAGAAACATTTAGGATCTTATCCCCTTTTGTTTCGATCGTCACGATCTCTGAATCAATACCAGCTTCTTTCAATGAATCAGCTACATGATATGCCTGCCATAAAGCCAGCTTGCTACCTCTTGTACCGATGCGAATTTTCATAAGGTGCGCAATTTAGTATTTGTTATGACTAGTTAAATGATTTGAAAGATTTAAGTGCAGTATCTAAGACCGAGCTACTTTAGCTATTCCTAGTGATAAGTCTAAGAATAGAATTTTTGGGTTGGCGTTTCTCTCTACGTGATAGTAAGCCTCACTTATCTTTGGCACAACTTCCATTATCTTTTCTGAGGAGAATACTGATCCAAATTTTTCTATAAAGCCCTTTTCTGCATCTGGTACTCTGCTTAAAGCGTCAACGTTTTGGGTAGAAATTAATGTTTCTCTCAGTGTTTTAGAGCTAGCATCGAGTAACTCCTTCTGAAAACCCTTTCCTCTTTTCTGAAACTCATCGGCTAGCTGTACCAACTCGCTGAAATTGTAGGTGAAGCATTGACGCATCCAGTTTTTAAAGAAGTCATCCGTTTCATTGTCAGATTCATGAACCAATTCTAAGGCTAAACGCATATTACCTTCAGCCATGTAGGCAATCTGACTGGCACGATCATCTGTTATCTGTACTTCTTCTAATGCTTTTGTGACGTTAAAAATGTCGTCATCACTAAATGAAGGAATATTTAACTGTTGCGTTCGAGAAGTAATGGTTGTCAGTAAGAGGTTAGGTGCATTGCTCACTAAAAGGAAGATTGTATTCTTGGGTGGCTCCTCCAGAATTTTCAGAATTCCATTAGCAGCATTCACATTCATTGTTTCAGGCAACCAAATAATCATCACCTTGTAAGTACCCTCAAATGCTTTCAATGAAAGGGCTTTCACTATGTTTCTACTCTCCTGTCTAGGAATGATCAGCTGTTTATTTTCCCATCCAAAATCCATGGCCCAATCTGCCACATTGCCGTAGATTGACTTTTTCAAAAATGCTCTCCACTCTACTAGAAATTTTTCGCTTGTAGCATCTTCTCGTTTGAACTTCGTGGTTGCTGAGGTAGGAAACACAAAGTTTACATCCGGATGAATGTATTTCATGTTCTTTTGGCATGAGGCACAAACTCCACAAGCATCTTCTTCTCCAGGATTTTCACAATTAAGGTAGGTACTAAAAGCAAGAGCCATAGCCAAATTGGCTGAGCCCTCTTTTCCAGCAAACAACTGGGCATGCGCCACATGATTGCTTTTTACAGATTCTATTAATTGCTTTTTTACCCCCGTTAAACCAGGTATTTGACTAAATAGCATTACTTCTTCTCCCAGATTCTGTATTCGGCAGTTCTATCAAATACTGCATCGACTATCTCCTTTTCTATGTCATCAAATTCTAGAGACCTGCGCTTCATCACAGCATCAGCTACTTCATAGAATTTTCGAGGTTGGAATGTAGTAAATCCATTGGCTCCACCCCATGAAAAGGAAGGAACAAAATTTCGAGGAAAACCAGAGCCAAAGATATTTGCCCCTACTCCAACCACAGTACCGGTATTAAACATGGTATTAATGCCACATTTAGCATGGTCTCCCATCATTAATCCGCAAAACTGCAGACCTGTATTTGAAAATCTTCCGGATTGATAATTCCAAAGTTTAACTGGGGCATAGTTATTCTTAAGATTTGAAGTATTGGTATCGGCTCCGAGATTACACCATTCCCCAATCACAGAATTACCCAAGAAGCCATCATGTCCTTTATTGGAATAGCCAAAAATTACGGAGTTGCTTACTTCTCCTCCAACCTTACAATGAGGTCCAATAGTGGTATCTCCCTTAATATTAGCTCCCATATTAACATGAGAACTTTCACAAAGGGCAAAAGCCCCATTAATTATGGCTCCTTCATGAACAGAAGCATTCTTACCAATGTAAACAGGGCCGTTTTCTGCATTGATTATGGCAGCCTTGATAGAAGCCCCTTCTTCTACAAACAAGTTTTCCTTACCGTAAACTATAGTATGTGGGTCAGTAATTTCCTGAGAAGTTCTCCCTTTGGTAATTAGGTCAAAATCCGCCTCGATTTGCGAACGATTTAATCGGAAGATATCCCAGCTATTCTCAATTAAAAGAGTCTCCCCCTGAAAATCTACAGCAGATTTTGATTCTCCATTTGAAGCTAGTCGTACCTCGCCCTTAACTAAAAACTCACCTTCAGCTAATTTGCTTATTGCATTGGCTAGTTCTTTGGAAGGAATGAGTGCTCCATTAATTGTAAGACTAGACGGTATTGAAGGAAACTTTTTACCTAGATATTCCTGAGTTTGATATCCGATTTGAAAACCGAATTTCTCCCATTTCTCAGCTATGGTCAAGATGCCTATGCGAATGGAGGCAACAGGCCGCGTATAAGTAAAAGGAAGGAGTTGACCTCTAATTTTGGGGTCATCAAAGAGATTGATCTGCATATACAAAAATAAAAAAGTCTCTAGCTTTTGGTGCTAGAGACTCTCTTAAATCTGTAAGAACAGAAATGTTATTTTTTCTTGTAACGTCTGTTGAATTTCTCAACTCTACCAGCAGTATCCACAAATAGTTTCTTACCAGTATAAAAAGGGTGAGAAGCAGAAGAAACCTCTACTTTAATTAGCGGATAAGTGTTACCGTCTTCCCACTCAATAGTCTCACCAGAAGACATAGTAGACTGCGTTAGAAACTTGAATTCGCTTGATGTATCGTAAAATACAACTGGCTTATAGTCAGGATGAATATCTTTTTTCATTGCTCTCTTATTATACTTCCCTCAAAAAGGATTGCAAATGTAGTGACTTCAATAATATTTCACAAACATATTAGTTTTATAATTCAATGAGTTTGAGCCTTCTAATTAATTAACTTTACTCATCTAACTAATTGACTTCATAGAAGTCTCCTATGAAAAGACTACTCACTTTATTTTTTCTACTCACTGCACTATCGTCTTTAGTAGCCCAAAGCACTTTTATTCCTTACAATAGAGATTATTACCATTTAATAGATCGCTTTCAGATCAGGTATGGCTCAAACGACAATCTTTTGCCCACTACTCTGAGACCTATTAGACGGTCTGACCTGAGTGACTTCTTACTTTCAATCCAGTCTAAATACGATTCGTTCTCTAAAGAAGATCAATTCAACTTTGAATTTTTAATGAACGACAATTGGGAATGGACTAACTCACCTTATAACGAGAATCCTAAACATTGGTGGAATTTAGCTTATGAGAGAAAATCGGATTTCTACGTTTATGAAACTGAAGATTTCAATATCAGGATAAACCCAATGTTCTATTTTACAGGTGGAACAGATTCTGACGAAGATCAAACTTTATATACCAATACCAGAGGAATAGAGGTACAAGGTATGATTGATAAGAAGATTGGCTTTTATTCCATGCTTACAACTACCCAATCAAGATTTCCTAGGTACGTTTATGATCAAATTAGAGCAGATAGAGCTTTTCCAAACGAAGGGTTTTGGAAAGATGGAGAAGGAGGAACAAGAACATGGGACTTCTTCCACGCAAGAGGGTACCTAACTTTCAATTTCACTAAGAGCATTGATATACAGGTTGGACATGACAAAAAATTCATTGGACAGGGACTAAGGTCTATGGTCCTATCTGATTTCTCGAGCCCTTTCCTTTTTGGTCAAATTAATACCAATCTGGGCAAGGTTAGATATACCAACCTATTCGCACAACTTACAGAGAACATCATATTTGCGGGAGAAAATCCTGGTGATGGTGACTACCCTAAGAAATACTTGAGTATGCACAGGCTAGGCATCCAATTATTTCCCAGTCTAGAAATAGGTGTTTTTGAAAGCATCATATCAGGTGCCGCAAACATAAATTATTTCAACCCGATCATTTTCTACAGGGCAATTGAGCAAAATGAAGGCAGCCCTGACAATACATTAGCAGGCCTAGATTTCAATTACAATTACAAAAATATGATCCAGTTTTACGGTCAGTTTATTTTAGATGAATTTGTAATAGATGCCTTAAGATCGGGTAATGGAGACTGGAGAAATAAATTTGGAGTACAATTAGGTGCCAAATATTTAGATGCTTTTGAAATTCAGAATCTAGATCTTCAAGCAGAATACAATGTTGCCAGGCCTTACTTCTATGCTTATGAAGACCCAGCACTCAGTTATACCAATTACCGCAATCCACTTGCACATCCTTTAGGCGCGAATTTTAATGAGCTCATTCTTTCTGCTAGATATCAACCTATACCTAAACTATATGTCCAAGGGAGATTAATAAGGTCTTCAACTGGCCAAGACTTCAACGATCAAAACTTTGGGAGTGATCTACTCAAAAGTACAGATACAAGGGTGAGTGGAACAGGAAACACTATTGGACAAGGATTGGCCACCACCATTACTTACTTTGAAACATCGGGCTCTTACAGCCTTCTTCACAATCTCTTTGCGGATGTAAGATTGCTTTACAGGAATTTTGATCAAGGAGATAACTCCAATCCTTTGGCATCGTCTTTCATAGGAACTATTTCTTTAAGATGGAACCTTCCCCAGCGGCAACACGAATTCTAAGCTTATAATACATAACTTGCCGCATCATTTAATATGAGCACTTACGGTAGAATAATCTCTTACGCCAAACCTTATCACAGGTACTTTCCGCAGTACATTGTGTTTGCTCTATTGGCAATCATTTTTGGCTTAACTAACCTAGCCTTACTAGAACCGCTTTTTACGGTAATCTTTGAAACTAAAAGTTCTGAAGAACTACAGAAACTAGCTACAACTAATAATGGCACATTGTTATCGAGTGGCAGACAACTTTTCTATCAGAAACTTATAGATGTGAGAGATTCTTACGGAGAAGAAAAGGTGCTTATTTATGTAAGTATTGTTATAGGAACGAGTGCCTTACTTTCTAATCTGTTCACATATATCTCAAACGTAATCATGGGATATGTAAGAGCAGATGTTATTCAAAAAATAAGAAATAAGGTATTTGAGAATACCACAAGACTGCAACTAGGGTTCTTTGCTGGGGAAAGGAAAGGCGATATCATGTCTAGAATGACTAATGATGTTCAGGAAATAGAAACTACTCTCGTTTCTTCAATTAAAGTGTTCTTTAGAGAGCCTGCGACCATCATTGTTTTCCTTATCTATCTCTTTATTGTATCCGTTGAATTGACACTTTTTACACTGGTATTCTTTCCAGTGATGGGCTTTATTATTTCAGAGATCGTAAAAAGGTTAAAGAAGAAAGCGATTCTAAGCCAAGAGTCATTAGGTAGAATAGTAAACCTTATGGACGAAGTTTTTGGTGGAATGAGGGTGATAAAAGCATTTACTGCCAAAGGCTACGTAAACGAACTCTTTCAAAAAGAAACTGAAAACTATAGACGCATTAATGTCTCTATGGCGCGGAAAAACGAACTGGCTTCACCAACTTCTCAATTCTTAGGAATTCTAGTAGTGGCTACTCTATTAGTAGTAGGTGGTAACTTAGTTTTAGAAAAAGAGACCAATCTTGAAGCGGAGCAATTGCTAGCCTATATTATAGTCTTTAGCCAAATATTAAATCCTGCAAAAAGTATCTCTCAATCAATAAGTAATATCCAAAGAGGTATTGCCTCAGCTGATAGGATTTTTAAACTGATTGATGAAAAGCCGCTTATTCAGAGCAAACCAAATGCTGTGACTATTAACAGGTTTGAAGAAACGATTGAAATCAAAAATTTAGGCTTTAAGTACGAACAAGAGCCAATCCTGAAAAACATTAACCTCACGATTAAAAAAGGAGAGACTGTGGCACTGGTTGGTGCCTCAGGCGCTGGAAAGTCTACACTTGCAGATTTGATCCCTAGGTTCTACGATGCCACCGAAGGAGATATATTTATAGATGGCCTATCTCTAAAGGATTTGGATGTGAATGCTTTGAGATCTCTAATGGGGGTTGTTACTCAAGAGTCTATTCTATTTAATGATTCTGTGGGTAAAAACATTGCTTTTGCAATGCCCAATGCTAATCTAAGCGACATTGAAAATGCTGCTAAAATTGCCAATGCTCATGAGTTTATCTCTGAGTTAGAAAACGGCTACGATACCAACATTGGTGAACGAGGAGGCAAATTATCAGGTGGCCAAAGGCAAAGGGTAAGTATTGCAAGAGCCATTATGAAGAATCCACCAATCTTAATTCTAGATGAAGCCACATCGGCATTAGATACTGAATCTGAAAAGTTAGTGCAAGACGCGCTTACGAACCTAATGAAGAACCGTACCTCAATTGTGATTGCTCACAGATTAAGTACCATTCAACATGCTGATAAAATTGTGGTTCTGGACAAAGGCGAAATATCTGAAGTAGGCACACATGCTGAATTAATGAATTCAAATGGCATTTATAAAAAGCTTGTAACGATGCAATCTGTTTAGATTAATCAAAGCTTTTTTTGCAATATAAAGTAATAATCGTTTTATTCATTTAACCTTGAACAATGGAAAATAGTCAACTGATCTTAGCAGAATTGCAAGAAGCACATAAAGTGCTGGAGCAATTTTTATCTAATGAACAGAACATTGCCACTATTGAAAACGCAGGCTTGGCTTTGGCCGAGGCTATTAATAATGGTGGAAAGATTATTTCCTGTGGCAATGGAGGCTCTCATTGCGATGCCATGCATTTTGCTGAAGAATTAACTGGCAGATACCGAGAGAATCGAAAAGCCCTACCGGCAATAGCCATTTCGGATCCAAGCCATATTTCTTGTGTATCGAATGACTTTGGCTATGACTTCATATTCTCGAGATACATTGAAGGATTAGGGCAGGCAGGTGATGTACTCTTGGGTATAAGCACAAGCGGAAACTCTAAAAATGTATTAAGGGCCGCTGAGATGGCTAAGCAGAAAAAAATGAAGGTTATAGCCCTCACTGGAAAGAATGGTGGTGATCTTGCAGAGTTAGCGGATATTGAAATTCGAGTGCCACATATGGGCTTTGCAGACCGAGTTCAGGAAATCCATATCAAGGTGATACATATTTTGATACAACTAATAGAAAAGCACACACTTGATTCTATCTAAAGGTTATGGCAGTGCCGTTTTTGGTGTAGATGCCCAAATTATTACCATCGAAGTTAATATTGTCGATGGTACTAAATTTTACATGTCGGGCTTGCCTGATAACACGGTAAAAGAAAGTCAACACCGTATCGAGTCGGTCTTCAAGTATTTTGAATATCGAATGCCAAGACGCAAAGTGGTAGTAAACCTAGCTCCGGCAGATATACGCAAAGAAGGCTCAGCTTACGACCTGCCCATTGCACTAGGTATTCTCAAATCTTCTGGTCAAATCAATGCGCTTAAGATGGAAGATTACATCATTATGGGAGAATTGGCATTAGATGGTACCTTAAGACCAATCAAAGGTGCTCTCCCCATAGCTATTGAGGCGCGTAAACAAGGGTTCAAAGGCTTTTTATTACCGTATGAGAACGCCAATGAAGCAGCCATTGTCAACGACCTTGAAGTCATAGGTGTTCACAATCTTATTGATGCCATAGAATTCTTAGACGATAAAAGAGTATTTGAGCCTATTGTCTACGATACACGAGAAAACTTCTTTAATAACCTGAATGACTATGAGGCCGATTTTGCCCATGTTCAAGGTCAGGAGAACATCAAACGTGCCATGGAAATTGCCGCTGCGGGTGGTCACAATGTAATTATGATTGGCCCACCAGGTGCAGGAAAAACCATGCTCGCTAAACGGCTTCCTTCTATCCTTCCTCCATTGTCGTTACACGAAGCCCTTGAAACAACCAAGATTCATTCTGTAGCTGGGAAACTAGGAGCAAATGCCGAATTAATCACAAGGAGGCCTTTTAGAAGCCCTCATCACACTGTATCTGATGTAGCGTTGGTTGGTGGCGGAGGAGTTCCTCAACCTGGTGAAATATCACTGGCCCACAATGGAGTTTTGTTTTTAGATGAGCTGCCAGAGTTTAAAAGAACCGTTCTTGAGGTTATGAGACAGCCGCTAGAAGAAAGAAGAGTTACGATTTCAAGGGCAAGAGTTTCTGTAGACTTTCCTAGCAACTTTATGCTTATAGCCAGTATGAACCCCTGCCCTTGCGGCTACTACAATCATCCAGAAAAGGAATGTATGTGCGGCTCCAATCAGGTACAACGATATCTAAACAAAGTAAGTGGACCACTTTTAGACCGAATTGATTTACATGTTGAAGTAACACCTGTGTCTTTTGATCAAATGACGCAAAACAGAAAAGCGGAAAGCAGCGAAGTGATTCGAGACCGCGTAATAGCAGCCAGAGAAATTCAAACGGAGCGATTGAAACAGCATGGTCTTCACTCCAATGCCATGATGAGTAGTCAAATAGTAAAAGAAGTTTGCCAGATTAATGAAGCGGGTAAAACGTTGTTGAAAACCGCTATGGAAAGACTTGGTCTTTCCGCAAGAGCCTATGATAGAATCCTTAAAGTAAGCCGTACCATCGCAGACTTGGAAGGCAAGAAGGACATTGGCATTGAACATCTTGCTGAAGCTATTCAATATAGAAGCCTAGACAGAGAAGGCTGGGCAGGTTAATTCAATACTGCTTCCAGATAGCTCCAGACTGTTTCTGCCACTATTTCATGACCCTTTGGATTAGGATGAATACCATCTGGGAGATTTAACTCAGGCTCTCCACCCACGCCTTCGAGTAAAAACGGAATTAGATTAACATCTTGATCCTTAGCCACTCTACTAAAGAGCGTCTTAAAATTATCTGCATACGCTTGCCCAAGATTAGGTGGTATTTGCATTCCACAAAGGAATATGGTGGCATTGGCGTTAGCCTTCCGAATCTTAAGCACCATTGCTTCAAGGTTTTTCTCTGTTTCTTCCAAACTCAATCCTCTTAAGCCATCGTTCCCACCTAATTCTAAAAAGAAAATGTCAGGCTTGCTTCTCAGTATCCAATCAATTCTAGTTAAGCCTCCAGCAGAAGTCTCCCCACTTAAGCCCGCGTTAATTACATTATAATTAAGCTCCCTTTCATTTATCTTACCTTGGACTAGGCTGGTGAAGGCTTGTTCAATCGGAATACCATAACCAGCCGTAATACTGTCTCCAAAAAAGATAATATTCTTCCTCTCCTGAGATTCTGGTTTGATGAGAATACCTGAAATAAAAAGTACTACTGTGAATACGGAAGCTCGAAACATTTTGTGTTTTGATTTACTTTAATCCTTTAAACTGAAGAACACTTCTTAAGTTCCTACGTCTTATAAAAACTATTAGCCCATTAATTTATGTCAAATATTCTTGAGGTTGCTGAGCTTACTAAAACATACAAAAGTGGTTCCAAATCTTTAACCGTTCTTTCAGATATTAATTTTTCCATAGAAGCAAGTAACAAACTGGCTATTGTAGGGTCTTCAGGTAGTGGAAAAACTACTTTACTCGGGCTTTGTGCGGGACTAGATAGAGCAACATCCGGATCAGTCAAACTCAATAGTATTGGTCTTGAAAATTTAAATGAAGACGAACGAGCTAAAGTCCGAAACCAGCATGTAGGCTTTGTTTTCCAGAACTTTCAATTGTTGCCAACACTCACTGCCTTAGAAAACGTAATGGTTCCCATGGAACTAAGAGGTGAAAAACAGATAAAACAAAGAGCACTAGATCTTTTAGACAGAGTTGGATTGGCAGATAGACATGACCACTATCCTACTCAATTATCAGGCGGAGAGCAGCAGCGAATTTCAATTGCAAGAGCCTTCTCAAACGACCCTCAAATACTTTTTGCCGATGAGCCAACCGGTAATCTGGATGAAGAAACTTCAATAAGAATTGAAAATCTCATTTTCGACTTGAACAAAGAATTAAGTACTACGCTTGTGATGGTAACACACGATTTGGAACTCGCAAAAAAATGCGATCGCATCATCAAGCTCAAAGGTGGTAAGGTAATCAGTGACTCTCAAGCCCAAATGGCCTAAGCAAATATGAATCAAGGAATCAATTGGAATTGGCTGTTTAAAATGGCTTGGCGAGATTCTAGGAGAAGTAAATCAAGGCTTTTTCTATTCATCTCTTCCATCATAATTGGGATTGCCGCTTTAGTCGCCATTAACTCTTTCAGCGATAATCTAAAAACAGATATAAACGCTCAGGCAAAAGAATTACTTGGAGCAGATCTAGAAATTAGCAGTAACAATCCAGATTTCAACTATCCATTCTTGGATACACTGGCATATGATGTTTCTAGCGAGAACAGTTTTGCATCCATGATTTATTTCCCAAAAAATCAGCAGAGCAGACTTGTGGACGTTAGGGCATTAGACGGAGCTTTCCCTTACTACGGCATAATAGAAACAGAACCTCCAAGTGCAGAATCAACCTTTAGAGATGGAGAAAAAAAGGCCTTAGTTGATCAAAGCGTGATGATTCAATTTAACATTGAAGTTGGCGATACCATCCGCATTGGCTTAGTCAATTTTAAAGTAGAAGGATCCTTAATCTCTTCTCCTTCACAAAGCTTGGGAGCCACCTTAGTTGCTCCGGCAGTCTACATACCCATGTCATTTGTTGAAGAAACTCAACTGATTCAAAAAGGTAGTAGAGTAAACTATAGAAGCTTTTACAAATTCGAAGATCTACCGGAAGACTTTGATTTAGGCGCTCGCCTAGAAGCGGATAGAGATACCTTGAGAATTCAAAGTTTAAGAGCTGATACGGTTGAAGAAAGAAAGCAAGAGACTGGCGAGACCTTTGATGATTTAGCAGACTTCTTAAACCTAGTAGCATTTATCGCCTTATTGTTGGGGTGTGTGGGTGTGGCCAGTTCTGTTCATATCTATATTAAAGACAAGCTAAAATCAGTTGCCATACTCCGTTGTTTAGGCGTCTCAGGAAGACAAGCCTTTCTTATTTACCTCATTCAAATTGGCGCTTCTGGATTAGCCGGATCGTTCCTAGGAGCTCTCTTGGGAACATTTATTCAAACAGTTTTACCAACAGTTTTTGCTGGTTTTCTACCTGTAGAAGTGAATGTAACGCTGTCTTGGCCTTCTATTCTTAGTGGTGTAATTACAGGCATATTTGTGTCAATATTATTCGCCTTAGCACCGTTGTTAAGTATTCGCAAGGCATCACCTTTAATAACCCTTAGAGGTATCTCTGAAGGCGCGAGTGCCATAAAAGACAAACTCCAATGGGCTGTATATATCAGTATATTTTTATTCATCATTCTGTTCGCCTTTATTCAGATTGGTGTCCTTACTGATAGTCTAATATTTACAGTCTTTATAGGGTTGTCCTTTGGCTTTCTGGCACTAGTGGCCAGACTTTCCATGTGGCTGGTGAATAGATTTTTTCCCTCGCAATGGAATTACATCTGGAGACAAAGTCTGGCAAATCTGTACAGACCGAATAATCAAACCTTAGTATTAATCGCTTCGATAGGATTGGGCACCGCATTAATTACAACTTTATATTTCATTCAAGCACTTCTTATAGATCAAGTAGAAATTACCACGGACAAAGACCGTCCAAACTTAATGGTGTTCGACATTCAACCTTATCAGGTAGATGAGCTAGCCCAACTCACTAAAGAGAGTGGTTTACCAATTATACAGCAGGTTCCCGTTGTCACTATGAAAATCCAGTCTATCAATGAAACTACCTTAGTAGATGCCGTTAAAGACTCTACAGAAGAATTAAGAACAAGTCCGTTCAGAAGAGAATGGCGAGTAACTTATAGAGATAGCCTCATTGAATCTGAAGAACTTATAACCGGCAGCCTAACCATTACAAATGACATGGAGGATTCGGTTAAGAACCTCTACAGCCAAAATCAAATGGTAAGTCTGGAAGATGATTACGCCAAGAGAAATAAAATTGAGTTGGGTGACACAATAATCTGGAATGTTCAGGGTGTTCCTATTGAGACAATTGTTGGCAGTACTAGAAAAATTGATTGGGAGCGAGTACAGACGAACTTTTTAGCGGTTTTCCCTAAAGGAGTTTTAGAACCCGCTCCTCAGTTTAGTGTATTAATTACCAGGGTTGACAATGTAGAGCAAGGCGCTTTGTTTCAGCGAGAGGTTGTTAAGAAGTATCCCAACGTATCGGTAATAGATATTGGTCTAATCCTAAACACGCTAGACAACATCTTAGCCAAGATCTCATTTGTGATTCGATTTATGGCGCTATTCAGTATTCTAACGGGGTTACTTGTATTAATCAGTTCGGTAATTCTTTCTCGTTTCCAACGCATAAAAGAAAGTGTACTGCTTAGAACCATGGGAGCAAGCAAAAACCAGATTTTCAGTATTAACAGCTTGGAATATTTCTTTCTAGGAAGTCTAGCTTCACTATCTGGTATAATCTTGTCTTTATTGGCAAGCTGGGGTTTAGCCTATTATAGCTTTGATTCCACTTTTGTTCCTGACCTACTACCCATTGTCTTTACTTATATTTCCATAACATCTATTACCATTTTAATTGGATTATCGAATAGTCGGGGAATTGTCAGTCGTCCACCTTTAGAGGTATTGAGAAGCGAAACTCAGTAATACGAATACCGCTCGTAAGGTTAAAAACGGTTAATCTCACACTTATTCGAACAATATCTCGCAACTTCGTTTGTCTAAATAGATATGAAGCGGTGTTTTGGAATTTTCCTATTCTTACTGTTCAGCGTTTATTGTCAAGCGCAAAACGATAGCACTTTTAGTTTTCATGGACGCGTTGTAGAGAGAGGGACTTTTCAGCCCATTGCATTTGCAACCATTCTTGTCACAAACAAGAATCAAGGTATAGCCTCTAAAACAGATGGATCTTTTTCATTTCCGGTGAATATTGGAGACGAGATTAGAATTACTTCCGTAGGCTATGAACCATGGTTTTATACGATCACTGAGGTTGACAGGACTGACAAGAGAGCCTACACGGTTCAAATGGATCAAAAAGTTTATGAATTAGAAGAAATCGAAATCACAGAACTATCGGATAATTTCTATTTGAAAAGACCTAAACGAGATACGCTTAAGATTTACAATCCATTTCTCAACACAGTTAACCCAACCGATTGGAGTGTCCCTCAAATGGTTCCACTTACCAATGGCCAAGCTGGTTTTGCCATTTCAGGTTTATTAAATACTCTCACCAAAGAATACAAGCAAGAAAAAATTCTGAAGGAAAGAAAAGCTGCCAAGGAGTTTATATCCAAACGAGAATTGGAAAGAGAAAAGCACTTCAATAAAGATCTTGTGAGAAGAATTACAAGGATAGATGAACGCGTAATTGATGAATTTATGGACTATTGCGCATTTCTAGACGGTGAGATCATCGGTAGATCTGAATATGAAATCACAATTAAAGTCTTAAGGAAATACGACTCTTTTTTAAGAAGGTAGAGGTAGTGATTTAAACCACATAAACGTAGTAGTAATAGAAAAAAGATCAATTGGGAATAGTTGTATCTTTACTAAATCTAAAAAGAAGCAAATGAAGTTATTTTTTACTCTGGCATTAGCACTTTTACTCAGCGTAAATCAAGATGATCCTATCGTATTAGGGGGAGACTGGGAAGGATCAATATTTGTAAACAATCAAGGTAAAACAACAGAATTGCCTTTGGTACTCAAATTGCGAGTTGATAAAGAAAGAAATATAAAAGCCACTTTAGATAGCCCTAGTCAAGGAGAATTAAACATTAAGTTTGATGAAGTCTCTTACGAAAACAACGTATTGAAATTAGTAATGAACCAATATGGTGCCACTTTCCAGGGCCAATTAGTAAAACGGCAACTAGTAGGCACGTGGAATCAGAGCGGACAGAACTTTGAATTGAAATTCACAAAAATCCTAAGGTCAGGCAAAAGCTAGCCATTAAAAAGATGCCCATTGATAAAGGCTGACTAATTCTCTATTTTGGAGTATAGTCAGCTTTTATTTTTTATGATCAATACTAAGAATACTTTTTTAACTCTAATCATCCTTTGCTTAGCGTTAAATTTTACCACTGCCCAAATTGAAAAATCTCCACCTAGAAATGAAGGTGAAGGCCCTTGGGAAAGGTTAATCATAAGAGGCGCAACCCTAATCAATGGCAATGGCGCCCCTCCCACAGGGCCTGTTGATATTATAGTTGAGCAAAACATCATTAAAGACATTGTCAATGTAGGTTATCCAGGTTTACCCATCAGGGATAGGGATAGACCTAAAGCCAGAAAAGGAGACAAAGAATTAGATGCATTTGGCATGTATGTTCTTCCTGGATTTATAGATATGCATGGGCACATTGGCGGTACAGGACAAGGAACTCCTGCTGAATACGTCTTCAAACTCTGGATGGGGCATGGTATCACAACAATCAGAGATCCATCTGCAGGCAATGGACTAAAGTGGGTTCTAGAACACAAAGAGAAAAGCAATAAGAACACCATTACTGCACCAAGAATTTTTGCTTACACCAGTTTTGGTCAGGGCAGCAATGAGCCCATCTCTAACCCTGAAATGGCAAGAGCTTGGGTAAGAGAAAATGCAGAAAATGGTGCTGATGGCATTAAGTTTTTTGGCGCTGCACCAGACATCATGCAAGCAGCCCTTGAAGAAAATAAGAAGTTGGGTTTACGTTCAGCTATGCATCACGCACAAATGGATGTAGTACGCTGGAATGTCATGAACTCAGCAAGAGCAGGACTAACCAGCATGGAACATTGGTATGGTTTGCCAGAAGCCATGTTCACTGATAGAAAAGTCCAGAATTATAGTTTGGACTATAACTACAGGAATGAACAAGACAGGTTTGGAGAAGCGGGACAACTATGGAAACAAGCGGCTCCGCCATACTCGGAAAAATGGAATGAAGTAATGGATGAGTTAATCAGCCTTGACTTTACCATAGATCCCACATTTAATATTTACGAAGCGAGCCGTGACCTAATGCGTGCTTATTCTGCCGAATGGCACAACATCTTTACGCTACCCTCTCTTTGGAACTTTTACAGGCCAAGCCGAAGATCACACGGCTCTTACTGGTTCAGTTGGGGTACCGAGCAAGAAGTGGCTTGGAAAGAGAATTACAAGCTTTGGATGACGTTCGTAAACGAATACAAAAATAGGGGGGGGCGTGTGACTGCCGGATCAGATTCAGGCTTTATCTATCAACTATATGGCTTCGGTTTTATAAGAGAATTAGAACTTCTAAGAGAGGCAGGATTCCACCCACTGGAAGTAATCATGTCGGCAACCTTAAACGGAGCAGAGGCCCTTGGTGCTGACGACATGCTGGGATCAGTTGAAGTTGGGAAGTATGCCGATTTTGTGATCCTAGAAGAAAACCCATTAGAAAACCTAAAGGTGCTTTATGGTACAGGAACAGTTCAATTAGATGAAGACAATGAAGTGATTAGAGTGGGTGGAGTGAAATACACCATCAAGGACGGTATTATTTATGACGCCAAAAAGCTTTTGGAAGATGTAAAGCAAATGGTAGATGAGAAGAAAGATGGAATGAGATATAAACTAACAACTAAATAAGATGAATAGATTTTTAGCACTAGGACTAAGCTTATTAGTCGTACTTTTTTCAAACAGCTGCGTTAACAAGAAGGCTGATGAAAATGAGGTAGAGCAAGCAGTAGAATTAAAGACTGAACAGGCCACTTCTCTTTTAGGCAAACCGCTAACAATACCTGAAAGAAGTCCAGAAGCCTTAGCTAGATTAACCAAGAACCTTGAAGAAGCACAAGCCAATTTTGATGCTGACCCAAATGAATTGAATACCATATGGCTCGGTAGAAGGTATGCTTATTTATCGGATTACAGAAAGGCCATTGAGATATACACTGAAGGGTTGAAAAAATTCCCAAAATCCTATCGTTTATACCGTCATAGGGGTCACAGATTCATTAGCATCAGAGAATTCGATATGGCAATTGCAGACTATGAGAAGGCGTATACCTTCATGCCTAAAGATCAAATTGAAATAGAGCCTGACGGAGCACCAAATTCTCGAAATATTCCTTTGTCCAATACGCAGTTCAATGTGCTATATCATTATGCACTTGCCTATTATTTAGAGGGAAAGTTTTCGAAAGCTGAAAAAATCTATACTGAATTGCTTAAGGAATATTCGCGTAATCCAGACCTGTATGTAGCTACAGCAGATTGGCTTTACATGACCCTTAGAAGACAAAATAAAGTAGAAGCTGCCCAATCAATTTTGGATACCATTATGGAGGATATGGATATAATAGAAAATGACAGCTACTTCAGACGCTTACTCATGTATCAAGGTAAGTTACCTATAGAAGAACTTTATAACCCAACCGGTGAAGATGTAGCACTTAGTTTAGCTACACAAGGTTATGGAATGGGGAATTGGTATCTCTATCAAGGAGACACGGCAAAAGCAAAAGAGATTTTCCAGCAAGTAGTTGATGGCTCTTCTTGGGCCGCCTTCGGCTATATCGCAAGCGAAGCTGAGTTGGCAAGAATGCAGTAACCAAAAGATAACCTCCAACAAAAAAGGGAAGCATTAGCTTCCCTTTTTTGTTTTCTCCTACGGCTATTAACCTCTGCTCTTCGTAGACTGAATTTGATCAGCCAAAAGCTTAATACTCTCTTTTAGATAAGTGTCTTTTAAATCATCCAAAGAACGATCGGCTACTTTGTTAGCTTCCAATTCGGAGAGTGAGCCACCAATTTTAACTTTTGCATTGCGCTGCTTCTCTCTGTCTTCTCGCTCTTTTTTACGCACCTCTAGATTTAGAGAAATCATATTTCTCTCTCTATCTTTCTTGACTTGATCCACATCGTATTGAAGATCAACTAACGATTGATCAGACTTCAACCTTTGGTTATGGCGAGTTCTTAAATCTCTTAACAACTTATCGTCCACATAATCTAATGGTGTAAAGTCGGCAGTAGCGATTTGATCCCAAGGCAAAGCACTCGGTTTAGAGCTTTCTCCAAATTCTTCTGCATTGTAAATAGAAGGATACTGGATATCAGGTGTCACCCCTTTATGTTGCGTACTTCCACCACTTGCTCTATAGAATTTAGCAATGGTAAATTTCAATAGACCTAAATCCTCTTCCTGCTTTTCCCTCAAGAAATCCTGAAGCCCTCTAACGTTTTGAACAGTGCCTTTACCATATGATTGTTCGCCCAGAATAACACCTCTTTTATAGTCTTGAATAGCACCTGCAAAGATTTCAGATGCTGAAGCACTAAAGCGATTGATCATCACATTTAATGGTCCTGTATAGAACATGTTTTTGTTCTCATCAAAAAGCTTTTCTATTCTACTTTGGTTGTATTTCACCTGAACTACAGGCCCTCCTGGTAAAAACAATCCGGTAAGATTAATCGCTTCAAAAAGCGCCCCTCCTCCGTTATTTCTTAAATCGAGCATTACACCATCTACACCTTGCTCTTCAAATTCAGCAATCAATTTCTTTACGTCATTAGTAGTAGAAGTGTAATCCTCTGGATTTTCATCCATTTCTTCTGCATCTAAGTAAAAATCAGGAACTGTAATTACTCCTATGTTGTATTCAGTACCATTCTGAGAATACTGAATTACTTTACTCGAAGCTACTGCGTCATCTAGTTTGATTTTATCTCTTAC
Organism: Roseivirga sp. UBA6052; assembly: GCA_002427755.1. Lineage (GTDB taxonomy): Bacteria > Bacteroidota > Bacteroidia > Cytophagales > Cyclobacteriaceae > Roseivirga. The sequence continues at coordinate 330,667 of DIYO01000009.1, forward strand.
CAGATTCACCATTTTAGTCTCAGAACCAATACTTGCTCCACCAGGAAGTAACTCCAGTCTCACCAATGTTCCCTTTGGTCCTCTAATCTGTCCTGCTACTTCATCAGATCTCCAGCCTACAACGTTTACCATCTCTCCGTCTGCACCTTGCCCTACGGCTACTACCCTATCTTCCGGCTGGATAGCACCACTTAAAAAGGCAGGGCCACCAGGTCTTAATTCAACAATCTTAGTGTAGTCAGCTTCTTGCTGAAGCGTAGCACCAATACCTTCTAGCGATTTCTTGCTTTGCATCTCAAAATCTTCGGCATTAAGTGGGGTGAAATAATTGGTATGCGGATCGAAACCTTCCGTCACAGAATTCATGAAAATTTCGAAAACATCGTTGCTATTGTATTTCGATACGTTGTTGTAAAAACGCTCATACCTTTTAGTCATCAGCTCTTTTACTTTCTCATCGTCATTATCACCAAGTTTTAAAGTCAGTGCTTGATTCTTAATGGTCTTTCTCCAAATCTCATCTAACTCCGCTTCGGAGGTAGCATAATCTGCCTCCTCTCTATCAAAATAGAATGTCTCATCCTTAGTGAAATCAAATGGCTCTTGAACTCTCTCCAAGGCATATTTTAACCTACCGTCTAATCGTTTCTTGTAGATGTTGAAAATATAGAACGCAGGTACCAGATCACCTCTTTGTAGCGCGTCATCTAAGTTATATCTATACTTCTCGAAAGACTTGATATCACTTTCTAAGAAATTCGATTTATTACCATCTAATGAATTGATGTAATTATCGAAAATTACAGAGGACAGTGAATCATTCAATTCAACATCTCTGTAGTGATAGTAATCTAATATTTGAACTATAAGCCTTGCCTCTTTTAGGTGGGAAGCCTTAGGCTGTAAATAATCCGAATCGTTATTGGCCAATGCTGCAAAGGCAACCAACAACAAACTCGGTATTAATAAAATCTTCTTCATCATCATCTTCATTTCGACACGTTTTCGACCTCGTCTTTCAAAGAAAGACTTTCAATGTAATAATAAGGCTTCAGGAATAGAAGCACTTAAACAACCAATACAAGTATAATACCATTATACGAACGACTAGTTTCACTAAACTGACAGACGGTTGTTAAAATTTGCAAAAAACTACTCGTAGCGGAGTGATTTTGATGGATTTGCCATAGCTGCCTTAACAGATTGGAAAGTAACAGTGAGCACGGCTATAGCTAGAGCCGCAAAAGCCGAAATAGCAAACCACATCCAATTAAGTTCTACCCGATATTCATAATCACTCAACCATGTAGACATGAGATAATAGGCCAGTGGCACTGCTAAAATTATGGCTACCGCAATAAGTTTAGAGAACTGCTTTGAAAGCAGCGCTACAATTCCAGTTACAGATGCTCCGAGCACTTTTCTTACACCAATTTCTTTTGTTTTTTGCTCGGCTGTGAATGCCGAAAGTCCGAACAAGCCTAAGCAAGCGATGAATATGGCAAGCCAAGTAAAGCTAAACACTAAACGACCAAATCGTTCATCTGAAGCGTACTGTTGACCAAACTCTTCATCGAAAAATCTATACTCTAATGGGCTATTTGGAAAAACCTCGTTCCATGAAGATTGTATATAATCCATAGTTTCAGACACATTGGCTGCACTAAACTTGATAGCCAAATTTCCACCACCATTTGGATTATAAACCATGGCCAGTGGTTCAATCTTATGCCTCATATTGGTGAAGTGAAAGTCTTTTACCACTCCAATAACCTGACGTTCTTGCTGTCCCATTGAAATGGTTTTGCCAATAGGTTCATCCCATGTTAACTCACGCACCATGGCCTCATTTATTAGCACCGCTTGTTGAGGATCAGTCTGCATATCTCTGTCAAATGCTCTACCATCAACAACCTCCATTTCCATCACATCCATGTAGCTTTCATCGAATGCGAGCACTGAAATGATCCAAGTATCATCCTCAGGGACACCCTCAGGACGTACTCCCCTACGGCCAAAAGTTCGACCAGGCATACCACCTGTTCTAGCTGTTTTGATAATGTCAGGATTCTGTTCCAGTTTGTTCATGAAAACCGGCATGGACTGTTGCAAGCTCTGATTGCCGACATTTAATGTAACCACTTGTTCGGGGTCAAATCCCTTATCAATATTTCTTTGATGCTGCAGTTGGTCATAGACAATGGCAGTACCAATGATCATACTAATAGAGATGGTAAATTGAAAAATCACCAGAGACCTTCTGAGCAAAATACCTTTTGAACTTGTCTTGAAAGAGCCTCTAAGAATACTAATTGGATTAAAGCCAGACAGCATAAAGGCAGGATAGCTTCCGGAAAACACACCTAGAACAAGGACAAAAAGAAGCCCACCAAAAAACCATGTTGTATTGGCAAGAAAATGTGAAGCCAGATTACCTTCAATCGGTAAATTGATGAAAGAACCTGTCAAGGCTACAAGGCCGATAGCCAAAACAAAAGACACTAAACACAACACCACAGATTCAATCATAAACTGATTGATCAGTTGTAGTCTAAAAGCACCAAACACCTTTCTAACACCAACTTCTTGCGCTCTATTGGCAGATCTTGCCGTAGACAAATTCATGAAATTGAAACTGGCAATTAAAATGACAAACAGACCAACAGCACCTAAAGTATAGACATAGTTGATGTCTGTTTTATTTAGGTTATAATTCTCAAATAGAATCCCGCTAGATTTTAAATGCACATCGGAAAGCGGCTGAAGCGTAACTTTGAAATTCTCCCCTACATCATTATCTCTAATGAGCGTTTCCATCTTAGCCTCTAGGCTTTCTTCAACGCTTGGATCAGTTACTTGAACATAAGTGACCGTGCTGATGCTTCTCCAGCTATTGATAAAGTTGTAAAAGCCTGAAGTCGTATCAGATTGCTCCATGGAAACCACCACATCAAAATCTAAGTGAGAGTTTTCGGTTATGTCTTTCATAACACCCACTACCTCCAATCCGGTTTGACCAGGTATATCAATTCTCTTACCTAAAGGATTCTCATCACCAAACATGGTGCTGGCCATACTTTCAGATATCACTAAGGTATTGGGCTCAGTTAAAGCGTTATTTACATCACCATCAATTACCTTAAAATCAAATACCTCGAACAAAGATGGTTCTGCATAAGCAAAGTTTTCGGTGTAGAAACCTTGTTCCTCATAACTGACTAGCTGCCTACCTTGAGGGAGCATTCTGACTCTATTTTCAACTTCAGGGAAATTAGATTCCATGGCATCTCCTAACATGGGCATAGTAATGCCCACAAGGTTACTACTAACCCCAAGTGCTTCGTCTATCGTGAGAACCCTGAAAATATTATCAGACTTGCTATGAAAACGATCATAACTCAACTCATTCTGAACAAAAAGAAAAATGATGATACAACAGGCCATCCCAATTGATAAGCCAAGAATGTTGATGATTGACGTGCCTTTGCTCTTGTAGAGACTACGCACAGCAATTTTGATGTAGTTTTTAAACATGACCTTAGTTTTTAACCTTGATGAATTTAGAGAGTAAAAAGTTGGAGCAATACAGTATTTATGTAAGTGGTTACATTTTATTTTCTACTAATATCTTCTTGAGCCAATTCAATGGCCTTATCAAGAGCTTTTTCAGAAGACATGGCAATGTGTGGGTCAATACCTACGCCTTCCCAATTTGTATTAGTTATGGGATTTATCGCTCTACCTTGAGGGACATTCACAATAAAACCATCTTCTATAATCATAGGACCTCCAGGATGAGCTCCCCCACCAGTGGTCTCTCCAATGATAGTCGCTCGCTCTAGGTTTTTAAGATTATAGGTAAACTCTTCGGCCGCGGAAAAAGTATAGTCGCTGGTTAACACATAAACAGGCACATCTGGTCTATTTACGGATACATCTTTAGGATGCGTCCAACTCTCTTCGTAACGATCTGCCGGTCTCCAGTAGAATGTATTTAGATGAACAGGTTCAGGTCCAAAAAGATAGCTTGAAATAAACCTGATCATAGAAGGTGACCCTCCTCCATTTCTTCTTAAGTCAAATATGATAGCATCTGCCTGAATCAATTTATCCATAGCTTCTCTGGCCACCTCTTCCGCATTTCCTATGCCTGCAAAGCCTCTCAAATCCAAATAACCTATGTTACCATCTAAGATGGAAACTTCTTGAAAACCATAATTCTTAGGCCCTTGCCGCCCTGTAGATCTAGGACCCTCATTCATTCTTTTTGCCCGTGCAGGATTATGAGTAACCCGAATGTGCCTATCATTAATGATTGATCTCAAATCAACCTGTAAAGCATCAGCTAATGCACTTCTATTTTCAATGCTTGCATATGTGCCATCTTTAATTTTACTATGAAGTAAATCATACATGTCCTGACCCTTCTCAGGATAAACGTAGTTTTTATTCATAATATCAGCCAGCCTTTCAACAATAGCTTGATGATTAAACTCTTGTGCTTGAGATGTAATGGCTATAAAAAGTAGAGCTGTTAAAAAATGACTTTTCATATCTGAGTTCTTTAGGTAAGTGCTTACGTTTTAATATGTGAAAAAGATTCAATCGTTAACACTCAATAACACTTTTTGATCATTCGACTTGGAAGAAAGTCTCGATTCTGTAGAAAATGCTTAATTCTATTTCAATCTATCTAGCATGGAATGCTTATCTAATGCCTGCTCAACCAAGTCTAAAGCATTTAATAAATCGGCTGATTCCGCGAGCAAGTCATCATTCGCCTTTTTTATTTTCTCCCATAGTGGGCTCATTTTCACAACAAGCCCATTGCCCTTCTTTGATAGCTTTAGGATTCTCTTTCTCTGATCGTTGCTATCACGAAACTCTTCCACAAATCCTTTATTGACTAGAGTATTGGCTACTTGATTTACAGCCGGGTGTGTCTGATTGAGCATGCCGGCTAATTGCGTTACCGAGAACTCAGCACCATCCTTAAGAGCATATATAAAAGTGAACCACCGCGGTTCAAACTCAACATCAGAATTCTTATAGAACTGAGCCACATCTCCAGCTAATCTATCGCTCAGATTTTTTAAGCGGGTAGCCAAAGCCAGGCTACCCAATTCATTGATTATGTTTTTGCTCAATTACTTTTTCTTTTTTGGAGCAATAAACGGCACATTCTCCGATCTTATCAATGCCATTAATTCCTCTAAACTCGATTCAATTCCGCCAGCACCGGCCATTACTTGATTATACTGATCCTTGAGGTCTTTTACCCTCTGCTTTTGACCATCAGTCACAGGAGGCTCTATACCATCAATGGTTCCATAGATATGTAATAGCTGCACTTCCAATTTGTTCTCAAAATTGATTACATCTTGGAAAGTCTTTTGCTTTGGCTGAATCAATTCATCTTCGAAATCAGTGATTTCCTCAACAATCTGATCTACCATATCATGAACAGATTCAAATTCATCTTTGTCAATTCTAGATTTTAAATCATTAATCTGAGCTCTCACTGATCTGATATCATTGGCAGTCTCTTGAAGCTCTTCAATTAAGACGCGAACCTCCTCTAATAACGTTTGTTGCTCTTGGTATTGAGCCGATGAAGCAGACCAACGCGGATCAGGCTTAACTTCTAAATCCTTAATTACGGTCCAATCTCCATAAGTGATTTTCGCTTTATACAAACCTGGGGCAGCTCTATGCCCACCAGCACCAAGTCCCATAAATACACCATCAACGCCATCAAAATTGGTCATGGAAAGATTCCAATTGATTCTGTTCATTCCAGATTTCTTAGACATCTTCTCTTGTCTCTCTTTAGCACCTGTAGAGGAAGAACGGACAACATCTCCATTGGCATTCATAAACTCTACACTCATCGGAATTGAATCAACATTGTCTTTAATGTAGTACATGATGGTGAACCCAGGATAAGGATTTTGACCCGTTGTTCTGCTACCACTTCTGAAGGCATTATCTCTAATGGCCACTTCAGGTTCGTAAACATAAAAATCTGACTGAGCCGCATCTTTTAGCTCGTATAACGGATTCAAATCGTCCATTACCCAGAAAGCTCTTCCCTGAGTAGCGATGATCAGGTCATTGCCATTTACCATTAAATCCGTAATCGGTACTATAGGTAGGTTTCTTTGGAAATCATTCCACTTAACACCTCCATCAAAAGAAATGTATAATCCTGTTTCAGTTCCGGCATAGAGCAAATCTTTATGATTTGGATCTTCTCTCACTACTCTCACATGCGCTTCTTCTGCTATACCATCTACTAGCCTCGTCCAAGTCTGACCATAATCAGTTGACTTGAAAATGTGAGGTGTAAAATCATTGTATTTGTATTTATTGAAAGCCACATAAACAGTACCTGGAGTATGTGGCGAAACCTCAATCTGATTTACCATACCGTTACCCGTATTTGGAATGGTGATCTCTGACCAGTTAGCACCTCCATCTTTTGTAATGTGCAACATGCCATCATCCGCCCCTGTATAAATAACATCTGGTGTATGTGGCGATTCAGCTACATAATAAATGGCATGATAGATTTCTCCACCAGCACCTTCATTTGTAATGGGTCCACCACCCCAGTTGATTTTTGTTGAATCGTTTCTGGTTAAATCTGGGCTAATCTCCTGCCAAGTGATTCCACGATTGGTAGTTTTTAATAATTTGTTTCCCGCATGATAGATCACGGAAGGATCGTGTTTAGAAGCAATTATTGGAGCGTTCCAATTAAATCGATACTTCATGTTTCTAGGGTTGGTTCCTAAGCCTTGATAAGGATAGGCCATCACATCTTTAGTCTGTTTCGTGTTTCTATTCCACTCGCTTATAATTCCTTGATAACAACCTGAATAAATAAACTCCGGATCATCTGGATCGAAAGCAGAATACGCACTCTCGCAACCTCCTACAGGGAAGAAATCTCTATTTGAGATACCCGAACCATTCACCCTTGATGCTATTGAGACCGAACTATTGTCTTGCTGACCGCCATAAATTCTATAAGGAAATTGCCTATCGGCATTTACGCGATAGAATTGAGCAGTGGGTTGATTGTCTTGTCTAGACCAATCTGCCCCTCCGTTGATGGTAACGTTAGCCCCACCATCATTGGCATTAACCATGTATTGCGGATGCTCAGGGTTGATCCAAACTTGATGATTATCACCATGTGGTGTACCTAGATTTCTGAAAGTTCTTCCATTATCGGTTGATTCAACCAAAGGAGCATTCATCACATACACTGCATCCTCATCAGTGGGATGAGCTTGAATGTGCATGTAGTACCAAGAACGCGCAATTAACAATCGATCGCCATTAATCAAGCGCCAGTTATTACCACCATCATCAGATCGGTAAAGTCCTCCTTTATTGGCTTCAACTATAGCCCATACCTTGCTTGGGTTAGCCCTTGAAACGGAGATTCCCATTTTACCTAAAGTGCCTTTAGGTAATCCCTTGGTCATTTTTGTCCAAGTGTCTCCTCCATCTGTGGACTTCCATAAGCCACTACCTGGTCCTCCACTCTGGACTTTCCATGGGAATCTTCTATGATCCCAATATGCCGCATAAATCACACGTGGATTTGTCATGTCCATGCTCAGGTCACTAATCCCTGAATTCTCATCTACATAGTGTACTTTTTCCCAAGAATCTCCGCCATCGGTAGAGCGGTAAATACCTCTGTCTTCGGTAGCACCGTACGGGCTTCCTTGAGCTCCAACCAATAGAACATCTGGGTTATTAGGGTGAACTACAATTTTTGAAATATGCCTAGTACGATCTAAGCCCACATGCTTCCAAGTTTTTCCAGCGTCAGTTGATTTATAGACACCATCTCCATGCGAAGTCATTACACCTCGAACCGGAGCCTCACCCATTCCGACATAGACTACATTAGGATCTGACTCAGAAACCGTAATAGCTCCTACTGAGGCCGTATTGAAAAAACCGTCTGACACATTGAACCAGCTTTCACCAGCATCTTCGGTTTTCCAGACTCCTCCTGTAGCTCCCATGTAGTAAGTCATAGGATCTTGTACTACACCGGCTACTGCAGTAGCTCGGCCTCCACGGAAAGGCCCCACTAAGCGGAACTCCATGGCATTGTATAAGGCAGTATCATAGCTCACTCCCACTGGAGCTGCTTCTTTTCTTTTTCTTCTCTGTGCAAATGAATCGGGTGCAAGAACGAGCAAGGTCAAAATGACCAAACCCATGAACCTAAGTGTTTTCATGGTATTTAGTTAAGGTTTTCACTTCAGTCATTCTGAACCTGCCTTCCGCAGGCAGGCTCGTTTCAGAATCTTTTCTATTAGATCCTGAAATAAATTCAGGATGACGTACTATAAATTATTAAGGTTGAATGCTTAAGATACGTAGAGCGCTCACCAAAAACCAAGTCAATTTTGATAAGCGAATTTGTATCTTTCAACAAACTGCAAAACATGAAAAGAATCAATACCTTCTATTTCCTTCTGTGCATAGTGCTTATCTCTAGTTGCCAGACAGAACATGATCAAATGCATCAGGAACATCATGGAGATGTTGTGCGATTTGATAGAGCAGGTTCCTCGATTCTTAAAGGAGTAAAAGTCCCGGCAGGAAAAGCGATGTACTTTGCGAGTGGTATTGTGGCTAATCCGAAGGACGAATCAATTCCTGAAGGGAAAAGAGGTCGATTTGGTGATACATATGATCAATCTGTAAGCGCACTAAAACGCATCCAGTCTTATCTGTCCGAAGAGGGATTAGACCTTGAGGATGTTGTGGCTATGAAAGTCTATGTAGCACCAGATCTTGAAAATGACAATAAGCCTGATTTCCAAGCATGGTTTAAGGCCTATGGCGAATACTTTAATAATGAAACCAATCCAAATAAAGTCGCAAGATCCACCATTGGGGTTTACCAATTAGTTGATCCTAATAAATTTATTGAAATAGAGGTAAGAGCGGTTTATCCATAAAAAAGAGGAGCAACCATGCTCCTTTTTTCATTCAGCCCCTCCGTCCTTCGGACACCTTGCCTGCCGAAGGCAGGCTCCCCTATTTTGCTTTGCTGAAGCGAGGAAGGGAAGGACTGTATCAAGTTTACTCACTCACCTGATCTTCGCCTTTGGGTGAGCTAGCAGGGGCCACAACGTTCACAAACTCAATTTCCTTATCTGAATTCATCTCAATACTCACTACCGAGTCTTTGGAGATATTACCAGAAAGGATTTCTTTACTCAATTCATTAAGCACCTTTCTTTGAATCACTCTTTTCAATGGCCTTGCCCCAAACTGAGGATCGTAACCAATCTCTCCCAAGTAATCTAAGACCTCATTCGTAGCCTCAATCTCAATGCCGTTTTCGTGCAATTGCTTCTGAATTAATCCAAACTGAATACCTACAATCTGACGAATATTGTCTTTGCTCAATGGCATGAACATAATGGTCTCGTCAATTCTATTGAGAAACTCAGGACGAACCGATTTCTTCAATAATTCAAAGACCTCACTTCGCGTTCCTTCTACCACGTCTAAGACATTCTCCGAATCGATCTTCTCAAAATTTTCTTGAATGAGATGAGAACCAATGTTGGTTGTCATAATGATAATAGTGTTCTTGAAGTTCGCCACACGACCCTTATTATCCGTCAATCGACCATCGTCTAGCACTTGCAATAAGATATTAAAGGCATCTGGATGTGCTTTTTCTATCTCATCAAGTAAAATCACAGAATATGGCTTTCTTCTCACCGCCTCAGTTAACTGGCCACCCTCATCATAGCCCACATAACCCGGAGGCGCTCCTATGAGTCGAGATACAGCATGCCTTTCCTGATATTCAGACATGTCGATTCGTACCATATTGTTCTCATCGTTGAATAAATACTCAGCTAAGGCTTTTGCCAACTCCGTTTTACCTACACCCGTTGTGCCTAAGAATATAAAAGAACCGATAGGCCTTTTTGGATCTTGGAGTCCTGCTCTACTTCTTCGAACGGCATCTGATAGGGCCGCAATCGCTTCTGTTTGACCAGCGACCCTTTTACCTAACTCTTCCTCCAAATTCAAGAGTTTCTCTCTATCAGATTGCAGCATTTTAGCAACCGGTATCCCTGTCCACTTGGCCACAACCTCGGCAATATCTTCAGCATCAACCTCCTCTTTTAACAAAGACTTCTCACCTTGCATCTCCTTCATCTTTGCTTTGAAGGATTCAAGTTTTTGCTCTGCCTCAGTGATCTTACCGTACCTAATTTCAGCTACTAAGCCAAAGTCACCTTCTCGCTCAGCTTTCTCAGCCTCCATTTTGTATTTATCGATATTCTCCTTTTCAGCTCTTATTCCGGTAATGACTTCTTTCTCACTTTCCCACTTAGCTTTCAGGCTATCTCGCTTCTCCGCCAACTCGGCAATCTCTTTTGAGAGTACTGATTCTTTGTCTTTATTTTTCTCTCTTCTGATAGCCTCTCGTTCAATCTCGAGTTGCATGATCTTTCGATTCAATTCGTCTAGTTCTTCAGGTAAGGAGTCTATTTCAATCCTCAACTTAGAAGCCGCTTCATCCATTAAGTCAATAGCCTTATCCGGTAAGAATCGATCCGAGATATAACGTGTAGAAAGCTCCACAGCAGAAATCACCGCATCGTCTTGAATACGAACCCCATGGTGCACTTCATACTTCTCTTTAATGCCCCGAAGAATCGAGATGGCGTCTTCTTGAGTAGGCTCGTCTACTGTTACCGCTTGGAACCTTCTTTCAAGGGCCTTATCCTTTTCAATATATTTCTGATACTCTTTAAGCGTGGTTGCACCAATGGCATGGAGTTCTCCTCTAGCCAAGGCAGGCTTTAGCAAATTAGCTGCGTCCATAGCACCTTCTCCACCTCCACCGGCTCCTATTAGGGTATGAATCTCATCAATGAAGAGAATAATCTCACCATCGGAATCTTGTACCTCTTTGATAACCGCCTTTAATCTTTCCTCGAATTCTCCTTTGTATTTGGCACCTGCAACCAAAAGCCCCATATCTAAAGAGATAAGTGTCTTAGTTTTTAGGTTCTCAGGCACATCACCATCAACAATTCGCTGAGCCATACCTTCAACTATGGCCGTTTTACCCACACCGGGTTCACCTATTAGCATTGGGTTGTTCTTGGTCCTTCTAGAAAGGATTTGAAGCACCCTTCTCACCTCTTCATCGCGGCCAATCACAGGGTCGATTTTACCAGCTTTAGCCAGCTCATTAAGGTTCTTAGAATATCTATTTAAGGATTGGTATTTGGCCTCAGCATTTTGATCTGTAACAGTGCTTCCACCTCTTAATTCATTTATGGCAGCAATGAGTTCTTTCTTAGTAAAACCAAGCTCCTTCATCATACCTGCTACCTTCTCTTTACCTGCAAGCAGACCCAATACAATATGCTCTATGGCTACAAACTCATCATTGAATTCTTTTAGGAAATCAAGCGCTTGCGTTAATGCTGAATGACCATCGTTAGATAAGTAAGGCTGCTGACCGCTTACTTTTGGATAGCCATTCACAATCTCATCCAGCTTAGCATCAAGCTGTACCTTGTTCACTCCCAACTTCTTTACAAGAAAAGAAATCACATTTTCATCTGATAAAAGGATAGCCTTCAAGAGATGGCCCGGTTCAATAGCTTGCTGCTGATTGCCAGCTGCTACTTCGGCCGCCTTTTGAATGGCTTCCTGCGACTTGATTGTATATTTCTTAAAATCCATTTTCTCTTTAGTCTGTGTCTTTGTTCAAAAACTCAAAAGCACAGTATCAAAGAGTAATCCATTCCAATAATTCGGAAATTATGACCGGAAAATGCTTAAAATCGGAATATTTCGGCCATTATGGCATTAGAATGAGGCGTTTAAGCCAAGGGTAAAAGTTCTTACGGGTAACCATTCTAAGTTTCCTTGGCGACCCAATGATCCACCAGCATGACCACTACCTAGTCTATAAATGGGGTCGTTGCCACTATATCCGGAAATCGTAAAAAGGTTATTCCCAGCCAAATAAATCGTCATGGGATAATTCGCGATATTGAGATCTTGTGAAATGCTAAGATTTCTCAATCTTACATAGGAAGCATCCTCGACAAAAACATCGGAATAACGAACCCAATGCGCATCAATACCCTGATTGTTTACAATACGATTCTCATGAGGTTGATACCTGAAGTTTTCACTGTTATCTATTCTGAATTTATTTAGGACGTAATGGCCCAGAGAGGATTCAATTAAAATCACCAATTTGGTTGTGCCGAAAGAAACTTCGTTTCGCCAATTCATCACATATTGCGGCAATAACTGACCTACCACATCTCTATCATATCGATCAACGTGCCCGTCTAGATTAAGGTCTAAAAGTAGCATCTCGTTTTGTTCAACTTGCCCTGAAAAACGATTAGCGAAGAAGGCTCCGTATGGTTGTCCTTCTTCTAACAAAAAGAGTCGATTACCACTGCAACCACACCCGGTATATGGACCAAAGTCGTAGTCATAGTCCTCAAACCCTTCTGCCCTTGGTACTTCCAAAAATTCAGTAGTTAGGGTGGTGAGCATAAACTCTGACTTGATCGTGTAGTCATTGATGAAAGAGGTTAATCCGGCTCTTAACTCCCATCCTGAATTGTTAATAGACGTTCCATTCTTGGTATAAGGCGTGCTAAGACCATACATCTGCATGTTCAATACTTTCTCTGCCTTCCGTTGATATCGTGTTAAGGCAAGATTCCATAGTCCGCTAGCGGGACTAATTGCTACTTCAAACTCTCGATTTATGTTGGACTCAAAAGTGAAATCAGGTTGATGTAAGGGGTTAAATCGGTCTGGTTCAAAGTTTGGGTCTCCAACTTCTCTATTCAGGTTCTCATTGAAAGGTGTTAAACCTGCTCTCCCTTGTGCTAATCTTACCTGTAAATTGTAAGGCAGTTCGAATTTAGACCCAATGTCAAAAGTCGTGGAGAAGAGGAAAAAATGACCTTTAGTTTCGCCAATCAGCGCACTACTGCGCTCAAAGCGATCGCTCAAATTAAAAGTAACCCAATCTTTCCATGTAGCTATAAGATTAGCAGAAACTGACCATAACTGAACTCCTGTGAAAGAGCTGTCTCTACTGACATCTTGCGGATAACGCAGGTTCTGATAATAGCGCATACCAAAATGTTCACGATCAATGCGCTGAAAATCTCCAGCTAGAGAAAGGTTGTATCTCCAGTTTCCCTTTTGCCTCTCGTTAAATTGAATACCTCCTGAATAAAACTCATGATTTGATCTAGCATTGGAACCAAAATGACTATTAGTAAGGTAAAAGAATTCATCGTCAAAATCGGCTATGTTCAAATTCTGAATAGATGAAAAAGTACCTCTAACAAAAGCATTCAAACGGTCTCCTTGAAAATTCAATCCAATCGTTTGCAAGTGAACATCTCTTTCTCTTTGATCGCTTATTCTACTAATAAAGCCTTCAGGATTATAGTATTCAAAAGCTATCGCTTGATAGAGGCTTGTTCCATTAGGAAAATAAATGGGCATGGTGGGATTTGCATTATGAGCAAACTGAAAAGCCTGAGGCAAGCCTAGATCTGCTTGTTCATTTGTCCAATTACCCGAGTACTGTAGCTGCAACCTGTTGGTAAACTGCCAATTGACACTTCCGCTCAAGTTAGAACGATCGAAACCTGTTTTCCTTAAGATGCCATCCCAAATACGATAATTAGCACCAAAGCGATAATTGAGTTTACTGGTTTGACCACTAACTGATATGTGATTGGCGCTATTAAATCCAGTTTGTGTGATGTGATCGATCCAATCGATATCACTCCCTAAATCAGTTCCTCCAGCTGCTAAGAAACCTTCTCTTTCGTAGACTTTTTGCTTGTAAATCTTGCTTTCAATTCCTGCAAATGAATGAAAAGACACGCGTGGACCTCCAACTGAGCCTCGTTTAGTAGTAATCTCAAGAACCCCAGAAGCTCCCTGCATGCCGTAACGAGCAGAAGCAGCTCCTCTTACCAATTCAATTTGTGCTACGTCATTAGGATCAATAGCACTAAGTGGCGCATTTATAACTCCGTCAACTACAATTAATGGGTTCTGCATACCAATCATAGTACCCACACCACGAACTGTCGCCAAGAAATCGGTATTGCGATCTGAACCCGATCTTTCAATAAAGATTCCCGGGAATTGAGCCTCGATTAACTCATAGATATCGTGAACCGCACCCAGGTTGAATGCGGAATCAGTAACCACATTCTTTTGAAAAATTGATTTTGTTTGAGCCTGAATAGTAGAAGTACTCAAGAGTAAAAGTAGAAAGCCGAAAAAATGAGCGTTTGCTTTCATCTTTAGAAATTTACTGAAAATCCGAGTACAACAGAACGAGCAGGTAACCAACGGTTCATGGTTTCCACACCCATTTGGGTAACTATTGAAGGTGAATCACCGCTAAGTTGCGGAGTTGGGTCATTACCATTAAAACTAGTGAGCGTAAGCAAATTATTACCTACCACATAGGCACTAAAGTCTCTTTCTTTGATCTTAAACCTTCGCTCATATGAGACAAATCTGAATCGAACGAAAGAAGACTCCTCTACAAAAATATCGGCATAGTTATTTGAAAAGGCATCAAGCCTCAAGTCTTCTTGGGTAACATTCACAGTTCCTCCAAGAATAGCAACGATTCCTCTTCTTCTTCTAACCGAATTGACGGTGCTATGACCTAACATACTCTCCACCATAAAAGACACTTTGTTTTTACCCCACTCAATATCGTTTGTCCAAGACATCCAATATTGAGGAAGCGGCTGCCCCACAGGCACTAAATCGTCAAAGAAAATGTCTATATCTCCACTTTGGTCTGCATCCAAAAAAGTATAAACATCATTCTCAATATTGAGTACAATTGGCGCGTAGAAAACATTGTAAGCTTCACCAATAACCGTTCTTGAAGGTCTTCTATTGGTCATTGGTAGGAATGATGCTTCTCTGTTATTAAAAGGTGTATCTAGCCACTCTGTAGTTAGTGAAGTGACCGTAAGTCTTGACCTCCATTTTCTGTAGTAATCAGAAATCTCTATGCCCGCGGCAAACTCCCAGCCTCTATTCTCTAGATCGGAAAGATTCTCTTGCATCTGGGTTCCAGCAATTACACTACCTCTATCATCTCGATCGAAAATTTCTTCAATAATTCCCTCCGATCTTCTTAAGAACCTTGTGGCAGAAAAGAAGTAGTTTTTACCACTAGGTTGATAGGTCAAACCTATTTCACGGTTAATATTTCTCTCATAAGTGAGGTTCTGGTTTTGTCGATCCATAGGCTCAACAAACTGTGGATTACCAAAACTATATTGCGTATCCTGGTTGATTATGGTACCTGACCTACCTGCTGATGCATGTAGGCTAAACCCTTTCATAAAACTGAAAACACTATCGAGCTGAGCAGAAACTGAAAATGCGCTAAAGCCATTACCTTCTTCATTATCTCCTAGAGCAGTAGCATTCTCATATCTGTAGTAGGCAGATACATCTAACCATCTATTATAGGTTCCGCTAAAAGAAGCATCAGGAGAAAAGAAATCGATATTGTATTCAACAGCATTTGTTCTAATATCTTGGTTGAATGAGAATCGGTTGATTTGTTCGCGATCTATCCTCTGGAAATTAACACCCAGCTCCGTTTGATACTCCCATTTCTTCCAAGTTTTCAAGTCTTTCTTCCAATTGAGTCTGGCATTAAAAGACTCTGTTCGAGTCGCTTCTGCTCGTCTTTCAGGCACACCTCTAAACACACCAAACATGAAATCACTATTGTATTGATCGAGGAAATCAGTCTCACGATTGGTAAATCCACCGGTTAAAGCGATAGTCGAATTAGCTAAGTCAAAATTGAAATTTAGATTATGAATATTAGTCCAATCATCTGAGGTTCTAGATATAAAATCTATGTACCCTAATGGATTATAGTAATCGAAAGCAATGCCCTGATACAAGTTGCCATTTTCAAAAAACACTGGCTGGGTTGGGTTCTGCTGAAAGGCATCTTTAAATGCTTCTTCAAACCCAATAGAGCGATTATCTCTAGTAACACTTCCAAAATAAGTTACATCAAGCTTAGCGCTTAATTGATAATTCACTTTTCCAAAAAAGTTAAATCGATCGAATCCTGAATTATCAAGAATCCCATTAACTAAACGGGTATTTCCAGAAACCCGATAGTTCAACTTATTAGCTTGACCTTCTGCAGTGAGATTGACTACCTGAGTTAAAGCAGTAGAAGTGA
The DNA here is from genome assembly GCA_002427755.1 of Roseivirga sp. UBA6052. GTDB lineage: Bacteria > Bacteroidota > Bacteroidia > Cytophagales > Cyclobacteriaceae > Roseivirga. Next base: position 346,985 of record DIYO01000009.1, read on the forward strand.
TTACATCTATCCAATCTGTTTCTGTTCCCAAATCATTTCCTCGCAGATCCAAAAAATCTTGTGCTGTTGCTGGTTTCATATTCTGAGTTCTAAAATCTGCTGCTGTGAAAGCATTTACTAGAATTCTGGAACCATTACCCTCAAAAGACTTTGTGGTAATTTCTAATACACCACTTCCACCTTGAACACCGTATCTGGCTGTTTCTGCGCCTTTTAAAAGCTCAACTGAGGCAATATCATTTAAATCTAGCCCTTCAATTGAAGCGCCAATAACTCCATCTACCACAATCAGTGGAAAGCGATTAGCATTTTCTGTTCCAATTCCCCTTACCAACATATCGGAAAGTTGATTAGGGTTTGAGCCAGGCTTAGAAATAAGTACTCCTGGAAAGCGGCCGTTTATGGCATCATAAACATTATGAATATTACCCCTATTAAAATCTTGAAAACTGACTTTATTAAGGTTTGACAAATTGGATTTGAGTGAGTCTACATCTTGTGACTTAGCCCCAAATGCAGACATGGTGATTGTTGCGATCACCAGAACGAGTTTTTGACCTGAAAGCATAAGTGTAAGGTTTTGAATTACTTATAACTTAAATGTCATCATCGCTTAGCAAAAATGCAACATGATAATAGTCATATACATACAATCAATTGTACCCTTCAAATGAGCTATTAGCTGTTCATACTTCAGTAAATAAGATTTTGTTACTTTCGCCCTTCATCTTGAAAATCAATTATAGTGGCAAGAATTAAACTTACACTTCCGGGTAATTCTGTTTTTCAAACCAAATTATCTGTACGCATTTCGGACATCAATTATGGCAATCATCTTGGCAACGACAGCGTAATCAGTCTAATGCACGAAGCTAGATTTCAATTCTACAAACACCTAGGCTATACTGATGAACTTAACATAGATGGTGTTGGTACCATTCAAGCAGACACAGCGATTCAGTATAAGGGTGAAGGTTTCCATGGAGATGAAATTACAGTAGAGCTTTTTATAGGAGACCGTACTCCAAAAAGCATGGATATCTTTTACAGGCTTTCGAAACCCGATGGTGATGTGGCGATCGGTAAAACAGGGATAGCATTTTATAACTACCAAACTCAGAAAATTAGTCTGATGCCAGAATCCATAAGTGCAAAACTAGAATCGCTTTTAGCTGCTAATCAATAGCTTTCTTACCTTTGCGCCATGGCAGAAGTGGCAGAGCAGAAACGTGATATCAGACAACTATCCTTAGACGAAATAAAGAATTTCTTTATCTCTATTGGCGATAAGCCCTTCAGAGCCAAGCAGGTCTATGAATGGCTTTGGAAAAAGTCTGCTAAAGACTTTGATCAAATGACCAACATTTCTCTTAAGACAAGAGAATTGTTGAAAGCGCATTTTGCCATAAACCATGTTCAGGTAGATGACATACAGCGTAGTAGTGACGGCACAATCAAAAACGCTGTAAAACTTCACGATAGCCTGATTGTAGAGTCTGTATTAATACCTACCGAGTCTAGAATAACCGCTTGTATTTCTTCACAAGTAGGATGTTCCTTAGACTGCAATTTCTGCGCAACAGCCCGCTTAAAAAGAATGAGAAATCTCAATGCCGATGAGATTTATGATCAAGTTGTGGCGATTAAGGAGGAAGCTGATCTATACTTTGAAAGACCTCTAACCAATATAGTGTACATGGGTATGGGTGAGCCGCTTTTGAACTACAAGAATGTCCTCAAGTCAATTGAAAAAATCACTTCGCCAGAAGGTCTAGGGATGTCACCAAAACGAATAACCCTTTCCACAGTAGGTATTCCTAAAATGATTAAGCAAATGGCCGATGAAGATGTCAAGTTCAATTTGGCTGTTTCACTTCACTCAGCTATTGATGAAACCCGCTCTCGCATGATGCCAATTAATGAAAAGAGTGACTTGAATGAACTTGCAGATTCTCTTAACTACTGGCATCAGAAGACCAATAAGAAAGTCACTTTTGAGTATGTGGTATGGAAAGACATCAATGACGATGAAAGACATGCCAAAGCATTAGCCAAATACTGTGGTAGAGTAGCCTCTAAAGTGAATATCATAGAATACAATCCTATTGATGATGGAGAATATCAGCAAGCAGATCCGGAAGCCCTAGATATGTACAAGGATATTCTAGAGGCTAAAGGAATAATTGTAAATGTCAGAAGAAGTAGAGGAAAAGACATTGATGCAGCCTGCGGGCAATTAGCTAACAAATCGAGCTAATGTTTAAAAAAATCCTAACCTCCGGTTAAACCTTCCGTTTAATTTTCATGTCAATTGAGCATATGACACGAAACACACTGGTCTGCGTATTCTTCCTTCTATTATCTATCAATAGTTACAGTCAAGAAATCTTGCAAGAAAGACTCTTGGAGTACAATGAAAATGTAATAGAAGAGAAAATCTATTTGCACACTGATAGATCTTACTACGGTATAGGAGAAACCATTTGGTATCAGGCTTACCTGACTATCGGAAACGAAAACAAGCCCTCTAACGTAAGTTCTACCGCTTACATTCAGCTTTATAATTCATCAGACAATCTAGTGTCGGAGCAAGTGATCAGAATGAATTATGGCTTGGCAAAAGGGAACATAAACCTAGATACTCTGCTAGCACCAGGTGGGTACAAACTCGTTGCTTTCACCAATTGGATGAAAAACTTTGGACCTGAGCAGGTATTCCAAAAGCCCATTTATATACTTCCGACCGAGATTGAAGAACTCGATCCAGTAATACAACAAGAGACAAACATCGATTTGCAATTTTTTCCTGAAGGCGGAAATCTGTTGGACGGTATTCCGACTAAAGTAGCTTTTAAAGCGATAGGCCCGGATGGTCTTTCTCGTGATGTAAAGGGAGTGATAGAAGCCAAAAAGTCTGGACAACAGACAGCGTTTGAAACCCAACATAAAGGGATGGGCACTGTTTTCATGACGCCTATTTACGGAGAAAAATATGAAGCCACGGTTGAAGGATTTGGCACATTCAAACTACCAGAAGTTTATAGAGAAGGCATATCCCTGAGAGTGCAAACTTTGAATGATAGCACTCTCAAGGTTAGTGTTTTCAATAAATCCAGCCAAAGCCCTAACACGAAACTACAACTAAACGCACACCAGTCAGGTTATACTTTCTATTCTGCAAACTTCGATGCGAACCGACTCTTAACAGTTCTTGAAATTCCTACAGGTGAGCTTTCCTCTGGATTGGCCAAAATCACAGTCCTCAATTCTAAAAACAAACCACTAGCAGAACGGCTAGTATTTGTAGAGAATGATCTGGAGACAATTCAATTATCTTCAAATAAAGCCAGCTACAACAAAAGGGAGAAAGTTACCCTATCGCTTGGGTTCGAAAACATGGCTGAAGATTCTCTAAGTGCCATGCTCTCACTCAATGTTCTAGACATTGGCCAAACCATCGACAAGAGACCAAGTACTTCAATTTATGCCAACCTCTTATTGACGTCTGAATTGAGTGGTTTTATTGAACAACCTACCTACTATTTTGACACTGATAATGAAAAAAGAAAAGGCCATTTAGATTTGGTAATGTTGACTCATGGATGGCGCAAATATGATTGGAAAAATGTTCTCGATCAGGTATATCCAAACTATTCATACGAACCCGAGAGAGGGGTAAGTGTTAAAGGGCAGATGTTGAGACTTTACTCTAAGAAAAAAGCTGTAGCTAATTCAGAAATCTCAATCGTGAATCAAAAAAATATATCTGACCCAATTAGAGTTGATTCAACAGACATTAATGGCTTTTTCGAGATTAACGATTTACTGGTTTATAACAATGACACGATAATTTTTAAAGGCAACAGAAAAAAGGATAAGACCGACATACGATTTGTAGTAGACAGTAGTTCAGTACCGATAGAACTTACCAATAGTTTTAAACCTCAAATGGTTCAGGAAGACCTTAAGAGCGGTATCAACTCTTTAATTACTAGAAACAGCATTGATGATGCCTATAGATTCTTAATAGATTCAACGGCTACGTTGCTTGACGATGTGATTGTGGAAGGATACGCTTATGCAGGAAGAGTAGAGCAAAAAGAAGCTTTAGAAAGAACCGTATGGGGAAGAGGTGATAGAGCCGTTGATTTTAATGATCCCATGTTCCAAGGTCAATTCGATCCTATTGCGGCTCTTAGAGGTAAACTTCCCGGTCTCAGAATCGAAGGTAATGCAGTAGCAGGATATAACATTGCTTTACGCACCACAGGGGTCAGACAGATCCCGCCATTAATTCTTCTAGACGATGTACCTGTCAATCTGGATCTATTGACTTCGATTCCTGTAGATCAGATTGAACGCGTAGTGGCTTATTCATCTTTGGCTAAATCGGCCATTTTTGGAGCAGATGGAGCTGGCGGTGTACTCGCTTTTTACAGAAAACAAGATCTGAACCTAGAGAGCAAAATAGAAGAGAATGGTGTACTGGTAACCACTATTGGTAACGCTTATGTAAGACCCGATGAATTCTATGCACCGAAGTACGATGTAAAACGACCTGAGCATCTTAAACCAGACCAGCGTATTCTCTTACATTGGCAGCCTTTACTACCATTAATTAGAGGAGAAAAACAAGAAGTAGAATTCTATGCTACAGATCGAGAAACCACCTTGTTGATCAACGTTGAAGGGATAACTATTGAAGGTCAACCCATCACAAAGCAAAAGCTCATTAAAGTAGGCCAATAGCCATTTAAACTTATAAGTGAATTTACCCTGTACTCGCTTCAATTTCAGCTCAAAAGCTCATACCGCTTGTCAAATTCAGAGCTAAATGAACATCTTTTAGAACATTTTACCGTACAATCATTTAACCTGTTGAAAGTATAACTCTTTCAATAAAAACTAGAACTTACAAATGCGTCTGATCATTCTATCACTTTTAGTGTTAGTGGTCTTGGCTCCTCTTTGTGCCCAACAAAAAAGCATAAAAATAAGCGGGAAGATCACGGATAAAGAAACAGGTGAACCTATTGGCTTCTGCTTAGTGGGTATTGCCGGTAGCTCATTAGGAAGTGTAAGTAAAAATGACGGCTCCTTTCTTATAGAAGATCTAGAACCAAGACCCTATAAACTTGTCATTTCTCATGTAGGGTATCAAGAAAAAGTAATCTCAATACTGCCGCGCACAGATGTTTTAGGTTTCAATATAGAACTCCTACCCAAAGTAATAGAGATGGAAGAGGTTACTGTGTCTGCCGGTAGTAAAAGACTGTATAGAAAGAAAGAGAGGGAACTGGAACGCTTTAGACGAATGATTTTTGGCGCTAACTATAAAAGAAAACTAATCTCCATTTTAAATGAAGATAGAATAGCCAATAAGGTTATGATGGGTAAGTCTGATGTGCCATCTCAAAGCATGCTATTAAATATTGAAAACAACTATTTAGGTTATGATCTAGAGTATATCAATTTTCAATACATCATGTCCAAAAAACTCAATTGGTTTTTTGGAGAGACAAGATACCAAGAGAAGGAAGGTTCACCAGAAGAAATCAAACAATGGCAAGCAAACAGGCTAGATGCTTATAAAGGTTCGCTTAGGCATTTCTTGAAAAGCTTAATCGAAAATAAGTTAGAAGAAGAAGGTTTTGTGGCCTCAATCACCAACATGATTCCTAACAGCTTTAGGCCTTCATCATTCGTAAAGAAAACATCAAACCTTAAGGTTATCTACCAAGAAAAAGATAGAGGAAATGTACTTGTACAATATGACCGTGTCGGAAACTACTTTTCAATCTCATTCGATGAAGCCATTGAGATCTACTATGTAGACGATGACAAGGCAATAGATCAAAGCATTTTGGTTTTAGAAAAAGAGAAAGTACGCGTATATGCATCAGGTGAACTCGTAGACCCATTAGAGGTTCGGATTTTCGGAGAATATGCCCTAAGAGGCATTTATGAAATGTTGCCATTTAACTATGAACCGAATAAGGAATGATAAAACGAAAGGTAGCTATAACATATATACTTGCCTTGATCTCCGGGTTTTCATTCGCCCAACGTAATACATTTGATATAGTCGGTAAAGTTACTGATGCTGAAACATGCTTACCCATTCGCTTAGTTCAAGTAAGCATCGCAGGTAGCTCAATAGGAGATGTAACCTCAAGGGACGGTACCTTTGCTATCAGAAATCTAGAATTCAGAACCTACGAGCTCATTATATCTCACATTGGTTATAAAGACAGAATCCTCAATATAAAACCTACCACAGAATTAATTGAAGCCGATATAGAGCTTGTTCCTGATATAACAGATCTAAATGGTGTGGTGGTATCTGCAAACAGTCGCCTATCTATCAAGCGAGCAAGAGAGCTTGAAAAGTTTAAAAAACTCGTATTTGGACAGAATTATAAGAAGAAGCACATCTTTTTCAAGAATAAATTCGAAATAAACAATGACGTTCTGTTTGGTAGAAAAAAGCCTTCAGAACCCATAACACTAAGCATTGAGAATAACCTATTAGGCTACCAACTCGATTATGTTGGTTTTCAATATAGTGTTTCCAGAAGACAAAGATGGTTCAAGGGGTTTACCAGGTACCGGGAAATGGATGGGACTGAAAAAGAAAAAACAGAATGGGAAGCAAATAGACTTGATGCATACAAAGGGTCACTAAGACACTTCTTTAAAAGTCTGAGAGAAGGTAAGCTGAATGAGGAAGGATTTATAGCCTACACTACCAATGAGGTCCCCAATAGGTATAAGCCGAGAGGCTTTATAAAAATCACAGACCCAATAAGCCTAAGGTACACCCCACTAGAAGTGGGCAATGTAATGATAGAGTACGTACCTGATGGACGCTACTTCTCCATCTCGTTTGATGATGCTATTGAGATATTTTACAATGATGACACAAAAGCCATAGGCCGAAGTATCCTTGTCTTAAAAGATAAGAAGGTAGACGTCTATGCTTCAGGAGAGCTGTTAGACCCTCTTCAAATCAGAGTTTTTGGCGAACTCGGTAAGAGGGGTACTTATGAAATGTTACCGTTTAATTATAAACCGCATTCTTATGATTAGAAGATTCATACAATTATTCACTTTGACTTTGTTATTAGGAACACATTTGATCGCTCAGATTGATCCTCTGGAAGAGAAAATCAACTCTTTCAAGACATACCAGAATAAAAACATTGCTGAAAAATCTTATCTCCATTTTGAGCAATCTCAAAATGAAATCTGGTATAGTGTTTACGTTTATAATTCAAGTTTACTTAGCCCAACTAACCTTAGTAATAAGACTACTATTAGCCTTTTTGATAGTAAGGATAGAATTATTGATAGTCAGACATTACGAATCGAAAATGGGATGTCAAATGGATTCTTTTCTCTGTCTGAAGAAGACATGTCCAAGGTCTTCTATTTGGCAGCACAAACGGAATGGCAAAAGAATTCTGGAACTCCATTGACGAAATATTTCGTAAGTAAAGCCAAACGTAGTTTCAGCACTTGCGGTGATGCTAACCTGACTTATCATTTGGAGCATGGCGCATTAACCAATGGACTAGAGCAAAAACTGGTGGTATCATCAAATCGGGTTTTAACTAATTCGCAAATTGAGTTAATCAATGGTGATGGAAAGGTGATTGACAGCCAGACCGGAATGGGTCACATAGCATCTTTTCAAATTAAACCTTCAAATCTTAATGACTCCTTTTCGGTAAGAATTGAGGGCTGTAAAAACCAATTAGAATTAGAGAAACCAACAGAAGAAGGACTGATTGTTGAGGTCAAGAAGTTTACCGACAACAACTACCTATTAGAAATTACAAATGTGGGTATAGAAATCCCTAAAAACCTCCTCACTGGGATTATTCAATCAAATGGTGAAATATTAACAAGAGCCAATCTACTACTATCAAATAATAAAGCGAGAGCCATCATCTCTGAGGAAAAATTAAAAGGAGGTATATCACAAATTACACTGCTCAATGTTAATGGTGAAGCGTTAAAAAGCAAGTTGATTTTTGTTGATAAATCGGATGACCTCAAGCCAAACATTATCTTAAGTAAGGGAGGCATTACTTTACAACTTCCTTCTGACTTTCAGATGAAGGAAAATAGTTACATATCTGTAGCGATAAGAAAAGACCGCTCTCAATTTGAAGGTTACTCAGCAGATAATGTAAACCAAGTGGTTGATGACATAAGTAATCCTGAACTTTTTGAGGAATCCGCATTCAATCAAGACCTCAATAATTTTTTAATAACACAAGACTGGAACGGGATTGATTGGAATGAACTGACTAGCGAAAGCACCAGAATTCAGGACTCTATTCTTAGGGCTGAGATTAATAGAATAAATCTCGAGAACATAGAATACGATGAAATGGTGGGTAATGTAAGACAACTTGAAGATGTTACGGTTACAGTATCAAGAGAATCTATAGAGAGAGAGTTATATCCTGGACTTCAGTTGACAGGAAAAGGAGACGTTTCCATTGATATTGCATCGAATCCATATATAAATGATAACCAAAGTGTCTTGGATATTTTACAAAGCAGAGTAGCCGGTGTTAGAGTTACAGGTGATGTTTACGGACCAGAAGGCATAAGTATCAACATGAGAGGCGTGAACAGTCTAAATGCTGGAAATCAGCCCCTGATTTTATTAGACGGAGTGGGAGAACTCACTCCTCAAGACCTAGCGCTAATAAGAAATAGCGAAATTGGAAGATTAGAAATATTCAGAGGCCCATCTACAAGTAGATTTGGCGCAAGAGGAGGAGCCGGTGTAATCGCACTATTCTCAAGAGTAACCTCCAAAGCTACAGTAGATGAATATGTTGAAGCCATGAACTTTAATCAAGCCCAAGCTACATTAACTCAAACCAAGTATAAGATCAAAGGAGAAAAGTCTGAAAGCGATCTCTTTATCTGGGAGTTTGGTTTAAAGGTTAAAACAGATAACGCCATACAAATTCCGCTCTCTAAGGAGCTGAAGGCGGCCGGTAGTTTCTATGTCAGAATTGAAAGCTTTAATGGAAACGGCCAATCTCAATCTGCAATAATTCCTGTTGACCTAAATAACATGCAAAGTGCTAAGGATAGCCAATGATATATCTAAATGAATATTAGACTTAAAAGCTTCTTCAGATGAATAGAATGTTTGTTCCAGTTGTCTTAGTGCTCTTTTTTATAGCGTATAATGCAAGAGCACAGGAAAGCCTAATCGAAGAAAAAATTCAGGCTTTCCGTGCCCATAATGCGAAGATCTCATCTGAGAAAACCTATGTGCATTTCGAGACTTCTGGAACAGATATTTGGTTCAATCTTTATGTGTTCAATGGTAGGTATAAATTACCTACCACAATTAGTGCAAGCACAACAGTCAAACTCTTCGACAAAAGCGGTCAACTTCTGAAACAACAAGTGGTTAAACTTACAGAAGGTAAAGCCATTGGAACATTCAACCTTTCAGCTGATGAATTTGGTAAAGCTCACTATATCATGAGCCAAACAGAATGGCAGAAGAATACAAATACCCCAGCCACTAAGTTTTTTATCTATTCTAAGAATCAAGAAAGCTCAGGCTGTGAGTATCTTAAACTTGAACCCTATTTAGAACAAGATTCACTCATAACAGGTGTAAGACAGAAACTGATTGTTGTAAGTGAACAAAATGTTGACTCTGGACAAATAGAACTGCTAAGTAAAGGAGGAGAAATATTAGTCTCTGCTCCTATCAAAAAGTCATTTGCTTCTTTAATAATCGAACCAGAAATGATTGGGAATTCTCTTTCAATTCGATTAAAAGGATGTGCTAAGACTTTCCCTTTGTCTCAACCCGTTGAAAAAGGATTAATCACCCAGTTTAGAAAACTAGGGGCGTCAAACTATCTATTGAACATTGAGAATAGAGGACTTGATATTCCTGATAATAGACTAGTTGGCGTTTTACAAGCTGATGGAAGAATCTTAAAACGAGCTAATATCTCACTCACTAACAATAAAGCAAGAGTAGTCTTTTCCAGAGATGAGTTGGTGGCGGGAGTATCTCAAATCACACTTTTAGATATTAATGGATATGCCATACGTAGCGAACTACTTTACATTAGAGAATCGAACGCGCCTGATATTCGAGTAAGTACTGAAAAAGACAATCTTAAAATCGAGTTTCCTGAATTAATAGATAGCAACGACCTGAAATATCTCTCCATTGCGATAAGAAAAGATTCATCAAACTTTAATGGATATACAAGTACAGATTACCTCAATCTGCTCTCAGATCTAGACCAGCCAGAAAGGATTGGAATTAATTCAGGTGAAAATCAAATCAATGAAACACTGCTTACCCAAAAATGGAGTGGGGTTGATTGGAATGTGCTATCCCCAGAAAACGATAAAATTCAGGACTCTATAATGGATGCAGAAATTAGAAATGCATACCTAGAAAATATCGTTTACGAAGAAGTAAATGGAGATGTGCGTAAGCTTGATGATGTAACGGTAACGGCAGAAAGAGAAGATTCCGAAAAAGCAGATTTAAAGAGATATCCTTCAAAACAAGTCACCGGTAAAGGAAATGTTACTCTGAATTTGGTAGATGATCCATTTGTGAATGACAATGATAGCGTTTTGGATATTCTACAATCAGGAGTACCCGGGGTAAGAGTTTTAGGAGATATCAATAGTTTCATGATTCCGGGAGGAACAGAGATTTCTATAATTATTAGAGGGAGCTCTGAGAATGCCTACATATTCTTAGACAATATAGTGGCATTAACACCTAATGATTTAGCTCAAATAAGGGTATCTGAAATTGGTAGCATTGAAGTGTTTACAGGTCCAGAAGCCTCAAGATGGGGAGCGAGAGGAGCATATGGTGTTATAGCACTTTATTCTAGAGTAGACAGCAAAAAGACCTTTAGAGAGTACGCAAGAGAGCAGTCAAAAGAAAAAGTCAAAAAGTACCAGCAATCAGAAGAGTTCGAGACGGATAAAAAATCAGAAGATAAAGACCTTCTATTCTTTAAATCCGATTTAATACTTGACAATAATAAGGCTTATGAAATCCGTATGAATGAGGCCATCAAGAAAGAAGAATTGGTATATCTCCGCATAGAGGCCTTAAGCAGCGAAGGGAAACCCATCTCCAGATTAATACCGATAAGAATTGATCAGTAGACCTGTAAATTATTGAAGTATGATATTCCTTAATAAGGACATAGATCAAAGCATTCTCTATTTCAGAATAAAACACGTATCCTTATTACTTATTCTACTTTTGCTCTCTCCTTTTTCTACTCTGGGGCAAAAAGACTTAGCAGAAGAAAAATTAGCTGCCTTTCGTGCGCATCATGCAAAAATTATAAAAGAGAAAACATATCTACATTTCGAAATCTCAGACAATGATATCTGGTTTAATGCCTACGTATATGACTCTCGCACCTATTCCCCATCGCCTATTAGTGCGAGCATAACTATTCAACTTTTAGGGAAAAAAAATGAGCTACTAGCAAGGAAGATATACAAACTAAAAGATGGAAAAGCCAATGGCGTTTTCAAGTTAACGAAAGAAGAAATTGATAAGGTATTCTTCTTAATTGGTGAAACAGATTGGCAAAAAAATAATTCACCAAGTTCTTTCAAATTCATTCTGAAAGAAGGTCGAGAAAGCTTAGATATATGCGAAGTAGTTCGCTTCAACTTTAGCTTCGATCGTGAAGAAACAACTAATGGCTATAAAAATATACTTGCCGTTAATTCTTCACATGACCTTAATGAAAGGAAGCTAGAACTAATCAATCAGGAAGGAAAGGTGATTTCAATGGCTACAATCAAAGATTCCTATGCCCTATTTGATCTTAATCCCGAGCTTCAACAAGACTCAACAAAACTTAGAATAGAAGGCTGTGAAAATGAACACTCAGTTGTACAAGTGCATGAGGCAAGACTTATTACCAATCTTAAAAAACTTGGATCTAATAATTATCTGCTCAATGTAATAAACGTAGGTACCACATTGCCCGAAAATAGGCTCATAGGGATTATGCAATCAAGAGGCAAAATTTTTAAAAGAGCTGACATTGTACTTAAAAATGAAAAAGCTCGACTCGTATTCTCAAAAGATGAATTACCAGATGGGGTATCACAGATCACTTTTTTAAAATCGGACGGAGAAGCTATAAAGAGTGAATTACTTTATCTAGAAAAAGAAGAGAACAGCCGAATCAAAACGGAAAGGAATAAAGATGTAATTGAATTTAGTATTACATCTCCTCAAGATTATTCAGATGTTCAATTTATGTCTGTTGCCATCAGAAGAGATTATTCAAATTTCATTGGTGTTACAGGAGAACAATTTGACCAGCTGCTCTCAGAAGTCAGGCAGCCAGAATTCATTACTGATCTTAACAACCTAGAATTGATCAATAAGTCTTTAAGTACTCAAAAATGGAATGGTAAAGCATGGAATGACATATCAGTTGAAAACAACCAAACACAAGACTCCTTGATGTCTATGGAACTTAGGAAGACGTATTTTGAGAATATCGTGTATGATGAAGTAGATGGAAATGTTAGGCAATTAGAGGACGTAACGGTAACTGCAGAAAGAGAAAAGATAGGAGGTGAAATTTATCCATCGAAGCTTGTCACCGGAAAAGGTGACGCGACTGTGGAAATTGTAGACAATCCCTTTATAAATGACAATGACAACGTTTTAGATGTCTTGCAATCGGGAGTATCAGGTGTAAGAATTCTCGGTGATATCAACAGCATTTTTTCAGACATTGAACCTGTAAGGATAGACATAAGAGGTGTTACTGTGGGTAGCTTAAGGCCAGAAGTTAATCCTCACCCATTAATCTTATTAGATGGAATCATGGAACTTGATCCGGCAGATTTAGCAAAAATCCGAGTATCTGAAATTGGGAACATAGAGATTTTTAAAGGACCCTCAGCGAGCCGATTTGGTACCCGAGGAGGTAGAGGCGTAATTGCTCTTTATTCTCGAAACTATAGTAAAAAGGGGTTCGAAGAATTTGCCAAGAAAAAGGCTCAATCAAAGGTTAAAACCTATGCGAAACCAGTATCATATAAAACATCTAAGCAAGACCCATTGACAGATTTACTGTATTGGAATTCTAATATTGATTTGGGAGAGCAGGGTTCGATTACCATTCCTTTAACTGATGAAATGAAGGAACTGAAAAGAGTCTTTATGAGAATTGAGGCAATTGATAGAGATGGAAGAACTATTTCCGAAGTTATTCCAATCAACTTAGAAAATTAGTCTTTGCTTGCGTTAAAAAGCTTTTGCTTCTCCGCCTTGCTTAAAGCATCATAACCCTTTTCTGAAATCTTATCGAGTATCGCATCAATTTCATCTTGAGAGGTTGTTTCCTTTGTGGCTGTATTAGTTCTACTACTAGCTCTTGAGGCTCTAGAAGTACTAGCCCTTTTGGTTCTGCTTGTTGCCTTTTGCTCTTTCTTATAGCTCACCTTAATCTTTGGCTGAGGTCTGAATAAACTCTTGACCCATGTTACAAATTGAACCACCGGCTTACTCCAATCTCTTCCTTTTTGCAGCTGAGTCATTGAAAAGTATCCCACTAGTGCACCTCCTAAATGTGCAATCTCTCCTCCTGCATTAGAACCTGCAGATTGTAAGAATGAAGTGACTACCATAAATGCAGCAATGTACTTAAGCTTAACAGGCCCTAAAAGAATTAGATTGATTTGAAAATTAGGTTGGAAAGTGGCCGCACCAACAACAATAGCTGTAACTGCCCCGGAGGCACCAAGTAAAGTGGAAACCTGTGCCACAGATTCAAAATAGCCCAAAGAATTATAGGCTATCAAATAGAGCAATCCTCCTCCAATTCCTCCCCAGACATAAAGACCTAATAGCTTGTTTTGGCCTAAATACTCAGTAATGATCCTACCAAACCAATACATAAAGAGCATATTCCAAAGGATATGGAAAACACCTTCATGTGTAAAGGCATAAGTGATGAAAGTCCAAGGCTTATAAATAAGGCTTCCTAAACTGGAAGGTAAAGTAAAGAAGTAGAGTACCTCATTATAGAATGCAGATTGACCTGCTAAAGTCAACATGACATTGAGCACACCCAAAAACAAGAACACCACCACATTAATGACAATGAGTTGGTTTAGGATGTTACCTGTCTTAAAGGCTACTTTGAAGTCGTCTAAAATACTGCTCATTTAATAGAAATTCTGTCTCCCTGCTTTCCAATATCTTACCAAGAAGAATGCAATTATAGCCCCACCCAGGTGAGCCAAATGGGCTACATTATCTCCTGGCGCACGCTGCAATTCTGCATAAACTTCATACAAAATGTAAACGCTTACCAAGTATTTAGCCTTGATTGGAAAAGGTATAAACAACAAGAATAGTTCGGTGTTTGGAAAAAACAGAGCAAATGCGGCTAAAAGCCCAAATATTGCACCTGAGGCTCCCACCATATTATATCTACCATAGAGATCGTACAACTGATAAGCATAGCTAACAGATTGAGACTCTAATCTAGCATTATCGTTATCCCTTGCGTAACCATCTACAAAATCATAAATCTGTGGATTTAGGTTATCGCCATGCTTAACCAATAATCGATTAAAGTCTTCTGAGTTAGGGTTGGCTGCATAAGTCTCAACATCTCTCTTTACTGCTGCAGTCTCAATATAATTGACTCCCGTATAGAATAAGCCAGCACCTACACCCGTAACCATATACAGGATAAGGAATTTCTTTTGCCCTAAAAATTGCTCTAATAATGGCCCAAAAATGAAAAGGGCGAACATGTTTCCGAATATATGCCAGATACCATTGGTGCTATGTAAGAACATATAAGTCACGAATTGATACGGCTTAAACTGATCGGCCAGTATAAAATGCAGGCCAAAGTATTCCCCTAAATCAAGACGCATAAAACCTTGAATCAAGGCCAAGCCAACATTGATGATCAATAGATTCTTAACTAAGGGTGTAAGTCTTCCAAACATAAATGTTAATTAAAGAAGCGGTCTATTTTATCTAATTCAAGAATGAAGGTAGTCTTTCTACCATCAGGAGCGTAATTCGGGTTCTTGCAGGCGAATAACTGATCAATTAACGAAGACATCTCCTCTTGGGTTAACATAGAACCCGATTTTAATGCAGATCGTTTAGCAATTGCTCTGGCAATATTCTCATCATTGGTGATGTTCAGTTCAGATTGATTGTGCTTAAACTGCTCTAAAAAGCCTTCAAAGATCTCTTTTTCGTTGCCCGTCTTTAAATCAGCAGGCACTCCATTAATTACCACAGTGGTTGAACCAAAATCAGAAAAATCGAAACCAATGGCCTTAAGTTCTCCTTTAATGTCTTGAATTAACGCAAAGTCGGCAGGATTAAGCACTACTGTTTGAGGGAACAAACTCTGTTGAGAAGCTCCTGAACGCTGTGTCAATTGAAGCTGAAATTTCTCGAAAAGGATTCTCTCATGCGCAGCTTGTTGATCTACCATCATAAGACCAGATTTAACCTGTGTAGCTAAATACTGTCCATGAATTTGAAAATATGATTTCGAAGATTCAGGTTTTGGTTGTTCTTGGGCATTAATAGAACTCCCAAGTGTAATAGTTTGCTGAGCTTCAGGATGAATATCCATTTGCTCGTTCTCTCGCTCCTCTTTTGAAATATCCTGTCTCAAACCCTCATAAAGTTTCTCCCACTGACTTGCGTCTGCTTTCTTTTCAAAGGTTCTGAATTGGGCATAGTCTCTGTCCTGTTTATTGCTTACGGCCTGAGAAACTTTAGGCTCAGGCATAAAAGATCTAAAGTTCACATCTTGTGAAAAATCTATGGCAGGTGCGATGTTGTGCATACCAATGGCTTGACGTACAGCTGCTTTTATAATAGCATAGACTGCTCTCTCATCGTCAAACTTTATTTCTGTTTTTGTAGGGTGCACATTGATATCAATGTGTTTGGGGTCGATCTCAATAAAGAGGGTATAAAAAGGGTAAGTCGTATCTTGAAGCAAACCTTCAAAAGCTGTCATTACTGCATGATTGAGATAATTACTCTTTATGAATCTGTTATTAACAAAGAAGAATTGTTCACCCCTTGTCTTTTTCGCGAACTCAGGTTTACCAACATACCCATAAACCCTTAATAGATCAGTCTCTTCTTCGCAAGCCGCCATTTGGTCTTTGTATTTCTTACCAAAGATGCCCACAACCCGCTTGCTCAATTTCCCCACAGAGAGTTTATAAACCTCCATGTCATTCTGATATAAGGACATAGAAATTTCGGAATTGGCTAATGCCACGCGCTGAAATTCGTCAACGATATGGCGCATTTCAACAGAGTTAGACTTGAGGAAATTCCGTCTCGCAGGAATATTATAAAAGAGATTCTTTACACAAGTTGATGTGCCTTCTGGAGTAGCCACTGGTTCTTGCTTCTTCAATTCAGAAGCTTCTATCTGCAACATTACACCAAGCTCGTCCTCAGATCTTCTGGTCTTCATTTCAACCTGACCAACTGCAGCAATTGAAGCCATGGCTTCACCTCGAAAACCCATTGTCTTTATGGCAAAGAGGTCTTCAGCTTTTCTAATCTTAGAAGTAGCATGCCTTTCAAAAGCCATTCTGGCATCGGTAAATGACATTCCCTTACCATTATCAACTACTTGAATCAATGATTTGCCTGAATCCTTAACTATAAGTTTGATATCTGTTGCTCCAGCATCAATTGCGTTTTCCATAAGCTCCTTTACCACAGAAGCAGGACGTTGCACTACCTCACCGGCAGCAATCTGATTAGCAATGTTATCTGGTAATAACTGAATAATATCCGACATGCAGAACTTTGGAAATTAACGCTTCAACCTTTTCCAAAGATAGAACGGAACTAAGAGTAATAATAGATAAAAGATCTCCATTCCAACATAAACAAAGCCTCCTACCATCAACACGAGAATTACCATAATCAGTAAACGTATGGTTATGGTTTGATCAACTCCATTACCTGTAGCGTGCTTCATGTTTTTTCGGAAAGAACCCTCGATTTGAGATCGATAGCCTAGATCGGGGTCTCGCTCTGTCAAACCCATCTCAGCCTTTATACGAGCCGTTCTGTTTTCAATATCTTCTTTGACAGGATCGTAATAGCGAGGTTCAATATGGAACCTTTGATATTTCGCTTTTGACATTAACCCTGGCAACTTCATGATATTACTCCTTTCCTAACGTACGTATTATGTCCTAAAAATATAGTTTATTTGTTTGTACTAAAAGCCTTACGCCTGTATGTTCAAAAAAGTTGTCTCATTTCTCTTAATCATAGGTTTTTCTGCCCTTAATGCTACAGCACAAAAAATCTACCAGAAGATTGATACAGATGCTCAAAATGCTTGGGTAGATAGCGTATTCAATGCTTTGAACGCAGAAGAGAGAATTGGCCAATTATTTATGGTAGCTGCTTATTCAAATAGAAATGAAGAGCACCATCAAGAAATCGATCAACTCATTGAGGAATACAATATTGGAGGACTGATTTTTTTTCAAGGAGGTGCCTATCGACAAGTTGCCTTGAATAACCGATATCAGTCTGCAGCAAAAGTGCCTTTATTCATTGCTATGGATGCAGAATGGGGAGTTGGGATGCGATTGGATAGCATTATGGACTTTCCTAAACAAATGACGCTTGGTGCTATTCAAGACGATATGTGGATTTATGAAATGGGTAAAGAAGTAGCCAACCAATTTCATGCACTGAATATGCATATCAACTTTGCTCCGGTGGTCGATGTCAATGTAAACCCTAAAAACCCTGTAATTGGCTATCGCTCTTTTGGAGAAGATAAAGAAAATGTAGCCCGCAAGGGAACCGCATATATGAAAGGTCTTCAGGACCATGGCATAATGGCAAATGCTAAACACTTCCCAGGTCATGGAGACACAGGTGTAGATTCGCACTACGACTTACCAGTAATTACGCATACGCAAGAAAGAATTAGTGAAACGGAACTGTTCCCTTTCAAAGCACTGATGAAGGATAGTCTTTTGAGTGTTATGGTGGCACACTTGCAAGTTCCCGCTTATGATGATAGAGAAAACACGCCCACTACACTTTCTAATAAAGTAGTAACCGACCTGCTCAAGACAGAATTAGCATTTGACGGACTGGTATTTACTGATGCCATGAACATGCAAGGTGTGGCCAAATATTATGAACCTGGCGAAGCTGATGTAAAAGCATTACAAGCAGGAAATGACATGATCCTCTTCCCGGTGGATGTTCCTAAAGCCATTAAACAAGTACAAAAAGCCTTAAAGAAAAAGAAACTAGATCAGGCATCGATTGATGAGCGAGTTAAGAAAGTGCTCAAAGCGAAGTATTGGTCTGGTTTAACCAAGTCTCAACAAGTAAAGACCGCCAACCTAACCAAACGCATCAATAATGATAATGCTAGTTTATTGAACAGAATGCTGTATCAAAAAGCGATAACGGTGGTAGACAATTCTGATAATCTGATACCGCTGATGGACTTAAAGGATGTAAAGTTCGGGTCAGTACTTATGGGTGGAAAAGATGGATCGGCATTTAAAAAAATGTTGGACATGTATGCCCCGTTTGAGCACCTATCTATAGATAGTTTGTCCAATGAAAATTTAGATCTAATTGCCGAAAAGGATGTTGTGGTAATTGGTTATCAAGGCATCACAAACTCTCCAAGAAATCAACACCAAGTAAACTCTGAAGAAGTGGCTTTCATAAAGAAACTTCAAGAAAGAACAGAAGTGATTGTCGTGACACTAGGTAACGCCTATGCCCTTAAATATTTTGAAGGTGTTAAAAATATCATTTGCACTTACGAAGACAATGACATCACACAAAGCATAGCCCCTCAAGTTATTTTTGGAGCAATCAAAGCTGAAGGAAAATTACCGGTTTCCGTAGGAGATTATTCGGCAGGTACAGGCATAAAGACCTTAACAACTGGGAGACTAAGTTATGGTAGACCTGAGGAAGTAGATATGTCTTTAGACACATTGCGTAAGATTGATAGAATCATTGAGGCAGCCATTCAAGACAAAGCTACCCCTGGTGCTCAGATTATTGTAGCCAGAAAAGGCAAAGTGGTTTATGAAAAAGCTTACGGTTTTCAGACCTATGATGAAAAGAAGCCAATCAACCATAGAAGTATCTACGATGTGGCCTCTGTCACTAAAGTAGCCGCAACCAATCAGGCTATCATGAGACTTTATGAGGAGAAAAAGCTAGACATCAACAAGCCGATTGGCTATTATCTGGACGAATTAGAAGGAACTAATAAAGAGGGTCTTCTGGTCAGAGACATTCTCACACATCAAGCGGGTCTAAAATCTTATTGGCCTTTTTGGCAAAGAATATTAGAAGATGGAGAACTAAAAACCGACTATAAAGTCAGTATGGAAGGCCCTCATGATTTCAACATGAGTCAGATGGAGTTGCCACAATCTTTAGCAGACTCTTTGTGGAAGTGGACAGTCGACACAGAATTAAGGCCCTTGCCTAAAGGGAAAGAAAAACATGATTACCTCTACTCAGACATTGGTTATACCCTTATTTACAGGCTAGTATCTAAGCTTCTAGACAGACCACTGGAACAATATGTAAAAGAAGAGTTCTATCAACCTTTAGGTTTAAGATCAACCACTTTCTTACCGAAAGCCAATGGATATTATGAAGATGTAGTACCTACTGAGGTAGATGATTATTTCCGCAATACCATTGTTTGTGCTGAAGTGAATGATCAGAATGCCATTTTAGTGGGGGGCATCGCAGGTCATGCCGGTTTATTCAGTACTGCCAATGACTTAGCCATTCTCATGCAAATGAATATGCAAATGGGTACTTATGCCGGCAAAGAATACTTCAGCAACTGGACAATCCCAATTTTTACCAGTGCGCAAAACATGGAAAACAGAAGAGGTCTAGGCTGGGACAAACCTATTACCGGAACAGAAGATGGACCAACGAGTAAGTTCTCTTCTGCCAGTACCTTTGGACACACAGGCTACACCGGTGCCGCAATTTGGGCAGACCCTGCTGAGGAACTAGTATTTGTGTTTATGTGCAACCGAACATATCCGGAAAGTGAGAACTTTAAACTGATAGAAGATAACGTTCGTACGCGTATTCACGACTTGCTTTATCAGGCAATTATGGAACCTTAAGGCTAGTTAGCTAGTTAAAGACAGACAAAGCGCTTTACTTATACATTAGAATGAAGATAGGAATAGTCTGTTACCCAACCTTCGGTGGAAGTGGTGTGGTAGCAACAGAATTGGGCAAGGGTTTGGCCAAAAAAGGCCATGAGATACACTTCATTACCTATTCACAACCCACTAGACTAGATTTCTTTAATGAAAATCTGTTTTATCATGAGGTAGACATTCGTTCCTACCCCTTATTCAAATACCCACCTTATGAATTAGCATTGGCTAGTAAAATGGTTGATGTAACAAAGTTTGAAAAGCTAGATGTACTTCATGTACATTATGCTATTCCGCACGCTTCTGCCGCAGTTATGGCCAAACAGATTTTAAAAGGAGAAGGTATTGATATACCTGTAGTAACAACTCTTCACGGTACAGATATTACACTAGTAGGCAAAGACCCATCCTATGAACCTGTAGTAACTTTCAGTATTAATCAATCGGATGTAGTTACTGCTGTATCTGAAGATTTAAGAAAAGACACCTTTAAGCATTTCAATGTGCTTAGAGATATTAAAGTGATTCCAAACTTTGTAGACTTAGATAAATTCAAGAGACAAAGAAAAGACCACTTTAAAACGGCTATATGTCCTAATGGCGAAAAGCTTATTGTTCATATTTCCAACTTCAGAAAAGTGAAACGTGTAGACGATGTAGTCCGAATATTCAAGAACATATTGGAAACCGTTCCTTCTAAACTGCTTCTAGTGGGCGATGGTCCTGAAAGGGCAGTTGTTGAGAGTTTATGCCGTGAGCTGAACATCTATGAAGATGTGCGCTTTTTAGGAAAACTTGAAGCTATTGAAGAGGTACTTTCAGTTGCAGATCTATTCATAATGCCTTCTGAAAAAGAGAGTTTTGGACTAGCCGCGCTAGAGGCAATGGCTTGCGAAGTGCCTGTAATTTCTTCAAATGCGGGTGGTATACCTGAATTGAATATAGATGGTGTTACTGGATTTACTTCTGAGATCGGGAATGTGGAGGAAATGACCCAAAACGCCTTGCATATTCTAAGCGAAGAAAACCTTGAAAGCTTCAAAGCCAACGCATTGGTAGAAGCTAAAAAATACGATATCGAAAAAATACTGCCAATGTATGAGCATGCCTATGAAACGGCATTGGCTGGCGTTTTAACAGTTTAATGAAAATAAGCATTGTTGGTTGTGGCTGGCTCGGTCTTCCATTAGGAGAGCACCTATCTAATTTGGACCATGAAGTTTCAGGAAGTACAACTTCTGAAACCAAATTTGAACAAATCGAAAAAGCAGGGGTCACTCCTGTCCTACTCAAGCTTTCTCCAATGCCTGAAGGAAAGGAGTTTAATAAGCTATTCAGTACCGATTTATTGTTCATTAATATACCTCCAGGAAGGAAAAGGAATACACCTGAATTCTATGGTGAACAAATTAAATACTTAAGATATCTAGTAGACAACTCGTCAATCCAGAAGGTAATATTTATCAGTTCTACGTCTTATTACCCAAACACCAACGGCAAAGTCCACGTAAGCACTCCTTATAACTATGAGAAAGGATCTTCTCGAGCCGTTGTATTGGGTGAACAAGAGATATCCAAAACGAACAAAGACCTACTTATCTTGAGATGTGGTGGCCTTATGGGAGGCACTAGGGTACCTGGCAAATGGTTTAGCGGCAGAGAAACCGCAGGGAAAGACACACCTGTCAATTACATACACAGAAGTGAGATCTTAAGAATAGTTGAAAAATATGTTGCTGAGTGGCCGAGAGAAGAAGGTTCTCAAATCATTAAAAACCTTGTTTCTCCACATCATCCAACAAGACAAGAGGTGCAAGAAGCATCTGCACAGAAACATAATTTCCAAGCCCCCAAATGGACAGAGCCTAATATAATCCCTCACAAAATAGTTGAGTCCAGCTTTACGAATAGTGGTCTGAATTCTCCGGTTGACTATTGAGGTTAATAGTCTCTAAAAAGAGTTCTCCATTTTTCAATTGTTGGAATGCCTTGATTTGATTCAGTCTATTTTGAATCTCTAAGAAACGTTCGTATTCAACTTGTGCTAATTGAAAACCTTTGCGGTAGTTTGAAGGAGATGTAATTACCCTTCCTAAGTGTTTTAAATTCATGGTCTTTTAATTCTAAATACCACGTTTGTTCGTCTTCCCTACCCCTACAAACTCTTTTAGTCACTGAAAAGGTTCAAATTCAAGGCAATTATAGCTTCAATTACCGCTTTTTGACCAACCTTAACTCTATTGCCAAGCCGCCAAAATTACCCCAACAACAACATAAGCTAGAATATGATATAGCGAATCAATAGCGATAAGACTGCTTGATTTACGAGCAAAGAGGTAATTCATTCCTATTGAAGGAAAAAGAAAGAATATACCCGTCATTCCTCCATACATTGCGCCATTCGCGACAGTCATCTCCACTTCGCAACCTGGTTTAGGTGGCATACCAAAGAAAAACATGGCCATCCCTGCCGATATAATCAACGCAAAGACAAATGCACTGCCAAAGAGCTTCCCCATATTGGCTTGTTTCATCTCCTCATCAGATAAACCAACGGCACTTTGCCATTTCTTACCAAACAAAGGCCCGTACCAAAGCCCGCCTAAAACAAAAAATGCAATTGCAGAAACCACAACCGCTAACCAATTAATAGCCGAAAAATCCATAGTTATATGATTTAGTTAAATGTCTCTATTTCTTGATCTGAATGCCGGTGTACAGGTCATCAGTCATCCCATCATTATCCCAATCAAGAAACGCTCTAAAAATTGCTTTCCCCTCAATCCATCTGAAATGATAGGCAGTTGTTTTATTATCTTCTGTCAGGTAAAGTGTATCGCCTTTCAGCTTCCAATTACCATTGGCGGTCTGTAATTTCTCTCCCTCAAGACTGATGTAATCAGAAGAGTAGGTTCCCTCTCTAGAATAATTGGTTTCAATAGGCTTAATGTTTAGAATCGCTTCCCATTCACCAGCCGGCACACTAAAAATAGAATCTATCCTGCCACTTTTGGCGTCAAGTTCTACCATCATTGATTCATTATACCAAGTACCAATGATCAACTCTTCTTGCTGATTCTTATCACACGATAGACAGAATATTAAGAGAAGAAATATGAATAGTAGATGCTTCAAGATTAAAAAATGGTTCAATGAATATAATGAAAATAGAGTACTTGAACTTTGCGTTACCCTTCAAAAATCGTCACTAAATCCTCTAAACCAGGAATTAATAATACATTATTTGGGTAATCTAATTCGTCCATAAAATATGGATTTCCGGAGATTAGAATCTCTTTATGATCGAAGGTCTCTGCTAGCTCATAGATGTAAGCTTGGGTATCGATTTTTGAAGCCGGAGCTTTTATAAAAGTAAAAAGCACATCAGGCTGAGTAATAGCGGTTACTTGTTTCAGGTCTTTAAACGGTATGTCAACTCCTAAATAAATACATTGCTTTCCTCTGTTCTTTAAGATGTAAGTAAACAGCAGTATAATAAGATCATTAAATTCTGATTTGGGCAAAAAGAGCAGATACTTCTCAGAATCTTCAGCCGGAGACATAAGACCATCAATGGCCACAATTACCTTTTGCCTGATTAATTGGTAAATGAAATGCTCTTGTGCAGTTGAAACCTCACCTGTTCGCCACATTACACCAATTCTTTTCAGAAAAGGAAAAACCACTTTTATCAGCATTTGCTCAAATGGTCTTTGTAACAAGCCAGAAGTTATGATTTTGTCGAAACGCTTTTCATCTAAATCCAACATGGCCAAAACCATCTCATTGATAGTAGCATTGAGTTGTTGGTCCTCTTTGTCCGTAGCTTGATGGTTGATTACATCAATGAGCTTCTGATTGAATTCCTCTTCCGAAAAATTACAAATTTGAGAGATTCGATAACCATTTTCGATCAGTAAAGAAACATTCAATAAATACTTCAACTGCTCTTCGCTGTAATAGCGAATATTAGTCTCTGTTCTTTCAGGGGTGAGTAGTTGATAACGCTGTTCCCAAATACGAATCGTATGTGCTTTGATCCCTGAAAATTTTTCTAACTCCTTTATCGAATACTTCTTCACAGCACGGTTAAGATACTAATTAAAGCTTATCTATAAATATTATTTTTCATCAGTCTAAATTGAAAGAAGCCAAAAATTCAGACTTTCTTCATTCAACTAAGCTTTGAAGTTCATGGCTTTAAATGATGAAATTAAAAGACTAACCAATTTCATTAAACCAATTTCTTCCAATTCGCGTTGACTAATCACCCATGAAAGGATACCGTTTTTCCAAGTTTGTCCCTCAAAAAGCTCAGGGAGAATCTGATTTTCAAAATTTACTAGATCTGTTCTTACAATTGGTAAGCATTACAGGAGGCGATGTCTCTGAGGCTTTGTCTTGGCTAACCAACCTAGATCAGCAGTACAACATTACCAATGATGGCTATGGTATTGGAGATTTTATCGATGAGCTAAAAGAAAAAGGATACATCGATGAAAATAACCCTGATGGGCAATTTCAGGTAACTGGAAAAACAGGTCAAGAAATAAGAAAGTCTGCACTTGAAGAGATCTTTGGCAAGCTGAAGAAATCTGGAAAAGGGCAACATAAGACGAGTCATACGGGCACTGGTGATGAAATGGGGACTGACAGAAGGCCATTTGAATTTGGAGATTCTCTGAGTCAAATTGCCATGACGGATTCTATCAGAAATGCACAAATCAACCACGGGTTTGGGGACTTCATGATGACAGAGGACGATTTGGAGGTTGTGGAAACTGAATACAAAACACAAACCTCAACGGTTCTCATGATCGATATCTCCCATTCAATGATTTTGTACGGAGAAGATCGAATTACGCCTGCCAAGAAGGTAGCTATGGCCCTAGCCGAATTGATTACTACTAAATACCCTAAAGACACAC
Source organism: Roseivirga sp. UBA6052 (assembly GCA_002427755.1). GTDB lineage: Bacteria > Bacteroidota > Bacteroidia > Cytophagales > Cyclobacteriaceae > Roseivirga. The sequence continues at coordinate 372,196 of DIYO01000009.1, forward strand.
TAGATGTTATTGTATTTGGTAACGATGCTTGGCAGATAGAAATCAAAGACTTGCCATTCTTGCAAGTAGGGCCATATCACACCAATACAATAGCCGGTTTAGAATTGGCTATGGATATTCTGAGAAGAAGAAAGAATGCCAATAAGCAAATTTTCATGATTACCGATGGTAAACCAACATGCATGAAAGTTGGCATTAAGTATTATAAAAATGCCTTTGGTCTAGACCCTAAGATTTTAAATAAGACACTCAATTTGGCTACCCAATGTAGAAGATTGAATATTCCTGTTACCACCTTCATGATCGCCTCAGATCCCTATTTGAAGCAGTTTGTACAGGAATTTACAACAGCGAATAACGGAAATGCATACTACAGCAGCTTAAAAGGGCTTGGCCATCTGATATTTGAAGATTACAAACGCAACAGAAGAAAAAGATTCTAATGAACTATAAAGACTTAACCTCTGAACAACTCCTTAAGATTCACAACATTAAGGAGCTAAAGGCTGCTGGCTATATAAGCAAGTCGGTTAAAGATGAACTGAGGGACAACCTAGTTGATAAACTAAGTAAGAAAGAACCTACTTTCGAAGGTATTTGGGGATACGAAGATACCGTGATCCCTGATATTGAAAGAGCTATTCTTTCTAAGCACAATATGAATTTGTTGGGTCTAAGAGGGCAGGCGAAGACTAGAATTGCTCGACAAATGACTGAGCTTTTAGACGAATACATCCCTGTAATTAAAGGCTCAGATTTAAATGACGATCCCTTGAATCCGATCACGCGTTTTGGTCAGGAGCAAGTAGCGCATCATGGAGATGAGACTGAGATTACTTGGCTACACAGGTCTGGCAGATATGCTGAAAAACTGGCTACACCCGATGTTTCAATTGCAGATTTAATAGGAGATGTTGACCCAATTAAAGCGGCCAGTCTAAAGCTACCCTACAGTGATGAGCGCGTGATACACTACGGCCTTGTACCAAGGTCTCACAGAAGTATTTTCGTAATTAATGAATTGCCGGATCTGCAAGCGAGAATCCAAGTAGCCCTATTTAACATTCTACAAGAAGGAGATATTCAGATCAGAGGCTTTAAGCTAAGACTCCCTTTAGATATTCAATTTGTATTTACAGCAAACCCTGAAGATTATACCAACAGGGGAAGCATTGTTACCCCATTAAAAGATAGAATCGATAGTCAGATCATTACTCATTATCCAAAAACGAGAGATATTGGTAAGCAGATTACGACTCAAGAAGCTGACATAAAAGAGCCTCAGAAAGAGCTAGTAGTGATCAACGAAATCGCTCAAGATTTAATTGAGCAAGTAGCCATTGAAGCGCGAGACAGTGAATATGTTGATGAGAAAAGTGGTGTATCAGCACGTTTGACAATTTCAGCCTACGAAAACTTAGCAAGCGCTGCAGAAAGAAGAGCGTTGATGAATGGTGAAAAACAGACTTACATTCGTGTTTCTGATTTTGTGGGTGTCATCCCTGCAATTACAGGAAAAGTTGAATTGGTTTATGAAGGTGAACAAGAGGGAGCCGGAATTGTGGCGCACTCTCTTGTAGGTAAAGCTATTAGAACCATGTTCACCGATTACTTCCCAAAACCAGATGATAAGAAGAAAGACAATACGCCTAACCCTTATCAGGTAATTACTCAATGGTTTGGTGAAGGTTATACCATCGATCTATTGAACGATCTATCTTCCAAAGACTATGAAAAAGCACTTGATGCTGTGCCAGGTCTTGCAGATATGGTGAAGAAACATTTCCCAAATGCGTCTAAACACGAGCAGTACTTCTTGATGGAGTTCTTACTGCATGGACTAGCAGAATACAGCAAATTGAGCAAATCTGCATTGGACACGGGAACTCGATTTAAAGATCTGTTGAGCAGTATGTTCTCAATGCCAGATTTGGATGATATTTCAGAGGATGACTTAGAGTAACAAAAAGGCTCCTACTGAAATTCAGTAGGAGCCTTTTTTAATATCTCATTCCATGTGTATAAAAGGAGGCCTCTCAAGAATAGGCTTTCATTATTTGGCCATTTCAAGAGGAACACTTCTCAATTGTTGTATCTGTTCATAGACAAGATCTCCAGATGATGGACGATATGCTTGAGCGCTTACGATTTTACCTTCCAGATCAATCAATACATATCTAGGAATTCCTGTTACATTAAAAGCCTTCGGCATATCTGATTCCAGCGCATTCTCCAATAAAGTATTGGTGAAATTTTCTAGGCCATATCTCTTCACGGCCTTAGCCCATCTTTCAGATTGGCTGGGTTGATCTACAGAAGCCATTAAGAAAACAACATCTTGAGCCCCTCCAAGTCTTTCATAGAGTTCAGGGTAAAATTTGAATTCTTCAATACAAGGTCCGCACCAGGTAGCCCAAAAATCAATGTAAATTACTTTGCCTTTGTAATCAGCTAAACTCTTTTGATTACCATCAATATCTGTAAATGAAAAATCAGGTGACTCTTTACCGGGAGCTAAATGATCATAGTCCTTGAAGATTTTAGCTAGCGTTGAGGTGGCTGAAGCTGAAAACTCATGATTATTCTTTAACCCAAGTAACATATCTACACTCACGAGTTGAGACATCAACATGAGGTAGTTAGTTAGCATAAGATCTTTAAACTCATCTTTAATTGTTCCGTCTTCTATTACCTTTTCAAATAGCGATTTAGCCGTTTCGTCAGGATCAGCCATAAAATCTTCCCCCGTATATCCATAATATTCAAAACCCACGGAACCGACATAGTCGTTTATAGATTTCTTAACAGCGCTAGAAGCCAAAGCTCTATTATCTATTCTCATTAACTCGGAATAAAGCTGTGCTTTCTTTTTATTAACAATTTCTTGAGCCTCTTCTGATATTGTGGCAATAGTCAAAGCATCTAGCAATTCTATTCTATTACCATAAATTTCCCACTCCAAAAGTTCAATGGCTTCATTCGAAAAATCGTTACTAATCCAAGCCCTCTTTTGATCTTCCATACCATTCAGTCTTGTATCAATCCATTCCCAATCTTGGTCTGTCATAGTTGTTTTACGCTCATTGAGATAAACATCATCCAAAGAATCATACTTATCGAGAACATGCTGAATGGAGCTGGAAGTCCCTGAAGTATTCAATTTCACATAGCCGTCATTACCTCTTTTCAGATCAATTCTTAGCTCTCCTCCGGGTTGTACCACAAAATGCTTTAGGAAATTAGCATTATCAGATATTCCAAAACCGGATTGAATATTGATGATCCGATGCTCATTCAAGGGGAATGACAGTGTTTGAATAGAATCAGTAGAGTTCAGCTTAAGCGTATAATCTGGATATCCTTCCACCAAATAATCAGAAGTATAGATCCAGAATTCAACATCCGATATTCCTGGTTCCTTGGAAATTGTTAATTGAGCCGACTTGGGTTGATTGTCACTGCAAGACTGTACTAACAGTTGAAGTGGGATCAGTAGGAAGAGCAAAAATCTTTTCATGTAAGAAGATGACGATGCAAGAAGGGCTGAAGTATTGATTTATAAATAAACGGTATAAGATGGTGATTGAAAGTATCTGAACCTGACAAAACAAAAAAACCTGAACGCCATTATAAACATTTAACTTAAAAAGCTCCTTTTCATTTACTCTGGTTAACCAATATTAATTCAGTTGATTTAGAGTTATCATTTATCTGATCTTAACTTCGCAAAATGGATTTGAATGAAGTCCAAATATTGGCTAAACAAGGTGAAGGGCATTTTCTTGAGTTTAAGAAAAAGGCCAACCATCCTGACAAGATTATGAAAGAGGTGGTAGCCTTTGCTAATACTGATGGTGGACAGTTACTGATCGGAGTAGATGACGATGGATCTCCATCTGGAACTAGATCTATTGATGGAGAAGCTTTTATTGTAGAAAAAGCGATAGCCGAACTCACCAGACCGCAGGTGAAATACTCAGTTGAGATCATTAAAATAAATGAGAAGAAAGGGATAGCAGTCTTCGACATTCCCGAGAGTTCAAAAAAGCCACATTTTGTTAAAGAAGATGCCAATACTCGATTTGGTACTGCGTTTGTAAGAAGTAATGACGAAAGCTTACAGGCAAGCAAGGAGATGAGAGAAATCTTAAAGCGTAGCAGTAAAACAAGAAACGAGCGCTTTGAGTATGGCGAAAAAGAAAAGGCATTAATGGAACTGATCGAAGAAAACGGTCACGCTACTCTAAAAAGCTTTTCCGAACACGCTAAGATTAAAAAATTCTACGCCTCAAAGACATTAGTTAAACTAGTGTTGGCGAGTGTGCTAGACATTGAACCGGCTGCTGAAGGCGATAAATATTATTTGAAAGAAATAAACGATGAACAAGATTTTTAGAATTGGCGCATTGATCGCTTTAGTGATGATCAGTTTTAATGCTGAAGCACAAAAAGGTAAACGAAAAAAACACGACCCTGAAAGAGCTGCTCAAACCAAAGCGGAATTTTTAAAGGTAGACAGAGGAATGAATAACTTCTTTAATACAGCCTATGGCTACGCCATTTTTCCTTCTATTGGTAAAGGTGCAATAGGTATAGGAGGTGCTGCTGGTAAAGGAGTAGTGTATAAAGGAGGTGCCGTTGCAGGAGGCGTAAATATGACTCAAGTCTCTGTAGGTTTTCAATTTGGTGGTCAGGCATACAGCGAAGTAATCTTCTTTGAAAATGAAGACGCTTATAAACGCTTTGTCCAAAACGAGTTTCAATTTGCAGCTCAAGCTTCGGCCGTAGCTTTAAAGTCAGGAATTTCTGCAGATGCCAAATATGCGGATGGTGTGGCCGTATTTACCATGGCCAAAGGCGGATTGATGTATGAAGCTTCAGTCGGTGGTCAACGATTCAAATATATACCGCCAAACAAAATGAAATAATAAAAGCCCCTCAATGAGGGGCTTTTTCATGGGATAGAAAACCCTAATTACCTTATCAACCTTTAGGGCTTACTTTTGGTAAGTAACAGCTGTACCGCTAGCGGTAACCATCAGCATACTGCTACTCTGTCCGATGGTTTCATAATCCAAATCGATGCCGATCACGGCATTGGCCCCCAAGTTTCTAGCATAATGTTCTAGCTCTTGCATGGCCTGCTCTTTTGCCTCACGCAATACTCTTTCGTAAGAACCAGAACGGCCCCCTACTAAATCAGTAATGCTAGCAAAAATGTCTTTGAAAAGGTTAGCACCGATAATGGCTTCCCCAGTGATTACACCATGATAATCCGTAATTATATGGCCTTCAATTGTATTGGTTGTTGTTAAAAGCATAAGTTTTGGTTTTGCCCTTGGGCTTAACCATTACTCGTAAATCTTTCAATCAAGGTTTGATGTTGTGGATAAGCGGATGACAAGGCTTGCTGATCGGCTAATTCAAAATCTTCAAATTCAAATCCGGGAGAAACCGTACAGCCCACAAGTATAAAATCTTCTGTGAGTACCTCAGCTGCAAACCAAGTTCCATGAGGAATCAAAACTTGCAATGAATCATCTGAGTCCAAATCACAACCGATCCGTTTTGATACCAATTTTCCGTCAGAATCTATCATGTGAATAATGGCCGATCCCCCTTGGTGATAATGCCAAATCTCGTCTGATTTTAGTCTATGAAAATTAGATACGCTTTCTGGTGTTAGTAAAAAATAAATGGATGTTCCCATTTGCCGAGAAGAGCGATATCTATCCGGTAGTCCTTCAGCTTCAATAGATTCTATAGACCTATAGTTTTCTGAGAAATAACCTCCTTCAGGATGTGCTTGAAGGTTCAACTTTTCTATCCAATAAGCTGCGTTTTTCATAGATGTAATACTCCTTTCATTAGCTCTAGAAGTTTCAATTGGTTTCTCGCCCTAACCAAATTCTCTTCCGGATATGCTATTCTATAATAGATATCTCCCTTTAAATAATCCGTTAAGAATCTAATCGCCATCAGGTAGGTCATATATAATCCACCAAATCCCAATGACTTCATCTCGTCTTCAGTCAGTATGCCTTGAAGTCCACTTGTGTATTCTTCCAACATATGCTCATACCTGTCTTCTAAAATGGACAAATTATCAATATCAGGTTCGTTCTCAGGATGACTAGCCAGCATCGATCTCATCATATCACCAAAATCGAAAAATGCATATCCCGGACCTACGGTGTCCAAGTCAACCACCTTTAACAACTTCTTCATTTTAGAGTCCAAAAGTACATTGGTGGACTTGGTATCATTATGACAAACTCTAACTGGTAAATTGAGTGCCTTGTATCTTTTAAACTGCTCCTCTATCCATTGAAAGCTTCTTACCGTATCTACCTCTTGGGTCACAAGTGTAAGTCTTTCATTCAAATCTAACCTAACGACTTGTTCGAACGCATCGAGTCGATTTTCCAAACTATGAAAATTGGGAATAGTCTCATTGAATTCAAAAACATCTAGCTGGCTATTCAAGAACATAAACTTTCCATATCCTCTTACAGCTTCAAGAGTCTCATCGAAACTTGGGTGAACAGGAGAATAGCTGTTTTCAATAAAACTTGACAACCTCCACAGTGCACTATTATGCTCTAAGTGAAAATTACCATTAGCCTTCCAATATTTTGGGAATAGGTTACTGTTCAATCTAAGCAGTTGAGAGAAATTATTCTCTAGTACATCTTTCAGCTTGAAAATCGAAGCGTTTACTTTTTGTAAGAGCAGCACCTGATCATCAACTCTAACTTTAAACGAGTCGTTAATGTGACCATAACCAAAAAGAGCAACCTCATCGATTGCTCCTTTGATTCCATATGCTCTTAAAACCGATTCGGTTTCTTGCATTATTTAACTTCTTCTGGATAAACACCATCGGCAACCATTTGATTGATGCCATTTACCACATGAGGTTTATCTTCTTGATAGGTAACTCCTAACCATGAGGCTGAGGTAGGAACAACCTTTACTTGCGCTTTTCCTTCTTTCATTAAGTTGTCTACTTCTACCGGAATAAAGCACTCTGCCTTAGGATCATCTGAATTGTCTTTTACAAAGTCCACGAATTTGGCCTCAAACTCAGGAAGTACTGAAGCAGGGAATCCCCAAAAATTCATTGAAACATAAGTGTCAGGACTTAAAGTGTGCTCAACACCATCCTCAGTGTAATGAATTTTATCTCCGTCTTTACCAATGGCCAATGTCTCTTTGATACCTGTCAGATGCATGTCTCCATCTACCTGACAAACACCCCGATTCACGGTGCCATGATCTGAAAGGGTATTCACCAATTCATATCCCATAATCAGGTGTTCATTGTCCTTCAAATTCTTCATGGCTTCAACACATTCTGCAAAAGACTCTTGCCCATAGTAGTCATCTGCATTAATCACAATAAACGGCCCGTTGATGTGCTCTTTTGCTGAAAGAATGGCATGGGTAGTACCCCAAGGCTTTTTACGGCCGGCCTCAAAATCTGCAGTATGTTCTGTGTATTCGTTTTGATAGGCATAGGCCATTTCAATCTTACCATTAAAACGGTCTTTATAATGCGCTTCGAAAGCTTCTTTAAGGTCGGTTCTAATGATAAAAACCACTTTAGTAAAACCGGCATTAATGGCATCATGAATTGAATAGTCCATAATAATTTCGCCATTAGGTCCGATACCGTCTAATTGTTTGTTTCCACCGTAACGACTTCCCATTCCGGCTGCAAGTACTACTAGTGTTAAATCCATAATTTCCTCTAAAAAAATGTTTCTATCTTGTTCAGTCGAAGTTCAAGAAAAACTATCGATAACCCAATTTAACTAATCATTAAATATGAACCTATCCACGCTCGACTGGACTATAATTATTCTATTTTTTGCTGCTTTTCTCTTTATAGGTTTAACGGTTTCTAGAAAGGCCGGTTCTAGTTCTAAAGAGTTCTTTTTGTCAGGTAGAAATATGCCTTGGTGGCTCTTAGGAGTTTCTATGGTGGCCACTACTTTTTCAGCAGATACCCCCAATCTTGTAACTGATATCGTGAGACAAAATGGAGTGGCTGGTAACTGGGTCTGGTGGGCATTTTTAATCACTGGAATGCTTACTGTTTTTGTTTATGCTAAGCTTTGGAGGAAGTCTGGAGTGGTTACCGATCTTGAATTCTATGAGAAAAGATATAGCGGAAAAGAAGCGGCCTTTCTAAGAGGTTTTAGAGCTATTTATCTGGGAGTTTTCTTTAATGTGATGATCATGGCCTCGGTATCACTGGCGGCCATAAAAATTGGTGAAGTGATGTTCGGGCTAGAGCCTTGGAAGACCGTAGTCTATGCCAGCATTATTACGGTAGCATATAGTTCGTTAGGTGGTTTAAGAGGAGTAATCTTAACTGATTTTCTCCAGTTTATTGTGGCCATGGTAGGATCAGTTGCTGCAGCCATATACATAGTAAACTTGCCTGAAGTTGGCGGGTTAACTGCCTTACTGGAAAGACCAGAAGTCTCTAGTAAACTTGATCTTATACCGGACTTCAATAATCGAGAACTCTTTGTATCACTCTTGGTAATTCCTATTGCCGTGCAGTGGTGGAGTGTTTGGTATCCTGGTGCGGAGCCGGGTGGCGGAGGTTATATAGCGCAACGCATGTTATCTGCTAAAGACGAAAAAAATGCTATATCAGCTACATTCCTATTCAACATTACGCATTATGCCTTAAGACCATGGCCATGGATTTTGATTGCTTTGGCATCTATTGTAATCTATCCTGATCTTGCATCTATCCAAGCTGCATTCCCTAACATATCTGCAGATAAACTGGGAAATGATTTAGGCTATTCTGCTATGCTCTTGACTCTTCCTAAAGGACTCCTTGGAATCGTAATTGCTTCACTGATTGCCGCATTCATGTCTACCATTTCGACACATCTTAATTGGGGATCTTCTTATGTTGCCTTCGACTTCTATCAAAGGTTTATTAAGCCAGATGCTAGCGAGAAAGAGCTTGTGAATGTAGGTCGAATTTCCACAGTAGTTTTGATGGTTCTGGCCGGTTTATTCGCCTTAGTATTAACGAATGCCTACCAAGCTTTTCAAATACTGTTATCGATAGGGGCAGGTACAGGATCCATATTTATTCTGCGCTGGTTCTGGTGGCGCATTAGTGCCTATTCTGAAATCACCGGAATGGTAATTTCATTTATTCTAGCATTGCTATTTACCGAAAATATTGGCCCAGAGACTTTAACCAGCATTTCTGTAGATAATAAGCTTCTGTTGTCCGTAGGTATTACAACAGTTTCTTGGGTATTGGTAACACTTCTTACAAAACCTACTGATGCCAAAACTCTCGCTGATTTCTTCAACCTTGTGAAACCCTATGGGAAGGGATGGAATGGCTACAAACAAATAGCCGATGACAATAATATTACCTTAGAAGATGGGGTTGGAAGACCAAGTGTAGACATACTCGCTATGTTTTTGGGTATCGTTATCGTCTATAGTGCGCTGTTCTCCGTAGGCCAAATCATCTACGGAAATTTGGGCTTAGGTCTAGGATTACTTGCAATTGCCTTAGCCTCCTCATTGGTTCTTAGAGGGATATGGAAAAAGCTTACTTTCTGAAATTCAGAGGCCTAAAAATTATTCAAGATTTATTCGTGAGAATGCCTCTGAGCTAGGTTTGTTTAAATCGAATAATTACTAACTTATACTCAACGTTCTACTTTTTATTTGACGAATATCTATGCCGCGAGCTAAGAAGACTGACCGAAAGATCTTTGTACTTGACACTTCCGTAATCATTTTTGAACACAACTCTATTATGAACTTCGATGAGCACGATGTAGGGATTCCTATTACCGTGTTGGAAGAGTTAGATCAATTCAAAAAAGGTAATGATACTAAGAACTACGAGGCGCGTGAGTTTACACGACTCTTAGATAAACTTGCCAAAGACAAATCTCTGCAAGATTGGATTCCGCTTAATGGTTCAACTCGTGGGAGTTTTAAAGTTGTGATGGAGGCCGGTACGGGAGATCATGAATACGATGCTAATAAGGTTTTTGGTGAAAGAAAGAACGACCACAGGATTTTAAATGCAGCGCTCAGACTCAAAGATGAGAACCCTAAACGCAATGTGATTCTTGTTTCGAAAGACATTAATCTTAGAATGAAGGCCAAATCCATGGGGCTTCCGGCAGAAGATTACGAAACGGGTAAAATCAAAAATGTAGAAGCGCTAAGAAAAGGGAAGATTGAAATAGAAAAAGTTGATTCTGAATTGATCAATCACCTTTACGAAGATGGAACGCTTGAACCAAAAGAAGTTCTGAAAAGAAAGAAGGCACTTCCTAACCAATACTTTATATTAAAGAGTGATAAAAACTCTGTATTGACCTATTACAATTCGATAGATCAAGCCATTCAGAAAGTGGACAAACGTCCTGTTTCTGGAGTAAAACCTAGAAATGCAGAACAGACTTTTGCTATTCATGCCATTATGAATCCTGAGGTGAAGCTGGTAACCATACAAGGAGTTGCCGGTACAGGTAAAACTCTTTTGACGTTGGCAGGTGCTTTAGAACAGAGACGCATGTTCAAGCAAATCTATCTCGCGAGACCTATAGTGCCTTTAAGTAATAAAGACATTGGTTATTTACCGGGTGATATTAAATCGAAATTGAATCCTTACATGGAACCGCTTTGGGATAACCTGAAGTTCATCCAAAATCAGTATAAAGAGACCGATAAAGAGTTTAAGGCCATTACTGAAATGGTAAATAAAGAGAAGCTTTTGATCACCCCATTAGCGTACATCAGAGGTAGAAGTTTATCTAACATTTTCTTTATTGTTGATGAGGCGCAGAACCTAACGCCTCATGAGATCAAAACGATCATTACCCGGGCTGGAGAAAACACTAAGATTGTTTTTACAGGAGATGTGCACCAAATTGACACACCTTATCTGGATTCGCAGTCGAACGGACTTTCCTACTTGATCGATCGTGTAAAAGATCATCCGCTCTATGCGCACATTACGCTAGAGAAAGGGGAACGATCTGAATTGGCCAACTTGGCTAATGAGATGTTATAGGCAGTTCTAGCTTAAATATGGTATGATTATCTGGTGAGGAATCGACCAAAATATTCCCTCCATGTGCTTTCATGATTTGCTTTGACAAACTCAAGCCAATACCACTTCCCTGTTTCTTGGTGGTAAAGAATGGCACGAAGATCTCATTTAACTCTTCTTCAGGTATTCCTGGACCATTATCCTTTATACTAATCACACATCTACTGTCTGTTTTCTCATACTGAATAGCAATGGTTGGATCTTCTTGTCCTGACAAAGCTTCACCCGCATTTTTCAGAATATTAATCAGCACTTGGCTAATAAGTTTTTCGTCAACATTTATGAATTCATCTTCAGGTATTAAGGAGTTCAATTCAACTTTTATCTCCTTCAAATAAGGTTTCGATAGCTGAAGCGAATCGTTCAGCAAACTGAATACATTAACTTTTTGTATCTCAGGTACAGGAGGTTTCGTGTAGTCGCGATAGGCTTTCACAAAATCCATCAGGCCCTGCCCTCTCTTCTCAATAGCCGTTACACTTTTAAAAATGTCAGACAGTTCTTCATCTTCTAATGCTAAATCCCTCAGCTCTCCTTCTTCATTTTGAAGCATAGTTTTAATAGCCGTAGTAAGTGAAACCACTGGCGTAACGGAATTCATGATTTCATGAGTCAGTACCCGAATCAATTTCTGCCAAGCATCTAATTCTTGTTCTTCTAATTCGGCCGATATGTCCTGAAGCGAAATGAGTTTGAACGAGCGATCCAATAATTCAAACTGCCTACAACGTGCTGTCACTTTGCTAGAACTATTCGAAAGCTTCAACAGTATATTCTGCCCTAGTTTTATTTCATTAAGCTGCTGATAAAGTGACTGGTCATGATTTTTAATTTGTTCAAAACGCTGGAGTACAGGAATACCCAAAAGTTGTTGTGCTGAAGAATTGAATAAATCAATCTTTCCATCCTCTGCAAAACTTAGTATTCCAGTAGATACGTGCTCATTAACCAATTGTAAGTACTGATACTGTTCTTCTCTTTCTAAGGTCAATTGGCGAAAGGTTTTCAATACGCTGTTGAAAGCCTGCTTCAATTCGTCCGCTGTACCATCCCAATATTGTTCATGGTAGTTTTTAGCAAAATCTCTAGAGTCAAAACTTTTGAAGAATTTAAGTAGGTCTTGTCTTGTGCGATTGATATACCAAAACAAAGCCGCCAATTGAGCTATTGTTAGTACACCAAAGCCTATAGGTGAAACCACAAAGTCAGTCTCAAAATAAGAGTAGGTACCTCCAAACATTGTAAGGCCTATACCTAATATTCTTACAATAACCTGAATATTGAACTTACTGAAGACCATACTTTTCGAGTTTTCGATAGAGTGTCGTGCGGCCAATCCCGAGTTCCTTGGCCACCTTACTCATATTTCCTTCGTTAGCAGTAATGACTTTTTCAATGGTCATTTTCTCCAGCTCTTCAAGATTTGTAGTAAGGACTTGGGCTGAAGATTTTGAAGATTTCTTAAAGTTGAAGTCTTCAGCTTCAAGAGAACTTCCATCGCTCAGAATAATAGCTCTTTCCACTGCATGCTCTAACTCCCTCACATTACCAGGCCAAGGATACTTTTTAAGCTTGTCTAGAGCATTGGGGCTCAGACTTGGTGCCTGCTGTTGGTATTTCTTGCAAAACTTTGCAATGAATGATTCAACCATTGGTTCAATGTCTCCTATCCTATCTCTCAATGGCGGGAGATCTACCTCAATTGTATTCAGCCTGTAGTATAAATCTTCACGAAATTCTTCGTTCTCGATCATCTGGTTGATGTCGGCATTTGTAGCCGCAATTACCCTCACATCAAAGCTCCTTGTCTTATTCTCTCCAACCCTAGTCAATTCACGATTTTGAAGTACCGTAAGTAACTTGGATTGCATACTGGCAGATAAATTCCCGATCTCATCTAAGAAAATTGTACCACCATTGGCAGTTTCAAACCTTCCAACCCTATCTTCTTTGGCATCTGTAAATGCACCCTTTTTATGGCCAAACAGTTCTGATTCGAATAGAGATTCTGTTATGGAACCAAGATCTACAGAAAGAAATACTTCGCTTTTACGACTAGACATCTCATGAATGAATCGAGCCATCATACCCTTACCCGTTCCATTCTCGCCTAGGAGCAATACATTGGCATCTGTTTTAGCTACCTTATTTGCCATCTTGAGCACCTGCTGCATTGATTTTGATTCTGCAATCAAATGCTTGGGTCTGGGCAGTAAATTCTCTTTAAGGGCTTTCTTCTCAACCTTCAGTTGGGTAATCTCTTTTTGCGACCTACCCATTTTCAAAGCATTAGCTACAGAGACTTGAATTTTTTCATATTCCCAAGGTTTGGTTACAAAATCAATTGCCCCTCTTTTCATAGCTTCAACTGCTAGGTTTACTTCACCATATGCTGTAATTACTATGATTTGAAGTTCTGGAAATTGCTGATGGATTTTGGCTATCCATTCTAGGCCTTCTTTTCCACTGTTGGCTCCCGGGGAATAATTCATATCGAGCAAGAGGACCTCAATATCTCCTTTCTCAAGTAGTGGTACTCCTTTCTCCGGATGATCAGCTGTAGAGACTTTAGTGAACCTTTGTTTGAGCACAACCTCTCCTGTTAAGAGAATATCTTCATCATCATCGACAATCAGTATATGTGCATTTTCTTTTGACCTCATAGCGTAAGATTAAAAAATGTTCCTGCCTGAAACAGAAATGTGTTCCGTAATGAAACACAGAAACAACACTAAAGTTTACACCTTCATCTATTTACCTGATTATCTGATACTTATGAATATGGCACAGGCCTTGACCTACCGCTTGTGAACAAAATTCCGATTAACCACTTAACTTAAATAGAGATGATCAAAATATACTTCAAAACAACGTTCAGAAACCTCTCAAGGAATCGAACTAACACAGCCATCAACCTACTTAGTCTAATCATTGGCATTACGGTCAGCGTTGTGATTTTCACAATCATCAAGTACCAGTATACTTTTGATCATTTTCATTCCAATGCCGATCGTGTTTATCGTGTAAACTTCATTCAAGAACAAGCTTGGGGTAAAGACTACGGAAGTCAAACACCTGAACCATTACATAAAGTACTCAGAGCTGATTACCCTCAAATCGAAGCTGTCTCTCGTACACTCGGACCAATGGAAGTCAACCTCTTTATCAATGAGGATAAGTTTGTACAAAACGAAATTCTATTCGCAGATGAGCATTACTTCAAAATGTTCGATCAAGAGTGGGTGAGAGGAAATAAAGAAGAAGCATTCAATGACCCTAAGGCTGTAATTCTTACCGAAAGTCTAGTTGTAAAATTCTTTGGTAACGAGGATCCTATCGGAAAAACGATAGACTTCGCTCGAAGAGATCTTGGTATAGTTAAAGGAGTAGTAAAGGACCCAAGGAAGAATACTAATCTACCTTATCAGATGATTGCCCATGTGGACATGATGAAACAAGTGCAGGAGTTCTATGTAAGAGATAGCTGGTTTGCAATGAGTATTGGAACCACTTGGGTTATGCTACCGGAAAACGTTAATCCAGAAGCACTAGCTATTCAATTCAATGATATTGTGGTTGACAATTTAGGCAAAGAGGCAGCCGAAACCATTTCATTCGAATTAGGCAATGTTAAAGACATACATACGGATGATAGATATGGTAATGGAGTAAACTATAGTATTCCTGGGGAAACCATATATGGCTTATCGATCATAGCTCTCATTATACTAATTACATGTGCCATCAATTTTGTAAATCTTTCTACTGCGCAGGCTTTGAAAAAGAGCCAAGAAGTGGGGATTAAAAAGGTACTGGGTAGTACAAAAAGTCAACTAGCTAAACAGTTCTTTCTTGAGTTGGGCATTCTAACTTCAGTAGCCGCATTCTTTTCTCTTTGGATGGCTGAATTCCTGCTATATGAGGTAAACAATGTTCTTTCTGTAATCAGTATCGATTTAAGAGTAGAACTTTGGTCAGTCATATTCGCGGTTGGTTTGGTGATCATCATTACTCTATTAGCTGGATTGTATCCTGCCGGACTACTCATGAATTTTAAGCCTCTTGAAGTAATCAGATCAAAATTTACTCAAGTGAAGGGTGGGAAGGCAATGGTTAGGAATAGTCTACTGGTAACTCAATTTGTGTTTGCTCAGATACTTATCATAATCGTGTTGGTATTCAATGCACAGTTTAGATATATCCAGAATAAAGATCTAGGCTATGAAGTTGAGGACATTATCATGTTCAGAGATTTTATGAAATCTCGTTATGCGGTGAACGAAACTGAGCTGAATACAGTCAAATCTTTACTGAAAGAGAACCCATACATAGAAGAAGTTTCTTATGGTACAGGAGGCCCAAATGCCAACTTTGCGTGGAATACCTCTGTTAGAAATCTAGGAGAGTCTCCAGAGCAAGATGTAGACTGTGATTATAAACATGTGGATATAGATTACAAGGATATGTTCAACTTGGAACTGGTGGCAGGTAATTGGTTTACAAAAGCCAACTATAAAGACACTATTCAGAGAGTAGTAGTTACGGATCTATTGTCAAAGAAACTTGGATATAAAGCAGCTAATGATGCCATTGGTCAAGGGCTAGTAGTTAATGATAGAAGAGCGATAATAGTAGGAGTACTCTCAGACTTCCATACAAGTAATCTTAAAGACGATATTAAGCCTTCAGTTTTTGAAGGAGATTATGAAGGGTATAATCAGGGCTTTATGAAAGTAAAGGATGGCTACTATGCTGAAGCATATGATCACTTTGTGAATGTCTCTAAGAATTACAATGAAGATTATACACCTTTTGTAGAATCATATACAGCTCAGTTAGAAAGAGATTATCAATTAGATAAGGTGATATTTAAATTCATAAACTTCACGGCAATTCTGGCGCTCTTGATCGGTAGCTTAGGTCTTTATAGCCTGATCGCATTTATCGTTCAGCAAAAGACTAAGGAATTAGGGATAAGAAAAGTAATAGGCGCCAATACCAGTAGCCTATTAAGTTTACTCTCTTCTAAGTACATATGGTTTATCCTATTGGCTACTATTCTTGCTGCTCCATTAGGATACTTAGGTGCTAATGTATGGTTAGAAGGATTTGCCTATAGAACTTCAATAGGAGTTATGGTCTTTGTCTCAGCTTTTGTATTGACCACTGTGATCGCTTTGGCATCAATTGGTTACAGAGCCTTTAAAGCTGTAACCATGAATCCAGTAAAATCTCTGAGATACGAATAAAGTCTAGGACCAGGATCGACAGAAAAACGTTTACCGATCCGTTTACCGATAAAAACATCGGTGAAAACTGTTCTAAAACTAACCACAGGGTGTACGATAATCGTACACCTTTTCTTGTACGTTTTCGTTCATTAATATATATTTAATTGATTTTCAGTTAGTTACATGTTTTGGCACAAGCATTGAATAATAATTGGCAGGTTAGACAAAACAACAAAAAAATGAAAAGCTCAAAGGTTAACACAAAATATAACAACAGGTCATGGGTAAGAAACATCAGTGCTGGATTGGCACTGATGCTAGCAGCAGTAACACTCTTGCAAGCAGGTACGGCAAACTCTAAAGAAGCCGAATTAGCCATGACAACAATGGAAGCAGAGATCATCGCTGAGATTGATCAAATGCTATTCGAGGAAGAGCTATCTCTAGAGGAAACTGTAATGATGGAAGTTGAAGAAGAACTAGCCATTGAAGTGAATATCTACGATGATAACAACGAATTAATTGCTTCAGGAAATCCTGAGTACGACAGCGAATTAAGAAAATTAATGAACAAAGCAGATTACCTAAGCGAATTAGGAAACCAGCAATACTTCAAAATCTCAAAATAAAATTTAGTTAGGGTTAATTTTGGTTAAAGGCCGGTCGTCAGATCGGCTTTTCCTTTTTTAGGCTAATCTGAAAAGAGGTCGTGGGTAGGCCAAGATTTAACCATCTTTATTCCTTCTCTAATTGCCCATCTGCTGGTACTAGGAAAACTTCCTCTTCTTGGAGTAGTATTAGAGACTATCACCCAAGAATAGCCATTAACGTCACGAGTTAATAAAGCGCTTGTTCCTGATAGGGTTCCAGTCCTCCACCAATGCTCACCCTTTACACTTCTCCACCCTAAAGGTCTTTTGATCCCCCCAACGCCATTTACCATTTTATTCATAAGATCTTCACTCAGAATATCTTTATAACGTTTACTATAGCCATCCACTAGCACCAAGACCCGCATTAAATCAGAAGCTGATGCTAACCATCCCCCTGCAGGACCAAGCATCTCAATATCATCGGCTCCATAGGGCTTGTAAATCATCTTTCCTGATCCTGTAAAAGAGAGCTGCTCATTATCAGGGCTATAATCATAATACTTTACCTCGTCCTTAGCTCTGTCATCCTCAAAGCTTCCGGCAATCTTCATGTTTTCTATACCGTTAGGCTCTAAAATTTCGTCTTGAACCCATTCTTCATAATCATCACCTGTTGTTTCTTCTATAATTCTGCCTAATAAGCAGTAACCAAAATTAGAATAGTTAAAACGTGTTCCGGGTTTATAAGGTAAGTGTCTGGTAATCACAAAATGAATTACATCATCGAATTCAATAGGGTAGCTCACATCATCCATTTTATGGATTTTATGAGGAATGAACATAGGATCACCGTAAGTAATCAAACTCCACCCACTCGTATGATTCAGTAAGTGTTTCACCTTAATTTGGTAGAAGTTTCTATTCTTGATTCCAGTATATTTCTTTCCTTTCAAAAGGCCCTTCTCTCCAAATACATAGTCATCTAAACTTATCTCTCCTTCATCTACCAACTTGAGAATGGCCATGGCCGTAATGAGTTTTGATACTGAGCCAATTCTGAACAAATGATAAGGCTGAACTTCTTCCTTCTCATCTTTATCAGCGTAGCCAAAACCCTTTGCATAAACGAGCTTTTCATCTTTCACTAATGCCACACTCGCTCCTGCTAAACGCAGACTCTTGACCACCCTATTTACCATAGAATCTATGGGTTTTAAAGATGCTATGTCGGATCTATCATTAGTAAGTCTAGAGATTGGCTTTATCTCATTAATGAGTTCAAGAGTTGGTTCGGGCACCATATCTTTCCGGGAAGAAATAGACATAATTGTCACGATTGACAATATCAAAACTACTGCAAGACCAACTTTGCGTTTCAACATGAATTCAGACCTCATTTGGAGGTTACAATTATAATAAAAACGAAAACAAAAAAGGCCACCGATTGAAACAGTGGCCTAGAAACGTTTTTACACTCTACTTTCTATTCAATATCATTGAGATTCCAATCGTAAGACATGAATCTTACCTTGGCATCTTCATCTATTTGCTTGGGAGCATATTTATTTAAGAACTCTATCAATGACTGATCTTTCTTAAAATCTCCACCAAACCATGAGAAGATCTTTGACACCATAACTGATGTTGAATCGATTTTGTTTCGGGTCTCATCTGCCAAGAAAATTCTGGTTTGTTCTGTAAGCTGCTCATTAAGCTTATCTCCTATATAGGCCTCAGCCCTCAAAACCGGACATGAAATGGAAGCACAGTTCACCGCAAAATGAATTCTTGGTTCGTTAAACTCTTTTCTTAAGATCTTATGCTCAATCTGATCGAGACTAAAATCTTCTCCCCCAATCTGAAACCACTCTTTGGTCCAAATGCTTCTTACGGTAGGAATAGAAAGAGCAGGATTTAAGTCCTTTATACTTTTTACTGGATAATTATCTACGATGAGTTTGACTGTAAATGCATTATATGCATTGATCCAATACGCTATTTTATCTGAATCGGACCATGAATCAGCAGGCGGATTATCACTCAATAAATCCGTGTAGGCGTTTAAAGCTGCTTGGTCTTTGATAAAACCTCTATAGTCAACCAATCCGTCTTTTTGTACATGCCTTTTTAATAGTGTTGTCCATCCCGAATGATCTATAACCTCGGTTCTTTTAGCAAATGAACTATTTGGACTACCACAACCAACAAGTAGCATGGCAAAGACTACTATTGCTGTTCTTAAAACTCCTTTAATCTCCATAGCATCAGTAGAACTGTTGATCACTTTGATTAGTTGCTTCGAGCGTGGCCCTTAAGCCAAATTAGTCGGCTAATTGACGTCTAATTCTTGGAAATAGTAGATCACCTCTTCCTTCGAGTCTTTACTCAGTTTATATGATTTTTTGACGACTTCCTTTTTGATAAACGAAATAGGGTGTTTAAAAATTGGACCATCAAAAACGAAAGTGTGAAACTCACCATTCTCTCCACACGGATCTACATTGGAAGGAAAATCTCTCACACATTGCTCGTCTAATTCTCGACCTATAAAAGTCTGATCCAATTTTGAACCATCTGCAGCCACTATTATGGTTCTAAATCCCAGAGCCCAAAATTCTTTTAATAGTTCAGAAGTATCCCTTTTCCAAATTGGAAAGTGGGCTTTCATCCCCACATTCATCAATTGCTCCTCTCTATACTTTTTAAGATCTTCTAAGAAAATGTCTCCAAAGAATGTATGCGAAATGCCTTCTCGCTTTAATTCAGAGAGTTTATTTGACATCAAAGCATTATAGTCATCCATTGAGATTTCACCCGGTAGTTCAAGCGTTTTTAATGGAAGTCCAATAGCAGTTGTCTGTTTTTCTAAGACATCCAACTTAACCCCGTGCATAGAAATCCTCATGTTATGAGCATTTATCGAGGTGAACAATGAATCGATTTGAAAGTCCTTCAATTGGAGTGCATGATAGAGTGCCAATGCACTGTCCTTTCCACCACTCCAATTGAAAAAAGCCTTATTCATCTTTCATTAAAAGTTGTAAGCGAGGCTCAAACTATAGTTTCTTCCCATTGTAGTAAAACCTGAAACTGCGATAAACTCCTCATCAAATAGATTATTTAAACTACCACTCACTGCCAATCTTTCGTCTAGGAATGTTTTGCGAATCGAGAGGTCTACTACACTGAATGCAGGCAATAATGTAGTATCAAAAGGAGAAGGTAATCTTTCACCTGTATATAGATAATTTAATGCAATTGACGAGCTCTTCTCTAAGTTATAGCTAACACCTAAACCATATTTCTCTTTTGGAATACGTGCGAATGCGGCATCGTTGTTTGTAGCCAATTTCGAGTAATTAGCTGTAATAGAAAGTTGATTAGTCGGACTCCATGAAGCATCGGCCTCTATTCCCTGAACTCTTCTTACCCCTGCTATATTGGTATAGTTACCTCCTATAAAATTACCTTGATCATCGAAGGTAGAAACAAAGTCAATGGCGTTGCTCTCGTCTCTCAAGAACCAAGCAAGGTTCAAAGTCAACTTGTTGCCTTCATAAAGACTAGCTCCTAGTTCATAATTGTTAGTCGTCTCTGGCGTGAGTTCTGCATTGCCAAAAAATGGGCTGTTCAACTGAAACAATGAAGGCGTATTGTAAGCATTAGAAATAGATAGATAAGTTTTTACGGAAGTCTCTTCATCAACTTTAATTAAGAAAGAAGGATTCACGGTAGTGAGCAATTCACTGCTATAATTACTATGCGTATTAAGACGTAATCCGAAATGAAAATTCGCTCCACTCTCTGCATCCAGCACCACCGATAAATAAGGATCGAATATAGTAAAGTCAGACTCTAGATCAGGATTTGAATTATCAGATAACCTCTGAAGATTTAACCCAAAAATGGCCTTGGCATACTCATTAATTTCTAATTGATTATACAAATCAATCTGTAAGTTACCTCCTTCAAAAGTTGATGGAAATGATGTTTCGAAAACTCTTTCGTTCGTAACATAATTCAACCTGAGTTGCGTATATCCATTGGCATGATTCAGCTTAGGATTAATCCCAAATCTTGTCTGTTGATTATCTGAAATCGCGTTGAGTTCATCATTAAAAGCAAAGGCATCTATATCCGCGATAAATTCATCATAACCTAAAACAAAGTCTAATTCCAGTGGGCTATTGGTATTAATTCCACCTTTAAAAAGAAGATTGGTTCTTCCAAAACCATCGTCATCGAATTGAACTGCTGGGTCTGTTGATAAAGCAGCTGAAAAACCATCAAAGGTCTCTCTACTAAAATTAAGACCATAGTTTAAACTATTGCTGGTACCCGATACAGCACCATTAACACCAAGTCTACCAAAAGAACCAGATGTAAGACCTATGTTTCCAGCGACCTTTTCTTTGGCATTTTGCTTTAGCTTAATGCTAATAACGCCTGCAGCCGCATTAGAACCATAAAGACTACTTAATCCTCCTTTAAGAATCTCAATACTTTCTACCTGATTTAATGGGAGGTATCTAAGGTCATAGAATAGACTGATTCCAGTGGGCTCATTCATTGGAACTCCATCTATTAAAACAAGCGTGTATTTACTTCTTGCTCCTCTTACATAGTATTCTAGGTTGGTTCCCGGTGTACCGAAATTTCCATCTACTTGAACCGCAGGGACTTGATTAAGCAAATCCGCCACTGAAAATGCTGCAGACCTTTCTAGCTGATCTGCATCAATTTTATATATGGATTTACCAGATCGCTCAATTGGGGTAGCAATACGCGTTCCCGACACAACAAACTCACCTAAATCGGTGGTGTCATTTATAATTTGTGCTTGAATACTCGTGCAAAGTATAGCTAGCACTAAGGTTAGTTTAGTTTTTCTCATTTTCTTGGTTTAACAAATGTGTTATTAGTTCTTTAATTGTTTTAAATGATTTATCCTGGGATGGAATATCCCAAAGCGGATTACCGACCTCACCAGTAACCACTACTTCTATTTTTGAATTAATTTTCGAAGCTCTCAGCAAAGCCTTCTCAGTCCATTTTTTGAGTATTTCATCCCCTGAGATTTCTACCGATACCGAACTGGATCTCTCACCTTTGGTGAATGCTCCTTTTGTATAATCGAAGACCAATTCCTCCTTATGGAAAGCTGTTTCGAGAGCAGTGGAAAGCACTAAATCTTCAGGTAGTCCTTGAAGAACTCTTTGACCCTTGCCGATAAGCCATAGAGAATCTGCATAGGCCAATGCTAAGTCAATTTCATGAGTAGTCACTAAAATCGTTTTCCCAAAGTCATGAGCTAGTGTTCTCAATAGATGGAAGACTTCTATCCTATTTGGTGAATCTAAATGGGTAGTAGGCTCATCTAGAAAAATTAAAGGTGTGTCTTGTACAAGGGCTCTGGCAATCATTACCTTCTGTCGCTCACCATCACTTAATTCTCCCACATGTCGATTGGCAAATGATAATAAACCCGTTTGATCTAATGCCCGATATATGATTTCATTGTCCTCCTTTTTCAACTGCCCCATCCAGCTGGTGTATGGAAAACGCCCTAAGGCCACTAAGGCAAAGACTGTAAGGTTACCTGGCGCTTCAGCATTGGTAAGCACCAGACTTAATTGCTTGGCTAATTCTTTTCTAGAAATAGATTCTAGACTTTTCTCTTCTAATAGAACACCGCCCGAAATTGGTTCTTGGATTGATGAAATGGTGCGTAACAGCGTTGATTTTCCAGATCCATTCGGACCAAGTAAAGCTGTTACCTCTCCTTTGGATAAAGTAAGATTCAATTCATTTAGAACTGTCTTACTTTTATACCCTACGGTCAAGTTCTTAACGGATAATATGGTATTCAGACTATCCATTAAAACGATGCTTTTAAATTTCTTCGCTTAACAATCACCCATATGACTACAGGAGAACCTATGAGCGCTGTTATTGCATTAATAGGTAATACTGAATTACTGCCAGGTACTTGAGAAATTATATCACAAAGCAGCATAATAATAGCTCCCATAATCACAGCACTTGGAATCAATACCCTATGATCTGATGTGTTTAAAAAGCTCCTAACCAAATGAGGAACTGCAATTCCAACGAATCCAATTGGGCCACAAAAGCCAGTAACAGCTCCGGCTAATATGCTCGTTACCCCAATTATGGCAACCCTAGCTTTTAGGACATTCAATCCCATACTTTGAGCATAGGCTTCTCCCAACAACAGCGTATTGAGGGATTTTGATAGGAGAAAGGTGAGTACCACCCCTGCAATTACAATGACCGTTAAAACCAGTAGTTGATCGTTTGTTGTACCCCCTAGACTTCCGAAAGTCCAAAGTATATACTCTTGAATTTGCTCCGGACTACTGAAGAATTGCCAAATACTTACTACAGCAATCGTGATGTTCGCCATCATTAATCCGACAATGAGCATTACTACGTTATCCCGAATTTTAAAAGAGATAAGAAGAATAATAAACAAGACAGCAGCAGCACCTAGTGAAGAAGCAATCACGATTAACCAGCTCCCACCTAAACCCATTTCTTTTATAGCAAATGCCGTAGATGCGGAACCTGTAACCAACATAACCGCAGCAACCCCTAAACTTGCTCCAGCAGTAATGCCCAGAACTGAAGGTCCTGCAAGTGGATTTCTAAAAAGCGTTTGCATTTGAAGTCCCGCTACAGATAATGCACCACCTACCAAAACCGCTGTTATTGATCTTGGCAGTCTTATTTTATGAATAATGGCATACCATGCTTGGTTTTCATGGCTAGATGAAAAAAGAATCTCAAATGCCGCACCTATGGGAATATTAACAGATCCCAAAATCAAATCTGTAAAGAACAGAACTGTTAAAGCTAACAGGAGAGTTACAATCAATCTTGTTCTTGACTGTGGCAATATGGATTGTTCTGGTGTCAAGCTATTGGAGTCGATTGTAATAGACTAACTCATGTTTTGAGAACAATTCCGGATGGAATATTTTCCCAATATCCTTCAACACAACATCTGGATTCATTACCGCAGACTCATAGAAATCATTACCACCGTTGGGTGTAAACCTACCGTAGATATTGAATATCTTGCCTTTTTTAAATGATTTGAAATCCTGATACCTAGGATCAGCGTCTGTAATTTCTTGGAGCGTTTTGGCCACACTTGGTACCAGCCAATAATCTGCTTTTAGTCCTTGCTCATAAACAGATTCGAAACTTAATCGTACGCTGCCAGTGCTTTCATCCTGAGCCCAAGGATAATTAACGCCAGCCAGTTCTAACAAGTAATAGGCAAAACTTCTACCGCCTGCCACATACCAAACATCTCCTTGTGCTAAACCTGTAATAACCGTTGGAGAACTGTCCTTGGCACTTTCTAATATTTCCGATATCTCCGTGTAACGTTCTTCTAGCGCTTCAAAAGTTGGATTTACTTCAGCTTCTTTATTTAACAATGCCGCTAAAAGTTTAACCCATTCCGCACGACCCAACAATGTTTTTTCTTGCCAATCGGCATTTAACAACACAGGTACTCCTAAATTCTCAAGGTTCTGATATGCTTCGTTTGGAGAGTTTGGATAACCAACTCCTAAAAGCACATCCAAATCAGCAGCAATAGCAACTTCAAGGTTCATTTCTCCAGCAGGAGATAGTTCTACAATCTCGTTGAGATTTACTCTTTCCTTAATTTCTTGACTACTCACATACTTTGAATTCTCAATAGCCTTCAGATTTTCCTGTGCATTGATGAACTCAAACATTCCTAAATGAGTGGTAGACATAGAAGCGATTCTTGAGACTGGAATTTGAATACTGTGATTCGAATCAAACCCTTCAGGAGAATCTAAGCCCGAAGGCAGTAAGGCATATCTTACAGTATCAACAAGATCATTGTAATGCCTAAAAAGCAAAACCTCCTTCCATTGATCGTGATAGATAATATCAAAACCAATAGAGTGGTTAACCTGCGTTTTAGTAAACGTGAATAAATCTGCTTCAGAAATTGAAGCTTTGGACGTGTTATCTGAACAAGCAGATAATACCCATACGATGGCGAACCAAAAGAGTATACCTACTCCTAGGTTCACGGTTTTTTTCTTCAGTCTTTTCATACTATTGGCTTTTCCTCAGAAAGCGGTTTAGTTTTCAAAATCAAAGGCAGGTCTTCTGACTTTCCCGGCTTTTTGCACCTTCCCGACTCATAAAAGAATCAGTGGCATTTCACAAAAAGCCTCAAAAAATGGGATTACAGCAGCTGGGACTGTTCAGGAATTACACCTGATTCCCTTTTAATTCATTCCAACAAATCGAAATGAAACCTTCGAGGTAGCGCAAAGGTATACAAAGTTTATGATATTGCGTGCCGTGATGAAAAGTTTACTATTGAGCTCCATACTGCTACTCTCATTGCACATAATAGTTCCGAATCACCTAAGTGCTCAGAAAATGAGTGAAACTTATGAGAGCGGTGCTAAAAAATATAAAGGCAAACTAGTCGGAGGTACTAAAGTAGGGAAACACACTTATTGGTTTGAAGATGGAACTAAACAAAAGGAAGAAATCTATACCAATCGAGGACTCCTGACCCGTATGAAAGAGTGGGACGAAGATGGCAACCTTATAAGAGACGAACAACCAGAGAAAGGATTAGAACTCTTGAGAAGAAAAATGTTCAAAGAACTTTTCTGGGATACTGATTTAAATGGAGTTGGTATCCATAAACTCAAAGGCAATTTAGCTATCACGAGTCCAATTACTGAACGAGAAGGAATTATGGTTCATTATGCAACTTATCTCGAAAATGGAAAAGAGGTTGACAGTAGCTACAGAATCAGAGTTCCACTGAATATCAACTTCAGAAGAGAAAACTCAATCAAAGGATTCTTAGCTGGTCTTAAATATTTTGACGTGGGCGATAGTGGCTACATCAAAGTACCAGCAAATATGGCCTATGGTGCTGCTGGTGGAAATGGCGTTCCGCCAGACGCCACCATCTATTTTCAAGTACTAGTTTTATCAAGTTACTGATCTGTCATTAGACGATGATTTGTGCCAAACCCCAAAAGTACCGTGCCAATCACAAGGTTAATCGGCTTTCTGAATAAAGATCATAAACGGCTATTACAGTCTCCTGAGCAATATCCTGACCATAGATTGAAATACCATTCAATTGACTTCTATTCTCTAGATAACCAGCTTTGTATATTCCTTCAAACTCATCCCAAATCACAAGCATATATTCATAATTAATCGGATTTGCTCTACCTTCTTCTAACCAAGAATCAAATTGGTCTTCGTCTAGTGACTTTGGATAGTCTCTTCCTTCGAACATTATGATCTATTGAATTTTAATAGTACTGCTCATTCTGCAGATAATTTGGGAAAATCTGAAGATGGCGCTTCTTCACCTTCTTCATCAGCACTTGCCTAAACTCGTCCATATTTTCCTTATTAGTTGCCGATATGAAAACTGCGGGCTTTTCTCCTTTGGAAAGATAGGTTTTCTTTAACTCATCTAATGTTGGAGGGGCTGAATCAAGTTCTTCGAGCATGTCTTGATCCAATGGCTTCACTTGATCAATCTTGTTAAAGACTGTGATAGTAGGCTTGTTCGATGCTCCTAGATCTGCTAAGGTCTCCTCCACGGTCAACATCTGATCATGAAAGTAAGGATGTGACACATCTACAACATGAAGTAAAATATCAGCTTCAATTACCTCGGCTAATGTAGACTTAAACGACTCAATTAAGTGAGTTGGTAATTTTCTTATAAATCCTACGGTATCAGAAAGTAGGAACGGAATCCTATCTAATACAACTTTCCTAACTGTGGCATCAACTGTAGCGAATAACTTATCCTCTGCCAGCACATCTGCTTTTGTCAAGAGCCTCATTAAAGTAGACTTGCCTACATTAGTGTAACCTACCAAGGCAACCCTAACCACGTTTTGTCTTGATTTACGTTGTACGGCATTCTGCTTCTCTATCTTCTCTAATTTACCTTTTAAAACCGTAATCTGATTTCTAATCATTCTTCGGTCGGTTTCAATCTCCTTCTCCCCAGCTCCACCACGTGTACTGGTACCTCCCCTTTGCCTCTCTAGGTGAGTCCACATTCTTGTCAATCGAGGTAGTAAATAGGTAGATCTTGCAAGTTCTACTTGAGTTTTGGCTTGGGCTGTTTGTGCTCGCAGCAAGAATATATCGAGGATCAACAAACTCCTATCGTAAATCTTTACTTTCAGTTCCTTTTCCAGATTGCGAAGCTGTGAAGGAGAAAGATCATCATCGAAAATGATCACTTTAACTTCTTCTGCCTTAATATAGGTCTGAATCTCTTCAAGCTTTCCCTTTCCAACAAAAGACCGTACATCTGGCTTATCCATACGTTGAGT
The DNA here is from genome assembly GCA_002427755.1 of Roseivirga sp. UBA6052. GTDB lineage: Bacteria > Bacteroidota > Bacteroidia > Cytophagales > Cyclobacteriaceae > Roseivirga. The sequence continues at coordinate 399,551 of DIYO01000009.1, forward strand.
AAAAGATTTTACCACGTCTAAACCCATGGTTTTTGCTAAAAAGGCAAGCTCATCCAGATATTCAACCACCTTATCTTCACGCTGCTCTCGATTGATCAGCGCTACCAATATGGTTTTATCCTCTTCGGTATTTCTTGTTTCGTATCCTCCCATAAGAAGTTTGCAAAGCTAATACTATTCGTTTCTCTTAAGAAATGTCGTGCGTTTTGTTTCTAGTAGCTTAACTTTAATGCTCTATCTAAAATCGGCATGGAAATTATAAATACTGGAATAGAAGGTTTAGTAGAAATCGAACCTAAGGTTTTTGGAGACTCAAGAGGTTATTTTTTTGAATCTTACAGAAAGGATGTTTTAAATGATAATGGTATTGATTTAGATTTTGTACAATCAAACCAATCATTTTCTGTAAAGGGTACATTACGAGGTCTACATTATCAAAAAGGAGATCATGCTCAAGATAAGTTAGTTCGTGTTATGAAGGGAAGAGTTCTAGATGTCGCTGTAGATCTAAGGCATGAATCCCCAACATTCGGTAAATTCCACACCGTTATTCTTGATGCTGAAAGACATAATATGTTTTTAGTACCAGTTGGATTTGCTCATGGGTTCTTGGCCTTAGAGGATTGTGTTTTCACTTACCAATGCTCGAACTATTACAACAAAGAATCAGAAGGTGGAATTATGTGGAATGATCCAGAAATAGGTATTTATTGGGATGTTGAGAACCCATTAGTGTCAGACAAAGACCAGGAATTACTTACATTTGAACAGTACAAAGCTGACCCAGCATTTTGAGTCTATTCTCATTATTCAAAAAAGATAAAACACCTGAAAAACCAGTAGTTGAACTGACTACTGATATTCACTCTCATTTTATTCCCGCCATTGATGACGGTTCACAATCAATGGAAGAAACCATCGATTTGTTAAGGCACATGGAGGACTTGGGTTACAGAAAAGTAATTACCACGCCTCACACCATGACTAACTCATTCGACAATACACCGGAAATAATTGACGAAGGGCTCTATCAAGTGAAAGATTCAATTAATAAAGAAGGTCTTAACATAGAAATCGAAGCGGCTACTGAGTACTATTTGGACGATACTTTCCTATCTCGATTAGAGAAAAAAGAAAAACTCATGACTTTCGGACAAAATCATGTTTTGGTAGAAACAGGTTTTATGAATGAGCCGCCCGAATTAAAAGAAGCGTCTTTCCTATTGACCATGCAAGGTTATAAAATGGTTTTGGCTCACCCTGAGCGATATCTTTACCTCATAGACAACAAACAACTACTAGAAGAAATTCTAGACAGAGACATTCTACTTCAAATCAATATTGTGGCGTTAACAGGTTGTTACTCAAAGCCTGTTCAAAAATTCGCAGAAAAGCTGATCGATATGAAGGTGGTGAGCATGGCTGGCAGCGATTGTCACAATATGGGGCACATTGAATTAATGCATGAAGCCCGGAACTCTAAATACTATAAAAAGCTTCTTCAACTAGATCTATTGAATAATTCACTATAACATGAAAGTTTTTATCACGGGCGCCACTGGTCTGGTAGGTAGCTTTGTCTGCAGAGAATTACTGTCTAAGGGACATGAGATTAGAGCTGTTAAAAGGAACTCAAGTAAAATGGACTTGCTTGAGGATATTCAATCTAAGATTGAGTGGGTAGTTGGAGATATGACTGACCCTGCTTTCCTGGAAGAAGCACTTACGGGCATAGATGGTGTAATTCACGGAGCTGCAATTATCTCTTTCGATAAAAGATGGGAGCAAAAAATGCATGAAGTGAATGTTCTAGGAACTGCAGATCTTGTAAATGCATGTCTTAAAAAAGGAGTTACCAAGTTTTTACATATCAGTTCTGTGGCTGCAATAGGTAGAAAACAGGGTCAGAAATTTCTTTCAGAAAAGGATCGCTGGGAAGGAACAGAATTCGATTCCATTTATGCTAAGTCTAAATATAATCAAGAACTTGAAGTTTGGAGAGGAGCTCAAGAGGGTCTTGAAGTAAAAATTGTTAACCCATCTATTATTCTTGGCCCGGGACTTTGGGGTTCAGGGGGAAGCACATCGGTCTTTAAGTATGCATATGATGAAAAAGGCTTTCATCCTGCAGGTACCGTTAATTATGTAGATGTAAGAGATGTGTCTGAAGTAATTGTGAAACTCCTTGATTCGGACGTTACTAATGAACGTTTCATTCTAAACGCAGGTACAACTTATTACAAAGACTTCTTTGGACGAATCGCACAGGCTTTCGGTAAGAAAGGACCAAGCAAACAGGTAAAACCTTGGATGCTTAAAATTGCGGTTGCAGCAGAACATCTTAGATCCAGAATTACAGGAAACGAGGCAATGATCACTAAGGACACTGCCATACTATCCAGATCAGAATTTCATTTTAATAGTGAAAAAGTTGAGAAGGTGTTGAACTACAAATTCAAAAGCCTAGATGAAAGTGTGGATTGGGCGGTTGCCGAATTGAAAAAAATGCATAAGCTCTAAAAGGCTATCATTCTCAAAATCAATTACATATATTCGCAGCCTCAAAAAAGAGGAGAAGATTTTAAGGCTTTTTAAGATTAAAGTCTGGAATCAGAAGTGGGTTTTCACTATTTTAAGTAAACCAATCAGTGTAAATGCAGGAAGATTATCCGAGTAGAGAAGAGGAACGCGGACTTATTAAGAAATTCGAAGAACAACTTAAAAAAGAGACATTCCACTTCTTTGATGTTACTGAGTATGAGACAATCATTCAGTATTACATCGACCACCTTCAATACGGTAAAGGCTTAAAAGCAGCGAAACAAGCACTAGAGCAGTTTCCTTTTAGTTCTGAGATAGGCATACTGGCTGCTCAGTGTTATATCGGAAAAGAGCAATTCGAAGAGGCACTGAAAGTCATTGAAAAAGCTGAGAACCTCAACCCTAACGATGTAGACCTTCAGACTGTAAAGGGCAATATCCTTTCAGTTGCTGGAGATTTCGATAAGGCTGTAGAAGTACTTCTTGGTACTCTAGATTTAGCTGAAGACAAATCTGAAGTCTACTACAATGTGGGGCTTACTTATCAAACACATGGGAAATACCACCAAGCGATTGATTACTACAAGCAAGCGATTGAACTCAACATCAATCATGAAAGTGCTTTATATGAATTAGCTTATTGCTTAGATGTTACCGATAAACTAGAAGACAGTGTAGCCTACTATCAAGCCTTTATAGACAGAGATCCTTATTCATCATATGCATGGTATAATCTTGGAATAGTATTTAACAAGTTAATGCGTTTTGATGAAGCCGTTAAGGCCTATGATTACGCTTTGGTAATTGACGATACTTTCTCAAGTGCCTGGTTCAATTTGGGTAACTCCTACATGAATCTTGAGCGATTCACTGATGCGTTGGAGGCTTATAAGAATACACTTTCAAATGAGGGGCCTTCTGCAGAAGTATATGTTTGCATAGGTGCCGCTTATGAGAAACTGGAAGAATACGAATATGCCATCAAATACTATCGGAAGGCTTCCAAAATAGATCAGTTTTACGAAGATGCCTGGTATGGCATAGGATGCTGCTTGGCCGCTCAAGATAAATATTACGAAGCCATTCACTTTTTAAACAAGGCATTAAAGCTAGACCCTGAAAATGCAAATTATTGGATGGCCGTAGCCGATGCAGAATTCAATATCGACAATACAGTTTCTGCGATTGAGGCTTATCAAGAGGCCGCTTTACTTGAACCGGAGAATATAGACATCTGGTTAGATTGGTCTTTTATTTACCATGAATCAGGAGAAAAAGATAAAGCTATCGACTTGATAGAAAGGGGTTTAGAGGAGTCTCCAGACAATTCCGACCTACTTTATAGGATGGTAGTTTACCAAATACAAGCAGGACAATACAAAGAAGCCTTTACTTATCTAGAAAATGCACTAATTTTGGACTTCGAAAATCACAAAGTGCTTTTTGAATTTTTTCCGAAACTCGAAACGCAAAAAGCACTTTTCAAGATTATAGAGCAGTATAGACAAAAAGACTAAATGCATTACTTTTTGAAGGATGTGCCCGAAAGGACACAGAAACCTAGAAGCAAAGGCTTTACAATGGCCATGGACAAAGGCCTAAGTGTAAGACAAGCCGAAGACTTTCTCGCTGTTAGCGGAGAATATGTAGACATCATCAAATTAGGCTGGGCTACTTCTTATGTTACACCTAATCTAAATGAGAAGCTTGACGTGTATCGTGCAGCAGGTATCCCATTCTATTTTGGAGGTACTCTTTTCGAAGCATTCATAGTTCGAGATCAGTTTGATGACTACAGAAAATTATTAGACAACTACCAACTACCCTTTGCTGAAGTCTCAGATGGCTCCATTGAGATGGACCATGATAAAAAATGTGGGTATATCAAGACGCTTTCAGAACAGGTAACAGTACTTTCTGAAGTAGGATCTAAAGATGCTGAAAAGATTATCCCTCCCTATAAGTGGATTGAATTGATGCAAAAGGAACTTGATGCCGGAGCTTGGAAGGTAATTGGAGAAGCTAGAGAGAGCGGTAACGTTGGCCTTTTCAGATCTACTGGAGAAGTAAGATCTGGTTTGGTACAAGAAATTTTGACTAAAATTCCTTTTGAAAATATAATCTGGGAGGCACCTCAAAAAGCACAACAGGTCTATTTTATTAAGCTTATTGGTTCAAATGTGAACCTTGGTAACATTGCGCCAAACGATGTTATTCCATTAGAAACCATTAGATTAGGTTTAAGAGGAGATACCTTCAACCATTTTTTAAATAAGTAAAGACGCCTCCGTATGAAGAAGATCACAGACTACTTATTGCTCTATCTTAAAGGCATTGCAATGGGTAGTGCTGATGTCGTTCCTGGTGTTTCCGGAGGAACAATCGCTTTCATAACAGGTATTTACGAAACGCTGCTGAACAGCATTAAGAGCGTTGACAGAGAAGCGCTGGGCTATCTTAAATCTTTGGATATTAAGGGGCTTTGGAAACACGTTAATGGCAAATTTCTACTCACATTAATTATAGGTATCGCCACTAGCGTACTCAGCTTAGCAAAAATTATAACCGAGTTACTTGCTTCTCACCCCATACAAGTTTGGTCTTTCTTCTTTGGCTTAATCATTATTTCAGCCCTCATTATTCTTAGAGAAATTAAGAACTGGAATTTTGGTGTGATGCTAGCCATACTAATCGGAGTGGCCATTGCTTACTTTATTACTTCAAGTACACCAGCTGAAACACCTGAAGCTCCATGGTTTTTGTTCATTGCCGGGGCTTTTGCCATTTGTGCTATGATTTTACCTGGAATATCAGGTTCATTCATTTTACTGTTATTTGGTAAATACGAGTACATTCTTTCGGCCATTAAGGAAATGAGAGTTATGGATATTCTCTTTTTTGGCTTGGGATGTGTATTCGGTATTTTGAGTTTCGCCAGATTAGTAAGCTGGTTATTTAAGAAATACCATAATGCCACTATTGGTGTGCTTTCAGGCTTTATGATTGGTTCCTTGAACAAAGTTTGGCCTTGGAAAGAAACAGTTGAAACCTATATCGATAGACACAACGAGGTAAAACCGCTTTATCAAGTTAATGTGCTACCAAACGATTATCTAGCAAAGACTTCTCAGGAACCTTTCTTTATAGAGGCTATTGGGTTTGCAGCAGCAGGTTTTCTAATCGTATTACTACTAGATCGATTAGCCTTTTACTTGAAAAAAGACTGATATGAGGAAGTTCGGTTTAATCGGATACCCATTGAGCCACTCCTTCTCCAAAAAGTATTTTACCGAGAAGTTCGAAAAAGAAGGCATCAAGGACTCTATCTATGAGCTCTATCCTATTGAGCATATTAAAGAGCTACCTCAACTCCTTTTGGACAACCCCGATCTTGTCGGTTTGAATGTTACGATACCTTATAAGCAGCAAGTCATTCCGTTTTTAGATGAATTGGATGCTAAAGCAGAAGCTATAGGAGCAGTAAACACCATTAAAATTGAAAATGGTAAACTCAAAGGCTTCAATACCGATTACCATGGATTTAAAGATTCTTTGATCAAGTTTCACGGAGGAAGAACAATGCCTCAGTCAGCATTGGTACTTGGAACAGGTGGAGCTTCCAAAGCGGTCTTAGCAGCACTTGAAGACTTAGATATTCAATACCAACTCGTATCTAGAAATGCTAGTGAAGGTATTTTGAGCTATGATGATATCACCTCATCACTTAGTTACTTCATCTCCTCCTCGCTTATAGTCAACACCACTCCCTTAGGTATGTCGCCTAAAACTGAAGAACTCCCAGACCTTCCCTACCAACATCTTACTCCTGATCATTCCCTGTACGACCTAGTATACAATCCATTAAAAACTGCCTTTATGCAAGAAGGAATTGACAGAGGTTGTTGGGTGAAAAACGGTCTAGAAATGCTTCATGGTCAAGCAGAAAAAGCTTGGGAGATTTGGAACGATTAGGAATTGAATCCAATTGATATAGATTGCGTATTCAAAGTTTCAAACTACCATTATGGAATTCAAACTCACCTCTCAATTTGAACCTACAGGAGATCAACCAAACGCTATTAAGGGCATGGTTTCCGGTGTTGAGGCAGGTGAGCCCTATCAGGTGCTTTTAGGAGCTACAGGTTCTGGAAAAACCTTTTCTGTAGCCAATGTAATTCAAGAGACACAGCGCCCAACGCTCATTCTCAGCCACAACAAAACTTTGGCTGCACAGCTTTATGGGGAGTTTAAGCAATTCTTTCCTGAAAATGCGGTAGAGTATTTTATATCGTACTACGATTACTACCAACCTGAGGCTTTCATTCCTACCAGTAACCTCTACATAGAAAAGGACCTTTCAATTAATGATGAGATTGAAAAGTTGAGATTAAGTGCCACTTCTTCTCTATTAACTGGAAGGAGAGATGTAATAGTGGTTGCCTCTGTCTCTTGTATTTATGGTATTGGAAATCCTGATGAATTTGGAAAGAATGTAGTGCGTCTTCAAGTAGGAGATGTAATCACCAGAAATCAGCTGCTTTTCGCTTTAGTAGATATTCTTTACAGCCGTACAGAAGCAGAATTTAAGAGAGGGACTTTCCGCGTAAAAGGAGACACCGTAGATATTTATATAGCCTACGGTGACTTTGCTTATCGCATCTATTTCTGGGGCGATGAGATTGAAGCTATTCAAATGATTGATCCTCAAACCGGAAAAAAGATTTCGGAAGAAAAAATCATCACCATCTTTCCTGCTAATCTATTCGTAACGGGGAAAGACGTTTTGCACACAGCCATAAAAGAAATTCAAGACGACTTGGTTGAAAGGGTAGATCAATTTGAACATGATCGCAGGTTTCTTGAGGCCAAACGCCTAAAAGAGCGTACAGAATTTGACCTTGAGATGATGCGCGAACTTGGGTACTGTTCTGGGGTTGAGAACTACTCACGTTACTTTGATAGACGCCAAAAGGGACAACGACCTTTCTGTTTGCTAGACTACTTCCCTGATGATTACCTACTCGTAATAGATGAGTCGCATGTAACCGTTCCGCAAGTGCGTGCCATGTGGGGTGGTGATAGATCAAGAAAGGAAAACTTAGTAGAGTACGGTTTCAGGCTCCCTTCAGCATTAGACAACAGGCCCCTAAAATTTGACGAGTTTGAAGGACTAACTAATCAGGTCATCTATGTAAGTGCCACACCCGGTGATTATGAGTTAGCAAAAACAGAGGGCGAAGTAGTTGAACAGATTATTCGACCTACTGGGTTACTCGATCCTGAAATAGATGTTCGTCCATCTGTTAATCAGATTGATGATTTACTTGAAGAAATAGATGATCGAGTCAAAAAGGAAGAAAGGGTTCTGGTGACAACACTTACCAAAAGAATGGCCGAAGAGCTTACCAAATTCCTAGAAAGAGCTTCAGTTAAGGTGAGGTATATTCACTCAGAAGTTAATCCACTTGATCGGGTAGAAATCCTGAGAGAACTTCGATTGGGAATCTTCGATGTATTGGTAGGAGTCAATCTGTTAAGAGAAGGATTAGACTTACCGGAAGTATCTCTCGTGGCGATTTTAGATGCTGATAAAGAGGGTTTCTTAAGAAATCAGCGTTCACTTATCCAAACAATTGGTAGAGCAGCCAGAAATGAGAATGGTCGTGTGATTATGTATGCAGATACTGTGACTCAATCTATGCAAGAGTCCATTGATGAGACCAATAGAAGGCGAGCGATTCAACAGGCCTACAATACGGAGCACGGTATAGTGCCTAAATCAGTTAAAAAGTCAAAAGAAGCCATACTCAGCCAAACCGGAGTAGCCGATTCTAAGAAAGGAAGCAAGAATTACTACGTAGAATCTGAACAGCAATCTGTTGCTGCAGACCCAGTAGTATCATACATGGAAAAACCTGCCTTGGAAAAAATGATCCAGAAAACACAAAAGTCTATGGAGAAAGCAGCTAAGGAGCTAGACTTTATTCAAGCCGCTAAACTCAGAGATGAGCTGAACGAACTAAAAGAGCTTTTAAAACAGAAAAGCTAGTCTAGGCTTTTCAAACGTTTTCACAGAATTAGGCTCTACGGAAAAGATAAAGCCCCTGATTTTTTCTTATTTTACGTAATTCAACTTTAAATCGGTCTTTTTTTTGACCAAAACTAAATCGTTCTACATAAAATGAGAAAACAATGGATCCCAGGATTTGCCCTCCTGATCATTTTTGCGTTGGTAAGCCTTCTAGATACTGGAGGTAGTGGTGAGGGTCTTGCAGACCCTAATTTGAATGGTGCTGATACGGCCTGGATGCTTGCAGCAACCGGTCTTGTTTTGCTAATGACTCCCGGATTATCATTCTTTTATGGTGGTATGGTAAGCAGAAAGAATGTGATCTCAACCATGCTTCAAAGTTTTATCTGTATGGGGGTAATTACCTTAGTATGGGTAGCCTGTGGTTTCAGCTTAGCTTTTGGAGATTCAATTGGCGGATTTATTGGTGACCCTAGAACATTTGCCTTCTTTAAAGATGTTGGCGGAGCGACACAGGCTGACTTAGCACCTACAATTCCCTTCGTGCTATTTGCACTCTTTCAGATGAAATTTGCCATTATCACGCCTGCACTTATTACTGGTAGTTTTGCAGAACGCGTAAGATTTTCAAGCTTTTTACTCTTCATCATACTTTTCAGTATTATCATCTACAGCCCTCTAGCCCATATGACGTGGCATCCTGATGGATTCCTAAGAAAGTGGGGTGTATTAGATTTTGCAGGAGGAACTGTAGTTCACATGTCAGCAGGTTTCGCAGCCATTGCCGCAGCCATTTTCTTAGGTAGCAGAAAAGCGCATGGAGGTGTTCACAAGCCAGCCAATGTTCCTTTTGTACTATTGGGTACAGGCTTGCTTTGGTTTGGTTGGTTTGGATTCAATGCTGGATCTGCATTAGGTGCCAATTCAGATGCTGCTTTGGCTTTTGCCACAACTACTGTGGCCTCAGCAGCAGCCATGCTTGCCTGGGTATTTTACGATGCGCTGATGGGTAGAAAAATATCAGGCATGGGTGCTTCAATTGGTGCTGTAGTAGGTCTGGTGGCCATTACTCCAGCTGCTGGATTCGTAACAATTGGCCAAGCCGTATTCATTGGTGTTGCCGGAGCTATCGTATCTAACATTGTGGTCTACTATAAAAATAAAACAGGTATTGATGATACGCTAGACGTATTCCCTTGCCATGGTGTAGGTGGTATTGTAGGTATGATCTTAACGGGTGTGTTCGCTAAGGAGGTTGGGCTCATTTACGGAGACACAACTACCTTCTTAAGACATATGGCAGCTGTATTCTTAGTAGGTGGATTTACATTCGGCTTGTCTTACCTCTTATTCTGGGTTAGCGATAAAATTATCCCAATGAGAGTAAATGAAGTTGCTGAAGAAGTCGGGCTTGATATTAGCCAACACGGAGAAAGCCTGTCTAAAAGTACTTCACCAGAAAAAATTGCTGAGTTAATTCAGAAGGCATCATAATTATCGTACGGTGTTTAACAAAAAAGCCATCTCGACTATTCGAGATGGCTTTCTTTTTAGATCGTTTTTAGATCTTATTTTCCTTCAGCATATCTTCTGCTCACTTCTTCCCAGTTGATCACATTAAAGAAAGCGTTGATATAATCTGGTCTTCTGTTCTGATAGTTTAAGTAATACGCATGCTCCCAAACATCTAAACCTAAGATTGGGGTACCACCACAGCCTACATTAGGCATTAAAGTATTGTCTTGATTAGCAGAAGAACAAACCTCTACTTTTCCACCGGCATGAACACATAGCCAAGCCCAACCAGAACCAAATCTAGTTGCGGCAGCATTAGCGAAAGCTGTTTTGAAATCCTCAAAAGATCCATAGGCTTCGTTGATTGCATCAGCTAGGTCGCCAGATGGAACACCTCCACCGTTAGGAGACATTACAGACCAGAACAAGTTGTGGTTATAGAATCCACCACCGTTATTTCTTACAGCTCCGTTATCGCTGTGATTTGCCAAAAGCTCTTCTATGCTCTTGCCATCCATATCAGTTCCCTCAATTGCACCATTCAATTTGCTAGTATATGCAGCATGATGTTTGCCATGGTGAATTTCCATGGTCTTAGCGTCAATGTGTGGTTCCAAAGCATCAAATGCATACGGAAGAGCTGGTAATTCAAATGCCATAATATTTCGTATTTATGTTTTTACAAAGGTTATTTATTCTCTTAATCGAGTAAAGAACTGTTTGATTAACGTCTCACTCTCTTCTTTCAACAAGCCTTGATTGAGTTCTGTTCGCGGATGTAGCAAGTTTTTACCGTGCTGCAAAAAACCTCTTTTAGGATCAGCGGCAGCAATATGTAATTCTCCTAACTGAGACCAATACAAAGCACCTGCACACATAACACAAGGTTCAAGCGTTACGTAAAGCTTACATTCATCTAGATATTTACCACCAATAGCATTAGCTGCAGCAGTAACCGCCAACATCTCTGCATGAGCTGTAACATCTGTCAATTGTTCGGTTTGATTATGTGCTCTGGCAATAATTCTATTTTCAGCAACAACTACAGCACCCACCGGCACCTCTCCGGCTTCATATGCCAGTTGCGCCTGCTTTAAGGCTTCACCCATAAAAAACTCATCTGAATGAATACTCAGGACCATTTCTTATCTCTCAATTCAAAGCAATATTAAGCCGAAAAGCTAAAACAATTGCTAAATTTGCGGCTCATTTTTAAAGACTTAGAAAGATGTTAAGAACGCATTCTTGTGGAGAATTAAGAATTGACCAAGCCGGAGAAAAAGTGACGCTTTCTGGCTGGGTACAGCGTACGAGAGATAAAGGAGGTTTAATGTGGGTTGATCTGCGCGATCGTTATGGCATAACGCAATTGACTTTTGAAGAAGGGGTGACTGACCCAAACATTCTTGAGACTGCAAGAAAACTCGGGCGTGAGTTTGTAATTCAAGCTGAAGGAGAAGTAGTTGAGCGTTTTTCTAAGAATGACAAGATTCCTACCGGACACATTGAGATTAAGGTTGAAAAACTAATAATTCTGAATGCCTCTGAAACTCCACCATTTGTGATTGAAGACGATACTGATGGAGGTGAAGATTTAAGAATGAAATATCGCTATCTAGACCTTAGAAGAAACGAGGTTAGAAGCAAGCTGGAATTGAGAAGTAAACTAGCCATAGCGGTTAGAAATTTCCTAGCCAATGAAGAATTCATTGAGGTAGAAACCCCTGTTCTAATTAAATCTACTCCTGAAGGTGCAAGGGACTTTGTGGTGCCAAGTAGAATGAATCCAGGTGAGTTTTATGCACTACCCCAGTCTCCTCAAACTTTCAAGCAATTGTTAATGGTATCTGGTTTTGACAGATACTTCCAAATTGTAAAGTGCTTTAGAGATGAAGATCTCAGAGCAGATAGACAACCGGAGTTTACCCAAATAGACTGCGAGATGTCTTTTGTAGAAAGAGACGATGTATTGGATACTTTCGAAGGACTAACCAAGCATTTGTTCAAAACAATAAAGGGTGTTGAGCTATCAGGTTTCCCAAGAATGGATTATGCTGATGCCATGAGACTTTATGGATCAGATAAGCCAGATACTCGTTTTGGGATGAAATTCGTTGAGCTGAACGATGTAGCTCAAAACAAAGGATTTAACGTGTTCGATCAAGCTGAATTGGTTGTAGGAATCTGTGCAAAAGGATGTGCTGAGTATACAAGAAAGCAATTGGATGCCCTGACGGATTTCGTAAAGAGACCTCAAATTGGAGCTAAAGGTTTAGTCTACGTGAAATGTAATGCCGATGGCACTTACAAATCCTCTGTAGACAAATTCTATTCTCAAGAAGACTTAGCGGCATGGGCTCAAAAAGCTGGTGCAGAAGCAGGTGATCTGATGCTTGTACTTTCAGGCCCAACTCATAAAACCAGAAGCCAAATGAATGAATTGAGGCTTCACATGGGAACTACACTCGGCCTAAGAGATAATAATGTGTTCAAGCCACTTTGGGTTGTAGATTTCCCTTTACTCGAATGGGATGAAGAAACCGAGCGATTCCATGCCATGCACCACCCATTTACTTCTGCATTGGTTGAGGATTTAGAGAAATTAGATACTAATCCGGGAGATGTTAGAGCTAATGCCTACGATTTAGTAATTAACGGGGTTGAAATTGGCGGTGGATCAATCAGAATACATGACCAAGAAACACAAAGCCTAATGTTTAAGCATTTAGGTTTTACAGAAGAAGAAGCTAAGGCACAGTTTGGATTCTTACTAAGTGCATTCCAATACGGAGCTCCTCCGCATGGAGGTATTGCTTTTGGCTTTGATAGATTATGCGCCATGTTTGGTGGTTCAGAGACGATTAGAGATTACATCGCTTTCCCTAAGAATACTTCAGGAAGAGACGTTATGATCGACTCTCCTGCCCCAATTCATGACGAACAATTCAAAGAACTTGGAATTAAGCCTGCATAAGCGGCTTAATTTCCTCGCTTTCTTTTTATTGGTTTCAGCGAAACTTTAACTTGTAGCTTCTGCCACAAAATCAATGAAAGTAAGATTCACAGGTAAGTTTTATATGCGCCTAAGCTTGGTCTTAGCGATTTTGCTTTGGTTGATCATAATGCTTATTGACTTCCTAGGAAATCTTGCCGATCGAAGCCAAGTAGACTTAGGTATAGCACCCTATCTACCCACACTATTTCTCAACCTCTTTTACATTTTCGTTCTGATCTATTATAGGTACAGAGTTACCAAGGTTGAGAGTGCCAATTTTGTTGATTTACTGTGGAGGGTTTTCGCTACAGGTCTGGTGACGGTAGTTATTTCTTTAATTATCATGTTGTTCAACAACGAAATTGGCGGAACAACATTAGCCGAAAACCCTTTTCTTCAAAGTGCTTTTTACAATATAAATAAGGTCCTGATCTCAGTATTCTTGATATCTACCTTTACCGTCTGGAAAAAGCTCATCTTATATCAACGTTCCAGAAGATTAGTGCTGAGTTGGAGAATTTTCGAGGCCACCCTCTTGATTTCCATCTTCTTCAATTTAACAGGCTTAGTGCTTCAGGACAGCCTAATTTTTGAAATTGTTTTTGGTGTAATGGCCATTATGGCCATCATACTATCAGCTAACCTCAAATGGGTAGCCTATCTCAATTTTAAGCAAAAGTGGAAAAGCGTATTGCTGATTCTATTAATCACAATTTACATCTTTTACTTCCTGAACTTTCTCTACATAGCTCCAGATAATTCACCGGATGTTTTCAATCCAATTACTGAGCTTTTTGTAATCGTACTGTTCGTCTTTCTGCTTTTCTACAGTCTCTTTTCATTGCTGGTTATTCTCTTTAATCTTCCTACCTCTTCAGTATTTGAAAGAAAAATGGAGGAGGCTATTAATTTTCAAAGGCTCAGTCAATCCATTCAACAAGGAGAAAATGAAGATGAGATCTTCGATGTGCTTCTGACTTCATCAATGAATGCTGTATATGCTGATGCTGGTTGGATTGAAATTCATATGCCGAATGGAGAACTAAAAGTGATTTCAAATCACATCGGCCGAGAGCATATCAATAGAATCAAAGAGAATATCATAAGTGCTAAAAGCCGTCAGATTATAAAGAACCCGTTATCGGTCGATCCTGATACGGATAGAGTTTTAGTCAACTTGCGCAGATCAAGTTATAAAACAGCATTTGTTGTACCGTTACTTATTCAAAATGAAGTAACCGGTTTCATGTATCTCATGAATGAAGTGAGTGATAGTTTCAACAAAGAGATGATCAATATCATCAACACTTTTGCCAGCCAAGCCAGTGTATCTGTTGAGAATTTTAGGTTAATGGGCGAAGCTCTATTGAATGAGAGATATAAAGAAGAATTGAACATTGCCAAAAGTGTTCAACAGGCATTACTCCCTAAATCACTCGACCATAATGATGGTTTTAAAATACATGCTTTTACAGAGGCCGCAGCAGAAGTTGGAGGTGACTATTATGATACCTACAAATTAGATGAGCACAGGTTTGCCGTTGTAATTGGAGATGTATCTGGAAATGGAACGTCTGCCGCATTCCATATGTCCCAAATGAAGGGGATATTTCAGTCGCTTGTTCAACTAGATTTAGATCCAAAGACCTTTCTAGTTGATGCAAACAATGCTCTTAGCAACTGTTTAGAAAGAACATCTTTTATTACACTGACTTACTTTATCATTGATACTGATAAGAAAACGCTAGAATTCGCTCGAGCCGGTCATTGCCCTACCCTTTATTATGATAAGAAGGAGAAACATGCCAAGTACTTTGAAAACAAGGGGCTAGGCCTAGGTATTCTCAGAAACGAAACGTTTGCAAACTTTATAGAAGTGAGCAAAATCAAGTATAAATCAGACGACATACTCGTACTCTATACAGATGGTATTTCTGAGGCTACTAACCAAGAAAATGAAGAATTCGGTTACGATAGAATGAAAACACTTTTAGAGCAAAACTCGCATTACGACCCTGTTATGGTTCAAAAGGTATTCATAAGTAAGCTATACGAATTCTGTAAGGAAACTGATTTAAATGATGACTACACCATGGTAGTAATCAAATTCAACTAGGATATGATAGAAATAAAGAAAGAAAGCGAAAACAATTACTTGGTACTCTCCGTAGAAGGAGAGGTAGATGCAAGTTCTTCTATTCATCTAGACAAAGCAATAAGAGAGGCTTTTGATGATGGGAACAAGCAAATTCTCATTGACTGTACCAATCTTAACTACATTTCTTCTGCCGGACTTGGTGTTTTCATGTCCTACATTGAAGAAATCAACCAAAACGCAATCAACTTCATGTTATTCGGCCTAACTGAAAAAGTGCTCAAGGTATTTGGCATTTTGGGGCTAGACCAACTTTTAAATATTAAAGAAGACAAAGAAGCAGCAGTAGCTGAGTTAAATGGCGTATAGTTTCAACATACCGAGTAGTAGAAACAAACTTAGGCTAATGCGTAAGTTCGTAACAGATGTGCTAAATGAACATGGCGTGTCTGAAGTTGAAACCAATATGATGGTTTTGGCTGTAGATGAGGTATGTGCGAATATTGTTATTCATGGACACCCAGATTCTCAGTCTCATAAAGTGAGAATTGATATTACATTCAAAAAAGGTGGTATAGGATTCGATATTATAGATCAAGGTGATGCGTTTGATTTAGTTAATTACAAAGAACCTGCACTGGACGATCTCATTAAAAACAAGCACAAAGGAGGTATTGGTATAATGCTAGTGAAGAAAATCATGGACGATATACACTTCAGTAGTACGAAAAACCAAAACAAGCTTAGCCTCTTTAAGAAAGTTGATTACAAAGACTAAATCATGAAGAGAATTTTCGTTCTCTTTTTAATAGGCCTAAACAGCTGGTGCATCGCACAAAACGATGAGATTGTGGTAACGATCGGCAAGAACGAAATCACATTTGGTGAAATCATGTATGCCTATCAAAAAAACCGCGATACCAGCGAAGCAATAGCATACGATAGTCTTCGAGATTACTTAGAGCAATATGTAGATTTTAAGTTGAGAGTGACTGAAGCATATGCATTGGGCATGCATCAAGAACCCAATTTCCAAGAAGAACTTAAGAGCTATATAGATCAAGTAAAAAAGCCATATCTGGAAAACCCTAACCTTGAAGAGTCCAAGCTTAAATCAATCTATAACAGATATAAGTGGGAACTAAATGCCTCACACATTCTTCTAAAGGTGGACCCCATGGCCTCTCCAAAAGATACCATTGCGGCCTATCAAAAGCTTGATAGCATTAGAACTTTAGCTCAATCAACCAAAACGTTTGCAGAATTAGCAAAAGCAAATTCTCAAGATGGCTCAGCCAGAAAAGGAGGAGAATTAGGCTGGTTCACGGCTTTCCATATGGTTGCCCCTTTTGAAGATGCGGCTTACGGATTGGAGGTAGGCGATGTTTCTAAAGTCTTTAGGACAAGATTTGGCTATCATATTATGATCTTGAACGATAAAAGACCTTCGAAAGGTAGAGTAAGGTCTTCTCACATCTATTTCGCCAAATCCATACATGGAAGTGAGTTAGCAAAGCAAAAAGCCAAAATGTACTACGATTCAATTCAAGCTGGAGCAGATTGGGACTTAATTGCCAAACGCCATTCCGATGATAAGAACAGCTCTAGAAATGGAGGCATGTTGCCATTGGCTGGAGTAAAGCAACTACCGGATGATTTTTTCAGTGAAATCTACAAACTGGATAGCATTGGAGAAACATCTCTCCCTTTCGAAACTTCAAGTGGATGGCATATAGCCAGATTAGAAGAGATTGAGCCTCTCTTTGAATTCGAGTTCAAAAAGAAAGAGATCACTTATCTACTTGAACGTAGTGGGAGAAATGAATTTAGCCAAAGCGAAGTAATAGATTATCTCAAGTCACAACCCTCCTATATTCAGAATACCGAATTTCTAAATGCGCGGTTCAGTTCAGCAGATATCGATGCTCAAAAGCTAGAAAAGGAAACAGCATTTGAATATGAACAGGTAAAAGTTAGTTGGAATGATTTTTTAAAGTCGCCAGAAAAAGGACAAAACGATTTGTCATCAAGAGATGCGTACAAGCAATTTGAAGGAAGAAGAATTATTGAGATCGAAGAAGGTTTAGCAACAACAAAATATCCTGAATATGGATACTTACTCAAAGAGTTTGAGGAGGGACTACTGCTATTTGAGATAATGCAGCTTGAGATTTGGGAACCTTCAGGTGAGAACACAAAGGGTATAGAAGAGTACTATCAGACGAATATACATTTATACAAAGGTCTTGAATTAACCGGTCAAGACGTCAAGGCCGAATCCAAAGTCCTCTCAAATCTATTTGATAAAGTAAAGGACACTAACGTTTTAGATAGGGGCAAACTTGTGTCTGAATTTTCAGGTGTAGAGTTAAAAATTGCAAAATCTACACGTATGGCTAGAGAAATACCTAATTTCGATTCCTCAAATCTGAGTCCAAATCGCTGGATTCGAACTGATGAGAAGACTTTGATGTTCGTGGAGGGTATTAACGAGATAGTCTTACCCTTTGAAGCTTGCAGAGGTCAGGTTTTAGCAGATTATCAAGACTATTTAACTGAAGAATGGATTAAAAATCTGAGAGATCAGTACAAAATAAAAATAAACGAAAAGAAGCTTAAGCAATTAGTCACGCGTTGAGTAAAAATCTCGCCATATTGATTTTGATAACAGCTTGTTTAAGCTGCGATTTGTTGGTTCCAACAAACAACGAAGTCATTGCAGACCAAGCCAACATAGTAGCCGCTGTAGGTCAAAACCAGCTTTTAAAATCAGACATTGCTAATCTTACTTCTAATGCGCAATCTGTAGAGGACAGCACACTTCTTGCCGATAATTATGTAAGGAATTGGGTTAAGAAAGAACTCTTTCTGAAAGAGGCCAACAACAGTATGAACATTGACCTTTCAGAGATAGAAAAAAAGGTGTCCGATTATAGATATACCCTTCTGTCTTATGAATTTCAAAAACTCTACATTCAACGTAATTTAGACACACTTGTCACGCCAGTGCAGATAGAACAGTATTATAACGAGAATAAAGACAACTTCTCCTTAAGGCAAAATATATTCAAGGGTAGGTTCATCAAGCTGAACAAAGAGGCACCAAAGAAACGAGATGTTAGAAGGTGGATGAAGTCACTCAGACCAGAAAGTTTAGAGTCTTTGAAGGAATACTCATTTCAATATGCGAATAACTATTCTTTAGACAGTAGTTGGATAAAATTCGAAGAGATTACCAGATCTACACCATTCTCAACAATAGAGAACAAGGTTCAATTCTTAAGGCGAACTAATTATGCTGAGGAGACAGATTCTCTCTATCTTTACCTGCTTAAAATTGACGAGTACAAACTATCTGAAGAAATATCGCCAATAGAATTCGTTGAAAATGATATTCGAAACATTATACTGAATAGCAGGAAGGTGGCGTTGGCAAAGGGGTTAGAAAATGAAATTTTTGAAAGAGCTAAGGAAAATGAAGACTATACAATATATCGCTAGTCTATTTTTAATGACCATAGCAATATCTGCACACGCTCAAAATCAGGGTGAAGTTGTAGATAAAATCATTGCTAAGGTTGACGATAAAATTGTTCTAAAAAGTGAACTCGAGTCAGCATATATAAGCTTTTTATCTTCGCCACAAGCGAGAGAGTTTCAAGGCGATGCTAGATGCGTCATCCTAAATAACTTTATAGAGACTAAGTTGATGGCCGTTATGGCCGATATTGATTCTACAATTATTGACGACTCAAGAGTTGAGTATGAACTGCAGAGTCGTGTTCAGCAGATCGTTCAACGATTCGGCTCAGAAGAGGCCATTGAACAAGCTTACGGCAAAACAGTCGATCAAATTATGTCTGAAATTAGACCAGACATCAAGGAACAAATTACCGTACAGGAACAAGAAAAATTGGTTCTTGAAGGTATCTCTGTTACTCCAAGAGAGGTAAGACAATTCTACAATCAGATTCCAAAAGACAGTCTGCCATTGTATTCGATGGAGTATGAAATTGGAGTGATACTTATGGAACCCGAGGTTAACGATTCTGAGAAAGATAGAATTCGCGAAGAGTTAATGAAGCTAAGAGAGCAAGCCATTTCAGGTCAAAGTTTTGAAATTCTAGCAACACTAAACTCTGAAGGACCTTCTAAAGATGTTGGAGGTAATTTAGGTTATGCATCAAGAGGTTCAATGGACCCAGCATATGAAGCAGGTGCATTGGCTTTACAACCAGGGGAGATCTCCCTACCAGTAGAATCTTCTTTTGGCATTCACTTAATTCAATTAATTGAAAGAAGGGGTAACGAGTACAATAGCCGGCACATTATTAAAATACCTAAGCCAACAAAGCAAGATGTTCAAAAGACCATGGACTTTATGAGCGAATTAAGAGGGCATATCTTAAGCGACAGTCTCAGTTTTGAAGAAGCAGCTCAAGAATACTCTGATGATACACAAACCAATGCTAATGGAGGCTTTATTGCAGGACAATTTGGTTCATTAAGGATTCCTGCAGACAATATTGATCCTGAATTATTCTTTGAAATAGATAAAATGAAAGAAGGTGAAATATCTGAACCACAGATTATGAAATATGGTCCGGATACTGAACTTGTTAGAATTATCTATTACAGAAAGCGTATCCCTCCTCACCGCGCTAACCTACGCGATGACTACGAAAAACTGAGAGCTGCTACCACTCAACTAAAAAAAGGAGAACGTAGAACAGATTATATAGCAGAGAAGATCAAAGAAGTATATCTTGAAATAGATCCAGAATATAATCGCTGTAACATAGCTAAGAATCAATAATCCATGAGTGAGCAAAAATCTGACGTAGCCCTTGCTGATAAATTTACTGAGGACTTCAAGAATTTAAAGAACGAGATTTCTAAAGTAATCATTGGGCAAGAAAAGGTTGTTGAACTTTTACTCACTTCAATCTTCTGCCAAGGTCATAGTCTCTTAGTTGGGGTGCCAGGCTTAGCCAAAACTTTGTTGATTCAAACAATCGCTTCTGCCTTAGACCTTAGTTTTAAAAGAATCCAGTTCACTCCCGACCTTATGCCGTCAGACATTTTGGGAGCAGAAACAATTGATAAAGACCGTAATTTTAAATTCATACAAGGTCCGATCTTTGCAAACATTATTCTTGCTGATGAAATAAACAGGACGCCCCCCAAAACTCAAGCTGCGCTTCTAGAGGCAATGCAAGAGTACTCGGTGACAGTGGCTGGTCAACACTTTAAACTTGAAAAGCCTTTTTTCGTTTTGGCGACTCAAAACCCAATTGAGCAAGAAGGTACCTACCCACTGCCAGAGGCTCAATTAGACAGATTCCTATTTAATATTGCACTAGACTACCCGAGCTTTGAAGCTGAGGTGGACATTGTGAAGAATACGACTACGGACGAAGAGAAAGTTGTAGAGCACGTGCTAGGTGCTAAAGAAGTTATCGAATACCAACACTTAGTGAGAAAGGTACCCGTTGCCGATAATGTAATTCAGTATGCTGTTGAGTTAGTGCATAAAACCAGATTGAATGGTCAGCATACACCTGAAATAACAAGGGAATTCATAGAATGGGGAGCAGGACCAAGAGCATCTCAAAGTTTGGTAATGGCAGCAAAATGTAATGCTTTAATCAACGGCAAATATTCACCGGATATTGAAGACGTTCGGGCCATCGCCAAACCTATATTAAGACATAGAATTGTAAGAAACTTTAAAGCTGAAGCAGAAGGTATTACAATTAACAAGTTGATCGAGGAACTACTCTAGTCGTAAGCATAGAAACCTCTTCCTGATTTCCTTCCTGTATGACCAGCATCTACCTTTTGCTCTTGAATCCTTGATGGTCTGAACTTACTGTCGTAGTGGAATGCTTCAAACATAGATTTTGTAACAAGAAAGTTCGAATCTACTCCAATAAGATCCATTAATCTGAATGGCCCCATCTTAAAACCCGAAGATTCTATTAATCTATCAATTCCATCGAGCGTGGCCACATTCTCTTCCAGTACTTTTAACCCTTCTACATAAAAGTGCCTTGCAACTCTATTTACTATAAAACCGGGAGCATCAGAGGCCATAACAGGTTGCTTACCCAATTTAAGCGCTAAATCATATACCATATTAGCAACTTTCTCATCTGTTGCTACTCCCGATATTACCTCAACGAGTTTCATGATATGAGCCGGATTAAAGAAATGCATCCCCACAAATCGTTCAGGTCTTTTAAGTGAGGCTGCAATCCGAGTAATCGGTATCGATGATGTGTTAGAAGCCAAGATGGTTGTATCGTTATTAATACTCTCTAGATGAGCAAAAAGCGACTGTTTAATATCCAGCTTTTCTAAAATTGCTTCAACAATAATATCACCTACTAAATTGTTCCTGTCTAATGTGGTAGAGATGTTATCGAGCGATTCTTGTTTCTGAAGTTGGGACACCTTGCCTCTTGCAATTCCCTTATCTAGATTTCCTTCAATTCTTTTTACTGCATTTTGAAGAGCTTCCTCATTCAGATCATATAACAATACGGAGTACCCAGCCATTGCGCTCACTTGAGCAATACCTTGACCCATGGTACCTGCACCAATAACTACAACCTTCTTTATATCATCTAGGGTCATAAAGCATTAAACTGTTTTAAGAATCTAATGTCGTTTTCGGTAAACAAGCGCAAGTCTTTAATCTGATATTTGAGCATTGCAATACGCTCTATACCCATACCAAATGCAAAACCGGAATACTTCTTAGAATCAATTCCGCAGTTCTCCAAAACATTAGGGTCTACCATTCCAGAACCACCAATCTCTACCCAGCCAGTTCCTTTACAAATATTGCATCCTTTTCCTCCACAAATCTGGCAAGATATATCAATCTCAGCGCTTGGTTCAGTAAAAGGGAAATAGGAAGGTCTAAAACGAATCTTAGTTCCTTCATTAAACATCTCCTTTACAAAGTGATACAATGTCTGCTTCAGGTCAGCAAAAGAAACACCTTCATCCACATATAAACCTTCCATTTGATGAAAAATACAATGCGCACGAGCCGAAATAGCCTCATTTCGGTAAACTCTACCTGGTGACAATGTTCTTATTGGCGGTTTCTCATTCTCTAATACTCTAATTTGAACGCTAGATGTATGTGTTCTCAAAGCTATATCCGGATTCTTCTCTATAAAGAATGTATCCTGCATTTCTCTGGCAGGGTGATTTGGCGGGAAATTAAGTGCTGTAAAATTGTGCCAATCATCTTCAATTTCAGGTCCGCTAGAAACATTAAAGCCAATGCGTTCAAAAATCTGAATAAAACGCTGTCTGGTAGCAGTTAACGGATGTATGGAACCAAACTGATCTACGCTGGGTGGCAACGTTAAATCTAAATCTGCTGCTTCTTCCTCACCACCTGATTTTAAACTCTCAATAAGCTCTTGAAATTTTTCTTGAGCTATATTCTTTAGCGTATTCACCTCTTGACCAAATGCCTTCTTTTGATCATTTGGAATGTTTTTCATTTCGGCAAACAGATCAGCGATCACATTCTTTCTACCGATAAACTTTAATCTGAATTGTTCAAGCTGGTCATCATTTGTGACTTGATAACTTCTTATTTCTTCAGATAATTCGTTTATTTTATTAGACATAGAAATGGTCTTTAATGTGGGACAAAGTTAACAGTACTTCAAGATTATTAGGCCTTAAACTTTAAAATTGATACCATGAACAACATACTAGTTACCGGAGGAGCTGGATATATTGGCTCACATGTAAGTGTTAAATTAATTGAGTACGGTTACAACCCAATTGTGCTAGACAATTTCTCTAATTCTGACATCAGTGTTTTAGACGGTGTAGAGAAAATTTCCGGTAAAAAACCAAAACTGTATGAAGGAGACATTTTAGACCAAAGGATCTTTGATAAAATCTTCACGGAACAGAAAATAGATGGAGTTATTCACTTTGCTGCCAAGAAAGCGGTTGGTGAATCTGTGGAAAACCCAATGCTTTATTACTCAACCAACCTTTCAGGCTTAGTGAACTTATTAGAAGCCATGAAGAGACATGGTGTCTCTAATCTAGTATTCTCTAGCAGTTGTACAGTATATGGTCAACCAGAAGAACTTCCAGTAACTGAATCTTCACCTAAACAAGAAGCCAATTCCCCTTATGGAAACACCAAACAGGTTGGAGAAGAAATAATAGAAGACCTAATTAAAAGTGGAGTCGATTTTAGAGCGATCTCATTGAGATACTTCAATCCAATTGGAGCCCACCCCAGTAGTGAAATAGGAGAATTACCGCTTGGCGTACCTAACAACCTAGTACCCTTTATTACACAAACAGCTGCAGGTATGAGGGATCATCTCACAGTTTTTGGCGGGGATTACGATACACATGATGGAACCTGTGTAAGAGACTATATTCATGTTATGGATTTAGCGGATGCCCATATTAGGAGTTTCGAATACCTAAATAGAATTGAAAATGAAAATCACTATGACTTTGTAAACATTGGTACAGGAACAGGAAGTACAGTTCTAGATGCCATAAACAGTTTTGAAAAGATGACCGGTTTGAAGCTTAATTACAAAATAGGCCCCAGAAGACCTGGTGATGTAGAGAAAGTATACGCCAATGTAGATAAGTCTAATAAATTGCTCAAATGGTCTACTCAACTTTCGTTAGACGATGCTATGCTTGACGCATGGAACTGGCAAAAACGCATTTCTAAAATTTAACCTTTAATTGTCGTTATTAGACGACAAAAATCATGTATTAATCGAAAGCTCCTTATTAGATTCGTGACAACAACGAATTTTGTAAGGAATCAAAATAACCGTCATGAAAATAACTATTGTCGGCACCGGCTATGTGGGTTTAGTAACAGGTACCTGCTTCTCAGAAGTGGGTATTGACGTAACCTGCGTAGATATCGATGCTAAGAAAATCGAAAACCTTGAAAAAGGGATAATGCCTATCTACGAACCAGGCCTTGAATCAATGGTTCTTAAAAATATGGAGAGAGGTCGACTCCATTTTAGCACATCTTTGAAAGATTCACTAGAGGAAACAGAAGCTGTATTTATTGCAGTAGGTACTCCTCCCGGAGAAGATGGAAGTGCCGACCTAAAATATGTTCTTGCTGTTGCTAGAGAAGTAGGTCAACACATGAAAGATTATGTGGTTGTAGTCACTAAAAGTACTGTGCCAGTTGGAACTGCAGAAAAGGTAAGACACGCTGTGGCAGATGAATTAAATAAGAGAGGATCAGATTTAACATTTGATGTTGCATCGAACCCAGAATTCTTGAAAGAGGGAGCAGCTATTAATGACTTCTTAAAGCCCGACAGAATTGTAGTTGGTGTAGAATCGGATAGATCTCAGAAAATAATGGAAAGACTATATAAACCCTTCCTTCTGAATGGTCACCCAACGATTTTCATGGATATACCGTCTGCAGAAATGACAAAATATGCTGCGAATTCCATGCTTGCTACTAAAATCAGTTTTATGAATGATGTGGCTAACCTATGTGAATTAATGGGTGCAGATGTTAACATGGTAAGGAAAGGAATAGGAAGTGACTCTAGAATCGGAACAAAGTTCATATACCCGGGAGTAGGATACGGAGGATCATGTTTTCCTAAGGACGTAAAAGCTCTAATAAAAACAGCTGAAGAGAACGGCTATAATATGAGGGTTCTTAATGCTGTTGAGGATGTAAACAATGCTCAAAAATCTATTATGGCTAACAAAGTCAAAAAACATTTTGGTGAAGATTTATCGGGCATGACTTTCGCCATGTGGGGATTGTCTTTTAAACCAAAGACAGATGACATGCGAGAAGCACCTTCTATAGTAATCGCCAATCAACTTATGGCTTTAGGTGCAAAAATCAAGGCATTTGATCCTGTAGCTATGGAAGAAGCTAAAAGAGATTTAGGGGATACAATTACTTACTGTAAAGATGAGTATGAAACGCTAATTGAAGCAGACGCTATGCTACTGATTACAGAATGGCCGGAATTTAGAGTTCCAAATTTCACAGTGATTGGTAAGCTATTGAAGAATAAAGTAGTCTTTGATGGTAGAAACATCTACGATGGTGAAGAGTTGAGAGAACTCGGTTTCGAATATTATGGAATAGGACTAAAGTAAACTGATATGAAAAAGAAAGTCCTTATTACTGGAGCAGCAGGTTTTTTAGGTTCGCATTTATGCGATAGATTCATCAAGGAAGGGTTCTATGTTATTGGCATGGACAACTTGATTACTGGAAGTATGGATAATATTGAGCACCTGATGCCGAATAAGGACTTCGAATTCTATCATCATGATGTCTCAAATTTCGTTCACGTTCCTGGCGAGCTAGATTATATTCTTCATTTTGCATCTCCAGCAAGCCCTATCGATTATCTCAAGATCCCTATTCAGACATTGAAGGTAGGTTCTTTAGGTACTCATAACCTTTTAGGACTAGCTCGAGCAAAGGGATCAAGAATGCTAATCGCATCTACTTCTGAGGTTTATGGTGATCCTCTTGTTCACCCTCAAACTGAAGAATATTATGGTAATGTGAACCCAATTGGACCTAGAGGAGTATATGATGAGGCTAAGCGCTTTCAAGAGGCTGTAACGATGGCATATCATACATATCACGGACTAGAAACTCGTATTGTCAGAATCTTTAATACTTATGGACCTAGAATGAGGTTAAATGATGGTAGGGTACTTCCTGCTTTTATTGGCCAAGCACTTAGGGGAGAAGATCTTACAGTCTTTGGTGATGGTTCACAGACTAGGTCGTTCTGTTATGTAGATGATCAAGTTGATGGGATATTTAGACTATTGATGTCAGATTACGCCTACCCAGTTAATATTGGAAACCCAGACGAAATAACCATTGCTCAGTTTGCCGAAGAGATTATTAAGCTAACTGGCACAACACAAAAGGTTATCTATAAGGATCTTCCAAAAGATGACCCTATGCAGAGGCAGCCAAATATTACAAAAGCCAAAGATATTCTTGGTTGGGAACCTAAAGTATCAAGACAGGAAGGTCTGAAGATTACATATGAATACTTCAAGTCATTACCTGAGGAGAAACTCTTTCAGAAAGAGCATAAAGATTTTAAGGGGTACATTAAGTAACCCCTTAATTCTTTTTGGATAAGAAATTCTTATATGCGATTGCGACTTCTAATCCGAAATTATTCGATATATCTCCAAAATCTGCTGCCATTCTCATTCTTAATTCGAAGTTCTCATTCTGCTTAAAAGGAGTATCTGTTAGTTCTAACAAAAAATTCGATTGAAAAAGAGGGTCTTTAAAAACATATTCAAAATCAGGATTAGTCCAGACACCTTCCCAGGAAAATCTACCTTCATATAATCCGGCATATGTACCATAGTTCATAGAGAAAGTAGACAAGAGTTTGTAATTAATAGAATTCAAACTCCCAATTAAGCCTAAATGTATAGCCTGAATTCGGTTATTTACGATAGCAACCTCATAGTCTGGTATAATGCCAAAATAATATTGGCTCAATGCTCTATCAATAAATAATGGGTTACCGATTACTCTATCTTGGTAAGTCCAACCATCTCTATACAACCAGTTATTATAGAAATCTTGTCTTCCTGAAAACCCGAAACCAAAATTGTCGACATCTGGCGGTATAGGATCTGGTAATCCTGGACCCCTTTGATACTTGGTTGAAAAATATTCTAACACAAAATACTTGATCCCTGCTATTGGAGCACGACTCACATCAACTTTCAAGCTTACTCCCCTATCTCGATTATCACGAAAATTGTAAATAACAGAACCAGCTCCTCCTTCAAAAGGTGTTTGTAAACTTAGATCTACAAATGTTGTTTCCGAAAACTTATAAGTAACTCCTATATCAACATGGCCAACTGTATTACCTAAAGCATTGCGTTCACCAGAAAAAGCCTCGTCATCTCCTTGACTAAATATTACTTTCCAAAAGTCACTTAGTGTCCAATTATCCTTAAACTCTGGGTTTGGTTCGCTGGCTGTTCCTCCCCACACAACAAGATGATTTACGCCCCCATAAACTGAAAACTTATTGATTTGAATATTTGCATAGGCAGATTTACCATGTAGCCATGGGCTTTGTATGTATCTGTTTTGATCAAGCCAACCATGAAAAAATGAGCCTTTAAATGATATCACACCTTTCAAAAATGACGGAGACCAATACTCATCCATAAAAAAACCAACCTTTGGAAAGGCCCTAGCATTATTAGTAACACTAAAGTTGTTTATCGTGAGTTCATCAAACTCTTTATGAACCTCCTCCCTCATGCCTGCTACAAATGCCAATTGACCATAGTCATATTGAAGGTAACCTTCTCTAGCTCTTATAGGAGTCGATTGAGTAGCCATATAGAGATCTACACCATAAGTGAGACCTTTAATTTTTTTAGATAGCAAATTTCCGGAGGAAGCTCCCCTTACATATACACCATTAAAGTCGTAATCAAAGATCCCACCAGTAAATGAGTGAGAATAAAGCGGTAAAAAAGATCTGCTACTTCCTACAAAACCAAAGTCTATTGAACTTGTTAATGAGTCTTGTTGAGCAAAAGACTTTAAAGAAACAAAGACTAATACTAGCCAAAATACCTTATAGAATCGTTGAGTCATCAAGGGGTGTATTAGTAGGCCTTTTCCTGTCCTTTAATAATAGAATAAACTGTCAGGGAAATAATTTTGATATCTAAAAGAAAACTCCAATTCTGTAAATAAAACCTATCAAGCCTTACTCTAGAACTCATTTGAAAATACTCCTCTATCTCACCTCTATAACCCATAGCTTGAGCCAAACCCGTAACACCTGGTTTAGAAGCATGTCTCTTAGAGAACTTTTCTACTCTTTCTTTATAGGAATCATTTAATGATATTGGATGAGGCCTAGGTCCAACAATTGACATGTCTCCTAAAAGAACATTTATAAATTGAGGAAACTCGTCTAAACTTGTTCTTCTTAGAAAAGAACCGATTCTAGTTATCCTAGGATCATTTTTAGTAGCCCACTTATTATCGGCTTCCTCGTTCATTTCCATTGTACGAAACTTGTAACAATAAAAAGGACTATTATTAACACCGTTTCTTTTCTGTTTAAACAGAACAGGTCCTTTTGATGATAATTTTATTGATAAAGCAATAATAGGATAAAGCCACGTAAGAATAAATAAAGTAACCACTGAAGCAAATAGAATATCAAAGGATCTCTTTACTACTCTATTCAATTGACTATCTAATGGAAGATCATTAATGTCTACAATAGGGACATCATCGAACCTTTTTAGACTAAAAGACTTGACTAAATCTTTATTAAATTCTGGTAAAAGCTTAACCTTGATTAAAGATTCGTCAGCCATTGCAATTACTCGTTTGAGTAATTCTTTATTCACCTTTTCACTGACATAAATGATATCCAACTTTTCAAATGGGTCATTGAGTAGTTTATCAATGCTACCTAAGAGAGGATAATCTAAGTACTTTTCTTTTACACTATCAGCATAAAAACCCTTACATCTGATACCATAATGGGCCTTCCTCTTAAGCACCTTAAAAAGATTGAATCCTAGCTTATCATAACCAACAATTAAGGCATACCTAATATTACCACCGAAAGCTCTATATCTATCAAGCGCTAAGTGTACAAATACTCTATATATCGTCATCCAAAGAAAAAGGAGCAAAAACAGAGCAACTAAAAAGGACCTATTGACGGCCTGTATATCCAATAGAATCCATGCAATCGATAGTAGAGAGACAAAAAGGAAAGTCGTGGTTACCGCTCTTTTAAACGTTTGATAATAACTAACTGCCCTTCCAACTTTGTAATCTTTGCTAATTAGAGATAATGTTGGCCACAGTAACAAATAGACTAAAAAGGTAAGTAGTGCAGTGGAATTATCAATTGCTACTCTGTTATAAGTGATTAGCTGTGATAAAACATATACTACCACTAAGACCAACGTCTCGCCTAGAGTAAAAAGAGTGGGGAAGTATTTGTAAAACCTATTTTTCATTTGGCCTACCTAAATTGGCAGTTTCAATGCAATATTAACACAAGCTACCAAAACATCTGATTCAGTATGTTTTATCTAATTGTTAGAATTTTAATCTAAAAGCTTGCAAGTTACAAACGCACATACATATGTTTATAATATATCTATACAAAATATTACTTTTTCATATATCACTTGAAGGTAAATGAACTCTAAATCCAAATATGTTTATTGATCAATGTGTAAGTAAAAGCTCTATGGAACAATAAAATGATAATTTCTCTAAAAGTTGAAATCGCATTTATTACTTTGGATGAAGTTATATATGCTTAAGAAGCTCGTGATTAAAATAAAAAGGTACACATTATTGCTTTGGTTGACTTGCATGACGTTATTCAGTTGTGGGAACAGACAGATTCAACCTGAACAGTACGTGTATTTTAATGACTTCGAAAGTACAGATTACACTGGAATTATTGGTGTTTCAATATCGAGATTTGAAGACAATCTGCTTATGGGATTTTTTAACAATGATGGATTCAACCTGAATTTAGAAGACCTTCCCGAACATGATTTTATCAGAGTAAAGTTTGATCTTTATATACACGATTCTTGGGAAGGAAATGCAACCGATAATGATCCTTTATTTATAGAACAAGACTTATGGACAATAGCATTTGATACGGCAAAAGACTTGAAAGTGTCAGATAAGATTTCTCTCCAAACCACATTCTCTAATGGCTTCTGTATTCCATCCTTTTGCTATACCCAATCATACCCTGAACCATTTCCAGCATTTAATGATGCACAACTTTCAGCTGACCGGGTATCATTTGGAAGATGCCTTTGGAGAGATACACCAACAGGAACGTCCGTATATAGTTTTGACAAAGTTTTTCCTCATACTGAGCGTAATACGGTAATCAGTTTCTATGATGAACTTACAGAGAACTTATGTGATGAAAGCTGGTCTCTTGATAACTTATCTGTTAGGGTTTTTAAATTCAACTAATGCTGACTAGACTTTTTCTTATTTGCTTGATAAGTATGTCTGCTCTTGTAGCAGTAGGACAAACCATTCCGTTAGGATCTGCGATTTTGCAAGACTATTTAAGAAGAGAACAACTCAAAGGTAATTTTGATAAAACATTTTCTTTCAACTATCGACCTATTGTTTTCTCAGAAAACGGGCTAGACTCTGCAGGCCTGCCTAATGAGATTAAAAAGTACCTTGGAACCAAACTTAGTCAGAACAAATTCCAATTATCATTATTGCCTATTGACTTTAGATTGGCGTACGATCACGACCATCCAGATAGCCGTAATGATGGCGCTATGATCCGGTCAAGAGGCTTACAAACATATTTAAGTGCAGGATTCTATGCTGAGTATGGACCCGTATCAATTCAACTAAAACCTGAATTTATTTTTGCCGAAAACAACCAATATCAGGGTTTTCCAGAAAAACCGAGACATTGGGAAAGTACTTGGCTAATCAGATATCAATTTTGGAATCTTATAGATGAGCCAGAGAGATATGGAAATGGTAATTACTCTAAATTTATACCTGGACAATCAAGTATTAGATTCAACAAATGGGGTATTTCTTTAGGACTATCCACTGAAAATATTTGGTGGGGTCCAAGTATTAGAAACAGTATAATGATGAGTCATAATGCTCAAGGCTTTCCTCACATTACACTTAATACACAAAAACCCATAATTACTAAAATCGGAGCATTCGAAGGCCAAATTTTAACAGGTCGCTTAGAAGCTTCTGGTTTCAACCCTCCAAGAACAGATCAAACTTTCAGAGGTTTTATTGCTTTTAGGCCAAAACCCGATGATTGGCGTTATCTGCAAGCTTTAACTTTCTCATACTCTCCAAAATGGATTAGTGGACTATCGCTAGGTTTCACGCGCTGGGTCCAAATGTACCATGAAACAGCAAAAGAATCTGGTGAATGGTTTCCTATTTTCTCAAATTTATTTCGAAATAATGAATCAGATGAATTTGGTTTTGAATTAAGTCAAGATCAAGCCGCAGGTTTATTTGGTCGTTGGATTTGGCAAGACTCTAAAGCAGAATTCTATTTCGAATTCGCTAAAAATGATGCTGCTGCTAATCTAAGAGACCTTTTGGTGGATACAGATCATTCTAGAGGGCTAACGGTTGGTGTCAACAAACTTTTTAACACAACCGATCCAGAAGCATATCTACAATTTAACTTCGAGTGGACACAATTGTCTCAAACAGAAAGTAGATTTGCCAGAAATGCTGGTGCTTGGTATCATCATGGCAATGTCAGAGATGGGTATACTAATAATGGAGAAGTATTAGGTTCTGGATTAGGACCTGGTGGAAACGGACAATACCTCGAAGTATCTTGGGTTAAAGGTATAAAGAGAATAGGTGGGGCTATAGAAAGAAGAGTGCATAATAATGATTTTAGAACTCAAGCTTTCTCTCTTGACTTTACTCGCTATTGGCTTGACTATAACCTATACGGTTTTTTCGATTTCCAGCATGATAATTTGCTTGTTTCTATTAGTGCTTTCTACACTCATTCTTTGAACTATCAGTGGGAGGTTAATTTTGATCCCAATGGGAGTCCATTTCAGTATTTTCCTGGAAAAGATAGAAACAACTTAAATCTTGATATTAAAATATTATACAGTTTATAAGTGTGGCTTCTTTCCCATCATTCTTGACTTAAATATAAAATAGAGAAATACGGAATTAGTAACTAAATATCGCTTCCATAGTCGCTTAGGTTCACGAAACAATCTATATAACCATTCCAAGCCCGATCTCTGCATCCAAGAAGGCGCCTGTTTTAATGTACCTGCATGAAAATCAAAGGCAGCTCCTACAGCCATCATCGCTGCATTAACCTTACCCTTATGTTGAGCAACCCAAAACTCTTGCCTAGGACAACCTCTACCTACTAAAACTATATGAGCACCAGATTCATTTATCTTTTCTATATCCTCTTGATCTTCCTCTTCTGTGGCTTCTCTAAATCGATCTTTATGTACACCACACAGATTAACTTTTGGGAAATTAGTTTTGATAAAAGTCGAGAACTTATTCAGCGTGTTTTCAGTGCTCCCAAATAGAAAGACTTTCAATTCATTCTGATTTGCCTTTTGTAGCACCCTTAATGTAAGCTCTGGCCCATAGACTCTATCCCTCATTCCTAATTTATAGAAGCTATTAAGCGCCCAACGAACTGGCTGGCCATCTGGAACTATTAAATCAATCTTGTTAATAACAGCACCTAGTTTTGGATCGGTTATCGCAGTAACTAGTCCGTGAACGGCCAAGGCTGAAACACCAAAACTTGATTGCTTTTTTGCATGTTCAATTATTATGTCTGAAGCAGAATCATAGTCTACATCTGCATATTTTGGCAAAAACAACTGATATGTTTCAAAGACACGCATAGTATCTAGTCAATTAGAGTAGTATAAATGTCCATTAGGTTCTGATAGGCCAAATCAGAATGGTATTTCATCTTGTACGAACTATAAGCATTCCTACCTAATTGTTGTGAAGAATCAGTAGTATCATATTCTTCTATGACCTTAGTCAATTCCTCTAAATTATTATAAAGATGACCGTTTTCACGGGAACTGATCATCTCAGACATAGCTCCTTGATTTCTAGCAATAACCATTTTTTTATGAGCAAAAGCTTCAATTATCGTCATTGGCATACCCTCATACATTTTAGAAAGAAACAATACACCTTTACATTTAGACATTTGATACATTAAATCTTCCCTACTTAGTTGGCCGAGAAATTCAACATTCTTAATATTATCAAGAAGAGATAAGTCTTCTAAAAAGCCCGCAACTTTAAACCTGACCTTTGGTAATCTTTGAGCTAACTCAAGGAAATCATATAGACCCTTTTGCTCTTCTAACTTTCCAGCATAAAGCCAAAAGTCTTGGTATTCTATATTCTGACTAGACGGATTAACAAAGTTCGGTTTTACATAGAGTTTACTTTCTTTTATTCCGCCTTTGACAAACTTAGACTTCGCAAATTCGGACAAGCAAATGAATGCATCAACCTTTAAGTTCCAAGTATCCTTATTGCTATGAAATACTAATGAAGAGGCCATAGCATAACTCTGGGTAAATGACCCATTATAACACCTATGCTTGACTCCTTCGAAATGGCCCTTTTCTAAACAGTCCTCACAAGTATTTCCATCTCTGTAAAACAAGGTATTTACACAAAGTAACCTGTAGTTATGTAGGGTCTGCACAACAGGAATTTTTAGAGTATTACAAACTTCAAAAACTGCTGGTGTTATGAGTGGATAAATGTTATGCACATGAACCAAATTGGGATTATGACTATTTAAAAACGCATAAAACTCGTCTTTAATTTTAGCAGAAGATTTGAGTGAGAGGCCTGTCTGAAGTTTAGAGAAAAATCCAGCGTTGATTAATGCTTTATTAGACTTTGTGAAAGGAATTACTTCATGCCCATTCTGAGTAAGTAATTGATACTCTTCTTTGACAACAGCATCATCCCCAGTAGGATTCTGATAATAATTATGAACCTGAATAATCTTCAAGAGGTACAGATTAGTTATTAAGCTTTTCTATTTAGATGACTCAAAATTTGGCTTATAAAATTCTCTTCACTGAAAAATGATGCTCTTTCTAATCCTTTAGATACCAAATCGTTCCTTAAACCTTCCTCTTCCAGCATTTCCATCTTTTTAACCAAGTCTTGTTTATTGTGCCTTTGAAAAACTAAGGCTGCACCATTGCTCACTTCAACCAAAGCGGGTTGATCTGAAACAATTACTGGTATCTTAGAATTCATCGCCTCCAGTGATGGAATTCCAAAGCCTTCTTCGAGCGAAGGAAATATATAACCAAATGCGTTGTGGTATAATGTGCTCAGCATTTCTTTCGATATAAAACCAGGCCTAATCACCTTATCGTCTAACTTATATTTATCAATCAACTTACTAACTGCACTGTAAGAATCATGAAAGTAAGTTACTGCTTTTGACCCTACTAATACCAACTTGTATAGTTCTCTTCCTGGTTTAGAAGCAAAACTATGAAAGGACTCAACTAAGAGTTCGAGGTTTTTTCTCTTGTCAAAAACACCTACATGTAGGAAATATTTATAAGGCTTACTTAACTCAAGGTCTGCCAGAAGAGAAGGTTCGTTAAGCGTGTGATCTATCTTTGGTGGAGAAAGATACACTACTTCCACCGGCTGTCTTGGTACAATAACTTGTTCAATCCTCTCTTTGGAATGAGCTGAATCCGCAAAAATAATCGACTTCTTATTCAGACCCTTTCTAACGCTAAATAGGAAATACCTTCTCCATATTGGATTATAATTTCTGGGCATCTCCCAATAGAACGTATCATGGAAAACCGTAATACTCGATGCACCAAATTTAAAGTAAGGCAACAGATAGTCGGGTGTGATTATGATATCAACTCCTTTGACTAGGATCTTCAAAGGAAGTACAATTTGCTTCCACACAAAATAAAGTAAATGGTTAATTATTTTGCCCAAGATTCCTTGTCTACCTTTAAGCAGAGTGGAATCGTTTACTCTTTTCCAGTCGGGGGCAAAAAAGAACTCAAATTCTGGATGATCAAGTCTTTCTAATCCTTTACACATCTCAACGGTATAAGACCGAATACCAGTTAATGCATTGAGCAAATGAAAAGTATCTACAAGAACTCTTGTTTTAGCCATATAGAAAACTAAAAGTGTACCGTCATCAAACTAATTTTACTTCTTCCTTTTGGCGTTCAATGTCATACTCCATCATGAGGCCGACAAGTTTCTTCAAGTCTGTTTTGGGTTGCCAACCTAATTCTTTTTGAGCTTTGCTATAATCTCCTTTAAGTTCATGTACTTCGGCTGGCCTAAAAAATTCTTTAGAAACTTCCACTAGAATTTCGTTAGTCTTAGCATCAAAACCTTTCTCATTTACACCTTCTCCTTCCCACCTAACTTCTTTGTTAATGAAATTAAAACTCATTTCAACGAATTCGCGAATACTCTTTGAAGTTCCTGTAGCCAAAACATAGTCATCTGCTTGCTCCTGCTGAAGCATTAGATGCATACCTTCTATATAATCAGCGGCAAAACCCCAGTCTCTCTTCGCATCTAGATTCCCCAATACCAAAGGAGTCTTATTTCCCAAATGCATCTTTGCCACATGGTTGGTAATTTTCTTAGTTACGAACTCAAGGCCTCTGAATGGCGATTCGTGATTAAAAAGAATTCCCGAACAAGCATAAATTCCATATGATTCTCTGTAATTCTTCACGATCCAATGCGCATAAAGCTTAGCAACACCGTAAGGGCTTCGAGGGTAAAAAGCGGTTTCTTCAGATTGCGGTGAGCTGGTAACTAACCCAAACATTTCGCTAGTAGATGCTTGATAAAACTTAATTGAAGGATCTATGACTCTTATAGCTTCTAGGATCCTGAGTGGACCAATTGCATCAATGTCTGCAGTAAGAATAGGTTGATCAAAGGAAGCTGCCACAAAGCTCTGAGCACCCAGATTATAAATCTCAGTTGGCTGATGCTTTCTAATAACACTGAAGATATTGCTAAACTCCAAGAGGTCCAGATAAATATGCTCTACCTCATCATCTACACCGAGTCTTTTAAGTCGCCATGAGAGAGAATCAACGCGTCTCCTATCTGCTCCAATTACTTTATACCCTTGGTCAATTAAGTGTTTGGCTAAATAAGCTCCATCTTGACCATTAATACCCGTTATCAGTGCTTTTTTCATGCTGCCAATATATCAAGTTCAGGCTTCTCAGAATAGATATAGATTTAAAAAGATAGGGTCAACTTTGAACACAAGTTGATTGCAAGATAGATTAAACAAGCAATTGAGGTCTTGGTGGATTCAAACTAGGCGTATAGGCTTTTCGAAGAGATTCACTTTGCCCTATTAGCCACCATGAAACGAGTGAGATAAAAAGATATGCTTCTACATTTGCTGTTAGAAGAGGTAAAAGAAGACCAAATTTTACTGATGCTGCCACAAACGGCACCATTTTCATCTTAGAACTTACGTCCATCTTTAAGAATCGATGGCAATTTTTAATTCCGATGAATAGCATACCTAAGTAAATAAAGGCAGCTAAAAATCCCATTTGAACTCCATATATCAAGAATTGATTTTCACCTCCCACTATAAGATCTGTTTCAACTCCTCCCATATTACCACTTGTACCCAAACCAATACCAAGTGGATTTGTCAACATACTATCAATTGCTTCTAACCAATCAATAATGTGAGTAATACTAGATGAATTCTGAAATGTAAGCGTGTCTATAACAAAGTAGCGTAAATCTTCTGAAGCGAAAAAAGTGAAAAAGAGAGCGAAAAATATTACTGATGAAAAAACACCTATCAAAATTTTATAATAGCGTAATTCCAAAGCCATAAAGACAAACATTAAGAAAAAAGCCACAAAGGTTGCTCTAGAATAAGCAAAAAATAGACTTATAATTCCGGCTGAGAGAAAGAATAAGTATACCAGCTTGTTAGTCCTATGCCTCACATTGATAACCATGAAAACTGTATAGGCAGCTAGTATGAGCATCGAAGCTGATAATTCAAGAGGATTTGCGTAAAGAGAAGCAAACCTAGGTTTTCCACCTTGGGCCTCGAAGGTATATCCTATTCCAAAAACTCCTTTCAGATCAATATCCTTCATCTCACTATGATAAAGAGGTGAATTGATCAGAGAATGAAGATGGTACCCCATCGTTTTTTCTAGAACCACTATTATTGTCGTGATCAAAGAAAGCCCGAGAAATAGTCTGAAGCCATTTGTCCAATCCTGATATGTCAGTTCTACATTTCTTCCAAACAAATAGAAAATAGGGATGAGCAAAATGTTCTTGAGATAAATGAGCTTATTAGTCAAGGATGCCTCACCCAATGGTAATATGGCATAGACAAATGCCAATACTGTAAAGCATAGAAAGAGTTTATCAAGTGTTGTGAGTTGCCAAAGTCTTGAACTATTCTTTTGAGCTCCAAAAAGAATAATAGCAGCGCCACCAAATATTAACACCTCTTTTGAATATTGAAGCAGTTGATTCAACACAGGTATTCCAAAGCCTACATATATGATATTTAAGAATACCGTATAGACAGGCAAGAATACAATACAGTAATAAAGCAAGTACTTAAAATTGGCGTTTAGTACTTGTTGAGCTACGTAGAAGTAAGCCACTACATAGACCAATAACAATGTAAAAGCAACAACTATCAATTGTATATCCTAGGCTATTTACTAAACTTAATCATAAGATAGTGTGCGGCAAAATTTACAATTTCTGTAAGAAGTAAAGCTACTGCAAGACCCATAGCACCATAGAAGTAACTACCCAAAATAGCTGCTGTAATCATAAATACTGCTGCTAACCAAGTTGCTTTGGCTAGCACTTGTTTCTTCTCTGCAGCAAGAATAATGATCATATTCTTTACGTTAAGAGCACTGGCAAAAGGAATGAATGACATTACCCTAAGTAAGTTAGAACTCAATTCAACATATTCACCACCTATTACTCTAATTACATATGGCGCACTTGAAGAAAAGACTACCCCCAATACAAGTGTTATGATCAGACTCCACTTAAATCCATTGTTTAAATATTTATGATATGCCTTTTTATCAGATTCGTATAGTCTTGTGGCGTGCTGTAAAATTGATTGAATTATAAATGTTGGAACTAACCTTAAAAGAAATGCTACTCTTTGTGCTAAAGCATATTGACCTAATTGAATATCTGTTATGAAATTACTTAATATCACAACGCCTCCGTGAATTGATATATGCCCAGCTATCGTAGATAAAAAGAAATGAAAATTCTCTTCTAGGCGTGTGTAAAGGATTGATAAACTCGGAAGCCTGTACCTTATTTGCTCTGACTTATACAATAACCAAAGCATGATCCCATTAACCAGCAAAGCACAACCTCCAAAAAAGAAATTCACCCATTTGGCACTTTGTGGGTTATCTATAAATATTAAAATAGCCAAAAGATAGATTACTTTGGTAGCAAAATTAGCGTATGCCACCCAGGATATTCTATCTAATCCTTGAAGCACAAACATAGGAAAGACTGCCTCATTCAATAAAATTATTGTAGAAAATAGCAGAATGGTATTCTGTTCATGGAACAAACCAAAAACCTTAACCAAAACTAGTATCAGTAGAAATAAAAGGCCTGCCATACCCAAACGGGTGGTCAAAATCTCGTTGATTAAATTCTGCTTTTTAACCAAGTCATTGTGCAGTAAGGCTAACCGTTTTGGTCCATTTAAATGAAAACCATAATTCACTAAAATGGCAAATAACATTATGATTGAAAGAGACAGATTTACAATACCGAACTGATCTTCTCCCAAAGTTTGATATAGATGCGGGGTTGCGACAAGCGCCACCAACACATTAACGCCTTGGTTGAGGCTTAGATTAATAAAATTCTTGGAATGAACTTGTTGGAGAAAGCGCAATGAAGTCGGATTACATATCTATTTTACCTTGTCAGCAATGAATCGAAACCCAATTCAATTTTTCATAGCAATGCTGAACATGCGCTTTAAGGTAAAATAAAGAAGCATTAGAGCCAAACCGATTATTCCCCCCAAAACTAGCGTTTTAAAAAGAGACCAACGGTTATGCTCAAGGGGATACCTAGGAGTATCTATTACCTGAATGAGAGGCGTATTATTTCTTAAAGTGATTTTTGCAACCTCGAGCTGTTTAACAATTTCTTGATACACTGCACTATTGGCTTGCATTTGAATCATTGCCTTTTGGTATGGCACTTGACTTGTCTTATATAAAGGGTTTGGGTTAGGAATACGCTCGTCAATCTCGGCTAAAAGCAGAAGCGACTTATCCAATTCTAACTTCACACTGTCTGCTTGCTTGGAGAGCATATTTACGCTTAATGCGGCTTTCTTAGACTTAGTCCGTAAATAAAATTCATTTACGTTTTTTACATGGATTTCATTAAATGCCCTTGCTAATTCTTCATCCTTGCTATAAAAACCTACTTCTAAAATAGATGTCTTTCTATTAGGCTTTGCAACATGTAAGAACTCTTCTTGAATGAGCTCTGTATATTCCATTAGAACACTATCCTGAGCTCTAGAAAACTCGTTCCTAATTGCGCTAAATTCTGAAAGATCGATTTGCTCTTTCACCAAATCTTTCTCTAATTTTTGGACCTCCGTAAATCTTTCTACTAACTGTTGATTCCCTGAATCGAAACTATAAGACTCCAAAAGAGTCTTTTCAATCATACTTTCCGACCGATATAACTCTTGAATATTGTCTATTTGAAATAGTGTGTTACCATCAGCAAGAGAACTCAAATTAATCCCTGCTACAGATGCTAGGGAGGAAATACCTCCAAGACTACTTGAGCTTTCTGTCTCTAAAACAAAACTAATTTTTGAAAAGTAAACTTTAGGCTTTAGATAGTTGACTGCTAAAATCAAGATTAGAATAACTAAAGAGCCAACCCCAATCTGCAGCCACTTTGAAAAAAGGTATTTAACCCAATTAAGTAGCCAATTAATGAGCAAACCAAATGAGATTTTACCTTCGTCTATATATTGTTTTGGTTCAGACACAGAGATATTACTTGTATAAAGCTATAAACTTATTTGTAAACCGTTTTAGACGCTTTAAGATCAACCCTTTTTCTAATTAGGTCTAAGATCTCTTCATCTCCCTTTTGTTCTTTAGTAGGTGCATATAATGCTCTAGACCTTTCTGGGGCATCAGCGGATGGTTCGGCTA
Organism: Roseivirga sp. UBA6052; assembly: GCA_002427755.1. Taxonomy (GTDB): domain Bacteria; phylum Bacteroidota; class Bacteroidia; order Cytophagales; family Cyclobacteriaceae; genus Roseivirga. The sequence goes on from DIYO01000009.1 coordinate 439,634, forward strand.
AATAATAAACGGCAATTGAATTTCTAGATCTACCAGTAGGGCAATCCACAGGTCTAGAAATACCATGCCATGAGTTGCATGTAGTGTCAAATAATAGGGCGCGATTAAACTTTATTTCTACCTCTTTTACTAATTCAGCAGGTGTATTGTCATTCCTGTTGTGAGCCCACAATCCCAAACTTCCTCCCCATTCTGTTTTCCAACCTTCAGCTAGATAGATAATCAGGTTTAGTTTTCTCTGAAGGCCTAACTTAGGATGAATGCTATAGTCTAAATGAGGATTTAGCTTACCTCCATTACCATGCATATGCCAACCGCCTCCATGAAGGCCATGGTCAGGATACAGCTGAATTCCGAGAAGTTCGCTAAAGGTTCCAACAACCTCTTCAGAGTTTAAGTATTGAAGAAATCGATAAGTGTTTGGAGGGTAAGAATTCCAATCGTTTAATGCCTTTTTAACTTCTAGAGGGTTATTATATTCAAACAGCTTGTCGTCACCCAAACCAGGAAAATCAGTTGCAAGATCCTTGGCCAACTGAGCTGGTAAAAATTCGTCCATGACCAAATGAGGGAATGGTTCGCTACCTCTAAAGTCTTCTTTTAAGCTTAGAATTGAATCTAATTTCAGCATAGATTGTGATTTGTTCATTTATACAATTGAATGTAGTGTGTATGATTTAGCTTTTTAGGGTTCAAAGGCTTTACTATCCCATGATAATAGCCATGAACATAAGCCTTTAACTTTTTAAACCTTCTTTTATAAATGAAATATATAGTATGCCCAATGAAATTATAAGTTTGATAGATTATAGTAGGAAATATATTAACCACTCTAGTATGTCTTCTAATTAGAAACCAATTATTTCTTGTAACCAAATAATGGAAGAATGGCTTAAGAACACCTTCCTTACTTTGTGTTTTGGATTTAGAAGCCATGCCCACTGCATGATAAATCTTGGCATCTGCACAAAAAAATAGTCTATAGCCTTTACCCCTGATCTTCAAAGAATAATCTACATCATCAAAGCATCCATAGAAGTAAAGCTCACATGTATAACCAATCTCTCTAATTAAAGAAGACCTAAACATAAAAGCACAACCTGTTATCCAATCAGACTCAAATGAAGACTCATAAGCACCATTATCAATTTGGTTTTCTCCAATAGTAGACGGCTTTGTAATAACCGGATTGTACCTACCTCCAGCATTCCAAATGATACTTCGATCGAATTCATAGTAGATCTTTGGTTGAACGGCTCCTATTGAATTATCTGACGTAATTTTATCAACTAGAATACTCAGAAAATCCTCCTCAACTTGAGTGTCATTATTCAATAATAGAATGTACTCGCAACCATTTTTTAGAGCTATATCAATTCCGGAATTGTTACCTCCTGTAAAACCTAAATTTTCATTATTTACTACAGGTATAATCCAGGGGTGTTCTGACACAAGTTTTTGAAGAGAATCATCGGACGAGTCATTGTCAACAAGGAAGACCTTGTAATTCGAGTAATTAATTGATTCAATTGACTTCAAACATAAATGAGTAAGATCAAATGAATTCCAATTAATTATGATAATTCCAACTTTAGGTAATTCCATTGAAATGAGCAGGTAAAAATTAATTACCTGTAATCTGATTGACGACTAAGACTAATGTGGCTAACCCACTTGTGATTGCCACAACATCCTGAATTCTTACAGGAATTTTGATCGGTTTGGATGGCACAATAATGTCTGTACCAGCCTTTACTTTTGGATAAAATTTAAAGAATAGAAATTTTCTTGTTCTTGCAACGTCACCATTTGCATATACTACATATGTGCCTGATTTTTTGGCCCTTATATCAAACCCTCCTGCCATGTTAATGTAGTAACGAAGAGATTTAGACTGTTCGTGTCTTACTGTGGTTGGGTATAACAACTTTCCTCTTAACCTTACGGTCTCACTCCTCTTAGGTATAATTAGAACATCGTCACTCTCTAATAACAGATCAGATCTTGAGCCTGGTTGCTTAAGTACCTCCATCAGGTTAATACCAATAGGCTCAGATGTCCTTAATTGTGAACTCTCAAGCAAACTATTCTTTTCAAGAATATCTTTTAGTCGCTGTCTTTTTGTAAAGTTTGAAAGTGATTGATTCGATTCTGCAATTCTAGATAGTTTAGATAAATCTTCATCAATTCGTGACAGAAGAAGTAGTTCAGATTCTGATAAGATTTTCGTGGAGTCATTTAATCTCAACCTTAGATTACTGAGGTCGTTAATTTGTTTTTGAACATCAGAAAATTCATCAGCAAATTCTGTAGTTCTAAGCAGCGTAGCTCCTTCAATAAAGGCGAAAGAACTCACACCGCCTGCTCTCTCTACTAAATTTGATATTCTTTCATTCTCGTCTTGGATCACGTATTTACCAGGATATTTGACTTCTCCCTCAACTCTTACGGTTCTTTGAGTTCGGAAATTGGGATTTCGTCTTACGTAAACTTCATCAAATGGAAGAATTTTAGGTATCTCTGATTTACCAATTTCGTCTAAATTGTAAACCAAAATATCAGATAGGTTATTCTCAGTATTATCATCACTAGATCTGCGCCTTGCAATTTCAATTCGCTGTACACTGCCAGAATTTCTATAGCCTCCGGCAAGTAGAATGAGATCATTGAGATTCAAGTTTTCAAAGTATGGTATAGTGCCAGGGTTCTTAACTTCTCCATCAATGGTCACGTATTGTTCATCACTAAGTTCTTCCTTTGAAAGAATTGTAATCACATCTTCTGGTTGAATCTCAAAATCTTCATCACCATTAAGAATTGGGGTTAGGTCTACTGAAAGTAATTCTGAATTATAATTAGCTGTTGTTCTACTAATTAAAGCTGTAGATAAATATGCATCCGGGCGAAGAATTACCTTACTGATTAGCAATTCTTTAAGGCTACTATTCTGAGTTATTGCGTACTGCCCAGCATTCAACACAGCACCTTCAACTATCACCCTGTTAGTGTATTGATCAAGTACCTTATCAACAATGATTGCATCTCCGGCTTTAAGACTGAAGATCTCGAATTGATTCTCATTTACGTTTGCAATTACTTTACTATTCTCAATTACTCGATTTATCGAAAGGAGCTCAGTATTTGCATCAGGGGCAAAACCTCCTGCAAATGAGAGTAAATCTGCAATAGTTTCATTTTCTTTTAATTCGAAAATCCCAGGTGTTTTTACAGCACCAGCAAGTGAAACTCTCTCTGTAAATGGGCCCACAAGAATAATATCTCCATTTCGCAACCGGACATTACTTTTGGAATTGCCAGATATCAGAAAATCATAGATATCAACCTTTTGAATTAGTTTACTATCCCTGAAGACTTTAATATCTCTGAGCGTACCGTTGTCGGATATTCCACCAGCTGCATAAAGTGCATTATAAACCGTAGTTAATGAACTGAGTGTGTAGGTTCCTGGTAGTTCAACTTGTCCTACCACGTTGATGCTAATCGACCTTAGATTACCTAAAGAAAAATCTACAAACGTAGACTGCGGTACTTCAAGAATGCCTTCATAAATAATAGATAATTTTTGCTTCAGTCTATCTTCTGCTTGATTGGGAGTTAACCCTAAGAGACTTACAGGACCAACGTTTTCAAGAATTATCTTGCCCTCATTGGACACTACTCCTTCATAATAACTCTCCGATTTTCCATAAATGTCAAGATAAATCTCATCTCCTGGTCCAATTTTGTAGTCCTTAGGAATTGAGATATTTACATTGGGTTCGAAGGTTAGAAAAGAATTACTTCTGAAAATATTCAGACCAAAAATATCTGTTTTCTTCTCTCGAACGATGCTTAATGAATCGCGGTAAGACTCCCTTAATCTGGATGAACTAATAGGAGAAGAGCTTCTTTCTAAGACTCTCTTAGCTTTTAACGAATTGATTCTCTGATTAAAAATCTCAAGTTCACTTGTATTAAGTCCTTGTGATTGGGCCAATTTCAGAAGCTGATTCTCTGAATACCCAGCTGATTTTGCCCTAGTAAGGAATAATTCCAATTGAGTATCTGAAAGACTTTTCAGATCTATCTGAGAAAAATCTGGGAGTGTTTGAGCTATTAGAACAACACTAGCAAGTAAGAAAAGTACTGGGATAAAATATTTCAAGAGATATAAATTAGATGTACCTCAATTTGACTATTGAATAATTCTAACCAACATTTTTGGTTAAGGAAATAATTTTTGAATCTTCCCTAATTGCCTTGTTTCTTTCTTTCAATTCTTCTTTTCTTTTGTCTATAGCAGATTTGAAAATCAATTCTAGAATTGTACCTAAAGTGAAAGCGGTAACTAGCATTGCAGGTAGAACTACAATATCTCCAAAATTCTTAAGAACAATAGCTAATAGTACAAATATGATATTGACTGTGACTAGAATACCTGTGGCTTGCGCATGATTACATCCAAGTCTCAAAAGAATATGATGAACATGGGTTCGATCAGGATGCATAGGTGACATACCTTTTGCCACACGTCTAACAAAAACCCGCAAAGTATCAGCCAAAGGTAGTATTAAAACAGCTACTGCTGTACCAATTGAGCCTCCAAAAACAAATTCATTATCTGCCAAATAGTAATTATAATCTATAAACTTTATGGCGATTATGGATAAGAAAAAACCTATAAATAAAGATCCTGTGTCACCCATAAATATTTTCGAAGGAGCCCAATTGAAGTTCAAAAAAGCCACGAGTGCTCCTAACAAAGCAAATGAAAGCATTGCGAATGACTCCAAGCCAGTTAAATAGAACCAAATTCCGAAAAACATAGAAGCGATCAAGCCTACTGAGCCAGAAAGTCCATCGATACCATCAATTAGATTATAAGCGTTTGTAATAACTATAATTGTGAAAGCAGAAAAAATGTACCCTAATAGTGGAGATATCTCTTCAATACCAAATAACCCGTACAATGATGTAAATCTTATTTCACAAACACCTACAATAATTAATGCTGAAGCAATTTGACCAAATAACTTTTGTAAGGCTTTTAGATTAATTAAGTCGTCCCTGAATCCAATTATGAACATAATTGTTACGGCACTCAAAACATATTTAATGTCAGCAAGAATCTCAAATGGTGCCCAAATTAATATTGATATTGCGAAACCTATATAAATTGGTAACCCGCCCATTGCAGGGGTCTTAGCAGTATGAATCTTTCTACCTCCTGGGTCGTCTAAAAAGTTTCTCTTCTTAAATAATTTGATGAATACAGGAAACATCAGAAAAGTCAAAAGAAAAGATGTACCTCCTACCAAAAGCAGTGTATTCATATTCAAATATAGAATTATTTCTTTTCCAAATTAGAGATGCTAGAAGGAGTCTATCTATTTTAGAAATCTTAGTGTCAGTCTAGATTCAATAACCTTTTAACGGTCTTTCTATTGATATTTCGCCTTTCACTATCGAAAAACCATCCCCATTTATTAAAATACTTTATGATATTTTTGATATGTATCTTTAATAATTTAAATGATTTGTAAGAGCCCTTGCCATGTTCATGAATCACCGTAACGTTCGGATAAAATAAAGTTTTATACTTGTTGTGAATTCTTCTAGTCAAGTCAATATCCTCACCATACATAAAAAAGCGTTCATCAAAGGCTCCTACATCTTTTAAAGCAGTTACTCTAAAAAACATAAAACAACCGCTCAGGAAAGGAATGTTCATTTGCTTATCATATCCGGTAAACTTCAACTGAAACAACTCTTGTTTTTTTTCAAAAAAAGATTTTGGCAAAAAACGCCTTATAATCAAGTCAAATGGTGTGGGTAAAAGCTTACATACAAATTGGATGGACCCATCAGAATTTAGAACTTTTGGCATTATCTGTCCAACTTCATTTTCATTGTCCATATAATGGACTAGATCTTTCAAAATCTCTTTTTCCAGCCTAATATCTGGATTAACAACTAAATGGTAATTATAGTCTCCAATAATCGACTGTTTTATTCCCAAATTGTGACCAGCTCCATAACCAGGGTTATTCGGTGTGGAAACATAATGTATTTTTTCAGAATCAAATGACCTATAGTTAAAAATAGCATTTGGTGAATTATCTATGAGGTATATCTTGTCACAGATTGAGTCTACAAGAGTCTGAATTAACTCGCAGACCTCAGTTTGATCGTGATTATAGAGTACAATAGAGGCGGCTAGCTTTGGCATATGAATCAAGGAACCTTCTTGAAAACACCATAAAGGCAGAAATTCTTCAAGTAATTTGTCAAAAAATTAAAAGGTAAAGGCATTTTTTTAACTACAACTTTTTTAAACCCATAAGTCTCAATAGTCTCAACTAATCGAGCTTCATCGTAAAATTGTTTATGATCAGAATCCCATGAATAACCTTTCTTTCCTGGGACTCCAAATATTACTTGACCATTTGGCTTGCATACTCTACTCACCTCAATCAAAAGAGGTACTGGATTATCAATATGCTCCAAAACATTATCTAAAATGATTGATTCAAAAGAATCATCTTCAAATCCTAGCACATCAGGCTCCATAGTTTGCACATTAAGTCCAAGAGACTGACAATAGGAAACATTCATTTCATTGATGTCTAATCCTATACTATCCTTTTTGTAATTAAGAAAATCTCCAATTCCACACCCAATATCCAAAGTTTTACCAGGTAAATATTTATTGAGAGTAGGATACAGGTATTTCATTCTATATACTAATCCCAACTTGCTTCGGGTATTCAAATATTCAAAATATTCTTCTTTTGAAATCATACATTTAATTTTCTAAGGTTTTGAGAATCAATTTTGTGCAATCCTTTTGCCTATTGGTTTTAGGTAAAAGATTGTGTCTCTCACCAATGGGTCTATCTTCAATTATTTGCTTTGCTCTCAATATGGCGTTTGCAAGGTCTTGATCTTTTGCAAATAATGCTCCATTCTTACCCTCAGTTATAAGTTCAGTATTACCATCTACTTTGGCTAGAACACATGGAATTCCAACAAAAAGTGACTCAAGTACAGCTCTGGAAGCCCCTTCAGATGTTGACGGCAGTACCATTATATCAGATCGTTCAACAATCTTCAATGGGTTCTTAACAAACCCATGAACCTTCACACTATTAGCTATATCCAAATCCTTTATTTTTTGCTTAAGGTCATGCTTTAACGGCCCTTCACCAAGAATATCTAGCTCAAAATTATATCCTACTTTTAATAAATCATTGAAGTGTTTTAATAATAATAGAGGGCGCTTACGCGTAGATAGAGAACCAACGAAAACCAACCTAGTTGGCTTATTCACTTTGTTGATCTCTAAGGCAGGTTCGAAACTTTCGTCTATAAAATTACCAACTATCGTAGTATTCAATCCTCCAATGCTTTTTAATTGTCGAGACATAGCTATACTCATTGAAAACACATGATCAAACCTTCTTAGCCTAAGTATATGGAGTATAGCCACTGGTTTACCGTACCAACCCATGTCATCAGCATAATTCATTAGCAAGTTACCTCTAACGCTAGTCGATATTATGGCATATGACTTACAAAATGAGTTTAAAAAATCTGCTTGGATGCAAAACGATATTGAGTAAATCTGTTTCCTCTTACCTTTTTGTTTCAAAAGGCTTTTGTAAAATTTAATTTGTTGAATAAATGAGTTCGAGTTATCAGATAAACAAACCTTGTTAACTTTTTTATCTAAATGACTCTCAGCCCCTGGGCCAGTTTTGATTGTCACAAGAGTCACATCCCTAGTTCTAACTAGCTCATTTGCCAAAGCATAAGCACCTTTAACAGGACCTACTGGATCATCCGCTGGTACTATAATGAAGTAAGAAGGTCTTTTCATTACTTTCGGGAATAATTCAGAATTGACTCAGCTCTTTGGCTCCAAGAATATTTGTTTAAATAGTCTTTCCTAGCATTTTGTGACAATCGCTTAGCTAGTTTTTGATCTCTCATTAATATTTCTATTGAGTCTCTCCAGGCAGACACGTCTTCAGGGTCCTTGAGAATTGCATTTTTGTCTTGAACTAAAACTTCTCTCAAAACGGGTAAGTCTGAACTAATAATACAAGCACCACTTGCCAAGTATTCGAACATTTTCATTGGTGACATCCAGCGAGCAGTATCGAATTTGCCAGCACCCAAAGTCACCTTTTTTTGGTAAGGCATTAATAAAACATCAAAACACCTCATTAAGCTAAGTGCCTTTTCATTGGAAACATGCCCTATAAATCTAATATTGCAATTCTTGTTTTTTTCTGTTCTTAGCTTAACTTCTTCATCATTACCTCCTACCACAAGGAATAGTACATTTGGTAATTGAGAAGAGAGCATTTCTATTAACTCAATACCCCTACCAGCATATAAATGGCCAAAGTAACCACATCTAAAACTCCATTTGTGGGTGTCAACCTGCAATTCAGTTAGTAAAGCAGTTTTTTCTTCTGTATTTAAAGTTTTAATTCCAGTGGGTGCAGCATCATGCAAGACAATAGATTCTCGTATTTTTATTCCAACCTCTAATTCAAGAATTTCTCTGAGCTTATTAGAAATTAGAATTGTTTTTACTCTTTTACTTCTTAAAACCGAAGATTGCAGTCTCTTTCTCCATCCCGTTTCTACTAGATGAACTTCATATATAGATTTCATTGGAAGAATCACACTCAATACGAATGTAGCGTACAGATTTCTGCTAAGAATCAATTCTGGCTTTTTACCAAACAACATTGAAATAATTGAAAAGATAGCTATTACAATATTATCGCCTTTTGAAAATACAGAATAATAGGTCTTTAAGAGTAGGCCTTCAACACTAAACCCATATGAATTTTCAATCTCTTCTTTCAGATTTTTTTTTACTGTTCTTCTTCCATAAAGTTTAACATCATATCCTAACGTGTTGAGTGCTATACACTGGCGTAACACATGAATAGAGTTTGCTGTTTTAGATGGAAAATTCGATGGTGATATATAATGTATCATTAAGATATTATTGAATGATGATAACCAATGCCTGGGTAGTTAATAAATCCCCAATCATCGGTTTCTCCTTCTTTTAATGCGACATCAATCCTTGCTATAGTCAACATCCTAAACCAAGAGTCCCATAGGTCCGATTCGTTCCATTCTCGAGAATATTCTGTCCAATGAGTTCTTATTACATTATGCTTCGGCCTTTGCAAATTTAAAAAGTACTTAAGTCTCTCCTTTTTTGCTTCAAAACCCTTAGCATTGATATGACCAAAACCATGCAACAAATGTCTGAATGATCTCGGTCGAATATAAAGAGATTCACAGAACCCACCATCAGCATTTTGTTCACTGATTAAGGCACTTAGGGTTTGACTTAAAGAGTGTTTGAGTTCGCGTGCGATATCAGGAAACCGAGTTAAAATAAATACAGCATCATAATCGAAACAACCACCGCCTCCGGGATAAGGTGCATAATGACCTCGTGAATCTACCAATGAAGAAACCTTTTCAATTGCCAATTGCCAATGCCTTCCTTCGTCCTTTAAATATTCAAAGATTTCATACTGATGGTATCCGTTTTGAAATTGAAGATGGTTCATACCATTTATCTTTCCCCAAAAACCATTCTGATTCATATTTTTTAAATGTGAATCGTACCATCTGCTTATTTGTGAGTCTGTATTTTGAGATAAATAGAGCTTCGCATGAATTAAAAGAATCGCATTAAACATTGCGAAATTTCCAGTACCAGCAACTCCATTGAATGTTTTATAAGAATTTAGGCGTTCCTCAATATCTCTGGGTAGTAAAGGCTCAACATGATCTTTTAATGGATTACCATCCAAAGTTTCTAGAACATGTAAGGCACTTAGAGTAAAACACAATAGTTGTAAGTATGGCTTGCTTCGGATAAGGTCTATTCCTGATTTCAGAGTTTGCTCTTTCTTTAAATCAAGTGCATCTCTTAATAAGCCATCCCATACCATTTTATTTTTAGAAAGAATGTCATCTTTACGAAGAAGCTGATATCCAAAAATAGCAAAGCATAAAGCATAAGGAGAACTTTCGGATTTTGGAGTGAGCCGAAATTCTCCCGATTCCAAAGCACAAGAATTTATGAAACTCTCGTAGCGTTTTTTAGTAAGAGATAGCATTTCTTGATTAGTGGTTTTTGGCAGTTTGCTTTATAGAAAGTAGATCAGGTTCTAAAGGTGCGAGAAATGGTATTAAGAAAATCACAAATCCTGGAAGAAAATCATTGAATGTAACCATACAGAAAAGTAACGCCAATCCAAGACCTAGATTCATCAATAAAAGTCTATAATTCATATAGATTAAGAGAAATGATAAAATCATCCCTACAAACCCGTATTTCAAAAGAAGTATCATAAAGAAATTATGCACTGGATACCCCCAAAATAAAAACTCTTCGGAAGAAGATGATAGTAATGTTCCAAATGGGAATATTTCTTCGAGATTAGAAAACAACAACCAAACCACACCATAGATTCTTGAAATACTACTTGTAATATTATCTGGAATACCGTACCTGTATTGCTCGAAATTGATTATGTCATTTATGTTAATATCGAACCAAAATTCTACAGCGAATGAGAAAATGACAGGTGCAAGATTGACACCTGTTAAAATTAAAATGATCAAAGACCTTTTTAGATAATGAGCCTTGATTCTTTTGAAAAGGAAGTCGAGCGTATAATAAACGCCAAATAGTATCATAGCCCCTCTTGTTTCACAGATATAGGCCATAAAAAATGCAAGTATAAAGAGGTACTTGTTTTCTTTATTACTAGCCTTCAGGATTAAGTATCCACCAAAAAAAATATATGGCAGAGAGTTTCTAGTGCGTGCATCGTTTACCCAAGTAAATCCTAAAAGCCATAATAACCATATGCTAACCATCAGAATTAGCATAAAAAGCATAAATGTTTTTAAATACTTAAGAAATTCATCATACAATTCTTGCCTGATAATATGGTCGACAATAAAAATAGATATGACAACAAGACTTAGCTGAAATAACAAGTAGACTTCACTATCAGATTTTAATCCTTGTAAAACAGCTAGAGAAATTACACCAAAAACCCAAGTTTTTTTAAAAGTCCAATCAGTCAATGAAACCTTCATAGATACCGACTGATTAACTTCAGAGAATACAAACCTCGTTGCTGCTATGAAAGAGAAAGCTATTAGAAACAAGAGATATAATCGATATGAGAATAGTGGTAAAATAAAAAGATCTCTAAATATACCTGCTATTCCAAAGATCAAGAATAGAGTTAACCCAATATAAACCTTCCTTAAATCTAAAAGCACCTAAATTTACTTAAGCTCAAAGACTGAGTGATCTGTTACACTCATTTTATGAAGTTCGAAATTTCTTAGTATTGAGTAATTAAAACTTGGGTAGAAGTCATATTCTTTGCCAGCCTTATGTTCTCTAATCAAGTCAGCTGTTTCTACTCTTCCATCAATAACAATTGTCTTTGGCCTAGCACCCGTTTCAAAAAAATGAATGATATCTTCATTCGGTACTTTTTTACCACTCTCCAGCTTACAAGGAGGACCGTCTATGTAGACGAAATCTGCCCCCTCAGGAATCGGTTCACTAAAGTGAGTAGCTGTTTCTGATGAATTAGTAACGCTTGGTATGTATCTAATTTCTGAGTCATTTTTCAGTGGTATATTTCCTATTGATTCTGTAGTCACTTTGTGCCATCCATCATGACTTTCATGACTTACATACTTTGCTCCATTACGATTAGCCCAAGATGCAAAGACAGCACTGGTTGTTCCTGAACCCAACTCAACTATAAACCTTGGTTTCCTCCTCTCAAGAACTGTCCATAGGTCATAACCCTTTATTGGTTGCCTATCTGAACTAATTTGACCGTTCTTTTTAAAGTTCTCAAAGGATTCTAGGACTTCAGGAATTGTAGTATTAACCAATTCGTTGGCTTTATGTAATTCCTCTTTTCTGGTTCTTCTATATTTTAGTCCAAGAAGTTTCTTATTTATAAGATTAGCTATTTTCATTATTAGCGTTTTTAGGGTAAAAACTGTTTTTCGAAAAATTATACTGATTCTCTGTTGTATCGAAGAAGAATTTCATATTTAGTTTTAGGAATTTGGCTGAATCGATATTTGCACCTCTCTTAATCACTGATTTCGGAATTCTCTTTAAACCTAGAAGGTTAACTTCTTTATTCAAGTAAGCCGCTGTGATCAAAGTGTTGGAAAATCCTCCAACAAGAGAAGTCTTTACTAAAGGAATGTAGAACTCAATAGGAATCAATGGGAATTCAAGAGATTTAAATCTATGACTATATTTTATTTTCTTAAAAAGAGTATAGTTTATGATCTTCACCAGACTATTAGATTGTTTGAAAAAACTAGCAGCGGCTGATAAAAATGAATAATGTAAGACAGAAAGAAAGCTGACTATGATCTTTATGTAAACCTTATTAGTCTCTAAATAATTCTCTTTGATTCCCTGATGTGGCTTAAAATATACCTCTTCTTGCTCAGGAATACTCTTTAGATAGTCCCTCATATTGAATAAAAAGCTTGTGATCGAATGTTCTCTTTCAAAACACATTCTTGTGGGTGCAAAAATCAAAGTATCAATCTTTTTATGTTCAATGAGGCTCTTGTTTTCTATAAAATCAATAAATCGAAATTTATCCTGATGTTCTAGTAAAATAGATTTTCTGGCTTTTAATAAGTGATAAATAAATGCAGCGTTCCAAATGATATATTCGTCAGGACTTATTGCCAAAGCTGCTTTGTCCTGATCTTTAAGGCCAACATTGTTACTTAGAAACATTAGCTTCTTAGCCCAATTCAGACTTTTCAAAAAAGCAAGACTTTCTGAACTATACGTAGTATGGTTAAGGTATAATTCATGCTGAATATGTCTCTCAGGAATAAATAAGCTTTGTTCTACAAAACTGGCCTGAGGAAATGCCGCTTTTAAATCCGACAAATAACTTTTTGTATCCCTTATTTTAGAATTGTATACAAAGATATCCTTTGTATGATTAGGTGTTTGGAATGCTTGATAGTATACAAAATGAAAGGACTTTCTGATGTCCTCTAGGTAAAAAACTCTCATGTAGCTACCTCTTGTAATGTCATTTTCCCCTCAGAGATCTTCAACCTGTAATCAGCAAGGGTTCTATCTGATCTTTCATGTGCTACCTGAAGAATACTAAGCCCCGGCCTAAGTTCTTTAAGTCCATCAATTATTTTATGTTCTAAAGTATGCTCCACTGACGCCAGAGATTCATCTAAAATAATGATTGGCCTTTCATAATAGATGGCTCTCGCCAAAGCAATTCTTAAGCGTTCACCTCCTGAAAATGATGTTATATTAAATACTTCTTTTTGTGCCTGATATACCTTCTCTAAATCACAAAGAGATAATATATGCTCAAACTTTTCTTTATCAAATGGATGCAGTCCACAAATACATTCTTTAAAATCCCTGCCAAAAAGTCCAACACTTTGGCTAACATATCCGAATAAGTTTATGTTGTATGGTACTTCCTCATCATTAATATCAATAATTGAGATGTCTCCTTTATGATTTGTAAAAAGTCCTACCAAAATATCGAGAAAGGTTGATTTACCACTACCGGAATCACCTACGAGTAAAATGTGTTTTGAAAGTGGTATGTCTAAATTCAAATTCTTAAATATCGGCTTGTCTTCAGTGAAACTAAAATTGAAGTTTTCGAGTCTGATTGCTTTGAGTTTGTGTTTATTAGAATTTGGCTGTACAATAGCCCTCACCGGCATTGATTCTTTCAACCGGATAGATACATCACTAAAACTTCCGAATTCAATTTTCAATTTATTAAACGAAGTCATCACCTTAGTTAGATAATTCATCGATCTAAAGCCAAGAGCCACATATAGCACCATCAAACTAATATCCAAGGTATTAACATCAATAACCCCAAAACCTATAATCAAGAAGATAAGCGCTACTGTACAAATGATGAAAAGTTCAGTGTATAGTATAGTCTTTTTGGAAAGTTTAGAGTTTGCAATAAATACTTCTCCAAGTTCATCAGTAGCAGACTTAACTTGACCTTTAGCTATGGTATAAAGTTGAAAAATCTTTACATCCCTTATATGGAGAATAATCTCTGTGAGGATAGACATCGTACGTTGAATAAAAATGACTTTCTTACTCGATTGTCTATTTAGATCTTTATTCTTGAATAAGTAGTAAAGCCCAAGTGCCACAACGAATAAAACACTAGCCCATAGGCCAAATAAAGGATTAGTCACAATTATAAATACCAAGAACATCAATACGAATGTTAGGTCATTCACAATTGCAATCAATAGTGTGAGAAACATAGAGGCGTTATAGGTATCGTTGTACCATTCCGAAACAAGTTTTCCAGACTTATCCGATTTAAGTGTGAGATAATCCTTACTGAAATAATAGTTACTGAGGGAATTTACCCACTTAAATCTTTGATTTACAGAAAACTTAACGGTAAGGTCTAAAGCCCAGATTCCAAACAAATACCTGAAAGCCAAATAACCCACTATAATACCTCCGACAGCCAAAGTTTTCTGAGACTCTTCATATGCAGATAGCATTGGCAGGTACTCGGTAACACCATTAAAAAATTCTTCTCTTTCCAGAAAGTAGGATGTAAGAGGGTAAATTAGACTCAAAGATAACAATGATAATATTGCATCAAGGATTCTTAAGATGATGATAAAAACGAAATTTTTACCCCCTAATGTTTTTAAATGAGATTTTATTTTTTTCACGAAAAATTACTAGTTCTTGGTAGCGTACTTGAATGATACTCCATGCTTCTTTTCGCATAGAGTTAGGTATAAAAAGCCTTGTACCAAATAATCTAATTGAATGAAATCTGCTCGTATCCAGTTGTTCTTGAGTAAGCTATGTAAGTGATCTGTTACTTCAGATTGAGGGTTTATTGAGTTTATGAGTTTCCTTTCCAAATCAGACAGTTCCAGTCTTCCTTTTCTTTTAACTCTATTCTTTACCAGAGTGCGTTTTAGTTTTCCCAGTGACCTTCTGCCTTTTGTTATAATATGATTTTGTTTGGGCTTAGTGGCTTTTGCATTAGCACTTGTAAATTTATGGTTGTTTAAATCAGGTGCAAGAATGCTCATTGCTCTATTAACAACCTCAAAGGCCTCTTTTTCCTTTCTTGGCAAAGAAAAAACCATTTTCAGAAAGGTATGATCCAAAAAAGGAAAACTAAAATTGTATTGTTGAAGAAGATCATGACACCGTTTGCCATAACCATTGGCACAATAGGTGTGATAATGCACATGATCTATTCGAGAATCTAAAGATTCAAACTCGTAAGATCTAGAAATTAAATCTTCAAAAAACAATTCCTGTTCTTTATTCGACACCCGAATTCCTACTTGTTTTGCCACCCGGCCTACCACTTCTTCATTCGCACCAAAAACACTATGCGTGTCTAGTTCGAAATCACTCACTTTTTGATAGTATTTTCCTTTATGCGCTTCTACTCCAAATCCAAAAATCAACCCTCCTGGATTATCTTCTTGTATCCAATCAAAGTACCGATGCCATCTGATCAAGTTCTCTCTGTAAAAACCTGACTGAAGATCAATTAAGGGTTCCTCTACAAATACAGATCGATTTACTGGCAAAAAGTCAGTTCTGTTTTTAACGGTCATGTACATATTTGAAGCAGATGCCACTGCTTGAGCAATATCAAACTCATCTTGATCCTTGTATTCATGATATAGTTTAATCTCATTCTTATAGGATTTCTGATGGTGTCTGGCCAGAGCCAAGTTTAAGCGTGAATCATAACCTCCTGAAAGAAGAAGTGAAATTGGTTTACCGTCAGAAAACATCGATTTGGTATCTTCGAGCAAATACTCTATTGCCTCTTCTGCTTTAAGAGACTGCCCACCACTAAGTAGACTATTTCGGTAAAGCAAATTCTCTCCATTAAGTTCATAAGCCGAGCTGGCATGTAAGAGCTGAATATTATCGAAAATATTCTCCTCAGGATATGGCACTCCTGTTAAATGCCTGATAAATGTAAATGGCTTTATCCTTATCTCATCTCCTTGTGCCATAAGTGAACTAGCCCTATTTGACAAAACTATTTTGCCATTAAGCTTAGCTGAGAAAACTGGATACAAGAAAAGAGCAGGGGTATTTAAAATAATATCTCCTTTGCGTGATACAGATAAGAATACATGAGACTTATAACCTATATCAAGTTTAACTTCTATTACATCTTCTAGATTACCACATTGAACGCCATTACCTACTACAAGTAGACTATTAAAAGGATCTAGAGGTTCAAAAGTGATTGTCCAATTCTTATATCTCATTTATGAAAATCTTTGAGAGGCTCATTCAACCTCTTCCGCAATTTTTTTTATAAATGTGCTCAGCCAATTCAAACTCATACATTGTATCAACATCAACCATTTCTTGTTCAGGTACATTTACAAGATGTGGGTTGTTTCTTTCAAGAGTCCAAAGATTTCCTGTTTCCCTAAAATAGTTGACATTGATGATATGAAACGCATGACATGCCTTTACAAAAGTCACATCTTTATTTGTTGCCGCATTGCTTGCATCTTTATGGGTAACTGCGTTTCCATCCGAATCAAAAATCCAATCTCCTGTTGGAATAACCGCTGTATATGAATTGTAATCTGTAGCTTGAAAGTAATCGTAGGCTAGTTTAACCGTATCTATGGTTATACATGGCAAACAAGGATTAAAAACAAAAACGTAATCTGTAGGTACTTCAAGGTAGTGTGCAAATGTCACCTTTAAAGGATTAACTCCACGTTGAACAGCCTGAGAGTCTCTTTTAAGAATTTCCACATTTTCATACTCTTTTGCCAAATCAACTAATGGCTGTTCGGCCACCGCCAGAAACCTTTCATCGAAAAAGTCCATTTGATTTAGTTTCGAAAGAGCAATTTCTATTAAACTACTATCAGCAAACTCTCTCATCAATTTATTTGGCACCCTAGTGGATTGTAGCCTTGCATTGATTACTGCAGAAATTGTTTTCATAACGATTTTAAAATAAGTTAATCTTGATTTTCATCATTGTAAATGCGCAGCAAGTTTCTCAATTATAAACTCATTTGCTGCCTCTACTGATTCCTTGGTAGCCCCACCAATATGAGGGGTAATTAATATATTATTATTAGTTTGAGCATAGCGAATTAGCCTATCATGGACCATCCAGTTTTCACCTGAACCATATTCTGAAGACAATACATCTAAACCAGCCATGGCAACTTTACCACATTCTAAGTTCTTCAATAGAGCTCCTTCATTCAAGATTTCTCCTCGAGATGTATTGATAATTATTACACCTTCTTTCATTAGGTTAAAAGAAGTTGTGTCGATTAATCCATCTGTTTCAGAATTAAGAGGAATATGAAAAGTGATTATGTCAGATTGAGAAAAAAGATCATTTTTTTGAACTAAACTAATTCTATTAGTAGATAAGGTTTCTATGTAAGGATCATAAGCTAATACCTTCATACCAAATGCCAGCCCATAATTGGCAACCATTTTTCCTAACCTTCCTAAACCAAATACCCCTAGTGTTTTTCCTTTTAACTCATTGCCTTTGAATAAATCTCTATTCCAAATTCCTGAATTAACACTTATTGAAGCAGAATTGATTTTTCTTACTAGGCTCAGTAATAAAGACCATGAAAGTTCAGCAGTAGCTGTAACTGTTTCTAAGAACTTCGTTTCGCCCTTCAACGAAAGCACCTTAATTTTTAATCTCTCTGCTTCTTCTAAATCTATATGATTTAAGCCTGTGGTAGGTGTAACAATATATTTTAGGTTTTTAGCATGTTGAAGTAGATTAATATTGAAATGGTATTTCAAACCAATTAAAACCACATCAGCATCATAAAGCGCTCCTTTAAGTTCCTCCGCTTCTCCACTGAAATCAACTACTTCACCTATGGATCGTAGATGCTTTTTACTCTTTTCAGAAAATCTATTGGGTTCTGTATTCAGAATTTTCATTTTGATCTTATTTCAGATCTGCCCATTTGAGATAGTCATCTTGGGCTTTGGCAACCAAAAGTGTTTTTCCTAAAACATCATCATACGAGGTTGCTGGTATACCTAATGCCGGCTTTCTTGTGTCAGTATTTTCTATTGTCAGTTTGGTTCCGGCAGGAAGATCCTTATTAACCACTACTGATTTGGTAAAAAGTGACCTCATTTCAGACATTTCATCAGCTAAACTATCTTTTGAAATGTTATTGTTCCTAGCAATCACAATGTCTTTGACTCCTCGGCATAAAGCACTCAATTGATCGAGGGTAAGGGATGCTTTGACATCTGGGCCAAACGAAGATTTATGCCATGTAACATGTACCTCCACCGCTCTTGCTCCGATAGCTACTGCAGCCAAACCTGCAGCTACATCTCCAGAATGGTCGGAAAATCCAATTGGCACCTTATACTTTTCTATATACTCAGGGATTAAGTTTAAACCCCAAAACTCGGGGGGGCATGGATATTTGTTAGTACACTGCATTAACAGTAATGGCGCATTAGCTGAATTAAAAAGATCAACTGCCCTTCCAATTTCATCAAAATAGCTCATCCCTGTACTAAGAAATACTGGGTCTCCAAAGTTTGCAATCTTTCTAAGTAAGGGGATATTATTTGTTTCTCCAGAACCAATTTTCCATCCCTCAACACCAATTTCTTTCAACAGTTCAACTGCCTCTAAAGAAAAAGGGCTACTCATAAAAAATACCCCTTTGTCGTCACAATGCTTCTTTAGATCGGCCCACTGCTCCTTCGTAAAACTAGTTCTTTTCCAGTAGTCTTGTCGTGTTGCATCCTGAGGAAAAACATTAACCCTAAATTTCTCGTGTTTGGTTCCTTCTGCTTTGGCAATATGAGTTTGAAACTTAACTGCATCTGCACCTGCATCTGCTATAGCATCAATAAAAGCATGAGCCATTCCGAGACTACCGTCATGAGCTAGGCCTACTTCACCTATGATAAAGCCATCCTTAAAGAAGCCGTCTCGATTCTCAGAATGATTTATCACAAGTCCTGATCTAGAAAGTTAATAATATGTTGTGCAATTAAGTTTGAACAACCCGGCTTAAGATAAATATTCTCTTTAGGGAATCTATATCCGTCTTTTTCTCTTAATGTAGTTTCGAGTAGTTCATAGTCTTCTCCCACATCAATTACATTTTTATTACGCTCTCGATTTGCTTGCCTTGAACCTATATTAATAACAGGAACCCCAAATAGGGCCGCTTCTCTTATACCTGCACTCGAATTTCCAATCATAAAACTTGAATGTGCCATAGCATGTACAAATCCTTCAAGAGGAATATGCCTTATCATGTAGAAGTTTCTGTTTTGATTGTGATTTGCAATTCCAGACACAATATCTGAATTATTGGCATCAACATTAGGG
The DNA here is from genome assembly GCA_002427755.1 of Roseivirga sp. UBA6052. GTDB lineage: Bacteria > Bacteroidota > Bacteroidia > Cytophagales > Cyclobacteriaceae > Roseivirga. Next base: position 459,148 of record DIYO01000009.1, read on the forward strand.
TAAAAAATGAGCGCCTTTCTATTAAATTTTTCTAGAATACCCAATAACCTATCCATGTCCACGTCCTTTTCATTAGTAGTATCAGGATGTACCATCACTAGAAAGTATGGCTCACCCTGGGATATTTGAATAGGATGTTTGAAAGTTTTGTTAAGCCTTCCTGGATCAAAATAACTACCGACTTCAATGTCACTAATATACTCAACTGCCGGACAACCATAATTCAGGATTTGTTCTTTGTTAATACCGAATCTGTTTAAGCTTTCAGCACTTTTCTCTGTAGCAACAAAGTGTAGTGTTGAAAAATTGGTAAAAACATCTCTGATCACATTATCTATTGTACCGCTCAACTCTCCACCTTGGATATGAGCAATTGGAATGTTCATCAATGAAGATGCCACCACAGGTGCCAACATGTCAAATCTATCTCCTACAATTAAAATAATATCTGGTCGCTTATCAGCAAAGAAAGAGGCATGCTCAATAATAGATACGCCTACGGTCTTTGCCATAGCCTCATGTGAATCATTTAGTAAAGTACAATCGATTTTTTTTGAAATCTTCCATCCATCAGATTCTAAATCATCTAACGCCTTCCCGTACCTCTCAAGTAAAACAGTAGAACTAGCGACAATAAATATCTCTACATCATTATGATCATTCAGTTCGAATAAGACCTTTTTTAGTTTAGAATAGTTTGTTCTGTTCGTAATCGCAACAGCTACTTTTTTCATTATCTAATCATTCAATTATTGACAATCCTTTATTTGACTTTGCAAATAGCCCTTGTTGTTCCTCCAATGCGGAACAAGCTATATAAAGATCGTATTAATGCTAATCTTGGAGAAAAAGCATAATTCTTGATAAAACCCACTGGTTCTAATCCAGCCAATTTAAGTGCTTTGTTGAAAGACTTTGGTGTGAATCCATTAAGATGCTCAAACGGAGCCATGATATGTGTTCTTAAACCATCAAAAGGCCATTCATCCCAGACTTTATCATTCTTCAAGTCGTGGTTAATATTTGGCACTGATACATAAATTAAAGAATTACTATGTGATAATTTAACAAGAGTTCTCAGAACTTCGGAAGGGCTTTTTACGTGCTCCAACACTTGATTGAGTATAATAATATCATATTTGTAGGCGTTTATAGAATCAAGCTTATTTGTGAAAATTATACCATCTTCTTGATTGACCGTGTTCCGCTCAAGAGAGGGCTCATAAGCTGTAACATTTAGACCTTCTTTTGCCGCAATTTTAGCCAAAACCCCAGCCCCAGAACCGAAATCTAATAAGGTAATATTTTCAGATCTTGATGCTAATTTGATCAATCGCCTAACTAGGCCTGTAAGTACATTAATCTTTTCACGTTCAGCTCTATTTCTAGTATCTTCATCGTATAAGAATCTACCAGATGCATACATCTTATTGAGTTCTTCATCTTTCGGTAAATTCAAGTAATAATAAAAATCACAGTTTTTACAGTAATTGATAACTGGATGAGTACCCGATTTCACAATTTCATCCAAAACACCGTTATACTTCAATGCACTATATTTAGCAAAACTAGAGGCATTATTATTATCTAATTCGCAAACCTTTTTAGTATTAATACTCGAGCAATTTCTGCAACTCATTGTATAAACTATTGAATGGTGGAATACCCTATTGAATTAATGCGTTAAACGTAAAAATATCTTGTGCTTGAAGTACTCATACCGAAACTTTCTATGTAAGAAACCATCTTTAAAGCCGCTTTTTCTTTCTACTTTAAAATTTTCTCTGAGCAGCTTTTCTAGCTCTTTGAATGTGTATTTAGCAACGTGAGTAGGATCATCCTTCAACTTGTGCTTATGCTTATGAATAAAAGCGTCATAGTAGTCGTAAAACCTTTTTATCGGATATTGAGGTGTAGTAATAAAAAAACTTCCAGTATTAGGCTTTAGTACATTTTTAATTTGAAGCAATAATGGTACTATTTTATTCTTAGGAACGTGCTCGACAACTTCCATCATTATAATAATATCAATATCTTTTTCCTCAAGGGCAAAGAATTCGTCATTCCAATAAACTTGACTCCATCCCATTTCATGACAGCGGTCTATTCTTTTTTGAGATACTTCTGTCCCAAAAATATTTTGTTTAGCAAATCCATTATTTACTAAAAAGTTATAAAACTTACCGTCACCGCAACCAATATCCAGAATTTTTAACTCAGGTCTTGAATCCTTGGGTATTGACAAAAGCATGTTTTCAAATGCTGGTGGAACTTTTTGGTTGAAATGTTTAAAATCTGCGTAAGCTTCAAAGTCTTGGTTATTCATAAACACTCATATTTGGTCGATTCTATAATTTTTTTATTTCTGAAAGGTACTCCTTTACCGCCCTTTTGATTGAAAAAAAGTCTCTTGAATTTCTAACGTTATCGACATAGTTTTTCCTATGCTTTTTTGAATAGGATACAAGATGCTCAATGGGCATTTCATTAAATGCAAAACCATTATTCTTGACAATTTCAGCACTACTGCCCGTATCTGAATTATAGATCACGGGGAGGCCGGATATTATAGCTTCAAAAAGCACATTGGGACAGGGGTCTTTAATGGCAGGATGCAATAGATAATGAGATTCAGCGTATATCTCTTTAATTTGTTCCTTAGTTTTTACTCCTTCAAGGATAACATTACCTGCAGATTGGCCTTTTGGCCAATTACCAATATGTCTTACCTTCACGCCATCAAGACTAGCAATATCTCTAATGATATCATGCCGCTTTGTTTTTCTAGGACTAAATGTATTTGATACTAAAACAAGTTCGTCAGAATCGGACAACTCTTTATCAAATGAATTTTGATTGTAGAACTCTCCGGCACCATTATGTATTATTATCGAATTCTCTTCTACTTTTTTTCTCCAAAAAAATGGAGCGTATTTTAAGAAAAACTCTTTTTGATAATGACTTTGGAATATCGTTAAATCCGACTTTCTGATTAGAAAATAAGTGAGTATATCATCCTTGATACCAAACAATAAATACCTTATCCCTATATTAAAAGCATGAGCTTTAAGATTAACTACTCTTGTTATAATGGGTATACCTTTTTCAGAGGCCACTTGTAGTATTTGCTTAATTTCTTTCTTAGACAAAGTCCCTCTTTCTGGACCTTTTGACAACTGATTTATAAATATATGAGTTGTCGAATCGTCAATTGAATCAAATGATACCTCTGCATTTCCTTCCTTCTCCATGAACTTGTAAATGCTTCTAATGAAGCTGTTCGCACCTCCCCAAGGCTTCTCCGTATGCTTATATGTACAGAATAATTTCACTTCTTATTTAGGAATTCATAAAATCTATTGCAGCTGCATTCCAAGGCCCTAATGGTTCTTCTTTGAGCTCGAAGAAATGTTGATCATATTCCGGCAAAAACTCGTGCTCCCAATTTCTTTGGAAGTTGGTTTTCAAAAATCGGGCGTTAGCAGTTCTACCGTCTACAATTATTAATGTGCCAGGTTCCAGAAAATGCTCGATACATAGAATATCTGCAGCCATAGGCATTCGATCCAAATGTCTAGTATGTAAGCCTCTCACATCACCTTGTACTGAGAACTGATCGGGGCCATCCAAATAAATAAGGTCTGGTCTAACATTAGGAATACCATCATAATAAGTGCAAATCCTAGAATTGAATTCACCCATATGCAAAGAACAGAGATGAAAGTTGACACTCTCATGATGTTTAAGCCTTTCCTCAACTATGCTTCTCCACTCTGGGTTATTCTCTATAGAGTGGATTTCAAAAGGGTGAGCGATTCTAAGCTTGTCTTTGACAGTTTGAGCATATTGATCTTTATTTTTCTTTATTGCATCTGCAAATATGCTCGTAGATTTTCCACCTCCAAACTCAAGAATCGTTCTAACTTTTCTTTTTCTAACCAAGTAATGAAGCCTAATCAAATCATCTAGTTCAGCTGGAAAAGGGGTCTTATTATTCGGGTCAATTGACTCCCATTTAACGACTTTCTTTTGATCCACTTCTCCATAATTTTCAATGTCGATTTCTATCATTGGTAGTTTGTGGAGATCATTTTCAAGACAATACGCCTTATAATCTAGTTGGCTGAAATCTATCATGTTAGTTCCTTATTCTAAAGAGTTCATTATGAATTTTTTGCACCGTTACAGGCTCAATCCTATTATCAAGCATTCTGTAGTAAGACAAAAGTGACTTTATCCAAGACAGTTTTAAGTCCTTAATTTTGTTGTGTGAAAGTTTGTTGATTCTGCTAAAGTTCTCTGGTGCTAGTGTATTGTAAAGGGACTTGAGCTTATTTTTTGTGATCTGTTTTAAAAGTATCCGGTATGGTACTTTGGGTAGATTATCTCTGAAGATTTTCTCAAATTCTTGAACAATGTGCTCAGAAGAATTTACATCTGAACTAAAATAGTTCTTTAATAATTCTTTCACTTTTTCAGATGTCCCTTCTTTTTGTAGTTCCATCTGAATAACTGAATAAACATCCTGATCACTTGTAATCCTGCAACTAACTTCTAATGGCAAAGCAGTAACAATATTAGGATCATAATTTTCTGGTAATAGAGAAAACGCCTTTTTTCCCAAAAAGACTGCCTCTATCGCAGTAGTACAATCAGGATGAACTACGTATGACGAACCTAATATCCAAGGAACCACCGATCCTTCGTAAATAACATCCACATTAGGTAAATCACTCAATCGCGATTTATAAAATCCTACTTCCTCTTCTGGGTGTGGTCTTAATATAACTTTCTGATTAGATTTAGTAGCAATCTCCCTAATGGTCTTGGTAATTAATTCACATTTCTGTTTATCAAAAGCTATTATATCATCCAAACTAGAAAAGCGGTCACCATAATTCTTTCGAATAAAGTCATCACCATTGATGTTATTACCGAAACCCATATTTGTATTAATCAAGACATAGTCTCCGTGCTCCTTTGTTAATGTATCCACTTCTTTCTTATATATCTTTCGATATTGAGCAGAAAGGAGCTGAAATCTCGGATGGCCTGAAGTTGACACACGACTAAAATCTCTTATATGCCCTTGCACAACTTTTCTTTGAACAGAACCCCAAAAAAACACATGATCAGCATAATCAAATAATTCTTTAGCGTATCTATGCTTAATGATTCTGTCATCTGCATAATCAACAGCACCTTCCTCATCTAATGACATGATCAGACCTCGCTTTGATTTTATGATATCGTAAAACTTTTGTGACACACCATTATGAAAACCTTTATCGAAATAGACATAATCTTCTGTCTCTTCCAGTAGATTTAGAATAGCACTTTTGGTACCTATGTAACAATCAAAGCCTTTTAAACTTAATAAAGCAGAAAGATAAACCTTGTAAGGTATCTCTCTAGAAGCAGTTTCTACAGGAATATACAAGTTCATTTTGACATGGAGGTGAGCTTACTTTCGGCAGCTAGCCAATCTAATTCATCATCGATGTTGATGGATCTACCTGCAGGCATGATGTATGGCAATACTTCCTTGCCATAAAAGATGCCCTTAACAATATTTCTCCGTTTTATGGCATAAATAGCGCCATTAATCTTATATGCCGTAGGCTCAAATAACTGCCTTGGTGTTCCCTCCGGGGCTTCTTTCCAAATAGGTTTAAGACGGCCATCTTCTATCTTTCTTATAATCAAAGGGTGATTTTGGTTGGCTTCATTTACACCTATTACTGAATCTGCATTTTGATTTGCCTCAAGAGTGGCAATTGCGTTGTGAATATCTTCTGAAATACGAAAAGGAGAAGGTGGTTCTAAATATGCAATTAGAGGATACTCTGTTTGGTCTTCTGCCTCTACAAAACTCAGAGCATGTTGAACAACTCCTATTGCTCGAGCAGTATCTGAGGCGAGCTCGGCAGGCCTTAAAAATGGAACATCTGCATTAAAAGTCTTTGATACTTCCGCAATTTCCTCATCGTCTGTAGAAACAATTAATCGGTCAATGATTTTGCACTTCTGTGCTACTTCAATTGTGTAGCTGATAAGCGGCTTTCCATTTAAGAGCTTAATGTTTTTTCTTGGTACGCCCTTCGAACCTCCCCTAGCAGGAATTATTCCTAGAACTTTGGAACCATTAATCATATTCGTTATTTAGATTGATCAGATCAATTCTGGAAATCATGCTAAACGATCTGCCGATAGATCTTTAAATTGTTTTTGCTTATTAATTTTCCAAAAAGTGTCGGAATTCAGACAATCAAGAAACTTAGAGTCACTACGACCATCTCCAAAAGGTGCCTCTAAAGAAGACCTATTTGGCTTTAAAGAAGACAGTGCATTAAGTATATCTGTTTTAGAATAATCGCAATTATATATGTTATCTGTTAAGGCCCGATTCTCTTGCCTCGAACCAATGTTAATTGTTGGCAATCCATAATAAGGTGCTTCTCTTATTCCTGCGCTAGAATTGCCAATAATCAATTCAGAATTCTTCAATAAAGTTAAAAAATGCTCGAATCTCAAAGAAGGAAAAATTTTGAACTTTGGATTATCCTTTAGTCTTTGATACGCCTCTATAATTTGCTCATAACCTAAGTCATTATTTGGAAAAATTATGACGTATTCCTTGCCGCTTTCTAAAAGCGCATCGACTAGATTATTAGCATACTTAGTAAAATTATGAAAATCAGTAGTAACAGGATGAAATAAAACCATTCCGTAATTGTCAAATGAGATTTCATAACGTTCTTTAGACTCTTCTAAAGATGGTAGAGCTTCAGACACCATGATGTCGATATCTGGAGAACCAATTACGAAAATGCTCTCCTCTAATTCACCCATTTGCAAAAGTCTCTTTTTGGCTTGTAGGTTAGCAACAAAATGAGAGTGACTCATTTTACTAACCGCATGCCTGATTAACTCATCAATGGTGCCTGACACCTCTCCTCCTTCGACATGACCAACCAAAATATTATTTAAACTGCCCACAATTGCCCCAGCAAGTGCTTCAACTCGATCGCCATGAACAATAATCAAATCAGGTTCAATCTCTTGCACAAATGCAGAAAACCCTTCAACGGTTTTCGCTAAGACATGGTCCATCGTGGCATGTGAAGTATGGTTGATATACTTGTAAATGTTTTTGTATCCCCTTTTCTCAATTTCCTCAACCGTATGACCGAATTTTTTTTGTAGGTGCATTCCGGTAACAAATAAATGCACCTGATGGCCTTCCGCAATAGATATGTCGATCAGAGATCGAAGTTTTCCAAAGTCTGCCCTTGTTCCCGTAAGAAAAACGAGTCTTTTAGAATCACTCATTCAAATCTGAATATTTAATCTGAATATTAGCCGGAATATCATTCTTAGCAATTTTACCAATAATACCTTCATACTCCTCTGCAGGTATGCCGCCTTTTCCTGGCCTTTTTACCCAAATGTTTTCTTCGCTTAACAATTCTCCTTTATTAATAATCCTTGTTGAAACGATAGAAGCGAAGGCGAAATCGATAGTCACTTGCTCTTCTGCTGCTGGTCCTTTATGGCCACCTCTCTGCAAGGCTATAATCTTGGACCCTTCTATAAGATTTTTACAAGCCTGCTCATCCATTGAACAAATAATGTCAGGACCTATTCTGTTCATATGATCAGTAAAATGTCTTTCAAGAATAGATGCGCCAAGTGCAACCGCACCAAAACAAGCATGATTTGTTATTGTGTGATCTGATAAACCGAAAACCCTGTTAGTGAAATTCTTCGAAATATCTTCCATTGCTCCTAACCTAACCAAATGATTGGGTGTAGGATACAAATTTGTGGTATGTAAGATAGCACAGCTGACACCTGCATCGTCAAATATCTTTATTGCTTTTTCAACACTTTCAAGGGTATTCATGCCTGTACTTAGGATTACAGGCTTTCCAAATGAAGCAATATGCTTAAGTAAAGGATAATTATTACACTCTCCCGATCCTATCTTAAAAGCAGGTACATCCCAAGACTGTAATCGGTTAGCTGCCTCACGGCCAAAAGGTGTACTTATAAAGATAATACCCTTAGACTCTACGTATTGTTTTAGACTTAACTCCTCCTCTTCACTCAATGCACAGTTTTCCATAATTTCATAAATGGAATTATCAGCATTTCCTGGAATCACCTTCTTGGCTTCTTCACTCATTTCATCTTCCACAATATGGGTCTGATGCTTTATACATTCTACTCCGGCCCTAGCTGCGGCATCTACCATTTTTTTAGCGACCTCAATATCTCCTCCATGATTGATACCAATCTCTGCGATTACCAATGGAGGGTGATTATATCCTATCCATCTTCCAGCTATCTGAAATTCTGATTGTTGATTATTCTTCACTTTGGACTGTTTTTAATTACTAATTGGAATTCCACTTTTTAAGGAATTGATCCTTAAATGATTTAAAAAAGAGGAGTAATAACCCCAAAAATGCTCCGATAAAAATATACTTTATGAATATTAATGTTCGATGAGGGCCTGCCTTTTCTACCGGAACAGAGGTTGACTGAATTACAGTAAAAATTGGTGTATCCTTGGATACCTTGAGCTTTGCTTGTTCATACTGATTTGCCAAATTTGAATAAACAGAAAATGCTATGTTATATTCTGTTTCCAATCTGTCTAGCTGATTTTGAGCCGAATTTGTATAAATATTAAGGTTCTTGTCTTTAAATAAAGCTAATCGATTTTGGATGAGTTCTAATTCATTACGCCTGTCATTCATTTGATTCTCAACAAACATTAACTGTTCTTTGGCCTTTCCGTTTTTTATACTTTTAATTTCATTTTGAAGAAGAGTTACTGCGTTTTCTACCATTTGAGCAGCTAGGAATGGATCAGCCATTTGAAATGTTATTGTAACATATCCGGCTCTTTTATCAATAACTAGATCCATTTGCAGAGAAATCCTTTCCATATTTAATGTCTCCTCCCCATTAAAAATGGTAATCTTTTCCGTTAAGCTAACCGAATTCGAGTCCATGCGGTTTTGAGCTTGGGAATTCCCTCTAAGAAGATTTGCTACAAAGTCCTTTAACTTCCTTGGTAGACCTAAGGTATAATCTTTAATTGTACCTAATGTACTAGGTTTCACTTGCGTCCGATAATATTCTTGATAAGTCAAACTATCTGAAGCAGAGGGCACATAAATTTTAGTATTGACTAATTTGAATAGAAAATCAGTTGAAGAAGCCAACCTTGGATAAAGGTTTGGCGGAATCTGATCAGAAGAATTGATTGCATCACCTAAGCTTAGGCCTGCCAGATCAGCTAGACCACCAAAATTGCTCGAAAAGGAATCGCTAGACTGATTAGCGGGAATAAAGACACTAGCTGCTTTATAATAATTGGGGGTTCCTAGTGCCACTAAAATTCCAAGTACTGCAAAAACCAGAGTTAGTAAGGAAAGAAACCTTCTCTTTTGCCACAAACTCTTTACAACAACTACAATATCTACTGATGAATTCGAAAATGCCTTATCTGATTTTTGTTCAATATTCATAAATCAATTAGTAAGCTGAGAGATGACTAAGGCGATAGTAGCTAACCCCGTACTTGCAGTAATTATTTCTTGAATACTCAATGCTGCCCTTTCGGGCTTTTTAGCGACAAAGATTGTAGAACCTGGCTCAATCTTTGGATAATTCTTAAACCATAAAAACCGTTTCACTCCCTGCCTTTCTCCATTAGGATATTGAACATACGATCTTGATTTTTTCGATGTTTGAAGATAACCTCCTGATTGAAAGATATAATCCTTGAATGAATATGACTCATCAAAACGAACATTTAATGGTGATGTAACCTCACCTGCAACTCTAACTGTTTCGAGTTTACCAGGAATCGAAATAACATCACCTGGACGTAGAAGCAAGTCATACTTAGAGCCCGGTTTGTTCAAAAGTTGATCGAGTTCTAAAGTTACAGGCTCTACTTCCTTAATCTCAATATCTACTATAAGAGAATCTCTTTCGGCATTTTGAACCAAAAGATCCTTTTTTATCTGACTACCTACCTCATCTCCATTTTGCAAATCAGACTTTACAGACTTCATTTCTTCTAATCTTGAAACTAAGTAAGCCATACTGTTCGAATTATCGGTTTCTTCTAATTCTAAAACCCTTTCTTGAAGGCTCTGTAAATATTCACTAGATAGTTCTAAATCAGACTTTTCTTCAGCAAACTCCGTCTTTCTAATAAGAATTGCCCCTTTCGCATATGCATAAGGAGTTAGACCTTGAGCACGATTTATAATGTCAGAAATCCTTTCATCTTTTCTACTCAGTGCATATTCTCCTGGGGAAACAACTTCACCTTCAATTCTAATCGTCTTTTGAACTTCGTAACCTGGAAGCGTTCTAACAAATACTTGATCATATGGCTTCAAAAATTGAGGATTCTCGCTAATGAGAGTCTCGTTAAGTTGTACACGGATAATTTCAGCAAGATTATTTAACCCTTGATCATTATTTCTTCTAGCAATCTCAATATTACCTAATGACGCACCTTCAAGTACTCCTCCAGCTAGAACAATTAAGTCTTGAACTGTCATATTGTTAATAAAAGGGTAAGTACCTTCATCACCGACAAGCCCAGATATTTTCACATAAAACTCATTTCTGAGATCATATATTGATGGAACTGTAACGACATCATCATTCTTAAGTAATACGTTTTCAATATTACCTTCTCTAAGATCATTAAGATTAAAAGAGCTAGATTCTATGGTAAAATCAGGATTAGTTCTGGTCAGGTTTACTCTTTGTGTGAAAGCATCTCCTAATAAGCCATCAGCAAGATCAATTAAGTCTAAAAGAGACATGTTCGGCTTTAACTCAAATTGACCAGGACTATAAACAGCACCTTGAATAATAACTCTGTTTTCGAAACGATCAATTATCTCTTTAACATCGATTTCATCCCCATCTTTCAAGGTAGTTGAGTCGAAATCGTCTTTATCAATTGTAAGAATTTTTTTGCTTAGATCAGTGGTTCTGACGACCTGTAGTCTATTCTGATATGCTTTATCAGTAAAGCCAGAAGAATATTTGAGTAACTCACTGAGGCTTTCTCCTTGCTTCAGTTCATATGTACCCTCTCTTCTAACTTGTCCGTTTAGTTCAATTCTATTCAAAAATGGTTTTACTAATACTATATCTCCAGATCTCAAAAGAACATCACTAACTTTTATTCCCGATGTCAAGAAATCGTATATGTCGATAGTCTTTAAGACTTTATTATCTCTTATTAATTGTATATTTCTAAAAGTACCATTTTCATTAGGGCCGCCAGATGCATATAAAGCAGTATAAACCGTAGATAATGAATTCAAAGCATAATTTCCTGGATTATTCACTTCTCCAATAACACTGACATTAATTGTTCTTATCCCAGTTAAGCTAGTTTCAATAAATATTGTTGGCGTGTTATCTTCCCTGCCAGCCAGACCTTCATATATCTCAGAATACCTGTCTTTTAATAATTTTCTGAGCTGTCGAATAGAAAGACCATTTACATAAATCGGCCTGAGTCCTTCAGGTCTTACTGTACCTTCTGGATCCACTATTAATGTCTCATTTAATTGTGTCGCCCCCCAAAGATCTACAGCTAATTCATCACCAGGGCCTATTTGATAGTTAGAAGGAGTAGGAATACTCAAGTTTGGTGAAAAATCTAACTGGTTATTCTGGAATAATGAATATCCAAATATTCTTTTCTGAGTGTAAGAAAGCTCGCCTCCTTCTCTTTCTTTTGAAATCTCACCAAATGCATTATTCAGCTCAATATTGGAGGATTGCCTACTTGATGCATTTGCACTACCCTTTCCTAATAAATTATTAGATCTGGAATTCATAGTTTTAAGTCTATCAATCCTTCTTCTGAGCTTTGAAATTTGAGACTCAGCCATACCGCGTTGCCTAGCCAAAGCTTCTATTTGTTGCTCTGAATACCCCGAAGCCTCAGCTTGCTGCATATATGAAAGTATTTGCTCATCAGAAAGATCATCTACATTTATGGTAGTCAAATTGGTAGATGCCAGAGACTGACTGTGTATTTGAGAATTCGTTAAGATTAATCCCAAGAAAATGATTAAAAATACTAGAAATCTGTTCTTCATGATTATTTGACTAATTCTATACTGGCTTTTGACAATTCTGCTTGCAAAGAAAGATTTAGTGACTTTAAAACCAGAATGGCTCGTGTTGTTCCGTCTCTCAACACTTCCCCAGTTTCTCCCTTAAAAGGACCTTCAACAATCTTAACCTTTTGACCCTCATAAAAGGAAGAAGAAATTACTTCTACATTTTGGTGATTATTCAAAAAATTTATAATCGCTTGAATTTCATTTTCAGGAATCTTAACGGGTCTTTTTAACCAAAATACTGAACTTACAATTGAAGTATCTCTAAGAATTTCAGATCGTTCATTTTCGGTTACTTTACAAAAGATATATGAAGTAAAAAGAACTTCCTTGACTTTCTTCTTTCTATCAGACCATTGCTTCATTACGGTCTTCATAGGGCAAAAAACCTCAAAACCTTTCAATGAAAGATTCTCAAAGGCTTTTTTCTCATTCCTTGGCTTTGTATAAAAAGCTGTCCAATATGTTTCCATATTATTTTCCATACCACAAGAGTAAGGATTTTTTTGGGTCAAATCCCCTTTCTTTGAACTCCTCCTCCGTATAAATCAAATACTGAATCTTCTTCTGAATAAGCATTTCCGCTTTGCTTATAAGATGTGAAAGATAGACTCTATCAGGGTTACCAATTAAAATTAGGCTAACTTCTTTAGAAAACTTTCCTTGAGCCAAATCACCTGTAAGGTAAACTTCTTTTAAATCTCCCAACTCTTCAATTACATCCTCAACTACCCTATTCAAACCTGTTTGTTTTAGGACAATCGAACGGACTTCTTCAAAAAGTGGAAATCCACGGTTCACCTTGAATATTTTCTTATTCCCTTCTTGATCCGAATTTAACATTCCAGCTTGTTCCAGTCTATTCAACTCAAGTCTAACGGAATTTGTACTTTCATTGAATTCTTCGGCAAGACCACGCAGATGAGCGCCTGTTTCAGGATTTAAAAAGAATTTAAGCAGTAGCTTAATTCTGGTTTTTGAAGAAATTAGAACTTCTAACATGAGAAAGTACAGCTTCGCCCGGTCAGTCACAATTGACTTAGCGATAACGAGTAACAAAACTACTCGTTATTTATTAATAGAAAATTAAAAATAGAATTATTTAGGGATGATTTAGTAACACTCAGGAAATCTAACAAATAGAAAGACTAGTGCATCCCTTTAAATGCTTTGACGCTATGTTGTATAAATTCTAACTGCTCAGGCTTAAACTCTGAATGAATCGGTAATGAAAATACTCGAGAACAAAGGTCTTCTGTTACCTGAAGATCACCAACCTTATACCCGTAACTAGTATAAGCTTTTTGCAGGTGATTAGGGACTGGATAATAGATCATTGAAGGAATTCCTAAATCCGTTAAATAAGCAATTAATTCATCCCTATTTATACCATCGGCAAGTTTTAGAGTATACTGATGATATACATGATTGCTAAAAGGAGACTCAAATGGGGTGGTAAGCCATTCCACTTCTTGAAAATGACTTGAATAAAATGATGCGACTTCATACCTCGATTTATTATACCCATCTAAATACTTGAGCTTGACCTTCAAAATTGCTGCCTGCAAACTATCCAATCTTGAGTTTACACCAATCGAATCGTGATAGTACCTTTTCGATTGACCGTGATTTACAATCATCCTAATTTTTGAAGCCAACTCATCATCATTAGTCATTATTGCCCCACCATCTCCATATGCTCCCAAATTCTTGGAAGGAAAGAATGAAGTAGCACCTGCATGCCCAATAGTACCTGCTTTTTGAGTTGAACCATTGCTAAAAGTGTAGCTGGCTCCAATAGCTTGTGCAGTATCTTCAAAGACTTTTAGCGAATGCTCTTCAGCAATCTTCATGAGTTCTTCCATTCGAGCACATTGACCATAAAGATGAACTGGGACAATTGCCACAGACTCAGATGTAATTTTATTGTCCAAATCAGCAATATCTATATTAAACGATTTAGGACAGACCTCTACAAAAACTGGCTTTAAACCTAAAAGTGCAATTACTTCTACTGTAGCCACATAAGTATAACTAGGAACAAGAACTTCTGAACCTTTTGGAAAGTTATGAGCCATCATGATCACCTGAAGTGCATCTGTACCATTAGCACAAGGAATGACGTGTTTAACAGATAAGTATTCTTGTAAGGCGCCTTGAAAGTCATGAACAGCAGGTCCATTTATGAACATAGCAGAATCCAGTACCTTGTCAATTTCGGCCTTAACCTCTTCCTTGATTTGAGTGTATTGATTGACCAAGTCAACCATTCTAATTGGTTCCATGAGATCTACTTATTAATGTTTATATCACAGTTCGAAAAGTCAGACTTTGTAGAATTCTCTATACCATTCTATAAAAGCCTTTACCCCATATTCCAAAGAGGTCTTTGGCTCATAGCCTAAGTTAGTTATTAGATCTTGAACGTCTGCGTAAGTTGCAGCAACATCACCCGGTTGCATGGGCATAAAATTTTTCTCTGCCTGTAAACCTAAGACGTTCTCTATGGTCGAAACAAAATCCATAAGCTTTACAGGAGAATTATTACCGATATTATATACCGTATATGGAGACTTAGCCGTTCCAGGGTCAGGCTTAGATCCGTTCCAATCTGGATTTCCTGAAGGCGGATTGTCATTAACTCTAACTACCCCCTCTACAATGTCATCGATATAAGTAAAATCTCTCGACATTTCTCCGTTATTAAAAATATTGATCGGTTTTCCGTCAAGAATTGCCTTTGTGAATAAAAACAAAGCCATGTCAGGACGACCCCATGGACCATAAACGGTAAAAAATCTAAGACCTGTTGTAGGTAAGTCGAATAAATGACTATAAGTGTGAGCCATCAATTCGTTACTCTTCTTACTAGCCGCATATAGACTTATTGGGTGATCTACATTATGATGAATCGAGAAAGGCATTGTCTCGTTGAGTCCATATACCGATGAACTACTAGCATAGGAAAGGTGCTTCACTTTATTATGTCGGCATGCTTCTAGAATATTTACAAAACCAATTATATTACTTTCAACATAAGCCTGAGGGTTTTCCAGACTATATCGTACTCCAGCCTGCGCGGCAAGGTTAATAACAGTATCGAATTTCTCTTCTTTAAAAAGCTTATTAACGTTTTCTTGGTCTTCTAACTTAAGCTGAATAAATCTGTAATTATCAAAAATTGAGCTTGAAACTATCTTGCCATATTCAATCTGCTCATGATTTATCCCTGTGTTTTTTAGGCGACCATGTTTGACACTAATGTCATAGTAATCATTGATAACATCCAACCCAACAATTTCATCACCCCTTTTGAGCATTCTTAATGCTAAGTGATAGCCAATAAAACCGGCCGTACCGGTAATTAAAACTTTACCCATTATAATCTTGCCTCAACTTGTTCTTTAGGAAGTTTAGATTTCACATCATAAATCAATGGACTACCCTTTAATTGACTAATCTGTTTAACAGTAAATTCATTATGACCTACAGCTAAAATTACACCTTGATACTCATTGCTATACAAATCGTCAATAAGTTCAATTTCGTACTCGTCCTTTACTTCTTCCTTATTCGCCCATGGATCATAAACATCCACACTAACGTCAAAATCCTCAAGCTCTCTGATAATGTCTATTACTCGAGAATTTCTTATGTCAGGACAATTCTCCTTGAATGTGATACCCAAAACTAAAACCCTAGAGTGATTAACGACTCTTCCGTCTTTCATTAAGAGCTTTATCATTTCAGTTGCTACAAAAGGACCAATTGAATTATTTAATCTTCTTCCGGCAAGTAATATCTGTGGATAATAGCCAGCCTTTTTTGCCTTCTGTGCTAGATAATAAGGATCAACTCCTATGCAATGTCCCCCGACCAATCCGGGCCTAAATGGTAAAAAGTTCCATTTTGTACCTGCCGCTTCCAAGACATCAACAGTATCAATATCTAGTCTATTGAATATCATAGCCAATTCATTGACAAAAGCAATGTTGATATCTCTCTGAGAATTCTCAATTACTTTAGCCGCCTCAGCTACTTTTATACTTGCTGCCTTAAATGTACCAGCTGTTATTACTGATTTGTACAGTTGATCTACCTGTTCTGCTACTTCGGGGGTTGAACCCGATGTAACCTTTAGAATTTTCTTTACCGTATGCTCTTTATCACCTGGGTTGATCCGTTCTGGAGAATAACCACAAAAGAAATCTTCATTAAAAGAAAGACCCGAAACTTGTTCTAGAATTGGAACACAATCGTCTTCAGTAGCACCTGGAAAAACTGTTGATTCATAAATGACTAAATCGTTTTTCTTTAAGACTTTTCCAACAGTTTCTGAGGCCCTAATTAGAGGAGTCAAATCTGGGTTTTGATTTTCATCGATAGGGGTTGGCACAGTGACTATAAATACATTACAAGTCTCTAAATCTTGAAGTTGATCACTATTATACAGGCCAATTTCTTCTTTATTGTTTTTTAAAACTGAACGTAATAAGTCGTCTTCAACTTCCAGCGTATGATCATGTCCACCGTTCAATTCAACTATACGTGGTTTGTTAATATCGAACCCTACCACATCATATTTCTCAGCAAAAGCAACAGCTAAGGGGAGTCCTACATATCCTAAACCAATTATTCCAATCTTGTATTCCATCAATAAACCTTAAAAAATGGATTCAATAAATTCTTCTTGTTGTAAAGTAAAGAGCGGTTTTCCAAATTGACAACGTTACCTCCTAAAGAATTAATAATTGCTTGAGAAGCAGCTGTATCCCACTCCATAGTTGGGGCGAATCTAGGATAAATATCTGCTTTTCCCTCCGCAATCAACATAAACTTTAAAGAACTACCCATAGACGTAATTTCAGGCTTTGTCAATGTTGTCAAGAATTCCTGAGTCTCTTGACTTAGGTGAGACCTAGAAGCAACCACTTTCAGTCCTTCTTGACTAAAATTTAATTTATTGATAGGTGCAAGCTTATGAATTTTTCCATCCCTTTTTACCCAAGATCCCTTTACATTTAAACCAAAATATTGCAATTCTAACACTGGAGCCTCAACTACTCCCAATATTGGTACGCCATTTTCTACCAAAGCAATATTGACAGTGAATTCTCCATTTCTTTTGATAAATTCTTTGGTACCGTCTAAAGGATCTACAATCCAAAGCATATCCCAGTCCTTCCTGAGCTCATAGGGAATATCAACTCCTTCCTCACTCAAAATTGGAATCCCAGTATCCTTCAAATGAGTTTCTATAATTTGGTGACTAACTTTATCGGCTTTTGTAAGAGGAGAATTATCCCCCTTTAATTCTAAATCAAATTCTTCTGAATTATAAACTTCTAATATCGCTTTACTTGCTTCGGAAGAAGCTTCACGCGCTATTTTTAAAAGTTGGTCAAGGTTTTTCATCCAGTAATCATTCCAGCCGCAACAGTCTCATTTGTCGAATCGTCTATTAGAATAAGTGATCCAGTCAAACGGTTTTTTCTATATGCATCAACGAGCAATGGTTTAGTTGATCGGATGGTCACTTTCAAGATATCATTCATTCCTAAATTCTGATAGTTTTCTTGTCTATGCAATGTATTAATATCAAGCCTGTAATGGATTTGTTTGATCATTACCTTGACCTCATTTGAAGAATGTAAAACCGTATATTTCTTCCTGATTTGAGGCCCCTCTTGATTAAACCAACATAGCATCACATCTAAGTCTTGGGTAGCTTGTGGTTGGTTATTTGGACGAACTAGCATGTCTCCTCGACTAATATCTATCTCATCTTCAAGTGTAACCGTTACACTCATTGGAGCGAAGGCCTCTTCAACCTCACCATCCATAGTTTCTATAGATTTAACCCTTGAAGTAAAGCCGGAAGGCAAAACCATAATATCATCTCCTTTTTTAAACACTCCTCCAGAAACTCTCCCGGCATAACCTCGGTAATCATGGTATTCGTCTGTTTTAGGACGGATCACCGTTTGAACAGGAAAACGACAATCGATATGATTAAAGTCGCTTCCGATATGGATTGTCTCTAGTGTATAAAGCAAAGTTGGGCCTTCATACCAATCCGTTTTATCAGACCGATTCACCACATTATCTCCATTTAGTGCTGAAATTGGTATAAATCGTATATCCTTTACATCAAGCTTTGCAGCAAAATCCTCGTAGTCAGCCTTAATCTTTTCGAAAGCTTCTTCAGAATAATCAACCAGATCCATCTTGTTTACACAAACAATTATATGAGGTATTTGAAGCAAAGAAGCTATGAACGAGTGTCGATATGTTTGCTCTACAAGACCTTTGCGCGCATCAATTAATATGAGTGCCAAGTTTGCCGTAGAAGCCCCGGTAACCATATTTCGGGTATATTGAATATGTCCGGGAGTATCGGCAATGATAAATTTTCTTTTTGGCGTAGCGAAATATCTGTAAGCAACGTCTATGGTAATTCCTTGTTCTCGTTCATCCTTCAATCCATCAGTAAGCAGTGCAAGATCTGTGTGTTCCAAACCTCTTTTTTTACTTGATGCCTCAACATGATCAAGTTGATCTTCAAAAATTGACTTACTGTCATGAAGAAGCCTTCCAATTAAAGTACTCTTACCATCATCTACACTACCTGCTGTAGTAAAGCGTAGTAGCTCCATGTCTAAATATGAATTTTCCATTAGAAATAACCCTCCTTCTTTCTATCTTCCATTGCGGTTTCAGACCTTTTGTCATCTGCTCTATTACCTCTTTCCGTTTGTCTAGCAGCAGCAACCTCAACTACAATTTTCTCTAATGTATCTGCGTCAGATTCAATTCCACCTGTAATTGTTATGTCTCCAAGTGTTCTAAATCGCACTTTCTTATTGACTACTTCTTCTCCTTCTCTAAGATTCAAAAACTCGGAATTTGGTAGCCAAGAATTATTCCGCCAAATCACTTCCCTCTCATGTGCTATATACAATGACGGTATCTTTATGCCTTCCAAGAGAATATACTGCCAGACATCCATCTCTGTCCAATTAGAAATTGGGAAAACTCTAAAATGCTCTCCGTAATGCTTTTTACCGTTGAAAATATTCCATAACTCGGGTCTTTGATTCTTAGGATCCCATTGTCCAAAATCATCTCTATGAGAAAAGAATCTCTCTTTGGCACGTGCCTTCTCTTCATCTCTTCTAGCACCTCCCATTAATGCATCGAATTGATGCTCTTCAATAGCATCTAGCAAGGTTGTTATCTGCAGCCAGTTTCGAGATGCGTCTTTACCCGTTTCCTCTCTCACCCTGCCCTTATCAATTGAGTCTTGAACAAGTGGAGTCACTAATTCAGCCCCAATTTCATTCGCCAAATCATCTCTAAATTGGATGGTCTCAGGAAAATTATGTCCGGTGTCTATATGAACTAAAGGAAAGGGGATTTTAGAGGGCCAGAAAGCCTTTCGAGCCAAATGAGTAACCACAATAGAGTCTTTTCCACCAGAGAAAAGAATACCTGGTTTTTCGAACTGGGCAAATACTTCTCTTATCACAA
This sequence comes from Roseivirga sp. UBA6052, assembly GCA_002427755.1. Classification (GTDB taxonomy): domain Bacteria; phylum Bacteroidota; class Bacteroidia; order Cytophagales; family Cyclobacteriaceae; genus Roseivirga. The sequence continues at coordinate 478,860 of DIYO01000009.1, forward strand.
AGATTGCTTCAGATTCCAGTTCTTGAAGATGTGTCAAGTTATACTTCGCCATTGATTAAGACGATATTTTATTTTCTATATGATTTAATACTTTGATTGCGCAATCATCGATGCTTTCATGCGCTGACTTTAAAACAATTGTAGGATTTTCAGGAACTTCAAAGGGTGAGCTAATTCCGGTAAAGTCTTTAATCTTGCCTTCTCTAGCCATTTTATAAAGACCCTTAACATCTCTTGCTTCACAAACTTCTATCGGACAGTCAACATAGACCTCGACAAATTGCTCACTACCAACTAGAGATTTCACGGATTCCCTATCAGCCTTTAATGGCGAAACAAAAGAACTTAAAACAATCAATCCTGCATCTATAAAAAGGTTAGCTAACTCACCAATTCTTCTTATATTCTCTTTTCTATCGTCAAGGGAAAATCCAAGATCCTTGTTAAGACCAGATCGTATGTTATCACCATCTAAAGCATATGTCTTGTACCCTTTAGCATGAAGCTTGACTTCTAAAGCATTTGAAATTGAAGACTTACCAGACCCAGACAAGCCTGTAAACCAAATTAATATTGGCTTCTGTTTGAGCAGCTCTTGCCTCTCTTTCTTAGTAATTCTAAAACTGTGTCTTATGATATTATTATCTTCCATAACTCAATACCCTACCGATTTAGTAGGGTAATTAGAAGGCAAACATACTATATTTGAAACCTAATTTTAAAAGATTTTGATCTTTACCCTAATACAAAAGGAATTCATACTAGAATGGAGACAACGATATGCCATTAACGGTATCATTCTATATCTAGCATCAACAGTTTTTATCTGTTATATGAGTTTTAACCTAAAACTTGGCTTAGTTGATCCGATAATCTGGAACGCTCTATTTTGGGTAATCATTCTCTTTACTGCCGTTAATGCTGTTGCCAAGAGCTTCTTGCAAGAGTCTTATGGTCGCACACTTTACTATTTCAGTCTTGTAAAGCCCGAAAGTTTCATAATATCCAAGACTATCTACTATTCAGGGTTGCTGTTGTTGATGTCTATTCTAGGCTTTTTATTCTATGCATTTGTGATGGGTAATCCTGTTCAGGACAAATTCATGTACCTATTGGTTTTATGCTTGGGTTCAATAGGCTTGTCTTCCACACTCACTTTAACAAGCGCCATAGCTTCCAAAGCATCTAATAGCAGCTCTCTCATGGCTGTATTAAGCTTCCCAATTATCATTCCTCTCTTGTTGGTGCTTATTAAAGCATCCAAAAATGCTATGGATGGGTTAGACAGGTCGGTTTATACAGACCAATTATTGACATTAGTAGCAATAAATGCCCTAATAATGGGTTTTTCTTACCTGTTATTCCCTTATCTTTGGCGCTCATAATCAGCGCATATTCTTGATGAAGAAAACCTGGTGGAAAATTCTAGCAGTAGCAATATTGATCTACGCTATTCTCGGAGCCCTTTTGTTCGATGCCCCTAGACTCAACATTCTAAACGAAACTATTAGAAACTTACATTTCCATGTTACCATGTGGTTTGGGATGATTATTCTCCTTACTGCTTCTATGGTATTAGCCATTCGCTATTTAAGAACGGGAAATCAGAAATTCGATCTCTATTCAGTTGAACTGGCCAATGTTGGAGTCCTATTCTCGATACTTGGTTTAGTTACAGGTGCCGTTTGGGCGAATTATGCATGGGGAGAGCCTTGGAGTGGTGATCCTAAACAAAATGGAGCAGCTGTATGCCTGCTTATCTATCTAGCTTATTTCGTTTTACGTAACTCTATCAACGATGAACAACAAAGAGGAAGAATAGGTGGAATCTATAACATTTTTGCTTTTGCTGCTTTAATTCCCTTACTCTTCATTCTTCCAAGAATGACTGATAGTCTGCATCCAGGTAATGGTGGCAACCCAGGCTTCAATGCCTACGATATGGATAGCCGATTAAGAATTGTTTTTTACCCAGCAGTAATTGGCTGGACTTTATTAGGATTATGGATGGCATCGCTAAGAATTAGAATGCGTAAAGTCCAAAAACAACTTGAAGATTAAGACATGAAAAAAGTACTTACACTGTTAGCTCTTTTCTTTTGTTTAAATATGGTTTCTGGCCAAGATAAAATAGAAATCACGGCAGATGACTATGAAAATACAACCGTTGAAATGGCAGACACTATGCGATCAAATGGCAAGATATATGTCGTGGTAGCCGTTGTAATGGTAGTCTTTGTTGGGCTAATTGTATACATGATCCAAACCGAACGAAAAATTACCCGTATTGAAAAAGAGGTTTTCAAAGAAAAGGATAATTCTTAGGGCTTTGTAATGTACTTTTGCCCTTAGTAATTGAGAGGAGAGTATGAAGAAATCTAGCATCATAGGCCTGGTAGTCATTGCGATAGCAGTTGCCGTAATCATTTCAACTTCAGGAAACGCGAGCTCATACGTTACATTCGATGAAGCCAAAACCATGGCAGTGAATGGACGAACTAATTCCATCCACGTAGTAGGAGAGTTAAAGAAAAACTCATTCGGTCAGATCGTAGGACTTACCCCAAGTTCAGATCGATTAAGTGTAGAATTCACATTAGTGGATGATAACTTGAAAGAACAGGTTGTATTCCTTAATCAACCTATGCCTACAGATTTACTTAAATCTGAAAAAGTGGTAGTAATCGGGGGGTATAAAAACGACCGATTTATAGCAGATAAAGTCTTGCTTAAATGCCCTTCGAAATACGAAGAAACCACATTATAAGGCTCAAGTGTTAAGATGAAAGGATTTAGAAATCTTATTGTCTGGCAAAAAAGCCACATACTCACCTTAGATATTTATGAAATCACATCTCAATTTCCTGAGGAAGAGAAATTTGGAATAACGAATCAGTTACGCAGAGCATCGGTTTCCATCCCGAATAACATCGCAGAAGGGTCGGGAAGAAAAAGTAGTAAGGAATTTGCCCAGTTCTTAAGTATAAGTTTGGGTTCAACAAATGAAGTTGAGTACCTAATTGAGCTCTCGAAAGATCTAGGTTTCATAGAGCTTAAAAGAGCGGAAGCATTGTTTGAGTTGATTGGAGAAATTCAATCCATGCTATATGTTTTGATTAATAAAAAGTCTTAGACCTTAAACCTTGGAACTTAGTACTGAAATACATCTTGGGATCGGCAATGCAGGACACCTGCTTGTAATTATCTCGTTCGTAACCTCTCTCATCGCTTCTTTTGCTTATGCTAAGGCATCATTAAAAAACGAAATTGGAAAAGACCCTTGGGTAAGTTTCGGAAGAAACTTCTTTATAGCACATGGCCTAGCGGTTATCGCGACAGTAGTGATTCTCTTCGCTATCATTTACAATAATTACTTCGAGTATCATTACGCATGGAGTCACTCCTCTGTAAATCTGGCTGTGCATTACATGATTGCGTGCTTCTGGGAAGGACAAGAAGGTAGCTTTTTAATATGGACACTCTGGAATGCACTCTTAGGCTTTGTACTTATTTACACAAATAAGAAATGGGAAGCTCCTGTAATGACAGTTTTTGCGCTAGTTCAGGCCTTTCTTACATCTATGATTTTAGGTGTAGTAATCGGTGATTTGAAAATTGGAAGCTCACCATTTATACTCTTAAGAGATGTTGTAAATGATCCAATTTTCTTAATCAATCCTAATTACGTGCCTGAAGATGGAACCGGTCTTAACCCATTATTACAGAATTACTGGATGGTTATTCACCCACCAATGACCTTCCTTGGGTTTGCATGTACACTTGTTCCATTCTCTTTCTGTATAGCAGGATTATGGAGGAAAGACTTTAAAGATTGGATTAGACCCGCTTTACCTTGGACCATTTTTGGTGGTGTAATTCTTGGAACCGCAATCGTAATGGGCGGTTATTGGGCCTACGAAACCCTTAATTTCGGTGGATATTGGAACTGGGATCCTGTTGAAAATGCAGTATACGTGCCTTGGCTTGTTTTGATTGCTAGTATGCACACTATGATTGTATTCAAGAAAAGTGAGACTGCTCTTAAGACTTCAATCGTTCTAGTTATCTCGACATTTATACTCATTCTTTACGCCACATTCTTGGTTAGAAGTGGAATTTTGGGAGATACCTCCGTTCACTCCTTCACAGATTTAGGACTTTCGGGACAGCTTCTTTTGTACCTTCTGTTTTTCTTAATAGGTAGTGTTTTCTTAGCTGCTAGAGTATGGAAACTGATCCCAACTTCTGACCAAGAAGCCTCTACTTATTCACGTGAATTCTGGATTTTTATAGGCGCATTAACACTCTGCTTAATGGCATTCCAAGTTCTGGTGCCAACTTCTTTTCCAGTATTCAACAGCATTGTAGAACTGTTTGGTGGTTACTCATCATTAGCTCCTCCAGCTAATCAAATTGAATTTTATTCTAAATGGCAACTTTGGTTTGCTATCGGTATAGCCTTTCTCTCTGGAACAGGTCAGTTCTTCTTCTGGAAGAAGATGGACAAAGACAAACTTAAATCTGTAATTGCAATACCTGTATTAGTGAGTTTGGTTCTTTCGGCAATCATCTTTTCACTAACTAAAGTCTATAACTGGATTTATATTATCATTTTAGTTGCTGGTGTCTATTCGGTTGTCTCAAACAGCAAAATCCTAATCGACCTATTCAGAAGCAAGAGTTACAAACTCACTGGTGGTTCTATAGCTCATATAGGTATAGCCATGATGCTTATTGGCATTATGTATTCTGAAGGCTATAGTCGCATTGTATCGAAGAATACTACTACTATTAGTAGAGACTTTACAGAAGAGCAGAACCAAAATATGGTAGTGCTTTTCTTAAATGATCCAAAGCCAATGGCGGGATATCAAATACTCTATAAAAGCGAAGGCATGAATGCCGTTGGAATACCTGGGTACGTTAAAAAATCATACCTGACCGACACTCAAGACCCTCACTATAAAGTCTTAAAACAGCAGTTAATTGTTGAAGAAGAAGTTTATGGAGAAAGGGGGGATACACTCTACTTTAGAACTCCTGAGAACACATATCACGAAGTAGAATTTACTTCGTTAAAAAATGGTAGAGCTTTTACCATTTTCCCTCGAACACAAGTAAATGATCAGATGGGTCAAACCATTGTATCACCAGACATAAAGAAACAATGGAATAGAGACCTTTATACCTACGTAGCACTTCAAGCAGATTTTGAAGAAGAATTTACAGAGTGGAGTGAAAAGGAAATAATCAAACTCGATTCTATTGGACAAAGATTCTTCGTTAACGACTACGTAGCCGAATACCAAGGTTTAGAAAGAATCCCTAGCGTTAACTTTGTTGACTTAGGACCTAACGATGCAGCGGTGCAAGCAAGAATTCAAGTCTTTGCAGAAAGAGGCCAGAGCTATCTGATTGAGCCGAAATTTATCATCAAAGATGGCAATGTGGGAAGACCAATGGAACTGAATCAAGAAATTGCTTCTAGATTAACATTAGAAGATATAGATCCCGATACCGGTTCAGTTCAGCTAGGAGTTCAAACTACACAAAAGGATTGGATCATTATTCAAGCTATTGAGAAACCACAAATCAATATTCTCTGGATAGGCACTATTGTAATGATCATTGGCTTTATTGTAGCTACAAGAAGAAGGTATGTCGAATTTGTCAAAATGAGAGACAAAGGCATGGCTTAGAGAGAATGACTACCTTAAGTAAAATTTAAGTCAGTTTATGGGTCATAATATTGGCATTATCGGAACGGGTAATGTTGCTTGGCATTTAGCTCGAAGTCTAGAAAATAGTGGTCATATCATTTCGACCATCTATGATCGAAATATTGATAAGGCCAAGAAATTCGGGTTAGACTACTTTAACGCTGTATTCACTAACACATTAGACTTTAGAAATACAGAAGCCACTGTTTTTATTATGGCCATAAGTGATGATGCTATAGAAGAAGTAGCACAGGCTATAATACTTCCTGATAACACTCACTTATTTCATACCTCTGGTACCAAGTCAATTGAAAGTCTCGGTTATGCCAGAACAGAAAATATTGGCGTCTTTTACCCGCTACAAACTTTTAGTAAGGGAAAACAAACTGATTTATCACGAGTACCCTTTTGCCTGGAAGCAGAAACTGAGTCATCTGAAAGGATACTCAAAAGCTTGGCCTCTTCGATAAGTAAAGAATATCACTTTGTAGATAGTCGACAAAGAGCCGTTATCCATTTGTCTGCGGTTATTGCTTGTAATTTCTCAAATCATATGATGAGTATCGCCAAAGGAATTCTCGAGTCCAACGATATGAACTTTGATTTACTGAAACCATTGATTGCTGAAACCATTAACAAGGCGCTAGCCATTGGTCCAGAAAATGCCCAAACAGGACCAGCAAGAAGAAAAGATCTAAAAACGCTAGACAAGCAACTTCATTCTTTAGAAAGTGACGAATCCTTATCTAAAATCTACGAGGTAATCTCTCAACATATCATAGATTATTATTCTGAATGAGACGTCTGCTTTTCTCTAACTAGATTAGTTTTGTATCGTAAGAGAGACTAATGCAAGTCACCACGCTATTTAAACCTTCCTATATCATAGGCTACCTGAAATTCATTAGGGGTATTAATCTATTTATGGTGGCACTTACCCAATACCTAACTGCAATTTTTCTTGTGGGTACGCGAGAATCTTGGCTTCAAGTATTGACAGATAAAGGGTTCTTTCTCATGGTATCAGGCACCGTTATGATAACGGCTGCAGGCTATTTAATAAACGACTACTACGATGTGAAAATCGACTTTGTAAATAAGCCAGATCGTGTAGTAGTCGGCAAAAAGTTGAAAAGAAGATGGGTCTTGGCGGGTCACACATTGCTCAACTTTGGTGCAATAGGACTCGGAGCATACCTTTCATGGCCTATTGGGTTAACAATGTTCGGAGCAGCATTTTTACTTTGGCTCTATTCTAACCAACTCAAGAGACTTCCACTGGTTGGCAATGTATCCATAGCGGTACTCACAGGAATGACCTTGGTTTTGGTTGCCGAATACTTTCAAGAAAGAACTTTTATTATAGCCTGCTATGCAGTATTTGCTGCCTTTATCACACTAATCAGAGAAATCATTAAAGATGTTGAAGATCGAAAAGGAGATGAACGTTTTGGTTGTAGAACTATTCCGATTGTTTATGGAGTAGCAAAAACTAAGGTATTTCTATACATCATAATGATAGTATTTTCTATTACCGTTTTTATCCTACTCCATAATATCTCCCTTGTACTTCCTATTGTCCTGCTTTTAACCCTAATAGCACTTGCTTTTGGTATTGCCAGAGCAGACACTGTAAAAGCATTTAGTAACTTGAGCACAATAACCAAGTTGATTATGCTACTGGGTGTAATCAGTATGATATTTATCTAATGAAAAAGCGAATCTCAATTTTTGCATCCGGAGGCGGATCTAATGCTCAGGTATTTTTTGAGCATTTTCTAGGAAACGAAGACATTGAGATTGTATCAGTTTTTACAAACAACAAATCTGCTGGAGTAATTGAAAGAGCTAAAACATTCAATATACCGGTTCATGTGTATAATAGAACCTTTTGGTCAGATGGTGAAGTACCCATTACTTTGCTAAAGGAACAACAAGTAGACTACATCGTTTTAGCGGGCTTTATGCTGCTAATTCCAGAGCCAATTGTAAGTCTTTACTCAGATAAAATTTTCAATATTCACCCTGCTCTACTACCAAAGTTTGGTGGTCAAGGCATGTATGGAAGCCATGTGCATGAAGCGGTTAAATCTGCGGGAGAAAAACAATCCGGAATCTCAATTCACCTGGTCAATGAAGAATACGATAAAGGTAGAATCATATATCAGGAAGCTTGCCAAATAGAGCCTTCTGATAGTGCCCAAGACATTGCATCTAAAGTCCTTAAATTAGAGCATAAGAATTATGCGAAAGTGGTTGAATCTTACATTCGGAAATCCACTTAAAATCGCTAGTTTTGCGACTTCCATTATTACCCCTAGCCATGTCGCAAATCAAAATCAAATCTGCTTTAGTATCAGTCTTTTATAAAGATAACTTAGAGCCAATAATAGCGCTCTTAAAACAACACGGAGTGGAAATCTACTCAACCGGTGGAACTCAAAAATTTATCGAAGACCAAGGTGCAGAAGTAATTCCTGTTGAAGACTTAACAAGCTACCCATCAATTTTTGGAGGAAGAGTGAAGACTCTTCACCCTAAGGTTTTTGGAGGAATCCTACACAGGAGAGATAATGAAGGAGATTTAGGACAAGCAAAAGAGTTTGAAATACCTTCTATTGACCTAGTTATAGTTGACCTCTACCCTTTTGAAGAAACTGTAGCATCAGGTGCAGGAGAACAAGATATAATTGAAAAGATCGATATTGGAGGCATCTCTTTGATTCGCGCAGCCGCCAAGAATTATAAAGATGTTTTAATCGTTTCTTCAAGGGAGCAATACGGAGCCGTACAGCAGTTATTGGAAGAGAAAGGAGGAAGCACAGACCTAGCAGATAGAAGGAAGTTTGCAGCTGAAGCCTTTGATATTTCGTCTCACTATGACAGCGCTATTTTCAATTATTTCAATCAAGAAGAAGAACTCAACAAGTTCAAAGTAAGTGAGAGAACAGGTAAGCAATTGAGATATGGTGAGAATCCTCACCAAGAAGGGCATTTCTATGGTCCATTGAATGAACTGTTTGATCAATTGAATGGTAAGGAATTGTCTTATAACAATCTGGTAGACATTGATGCTGCCGTTTGTCTCATTGAAGAATTTGATGATAGTGAGAATGCCTTTGCCATATTGAAGCATACCAATGCATGCGGAATGGCTATTGGTAAAGACACCAAAGATGCATACTTAAGGGCATTCGCTGCAGATACTGTAAGTGCATTCGGAGGCGTTTTAGTTACGAATCAAAATGTTGATTTAGCTGCGGCTGAAGAACTTCATAAACTATTCTTTGAGGTACTTATCGCACCATCATTTGATGATAATGCCTTGGAATTATTGAAAGCTAAAAAGAACAGAATTCTTTTAGTTAAAAAGCAGAACTTAACTGCACAGAAACAATACAAATCTTTGTTGAATGGCGTTATTGTTCAAGACAGAGATTTAGTGACCGATCAGGCTGTTGATTTTAAGACTGTTACTAAAAAAGATGTAACTGATGCTCAAAAAGAAGAATTGGTGTTTGCATCTAAAGTGTGTAAGCACACAAAATCTAACACCATAATCTTAGTAAAAGATGGCCAACTTTTAGCAAGTGGTGTAGGGCAAACTTCTAGAGTCGATGCATTGAGACAGGCAATAGAAAAAGCCAAGACTTTTGGGTTTGACTTGAAAGGAGCAGTTATGGCATCCGATGCCTTCTTCCCTTTCCCTGACTGTGTTGAGATTGCTTACGGAGAAGGAATTTCCGCTGTAATTCAACCGGGAGGTTCAATCAAAGACGAGTTGTCTATCAACTTCTGCGATGAACACGATATGGCCATGGTATTTACGGGTACCAGACACTTTAAACATTAAGACTTTTTCGCCTTAATATTTATAAGTATTTAATTACTTTAGAACATTATTTTAACGCATAGGAGACCGATTTAAATGGGTTTTTTTGACTTCTTAACGAGCGACATCGCAATTGATTTAGGAACTGCGAATACGCTTATCATTCATAAAGACAAAATTGTAGTAGATGAACCTTCAATCATTGCGATTGACAGGAACACTAATAAAGTATTGGCGATCGGTAAAGACGCCATGAACATGCATGAAAAAACGCATGAGAATATTAAAACCATCAGACCTTTAAAAGATGGGGTAATTGCAGACTTTGAAGCTGCAGAAATGATGATTAAAGGGATGATCAAAATGATCGACCTTAAGAAAAGAAGCATTTTACCTTCTTCTCACAGAATGGTAATCTGTATTCCTTCAGGTATTACAGAAGTAGAGAAAAGAGCCGTTCGCGACTCCGCTGAACACGCTAATGCCAAAGAAGTCTACATGATTTATGAGCCTATTGCAGCGGCTATTGGTACTGGAATCAAGATTGACGAGCCAATGGGCTCTATGATAGTAGATATCGGTGGTGGTACTACAGAGATCGCAGTTATTGCCCTAAGTGGTATCGTGTGTGATCAATCTATCAGAGTAGCTGGAGATACCTTTACCAAAGACATTCTTGACTACATGAGAAGGCAGCACAATCTTCTGATTGGTGAACGTTCGGCAGAGAAAGTTAAAATTGCCATTGGGTCTGCTTTAACTGAATTAGAAGAGCCACCAGAAGATTACGAAATTAGAGGTAGAGACTTAATGACAGGTATTCCTAAGGTGATTAAGATTTCATACTCAGAAATTGCTTTTGCTCTAGACAAGTCTGTTTCTAAAATTGAAGAGGCCGTTTTAAAAGCACTTGAGATTTCACCACCGGAACTATCAGCAGATATCTACGATAGAGGTATTTACTTAACTGGGGGTGGTGCTATGCTTAAGGGTTTAGACAAACGCTTGGCATTAAAAACCAAACTGCCAATTCATATTGCTGATGATCCATTAAGAGCAGTAGTTAGGGGTACAGGAGAATCTTTAAAAAACTTAGGGTCTTACAAAGCAGTTTTAATGACCTAGGAATGAATGGGGCAGCTTCTCGCATTTTTAATTAAATACCGCGCCTTTCTATTATTTCTTGTTTTAGAAACCTTTTGCATCTGGCTCATTGTACAAAACAATGATTACCAAAGAAGTGCATTTATCAATTCCTCTTCAAAGTTCGTTGGCAGTGTGAATGAAACTAGCCGAGACATTGGTGACTACTTTCGATTGAGAAGAGTAAACGATGAATTAGCTGCCGAAAATGCTAGGTTGAGAGAGTTACTATTTTCTGGCACTGAAGAGATTCCAATTGATTCCTTAGTAAAGCTCACAATCGATAAGGATACAACCGACAGTATTCAATACATTCTTAAGCCGGCTGAAATAACAAGAAACTCTGTGCAGCTGGTTAATAACTTCTTTATGATTAATAAAGGATCTAAGGACGGCATTGAACCTGGAATGGGTGTTATGAATTCATTTGGTGTGGTGGGTACCATTAGGTCTGTCTCTAAGAATGTTGCTGAGGGTATTTCGATATTAAATACGAGAAATAGCGTTTCTGCATTACACCTTAAGTCAGATAGGGTTGGAACTGTACAATGGGATGGTCGAAATCCAAAAAGAGCAGCCCTATTGTATATAACGCCTGATGTGGAACTAGCCAAAGGGGATTCCATAGTTACTTCAAGCTTTAATGCGGTATTCCCTAAAGAAGTACTAATTGGTACTGTTGATGAAGTATCAAGAGATGAGCAAAATACTTATCTGCAAATCATGATCAACCTGAGTGTCGACTTTGCTAAACTATCCTATGTATACGTCATCAAAAACGAATTAAAAATAGAGCAAGACTCACTTATGAATTCAAACCCGCTTGATATTCAATGACAAGAAATCTAGCTACCATATTGATCACTTTCATAATCCTGTTACCACTTCAGATCTTGGTTTTTAGGAACTTCGTGGTATTCGATATGGGGTTCTGTTTTGTCTATTTGCTATTTCTTTTAATGCTGCCATTGGAATTAAGCGTTGCTCTGGGAATGGTCATTGCTCTTATTTCAGGCCTAGTTGTCGATCTTTTTTACCAAACCATAGGCATACATGCTGCGGCAGGAATACTACTCATGTTTGTAAAGCCTTTCTGGCAGAGACTCAATAGCCCAAGAAGTGGTTATGAAGTGAATGATCTAATGCTAGTTCGTACCTATGGTCTAGGTTGGTATCTAGGATATTCAATCCCATTGATTCTTATATACTCCTTTACCGTTCTTTTCGTAGAAGCAGGAAGTTCAGGATTATTTGGAATTACGCTGCTAAAGGCAACAATTACTGCCTTCATTACGCTTATATTTATACTAATCATTCAATATCTATTTTATAGTAAATAAGCCAGCATGTTAGACGGCAGAAGATATATTATTCAAGCAGCTTTTGTAATTGTAGGTCTCGTATTCCTTATCAAGCTATTTGCCTTACAAGTTGTGGATAAGACATATCAGATCAAGGCTGAACGAAACATTATTCAGACCATCACAGAGTACCCTTTTAGAGGACTCATGCGTGATCGTAATAAAGAATTGATTGTCTACAATGAGCCCATGTACGATTTAATGGTTGTACCAAGAGACGTCTATGTTGGTGATACAACGGCATTCTGCGATTTATTTGAGATTACGGAAGAAGAATACTTAGAGAACATGCAAAACGCACGTAAGTATTCAAGTGTAAAGCCCTCTACATTTTTAAAGAAAATCTCGCATGAAAAGTATGCAAAGATTCAAGATCACCTACATAAATTCAATGGCTTCTTTGTTAACCCTAGAACAGTAAGAAGATACACTAATCCAATACTAGCCAATCAAGTAGGATACATAGGAGAAGTAAGTCCAGATGACCTGGAAAGAGATACTGAAGATTACTATAAATCTGGGGACTATATTGGAATTACTGGGCTTGAGAAATCTTATGAAAAAGAATTAAGAGGAGAACGAGGTGTTAGTAGAAAACTGGTTAATGTAAACGGTATTGAAAAAGGTAAATACCGTGATGGTGCTTTAGACACTGCCTCAACTCCGGGAAGAAACCTTCTAACCACTATTGATCTCGAATTACAAAAGTATGCCGAGTTTCTGATGGAAGGTAAGCGAGGTAGTGTAGTGGCAATAGAACCATCAACTGGTGAAATATTGGCGATGGTTTCAGTACCCTCATACGATCCTAATAAGCTTTCTGGTAAAAGTTTTGGAGACTACTTTGAAGAAATAAAGGCCGATACAACCGCACCGCTTTTTAATAGAGCTATACAAGCACAATACCCTCCAGGGTCTATTTTTAAAACTGTACAAGCTCTGATTGCATTAGATGACGGAGTGATTACACCAGAAGAAAAACTTAAAGTAAATCTAGGTGTTATGGGTGATCATGCACCAGCCGGGCTGTATGATGTAGCCAGGGGAATTGAATTCTCGTCCAACAATTACTTTCATGACGTGATGAAAAAATTGATTCAGAGAGGAGAAGGATCAAACATCTTCATCGATAGCCGAATGGGTCTTGAGAAATGGACAGAAGCAGTAGAGAAGTTTGGCTTTGGCAATAGCTTAGGAATTGACATTGATGGTGAGGAATCTGGTTTAGTACCAAGTGTTGAGACCTACGATAAGATGCATGGAAGAGGTAGATGGGCCTACAGCGGTATTTACTCTTTATCGATTGGTCAAGGTGAGTTGTTGGTTACACCACTTCAAGTGGCTAATCTGGCGGCAATTATCGCTAACCGTGGGCACTATATAACACCACATTTAGTAAAAGGCATTGAAGAAAACGGAGTAATCACTGAGCTAGAATTTGAAAAGCACTACACGGGAAAAGGTGATGAATATTATCCTGCCATTATAGAGGGGATGACAAGAGCGGTTAAGAAAACCGCACCTAGAGCTGCCATCAAAGACATAACCATTGCCGGTAAGACAGGTACTGCCGAAAATGGAGCAAAAGGAGAAGTTTATGATCACTCTGTTTTTATGGCGTTTGCACCTGCCGAAGCACCTAAAATTGCTATTGCAGTCTATACAGAAAATGCAGGCTGGGGAGGTGGTGCATCTGCATCTACTGCAAGCTTATTGATTGAAAAGTTTATAAGAGGAGATATTAAAAAGACATGGTGGGATCGCGAGAGATACGTTCGCGAAAAGCTCTATTTAGAAGGTCTTGAAGAAACAATCGATAATTGAGAAAAGAAGGCGGATTATTTAGTAACCTAGACTGGCTGGTCGTATTTCTTTATTTCATCTTAGTAGCACTGGGTTGGTTCAATATTTACGCCTCTGTCTATGATCCGGCTCAAAACCAAACAATCTTCGATATAGGAATAGCCTCTGGTCAACAGCTGCTTTTCATTGGTGCATCAACCATTTTAATCATTGTAATTCTATTAATCGACTTTAGGATTTACGAGACCTTCGCTCCTATATTTTACATCTTGTCCATTATTTTACTTGGGGGTGTCTTAATCTTCGGGAAGGAGATTAATGGAGCAAAGGCATGGTACGATCTTGGCTTTTTTAGATTACAACCTGCTGAGTTTGCCAAATTGGCCACAGCTCTATTACTGGCAAGGTATGTTGCCACACAAGGCGTTAAACTATCAGAATTTAAGTCTCAGGTCCGAACATTAGTGCCCATTATTATTCCAATTGGCTTAATAGCTTTGCAACCAGATGCCGGCTCTGCTATGGTTTTTGCTGCATTAATAGTAGCCCTATATAGGGAAGGATTCCCAGGCATATTCATCACGTTAGCCCTTTCAGTGGCTACCATCTTTATTCTTACCCTACTTGTTGATCAGATGTATTTATACATCGCATCAGCGTCTTTGGCCTTGATAGTGATTCTTCTCATTGAAAAGAAAAGGGCAAAAATTCTACCCGTCCTTGGCATTCTAGTTGTAGTATGTGCTGTGATATTTGCAACAGACTATGTTCAAAATAATGTACTGAAACCTTATCAGTTAAGTAGAATTGAAATTATTCTTAAACCCGATCTTTTCGACCCCAAGAATGAGGGATGGAACTTGGAGCAATCAAAGATTGCCATAGGTTCAGGGGGGCTAACGGGTAAAGGCTTCTTAGAAGGTACCCAAACGAAATTCGGCTACGTGCCTGAACAAAGCACCGACTTTATCTTTAGCACATTGGCAGAAGAACATGGTTGGTTTGGGTGTGCATTGGTTATCTGCCTTTTTATGGTACTCATGCTTAGAATAGTCTTTATCGCAGAGCGGCAGAAATCGAAATTTGGTAGATTCTATGGCTATAGTGTGGCCTCAATATTCTTCTTGCACTTCACCATAAACATTGCCATGACTATTGGCTTATTCCCCGTGGTAGGTATTCCACTTCCTTTTTTTAGTAAAGGGGGCAGTTCGCTATTCTCTTTTACCATTATGCTCTTTGTGCTTCTTAAAATAGATATGCACAGGTCTCAGGTACTACAAAGAAGTTAAGAGAAACTTCTTTCAAGAACAGCCATAAAGGCTTCTACTTCTTCGCTCTCCATATCCCAACCTGAATTGTAATTATTGGCAATAGAGAGTGCATCTTGTAAATCCGAAGCCTGCCCAATCTGAGCAAATGCTTCCTTCATCTTTCCATTATCACCACCAAACAAGTTATTCTGGAACATGAACTTCTCATTTAAAGTTAGAGATGCTTCAATAGATTTATTCACACTCTTTTGCAGCTTTTCGGCAAGAGTTAATTTTTTTGGTGCATCAAATTTATCGTTGAGCGTATTACCAATGGTTTCTTCTTTAGATTCAGTTACTACGGGCTCAACCTGCTCAGTCTGTACCTCTTTCTGAACTTTAGGCTCTTCTACTTTAGGTTCTTCAATCACTTCAAAAAGAGACTGTACTTGGTCCATTGCGTTGAGCTTATTCAAGAATACTTCCGCATCGGTAGTTTCTAACTGTGATTGATCCAAATCTTCAAACATATTGAGTATGCTATTCTTGGTATCAAAGTCTCCAATTCGATCTACTAAGACCTTAAAGAAATCACGATTAGCCTTTATGTATTTAATCTGCCGTTTAAAATCTTGAGGTCTTTCAATTCTACCTAAGATGGACTCCAAATAGGCTTTGGGTGCAAAAGAAATGAGGATAGCATCTTCAATGGCTTGATTGAGTAATGGCTGAAGATGCTCTTTATCAATACTTATATGATTAGAAAGTACGTTCATGAAATCCTTCAATGCCGCTTTAACCTTCTCATGAGCAAAATCAAAATAGGGACTCTCAAGTTTTTCTACCTCGTTTCTCCATTGATTGAAAAGGGAACGAATAATAAATGAATTGACCTGCCTAGAGTTAGTGAGAGATATCAATCGTTCACCTTCCACTTTAGCATAAGATTTAAATGTAGATTCTGCGATTGAACTTCCGATGGACTTACTAATTTCGCCAACTGCTTCAAGCTTAAGTTTGTAGCGCATTGCTTATTTCTTTTGATTTGTAAATATAGAATTATGCCGAAGATCATTATCCGAAATCTTGACAATAAGCTCATTGAGAGTAACGACAGTAGCCAATCGATATTGGATGTTATACATGGTGCACAAGTAGACTGGATGCATTCTTGTGGAGGAAATGGGAGATGTACAACTTGTAAGATGGTAATGCATTCAGGTCAGGCGTCTTTGGGTCCCGATTCTGAAGCTGAAACAAAATTGAGAGGACTGGATCGATTGGCAGAGAACGAAAGACTGGCTTGCCAATGTAACTTACTGGGAGACATTGAAATCTCAGTAGCGGAAAAGAACAAGTTTCCACACATGACCTACACAGATTAATAGATGTTTCTAGAACCCCAAATCAATATATCAGATGAACACACCAGTGGTAGCATTGAAGTGATTTGTGGATGTATGTTCTCAGGTAAAACTGAAGAACTAATCAGAAGACTCAGAAGGGCTGCTATTGCTAAACAGAAAGTAGAAATCTTTAAGCCTGCTATTGATACTCGCTATGATGAGGAAGAGGTGGTGTCTCATAATAGAACATCTATCCGATCAACACCCGTTCAATTTGCTTCTGACATCATTCTTTTGGCAGGTGATAGTGATGTTGTAGGTATAGACGAGGCACAGTTCTTCGATGAAGATATCGTGGATGTTTGCAGGAAACTTGCTAACAGTGGCAAGAGAGTTATTGTTGCCGGACTAGATATGGATGCAAAGGGAGAACCTTTTGGACCAATGCCATTTATTCTGGCCATTGCCGAATTTGTTACAAAACTTCATGCCATTTGCACAGTAAGTGGTTCATTGGCTTCGTTTTCCTATAAACTCACTGATTCAGATAAGACAGTCGAATTAGGAGAGAAAGATATCTATGAAGCACGTAACAGAAAGTACTTCTACGAGGGGCAAAAGGAGAAAAAGAAAAAAAGTGATTAGAAAGGCAATTCATATTGCCTTAAGCACTGCCTTATTCATATTCTGTTATGAGTCTCAAGCTCAAATCAATATTCCCGTACTCAGCTGGCAAACTCACTTCAGCTATAACAACATCAACTCAATCACCAGTGGCGATAACAAGATCTTTGCAGCTGCCAATCATGGAATTTTTTATGTAGATCAAACCGATAATAGCACTTGGTTAATCAATAAGAATAATGGACTAAGTGATGTGGACATAGCCGCCATACACTACAATGAAATCTTAAATAAACTAGTGATTGGCTATAAAGATGGAGGAATAGACTTTTGGGAAAGAGCCAATGTAGAAAGCCTCTCCACGGTTAAAGATGCTGAAATAACTGGAAGTAAAACGTACAGAAACATACAATCTTTTGGAAACAGAATATACCTCTCTGGGGATTTAGGAATTATAGTCTACGATACCGAGAATTCACGCATAACAGAATCATACCTCAATCTAGGACAAGCAGGAGAAAGGCTATCGATCAACGAAATCTACATTGAAAGTGATTCAGTATATGCCATGTCAGACGATGGTATCCTATCAGCATCAAATTCAAGTAATGTAAACCTTCAAGATTTTAACAATTGGCAGCGCTCTTTAACAGGATTGAGTTTCACCAATATTGAAGAGTTCGAGAACCAATTGTATGCCTCATCCGGTCAAGACATTTTCATTTATGCCAATTCCGAATGGACATACTTTTCTAACACAGCAGAAGAGATTGAAGATTTAGAGGTAACCAATGGCAGGCTAACGGCACTGGCTGGTAACCAACTCTATCAAAGGTTTGGAAACTCCCTTGCTCCCAATAAAACGATTACGTCAAGTAACACCATGTTAGACTTTAATGGGTATCTATGGGTGGGCTCTCAAAATCTGGGGCTTTCTCGCTATATCTATATTCGAGAAGGGTTTCAATCATTTAAACCTAATGGACCAGTAAGTGACAACAACCTGAAATCCTTCTGGGAAAACGGTAATGCGTTCTTTATGTATGAGGATGGTTTTTCTAAACTGTCTATAGAAAATAGATCGTGGACTACGGATAATACTGCGGTGATACAATCTCGGCAATTAACTGATCTTGACTTTAAAGTTAGACTACCATCTGACCTCGATTTACCAGTCATGGCAGATTTCAATCTTGGCCTATTTGTGACCAATGAAGCCAATGACTTAATCTTCAATAGTAGTGGTTCGACACTCAACCGAATCAATAATTCTTATGCCATAACGGCAATTGAGGGTGAAGATGAACACATGTGGATTCTATCAAGAAACTTTGGATCACCATTACATAGATGGAATGTCACTAGAGATAATTGGACTGAATACGATCTCGATCAAGAGAGAACGAACTTTGCCACAGATCTATTCATATCAAATGAAGGAGATAAATGGATCACAATAGAAGAATCTCAAGGTGGCGGTATTGTAGTTTTTAACGAATCTAGCGGAAGAGAAAGGTATCTAAACATTAATGGAGGCCAAGGAGGTCTTCCGGGCAGAAAAGTCAATGATCTAGTTTATGATCAAGATGAGTTTCTCTGGATAGCTACTAATGGAGGTATCGGATATTATCCTAACCCGGAAGATGTTTTAAATGGACAGCCACTAACTGCTGAAATCCCAATATTCGAAAACCGATTGTTATTACGAGATGAGCACATTACGGCTATATCTATCGATCCAGCTAACCGCAAGTGGATTGGGACTCTGAACAACGGATTATGGCTTTTTTCAGAAACTGGAGAAGAATTAATCTTTCATTTTACAGTTGACAATAGCCCTCTACCAAGCAATGAAATTGTAGACCTAGTTATCAATCCTAACTCAGGAGAATTATTCATTACTACAGCAAGTGGTCTTGTATCGTTTAGAGGAGATGCCACTGAGGGCCTGCCTTCTCACACAAACGTTAAAATCTATCCAAACCCTGTGGCACCGAACTTTCAAGGAAACATCGTTTTGGAAGGTTTGGTAAACAATGCTACTGTAAAGATCACGGATGTATCGGGAAAACTTGTTCGCGAAGTTCGAGCGAACGGCAGTACCGCAATTTGGAATATCAGAGATTTGAGTAATAGTCGGGTTGCTACTGGAGTATATCTTGTTTTTAGTTCAAACAGAGATGGTACGGAAACTTATGTGGGCAAAATAGTAGTGATCTAATGCTTTATTCTACAAGAGGAATTGTCTTTGGAAGTACCAAGTTTAAGGAAACATCCATTATCGTTAAGATATATACCGAGCAGTTCGGCATGCAATCTTATTTGGTAAATGGAGTAAGATCTAACAAATCCAAAGGTAAATCAGCCCTCTATCAGCCACTCTCACTACTTGATATGACTGTCTACAATAAAGCTGGAAAAGATATTCAGAGAGTTTCTGAGTCAAAATTCGCCCTTACCTATTCGAGTATTCCTTTCGATCCATTTAAAAGAACGATTGGCATTTTCTTGACGGAAATATTAAGCAAAATTCTTCGCGAAGAATCACATAATTCCAATGTATTCAAATTCATCTTTCATTCTCTTGAGCTGTTTGATACACAGTTAATCAACATTCAAAATTTCCATCTCCAATTACTCATAAAAACAACACATCAAATTGGCTTTGGACCAGAAAATGGAGAAGACTTTGTGCATCAAATAAGCGATTCTGGGTATTCCGTTACAATTGATGAAAACGAAGAGAGGTTATTAACGGATTTAATGAATCAACCCTATGGTGATGATATATCGATTGGCAATGAAGTCCGAAGAACCCTATTAGATCATATCCTCAAATTTTATCAAATCCATTTAGGATCATTGGGCGAGATTAAATCATTGAAAGTATTGAAAGACGTTTTGAATGCTTAAATGACCTCTGAAATGCTTATTTTCGTGAAAAATATAGAAGATGAGCACTAAGTTATATGACGAAATTCCATCACTCGATTTAGCAGACTTTACTTCTGGTGATGCTGATAAAAAAAATGCCTTCGTTCAAGCTTTAGGTGATGCCTACAATAATATTGGTTTTGTTGCCATAAAAAACCATGGCCTAACCGATGAAATGACCGAGAAACTCTACAGTACCATACAAAGCTTTTTTGGTCTATCGGATGAAATCAAGCAAAAGTATGAAGTACCAGAATTAGCCGGACAACGTGGATATATTGGTAAAGGGAAAGAACATGCTAAGGGAAGAACTACTGGTGATTTAAAGGAATTTTATCATGTTGGTCAGGACGTTACTGATGGTGACCCGATTAAAACTGAATACCCTGATAATATTTGGCCAGAGGAGCTTCCTGAAATGGAAACTATTGGCTTAGAAGTATACAAAACATTAGAAGCTACAGGTATTAAAATGCTTCAAGCCATCGCTTTATATCTCGGTTTAGACGAGCACTATTTTGATAACAAAGTACATAACGGTAATAGTATTTTAAGACCTATTCACTATTTCCCAATAGAGAACCCGGAAGAAGTACCAGCCGATGCGGTAAGAGCTGCAGAACATGGTGATATAAACCTGATCACATTGCTCATGGGAGCCAGTGCCGATGGTCTTCAAGTGTTGAGAAAAGATAACAAATGGATTCCTATCACTGCACTTCCAGATCAAATTATTGTAAATGTGGGAGACATGCTTTCAAGGCATACCAACAACAAACTCAAGTCGACCATTCATAGAGTGGTAAACCCACCAAAAGAACTTATGAAGACCTCAAGGTTCTCGATACCATTCTTTATGCATCCTAGATCTGAAATGGACTTAACCGTTTTAGACAGTTGTGTGGACACTGATAACCCTAAGCTTTACGATGATATAACAGCTGGTGCTTTTTTACATCAGCGATTGGCAGAAATAGGGCTTAAGAAATAGACCCAATCGTGGCGATTAAGCGCATACGATACTATATTTTTCTCAGAGACGTACTGCTTTTATCTGTTAGTGCATTTGGCGGGCCTCAGGCTCATATTGCCATGTTCATAAAGATTCTGGTTGAACGCAGGCGATATATTACCGAGGAGGAATTGATAGAATTGAATGCGCTCTGCCAAATTCTACCCGGTCCTACATCAACTCAAACGGTTACAGCAATTGGCTTCCGTCTTGGAGGAGCCGGATTGGCATACCTAACCCTTTTGGTCTGGATGTTACCTGCTGTATCGATAATGACAACAGCTGCCATCTTGGTTAATACATACCAAACGAAGAATTTCAGTCTAGAATTTACCAAGTTTATCCAGCCAATGGCGGTAGGATTTATTAGTTATGGCGCTTTTACAATTGCTTCAAAAGTCGTGAATACACGTACTGCTGGACTATTGATGGTTCTTTCAGCTATTGTAACCTATTTTATCTCTAAACCTGCTGCCTTACCTATTGTACTTGTAATTGCAGGTGCGACTACCGCCTTCAACTACAAAAAGCAGGAAATTGAAGAAAAGGAAAAAGTCAAAATCAAGTGGGGCAACTTTACACTCTGGGGTTTGGTATTAGTTGCAGCAGCTCTAATTGGTGCTATTACTCAGGATCGTTTTATACTTCTTTTTGAAAACTTCTACAGAAACGGTAGTCTTATCTTTGGAGGTGGGCAAGTGCTTATACCGTTCTTAAATACTGAGTTTGTAGAATTTAAGGGTTACCTCAGTTCAGAAGAGTTTTTATCTGGGCTTGCCATGGTACAAGCCGTTCCAGGTCCGGTCTTTTCTGTTAGCTCGTTTGTAGGAGCTTTATCTGTTCGTGACCTTGGCGTTGGTGGACAAATCTTAGCTGGTTTTATTTCAGCATGCGGAATATTTCTACCAGGAACATTCCTAATATTCTTTGTAATTCGGTTCTGGGATAGCCTAAAAAGGTATAGAGTGGTAAGAGCTTCATTGGAAGGCATAACGGCTGCAAGTTCAGGTATGGTGGCTGCTGCGGCCTTTATACTTTTTCAGCCCATAGAGAATTCTGTCATGAACGTCTCGGTAGTTATTGGAACCTTTGTTCTTCTTGCTTTTACTAAAGTACCAAGCCCTCTCATTATACTTGCTGGTCTATTGGCAGGTTTTCTTCTTTGATATAACTGATTCCAATACTATCCCTTTTTATATCAACCGAAGCAAAAGCTCCGAATATTAAAGGATAATTAGTATGCTCATGACCTGCATCAAGTCCTGTTGCAATCGGTATGTTAAGGTCAATGAAAAAGCTTGTAATCAGTTCTAATAAAGATTGATTGTAGTAAGATTGTCTATCCGAAATAGAGGTAAAACTCCCTAAAATCACCCCTGTCAAATCTTTGAGTTTACCAGCCCGCTTTAGTTTAGTAAGCATCCTATCGATAGCATAGTACTCCTCACCAATCTCTTCTATTAGCAAGATGTTTCCTTCTGTCTGAATTTCATTGGAAGTTCCTATGCTATCACAAACCATGCAAAGGTTACCCCCTACTATTCTTCCAGTTGCTGTTCCTGTATTTGTGAAATCGGAAGGAGTTAATGGATATTCGAAATCTTTCCGCCCTTCAAGAATAGCGAGAAGGTTTTCATCCGATTTAGAATCTCTACCAAGCGTGATGGCCACTGGGCCGTGAATTGAAGCCACTCCTTCCTGAATTGATTGAAGAAGTATTGATGTAATATCGCTAAACCCAATGAGCCACTTAGGATTCTCTCGATAATTAGAAAAATCAATCTGATCGAGAAGTCTTGTGCTACCATATCCCCCTCTAAGAAAAAGAATAGCTTTAATCTCATTGTCATTTAGGGCATTCTGAAAATCATTAATTCTTACCGTATCTGTTCCTGCGAAATAACCTTCCTTTGCATTTGCAGATTCGTATACAACCGGTTCAAACCCCCAGCGCTCAATTAATTCTACTCCTTGGTCATAAGAAGTCTCTAACCTTTTAGCAGTGGCTACTATCGCAACTTTATCTCCTTTTTGGAGCGATGGTGGGATTATCATAGGCTCAAAATAAAAAAACCCCTTCAAAAGAAGGGGTTCTAAATTTTTTAAATGTGATTCTTACTTACCACCATCTGCTGATTCTTCAGCAGGAGGTTCAGGCATCTCAACACCTAATTTATCGAATACATCTTTCGTAATATCATAAGCGTCATCAGAAGCCAACACAATACTTGTAGCAGCACCTGCCTGAGCATTGATAATCATTGCAAAGCCTTTTTCTTTTCTTACCTCTTCAACTGCCTCTTGCACCTTTTGATATACAGGATTGAAAAGTTCAGCCTGCTTAGCGCTTAACGCTTGCTCAGCTTGTTGAGTAAACTGCTGGTAAGCTTGCTGCAAACTTCTGATTTCATTTTCTCTCTCTTGCAATACCAATTGATTTGCATTTGGATCTTGAGCCATTTGCTGAAGCTCATTCATCTTAGTTTGCATTTCAGCCTCCTTAGACTGAACCTGCTTTCCTAACTGTGATCTAGTAGTTTCAAGCTGAGAATTAATCCCTTCGATTTCAGGCATTGCAAAAACGATTCCGTCTAAAAAGGTATAACCTAATTTAAAATCTTGCGCCTGCACTTTAGCTGCCCCTAAAACGATTAGTACAGCTAACACTAACATTTTGCGATTCATGATTCCTATTTTAATGTTTTAGTTTCTTTGTTCTTTCTTTAATTCTAATTCTTCTATTACAAACTCCGTATAGTCATGTACAGGATTTGAGTAAACTATTCCTACATCTGCTGCTTTGTCAAATAGGTAGTCTAAACCGTATTTTCTCGCAACTACTTCCACCGCCTGACTTACTTTAGTTCTCAGCGGTAAAACCAACTCGTCTACCTTTTTGTAATAGAGTCCTTCGTATCCAAAATACTCTGTATTCTTTTTCAGAGCTTCTTGTTCCTTTGCCAATATCTCTTGCTCACGCTCCTGTTTCATGGCTGGAGTTAATAAAACCTCATTTACTCTAAGGTCTGATCTGAGCTTCTCTAACTCATCATACAAACTCCGTACCTCTTTATCGTAAGCTTTGGCTAGTCCTTCTAACTCGCTCTGTTTTTGCTTGTATTCCGGCATTTGATTTAGCACGAATTCTGAATCAAAATGACCTATTTTTTGACCTCTACCTTGGGCAAAGGTTTGATTAGCAGCGGCAAATATAAAAATTATTAAAATGCTCAGTATGCTAGCGTTGGATTTGTGCATATTATCGTATTTGCTGTCCGATAGAAAAATGTACTTGTGATCCTCCAACGATGGCAGGGGTGAATGAATTGTCCTGATCGAAACCATATGCCCAATCAATTCCAAGCAAACCGAACGCTGGCAAGAACAGTCTAGCACCAACTCCTGCACTTCTAAACATCTGTCTTGGTGAATAATCTGCAAAGTCTGTCCAGGCATTTCCAGCCTCTCCGAAAACTAATGCATAAATCACCGATGATGGTTTAAGTGAAACAGGGTATCTCAACTCCGCCACATACTTATTATAAATAATTCCTCCTCTGAATCCGGTATTAGGGTCCACCGGGTCGATAATATTATCTTGATATCCTCTCAGCGCAATTATCTCTTGTCCTATTATAAAGTTATTACCGCCATTCAATCCGTTACCTCCTAGGAAGAATCTCTCAAACGGTCCAGAGTCTGTTCTGCTGGAATATGATCCAATAAAGCCCATATGTGCTCTAGCATTTATTACTAGTTTCTTACCAATTGGTACAAACATAGACCAATCGAACATCCACTTATGGTATTCCACAAACTCGTAACGCTGTTGCTCGGTTAAATCGCCTTCGTATCTACTTGGGTTCAACACAGACCATGGCGGTGTAGCATTAATAGCCAGTGTGAATGTAGAACCATACTTAGGGAATTGTGGGTTATCAATATTACTTCTAGAGATGGTAGTATTAAAGGTTAAACTATTCGCTTGACCTGTTGAGAATCCTAGTGTATTTCCAAAATTAAATACATCATAGAACTGATATCTTATGGTATTCTGAACTTGGAAGTAATCATCAGGCCATCTTAATCTTCTACCCAGACCAATAGTAAATCCTGTAGCCTTTAGGAAACCTATTAAGTCGTTATTATTAAAAATATCTATACTTCTGTTAGCTGTTCTATTAACACTAACCGTAAAGTTATTAGGCTTTCTGCCACCCAACCACGGCTCTGAGAACACAAGGTTATAACTCTGGAATCTTCTACCATTAGACTGAATCTGCAACGATAGCCTTTGTCCATCACCACTAGGGTAAGGTCTCCACTTGTCCCAATCGCCAATGTTTCTAACAGAAAAGTTATTCAAAGAAAGACCTACTGTACCAATAAATCCGAATGGACCACCGAAACCTCCTGAAAGTTGTATCTGGTCGTTAGATTGTTCTACTAAACTGAAGACCACATCTACTGTACCATCTTTAAGGTTTGGAATTGGTTGAGGATTAATTTGCTCAGGATCGAAGTATCCTAATTGACCAAGCTCTCTGATCGTTCGAATTAGCTCCTGTCTGGAGTATTTTTTACCTGGTAAGGTTCTAATTTCTCTTAGCACTACATGGTCACTAGTTCTGTTATTGCCTTCAAGAATTATACGTTTAATGGTTGCCTGTTCTCCCTCAGACATACGCATTTCAAGATCTATCGAATCATTTTCAGCGCGTACTTCAACTACCTCTAATTGGAAGAATAAGTGACCATCGTCCATGTAAAGCGACTGAATATCATCCTGTCTTTCTCCATCATAAACAGTTCTTTGCTCTATTCTTTCCCTGTTGTAAACATCACCTTTCTTGATGCCTAATTTTTGTGTTAGGAATTCATCGGTATACTTGAGGTTACCAACCCAATCGATGTTTCTTATATAGTACTTTGAGCCTTCATCGACTTTGATCTTTAGATCGATAAATTCATCATCAATTTTTACAATCTCATCACTGAGAATTTCTGCATCTCTAAAGCCTTCCGCATTAAAGGCATTAACAAGAGAGACCTTGTCATCTTTAAAGTCGTTTGGAATGAATTTGGACCCTTTAAGGAAGTTGAGCTTCACATTGTCATTTAAGAAGGTTTTAAAATCCTTTTTCGAAACCACATAAGAAGAGTCTACATAATTTCTTATCGACTTAGGGTTAGTCTTAAAAATTTCGTCTACCAATCTAGAGATTAACCAGAATCTTGGTTTCTCATTGGTGTTTCTCATGGCTTTCTTTAATCGAGCATCATCTACTTCCTCATTTCCCTCAAAGTAGATTTTGTTGATCTTGACTTTTGACTTTTTATCAACCAAAAACTTCAATCTTACGCCATCATTGCTGGTGGTATCACTTTCTTGAATGGTCTTTACTGTAGTGTTGAGATAGCCCTTTTCTATGAAGTACTTTCTAATAACAATCTCAGAATTCTTTACCAAAGGTGCGCTGGCTACTTTTCCGATAATTCCTATTTGATCCTGAATTTCAGAGCTCTGTGTTGAATTAACACCTTCGATATCAAACCGAACAATTCTAGGTCTCTCGGTTAATTTTACTTCTAGAAAGGCTCGATCACCTTCCGTTTTATTCAACCAAAATTGTACGTCAGCAATAATTCCTTGCTCCCAAAGCTTCTTAATTGCATTAGAAATTTCTTGACCGGGAATAGGTATTCTATCACCTACTTTTATTCCCGTAAAAGAAATTAATGCCCTTTCACTTAAAACTTTAGTACCTGTAAATTTGAATTCAGCAATCTCAAAGACTTTAGGATTGGTATAATCAATCTGAACACCTTGCCCTGTGTTGACACCATACCTTACCTGTGCCACAACAATTGTGGACAGTGTGGTCAAAATAAGTGCCAATACTAATTTTCTCATTCTTCTAGTTCTTCAGTTGTTCACTAGTCTTTCCAAACCTTCTTTCTCGATCTTGATAGGACAAAATTGCCTCTACCAAATGTTCTTTCCTGAAATCAGGCCATAATATATCTGTAATGTAGAATTCTGTATAAGCCATCTGCCAAAGTAAAAAATTGCTTATACGCTGTTCTCCACTAGTTCTTATTAACAATTCAGGGTCTGGAATCCCTGAGGTATTTAAATAATTATCAATTGTATTTTGATCAATATCTTCAGCTTTCAGTCTCCCTTCCGCAGTATCTTCAGCTATTTTCTGTGCGGCCTGCGTGATATCCCAGCGACCGCTGTAACTCAATGCAAGCACTAATGTCATTCTGGTATTTGAAGCCGTTTTGTCAATTGCTTCTTGCAATTCGTTTTGACACCTCTTAGGGAGACTACTCGTATCACCAATAGTAGACAACCTAATATCATTGTCCATTAGTGTTTTAATCTCAGAATGAAGAGTAGAAACCAACAACTCCATAAGCGCATTAACTTCAAGCTTTGGTCTATTCCAATTCTCAGTCGAAAATGCATAAAGGGTTACGTACTTAATTCCAATTTCAGCCGACCCTTCAACAGCGTCTCTGACAGCTTTTATCGCACTCTTATGTCCAAAAACCCTCAAGGCACCTTGTTTCTTAGCCCAACGACCGTTGCCATCCATAATAATGGCTATATGTTCAGGAAGATTATTTGGATCTATTTCGCGCTGCATCTTACTCGCTTCTCAAAAAACCAAGCGCGAATGTACAAAAATGAAGTTGCTTTTTTAAAGCTATTTAAAGCTTAAAACGTTGTATTTCTGAAGAAAGGAACTGGACAAACAATTCTGTAGAAGGTATAACTCAATGAAATTCCGGTAAAAAACATCCAATCATTATCACTCGGATTACCCACCTGAAAGTTCTTCGTTCCAGAAGAAGATTGAAAAATGTTATCTATCTCGTCAGAATAGGTCGCTATAGCAGATGTAGAAATTCCCAATACCCATCTCCTATCTAATTTGAATTTTAAGCCTATACCAACAGGTACTCTCATTTGTAAACCTGTATCATATCTAGTGAAATCTTGATCTGTCCCTCTGAATTGGTAGAGCCCTGCACCTAGTAATACATAAGGTGTCCATTTAATGTCTGAACGAGGGTCTCGGTAATTCAGAAAATGGTACTCGAATAGGAAATCAGAATTTATAATGTCGCCTTCAAAAGATGCACTTCTATTTGCTGAAAATATGTCAAAATTCTCATCGTCAGCACCTTTAACAGACCCTACACCAGCAGATATTCTTATGCTTAGGCCATCATTTACATGCTTCCTGATAAAAAACTGACCACCAAAAGTATGATTACTTAAATCATAGGAACGCACTATATCTCCTAAATAGTTATAGGCCCCCAATTCCAACCCAATTTCTGTATTCTGCCCCTTTACATTCATTGATAAAAATGACAAGAGAAATACAGGAACCAACTTAGAAATGGTCAGTATACCCGTATGATATGAGCGCAAGCTAGAGAACAAATTTCCCATCCTTTTCCAACTGCCAGTTAAATATTGTTAAGTCAATTTCTGGCGTCTAATCCCCAGTTTAATTTGTGTCGCAAGGTATCAAAATACTTGTTTTTAGGAAAACGAACCAACCTTGCTTCAAATTCTTCTCTTCTAACGGAAATCTCAACTGAATCGTCTACACTATGAGATCTTGAATCTAAAGACACCATAAATTGTCGGCTTCTTCCTTCAATTTCAAAGGTGATGACACTCTCGTCAGATAAGATTATTGGTCTAACATTCAAATTGTGAGGACTAACAGGCGTGATGATAAAGTTCTTTTCTTTAGGATGAACCAAGGGGCCACCACAACTTAGAGAATACCCTGTAGAGCCTGTTGGTGTGGAAACGATCAATCCATCAGCCCAATAAGAGTTTAAATAATCACCATCTACATAAGTATGAACTACAATCATTGACGATGTTTCCTTTTTAACTATCGTAAATTCATTCAGTCCAAAATTGAAAGGTTCAAACAACTTTTGGTTGGAATCTACATGGACCAATGATCTGGACTCTATTTCAAAGTCGCCCTCAGCAATACTCTTAAGTGCAAAAGAAATCTGATCTCTTGGAGTAGTAGCCAGAAAACCTAAACGGCCAAGGTTAATACCAACTATTGGGGTCTCTGCGCCATTCGTATAAGTTATAGAATCAAGAATGGTTCCATCACCACCCAAACTCAAGAGATAATCATAGGGTAGGAGATTATCTCCTAATTTGAATGTATTTAAATGAGTTGTTGAAAAGCCTTTTTCTGCTAAATCTGATTGGTATTCTGCACTAATATCAGCTTCAATACCTCTATACTTTATTATTTCAAACATATCTGCAATACAGGCCTGAGCTTCAGGTCCAGTACTTTTTCCATGTATTGCGATTCTCATGGTTTAGATATTGAGGTAACGCATCAGTAAATCGAAGCGCTCTTGATCGTTTGATATAATTTCTTCTTCCTGAAATCTTCCGATAATCTTGTAGCCAAATCTTTCAAGGGAAGCCGTAATGTGAGAAACCTCTGTTTTGTTCAGTTTTAAAGTCAATCGTAACAAAGACATGTCTTTGCTATCTGAATTAACTGTCGAACTCAACACTTTAGCTCCTTCCGATTCGATCAACCTGCTGATCTCGGCCAGACTGTAATCTCTTTGATTCATGGTAAGTACCAAGATGGCACCCGGTACCTGCACGGCAGTCGATTCAGCAAAAGCGCTAATAGTATCTTCCAAAGCAATTACTCCTTCAAAACCACCTCTTTCATTAAGAACTGCAACCATTTGTGTTTCATGTTCTGCAGCTGATTTGATAACATCATAAAAGTGCTGGTTCTCATATACAAAGCATTGCTCACCTTCAAGGTAGTAAGAAGAAACAGGTAGTTTATTGTCGTTTTCTTCTAAGATTGAGTCTTCTGTTATAAAACCTAGAAACCTACCTTTCTCGATAACCGGTAATTGATTCATACGTAATTCTTCCATCCATACAGTCGCCTTATGACCATCGTCATTAGGCTTAAGTGGTGGAATCATATGGTTTATCAACTCACTGGCAATCATTTACTTCTCTTTTCATTGGTAACATCAATTAACAAGCCAAAGTTCTTAATTGATAAGGAAGGGTTTAAACAATATTATAAAATGTGAGCCAATTTCTAAGCATATCCAACCCATATTGTGTGAGAATTGCTTCTGGGTGAAATTGCAACCCATGAGCCATTAACTTGGTATCAGTATCAAAAGCCATCAATTCACCAGTACTACTGTAAGCCACTGGTTTTATTGCATCAGGTAGTCGATCATTCACTAAAGAATGATATCGCACTACTTCTAACTCATTAGGTAAACCTTCAAAAAGAGCACCTTCCTGAGCCCTGATTTGACTTATTTTGCCATGCATAGGATATTCGGCATGAATTAAATCTGCTCCCAAAACCTGAGCTATGGCTTGGTGCCCCAGGCATATTCCCAATGTGGGCTTCTTGCCTAAATAGTATTCAACTGTTGGTAATAAATTGTTCGCCTTTGACGGAGATTCCGGTCCTGGTGAAAATACAACTCCATCGTATCGATCAGAGCATAATTCTGACAGAGGTTCGTCATTTCGCTTAACTGCAACCTGACAAGATAACTGATGAAAATAGTCAACTAGGTTAAAAGTAAAAGAGTCGTAATTGTCAACAAGTAAAATCAAACCGGACTTAATAACTCTTTAATTGACTCTAGCATTTCCTCTGCAAAAGGAATTACAACATCTAGATAACTAATAATGTTGGGCCCGAGTTCAACCATAAAAGGATATAGCACTAAATCTTCGTCTTGTCCGGGAAGTTCAATTCCAAAGTTCAAAGTCAGCCATAGAATTATACTCAGTCCGATTGCCCATTTCACCGCTCCAATTATGGCACCTGCAAAACTGTCAACACCACCCAATAGGGTCATATCAATCATTTTTTTAATCACCTTGCCTAACATGTTGATGAGTAAAATGATGGCAAGGAAGATTATTAAAAATGAGATAAAAGGGAGTAAGTGATCGACACCATCGAAATAGTCCTTCAAATAGGTGATTCCAATCTCCATAAGTTTGAATCCACCAATGATTGCTATAATAAAGGCTAATACTCCTATGATCTCAAGCAATAGGCCTTTTCGAAAGCCCATGACAGCTCCAAAAATCAATGGAATCAATAAGATGATATCAAGTGTCTTCAATTAGCTTGTGAGCAACTTTTTTACAATCCCCGAGATAGTTTTACCATCGGCTTTACCAGCTAGTGCCTTCGTAGCAGTACCCATGACCTTACCCATATCCTGTGGCCCTGAAGCACCAACCTGCTCGATAATCTTTGTGAGTTCAGTTTCAACCTCTTCTTCAGACATTTGCTTAGGAAGATAGCGCTCAATTACTTCTACCTCTGCCATTTCAACAGCAAACAGGTCTTCTCTATTCTGTTCCTTGTAAATTTGGGCTGAGTCTTTTCTTTGCTTAACCGCTTTCATCAACATTTTCATTTCAGCATCGGCCGATACTTCTCCAGAGCTTCCTTTTTCTGTTTCAGCAAGAAGAATCATTGACTTAATAGCTCTAAGTGCTTTCAATTCATCTTTTTGCTTGGCTAGCATAGCTTTCTTTATGTCAGATTCTATTTGTTGTTTAAGACTCATGATAAAATTTATTCGATTTTTGAAATCATTAACTTGCACGCAAAGTTATGCAATAAAGCCAATTTTGAATGACTAGATTAAGTGTGAACATTAACAAAATAGCTACACTAAGAAATGCAAGAGGAGGTAGTAACCCAAATGTGGCGCAAGTAGCTGTTGATGCAGAGAAGTTTGGTGCAGAAGGAATTACAATTCACCCTAGACCAGACGAAAGACATATTACAACCCAAGATGTTTATGACCTCAAAGAAGTAGTAACTACTGAGTTCAATATCGAAGGATACCCTGACGAACGTTTTTTGAAAATATTGGAAGAGGTGAAACCTGATCAGGCAACTCTAGTTCCAGATCCACCACATGTTTTAACCTCGAACGCGGGTTGGGATACTATCAATAAAAAGGATTTCCTGATAGAAACGATTGATAAGATAAAATCAATGGGTATTAGAACTTCAATTTTCATTGAACCTGAAGCGAACCTTATTCGAGAAGCAGCTGATATAGGCACTGATAGAATTGAACTTTATACGGAACCTTATGCCTCTAACTTCAAGTCATCTTCAGATCAGGCAGTAAAAGACTATACTGAGGCAGCTTTAGTTGCACATGAATGCGGTTTAGGTATTAACGCAGGCCACGATCTGGATTTAGATAATCTAAAATTCTTTCAAGAAAACGTGCCTCATCTAGATGAAGTGAGTATTGGACATGCATTAGTCTGTGATGCCTTATATCTCGGATTAGAGAACACCATTCAACTTTATTTAAGGGCTTTAAAGCAATGAGTCTGCTAAATCACAAAATCTTAGGAGGAGGAGAACCTCTGGTTATCCTCCATGGGCTTTTTGGATCTTTAGATAACTGGATTACTCTTGCCAAAAAATGGAGTACATCTTACCAAGTCATCTTGGCAGATCAGCGAAATCATGGTCAATCATTTCACGATGAAGAGTTTTCGTACTGGGCAATGTCTGAAGATCTTAAAGATCTTCTAGACCATCTAGAATTGGAAAACATCAATCTGATTGGTCATTCAATGGGAGGCAAAACTGCTATGACATTTACCGAGCAATACCCGCAATATTTAAAAAAGTTGATAGTAGCAGATATTGGCCCTAAAGCTTATCCAGTACATCATTCAGCCATCATTGATGCATTCTATCAAGTACCCGTTAATGAATTACAAAGTAGGAATGAAGCAGACCAGATACTGCAGCATTTGATTCCAGAGTTTGGCACAAGACAATTTTTGTTAAAAAATCTGGCAAGGACTTCCGATGGCTTTAAATGGAAAATGAACCTTGATGTAATCGCAAGAAATATTGAGGAAGTGGGCAAACCCACTTATCCCAACTCATCATTTGAAAGTCAGACGCTTTTTATTAATGGAGGGAATTCAAATTACATTTTAAAAGAAGATTTAAACGAAATAAAAAGTGCATTTACCAATAGTCAATTCATCACTTTAGAAAATGCTGGCCATTGGTTACATGCAGAGAAGCCCACTGAATTCTATCAAGCCGTTACCGAATTCTTAAATCAATGATATGTCTCCAGGAAAGCTATTTGTAATTCCGAATGTAATATCTGACAATACGCAAGAGGGTGTTATACCTACCCAGGTAAAAGAAGCCATAAAGGCATGTGATATCTTTTTTGTTGAGAACCTCAGAACTGCTAGACGCTATATCAGCTCACTTAAACTAGGCTTGGTAATAGAAGAATTACAATTCGAATTAGTAGATAAGAAAACTTCGTTTGAAGACTGTTTTGAACTTATTCAACCTCTGCTAAATGGAAAAGTGGGTGGAATTATTTCCGAATCTGGTTGTCCTGGAATAGCCGATCCAGGGGCCAGATTAGTTCACTTAGCTCATCAGTTTAAAATCAAAACCATCCCATTAGTTGGGCCATCATCTATCCTTCTTGCTTTAATGGCCAGCGGTATGAATGGCCAGAGTTTTGCTTTTCATGGGTATCTACCCATCGATCGTAAGGAAAAACAGCAAAAGCTAAGAGAGTTAGAAAAGGAGTCTAGACAGAAAGATCAAACACAAATCTTTATGGACACTCCTTATAGAAACGAACAAATGCTTTTCGATATTCTGAAGGTTTGCCGAAAAGACTCATTCCTTTGTGTAGCTAAGGATATAAGTGGTGAAAACGAACAAATTATCACCAAATCAGTAGGTAAATGGAACATGAAAGATTTAGACTTGAAAAAGATTCCAACTATCTTTTTACTTTACGGCAACTAGAACTTCTCAATTGCTTTTTTAATCTCATTCTTAATCCTATTTTTGCCGCCACTAAATAATTATACATGTCATATCTATTTACCTCAGAATCAGTATCAGAAGGGCATCCTGACAAAGTATCAGATCAGATATCTGATGCACTAATTGATAACTTTTTAGCTTTTGATCCCGAGTCTAAAGTTGCATGCGAAACTTTAGTTACCACCGGTCAAGTTGTTTTAGCCGGAGAAGTTAAATCAAATACTTACCTGGATGTTCAAAGAATCGCAAGAGAGACGATAAAGAATATCGGTTACACAAAAGCCGATTATCAATTTGATTACAAATCTTGTGGGGTATTATCTGCAATTCACGAGCAATCTGATGACATCAATAGAGGTGTGGACAGGGCTTCGAAAGAGGATCAAGGAGCTGGTGACCAAGGAATGATGTTTGGGTATGCGACTAAAGAGACTGAAAATTACATGCCATTGGCATTAGATCTTTCGCATAAGATTCTTCAAGTATTGGCTGACCTTAGAAGAGAGAATCAAGAAATCACTTATCTAAGACCAGACGCTAAATCTCAGGTAACCATAGAATACTCTGACGATAACGCGCCTCAAAGAATTGATGCGATTGTTGTTTCTACTCAACATGATGATTTCGGCTCTGATGACGAGATGTTATCTAAAATCAGAGAAGATATTAAAGCAATTTTGATCCCAAGAGTTAAGGCTCAATTGCCGGCACATATTCAAGCACTCTTTAATGATGAGATCAAATACCACATTAACCCAACAGGTAAATTCGTAATTGGTGGGCCTCACGGTGACACAGGTTTGACAGGCAGAAAAATTATTGTAGATACTTATGGAGGTAAAGGAGCGCATGGTGGTGGTGCATTCTCTGGAAAGGATCCTTCTAAAGTAGACCGTTCTGCTGCTTATGCTACTAGACATATTGCCAAAAACTTAGTTGCAGCTGGAGTGGCGAGCGAGGTTTTAGTCCAAGTATCTTATGCTATTGGTGTTGTAGAACCAATGGGTATTTTCATAGACACTTACGGTACGGCAAATGTAGACATGACAGATGGTGAAATCGCTGCAAAAGTTTCTGAAGTGTTTGACATGAGGCCTTATGCCATCGAAACTAGATTAAAGCTAAGAAACCCTATGTATACTGAAACTGCAGCATATGGTCATATGGGTAGAAAAAATGAAGTTGTCAAAAAGACATTTATCAACTCTAACAACCAACCTCAGGAATTTGAGGTTGAGCTCTTTA
The DNA here is from genome assembly GCA_002427755.1 of Roseivirga sp. UBA6052. Classification (GTDB taxonomy): domain Bacteria; phylum Bacteroidota; class Bacteroidia; order Cytophagales; family Cyclobacteriaceae; genus Roseivirga. Next base: position 514,068 of record DIYO01000009.1, read on the forward strand.
CTTGGGAAAAGTTAGATTATGTTGACAAGGTAAAAGCTGCATTTAGCCTATAAAAAAAGCCCCTTTCGGGGCTTTTTCTTTTTTAGTGGTGAGCTGTAAGCTTTTCTTTATGTCGTTTAATTTGTCTGCGTAAAGCCTCGGTACAAGAATCAGTCGCTGCCTCAAAAGAAGAATCGGCTTTCTCAGCAAATAGCTGATCTCCCGGAACGTTCAATTTTATCTCTACGGTTTTATTCTCAATGCCCTCATTGTTCAATTTGAGTATGACTTCCGCATCAACTGTTCTATCATAAAAGGTTTCCAATTTGTCCAGCTTCTTTTGGATAAAGTCGATAAGTTTTACATCTGCATCGAAATGGATTGATTGAACTTGTACTTTCATGATCTTAAATTTTAAAGGTTAATAATTATGCTTTAGGATGAGCCTGGTCGAAAACCGACTTGAGCTTATCGAGAGAATTGTGTGTATATACTTGTGTGGCAGCCAAGCTGCTATGTCCTAATAAATCTTTTACTGCGTTTAAATCTGCTCCCTTATTTAATAAATGTGTGGCAAAGGTATGTCTCAAGGCGTGGGGGCTCTTCTTATCTAGTGAGCTAATCTGATTCAAATATTTCTTAACCACTCTATATACCAACATAGGATAGGCTTTCCCACCGTTCTTATTTACGATTAAAGTTGCCTTTTGGTCTGAAGAGAAACCATGATTTTTATCATCGATATACTCTTTTAACAACTTTTTTAAGCTAACTGAAAGAGGCACAATACGTTCCTTATTTCTTTTACCTAAAACTTTTATTGCTGATTGATTGAAATCAATGTCATGATCACTCAATTGAAGTAACTCTGCTAATCGAATACCGGTGCCATAAAGCAATTCAAGTATCACTTGATCTCTTTTGCCTTCAAATCCATTAGGATAATTTGCCCTATCTAAAAAAGCCGAAAAGTCTGCTTCATCCGCAAAAGATGGTAGCTCTTTTTGTGTCTTTAAAGACTTAATTTTACTGGTTGGGTCCTTCTTTATCTCGTCTCTTTTCAGAAGGTATTTATAAAACGACCGTAGCGTAGCAATTTTTCGGTTAACAGTTCTGGGTGAAGTGCCTTGATCCATCAAACTCAAAACCCATGACCGCACCATTAGCTGAGTTGCCTCGGCTAAATTTGTAACCTGAAATTGAATGGATGTGAATTCCTGAAATTGAGAAAGATCGTTCTCGTAAGAAGTTACAGTGTGTTTGCTGTAACGTTTTTCATAGGATATATATCTCAGGAAAGAATCAACCATGTTAGCACTGCATTCTACACAGTACTAACATAGTCATTTATAACTGCATTGCAGCATGCTTAGTAGTTATCTTTAGCATACATTTTTTGCTTGTATGCTGCTTTGATTTTTTCTGTTCTTCTACTAATGGAAGGCTTTTCGTACGCCTGTCTAGATCTAAGCTCCTTCAAAACACCAGTTCTTTCGAACTTCTTCTTGAATCTCTTTAGAGCTTTATCAATAGATTCGTTTTCTTTTACGTTAATTATGATCATGGACTAAAAACACCTCCTCTCAATTCGGACTGCAAAAGTACAACCTTTTTTGAGAATCAAATACCTGAACTGCAAATATTTAAACTAGGCTCTAAGCACCTGTCTAGCAATTACCAACTTTTGAATTTCAGAAGTACCTTCTCCTATAGTACACAACTTAGAATCTCTGTAATACTTCTCTACAGGATAATCCTTAGTGTAACCATATCCACCAAATATCTGAACTGCTTCTGTGGCACACTCAACAGCACATTCTGAAGCGTGATATTTAGCCATAGCAGATTCTTTGGTTACAGGCTTTCCGTTATTCTTTAGTTCAGAGGCTCTAGCTGTTAATAGTTTGGCTGCCTCAATTTTGGTAGCCATATCAGCCAATTTGAAACTAATGCCTTGAAAATTGAAAATGGGTTGATTAAACTGCTGCCTTTCTTGAGCATACTTTAAAGATTCTTCAAAAGCACCTTCAGCAATACCCAAGCTTAAGGCTGCAATGGATATTCTTCCACCATCTAAGACCTTCATTGCTTGAATAAAACCTTCTCCGACTTCTCCCAACCTATTGGAATCAGGAATTCTACATTCTTCAAAGATCATTTCTGCAGTCTCGGAAGTTCTCATTCCAAGCTTATCTTCCTTTTTACCGGCTTTAAAACCTGGAGTTCCTCTTTCTACGGCAAAAGCCGTCATGCCTCTTGAATCACCAATTTCACCTGTTCTTACTATTACAACAGCTATATCTCCTGACTTACCATGAGTAATCCAATTCTTTGTACCGTTGATTACCCAGTCCGAACCATCTTTTTTCGCAGTGGTCTTCATATTGCCTGCGTCAGAACCCGTATTTGGTTCCGTCAAACCCCAAGCACCAATCCATTCGGCACTAGCTAATTTGGGCAACCACTTTTGCTTTTGTTCTTCGTCTCCAAACTGAAGAATATGACCAGTACATAGTGAATTATGAGCTGCCACAGATAATCCAATTCCAGGATCTAACTTACCTACTTCTGAAACTGCCGTAACGTATTCGTGATAACCGAAACCAGAACCTCCGTAGTTTTCAGGAACTAAAACTCCCATTAAGCCTAACTCGCCAAATTTCTTCAAAACATCAATTGGGAACTCTTGATCATCATCCCATCTATTTCTAAAAGGAGTAATCTCCTTAGCTCCAAAATCGCGGATCATATCCGCAATCATTTTCTGATTTTCATTCATTTTCCTTCCATTCCTTTAACACCCAAAAATAGACATTATTAAAAACCAAACAAACGATCGTTAGGTTGCTGAAAATCGATGATATTTGTCAAATAAGTTGAGTTATCTCATTTTTTATCGAATATAAAATGGTCATCTTCACAGCAGACGTACTTTTATGCTCATGGATACAAAGAAGAAAATACTAATCACAGGCGGTGCTGGATTTATTGGGAGTCACGTTGTCAGGTTATTTGTCAAAAAGTATTCTGACTACGCGATATATAACTTAGATAAGCTCACCTATGCAGGTAATCTTGAAAATCTAAAGGATATTGAGGAAGCTGAAAATTATAGCTTTGTTCAAGGAGACATTACCGATGCCGGTTTTATCAATGAACTTTTTGAAAGAGAGAAATTCGATGGCGTAATTCATTTGGCAGCAGAATCACATGTTGACAGATCAATAACCGACCCCTTGGCATTTGTTAATACTAATGTTATCGGAACCGTGAATCTTCTGAACTCAGCGAGAGATATTTGGAAAGAAAATTTCGATGAAAAGAGATTTTATCATGTTTCTACTGATGAGGTATATGGTTCATTAGGAGAAACCGGCTTTTTCCTAGAAACCACTCCATATGATCCTCAATCACCATATTCAGCTTCTAAAGCTAGTTCTGATCATTTTGTAAGAGCATATGCGAATACTTATGGAATGCCTATAGTAATTTCCAATTGTTCTAATAACTATGGACCAAATCAGTTCCCTGAAAAACTCTTACCTCTATGCATCAATAACATTAAGAATGGCAACCCGCTACCAGTTTATGGTAAGGGAGAAAACATAAGAGATTGGCTGTATGTGATTGATCATGCGAGAGCGATTGATGTGATTTATCACAATGGTAAAAATGACGAAACTTACAACATTGGTGGCTTTAATGAATGGAAGAATATTGATATAGTAAGACTTCTTTGCGATGTAATGGACGAGAAGCTCGGTAGAGAGAAAGGGAGCTCTCAACAATTAATCACTTTTGTAAAAGACAGAGCCGGACATGACATGAGGTATGCTATAGACGCATCTAAAATTAAAAACGAATTAGGCTGGGAACCGTCTCTTCAGTTTGAAGAAGGCATGTCGAAAACCGTTGACTGGTATCTAGAGAATACTGAGTGGTTAGAACATATAACTAGTGGAGCCTATAGAGATTATTACGAAAATCAATATCAAGTATGAAAGGTATAATTTTAGCTGGAGGCTCAGGAACAAGACTACATCCTTTAACTCTGGCAATAAGTAAACAGCTAATGCCTGTTTATGATAAGCCAATGATCTATTACCCCCTCTCTATTCTCATGTTAGCTGGAATAAGAGAAGTTTTGATTATTTCTACACCGCATGATCTACCGCTTTTCGAAAGGCTGCTTGGTGACGGATCTCAATTTGGATGCAGATTCGAATATGCAGAACAACCTAAACCCGAGGGACTTGCCCAAGCATTTATAATTGGTGAAGAGTTTATTGGCAATGACAAAGTGGCTCTAGTGTTAGGAGATAATATATTCTACGGCTCAGGGCTCCCAGACCTTTTAAGACAGAATACAGATCCAGATGGAGGTATTGTTTATGCCTACAGAGTAAATGATCCTGAACGATATGGTGTGGTCGAGTTTGACAAAGAGCTAAACGCTTTATCTATTGAAGAAAAGCCAGAAAACCCCAAGTCAAATTGGGCAGTCCCAGGAATGTACTTCTATGACAATGAAGTCGTAGAAATAGCTAAAAACCTGAAACCTAGTCCCAGAGGTGAACTTGAAATTACCGACATCAATCAAATCTATCTTGAGAAAGGTAAATTAAAAGTGAGTCAAATGGACAGAGGAACGGCTTGGTTAGATACCGGAACAATTCAGTCTCTAGTACAAGCTGGACAATTTGTTCAAATACTTGAAGAGCGGCAGGGCATCAAGATATCATGCTTAGAAGAAATTGCCTTCAGAATGAAGTATATCAATGAAGATGAGCTACTGAAACTAGCCTCTCCATTAAAGAAATCAGGATATGGTGTTTATTTAGAATCGCTTCTCAAATAATTATTCATTATACAATACGGCAGACAAGACATTAGCCACTTTTTCGAGAGTGGCTTTTTCTATGTTCGCAAGATTATCATTCTGAGTGTGCCAAGTAGGTACAAATTGGCTATTGGAACCATTGGGCCTAAAGTCAATAATATCAATCATAGGAATGTTTGCATACTTATTCACGTAAACATGATCATCTATTATTCCCTGAAATCCGTCTGCTTTGATAAAAGTCTCTTGATAACCCAATTGATGTGCCGTTGACCAAACTTTATCCAAAATTCTAGAGGCGTTCTGTTTAGAAACTGAATCATAATAGAAAGTAGCATCTTTACCACCTACCATGTCTAATAAAATTCCGTAATAAGCAGAATAATTGTTCTTATGCTTATTCTGACTCCAGTATTGACTACCAAGACAATACCATGTATCTAATCCGTCTCTCAAACGTGTGCTTTGCTCTTCAGAATGTTCTCCCCAATCCTCACCATCAAAGAGTATAATATCAACTCCAACTGACAAGGCATTTTGCTGAATTAACCTTGCTAATTCAAGTAGAACTGCAACACCACTAGCACCATCATTTGCCCCTTCAATAGGGGCATACTTGTCATCCTCATCATGATCTGCAAATGGTCTAGTGTCCCAATGGGCGGAAAGCATAATTCTCTTTTTCGAGTCGGGATTAATGGTTGCAATGATATTCTTTAACTGAACTTTGGTACCATCGTAAACGTAATCTTCCCATTCTTGAAATTGAACCTGTGCTCCATAAGACTCAAACTTCATTTTAAGCCACTCTGCAGCTTCCATATGGGCTTCTGTATTAGGAACTCTTGGTCCAAAAGCAACTTGGTCAGCTACAAACTGGTACAGTGAATCTGCATTTGATTTTGGAAAATCTTCGATTTCAACTTGCTGACTTTTAACTGAACCATTTGGTTTATCGCAGGCGAAAACGGTAAATAGAATGAGTAAGAATAACGAAGTCTTAAATTTCATGAGCTTTTATCTGGTTCGAAAATAACATGACTTTTTAGAATTCACACGATTGATCAGTTCTATTTGAATTGATTAAAAAAAACGCTAATTTTGCCAGACTTTATGGAATCAACCAGAGGGGACCGAGAGTCCCCTCTTTGTTTCTTAATACATGGATATAGCTAATAGGGTTACACAAATTGCACAGAGTCACTTGAAAGATGACAGTCACTTTATAGTTGATGTTATTTCTAAAGGAGTCACAGGAAAAACAAAATTCTTAATACTCTTAGATGGTGATGAAGGTATAACAATTGACGACTGTGCAGAACTTAGTAGAAAGGTTGCTGCTGATATCGAATTAGATGACTTGATTGAATATGCCTATGTATTAGAAGTTAGTTCACCAGGACTAGATCATCCCATAAAACTGAATAGGCAATATGCGAAAAACATAGGCCGCAAGTTGTCTTTAAAGATGATTACTGGTGAAGAGTTTAAAGGGGAACTAGTTGATGTAAATGACGCTTCGATTGAAGTTTTGAAAGAAAAAAAAGTACAGAAAAAGAAGGAGGTTGAGAAAGTCAATGTTCTTCTTAATGAAATAGAAAAAGCAAAAGTTTTAGTCTCGTTTAAGTAATCAAAATGGACAGTGGAATATTAATTGAGTCGTTTGCTGAATTCGCAAAACAAAAAAATGTAGACAGACCAACAATGATTAGAATTCTGGAAGATGTTTTCAGAACAATGATCAGAAAGAAATATGAGCTAGATGACAACTTTGACATCATTATCAATGCTGACAAAGGTGATTTAGAGATTTGGCGTTTTAGAGAAATTGTTGACGATAACTCAGAAGACATCTGGGATTATGACAAAATCTGTTTGACAGATGCCAGAAAAATCGAGCCTGACTTTGAAATAGGTGAAGAAGTAGCAGAAGAAATTAAGCTTGAAGATTTTGGTAGACGAGCTGTAATGACTGCACGCCAAACATTGATCCAGAGAATTAAGGATTTAGAAAAAGATATTCTTTATCAAAAATATAAAGACCTAGTAGGTGAAATTATTTCTGCTGAAGTTTACCAGATTCTAAGTAGAGAAGTTCTGCTTGTTGACGGAGAAGGTAATGAGCTCAGCATTCCAAAAAACGAGCAGATCTCTAAAGATCGTTTCAGAAAAGGCGAAAATGTTAGAGCCATTGTTGACCGTGTAGATATGGTTAATGGCAATCCAAAGATTATTCTTTCTAGAACGTCTGGCGAATTCCTTGAAAGACTATTTGAAAGCGAAGTGCCTGAAGTATTTGATGGCCTTATAACAATCAAAAAGGTAGTAAGAGAACCAGGAGAGAGAGCAAAAGTGGCTGTGGAATCTTATGATGACAGAATTGATCCGGTTGGGGCTTGTGTTGGAATGAAGGGTTCTAGAATTCATAGCATTGTAAGAGAACTCCAGAATGAGAATATCGATGTAATCAATTTTACTGATAATCTCGAACTGTATATATCAAGAGCATTAAGTCCTGCTAAAATTTCAAGCATGAAGATTTTAGAAGAGGCTGGAAGGATTGCTGTTTACCTAAAACCAGATCAAGTGTCTTTGGCAATTGGTAAGGGAGGTCAAAATATTAAACTAGCCTCAAAGCTAGTAGGAATGGAAATCGATGTGTTCAGAGAGCTATCAGACTTCGAAGAAGAGGATGTTGATCTGGATGAATTTGCAGATGAAATTGATAGTTGGATTATCGATGAATTAAAGCGAATCGGTCTAGATACTGCCAAAAGTGTTTTGGCACTCTCTAATGAAGACATTGTTAGAAGAACCGAATTAGAAGAAGAAACTGTAAAGTTCGTATTTGACATTTTAGCAAAAGAATTCGAGCAGTAGACCATTTTATAAAACCTTAAAAAAAGGGATATTTGAGTATGTCTGAAGAAAAAATGATGAGGCTTAGCCAAGTGGCAAGAAAACTTAACGTTGGTAGAAACACCATCGTTGACTTCTTGTCAGATAAAGGCTATGAAGTAGACCGCAGTCCGAATGGCAAAATATCAGGAGAACAATATGATATTTTGGCAAAAGAGTTTGCTGCGTCTGCACACGAAAAAGAGGAAGCCTCTCATCTTACGATAGGTACTAAAATTGCTGAGGAGCCTACTCCTGAACCAGTAGTGACCACACCACCTGCTCCTGTAGAAGAGGTGGTGGAAGCGCCAAAAGTAGAACCTCAGCCAGAGCCTACTCCTGAGCCAGAACCAGCAGTTGAAGAAGTAGCTGAAACTAAGGAAGAACCAGTTGTTGAAGAGATACCTGTTGTTGAAACAAAAGAGGAAATAGAAAAGCCTGTTCAAGAAGAGAAAGAAGAACCTTCTGAAGAAAGGAAAGGTCTTAAAGTTCTTGGTAAGATTGATCTAGAGCCTAAGAAGAAAGAAAACAAACCAGCTACTAAAGAGGAAACTCCAAAAGAAGAACCTAAAGCTGAAGAAACTCCTGCGAAGGAGACCAAGCCTGAGGAAGAAGAAAAAGTCATCAAAGCTAAAGCAGGTTCATTAAAAGGATTAAAGGTTCTAGGTAAAATTGAATTACCAACTCAGAAAAAGCCAAAACAAGACAGTAAGCAAGGCAATCAAAATTCTGACGATAAAAAGAAACGACCTAGAAAACGCATTCAGCAAAAGTTCGAAAGAGCAAATCAAGGAGGAAACCAACAGAGAGGAAAACGGCCTGGTCAGGATAAAAAACGAGTACCTAAAGAGGAACTTACTGATAAGCAAATTCAGGAGCAAATCAAGGAAACGCTTGCTAGACTGAGTGGTGGCTCTAAAGGAAACCAAAAAAGTAGATCTAAATACAGAAAAGAAAAGAGATCTGCAGCGGCTGAAGCAGCTGAAGAAAAAATGCTTCAGCAACAAGAGGATAGCAAAGTATTAAAAGTGACTGAGTTCATCTCTGCAAGTGATTTGGCTAGTTTAATGGATGTCTCGGTTAATGATGTTATATCTGCTTGTATGTCTTTAGGCATGTTCGTTTCGATCAACCAACGACTAGATGCCGAAGCGATAACTATCATTTCCGATGAATTCGGTTTTGATGTAGAGTTTACGACTGCCGATGATGAAGTTGATGTTGCTGAAGTTGAAGATGCTGAAGATGAGCTTTCAGATAGAGCACCAATCGTAACAATTATGGGTCACGTAGATCACGGTAAAACGTCTTTACTTGATTACATACGTGATGCCAATGTAACAGCCGGTGAGGCTGGTGGTATTACCCAGCACATTGGAGCTTATGATGTGAAAACACAGCAAGGTAAGCGAATTGCATTCTTAGATACTCCTGGTCACGAAGCATTTACAGCCATGCGTGCCCGTGGTGCGAAAATAACGGATGTTGTAATTATTGTTGTGGCAGCTGATGATAGCGTTATGCCACAAACCAAGGAAGCAATTAACCATGCTCAAGTAGCAGAAGTACCAATTGTAATTGCTATCAATAAGGTAGATAAGCCAAACGCTAATACTGATAAGATTAGAGAAGAACTTTCTCAAATGAACATCTTAGTTGAAGATTGGGGTGGTAAATATCAGTGCCAAGAGGTTTCTGCAAAAACAGGTCAAGGTGTAGAAGAGCTACTTGAAAAAGTATTGCTCGAAGCCGAACTACTTGAATTGAAAGCCAACCCTGATAAGAATGCAGTAGGAACAGTAATTGAAGCTTCTTTAGACAAAGGTCGTGGTTACTTAACTACGATGATGGTACAGGGAGGTACACTAAAAATTGGAGACGTAGTATTGGCAGGTTCTCACTTCGGAAAAGTGAAAGCAATGTTCGACCACAGAGGTAATAAACTCAAGAATGTTGGTCCAGCAACTCCAGTGCAAATGCTCGGTTTAGCAGGTGCTCCGCAAGCAGGTGATCGCTTTAACGTGATGGACACTGACCGTGAAGCGAGAGAAATTGCAAATAAAAGAGAGCAGATTCTGAGAGAACAGAGCGTACGAACTAAGAAGCACATTACGCTTGATGAGATTGGAAGACGACTTGCGGTTGGAAACTTTAAAGAGCTAAATGTAATCGTTAAAGGTGATGTGGATGGTTCTGTTGAGGCATTAGGTGACTCTTTATTAAAACTATCTACTGAAGAAGTTCAGGTTAATATCATTCATAAGGCTGTGGGTCAGATTTCTGAGTCAGATGTCTTATTGGCAACCGCTTCAGATGCGATAATCATAGGTTTCCAAGTACGACCTTCCGGAGGTGCTAGAAAACTAGCTGAAAACGAAGAAATCGAAATCAGACTATATTCTATCATCTATGATGCGATCAACGAAATCAAAGATGCAATGGAAGGTCTATTAGAGCCTACTGAGAAAGAAGTCATTACCGGTAACATTGAGGTAAGAGAAACCTTTAAAATTTCTAAAGTGGGTACCGTTGCAGGATGTTATGTTACTGACGGTTTCGTGAAGCGTAATAACCAAATTAGACTGATACGAGATGGTATTGTTACTTATACCGGGGACATCGGACAATTGAAGCGATTCAAAGATGATGTGAACGAAGTTAAGTCAGGTTATGAATGTGGATTAAGCATTAAGAACTTCAATGACATTAAAGTAGGTGACGTAATCGAAGGATTTGAAATCCAAGAAGTAAAACGAACACTATCTTAAGTGTGAGAAAATAAATGTAAACCCTATACATTGCGTATAGGGTTTTTTTATGTCTTTACTTCTAAACATATTAATTCTGTTGAACAGCTTTCTTCTAGTGCTAGGTCTCTACAGTCCTTGGAGAGTTCTTTGGTGGATGAGTCTCCAAAACCGAATATTAGTATTGAAATACTATGGTACTAGCCTTCTATTACTAGTTTTAATTAAGCTTTTGGCATAAAACCAGTTTTCTCGATTCAATATCTGTTAGACCAAAGAGAAATTGCTCCCCCCCTTCTTTAAGGCCAATCTTCTTTCTTAATTCATTAACCGACATGGGGTAGTTCCTGATTGTCAAGTTGGCCTTCAATGAAGGAATTAGATTTTTGACCTCTTTTCTGTTGGGCTTAATTTCATTTTGAACCCTAAAAACCCGACCAGGAAATGCACTGATGAAATTATCCGAAGTATATAGATGTGTGTTAGGATGCAGCTTTTTTAGGCCATACTGTATAGACACCTTCTTGTAAGCACCCGACTTAATAATCGCGGCATTTGGTTCATATAAATAGCTTTCCAGTTTTCCTAAATCAAGTTGTAAGCCCTCTTCTTCAGCATAAGAAAATTCAAGTATCGGCTGTTCAGAGTCTAGGTTCACCGCTACAATCTTGGGTGAATTAATGACATTATGAGAGCCAATAAAAAGCAACTCTTTGACTTCATTCTTAACGGCAACCACATGAACCTCATCGAGATATTTGAGCTGTTCTAGACCCAGCTTTATGTCAAACATTGGAGAAACCTTAATCATAAATCGTTCGGATTTATTGACGATCTCTGGCAACAAGTCCAATACATTTGGAGAATAGTCTTCAAGCCGGATGACCTTCTGGTTAAGATTACTCCGTCTAGCTGGATCAATATATATAAGATCAAACCTATTATCACCAATCAAAAATGCCTCCGCCTTTGTGGTAACTACTTTTACATCTAAGCTGAGTGCGCGGAAGTTATGACTAGCCAATGCAGATAGCCATTCATTTTGCTCGACATAAGTAGCACTTGAAAATTGCTTAGAAATGAATGCAGTATCTATTCCAAAACCACCAGTCAAGTCAAGAACGGATTCGCCTTTTACGAGAGATGCCTTATAATTTGCTGTTCTCTCCGAAGAGCATTGCTCCATGGAGATAGGTGGAGGAAATAGAACCTCAGCATTAGAATACCAAGTCGGTAATTTCTTCTTCGCTTTTTGTCTTGATTGAATCTGATCTAGAACCTTTTCAAAAGGCCATTCAGGATATTTTACCTTTTGGAACGCCAATTCTTGAACATTGGCATTCAAATTATGATGAATGAACTCTTGTATTGATTGATCTAAAAGGTCCTCTATCAAGCTTCTGTCATTTGACTTTGGAGATACTGCACAATTTGTACTGCATTAGTAGCAGCACCTTTTCTAAGATTATCGGCTACAATCCACATATTCAGTGTATTGGGTTGGCTTTCATCTCTTCTTAACCTTCCTACAAACACCTCATCTTTTTTATGAGCCGTAAGTGGCATAGGGTAAACGTTGTTAGCCGGATCATCTTGTACGATAATACCCTCTTCTGCTTCCAAAAGCGATCTCACTTCATTCAAATCAAAGTCTTCCTGAAACTCAACATTCACGGCTTCTGAATGGCCACCAATAGTTGGTATTCTTACCGTTGTAGCTGTAACAGCAATATTCTGGTCATTGAAGATCTTTTTAGTCTCATTGATCATCTTCATCTCTTCCTTTGTGTAACCGTTATCTTGGAATACATCAATATGAGGAAGAACATTCATATCAATTTTGTGAGGATAAACCATATCACCTTCTTGGTTATCTCTCTCATTCATCATTTGATCTACGGCACCTTTTCCCGAACCTGTAACTGATTGGTAAGTAGACACTACAATTCTCTTAATGCCGTATCTTTTTCTTAACGGTTGTAAGGCTGCCACCATTTGAATAGTGGAACAGTTCGGGTTTGCAATAATCTTATCCTCTGAAGTTATTTCAACTGCGTTAATTTCTGGCACTATGAGCTTATGATCGGGACTCATCCTCCAAGCAGAAGAATTATCAACTACGGTTGTACCCACATTGGCAAACTTTGGAGCCCACTCCAAAGAAGTAGAACCGCCTGCTGAGAATATGGCAAAATCAGGTGCTTGGTCTACAGCATCTTGCAGTGTTATAACTGTATATTCCACTCCTTTAAAGGTCATTATCTTACCAGCTGAACGCTCTGATGCCACTAATAAAAGCTCCTCAAACTGAACGTTTCTATCCTCTAATACCTCTAAAATTTCTCCTCCTACTAAACCTGTAGCCCCTACAACTGCTATTTTCATTTTGTTAAATCTTTTGATTATTAGGGTTTTAGACCCAAATGAGCCGCAAAATTACTATTTTAGAGTTCCTAAGCACAACATGAAACTAACATTTTCGGTATTGCTCATAGCTCTACCGCTACTTCTATGCGGTCAAATCAACAGCTTTCCAGCTAGTGAAAGTTTCGAGTCTGCCTTTACTACGGGCACGAATGTCGCTTTTATTACAAATTGGACCGGTAATGAAGTAAGTACTTCAAGTAGAATTTTTCAGGGTAGCGATGCTCGTAATGGTAGTGCCTCACTTAATATTATTCCCATTTCAACATTCGATGGAGAAATATTAATCTCACTCAACTTTACAGGCATTAGTAACCCCAAAGTATCTTTTTATGCCTATTCTAAACAAAATGGATCTGGTTCCAGGCCTGTTCTTTTGAGCTTTTCCACCTCGATAGACGGTGGCAGCAATTACTTGGACAATGTTCAAATTGGCGATGAAACAACTTTTCCGAATAACAACACAACAAGCTATACTCAATACGAATATGAACTGCCGGCATCTGCCAGCAACGAGTCCAATGTAATAGTTAGACTGACAGCGGCACGATCAACCTCAACCGGAAGTGGCTCGGTTGCAGAACTCATTATTGATGATTTTTCGATCGAGGAACAGATTTTACCGCTCAGCATAAGCTCTGTTACAGCAAACTCATCAACTGAAGTATTAGTAACATTCAACCAAGAAGTTACCCAATCTACGGCTGAGCAGACAAGTAATTATGCGATAAACAACAGTGTTTCAATCTCCGGTGCTTCGAGAACAAGTAGCAACCAAGTAACTCTTACCACATCAACTCTAACAAATAATAATTATCAATTAACAGTCAATAATGTAGAAGACGCTGCATCGAACACACCGGCAAGTAATCTCAGCTCAAATTTCTCTTTCATAACTCCATTGAGTATCGATGGCATTACGGTTATAGATAACAATTCAATAGAGGTAGATTTTAACTTAAATCTTGACCAAACCTCTGCTGAAACAACAACTAATTATTCTGTCAACAATAGCATCGGTAATCCCACAGCAGCTACAAGATCAAATACCGATAACTCTAAAGTTACGCTTGACTTCGGATCTACATTCGGAAATAACAACTTCGATCTGACAGTAAATAACGTTACAGATGAATCGACTCTAGCTAATGCAAGCAATCTCACTAGTCAATACTCATATCTTCCGTTAGAGGTCAGTAGTATTACTGCCACAGCTAATAACCAAATACAGATTACTTTCAATCAAGATGTACAGACAGCAAGTGCTCAAACAGCTGCTAATTATAGCATAGACAACTCCATTGGAGCCCCGTCATCTGTTATTCAAGATGGAGGAAATGCTTCCATTGTAACACTTACTTTGAGCTCCACCATGGTGAACAATACTTATCAGGTGACAATCAATAATGTCTCAAATGCATCAGGAAATGCCACAGCAGCCAGCCTCCAAACCAATGTAAAGTTCAATACAACCACCGGCACTAGAGCAATTGTAATAAACGAAATTTTCGCGGACCCATCAGGAGCTAATCAACCTAACCCACAAGTGCTTTCTAGTGATTCAGGAGACGAATTCATTGAACTTCATAATGCAAGTGCACAAGCTATTGAAATAACCGATTTCGAATTATCAGGCGGAACGATTGGGAACCATGTTTTGGCAGCCGGAGGCTATGTTATACTTACCTCTAGTTCAAATGTTACCGACTTTCAGTCCTTTGGTGATGTGGTCGCAGTGAGTTCATGGAACACATTAACCAACAGTGGTGAACAGCTGATCTTGAGAGATAATCTGGGTAATCTAGTTGATAGTATAACTTATTCAACCGATTGGTATAAAGACACAAACAAGGCTGACGGTGGCTGGTCGATAGAACAGATTAACCCTGAACTTATTTGCAGTGACATTAACAACTGGTCTGCTTCTACAGATGCTAGAGGCGCAAGCCCGGGTTCACAAAATTCCGTATATAACAATACGCCTGATACAACTAGTCCAGATTTAGTTTCTGCCACAGTAGTCTCGCCAACACAAATCAGGTTGACATTTAACGAAATCATGGATCAGAGCAGCCTGAATGGAGGAACCTATACTTTAGATAATGGAGCCACGGTTAGCAGTGCCTCAGGTGACTCTCCAAGTTTAAGAAGCGTTACGCTGACGCTAACATCTTCCATGATATCAGGCACGTTATATAGTATAACTACCAATGGAGTAACAGACTGTGCTGGCAATAACATAAATGTGAACACTACAACTTTTGTATTTGATAATGAGGCCCCAGTGTTTGACAGGTTTGTAGTTAAAACACCTTCCACCATTGACCTCATATTTGACGAAATCTTAAACGAGGCTATTTCTGAAACCGAGTCAAATTATAGTATTAATCAATCGATAGGTAACCCATCAGCTTCTGTTCTTGATGCTACTGATAATAGTAGAATCAGACTAACACTTGGCAGTAACCTTTCGGAATCCACAACCTACACATTGACTTATCAAAACCTAGCAGATACCTTAGGCAATGTTGTTTCGATATCAAATGAGAACATAGCCTATCAAAATCAAATAGATACAGTGATTGTAATTACAGATCAGTTACTTGATGTTTATTTTGAACAAGATGTTAATACAAGCGCTGAGGTAGTTTCATACTATACTGTTGATAACTCTTTTGGAAATCCAACAAGTGCCAACATTGATGGTGGTAACAGCAGACTTGTTCATTTAGCCTTTAATTCAGCGTTTACAGAGAATAGTGATTTAGAGATTGAGTTTGAAAATATCCAAAGCACGAGTAACGCTTTCTTGCAATTATTGAACACCACTTTTAGATACGATACTGATAATCCTGATCTCGATTCGGTAGTGGTTATAGACGAAAACTCAATACAGCTGTACTTTGACGAAAGGCTGGATGAAACCACTGCAGAAGCTATTAACAATTACAGTGTTAACAACAGTATAGGAATTCCCGCTTCAGCTGTTTTACAATCTTCAGACAGTTCTGTTTTACTTAATTTTGCCACAGACTTCACACAAGAATTAGAAAATCAATTAACCTACACAGCCATTGAAGACCTTTCAAGTAATGCAATTACAACTAATAGAAACGTCAACTTCACTTACGACAGGTTACCTCCTAGACTGGTAAGCATTTCTGTAATTAACCCAAACACACTAAGGGTAGAATTCTCTGAGGAAGTAGTAGAAACGGTTGCTGAAAACGTAGCCAACTATACAGTAGATAATGGCATTGGAAATCCAACCTCAGCTATTAGATCAGAGAAGAACACGAATCAAGTTGATCTAACATTTACTACTCTTGGAAACAATGCCTTAAATACCCTGACCATTACCAACCTAAGTGATTTATTTAGTAATAGTGTAGTCACCACACTCCAAGGGACCTTCTCTAGTTTAAACCCCGACTTTGGATCTATAACTGTCTTAACGGATACTACGCTTCAAATTCAATTCACCAAGCCACTTACAGAGGCAAGCGCAGAAGAAGTTGAGAACTATGGTTTTGATAATGGTCTAGGATCAGAATCCATCACCCAGAGTGAAAGCGATGCATCTATAGTAATCATTGATTTGACAACAAGTATGCAAGAAGGCATAGAGTATAGAATTGTTGCTAACGACCTTGAAGACACCAATGGTAATACACTGGCCACCTCCACTTTTGTCTTTACCTATAATGACTTTGTTGAATCGATATCCTTTGTAAATGCCAACACATTACTTATTGACTTTAGCGAACCGCTTGATGAAACCACAAGTGAAACCGTTACAAACTACGTTTTAAACAATGGGATTAATAGCCCGAATAGTGCGGTTCTAGGGTCTACCGATTCAACACAGGTGAGTTTGATTTTTGCCAACTCATTTACTGAATCTCAGGATTACCAAGTTTCCATTTCAAACCTGACCGATTATTATGGAGATATAATTCCACATTCTAAAAACAGCATAAACTATGATATTACGCCTCCTGTAATAACCGCTGTTACTTCAGAGTACTTAAATGAAATTCGTGTCACCTTTAATGAGCCTGTTGAAAGCAGTACGGCACTTGTCTTAAACCACTATTCATTAAATAATGGAATAGGACAGCCTATCGATGTGAATTTTGTATCAGGTTCGCCACAAGCTGTTATTCTAACTTTTGCATCTAATTTGAGCGATGCAACACCTTACACGCTAACCGTTGATCGTGTTGAAGATGTAAATGGCAAAGCCATCAGCAATCAAAATTTTCCTTTTACTTTCTCAGCACCAATCGATCCGAATTTTAGGGATATTGTACTCAATGAAGTCTATTTCGATAATGATATAAGCGCTGGAATACCCAATGCCGAATTTGTTGAAATTCTGAATCGAAGCGGTCAAGCCATTGAACTTCGTGATTTCAAAATCACCGATAAGAACGACACGGCAAGTCTCAATTCTTTTGTTTTGTTGAGTAACGGATTTCTTGTTTTGTCCTCTAGCTCCAACGAATCAGACTTTGGCGTATTTGGAAATGCTCAAGGTGTTCGAAACTTTCCATCGTTGTCCAATTCCGGTGAAACTATCATACTGCTAGATAGAAACGATCAAGTCATAGATTCTTTAGCCTATGATATAAGTTTCTACAACGATGCTACTAAAGAGAATGGAGGTTATTCTATAGAACTTATCAACCCAGATAAACCTTGCTTTGATGTTTCCAATTATGGTGCATCCACAAATGCAAATGGCGGCACACCCGGTAGCCAAAACTCTATTTTTAACAATACGCTGGATACTACACCCCCAGTATTATCAGATCTTACGGTTAATTCCACAACTTCACTGACTCTAACATTTAATGAAGCCATAGATATTAGCACTCTGATAACCAGTAGTTTCAATGTGGGATCAATCTCAGCTGCAAGCATTAGCATCAATGAGACCTTCGGAAAAAATGTTGTACTAACACTAGCATCTCCTTTTAGTAGGGGCACAACCCAAACCTTAGGAATTACTAGTGTTCAAGACTGTTCTGGCAATGTACTGAGCACAACTCAAGACTTCGTTTTAGGGTCGATTCCTACTACCAATCAATTATTAATAACTGAGATCATGGCATCGCCATCTCCATCTCAAGGTCTGCCGGAAAGAGAGTATGTAGAAATCTTCAATAACTCAAACCTAATTATAGACTTGGGTTCGGTGAGTCTTATTGACAATGCCTCAGAATTGGCTCTAAATGCTCAGAACTTGCTTCCTGGAGCATATGCTATCCTTTCTTCAAGCTTAGGCGCAGCTGACCTAAATGGTTTGGGTACTACTATCGGGCTGAATTCTTTTCCCACTTTATCGGAGGATGACCAAGTCGGCTTAAAGAATAGCTCAAATGATACAATCTTCTATGTTGACTATGATAATTCATTCTTCAACGATGAAAACAAGAAAGACGGAGGATATAGCTTAGAAATGATAAATCTTAACCCGGCCTGTTATGACAATAATAACTGGACTGGTTCCACAGCTGCAAATGGAGGAACTCCTGGATCTCAAAATTCAGTATTTGATAGTTCTCCAGATACTCAGGCTCCAAGTGTTATAACACATTCAACGCAGAGTTTACAACAAATTAATATCACATTCAGCGAATCGATGGATGTTTCCACACTGGTGACAGGAAACTTCTCGCTAGATAATGGAGTAAGTGTTTCAAGTCTTACGCTACTAGATGATTTTGGGACTGGAGTTACGGTTAATCTGCAAAACCCATTTACGGCTGGTATACGCTATACACTTACTCTAAACGGAGTGACAGATTGCGCAGGGAATGCCTTACCTATCACACAGCTAACATTCTCCAGAGGGGCTGAACCTTCATCAAATCAGTTAATCATTACTGAAATTATGGCCACACCTACTCCTTCTCAAGGTCTTCCAGAAAGAGAGTATCTGGAGGTTCTAAATGTGTCTGCCGAAATCCTTAGTCTAGATGGCGTTATTCTTTCCGATGCTACTTCTAGTACAACTTTATCCAATATTGATTTAGATCCAGGGGCTCGTATAATCCTTACTCCTAGCTCAGGAGCATCTGATCTCGACAGTTTTGGAAATGTGCTCCCAGTGAGTAATTGGCCTAATTTAAATGCTTCTTCCGATAGATTAAGGCTACATAATCCTTCTAACCAAGAGATATTTAGAGTGAACTATTCTGATACTTGGTACGCGAGTAGTACAAAATCTCAAGGAGGCTTCTCTTTAGAGATGATAGATACCAATTATCCTTGTCTGGAAGAAACCAACTGGAGGGCTAGCAATGCAATCAATGGTGGTACACCTGGAGCAATCAATTCGGTAAACGGAAGCAACCCTGATCTCACTGGACCTTCTATTACTTTGGCTGTTGCCACTAATGCATCAACCATTCAAGTAGATTTTAGCGAGAAACTCAATACAGCTGCCATCACGTCTTCTGACTTTAGCTCAAATAACGGGATAGGTTTTATCGCTGCTCAAGTTGGTGAAAATGAAAGGAGTGTCACGTTAACAACCGATGTGGATTTAACTCCAAATACCGTCTAT
Organism: Roseivirga sp. UBA6052; assembly: GCA_002427755.1. GTDB lineage: Bacteria > Bacteroidota > Bacteroidia > Cytophagales > Cyclobacteriaceae > Roseivirga. The sequence goes on from DIYO01000009.1 coordinate 533,530, forward strand.
TCCCTGACCGCTTCAAACATTACAGACTGTACAGGCAATTTAATAGCCTCAAATGGTAATTCGTTCGATGTTATTGTGGCTGCCACTGGCGACTCTTTAGACATTGTGGTTAATGAGATTCTATTTAACCCTAACTCTGGAGGTACACGATTTGTAGAAATTTATAATAGGTCTACCAAATACATCAACTTAAAAGATTGGAGAATAGCAGGACTAAACAATTCTAGGGTGATTTCAGAGGGAAATTTATTCATGGCACCTAATGAGTATTTCACAATAACAGCAGATGGCACAGTGCTAAGTTCTCAGTATCCGGGTAGCCAAGTAAGTACCTTTATTGAATTAAGTTCAATGCCAAGCCTTCCTGTTTCTGGAGGAACAGTCTTCCTTTATGACGACCTAGGAAATACCATAGATGCTTTCGACTTCAACGAGTCTTTACATTCTCCTTTATTGGCAGATACAAGAGGAGTGTCTTTGGAAAGAATAAGCTTCTCAGGCCCATCAAACGACCCAAATAATTGGTTCTCTGCTTCACAAACCGAAGGTTTCGCAACTCCCGGCTATCAAAATTCTCAAGCTGCTAATTTGAATGTGCCCGCAGGAACAGTTCAAGTCGATCCTCCAACTTTCGCCCCAGATATACCAGGCGCAAACAACTTTACTATGCTCAATTATCAATTTGATGACCCTGGTAATATACTGACTATTAAGATCGTGAATGCTTCAGGTGATGTTGTAAGGACAGTGGTACAAAATGCCATAGTGGGAAGAGATGGTTTCTTTGTATGGGATGGTACACTAAGCGATGGCGGAAAAGCTAGAGTGGGTTATTATATGGTGCTAATGGAAGTAATCTCTTCTGAAGGGGATGTCAATTACATTAAAGACAAGGTGGCCATAGGATCAAGATTCTAAACCATTCAATATCAGATTTTTAACCCTATCCGTTCAAACAACAATCACGTTAGTTTTCTCCTATATCTTTCCGTTAGACGAAAAACTCTAACAATTCTTATCTATATTAAGTCAATCATCTAAGAGAACCATCTAAAAAACACTGAATGAATTGCCTTATTAATGAAACCATTGATAGGTACTTACAAAAAGGAAGACGGGTAGAAGTTATAGCCCGATACATGAGCCTCAAGTACCGGATGAAAGTGGAAACTGCCGTGCTTTTAAAACGAGCAGAAACACTAAGATTAAATTATTAAAACAAGACTCTTAAAGGAGTCTTTTTTATTTATGCGCTCAAAATTTCCTAGTTTGGATAATAGAGTTTAGCAAAATTTCGTTGGTTAATTTTTGTATCCAAAAAACATATTAATGCTTTGCAATTCTTTGTCGCAAGATTATTTTAGCGCAACTTTTTAGTCTAACCTATAAACCCAAATATTATGAGCCAAACAGAGAAAACAAGATATTCGGAAAGTGAACTGCAAGAATTTGAAGCGCTCATTTTGGATAAAATTAGCAAGGCTAAGAACGAGTTGAACGAACTCAAAAAGAGTTTGAATAAAGGTGGAGATTCTGGTGAAGACATTACCAATAATTCAACTAAGGTTCTTGAAGATGGCGCGGATACACTCGAGAAAGAGAATCTGAACCAGTTAGCTGCAAGACAGCAAAAGTTCATTACTAATCTTGAAAATGCGTTGATAAGAATTAAGAATGGAACTTATGGTATTTGTGTCGATACCGGCAATCTAATTTCAAAAGAAAGATTAATGGCTGTGCCTCATACTATGCACTCTATTGCGGCTAAATTGTCTAAGAAGTAATGGACTTTCTGAGCCAGCATATCGAAGCGCTTATATTCTGTGCTCAAAAACCTATCAAACTTAAAGAAATTCAAGACTGTCTTTCTGAAATGTTCGAGGCTGAAGTACCTCAAGAACATATTGAAGAAAGCATAACGAAGCTAGAAGAAAAGTACGCTGAAGAGACAAGTTCATTCGAAGTCGTTAAGAGTGGAGGTGGATATCAATTCTTAACTAAACCAGCTTATCAAGCCAGTATAAGCATACTTCTTAAACAACAATCCAAAAAGAGATTATCTACTTCAGCTTTAGAAACACTTTCTATCATAGCTTATAAACAGCCCGTAACCAAGTCAGAAATTGAGCAAATACGGGGAGTAAACTGTGACTACGCAGTTCAAAAATTATTAGAAAAAGAACTGGTAGAAATCAAGGGTAAGGCTGATTCAATAGGAAGACCACTTCTCTATGGAACTTCAGACCGATTCATGGACTATTTTGGCATCAATGACATGAAGGACCTCCCAAGCCCTAAGGATTTTGCTACTAATGAAAATGAAATAGGTAATCTAGACGAAGGTTCTCAAGAAACTCCGCAAGAATAAATACCTTTGTGCTTCCAGTAGTGATACTGTAAGCTATGAAAAACAAGAAAAGGCCCTTCAGCAAACCCAAAAAAGTCAGTTCTCCTGACTATCAATCCAAAAAGATTGTTTCATCTGAGTTAAACGAGTCTGGTATTCGTTTAAATAAATACATTGCCAATTCGGGTATCTGCTCTCGCAGAGAAGCCGATAAGCTCATTGAAAAGGGAGAAGTACTAGTAGATGGCAAGGTAATTAAAGAGATGGGCTACAAAGTCCAACCTAATCAAGTGGTTAAATACCAAGGCAAAATCCTGAAAACCGAAAAGAAGGTCTATTTACTTCTTAACAAACCCAAAGGTTTTATTACAACCACAAATGATCCTCAGGGCAGAAAAACTGTTATGGATTTGGTCAAAAATGCTTGCGAAGAGCAAGTATTTCCTGTGGGGAGGCTAGATAGAGCAACATCTGGTTTGCTGCTTTTTACCAACGATGGAGACCTTTCGAAAAAGCTTACACACCCATCACATAAGATTAAAAAGATCTATCAGGTTACTTTAGATAAGCCATTAACTAAGGCAGACTTTCAACAAATCATTGATGGTGTAAAGCTAGAAGATGGCATTGTCGAAGTGGACGACCTTGGCATTGTGAGTGAAGACAAAAAGGTCATAGGAATCGAAATTCATGTGGGAAAAAACCGCATTGTAAGAAGACTCTTTGAGAATCTAGACTACAAGGTTGAAAAACTAGACAGAGTTATGTTCGGGAATCTTACCAAAAAAGACCTGCCAAGAGGCAAATACAGATTCTTAAGCGAAAAAGAGGTTTTGTGGATGAAATAATTTGTTATGCATGCATAACAAATTTTAGCTTACTATATTTGCAAACGATTGCTGAGGCTGAAAACAAAAAAGCCTCTCGTTTGAGAGGCTTCTGTGGTGCTGAGTGGATTCGAACCACCGACTCACGGATTTTCAGTCCGATGCTCTACCAACTGAGCTACAGCACCGTAATTGGAGGCACAAAAGTATGCAAAAAGTTAAATCGTGCAAAACATTTTCAATAAATTCAAAATTGCTCTTTAAGGGTAGTTTAAAGCAATAATAGATGGCCTACATATCACAAATAGCATTTTTAATTGTAGTAGCTATTGCAAGCTACTTCATCTATAAAAGAGTAACTCAAATAAGAAAGAATATCTTCCTGGGTAAGAAAGCCGAGAGGAACGATAACAAATCTGATAGGTGGCGTACCATGTTTCTGGTTGCTTTTGGGCAACAGAAAATGTTCAAGCGCATTGTTCCGGCACTACTACACTTATTGATTTATGTAGGTTTTATCGTCATTAACTTAGAGGTACTAGAATTCGTAATAGATGGACTAGCGGGGACCCATAGAATATTTGCACCAATCTTGGGTGACTTCTACACCGTATTAATCAATGTCTTTGAGTTCTTGGCAGTAGGTGTTTTATTCTCTTGTGTAGTATTTCTCATTAGAAGAAACGTAATGAAAGTAAAGCGTTTCATAGGAGAAGAAATGAGAAAATGGCCAACATTAGATGCCAATCTCATATTAGTTATTGAAATCATACTCATGTTCGCAATTCTAACCATGAATGCGACAGATATGCTTATTCAAGGTCAAGACGACCACTACCCTGTTACAGGCAAATTCTTCTTCAGTGGTTTTCTTGTACCATTCTTCGAAGGTATGAGTGTAGAATCTTTAGTTCTGGTAGAAAGATTCGCTTGGTGGTTTCACATTATAGGAATTCTTGGTTTTGCCATTTACGTAACCTATTCCAAGCACTTGCACATTGCCATGGCTTTTCCAAACACTTGGTACTCCAACTTATTTGCCAAAGGCAAAATGGAGAATATGCCAGTTGTGACCAATGAAGTGAAAATGATGCTTGGGATGCCAGCTGAAGGATCTGACGCCTCGCCTGAAGAAATTGGCAGATTCGGTGCTAAAGATGTGAATGATCTGAGCTGGGTAAACATTATGAATGCTTACTCTTGTACGGAATGTGGAAGATGTACCTCAGAATGCCCCGCCAACCAAACTGGTAAAAAGTTATCTCCACGAAAAATCATGATGGCTACGAGAGACCGAGCTGAAGAAGTCGGCAATAGCATAGCCAAAGGTGGAAAGGGATTAGAAGATGGCAAATCCTTACTAGGAGACTTTATAACCAAAGAAGAAATCAATGCTTGTACCAGCTGTAATGCATGTGTAGAAGCATGTCCAGTGAATATCGATCCGCTCTCGATTATTCTTGAAATGAGAAGATATGTAGCCATGGAAGAATCAGGCTCACCTGCTTCTTGGAATAGCATGTTCCAAAACGTTGAAACGAGTTTCTCTCCTTGGAAATTCGCGCCAACTGATAGATTTAACTGGGCAAAAGAAATTAAAGACCCTTCTTAATAAACAGATATATGAGTTCAAATTTGAATCAAGTGAAGACAATGGCCAATATGATGGCCTCTGGAGAGACTCCTGAAGTGCTTTTCTGGGTAGGATGTGCCGGATCATTCGATGATCGATACAAACGTGTGACCCAATCATTTGTGAAAATCTTAAATAAAGTTGGAGTCTCATTTGCTGTTTTAGGCGAAGAAGAAACATGTACCGGAGACCCAGCAAGAAGAGCAGGGAATGAATTTTTATTTCAAATGCAGGCAATGGCTAACATTCAGGTTATGAATGGTTATGAAGTGAAGAAAATTGTGACTGCCTGTCCTCACTGTTTCAATACGATAAAGAATGAGTACCCTGAATTAGGTGGAAATTATGAAGTGATACACCATTCAACTTTCCTTCAGCAATTGATCAACGAAGGTAAAGTTGGCTTAGAATGTGGAGGAGAATTTAAAGGCAAAAAAATCACCTATCATGATTCCTGCTATTTAGGCAGGGCCAACAATATTTATGAGGCGCCAAGAAAAGTATTGGAAGCACTAGATGCCGACTTAGTTGAAATGAAGAGGTGCCGAACAAAAGGCCTCTGTTGTGGAGCTGGAGGCGCTCAAATGTTTAAAGATGCCGAACCGGGCAATAAAGAGATCAACATTGAAAGAACAGAAGAAGCTTTAGCTACGGGAGCAAATGTTATCGCTGCGGCCTGCCCGTTCTGCATGACTATGATGCGAGACGGTGTAAAGAATAAGGAAAAGGAAGAATCTGTTGAGGTCTTAGATCTTGCTGAGTTAATTGCCAAAAATGAAGGTCTTTAATAGACTGATTCATCTATAAAACAAAAGCTCCTAAAAGGAGCTTTTTTTATGCTTAAATCTTCAAAAACACACCTAGACTATAATTTGGGCTAGCTAATACTCTTTTACCCGAAGCTGCAAAACCTACACTTCCTGATATGCCATACCTATCATTCAAAGAATAGTTTATCTCTGGGGTAATGGCTAAGTATTCAATGTTATTAGAAAAGATGCCATTAGAAGGCGTTTCAAAGTCACTTCCATTGTTTAGAGAATTTACGCTTAACACTTTTATGGCGCCATTAATTTTTTCCGTGATTCTATGACCTACTTCAAACCCATATCTTAACTCATCACTGAAGTTTTGGCTCCTATCATTAAACGCAAGCAAAGTATTGACATATCCTTTACCACCGTTAAAGCTCCTGCTAGCTTCAACACCAAGCATAACATTTAATTCACCATCTCCCGTTTGTAAAACGCCTGTATCACCCCCCATGTCGTTACCAAATGGTAAGCCAAAGGTCAAGGTTGCACTAACAACAATCGGCTTATTGGTTATTAATCCATACTTCACCGATAAATCGAAGTCACCTAATGAATTGACAGCATCGCCCGGTGCCAATAAATCACCATTAGGTGTCACTTGTTCATTTAAAGTAGCTCTGGCAAAAAGAGGCATATAGCCAACAACTCCCAACCTGTCAGTGATACCATACTCTCCGTATAAACTCGTGATATAAATACTAGCTGTAGATATATCTATAATATCTCCCGAGGGTGCGAAAAAAGCGTCAGATCTAATCGAAAACTGACTCAACTTAAAGTAGCCTCTACCCTTTGGAATTGGCCAACCTCCTCCTGCTTTCAATTGAAAGTTTGGTATGAATAAGGCTAGGCAGAATGTATATATTATGATTTTCTTCATGTCTTTAATTGCTTAATTCTCCTGTTCCAAAAGCTACTCCAAATGGCTTACAGTAAACCAAAACATGATTGTACGTATCTAAATTGACGTTAGGATCAGAGATAGTGTAGGTTTGTTCGCCAGAGTTAGACTGTAGGTTCCCCAACTCAATACCTCCGTTAACACGAGAAGGAGAATTGCTTAGATATACAAATAAGCCAGGACCATTACTTGATCTGAAATTATCACCAAAAGTCAAGGTCAAACCATTATCAATTTCAGCAAGTGTGAAATCTCCTTCTACACTATAATTATTAACTCCACTGAACTGTCCTACTCTTTCAGGAGAACCTAACTCTGTAACATTCGAGGCAATCAATTCAACAGAATCTCGTGTGCCATTTGCAGTGGCAATAATAAAGACCTCACCAAAATCAACAGCGGTAGCGACTCCAGTTGAATTATCTATGGATACGATACTTTCATCTGTGGATTCCCAACTAACGGGAGAATCATCCATCACTCCAACTTCATTAAAAAAATCAGCCTCAAACTGAAAGCTTTCCCCTATCGCCAAACTGATTATTCGACTTGATATATTGAGCTGATCAACAGCAATATCTTCAACAATATCGGTACCAATGCAACCGGCAACCAATAAGCTCAACAAGACTAGAGGGCTTAAAAAATTGAATCTTTTCATACAGTCTGATTTAATAATTGTTCATTCCCATTTGAGCTACAACAGCAGGTCAAAGTATCTTTCAGATGAACTATTAAACCGAAACGACCAGATAAAGGTGTCAACGAAAACCCAACAAGAGACAACTAGACGACAATTGCTATGGAATAGCTTGAATAAGGAGAGTCAGACTATCGTTCAGTAGATGTTAAAGCAACCAGACCCAAGAATTAAAGGTGATGATTTTTGGTTGCTTGAAGTATCTAGACGAACTTTGAATGTATCTATCTAGTTTATCAATTGACATGGTTAAGAACTTTGATGAATTATCAGACCAATCCCGACTCTGGATTTACCAGAGCAACAGGGCGCTTACAGCAGAAGACGTAAGTGATATTGAGGAGAAAGCAGCATCATTTATATCTGGTTGGGCGGCTCATGGCCAAGATCTATTGGCATCAGCCATAGTAATGCATAACCACTTTTTGATAATAGCTGCAGACGAAAATTTCAATATGGCTAGCGGTTGCTCAATCGATAGTCAATTTCGATTTGTTCAAGATCTGGGTAAAGCAATGGATATTGATTTCTTCAATAGATTGAATATTGCTTTTCTATTACAAGACCAGGTCGAACTAATTCCAATGTCAGCAATCAAACAGAACATTGAAGAAGGTAACATTACGGCAGATTCAACGTTTTTTGATAACAATCTCCAAACTAAAGGAGACTTAAGAGTAAAGTGGTTAAAAAATGCTAGCGATAGTTGGCTTTCACGATACTTTAGAACTCAAAACAGCGTAATATAAAGTAGCCGAAATTCAGCTAATGAGAGCCATTCGAATCTTTTTATTATTAATCTTAACAGTCGTAGTAATTGGTTGTGGGTCTTCTAAGACTAACTTCCTTGGCATACAAGAACCACCCAAGAAGGCAGCTGCTAGACCTTCAAACCCAACACTAGGCACAACGCAAAATGCTGCTCAATTAGCGGCTAAAGTAGAAGAAGAGGATAAGACGCCTAAAGTCTTAAAGAGCTATATAGAGGACCAGAATTATGCTTTAGCCATTAAGGATATCGAAAAAGAATTAGAGTCTAACCCCGATGCCGCAGACCTCAATTACTTTGCCGGAGAGTCCTATCGAAAACTAGGCAAACCTAAGGTAGCCATCCCATATTATGAGAAGGCCATTAATGGTAATTATGACAGTGAGGAGTTATACATTAACTACGCGCTCGCATTAAAAAGCTCCGAGAATTATGAAAAGGCCAAGACAGTATTAACAGACTACATTGGTGCATCAACAATTGAAATTCACAAAGAAAGAGCCGAAAGAGAATTAAAGAATCTGGCTCAATTGGACAGCATTGCACTTAATGTGAGAAACGTAGATTTAAAAGGGCTAAGCATCAACAGCGAAAACGCAGAATATAGCCCTTACTTCTTTAACAACGAATTGTACTTCGCAACAGCTAGAGAGTCGAGTCTCTTTGAAAGATACGACCAACCCTTCTCTGACATTTATAAAGTGAAGATCTCCAAGCTGGATGCTCAAGAGAATTCACTGAATAAGTTACCGGCAACCATTAACTCAGCCGAAGTAAACGAAGGATCAATTGCATTTTCTCCTGACGGGAACACCATGATCTTTGCTAAGGGCAATCCAAATGATAAAAAAGGCAGAAGAAGTGTAGACTTGTTCATTACTACTAAAAAGAATGGAAAATGGTCTACGCCAGTTTCTATGCCAATCAATAATGCTAATGCTTGGGATTCTTCTCCGTCATTCAATCAATCTGGTCAAACCGTCTACTTTGCTAGCGATAGGCCTGGAGGTTATGGAGGTTCGGATATTTACAGAGCAACTCTTAATGCAAGAGGCAGATGGGCAGATGTTACCAACATGGGTGAAGCTATTAATACCGCAGGAGACGAGATGTTTCCTTATGTAGCACCCGACAATAAATTATATTTTGCTTCTGATGGCCATGCGGGATTCGGCATGTTAGATCTCTTTGCTGCTGAGAATAAAGGAGGTGTTGTTACAATAAAAAACTTAGGCCCTTCATTCAACTCCCCTTCTGATGATTTTGGTTTGGTCTATTCAGACTATCCTTTTGAAGGTTTCTTTACATCGAACAGAGAAGGCGGAGTAGGTGGAGACGATCTGTATTCATTCGTGGATAACTCTAGCGACCTTAAAACAATAACCTATGCGCTAAAAGGAACTACTTACCAAAGAAACCCTGATTCTACGCAAGCAATTTTGGGTGATGTAAGGGTAAAGCTTCTTGATGAAAATGGAGAAATTGTTGATGATGTTTTGAGCAGCAGAGCCGGCTCATACAGCTTTCCTGTAGAAGCTGAAAAAGAATATACGCTCATTGGAGAAAGAGATGGCTATTTCAGAGCAAGAAAGATATTTACTACCATTGGAGAGGGTATTCCTCAAGATGAATTGGTCGAAAGGTTCAACGAGAAAATCTTTGAAGAAGATGTCACCTTGGACCCAATAGTTCTGGATGCTGCCATTGTGCTTGATAACATTTACTATGACTTGAATAGTGCAGAGATTAGATCAGATGCGGCTGTTGAGCTCGACAAACTCGTTCAACTTTTAGTTGATAACCCAGAAATAAAAATTGAATTGAGTTCACATACAGATGCCCGAGCAGATGATGATTTCAATCAGCAACTATCACAGCGAAGAGCGCAATCAGCGGTTGATTACATTGCAAGTAAAGGAATTGATGCCAGTAGGCTAGTAGCCAAAGGCTATGGCGAATCACAGCTGATCAATGGATGTACCAACGACAGAATAGATCAATGTACTGAAGAAGAACACCAACAGAACAGACGTACTGAATTTAAGGTGATAGAAATTGATGAGTAATAGAAACTAAAGCAATAGATAGGCCTCCTTTTCGGAGGCTTTTTTATTTTTGCACCTTAATCCCCTCAATATGAGCGATCGTTATATGCAAAGAGGTGTTTCTGCCTCAAAGGAAGATGTTCACAATGCCATCAAAAACTTAGACAAAGGGCTATTCCCAAATGCTTTTTGCAAAGTGGTTCCTGATTTTATGGGAAATGATGATGCCTATTGTAACATTATGCATGCTGACGGTGCGGGCACAAAATCTTCTTTGGCTTATATGTATTGGAAGGAAACGGGAGACATAAGTGTTTGGAAAGGTATCGCACAAGACGCTATCATCATGAATACTGATGACCTATTATGCGTTGGTGCTACAGATAACATTTTAGTCTCATCTACTATTGGCCGCAATAAAAACCTCATTCCTGGAGAAGTTATCTCAGCCTTAATCAATGGTACCGAAGAAGTGCTTCAAATGTTGAGAGATAATGGTGTAAACATCATAAGCACAGGTGGAGAAACTGCTGACCTTGGTGATTTGGTAAGAACAGTAGTGGTTGATAGTACCGTAATCGGTAGGATGAAACGAGAGGAAGTCATTACCAATGAGAAGATTAAACCAGGACAAGTAATTGTTGGTCTAGCTTCTTTTGGTCAAGCAACTTATGAAGATGAGTACAATGGTGGTATGGGATCAAATGGACTGACCTCTGCCAGACACGATGTATTCTCAAAAGAACTAAAGGAAAAATATCCTGAAAGCTATGATCATGATGTTCCTGAAGATCTCATTTACTCAGGAACTAAAAAGTTAACAGATCAAGTGCCAGAGTCTCCATTGGATGCCGGTAAATTAGTACTCTCTCCCACTAGAACTTACGCACCTGTTGTGGTAGAATTACTCAAACAATTGAGAGATCAAATAGGAGGTATGATCCATTGTAGTGGTGGTGCGCAGACTAAAATTCTACACTTTATAAATAACCTCCACATCATTAAAGACAACCTCTTTGAAGTTCCTCCTCTTTTTAAAATGATTCAAGAAGAGAGCGGTACGGATTGGAAAGAAATGTACAAGGTGTTTAATATGGGTCACCGCATGGAAATTTACATTGATGAAGCTTTTGCCGAACAAGTAATTAGCATTTCAAAATCATTCAATATCGATGCCCAAATTGTTGGAAGAGTTGAAGCTTCTGAATCAAAAAATCTTACTATTTCTTCAAATAAAGGTTCCTACACTTATCAAGGATAAACTATCCTGAAACATACTGTTAATTAAATAATCCCAAATTGGGAAAATCTTTACCTAAATGGTAACATAATTAGCCATTAACTGTTGTATATAAGCTAATAATCCCGATTTTGGTAGGGTAAATAGCTGGGAACGGTTATTGAACAGTGTCACCTAAACACTAGTATGTATTTGGTAATTAAGAGGCTTAGACTGCTACTGTCTTGTGCAGTAGTCTTCTTGGGATTGTTGTATCAAACCCAAGCCCAAACCGCTATATCTAGTGCAGTATTTGACAACGTCACTACCGGCTTAACTACTTCTTCTTACACCGCTAATTCTCCGTCTGATGCTTCTGGAGGAATCTCTTCTTCAACTCCATATTTAGTGCGTTATGGTGAAGTTCAAAATCAGTTCATTACAAGCTATACTTTAGGCACCACTGTATACAATAACTTTGTATTACCAGATACGCTTATTATTCAAAGAACGGATGCTGGTCGCCAACTTATAATTTTCTATGAGTACGACAGAACTGAGACTACACCTAATCCTGATGAAATCTTTCTGGACCCTGAGCAGCAAGAAAATGAGGAGGCTTTATACCAAAGTGGATTATCAAATGCGGGTTATGACAACATACTAGTTAACTCCGCCACAAACTTTGCCAATGTAGAACGAGTAGATGTTATCTATTACCAAGGCGTTGTAACTTCCTCTCCATCAACTGCTGTATTTCCAATAGTCGAGCGAGGTGGTAATGACGATATCCGAGTGGCCGCCATAAGAGGCCTAGACGCCAATGGCGTTCCTAACGACTTTTACCCAACTGTAATCAGAGTAAGAGACAATGATGGTGATTGGGGTAATCTCTCACAAAGTCATACCTCACTAGTGTTGAGAAGACAAGATGCCACATCTGATGCCTTACCAGTTCAGGTTCTAGGGTCGCAGAATTTACACGGTACAGCCATTGCCTTTTCTGAATTTGGAGTTGCTGCCAATGAAATAGTATATGGTTATTCAATTGTAGCAGATGACGTTACGGTTACCGGTAGTGATTTAATTGATTTCAGCAATTCTACAAACTACCCAACTAATACAGGATCTGGATCAGGGCTAGATCTTATAGCCGGTATTTCCACTGCCGTAGCCAGTGACCAAAACTTAACAAGAGTAGCAGGACCCGGTGGCTATAAAACAGCCCTTGATACTTGGTTAAAAGCGAATGCAGGTGTTACCACAGCTACTGATAATTCACTGGTTACAGACTGGCAAGACCAATGGCTGGGAGATAACGATGCGACTACACTCGGAACTGCACCAACCTTCAGAGATGGGAGCTTTTCTGATGTTCAAGACATTAATTTCAATCCAACAGTGGACTTTCTAAATGGATTGGAAAGAGGCCTCCAAATTGCCGATGACCAAGCCTTTAATAGTTCTGGTCCCTATTCTACCAAGGGTATTAACATAGCTTTTAGAACCGGGGCAAACATTACAGCTAAGCAACAGATATATGAGCAGGGAAGCAACGATAAGGGAATCAACGTTTATTTGAGAGGTGGTTCATTATATGTTGGAGGATGGAACATAACCGATGACAACGGGGGTGGGGCTGGCGATGGTAGTAATTGGGGTTTCAGTTCAATATCTACTAGTTCTATAACTACAGACACTGAATACATTGTGACACTTGAATTAAATGGCAATGGATCAAGTGGTGGAAGCCTAACCGCATACTTAAATGGTCAAAGCTTTGGTTCAGTCTCAGGTAGTATTGGGCAGTTATTTTCAGAGACAGATGGTATCGGTCTCGGAGATGTCAATTCTCAATCGCGTTATGACAATGGAATAGTTGATGCTGAATCTTTTTATGGAAGTATTGCTGAATTTATTTACTGTAATGAGCCTGGTTCATTTAGCACAGCCGTTCGTAACCAAATTGAAAGCTACTTAGCTATTAAATATGGAATCACACTTGACCAAAGCACACCAATAAACTATGTCAATTCTCAAGGAAGCACCATTTTTAACACAACCGATAATGCCAGTATTGGAGGTTACCTAGAATATAATAATGATATAGCAGGTATTGGAAGAGATGACGAATCTGAACTACTTCAATTAAGGTCACAAAGTGAAAATGTTGGTTCTATTGTTGAAGTAAATAGAAGCTCTGCTGCCGGAATTGGAACTGACGATACATGGCTTGTTTGGGGTAATGATGGTGGATCACTTACAGCTAGTCGAAGTGAAACAAAACCTGAAACAATAAATGAAAGACTACCAAGAGTATGGCGTGTGGCAGAAGAGAATTCAATGGGCGTCACAGACATCTCCTTCGACCTAACTTCATTGCCAGCGTTGGGAACTGAACCTAGCGATTTCTCATTGCTAGTAGCCAGTAATTCTTCAAATGGTGACTTTACTAATGCCACAGTTCTTACAGGTGGAACATTCAACGGAAGTGTAATCACATTTAGCAATGTGGACTTAAGTGATGGCCAATATTTCACTTTAGGTACCCAGTTCTTTATTTGTACGCCCGGTAATGTTCAAGATGGCCTCTCTCTTTGGCTCAAAGCAGATGCAGAAACGTATAACGAACCTACGGGTACAACCATAGCAACTGACGGTAATGAAGTAGATTATTGGGGGGATCAAAGCAGAAATAATTTCGATGCAACACAAGGAACTAACATTGGCAATAGACCAACTTGGGTAGAAACTGATGTAAACTTTAATCCTGGATTAAATTTTGGTGCAGGAGCAAATGAGACAGGTTTTAATCTAGGAAACCAATCCATCTTTGCTGAAGAGTCTAATGGTGGAATTCATATGTTCGCAGCGGTTGAACCCGATAACATTTTAACGGGAGGAAACCGAAATAGGAAGATGGTTGTAAGCTTTGGTAATGATGGAAACAGTGCTTACGGCTTAGGTGTATATGCTGATAGAGGTACTATCGTGGTTGAAGGAGTTGATAATTTTAATATTGCTCCAAACGCAGGTAGTTTTATAGTAGATGCCGAAATAAATGACACCGGTGGTTCTAGTGATAACAAGGCGATGTTTGTTGATGGACAAATAGATAGTGATACACCTATCAGTGAAGCAAATATAGATGTTGATGACTCTGGTATTGACGAAGCCGATACACATGAGAATGCAGCCGGGCCAGTTTCAATTGGAAGATTATCTGAGTCGAATAATCTCGGTAATAACAGCGGAAGAAGGTTCTTTGGAGATATGCAGGAAGTGATTGTCTACAATCAAGCGCTAACAACTCTACAAGAACAACAAGTAAGAAGCTATTTGGCCATAAAGTATGGAACTACTTTATCTGATGATAATAACGGAAGCACTCCTGGAGAGACTATTTCTGGATCAGTTGAAGAGGGAGATTATGTAGCTTCTGACGGTACCACCATAATATTTGATAGAGTAGATAACGTAGGGTTCACTGAAAATATAGCTGGTATTGGAAGGGATGATGATACTTGCTTGAATCAAAAGCAATCTCGTTCTGTTAATTCCGGAGCTATTCTAACTGTAGGCTTAGGAGAGATTGCTACGAATAATGCCGCCAACGCCAATACCTTTGAGGACGATTTAGATTTCTTTACTTGGGGTTCAGATGGGGCGAGCACTGATTTTGCCAACATTACAAGCCTCGGAACACCTGGAACAGTAACCGAAAGAATGCTCAGAATATGGAGAGCCCAAGATACAGGTAATGTCGGTCCTACGGATATCTCGTTTGATTTAACAAGTCTACCCGGTTACTCTACTAATGCAGGAGATTATCAACTGATTGTCGCAAGTGGTGGCGATAACACTTCCTTGGAAAATGGTACAACAATCACTGGTGGTACTTTCAATGGAACAGTTCTAACATTTGAAAATGTAAACCTAACAGATGGGCAGTTCTTCACACTGGGAGTAGCTTCAGAACTTTGTGCCCCTGGTGGAGTAGATACAAATATGGTCTTGTGGCTAAGACCTGACCTAGGCACGTCAACTACAACCAATGCAACTGCCTTAAATACCTGGACTGACCAATCTACAGCAGGTAATGATGCTACTCAAGATGGCAATGCACCGGAATTTAGAGATAATGCAACAGATAATATCAACTTCCAACCTACCGTTGACTTTAATGCAACCAACGAAGATAGACTCTCACTGGGTGATTTAAATGAAATCAAGTCGACAACAGGTACAGGTAGATATAGTCTTTTTGGTGTAGGCCGAAGAGATGATGCTACGACTAATTACGTATTAGGATCTGAAGGTGGAACAAGCAATGAAGACTTACATTTCGGTTACAGGAGTAGTACCGCTGCTACTATTGCCCATTGGGCTAATGACACAGATGTAACAGTGAATGCCTTTGACTCTCCAAATGTACCGTTCTTAATAGCAGCAACATATGACGGTTCTGGAAGAGTTATTGAAGAAATAAGAGATAGTGATTTCAATAGAAATACAGATTCTAATACAACAGATATTTCAGGAACTAAGACCAATTATGTGGGAGACCTCGGTACTGTGGCAAATTACGATGGACTGATTAGTGAAGTTCTAGTATATAATGGAGCGGTTAGCGATCTTGAAAAACTACGAATCTATAGTTATTTCAGTGTAAAATATGGAATTACTCTTCCTCAAGACAATAACAACAATACAACATTAAACGAAACAATTGGTGCCGGAAGTGTCCAAGAAGGTGATCTCGTAGCTTCAGATGGTACAACTATTATTTGGAATGAAAATAATGGTTATGCTACCTACCATAATGGCATGGCAGGTATTGGAAGAGATGATGCTGCCTGTCTAAATCAAAAGCAAAGTACGAGTGCCGATGATGGTACAGTGTTGACGATTGGTCTTGGTTCAGTTGCTACAGATAATGCGTCAAACACCGGTTTACACGATAATCTAGATTTCTTGGTATGGGGACATGACAATGGGTCTACTTTGCAATCTGGTGCCGAGACTTTGGATGTGCCTTCCACAATATCTGAAAGAATGACAAGAGTATGGAGAGTGGAGGACACCGGAAATGTAGGTGCTACTGAAATTCAATTTGACCTGACAGGTCTAGGATACAGCACAGATGCAAGCGACTTTAGATTAATTATTGCTGGACCGGGTAGTAATGGCGACATGTCTACAGGATCGCTAACTGCAGGAGGCACTTTAAATGGCAGTGTTCTCTCCTTCACTGGGGTAGACTTAACAGACGGTCAGTACTTTGCTTTGGGTACAGCCCTTACCACTTGCGGCCCAGGTGGTGTTAATACCAATATTGAGCTATGGCTGAGAGCCGACTTAGAAGTATTCTCCGATGCGGGAACCACAGCTGCCTCAGATAATGATGATGTTCAACAATGGAACGACCAAAGCTCACCTGCATACAATGCTTCTGAGTCAAATGGTGGTGGTGAATCTACTGTTCCACCAGTATTTGAAAATGACAATACACGTCAAATCAACTACAACCCAACATTGTTCTTCTCAGATCAAAATACCACCAACAACTCCTTCATGGAAACAAGCTCATCTTCTAATGGGGTGAGTGGGGATATGACATTGATTGCCGTATTCGAAACCGGTCAAAATTCAGGTGCCAATAATGACTTTGAAAACACCCCAGCGCTTATTGGTGCTGGAAGCAATAGTGCAAATGATGATTATGGACTTGGAGTATACCAAGGAGAAGTTATTGTAAATGCCAATGGGGCTAATGATGATTTCACCGCGAGAAGTGGTGGATCATACAACGATAGTGAGCCTTATATTGCTACAGCTACTAGAGTTCAAGCTGCTTCTGGTGCGGTAGAACTTTATGTAAATTCTTTGAATGTAGGCTCAGGAACTTCAGATGCTACCGCTCTAGACTCAAGAGATACATGGGCCATAGGTAATCAAAGTGATTATGATAATGAAGCCCAGTTCCAAGGTAATATTTCTGAGGTATTGGTATTTAATGGAGTATTATCCGCTCTAGAACAATCGAGAGTAGAGAGCTATTTAGCTTTAAAATATGGTATCACAAGGTCTAACAACAATAACGGTAATGGAGCAGTCAATGAAAATATAGATGGTCTTGTGGATGAAGGAGATTACGTAGCTGCAGATGGTGAAATTGTATGGGACTATGCTGCTCGTGGAGCCACCTTCTTCAATGATATTGCAGGTATAGGAAGGGATGACCTTTCGTGCTTCGAACAAACTAGATCAAAGAGTGAGAACAATGATGCGATCGTGGACATTCAAATCTCATCATTCCCAGATAACGATGCTTTCTTTGTTTGGGGTAATGATAATGCCGCTATTGAAGCAATCAACAACAGTGAAAGGCCGGCAACAATTAAATCTAGGCTTAACAGAGAATGGCAAGCCCAAGAAACAGGTATTGTAGGTACAGTCACTGTGAGTTTTGATTTAGCTGGAATAACCGGCACGCCTTTAGGAGATAATAACTTAAACCTAGTTCGAATGATGGTGAGTACTGATGACGACTTCTCAACAGGAGTTACTTTGGTAAGCCCTACTAGTATAGATGCCGTGGCTAAAACCGTATCATTCGACTATGATTTTACGAGTGGTGAAGGATTCTATTATACCTTAGGTTCAATTGAGAATGATGCCCTCCCTGTTGAGCTCATCTCTTTCGATGCAAAGTCAGAACCACAATTCGTGAGATTGACATGGGCCACTGCCTCTGAAGAAAATAATGAACTCTTCGCTGTAGAAAGAAGTGTTAATGGAGTTGATTTTGAATCCATTGGCGTAGTGAATGGTGCAGGAAACAGCAACGACCTAAACTTTTATGAATTCAAAGATTACAATCCGGTGAGAGGGTTCTCATTTTATCGCATTGCTCAACAAGACTTTAGCGGAGAAATCACCTATACTGACACTAAAAGCATATTCAGGGAATCGAATGGTGAGTTTGAATTAGACCTTAAATTATACCCAAATCCAATTCAAAGAGATCAACAACTTAATCTCAAGATTTCTAACCCTTTTGAATCAAATTCAATTATCGTCTCCATCTATGATGTTCAAGGAAATCGAATCATTCAGAAGGATATAAAAAATGAATTGAATACGACTAATGTTGACCTTAGAGGACTGAGATCAGGAATCTACTTTGTCAAGCTTCAGGTAAATGGTCAACAATCAATAACCAAACGTCTGATTATTAAATAGGTATAGCTGTACCTACAGTTATCAATTTACATTCGATTTCACAACTTTCTCCAATACTGCTCCTTGATATTTAATATTTTTTACCGACATTGTACGTCCTTTCCTTAAATACCTATAATTGCTGCTTGCACGCAGAATAGTGCTGTACGCAACAATTACCTCCACTAAGATATCATAGACTGCATTTGCTAGACTATTAGAATTACACCTCAACCCATGTGTTATTCTTAACAAGTATATGAGCAAGGGCAATGTGCCGATTTTTTAAATTTCTTTCACTTAAATCGACAGTACTGACCAAATATCTTTTTTTGGTTACACTGACCTGCTATATCCAATCCGTAAGTGCGCAATCTGGTATTACTGCTATAGATACTACACATGCGACACCAACAACTACACTTGTTACACAGAATGCTTCAGATCAAGCTATTAACGAATTAGTGAAGGAATTTCCTTACGACTTATATTATGGAGAAAGGTTCGATGCTAACGTAAGCAGTTATACCATTGGAGGTACTACATACAATAACTTCTTGACACCGGATACAGTTGCTCTTTTAAGAACTGATGGCAAACGTTTCGTAAATATCTGGTATGAAATCAATACAGATGTAGACCCAGGAAACGATGGTTCTTTTGAAGTTGATTCTATCTCTCTTGCCCCAAGCAAAGTTGAAGATGCTGATTTGATCTACAAGTTGCGTAGTGTCAATGCCGGCTATGACAACATTCTAGTGAATGTAGATGATGAAGGACTTAATACCATACAGGCACAAACTGAAAGGGTTGATATTATATGGTATACCGGAATTGTGACATGTGAACCGGCTAATGCCGTATTTCCTGTGGTGGAAAGAGGTGGAAATGATGAAGTAGTTGTGGCAGCTATTACCTCTTTAGATGCACAAGGTAATCCTGACGGATTTAGCGATTTAGTAGCGATTCAAGATTCAGACTGGCCTGGTGCAGGAGTATCTTTTGACAACTTTTTAATTCTAAGAAGACAAACAGTAGGAGTAGAACCATTACCATTGGCAAACATTGGAACGTTCATTCCCGACCCTCTTGTCCAAACACCTCCTGCTTCAACCTTTCAACCTGCGCAGATCGTGCAAGGTGTTGCAGTTTCATTCACCGACTTGAACATAAGTGCTAACCAAACAGTGTACGGGTATTCAATTTTTGCTTCAGATATCGTGCAGGATATCACGGCCTCACCGCTTACACTTGCCTCTGGAGTAGATCTAACAGACATAACTACTTATCCAACCACCACCGCAGCATCGGTATCTGGGTTAGATCTTGTAGCCGGTGTAACAGCAGCTGTTTCATCTGACAATTGCCTTACCCCTTCCTCTGGCCCAGGTGGATATAAAGCAGCTTTAACTACTTGGTTAAAAGCAAATGAAACTGCTGATGTAACCACTTCTTCTGAAGGAGGCGAGGTAACAGATTGGCAAGATCACTGGATTGGTGATCACGACTTTACTACAATCTCAGCTTCTGCACCTACCTATCGCTCTACCTCAAGCTCAATCAATTTTAATGAAACCGTTGACTTTAACTCTGATAACAGAGGTCTTTCTACCCCAAGTAACGAAGCATTCGATGATGCCACTTTTTATAGAAATAAAGGAATAAACATTGCTTTCAGAACAGACGAAACGAATACAGATCAGGAAAAACAAGTGATATACGAGCAAGGTGACCAACTCAGAGGCCTGATCGTGTATTTACAAGAACGAGCATCAGAAACACAGTATGATGTCTATGTGTCTTCATGGAACCGTAATGCAGATGGCACAGGTGCTCCCTGGAATAATGGAACGAACATTACCACCATATCGGATAGTATAAGTAACAACAAAGAGTACATCATTACATTAGAATTAGCAGGAGACGATTCATCTTCCGGTACCTTAACGGCATATAAAAATGGGGTGAGTTTTGGATCAATTGCAGGTGTAGGGCGTTTGTACGATCATAACTCCGGTATAGAGCTAGGGCGTAGTGATGGCAACATTCAATATGGAGATGGTGAAAGCTCTTCTTCTAATTCCTTCAAAGGCGAAATTTCAGAATTCATCTATTGTAATGAGCCTTCGAGTTTCCTTCTTACCCAAAGAAACAGAATTGAAAGTTATCTTGCTGTAAAATATGGTATTACACTAAATCAGCAGAGCCCTATTAACTATGTAAATTCTCAGGGTAGTGTAATTTTTGATGCTACCAATAATGCATCTATTGGAGGGTACTTAGAATACAATAGAAACATTGCTGGTATAGCGAGAGATGATGGGTCTGAATTCGTTCAATTAAAATCTAAAAGTGAAAATGATGCCTCCATCTTAACGGTGGAAAGAACCACAGCCTTTACTAGTGATAATAACTTCTTGCTTTGGGGTAATGACGGTGGAGCAAGAGACGATTCCGAAACCTCAGACAAGCCTTCTACCATTGCCAGGAGAGTAAAAAAGGTTTGGAGAGCTGCAGAAACGGGAGAAACAGGTTTGAATAACCTGACCTTTGATCTCAGCCAAATTAGCGTTACGGGTTCTCCTACCGCTTCAGACTATTCGTTACTTATTGCTGATAATTCTTCCAACGGGGTATTTACAAGTGCGACTATTGTCACGGGAGGAGCATTAGATGGTAACGACCTGACATTTAGTAACGTCAATCTCGAGAACGGTCAATACTTTACGATTGCAACTGCATTCTCAACATGTGGCCCAGGAGGTGTAGCCCTGGCTGATCATTTAAATCTTTGGCTCAAAGCGGACTTTGGTCCAAATTCTACTACTAATGGTGCAGAAGTTACCACTTGGGAAGACCGTGCATTTAGTAATGATGCCACTGCAACGGGTGTGGGCTCTGAAAGTCCACCAACTTATGTAGAAAACTCGATCAACTTTAATCCTTCATTAAATTTTGATCAAAGTGATAGTGAAACCTTGGAAGGATCGGCAGGCTTCTATAGTAATGCCTATTACTTAGTTGTGGTACCAGATGCCAATACTAGTTCTAGTTCTACAGTAGATGCTGTTTTAAGTTTTGACATTACCACAGGAATAACCAATAGATTTGGCTCATTCTTTTTTGGAAATGCTCTTGACCAAGATCCAAGCACCAGTGCACCTAACGAAGTTTATGGCCATATAGAAGGCTTCTTTGGTTCACCACATATTTCTTATTTAAATGATGCCACTGCCGATTATTTTGCAGCGGATGTTCCAAACTATTTTGAGGTAATGGAAAATGATGCCACAACGCCAACCGCCTATACATTGGCTCAAAATGGTACTTCTTCAACGGTTACTTCGTCCGGTGGCTTTTTAGATGCAGAGAACCAAGAATACTCACTTGCTAGTTTAGAAAACCAAGGGGATTTTGGAGATGCCTTCTACTTTGATGGTAAAATTGCAGAGGTAATCTCATATAACGAGGTTTTAACAGCTGATGAGAGCAATAGAATAGAATCGTACTTATCTATCAAATATGGCATTACACGTTCTGCAGGTAGTCTCAATTACTTAAACTCATCTAGCGCAACCATTTGGAATGCAACCGATAACTCTTCGCACAATAACGATATTGCAGGTATTGGTCGAGATGATGATTCTTGTCTTGATCAAAAACAGTCCAAAAGTGTCAACTCGGATGCTATAGTTACTATTGGTCTTGAAGATATAGCATCAACAAATGCTGCAAACAGTAACTCATTTACAGCAGACGAGTCATTCTTAGTTTGGGGTAACGACAATGCAGCTGCCATCTATGGCAATGGAGTCGACAATGGTGATGGGGCTGATATCACTGATGTCTCGGGCATCGGCACAGTTACCAAGCGAATGACAAGAATTTGGAGAGTAGATGAAACAGGAACTGTAGGCAACACAGAAATATCATTTGATCTTACAGGACTTGGTTATCCTTCTACTAATGCAACAGATTACCAACTGATCATTTCTCAAAATTCAGATCTCAGTAGTGCAACTACGACAGGTGGCGGCTCTTTCGAAGGAAACGTGATTACCTTTGACGGTATAGACTTTGCCGATGGAGATTACTTTACATTAGGCATTGAAAGAACTAGCTGTGGACCTGGAGGTGTTACTGCAGATTTATCGCTTTGGCTAAAAGCTGATCAAGGAACTGGAAGTACGACAAACGGGGCTGAAATAAATACTTGGAACGATCAAAGTAGTAGTGCAAGTAATTTAAGTGAAGACAATTTAGGTGGGGCCTCTCCTACTAACCCAACCTACACCGAGTCTGATATTAACTTCAACCCTTCAATAGAATTTACTTCCCCTGGTGGAACGAACGGAGCATTCATGAGCAACACAAGTAACTCTGTTTCTGGAAACCTATCAATGATAGCAGTCTTTAGAACAGGACAAGCAGGAGGCTCTGACTCAGACTTTGAGCAAGCGCCAACCATCATAGGTGCTGGAGAAAATACAACTACCACAGACTATGGTCTAGGAATTTCAGAAGGCAGGGTACATATGAATGCGGATAATAATAGTAGCTTAAATGCTAGAAGCCCAGACGGTACAACCTACAATGATTTAGAACCTTATGTGCTCACGGGTACAAGAGGCCAATCGGCTAACGGAACTGTCCAGTTATATGTGAATAGTGCTAATGTGGCAAGTGGTAGTTCATCAGCTACTGCCTTATCAAGTCCAGCAGGGTTTGCTATCGGAAACCTAGGACCATCAAGTGGAAGTGATGCGACTCAAAACGGTCAATTCAACGGCCAAATTGCAGAAGCAATAGTATATGCAGACAGTATTACTCCAACAGAGAGACAGCAAATAGAATCATATTTAGCCGTAAAATATGGTATAACGAGAAATGCTACCGATGATGTCTCGACTCCATCAACCGATGAGAGAGACTATTTTGCGTCTGACGGTGGAGAAATTTGGGACTTCTCTGTTACGGCATTCAACTCAGATATAGCTGGCATTGGGCGCGATGATGGTTCTTGCTTGAATCAAATAAAGTCTAAAAGTGAAAATGATGATGCCCTTGTCACTATGGAAATTGGCTCCTTTAGTGCTGATGACTCATGGCTTCTTTGGGGAAATGATAATGCAGACTTGTATAAGATTAGAAACTTTGAACGACCTGAAAGCATTAATAGCCGCTTGAATAGAGAGTGGTATGTACAGGAAGCAGGAACCGTAGGCACCGTTACTTTGAGCTTTGATCTATCCTTAATTGAAGGTCCAACGGGTGTCGGAACCAACAACTTAAACCAAGTAAGATTACTCTTAGATGATGATGGCCAAGGTACTCCTGATAGTGATTTCAGTGCTGGTGTGACCATCATAGCCCCAACAACAATCGACTCAGAAAATGACATCATTACTTTTGATGTAGACTTTGCCGATGGAGAGTACTTTACGCTAGGCTCTTTTGAAAATGATGCGCTTCCTGTTGAGCTGATTGACTTTAACGTACAAGAAGTTCAGGGTGAAGTATTACTGAATTGGGTAACTGCCTCAGAAGAGAACAATGCTTTCTACAGTGTTGAAAGAAGTCTAGATGGTGTTAATTATGAAGTATTGTCAAACTTAGATGGTGCAGGGACTACTTCAGAAATACAGAATTACCAGTATTGGGATACCAACCCTCAAATTGGTTTTAACTTCTATAGAATTAAACAAACCGATATTGATGGCTCATTTAGTTATTCTCCAGTTAAATCTGCTCTAGTAGAAGATAAAACAAAGCTAAGACTTTCTGTTTCTCCAAACCCTGTGTCGAACAATGAGGTACTTAAAGTGAATTGGCAGCTGCCACAAAACACTCGGGGTCAGATCTTGTATCTGATTGATATACATGGAAGAGTCATCGTAAAGCAGGCCTTGAGCACAAACGATAGAGAAAAAGAGATTCCAATTGACCAGCTGCAGAAAGGGCTTTATATATTGAGAATTAGAACCGAAGGCTCAAGGAGCATAGCGCAAAAAGTTATTATAAAGTAAAGTCTCCATTCCTATTTTAGAATTTATTCTCAAAATGAGAATAAAAACAACCTCCATATTTTTGAAAATCAGTCAATTTGTAAGTTATTCGCACCCAATAACCCAACCTAAGATTTGGCACATTTTTTTCAGCACGTTCACCACAACGCTGATCTGCTTAACCAACATTTTGTTAATGTAAAGTTGATTGACTTCTTAATTAGGAGTCGAATAAAAATTGTTAAATAGAAGGCTGAGTCGAAAGGCTCACACCTAAATACTGGATTGCTAAACACTAGGAGACTCATAGTATCTGCCCTGATACTGCTTGTAATATGTTATACGCATATTTTACAAGCACAAACTCCTATTACCTCATTTACAACAACCACTTTTTCAGGTAATACCTCTCAGAATATCGTTGTAGCTCCTAGTGATGCCAGCAATAGTCTATTTGATGATAGAGGTGAAACATTTACTCTTAATTATGCTCAGGGGAATGATATTCGTATCACATCATATAATGTTGGTGGAACAACGTATGATAGATTTATTTTACCGGACACACTTGTACTAAATCGAAGAGTACCTTCAGATCGGCTGGTAAATATCTGGTACGAGCACTTATCTATTGTTGACAATACTCCTCCAACCAATGATATCATCAATTTTGCACCAGCTGCAGCATCTGACGCTGATGCCATTTACCAAACATTGGCCGTTAACGCTGGCTATGACAACATTCTCGTAAATGTAGATGACTTGGCGAGTGGATCAATCCAAGTTGAAACAGAACGTGTAGATGTCATTTGGTTTCAAGGAATTCAAACCTCTACTCCCGCTAATGCTGTCTTTCCAATCCTCGAAAGAGCAGGAAACGATAATGTTGCCGTGGCGGCAATTACATCTCTAAATCCTGATGGTACACCAGCTTCCTACGGAACACTCATAGGAATCGGTGAAAACTTTTGGACAGGTGGAGTGGCTTATACTGTCCCACAATTCACTGTACTTAGGAGAGAAACAGCAGGCACAAACCCAATTCCATTACTTGACATAGGTTCGCAAAATGTTGAAGGCATGGCTCTTTCATTTACTGAGCTTGGCATCTCTGCCAATCAGAGTGTGTTTGGTTACTCAATATTTGCTGCAGATGTTGTAAATGGATATGTCTCTGGTTCTGCTCTAACCAGTGGGCCTGGTACCGTGGCTGGAGGAGTGACACTCACAGATATCAGTTCTTACCCAAACACTACCCTCTCAAGTGACTCAGGAATGGACCTTATTGCTGGTGTGTCTACCGCAGTATCAAGTGACGATAATCTTGTAGAAACAAAAGGACCCGGAGGATATAAAGCAGCCTTGGCCACTTGGCTAAAGGCTAATGAAGGAGTAAATACATCGGTAGATGGAGACAATGTTACGCTGTGGGATGATCAATGGTTAGGTAATAATGATGCCGAGACATCTAATAATGGTGAACCTAACCCAGTCTTCAGAAGTACCAATAGTTCCATTAATTTTAATCCTACGGTAGATTTTGGATCTGTGGCAAATTCTGCGCTCAGAATTGAAGATAGCGGTGACTTTAATATTACAAACGGGCCATGGGACAGAAAGAGCTTTAACTTTGCTTTCAGAACGGGTGACGACATCACAACCAAGCAAGTCTTATATGAACAAGGAGGAGATACCAGAGGCTTAAACATCTACATTAGCGGAAGTTCAATATTTTTCTCAGGGTGGAACCTTAATGCTGGTGATGGCTTTGGTGCACCTTGGGGGTACAACTTTGCAAGTGTCGGTATTGCAACGGATTCAGAATATATAGCAACATTTGAATATGATGGTGATGACGATCTAGTTGACGATCTAAGTGGAGTAATAAGGTGCTACATCAATGGAAGTCTCATTGGTACTATACCAAGTGTAGGTTTACTGTATAATCATGGTGCCGACATAGGTTTAGGAGATGAAGTGAATGCCACTATATACTCGAACGGGGCAGGAGGGACTGAAACCACACTACCTACAGTTTCTTTCGATGGCGAAATTTCAGAGTTTATTTACTGCAACGAACCGGCAGCTTTTCTACTTTCTCAAAGGAATAGAATTGAAAGCTACTTAGCTATTAAATATGGGATAACCCTAGATCAATCTTCTCCGCTCAATTATTTCAACTCAAATGGTGATGTAATTTTTGATGCCACGAATAACGCTTCCATTGGGGGCTTTTTAGAATTTAACCACGATATCGCGGGTATAGGTAGGGATGATGCTTCAGAGCTTGATCAGCCACAATCAAGAAGCGAAAGAGATACTCCGGGCGACACCGATGATGGAATTGTAATTATAGATAGAGGAAGTACCATTAGTACTGATAATACTTGGCTGATTTGGGGTAACAATGATAACCCACTGACAGCCGTTTCGTCAGGAGGTAGCTTCTCTACCCCTGCGGAAGTAGATGAAAGATTGCAGAGGGCTTGGAGAGTATCTGAAACCAACGAAGTGCTTACCACTTCTGTATCATTTGATCTCGCTAGTCTAGGTTTAAGTAGTAATGCCAACGACTTTTCTCTTTTAATTGCAGGCAATGCCGTAAGCTTGAACGGTGCTAACAATGATCCGGATTTCTCAAATGCTACCGTGGTTACTGGTGGAGTATTCAATGGAGATGTTTTGACCTTCAGCGGTATAGACTTAGATGACGGGCAGTACTTTACTTTGGCAACCTCACAAGTGGTTTGTTCTCCTGGAGGGATTGAAACAAATCTAGCAGTTTGGCTTAGAGCCGATGAAGGAACTAGTTCAACTTCCGAAGGTGTGGAGGTAACCAGTTGGTCTGACCAAACCATGAACAATACCATAACCGCTACTGGCGGAACTGCCCCAACCTACACGGCAAGCAATATCAATTTTAATCCGGCATTAGATTTTGATGGTGCAACGGAGTTTATGGAAGGTTCGGCTGGACTTCATTCTGTAGGCTTTTATATAGTAATAAACCCAGATGATAATATTACGCAAGCAACTGCGGGCCAAGTTCCGATTGGGTATGATGTCTCTTCTTCAGGAGCAACAGAAAATGTAGGAGGTTTTGTGCTTGGAGATGTATCAGGTGGTGGATTAACAAATGAGGTGGTTACTCATCTTGTTGGGTTCAATCCAACCTCTTATGTCAGAGGGGAGGCTAATGCATCGAAGCAAATAGATTCTGGTATTCCTTTATTATTTCATGTCAGAGACAATGCAGGGGCAACAGAATCTAATATTTCTCAGAATGGATTGCTTGTTGACAATACAGACTTTATAGGCTCTAATACCCTGCAATTCACAAATGAAGAATTTGAGCTTGGCAGGTTTGAAAATCCAAACCAGTTTAATGTTAACTTCTTCTTCGATGGCAAAATATCTGAAGTAATATCTTATTCCGTTAGACCAACAGATACCGAAAACAACCGTATAGAGTCATACCTAGCCCTAAAATATGGTATCACCTTGGATCAAGCCTCACCAAGAAACTATGTCGCTTCAGATGGATCTACCCTGCTATTTGATGCTACTAATAATGAGGGTGCTGGAGGAAGCCTCAATTATAGTAACGACATAGCAGGTATAGGTAGAGACGATACTTCATGTCTTATTCAAAAACAATCTACAAGCCAAAACTCGGGTGCAATTGTAACTATGGGTCTAGGTTCGATTGAAGCCAGTAATGCCGCAAATCCAAACACCTTTACGAGTGACCTAGATTTTTTAGTCTGGGGTGATGATGGTGTAGACGCGCAACAAAGCAATGCAAATACCTTAGACGTGCCGGGTATTGTAACCGAAAGAATGCAACGAATCTGGAGAGTTGAAGAGAATGGAACAGTTGGAGCAACTACCATTCAGTTTGATTTAACTGGCTTAGGTTATAGCACCAATGTAAGTGATTTCAATTTGATTGTTTCTAATACCACAACGATGGCATCTGGTTCTACTACACCAGCGGCTTCTCTTGTGAATAACATTCTTACATTTAACAATATAGACTTAACCGATGGTCAATTCTTTACAATCGGTACAGCAAGAACTAATTGTGCACCGGGTGGTGTCCAAACGAATATTCAACTTTGGCTAAGGGCTGACGCAGGTACCAATACAACTACAAATGGTGACCCTATCACCTCTTGGATAGACCAATCGGGAAATGGAAATGATGCTTCTTCAGGTACCTCTCCAAACTTCAATAGTATCAACAATAACTTTAACCCTTCAATAAACTTTGATGCCAGTAACTCAGAGTTCTTAACGATTGCCAATGATGCTAATTTAGATACTGAAGAACATGCTGTTTTTGTAATTGGAACATTAAGTACAGGGTCTGGATCATATGCTCCATTTATTGTAAAGACTGGAACTTATAACTGGGCAGATGGCTGGGGGATTACAAGGAATAATTCAGATACTGAAACTCAATACTTCAGACATGGTTGGAACAGTGGCAATAATAGCATTTCAAGAACAATCACAAACGATGTGCCTTTTATCCATACCGCCTTTACCGATGCTACCAACTATGACTATTTCTTAAACCTAACACCATCAACATCTCAAACAAAACCGGCTAGTGCGCTCAATACAGTTGATGAGTTATACCTAGGAGCTTCTCCAGATGGAGCTGGTACAGGTACTCAAGATTATTTAAATGGAACGATTTCAGAAACCATAGTATTTAGCAGTGCTTTATCCATAGCTGAAAGAGAAAGAGTAGCATCATATCTCGCCATTAAGTATGGCATTACTTTAAGCAATACGGGTGGAGGAACAAATGGAGATTACATAAGAGCAGATGGCACCAATATTTGGGATGCCTCAGATTATAGTTCATATCATAATGATGTGGCTGGTATAGGAAGAGACGATGATGGATGTTTTAGTCAAAAACAGTCTTCTTCGGCTAATTCCGATGATATTTTAACGGTTGGTCTTGGTTCGGTTGCTAACAGTAATGCAGAGAATGTAAATTCATTTACCGAAAATGGTGATTACTTTATCTGGGGTAATGACAATGCATCTACATTGCAAGGAGATAATGTAACAAATGACCAGCCTCCAACCATTTCATCAAGAATGGCCCGTATATGGCGAGCAGATGACACAGGTAACGTTGGCGCTACAGAATTACAATTTGACCTAGCCGGTTTAGGCTATACAACAGGCGATGCATCGGTGTATTCTCTCTTAATCAGCCCTAACGCAGGATCACCAGATATGGCCAATGCCATTATTATTACAGGTGGAACTTTTAATGGAGATGTACTATCGTTCTCAGGAATAGACATTGAGGACGGCCAATATTTTACTATTGGAACAGGAGTGGAAATCTGTGGTCCTGGAGGAGTTAATACGAACCTTTCAGCTTGGTTCAGAGGCGACCTAGAAGCCTACTCCGATAATTCGGGCACAACACTTGCCACAGACGGACAAGACATTCTAGAGTGGGGTGACCAAAGCTTTAATGCTAGAGATGCTGAAGAAGTTGATCTAGGAGGTGGGAATTCAGCGATTGAACCTACATTCGAAGCCAATGAATTTAACTTTAATCCCATTGCTAGATTTACTGATGCGAATTCAACGAACAATTCATATTTCAGAACTAACCCGTCAACAACAGATATTGATACTGACTTTAGCATTATTTCAGTCTTTAAAACAGGTCAATCTCAAGGAACGGATGAAGATGTATTAAACTCACCTGTACTTATAAGCGCAAGAGACGCTGGTACCAGTGATTTCTCAATGGGAATGCAAAATGGTACCTTATGGCTGGATGCAGACTCTGACAATGGCTTTGAGGCTCAGACAGACATAAATGGAACACTCTATAATGATAATCAAATCCATATTGCCACCTCGGTAAAAAATGGTACAGCACTAACCATATTTGTAGATTCAGAGAACATTACAACGGGTACCGGCAATGCGTCAGTTGCAAGCTCAGTAGGATTTGGAATTGGTAACCATTCCGTTACTACAGATATTCAAGCGCAATTCGCAGGTGATATTGCGGAAACCATTGTATTTAGCAGTCCGCTTTCAGAAACAGAGCAAGCCAGAGTAGAAAGTTATTTGTCTATAAAGTATGGATTAACTCGAAATGTATCGGCCCTCTCTGAAGCTGCAGAAGATTACCTCGCAGCAGACGGTGCACCGGTATGGGATATAGATAACCAAGGCATAACTTACTATAATGACATTTTCGGTATCGCGAGAGATGACCTCTCCTGTTTAAATCAAACTCAATCTAAAAGTGAAAACTCCGATGCCATAATAACCTTTAATATCTCGGGAGGGTTTACTGAAAACGATGCCTATTTACTCTCTGGTAATGATAATGCCGTGTTAGAAAGAGAAGGAAATACAGAAAGACCTCCAGGTATCAACAGCAGGCTCAATAGAGAATGGCGGGTTCAAGAGACAGGTACAGTAGGCACCATTGAACTCACTTATGATATGGCCAACATTACAGGACCTCTAGGTGTAGGAACTAATAACTTGGGCCAATTGCGATTACTCGTTGATGATGATGGAGATTTTAGAACTAATGCCACGCTTATAGAACCGGCCTCCTTCAATGGTACCGATAATACAGTAACCTTCAACGTCAATTTCACAAGCGGTCAGTATTATACGCTAGGATCAATAGAACGAGCAGCATTACCTGTAGAGTTACTGAGTTTTGATGCGCTAGTCCAAAATGATTTAGTATCATTAGTTTGGTCAACCATCTCAGAAGAAAACAACGCATTCTGGACTATAGAAAGAAGTTCAAATGGTATTGACTTTGAACCTATAGCAAATCTTGATGGTGCCGGAACAAGTCAGAACCTTGTGAATTATCGTTACATAGATACCAACCCATTAAACGGTTTCTCCTTCTATAGATTAAAACAGACTGACTTTAGTGGTGAATTTGACTACTCTGAGGTTCGCTCTGTATATGTAGAACGATCAAAAGAGGTGCGTATTGAAGTTTTCCCTAACCCAATTATGGCAGGACAGATTCTGAAGCTCAGACACAATTTAACTGAAGTTCAAGAAGGGTTGATTAGAGTATTTGATTTAAATGGAAGAGTGAGTTTCAGTCAATCGATAAGACTCGATCCAATGAACAATCAAATAGATATTCCGACACAGAAAATGAAGAGAGGAATAACAATAATCAAAATACTGCTGTCTGAAGGCAAGGAGTATACCTTTAAAGTACTAGTTCGCTAGCATATATTTTGCACTAAAGACGGTCGGGCTTTTCCACTGTTTTAATTCCTTAATCTCAAATCCATTATTGGTGATCAAGTTACTTATGGGTAATAAAGATTGCGCTTCGAGATTAGAAAAGTGACCAAAGAACTTGTGCATTACCCAAAGCAGTAAACGGTCTTTCTTTGAACTGGGAACATCAAAATCTGTAACTAGTAAAATCGCTTCTGATTTCAGCAGAGATTTCAAATGATCGAGTATCGAAAGCATAGAATCCTTGCTAAAACAATCCAAAAAGAAGTTAGCGATTACAACATCATATTGCCCTTCATGATCTAGAATGTCATTTTTGATGAAGTTTACATCAAGATTAATTGACCTGTTTTGCGCTAATCTCAGCATCTCTTCAGAGCGCTCAACAAAATCAATTTTTAGATCAGTCACCCGAGGAAAAAAGTCAAACAACTCACCATTTCCACCTCCTACCCAGAGTATCTGGTCACCAGCTTTTATGTTACCCAGATTAAAAACTTGAGCCTCAATCAAAGCATTACCAAACACAAGATGAGATAAGTGTTGATAAAATTTAGCTACACGGTCAAAATCGTTTTTCAAAACAGATAAATGAGTGGAATGAGAAAAATACCATCACAAATGAGACGGTATTGATTTATAAAATTCGACCTATATCTAATGGTCAAGAAAAGTACCGCAATCATGACTATTAACAAGGTGTAAGCATGATCCAGACCATTTGTTATCAGCATTATTACTGAACTAATAAAGGCCAATATCAATACTACATGAATGAGTTTAAGAGTACCACTGGTTTCTTTTCTTATAGCTACAGACTTCACCTTATCATTACGGTCTAGCTTTTCTTCAAAAACCGAAATGATTAACAAATTGCCGTAAGCCACCAATGATAGAATGATCATTAAGCTGATACTCTCGATTCCTATTTCATCCAATAAGCTAAGAGGTGCCACACAAATACCAACAGCATATACAATAGCCGCAAAGAGTTCTTTATTAATCGCCTTTTTTGAGAAGTAAGAGTAGAGCAGATAGACTAAGCTTATCAACGCCAGAATACCTCCTATCCAAATAGTACTTTCCGGTAGTTGGGTTAGGTTTACTAGCCCCAATGAAAAGACGAGCAGCGCAATAGAGATAATAAATTTGAAGTACTTACTATGGAAGGCGTGTCTTGGATTAGTTACACTCCCCTTCGACTTGTAAGCATCAAGTAAATGATCCGCAGTATAGATTAGCCAAATAGCTATTGCTAAACCAAATGCCATGTTCAAGGTAACCTTTACTTCTAGAATTTCACCTACAAAAAGGGTCATTACCACTGAGCCAATCGTAATGTCTAAGCTTAGATTTTGAATGAATTGAAGTGCTTTATTCATGGCAACAAAAAACCCTGACCAGAGACTGATCAGGGTTCAATTTATAGTTTTTGCTATTATTCTTAACTATCTGCAGCCAAAGCCTCAGCACCACCAACGATCTCAAGAATCTCTTTGGTAATTGCCGCCTGACGCGTTCTGTTATAAGTCAATTTCAACTCTTTCAATAACTCACCAGCATTATCTGTTGCTTTACCCATTGCAGTCATTCGAGCACCATGCTCAGAAGCATTAGATTCCAAAACAGCTTTGTAAAATTGAATCTTCAAAGACTTAGGAATTAGCTCCTCAACAATAAAGTCTTGAGAAGGCTCATAGATGTAGTCCGTGTTAGTATCTGCATCTTCTTGCTCACTCTCAACAATTGGTAAGAACTGTTCTGTTCTTACAATCTGGGTAGCCACATTTTTGAATTCATTGTAACAAAGCACCACTTTATCGTAGTCTCCATGCTCAAATCCATTCATGGCAAACTCTGCGGCTTCTCTCACTGCATCGAAAGATAGGTTACCGAATACTTCATAGTAATCGTTAACTGCATTAAAATCTCTCTTTCTGTAGAAATCGAATGCTTTCTTACCCAGTGGAAGTACATCGAATGCAGCACCTGCATATTCTTCAGACTCCATGGCTGCTCTTACTGCTTTAAAGATATTTGAGTTGAATGCTCCACAAAGACCTCTATCTGAAGTCACAGCAACGAACAACACTTTCTTAATATCTCTTACTTCAGAATAGGTATCCATTCCCTCTTCAGTATTACCTGAAGAAACATTGGCTAATAATCCTGTAAGCTTTTCAGAGTAAGGGCGTAATTGGACGATACGATCTTGTGCTCTTCTCAGCTTAGCAGCCGCAACCATTTTCATGGCTTTGGTGATTTGCTGCGTTGAGCTAACCGATTTAATCCTTTCTTTTACTTCCTTTAAGCTTGGCATAAGCTATTATTCATTGGACCGAAGCCCGTGTTTTAATTAATATTTTGATGAAAGATCCGCTGCAACTTTAACCAAAACGTCAGTTGCGCTAGCATCTAGTTTACCCGCTTTCAGCGTGTTTAACGCATCAGCATGGCTAGATCTTAGAACAGTTAAGAATTCAGTTTCGAACTCTTTCACTTTCTCTACAGGAACTTTATCAATTAAACCTTTAGTAGAAGCGTAGATGATGGCTACTTGCTCCTCAACAGGAACCGGTGCAAACTGACCTTGCTTCAATACTTCTTGGTTTTTTCTACCTCTATCGATAGTCAATTGAGTAGCTGCATCAAGGTCAGAACCAAACTTCGCGAAAGCTTCTAGCTCACGGAACTGTGCTTGGTCAAGCTTTAATGTACCTGCTACTTTTTTCATTGATTTAATCTGAGCAGATCCACCTACCCTAGATACTGAGATACCCACGTTAATCGCTGGTCTCACACCTGAATTAAATAGGTTAGTTTCCAAGAAGATTTGTCCATCAGTAATTGAAATCACATTAGTAGGGATATAGGCAGAAACGTCACCTGCTTGTGTTTCAATAATTGGAAGTGCAGTTAATGAACCACCACCTTTTACTTTGCCTTGAAGAGAAGGAGGAAGATCGTTCATTGCTGCTGCAATATCATCGTTGTCATTCAACTTAGCAGCTCTTTCTAACAGTCTTGAGTGCAAATAGAATACATCCCCTGGATAAGCTTCACGTCCCGGAGGTCTTCTTAGTAGAAGAGATACCTCACGATATGCTACAGCTTGCTTAGAAAGGTCATCATAGATTACAAGAGCAGGACGTCCCGTATCTCTGAAGTACTCACCAATAGCAGCACCAGTAAATGGCGCAAAGAACTGCATTGGAGCAGGGTCAGCAGCAGAAGCAGCAACAACTACTGTGTAATCCATGGCACCACCTTTTTCAAGGGCTGCTACCACACCAGCAACTGTAGAAGCTTTTTGTCCTACTGCAACATAAATACAGAATACCGGCTCACCAGCTTCGTAGAATTCTCTCTGGTTAATGATAGTATCGATAACTACGGCTGTTTTACCAGTCTGACGGTCACCAATTACTAACTCACGCTGACCTCTACCGATTGGAATCATAGAGTCAATCGCTTTAATACCAGTTTGAAGCGGCTCGTTTACCGGCTGACGGTAGATTACACCAGGAGCTTTACGCTCGATAGGCATCTCAAACGTTTCGCCTTCGATTGGTCCTTTACCATCAATTGGATTACCAAGCGTATCTACTACTCTACCTACCATGCCTTCACCAGCCTTGATAGATGCGATACGACCAGTTCTCTTTACAGTGTCACCTTCTTTAACATCTGCTGAATCACCTAGAAGTACAGCACCTACATTGTCTTCTTCAAGGTTAAGTACTAGTGCATTCAATCCGTTTTCGAACTCTAAAAGCTCACCAGACTGTGCTTTTGAAAGTCCGTAGATTCTAGCTACACCATCACCTACTTGAAGTACAGTACCTACTTCTTCTAGTTCAGCCTCTGATTTAAAGTTTGAGAGTTGCTCTCTTAAGATCGCTGAAACCTCATCAGGTCTTACATCTGCCATTTTATATTACAGTTAATGTTATAGTTCTTTTTAAAAAGCCTTTTCGTAGTGGTTCTTAGTGAACTCCACTCTAAGTGCTTGTAATTTTGAGCTTACAGAATCGTCAATCTGTCTGTCTCCGATTTTCAAGATAAATCCACCAATAAGTGAATCATCTACCTTTTCAGTTAGCTCTACATTTTTATGTGTTATCTTTTTAACTACTGCTTCAAACTCTTTTCTAAGAGCAGCCGATAATGGGAAAGTAGTAGTTACCGTTGCCTCTTCAATTCCTTTCTTCACATTGTATTGATGATGGAATTCAGTAGCAATCTGTGCCAAATATGCCTCTCTGTGTTTCTTGGTAAGGATCTGAAAAATTGCCATCGTTAGGTCATTTACTTTACCAGCAAACAACTTATTCAGAATGGCCAATTTCTTGTCATGCGTAATGATTGGACTCTTTAGCATTAACAACAAATCTCTGTTCTCTTTTACAGTTTCAAAGAACATGAGCATATCCTTATTCACCTCTTCCAACTG
This sequence comes from Roseivirga sp. UBA6052, assembly GCA_002427755.1. Taxonomy (GTDB): domain Bacteria; phylum Bacteroidota; class Bacteroidia; order Cytophagales; family Cyclobacteriaceae; genus Roseivirga. Next base: position 569,749 of record DIYO01000009.1, read on the forward strand.
CTTTTTCTCAACGGCTAGGTCGAGCAAAGACTTGGCATATCTGGAAGCAATTCTATATTCAGACATTCGTCAGAATTAATTTAAGTTCAAATCCTTTACGTACTCGTCAACCAATGTTTCCTGAGCTTTCTTTTCGCCCAATTGCGTACGTAATACTTTTTCTGTGATATCTAGTGAAAGGGCAGCAACCTGGGTTTTCACATCAGCCAAGGCCGCTCTCTTTTCATTCTCAATGCTCGCTTTTGCATCTTCAACCATCTTTGCAGTGATCTTAGAAGTTTCAGCTTTAGCATCTTCTTTAATTTTATTAGCAGCTGCAACAGCTTCTTTCAAAAGGCTATCTCTTTCTGCTCTTGCTTCAGCTAATAACTTTTCGTTATCTGCCTGAAGCGCTTGCATCTCTTCTTTAGCTTGTTCAGCAGATTTAAGAGCACCTTCAATTGTTTCTTCTCTTTCTTTAAGACCGGCTAAGATTGGCTTCCAAGCAAACTTTCCTAGTACAAATAGTAACAAAAGGAAAGCAACCATTTGGAAGATAAATAAACCGGTATCTGGTATTAATAAGTCCATGTTCTCTAGTCTCTTTTATAAAGAATGCACTCAGACCGGCCTAATGCCTTGGTCTGAGTTCATTCAAATGATTTAAAGTGCTGAAACGATATCGTTATTCACCGCTAAAAGGAAACAAGCAACTACACCGAAAAGGGCAATTACCTCAATAAGTGCAGCAATAATCAACATACCAGACTGCAATTTACCAGCAGCCTCAGGTTGTCTTGCCATACCTTCCATAGCAGAAGCACCAATTTTTCCGATACCAAGACCTGCACCAATTGCAACTAGTCCAGCACCAATGCCAGCACCCATTAGAGCGTAACCAGCAGTTAATAAAATAGATAACATAATTTGTTTATTATATATGAAACAATGGTTCTAATTAATGGTGGCCATCATCTACAGCCTGACCGATATACATTGATGAGAACAATGTAAATACATAGGCCTGAATGAGTGCCACTAAAATTTCTATCAATGTGATTACTGTAGAGAACAATGTTCCTACTACACCGATAGCAATACTATTTAAAATGAAACCTAGACCAATAATACTCAACACTACAATGTGACCCGCTGTAATTGAAGCGAACAAACGAAGTGTTAGAGAGATTAGCTTGGTAAAGATTCCGATAATTTCTACTACTAGAATAATTGGTCTTAAAGGCAATGGCACACCTGGCGTCCAGAAAATGTGTGTCCAATACGCTTTGCCTCCATTGAAATTCGTGATCAAGAATGTAAGCAATGCCAAACAAACCGTTACAGCAATATTACCCGTAAGGTTTGCAGCACCTGGTGTAAGACCTAATAAATTATTGAATAAGATGAAGAAGAAAAGGGTCAATAGGTATGGCATAAAACGCTCATACTTATCTACTCCAATATTCGTCTTAGCAATATCGTCTCTGATAAAAACAATTATAGGCTCAAAGAAAGACTGAATGCCTTTAGGGGCACCTACTCCTTTTTTGTATCCCTTAGCCACTGCAAAGAATACAGCGAGCAAAATAACCATACTCAAAAACAGAGACGCTACGTTCTTTGTGATTGAAAGATCTAAGAAGCCTGAAGTGTCAGCAGCATGCTCATCTCCATGATCGTCAGCATGGGCTTCCTCAGCACCATGATCAGCTGAATCACTGTGATCATCTCCATGTCCATCATCATGGCTATCTCCGTGATGATCACTTCCGTGACCTTCTCCCGCTCTTACAATTTTTCCATGATCAATCATGAATCCACCATGTGCAATTGGCTCGTGGTGCTCATCATAAAAATCAGATGACATGAAAACTTTAAGACCTTCCTCGTAATCGTAAATAATTACTGGAAGCGGAATAGAAATGTGCGTGTGCCCAATTGTGATGATATGCCACTGATAATCATCTGCAATGTGGTGCATGATGAACTCAGTTTTGCTCTCTTCTTCGCCTTCTTCTCCACTACCTGAAGCTGCTAAAACACTGTTGGAATTTGCGATACTGAATAGCGAAACTAAAACGCTTATGATCAGTAATTTGGGTAGGTTAGTTCTTCTAATTTTCATCATGGTTTTTCGCCCTCTGCCGAAATCGCGCGCAAGTTAGATAGAATGGTGACGATTTCAAACACTAAGTAGAATAAATAGACCATAAAGAAGTTGCCAACCCAAAGTACACGCTGCTCTAGCCCTGCAAATACAATTATGCCTATAAAAATCATGCTTAAAAGGAGTCTCATGACGGTTAAACCCAAGAATAAATTGGGTCTGCTTTGGGCATCCATATTGCGCATGCCCCAGTCACCAACAAAAACCACTAAAAGCCCCAAAATGAATGAGAATATTAGAATTCCCCAGAATTGAGGGTGAATTAGCTTATTGGTAGCTTCTATAGATTGAAGCAAATAAAAGAGCCCCACCAAGACGCCAAATAAAACGACAGAATTGATGATTTGCCTTGAAAGAGATTTCATGCCGCAAAGGTAGAAATAAAGTCGGAAGCTAGAAGACCGAAGTTAGAGGATTGCGTATCACAATTAGCCGTCATTCAGAGCTCCTTCTTCATAGAATTTCGAAGGAGAAGCGCAGCTGAGTGCCGCTATAATATTAGATGAGCCTAATCTTTGGGTAGAGAGCGATAAAGTTGGTAGATCGCTCCTCCTGTACCAACCAAAACCATGAGAATCACAAACAACGAGTTTCCATTGTTCCACCACTCATCCATCTTATATCCTAAAAAGCCACAAACACCTATGGTGATAAAAAGCTGCAGGCCCAGCTGAGAGTATTTTAAAAAGTCGTTTTCAGATTTTTTATTCAAGCCTATTTATTCCTTATCATGTATTCATCTACAGGGAAAGCTAAATAATCTTTCCCCAATTTTTCGTCTACTACATTGATTGCTGAGATATCAGACTGGAGATTTCCTTGGCTATCAAAGGTCTCAATCTTTAGGACTAAACCATTAGAAAATAAACTCGTCCTACCGATGATTTCAGACCCTTTCGCAACTCGATCCAATGATTCCAACCAAAGTAGTTTATGCTGGTCTGACACCCAATAAATACTTTTTCTGGTTGCTTTCCTTGAACCATCTATAAAAGTATAGACCTCATACTTCTTACAAGCGTAACCCAAATGTTCGCCAACCTCCTGGATTGGAACAACCTTGTCCACGATATGAGATTCATTATGTCTATCAAGAATTAGTATAGACTTACGTGAGTGATCAATTTGGAGATATAAAGTATCTTTTGAGTCAAAAATAATCTCCGGAATCTCTGGCCCAAGAGCTGCAATTAAATCGCTAGCTAATCTAAAACCCTTCTCACTAATCTGATAGTGATATTCAAGGAAAGGATTACTCTCGGTGGTGAATAAGTAGTCAACTCTACCTTCAAAATTAGCTTGCTGAGAAAAACCTTGAGAACAAAAAATGAATAGCGCAGCGTAAATAAAAAGCTTCTTAATCATGCTCAATTAAGCTCTTTTGATTGCTTTTTCAGAGGCTCTGCTTTGTGGTTGTGCTATACTAATCTCTTTAGCCAAGTGGCCCATTTTACAGCCACCATTAAAGGTGGCCCCCGGCTCAACGACTAACTGGTTTGTGAGAATATCACCTTCAATAACAGCAGAAGGCTTTAATGTTAGCAGTTCAGAAATCTCTATGTTACCCCTTACTTTACCGGCAACCTCAGCAGTTCTTGCCACTACATTTCCATCCACATAAGATTCTTTACCCATTACCAATTTTGCCTTAGCCTTGGTATTACCAAAAACTTTGCCCTCAATTCGGATATTACCGACTGACTCAATATCTCCATTGAGTTGGGTTTGCATTCCAATAATGTTGCTGGTTTGACTTAGGTCTTCAGCACTTTTTTTGTCGTCTTTTGAAAACATGTCGATTTAGTTGAGGTCTGGGTTAAAACGATATAAATTCTTCAGGGTTAACAGCTACACCATCGTACCATAATTCGAAGTGTAGATGTGGGCCGGAGGTCACCTCACCGGTATTCCCGATGATGGCTATTATATCACCTGCGGTAATAAAATCTCCTAATGTTTTGGTTAAAGTCGAGTTGTGTTTATAAACAGAAATTAAATTCTCTCTGTGCTGTACAGCAATTACATAACCATCATTCTGGGTCCAACTGGAGAGAATTACCGTACCGTCTGCAATGGCCTTAACGGGCTCATCTTTATTAGAAACGATATCTATGCCATAGTGTTTAATGGCTGGGTCGAATTTGGCGGTAATGTTATATCCCTTTATGGGCGAAAAGAAATATAAATCTCTAATTCCTTCTGTAGATAGGTCATTCATAAACAGGAAATCTCCACCGGTTTCAAACTCCGCCTTGAAAGCTGAATCTATCTTTGCTGCTTTTGCCAATTCGCTCACAGGCACGGCTTCCACTTCTCGTTCTTCCGAAATCTGGTCATCAGTCACATCTCCTTCCAACACCTTTTTCAAACTAGAAATAAAAGCATCACGACTATCGAGCTCTTGCTCTAAGGAGTCCAAGGACAAAGTCATATTCACTAACTCCTTGCGTGTTTCTTGCTCAGCAAACCTCGGGTCGAACCATTGGGCCAAGGCCGTATTTACCAGATAAAAACTGAGAGCTAGAACAACTAAGAAGATTAAGAAACCAAAGAAAACAATCTTGGCATAAGTGAATTTATAAGTGGCCTTCTCAGAGAAATTCTCTTCATTCTGAATAATGAAGATGTGTCTGGTATTTAACCAATTAGATAAGGTCTTTTTAAATCGAGCCACTTTACAAAATCAAGGGAAACAAAAATATCGATTATTAGATAATCGCCTTTATTAAATTGTATTAATTGCGACAATATTTCGTTAAGACTATTGCTCGCAGTACACTTTGGCAATCAGAACTTTACATATCGTTAGATTTTTTTGTCTTTATATCATTTTGGCATTTTTCGGCTGTCAATCTAAGGGCTACCTCAATATGAATGCTCGTTACAACGGGTACTTCTATGCAGATACTTATTTGAACGAAGTTTATCAACAGCTTGAAGACAATTATCAGTACAACTTTAATGACGTGCTGGACATCTTTCCTGAAATAGACAGCTCTTCAATTAGTAGCAATAAAGAAAAGCTAGACGATGCTTTTAAAAAGTCTTCCCAAATCATTGAATGGTATAAAACCAGTGATTGGGTTGATGATGCCTATCTGGTAATCGGTAAAATCAGACATTTAAGAGCGCAATTTCAGTTTGCCATAGAGACTTTCCAGTACATTAATACAAACAGTAAAGACAATGATACGCGCCACGCAGCGCTAGTTGCCTTAATGCGAACATACATTGATATGCGTTCGCTAGACCTGGCAAATCAGGTGAGCAACATTATAGAATTCGAGGAAGAGCTCAATAACGAAAATAAGCTTGATTACAGAGTGGTAAAAGCTTACCTGAGACAGATTGAAGGCAATGAAGAAGGTGTTCTTTCTGCCCTTACTGGTATTAATGAGCTTATTAGAAACAAAGACCAGCGCTTTCGCACAAATTTCATTTTAGGCCAATTGTCACGCAAAAATGGGGAACCTCAAAAAGCGTTTCAGTATTTCGATTTAGTAACGAAAGGCACACCTCCCTATGAGTTACTCTTTCATGCCAGATTAAACAAGATGGCCTTGACCAATTACAATTCAGAAGAGAGTTTGGACAAAGCGTACAAGAACTTTAACAAAATGCTGGACGATGGTAAGAACTTGGAATACCAAGACATCATCTATTATACCATGGGGCAAGTTGAGCAGCAACGAAGTAACTTCGAAGGTGCCATAGAGAATTATGGTCTGGCTACTTCCGTACCACAACCAAACCAGAGACAACAAGGGCTGGCCTACTTAAGAATTGGTGAAATCTATTATGACGAATACGAGAATTTCAAAAAATCTAGCTTGTTCTATGACAGTGCTGTAGCCAAACTTCCCTCAAGCGAAAAGGGCTACGATGAGATTAAAAAGAGACAAGAGCTTCTTAAAGATTTTGTCACTCAGCTAGACATTATTACCCTAAATGATAGCCTTATTTCTTTGGCAGAAATGAATAAGGTGTCTTTAGATGCCTTCCTAGACAGATACTTAGACGAGAAAGAGGCTAAAGAAAACGAAGCCAGAAAGAAGACTCAAAGCAGAAGGCCAACGACTAGTGCTAACATCAATTCAGACGTAACCAATGAAGACAGTTGGTATTTTTACAACGCTGCTGCACTCAATCAAGGTCAAATTGAATTCCAAAGACAATGGGGTAACAGACCTTTAGAGGATGATTGGAGAAGGTCGTCTAAAGGAGTGGTTGGGATAGGAATTGATAGAAACCTAGTGACAGAAGAACTTAAACCAAAGCCAGAAGAAGAGGAAGTAGTTGAAGACAGCAGAAAGGCGGAGAAAGATAAGTTGATGGCAAACATTCCTTTTGAAGAGGCTGAAAAAGAAAAGCTTCAATTAGAAATGGAAGATGCTTATTTCAAATTGGGAAGCATCTATAGATTCGGATTTCAAGATGCCAACCAGTCCATTGAAAGCTATAAGACTTTGATTAGTCGATTTGAAGAAACAAAGCACCGACTAGATGCGCTATATGCTCTTTATACCTTATATCTAGATAAAGACATAACCGTAGCAGAAGATTACAAGCAGCAAATCATATCGGAGTTCCCAGAAACACTTACAGCCAAACTATTGGTCAACCCTAGGTATCTTGAAGAGAAAGCCGAAAGAACAGCTAGACTTGAAGCAAGATATGCACAGGCATACGCCTTATATGAATCAGGAAACTTCTTACAGGCAGATCAAATCACGAGAGAAATTCTTACCACATTCGAAGACGTTGATTTCTTACCTACCGTTGAATTATTAGCAGCTATTCTTAAGTCTAAAACCGAAAGCATTGTCTCCTATGAACAAGCCTTAGAGCAATACATTTCGAAATACGAAACCAACCAACTGACAGATTATGCCAAGGCCTTGAAAGAAGCTATTAATCCACAGAAAGAGCAAGTGATTGCCAGTTTAGGTTCAGCTTACAGTGAGGACTTTCAACAAGTACACCTGATTGTAATTCTCTTCGATAATAAGATTAATGATAAGGAAGAATTGAAGGCAGCCATAGAATCTTTCAACAGTGAAAATTTTGCCAACCAGTTCTTTAATATTGGGGAAATTAGTTTCGATTCTGATCAAAACCTTGAGGTGCTTTTTGTTAACTCTCTCAAAACGAAAACAGCTGCGGAACGGTATAATGCCGCATTAGATCAAGCGTTAGAAGCATTAGAACTAAATGCTGATTCCAATTTTAATACCTTTGAAATAACTAGAGATAATTTTACCAAATTATTCGGTACAAAGAACCTAGAGGAATACCTGGATTTTAATAGAAGATTCTATAAATGAGTATCAAGGAACACATAAGCAAACATAGAAAGACACTTAAAAAACTAAACATCCTATTATGGGTAGGCTTTATTGGTTTTATTATTGTCTTCCCCACATATCTATGGGCTGTTAGTGTAAACTATAACAATTGGTTTGGTGAGCTTCCTTCCTATAGCCAGTTAGAAAACCCAGAGCAAAATCTTACATCGATGCTGTATACGGCAGATGGTGTTCAGCTAGGCTCGGGATACTTTAGGAACAATAGAAACCCTGTTACTTATGATGAATTAGGAGATAACCTGATCCATTCTCTTTTAGCTGCAGAAGACATCAGGTTCAGAAACCATTCAGGCATTGACCTTGAAAGTATGTTTCGTGTAGCATATGGTTTGCTCACATTTAGTCCAAAAGGTGGAGGAAGTACAATTAGTCAGCAGCTTGCCAAAAACTTATTCAATACAAGAGTTGTCACTCCCGAAGAAAGGGGCAAATTCGAAAGAGGCCCGTTAAGACAAATCATTTACAAAACTAAAGAATGGATCCTCTCTGTAAGATTAGAAAAGTCTTATACTAAGGAAGAGATCATGGCCATGTACTACAATACTGTGGAGTTTAGTAATGGGGCTTATGGCATCAAATCTGCCGCTAAAATTTACTTTAATAAGTTACCGCACGAATTAAATGTAGAGGAAGCCGCTGTTCTTGCAGGTATGCAAAAGCAAGTAGATGGTTTTAGACCTGACAAATATCCGGAGAGATCTAAGTGGAGAAGGAATGTGGTTATGAGCCAAATGGTAAAATATGGCTACCTAGACCAAGGTGTTTATGATTCACTTAAAATTCAAGACATAGATTTAAGCCAGTTTAAGCAACAGAATCAAAATGTAGGCTTGGCTCAGTATTTCAGAGAAGAGGCTAGAAAAGACTTACGCGTTTTGGCAAACAATTTAGGTTATGATCTATATGGTGATGGTCTGAAAATCTATACAACTATTGATAGCAGAATGCAGACTTATGCAGAGCAAGCTATGGATAGTGCCATGAGTGCCATTCAAATCAAATTCGATACACTTTTAGCCAGAGAAGGGAGAGACTTGTGGATTGACAATGATGGAAGAGAAATTCCCGATTTTTTTGAAGACAATGTGCTACCAAATACGAAAGCATACAGAAATTTGGTGAAGGAATTTGGTGAGGAATCTGACTCGGTGGATTACTATTTGAATCTGAAAAAGCCAATGTCTGTATTCTCATGGGCTGGTGATATTGATACAACATTCTCATCAATTGATTCCATTAGATATTACAAACAGTTTTTACAAGCTGGCTTTATGGCAACAGACCCCAAGACAGGTGCTATAAAAGCATGGGTAGGTGGTGTCAATTATAAGCACTTCAAGTACGATCATGTAAGACTAGGTAAAAGGCAACCAGGCTCTCTATTCAAGCCATTCGTCTATGCAACAGCAATAGAACAAGGCTATTCCCCTTGCTATACCTTCAAAGACGAAGCCGTAGCGATTAGAACTGGGAACGGAGATGAAGTTTGGGCTCCTTCTAATGCTGAAAATAAGTTTAGCGGTGAAGACATGACATTAAAGTCCGCCATGGCCAACTCGGTAAACTCAATAACAGCTCGAGTTATGGACATTGTAAAGCCTAGAAAAGTAACAGATATGGCCTCTAGAGTGGGAATCAAAAGTGAGATTCCTCCATATTACTCTATTGCTTTAGGTACTGAATTAGCCTCTCTTGAGGAGTTGGTAGGCGCCTATGGTACCTTTGCTAATAAAGGGGTTCATATTGAACCTTTCTATGTGAGCAGAATAGAAGATAGGTTTGGCAATGTGATCTACAATGAGCCGCCTAAGAAGAAGAGAGCGATCTCCGAGGATGTTGCTTACATAATGTTAAATATGCTTCAAGAGACAGTAAGAGCCGGTTCCGCAATTAGAATGTGGTCTCCTACCTTCGGCTATCAATTGGTAGACTACAAGCAAGAAAAGAACTCCATAGGAGGAAAAACGGGTACAACTCAAAACGCTTCTGATGGCTGGTTTATGGCTATTACTAATGACCTGGTGGCCGGAGCATGGGTTGGTGGTGATGAAAGATCAATACACTTTACCAATTGGCCTGATGGACAAGGTGCAAGAACAGCACTTCCGATTGTAGCTGAATTTATGAAAAGAGTCTATGCCGATACCGCGATTGGCATTCAAAAGACACTCTTTGAAAGACCAGTTGACTTAAGCATGGAAATTGACTGCCAGAAGTTTGAAGATGTGCTTACTCAATCTGATAGCACCATCATTTACGATGACGATATTTATTAATTTCGTGAATGGAAATTACTCGAATCAGTCCATCTGATTTATCTAAACTTCCTGATAATCCGGGCGTGTACCGCTTCTTCGATTCCGAAGAAGAAATGATCTATGTGGGCAAAGCTAAGAGCCTACGCAAACGGGTCTCCAGCTACTTTTCCAAAACCAGTGGCATTAATCGCAAAACGAGAAAACTGGCAAGCGAAATAAAAGCGATTGAAATAACACTCGTTAATTCAGAATTCGATGCCCTACTTCTTGAAAACAATCTCATCAAGCAGAATCAACCTAGGTATAATATCCTGCTAAAGGATGATAAAACCTTTCCGTATATCTGCATCTCAAATGAGCGTTTTCCAAGAATTTATAGTACGCGAAAGTTCATTCCTTCTAATGGAACCTACTTTGGCCCGTATGCCAATGTAAAGGTGATGAACAATGTCTTGAGGCTAGTGAATAACCTCTTTATGCTTAGAACTTGTAGGTATGACCTCTCTGGAGAGAATATTGCCAAAGGAAAATTCAAGGTATGCCTAGAATACCATATTGGTAACTGTAAAGGACCTTGTGAAGGGCTACAAACAGAAGAAGATTACTTGAAGGATATTGAACAAGCCAGAAATATTCTAAAAGGCAGTTTAACCATACCCAAACAGTATTTTAAAGAGCGCATGCAAGAAGCTGCTGAAAAGCTTGAATTCGAGCAAGCACAGAAGTTTAAGGAGAAATTGGATATGGTAGATCGTTTCCAGTCAAAATCGGTTGTGGTAAGTCCTAAACTGGCCGATTTAGATGTGTTTACCATTACCTCTGATGAGAAATATGCCTTTGTTAATTACCTCAGAATTAAAAATGGTACCATCAACCTTTCTCAAACCTCTGAGATCAAAAAGAAGCTCAATGAGACTGATGAAGACATCTTACTTCTACTGATTGTTGAGTTGAGAGATCAGTACCAGAGTTCTGCGAAAGAAATACTGATAAACAAAGAAATCGAAGTTGAAGCTGAGAACATGAAGCTCATTCAACCTCAAATTGGTGATAAGAAGAAGCTCATTGATCTATCGCTTAAAAACGCCATGTTCGCCAAGAAAGAGAAGTATGAGTCTCTTGAAAACGTAAAAGATAAGGGAAATCGCGTTTTACAGCAGTTGCAGAAAGATCTTCAACTTAAAGAGCTCCCTACTCACATAGAATGTTTCGATAACTCAAATATCCAGGGGACAAATCCTGTCGCCTCAATGGTCTGTTTTAAAATGGGCAGACCTTCAAAAAAGGATTACCGACACTATAAAATTAAAACTGTTGTAGGCCCTGATGACTTTGGCTCCATGACCGAAGTTGTAGGACGCAGATACAAGAGACTGCTAGAAGATGACTCACCTCTTCCTAAGCTTATCGTTATTGATGGCGGTAAAGGACAGTTAAATGCAGCCTCCATTGCTTTAAAAGAACTGAACCTCTATGGTGAAATTCCAATCATCGGAATCGCCAAGAGACTGGAGGAGCTATACTTTCCCGAGGATCAATTCCCACTTCATATAGACAAAAAATCTGAGTCATTAAGGCTAATCCAACGCTTGAGAGATGAGGCACATAGATTTGCTATCACATTCCACAGAGACCTTCGCAGTAAAAATAGCTTTCAGTTCGAACTTGAGAATGTTAAAGGTCTCGGAAGAGTAACTGTTGACAGGCTTCTCAAAGAGTTCAGAACCATGACTAAAATAGAAGAAGCCTCAGAAGAAGAACTCACCCAAATTGTAGGGGAATCTAGGGCAAGACTTGTTAAGAATTACTTCCAACAAAAAAAGGAAGCCAATTAGCTTCCTTTTTTTAATTCAATATCTATATCCTCTAGTATTCCCAGAGGTTATGCATTTTCTCTAACAGTTCGAAACGCTTTCTTCTAGCTTGTTCGATTATCGAATAATCGTAATCAGCTTTACCAAACAGCGTCTGAATATTCTCGTCATCAGCATTCTGGAATTTAGTAATGTAAGAACTGAAAAGTCTTAAGTCGAAAGCATGAGCAAAATTCAATTCCCTATTTCTAGGGTTTTTCGGATTGTACCAATATCCAAAGTCCTTGTTGCTCTCTGCATATACTCTATCTATATAAGCTTTAAGATCTTGGTACTTAATTCTCACAATCTCTCTTTCAGAACCATCAACAGATGCTTTAGGCGGAGCTATTAAGGTAATAGATACAATATCCCATTTAGCCAAAGATTGATTTCTATCAAAAAGAAGATCTTCTTCTATGAGTAATACATCTAAGTCACCTTTGTTTCCCGGATCCAAGGGTTTAGCACCAGCATTCTGAGCATACTCAGCATCAATTATTGAATCTAATCTAGCATCTGAGTATTCAGCATATACACCATTATTTCTGATTCTTACTTCTGCTCTATCAGACTGTCTCAATGCTTCATCATAGTTACCTTGAGCAGTAGAGAAGTCTTTGAGGTTATTAACGAAATCTTCTTCAAGCATTATCGTCTCATCATCAAATCCCTCTACACCATTCTCTAAGGTCTGATATGGCGTAATACCAACTTGTTGATCTAGTGCTTCATTCTGAGCTGTAAAGAATTCTCGAATACCAGCGATAATTACTTCTGTTACTCTAGACTCTCTCGCATTCCAGCTTGAATTCAGCTTTTCGTTGAAGTTCATTTTAGACCAAAGTCTAATGCTGAACATCACATCCTCGTCACGAATCGGACGAATAGAATAGGCGTTGTTCTGCTTTTTAGCACTTTCTAAGCCGGCAACCATTGTAGTACTCTCTATCGTTCTTAAGAACTTGGCAGGATCTACTCCAGTACCTTCTTCTTCTCCTTGAGCATAAAGCCCAAATGAAAGACAAAGCAGCGAAAAGAAAACAATACCTTTTTTCATGATCTTAGTTAATATTTAATGTAACCGCATCAGTAAACTGGATTGGCAGGCTCTGGTTTTTGTAATTGATCCTTACAATCTCTTCAACTGAAACGACAATTCTGTCTCCAGATTGCATTTGATTTCTAATTGCTGATAAATCAATGCTACCGGTTGGAGAAGTAATTGGAATAGCTCTTTTCCTAGTCTTACCTCTGGCCAAAATAACCTGCCCCTTGCTTACCAAGAAATTGGCATCATTTGGCAATCTTTCAGAGAAGTCTGCGTCAGGCGCCAAGAACAGTCTCAAATTAGAAGGCTTATCATCTAAACCAGAATTTGCGTTGTACGCTTGTCCATCAGGACGAACATCCAATTTAGGAAGTGGCACCGGCTTCGCTTGAAACTCTCTAGTACCAATCGGTAAGCCTGCACTTGAAACTTGAATAGACACCTCTCTTTGAGTTGGATCAACTAGAATTTGTCCTTTTTGAGAACCATTTGTATAAGTACCGCCATTCACCACAAAACTTGGCTGATAAGCTGGACCTAAAGAAGGCACATTAATGTTTAAGTTATTAGCACAGTTAAGGTAGAGCACCTCTACCGACTGAGACCTTACATCAATAACAGGTTGCGCAACCATATACTCATGAGTTGTGGTTCTAGTAATTTGATTACCCGTACCATCATCGGCTACAATCTCTATTTCAAAAGACTTTGCTGCTAATCCATTTTCATCGTAGCTACCACCAGTAGTTTTAAAGTTGATAATACCTCTACCATTTACTACATCAATCTCAGAACCGTTCAACTTTACAGTCGGCTGAAGAGAAGAGTTACCTAAAGTCAAAAATGCTTGCGCATTAAAATCAAGACCAGCAGTTACTAGATTAGATTCTGAAAGAATAGTAGCTTGTGCATAGTCAATACCTGCAAACCTACCAGTTAAGAAATCTTCAGACTTAATCTCATTACTATCATTATTACTAGCAGTCTGTCTTCTAGGTGTAGCTTGTGGAGTAGTTGCAGCATCATCGGAAGCAGATTCTGAAGGAGCAGCTGACTCTTGTCTAGCCGTTGCAGGAGCAGATTCTAATCCACCTAAATCAGGAACACTAGAAGGGTCTACGGTTACCGCAGTTCCAACTAAAGTTTTTAACTTATTCAGAGCCTCTGATTCCTTAGCATAAATCTGGTTCTTGTAGAACGTGATTTGTGCCAAAATAGAAGCTAATGGTGCTTTGTAGAAGTTGAAATGAGCGTAGTCTTTCTTTTTCTCTTCTTGATTGTTTTCATAGAATTTGATGTCATTCGCATCAATAGCGATTGACTTCATCCATTCCGGGCTCATACCTTCCTTTCCAAGAAAACTAATCGCAGCATTTACTTGCTCAGGATATTCATCCAACTTAGTTTTTAACTCCTCAGCATAGTTCTGATTCACTAAATAGTTAGATGGTTCCTCATACTTTTTAAGCGTGGAACGTTCATAAATCTTAGAAGTATCACCTCCTGTAGATGCTTTACCTACCTCGTACTTAACATTATCTAGATAAGCGATAAGTCCGTTGGTATATTTTCTAACATTCTCAGCAGTTGCTTGAACCGCTAAATCACCAGACTTACCACCTTGATTGGTTACGTCTGATTGAATGTCTTCCAATGTACGTTGGTTATAATCAAGCAACGCGGAATTAGATACATTTAGACCATTCTCAATTAGAATGAACTTCTCAAGAACAGTATCCTTAATCTGCAGTGCTAGAAGGGCAGTCAGTACTAAGTACATCATGCCTATCATTTTCTGTCTTGGGGTTTCCTTACCTCCAGCCATAATTACTCAGATTAAGAGTTAGTTTGTTTCATTGCTGAAAGCATAGCACCATACACCTTATTAAGAGAGGTGATGTTGTTATTCAAAGTACTCATTTGAGCCTGGAATTCTTCCGTTTGCTTAGCCGTTGCCATTGCACCTTTAATCATGGTTTCCATATTAGAAAGGTATCCTTTCATATACTTAGCAACAGCTTCTGTATCGCCAACTTCAGCTTTGTAAGCACCTGTCAATGCCTGTAATTGAGTAGCAGCTTCTTTTAATTGTGCCTGATAAGCTTCTGTAGCTGCTTTCAATTGAGTTTGGTTAGATCCTGAGCCCTTCACAGTATTTGCTACTTCGCTAAAAGCAGTAGCGGCTTGTGAAGAAGAAGAATCAATTTTAGCTAAAGATGCAGCAGCTGTTTTGGCATTTTTAGTGTACTCTTCAGTTGCTACTGAAGCGCCTGTCATAGATGCCATTTGCTTGGCATTAGTTGCCAAATTATCCATACCCTGCTTAAGGTTTTGTAAACCATCTTTACTAATTGCTGCCTCTTTTAACATCTTGTTTAATGAGATGTCATCTTTCTTGGCACCTGCAGCATCGCCAGCTTTGGTATGGTCGTATAATAATTTCGTATAGTCCGTTGACTTTGGTTCAAACGCACTAAAAGCAAAGATTAACGCTTCTGTACCTAATCCTAGAATAAGCATTTGAGTTGCACCTGCCCATCCATTAAGTTTGAACATTGCCCCTACAATTACTACTGCCGCTCCTAGACCGTAGATTTTCGGCATAATATTGCCGTAGAAGGTTTGAGTGAATTTACTTGCCATCGTTAATAAGAGTTGGTTGGGTTGAAGATTTTATAATTAGGTTGATTTATTCAGTTTATTCTTGTCCAAGGTAATCCATAGCACATCTAAATCCAATCGAAGACGATGCAACGTCACGGTATTCAAATGTTCTGGTACCTGTCTGCAAATAATATGAGATGTCGTTCCAAGCACCACCGCGAACTACTTTTTTGCCGTAGTGTGGACTGTCATTCTCTGTATCAGGATCATATGTAAACATTGGGTTCAAATCCCAAACAAGGGGATTATAAACTGGAGAGAAATCATCTCTACACCACTCTGCTACATTACCTGACATATTGTACAAATTGAATGGGTTTGGTAAGAATGAGTTGACTGGTGCAGTGTATGGATGACCATCATCATCGTAAGCTCCTCTCCCTGGCTTAAAATTAGCCAAGAAACACCCGTCTCTATTTCTTATATATGGGCCACCCCAAGGGTATTTTACAATTTCTTTTCCTCCGCGAGCAGCATATTCCCATTCTGCTTCAGTTGGTAACCTGAAGTTCGGGTATCTTGTTTCAATTGGAGAAGTATCTACAAAAGTACTTGCTTCTGCACCTGCTGCGCCAGCGCCACCAGGACCAGCTGCACCTAATACAGGACCAGCAGCTGCGGCAGCTTCTTCAGCCTGTCTCTTTTTCTTTCCTCCAAAAGAGAAAAGACCTGCACCACCCTCGAATTTAGCTTGTTGTCCAAGGTTCAGGTTAATCGTTCTCCATTCTGCGAACTTCTCAGCCGCATCCCAGCTTACACCAACTACCGGATAGTTGTCAAAAGCTGTATGCTCGAAGTAATACTGAGTCATGCGATCACCATAATGGTAAGTGAATTCCTCTTCCCAAACTTTTGGATTAGGAACAACTGTCGCCAATAAAGTGGCGTCCCAATATCTATCTCCATTTTGGGCTAGCTCTGATACTTTATATAGGAATTGACGGTATTCGTTATTGGTAATTTCTTCTGCATCCATAAAGAATGAGCTTACCGTAATTTGTCTGTTGAAATTAATCTGAGTCGCAGCAATATCCTCATCTGCCTGACCCATAAAGAAAGTACCACCAGGAATTTGAACCATTCCATATGGCAATTCTTGATACCATCCCTCTCTATCTAAGACACCAATCAACTGACCTTCATCTAGTAGACCTTGTTCTTTGCCTCCTCCTCCTAGAAAGCCTTCGAACATGCTACAACCGGTTGAAAAGCCGATTAGAGCCAGTAAAATGAGTCCGTATATAGACTTCTTCATTTTTTTAGTTTTATAGTTTATTCGTCTATCGTTATTAAAAACACACCATCGATCGCGAATAAAGCGCGAAAAATAGTACTATTTTACTATTTATCCATCCCCTAAAGGAAAATTATACAAATGTTAACCTTGGCTAAACTTCTGATTAGTAACGGTATCTTGGGGTTCTTATGATATTCTTTCCAAGATTTCTCGGCCTATTTTTCTTATTGAAATTATAAATGAGCATAACTTCCTGAGAAGTAGGCTCTTTACTGGCCGCATCAGACAGAACTAAATCTACCGCATATGCCAAAGTAAGGCTTTGATCCTTTAATATCTTGTAGCCTGCCATTAAAGAGGCTGACTCAGATTGCCTATAAGCAAAGCCACCCCAAAACTGATCATTATATTTAGCTACA
This sequence comes from Roseivirga sp. UBA6052, assembly GCA_002427755.1. Lineage (GTDB taxonomy): Bacteria > Bacteroidota > Bacteroidia > Cytophagales > Cyclobacteriaceae > Roseivirga. The sequence goes on from DIYO01000009.1 coordinate 586,743, forward strand.
ACACCTAAATCCCAACTATAAGAGTCGAATCCAACGGACTTAATTAAAACTGTAGGCGTGAGCGTTATTTGTGCAGTTAAGGGATAATCGTACCCTGCATTAAAATAGTAGTGTCGAAATAATTGATTGGAAATTTGACTTGTACCAAAATCAAATTCAGGTTGAATTACGTGATTTGCACTCAATCCACCAAAAAAATTTCCTTTTCTGTACAAAATACCTGCACCGAGATCGGGCCTTAGTTGAGACTCTGTACCACTGAAATTGACCAAATTATCTGATGGGTCTACAACTCTTAATTCGTCAAAATTTATGCGACTTGAGAAAAAGCCTGCTTTTAATCCAATACTTAATGAGGCATCGCCTGGCAAATCAACGAAGTAAGAACCAGACACTTGAAATTCAAGATTAGAAGAAGGGCCAATATTATCGTTTACAACATGAAAGCCAAGACCACCATTCCAAAATTGGGATGAAGTATTGTAGCTAATCATTTGTGTAACAGGAGCACCCGCTGAGTTTATAGTTCCATCATAACCAAACCACTGAGATCTGTGAATAGCTGTTAATGTGTTTCCATTTGACAATCCGGCAAATGACGGATTGTAGTACAATGGATTGAACATAAACTGTGTAAACTGCGCATCTTGTTGAGCATTAAGCGATCCTTGAATAAGGAAAAGAACAACTAAAAGGCGAAGAGCTTTAATCATATATTTCTGTAACGAGAAAGTTAGATCAATTATTTAAATCTATTCTCTTAATGGCAAAATAACTGACAAAAACACCAACGTGTTTAAGTCATTAAAGTTTATTCGCCTTTTTAATATATAATTCTAACGCTCCTGTCATAGAAGGGGCATTAGGCATAGGAGCCTGAATATCAGTTATTAGGTCAGCTTCTTTTGCCGCTTTAGCCGTAGTTGGACCAAAAACTGCTATTCTGGTATTGTTCTGTTTAAAATCTGGGAAGTTCACAAAAAGTGAGTTTATTCCACTAGGACTATAGAATGCGATAATGTCGTAATACACATCATCTAAATCAGAAAGATCACTAGCAACAGTTTCATAGATAATTGCCTCAGAATATGTGTAGTCATTATCCCTCAAGAAGTTCGGGATATCATCTTTTCTGATATTTGAACATGGGAAAAGGTACTTTTCGTTTTTGTGCTTCTTTAAGATTTCGATTAAATCCTGAGCCGTTCTTGACCCTGTGAAAATCTTTCTCTTTCTAACCACTATATACTTTTGAAGATAGTTAGCAGTCTGCTCAGAGATACAGAAGTACTTCATATCAGCAGGCACCTCAATCTTTAACCCTTTACATATTGTAAAGAAATGGTCTACAGCATTTCTACTTGTAAAGATGATTGCTGAGTGCTTTAAAATATCAACCTTTTGCTTTCTAAACTCTTTAGGAGAAATAGGATCAACCTGAATAAATGGTCTAAAGTCTACCTTTATTCCGTATTTCTTCTGTAATGTGTAGTATGGTGATTTTGGATCTGCTGGCTTTGGTTGAGAAACCAGAAGACTCTTAACTTCTGTAAGTCTTTCCTCATGCATGTTGTCAGACATATACTTCCCTGCTTTTTCCCTATTTGGCTATTTACAACAGTAATTTAATTCCAACTAATGCTGGAATAATTTCAGTCGTGCAAAGGTAAGAAAATATAAACAACTTACTATAAGCCCCTAACGATAGCATTTTGAAATAGAGATTGAATTGTCTGTAGATCATATAGATACCAGTAGCTAAAGCAATTGTGTTGAATATAGACTCCGGAAAGTAAAAGCCACTATACAACATTAAAATTAAGCTGCCAGTAATTAAGAGTGCAAAGACTTGATTTAAAGATTGTGCTTCTTGAAAGTGTCTGGTTTGGCCGTTTGGAAGGTTATATAGTTTTCCATACCCGCTCACAAAAAGATATCGAATAAGAAAAAGAAGTACTAAGACCACTGACAGACCCATCCAGATAAGAATACCTTCCCAAGTGTTATTGGCCTGTAGCCAAGAAGGCAGCAATGCCTCCCTAGTAGGCAAGCTATCGAGTACAAGAATGCAAAACACAAGTGCTGCTGAAAGCAGATAAGTGAAATGAAGATACTCTGTACTCAATAACCTCAGGCCAGAGCCAAAATCTTCAGAAAAGCGAAAACTAAAGAATTTCTTGGGTGAATATGTTGAAAAGAAAACTTTTGGAAACAACAATCTAGAAACAGTAAGCAACAGAAGAAGTATGATAGAAACGACTATCCATGTATCTCTTATTTGCCAAACTGTAGAAAGGATCATGTTAAAAGCTAGTTGTATATCCAAAGTGAATCTTTGATTGGTTAAAGTTAATAGGTCCTGTTTGTTCTGAAGTGCCTAAAGCATAGACAAAATTAAAAATGCCTGAAGCTGTTGTAAAATTTATTCCTAAACCGAAACCCAACAACCTATCATTAGCATCATTTTCTATAAAATTTTCATCTATGGCACCAAGATCAATAAAGGCACTCAAATAGGATTGACCATCAAAAATTAGTCTACCCTCTATGTTGGTGTAGAGATAAGAAGTGGCAAAAAATATGCTTTCGGCAAAGCCTCTAATAGACCTTAAACCACCCAGTCTATAGGCATCATTTAAAAATAATCTGTCATTAGAAATATGACCTCCCTTGAACCTCTTATAAAGCACGAGGTTCTTCGAAACAGGGAGGTAAAACTCACCATTGAAATCGAACTGATATTGAGCTGAATTAAGGGGTATGTTCTGATACAACTCAGCTGGTAAATCAGCATTTGGCCGAATCTTTTTTGTACCCACCGCTCCATTAAAATTAATCAAGAAACCAGACTTTGGGCGTATAGGATCATCTAGGTAATTGAAGTCAAAACTTAAGCCATAGCTCGTTAAATCATAATCAGCAATCTCAGGTAAGGTGGTTGCATCCTGAAATCGAGAGGCGGCTTGTAAGTCTGTTCCCCTAATCTCAGTTATGAAAGACATTTGGCTGTTTACTCCAAGATTATAACTCAAATCGACAGTAAAGTCCCTGCGTGTAAATGTGGTATCCTGTCTCAAAAAATTAAAGTCACCACTTACTGATATTGGACTAGAGAACAGATTAGGGTGTTCATACTCTAGCTGTATCCTCGGAGTCTCCTCGCTTAATCTTCTCCAGTGAATACCAATATACTTACCAGTAAAAAAGGGGTTATACAGTTCTAAATCGAATTGACCGGTTATCAATAGCCCATTTTCTCGACTGTTATTCGGTAAGAAACCAATTACGCCATCTATTGTGTTAATAGGCCTATTCTCCATGTTGATCTTGAGCTGGCCTTCGTTATTACTAAATAGTAACTCTGGACTTTCAGTCAACCGAACATATGAGAGTCTATTTAATCTTCTTACCACACCATCAATAACCGTTTGATCATACAATTGACCTTTTCTAATTCCGAGATATGCCGATACAAACTTTGACTTTAATGGCCTATTGTTGGTTACTTGAACTGAATCAAATCTAATCTCTGGACCCAAGCTCAAATTTAAACTGGCGCCTAATAGGTTATTCCTTATGCTCAAAGAGTCGTAAGATATTCTTGCAAAGGGGAACCCTTGGTTTTCTGCAATATCTAGTAAGCCTTCTTCCAATTGAGATAACTGATTGGGGTTAACTGGTTTTGAAGTAAAATCTCTCTCTTTCAGTCTAGTTCTTCTGAGCAAATCATTATCAAAATTACCAAGCTTTAATGCCAGCCATTCGAACTTTGGCCCTATTGCAAAGTCTACTTCTTGTGCCTTGGTCCATTCCAGATTGCTATATGAAGCCAAGAGGTGACCGTCAGCATGAAATTTTTTAACTAATTCGTTTAAAAGACTTACTGCTTCTACTGAGTCTTTGGGTTTATTGTTATACTTATATTTCGTCCCTATAGCCAATTCTTCAGTCTTAAACTTGATGTTAAACTGGGCATGTGCTCTTAGAAAGACAGAGCAAGAAAACATTAGAAAAAGCGTGCAACAAAAAAGGGCGAATCGCATAATGCGAGTTATATAATACTTTAAAAGTAACGAAAGTTTGGCCGGATTATACATCCATATTCCCTATTGCAAAAAAGCATGTCACTATTGTGACTTTCATTTTACACAATCGCTAAAGCAAATAGATGATATGGTTGATGCTCTTTGTACAGAGCTACAAATGCAATCTGACTTTTTAGGTAAAGACACCATCTACACCATCTATTTTGGCGGAGGAACTCCCTCCCTTCTTGGTTATGATCACTTAAAAAAATTGATGAGAGTCATTCAGTTTGAATACGATCTCTCAAGCAATCCGGAAGTTACATTAGAAGCTAATCCTGATGACCTGACCCAAGAGAAACTCTCGATGCTGTACGAACATGGGGTAAACCGTTTGAGCATAGGCGTACAAACCTTTAACGATGAGAAGCTAAAATGGATGAATCGTCAACACACAGGTCAGGAAGCCATAGACACTTTCTATGCTGCAAGACAAGCCGGCTTTGAGAATATTAGTATGGATTTAATCTATGCTCTCCCGGCTCAGGATAATGAATTATGGCTGGCTGATCTAAAGCAAATGATAAGGCTTAGACCTGAACATATCTCTTCGTACAGTTTAACAATCGAGCCTAAAACTGCCTTTGGTAATTGGTTAGGAAAAGGAAAGATTAAACCTATAGATGAAGACCACGCAGCCGAGCAATTTGAGATTCTTTTAGATTATACAAGACAGCACGGTTATGAACAATACGAAATTTCCAATTTCGCGCAACCTGGCTATGAATCTCAACACAATAGTGGATACTGGAAGGATGAAAAATTCTTAGGCATTGGGCCTTCTGCTCATTCTTACAATGGAAAATTCAGAAAAGCCAATATTGCCAATAATGCCAAATACATTAAAGGGTTAAACGAAAAAGACATTCCTTTTGAAGTGATGACTTTGTCTAAAGAAGATCAAATCAACGAGTATATTCTAACCTCTTTGAGAACAAAATGGGGAACAGATTTAGACCTTCTAAAGCACAAATATGGGATTGATTTGATGCAGGTGCATGGAAGCTTTTTAGAGAAATTAAGCTACAAGGACTTACTCTTTGAAGAAGAGGGCTTTCTAATATTGACTGATTCGGGTAAACTCCTAGCAGATAAAATTGCGTCTGATCTCTTTGTTTATTCTAATGATTGATCAGGCAAATTTTCTGTTTGCCATTCTTTTACCAAATTTTCAAATTCTTCTGGACTGTATTGCTTAAAATAGTTAGAGAAAACTCGCTGAATTCTCTCTGGATCAGTACCTTGTTCCAAATATTTGTGCAGTAGATTAATCTCAGCTATTCGAGTATTCTTATCGCCAAGTTCTTGATTAATTTCAACCAATAACCGTTCACTATCTTTTGCAATACGCTCAAGAATAAATGATCTATCATAACCTGCCACCCGGAATTTGAAAAAATTCAATCGATTATCAGCTTTTCTTTCTTTAGCCGCCCAAGAGTTTTCATCCCAACCATTTAAAATATTGCGATACTTTTGACCATGCTCAGTCATTAGCCTTTCCGCATGCTCAAGCCTTTTAATATTTGAGTAAAGTGCAGAAAGCTCCTCATAGATTTCGAAGCTTACGATGTCCGTTCCCTTTTGGTCAAGTGCATATTCTATCACTTGAAAGTTATACTGAGGTTCTAAATATCTCCATGTATAGAAGTCTGCCGTTTCTCTAACGCGAAATAGACTATCCCATTCTTGATTTTTTTCGTTTTGAAAATTCGCGAAGTCAGGAAATGAGGTGCGAAAAATCTCAAGCTCCAATTTCAAACTCATCAACACCTTTTCTTTTTCTTTGTCGATTTTTCTCTGCTCGGAGTAATTCTGAAAAAGAAATGCCAAGTACACTCCTATGAAAATCATCAAGAGTTCTAAGAACAGAAACCTCGCATTCTTTGAGTTTTTAAAGAGTTTACCAAACATGACCTTTACTTTAGAAGTGAATAATACTGAATTTTAAACAAACCTTTTTAGCTAAAAACTTACTTTTGAGATATGTCGCGTTTGTATAAAAAATTACCTCAAGGAAGAAAAGGTCAACCGGAATCTATTGGGGATGCTATACAAAACATGTTAGACACCTTTAGAATCAGCGATAAGTTCAACGAAGCTGATTTGGTAAGTTCTTGGGCTAAAGTAATGGGAGAACCTATCGCCAAGAGAACGAGCAAAATCTATATCCGGGACAAGAAATTATACGTTCATGTGAGTTCTGCACCCCTAAAACATGAACTCAATATGTCCAGAGACAAAATTCTAGTTTTGTTGACAAAAGAAATGGGTAAACCCGTAGTGAATGAAGTAATTATTAAGTAGCAGCCTTTGTGAAAAATCGCTTCTGAAAAATCAGAATAGAGAATACCCCCACAAAAATTGATACATCTGCCAAATTGAAAATAGGCCAAAGGGCAATGCGCCTTCCTCCCCAAAAGGGAATCCATTCGGCCACATAACCTTCCCACATATCCAAATAGAACATGTCAATTACCTGGCCATGAAACCAGGGTGTAATGGCATCATAGGGCGCATTATCGAGTAAAACACCATAAAAGGTACTGTCAATTACATTGCCCAGAGCCCCTGCAAGTATTGCTGCAATAGACCAGAGCAAGATTTTTGGATAATCCTTTCTAGATATGCGATAAAGCAAAAAGGCTATGCCCACGCAAGCGACCAGTCGGAATAAGGTCAAACTCAATTTGCCAAAATCCGACCCAAAGTTCAGGCCGAAGGCCATACCCTCATTTAATATGTAGTGGAGTTTAAACCAATTGCCAAAAACCTTAATCTCTCCGCCAACTCCCATTACCATTTTAAAGTGTACTAGCAGCTTAATAATCTGGTCTGCCAGTACAATGCCAAGGGTAAGGTAGAAGTATTTAAGTCTCTGCAAATGTTATTGTGTCACTTGAATGGAAATCGCCACAGGGATCTCATCTATATATAACTGTTCGAATGAATCATTAATAGATGCCATTTCTAAAGATAAAGCCTGTGTTTCTTCCTTAATGTAAGCATTAAAGTTATCGACTGCCCCTTGAATCATGTCTGACTCAGTTGACACCTGAATAAAGATTTTGTCAATCACATCCAGCCCTTTATCTTTTCTTAAGTTTTGAATTCTATTGACCAAGTCTCTTGCAAATCCTTCTTGACGCAATTCATCGTCCATATGAATATCTAGGGCAACCGTAGTTTTGCCTTCAGTAGCAACAGTCCAGCCTGGAATATCTTCACTTGAGATTTCAACGTCTTCAAGGAGTAAATTCATTGCTTCGCCTTCAACGGTGATATCAAAATTACCTTCTCTTTCAATTTGAGCAATCTCATCTTGACCCCAGCTATTAACAGCGGCTGCCACGAACTTTACTTTAGGACCGAATTTCTTTCCTATCGTTCTAAAGTTTGGCTTTACTTTCTTTACCAATACGCCAGAAGTGTCGTCCAAGAACTCAACTGACTTCACGTTCACCTCTGTTTTGATCAAATCTTCAACCGCCTCCACATAGTGACGGGTTTGCTCATCCAAAACAGGAATCATGATTTTAGATAAAGGCTGACGCACTTTGATCTTCTCCTTCTTTCTCAAAGAGTGAGTCAAAGAAGATATAGTCTGGGCCAAGGCCATTTGAGCCTCAAGATCTAAATTGATACACGCTGCATCAGCAACAGGGAAGTCGGTTAAGTGAACCGATTCAGCACCTTCTTTGGCACTTACCATATTTAAATCTTGGTACAATCTCTCCATAAAGAATGGAGCAATTGGTGCACCTAACTTAGCCACTGTTTTCAAGCAAGTATATAGCGTTTGGTAAGCCGCCTTCTTATCTTGATTATACTCGCCTTTCCAGAAACGTTTTCTATTCAAACGAACGTACCAGTTACTTACCTCATCCGTAACAAAATCTTGGATGATTCTTGCCGCAACCGTTGGTTCATATTGATTATACGCCTCATCTACTTGTGTGATGATGGTATTTAATCTTGAAAGTATCCATTGATCACTTTCTGTTCTTTCAGAAAGAGGAATCAAATCGTCTTCGAACTTAAAGCCATCTAAATTGGCATAAAGCGCAAAGAAGTTATAGGTATTATGAAGCGTACCGAAGAACCTTCTTTGTACTTCGCCCACTCGATCAATATCGAATTTTAAGTTATCCCATGGATTGGCATTTGAAATCATATACCAACGGGTAGCATCTGGGCCATACTGCTCAATAGTCTCGAATGGATTCACTGCATTGCCTAGTCTCTTAGACATTTTGTTTCCATTCTTGTCTAATACCAAGCCATTAGCTATCACGTTTTTGAATGCCACGTTATCATGGAGCATAACGGCCAAGGCATGAAGGGTAAAGAACCAGCCTCTGGTTTGGTCAACACCTTCTGCGATAAAATCGGCAGGGAAACTAGTCTCAAACTTATCTTGGTTTTCGAACGGATAGTGCCATTGTGCATAAGGCATAGCCCCTGAATCGAACCAAACGTCTATGAGGTCTTTTTCACGGAACATTTTCTGGCCTGATTCACTTACCAAAACCACATCGTCTACATATGGTCTGTGCAAATCAAAGTCTTCCCCGAGAGGAGCATCCATATATCCTGCTTCTACTGATTTAGCAACCTCTGCTTCCAATTCAGCAATTGAACCGATACACATCTGTTCTTTTCCATCCTCAGAAACCCAAATTGGTAATGGCGTACCCCAATAACGAGAACGGCTCAAGTTCCAGTCTACTAGGTTCTCTAACCAGTTACCAAAACGTCCTTCTCCGGTACTTGCAGGTTTCCAATTAATGGTCTTGTTCAATTCTACAAGCTTGTCTTTGTAAGCCGTAGTTTTAATGAACCAAGAATCTAAAGGATAGTAAAGCACTGGTTTATCTGTTCTCCAACAATGAGGATAAGAGTGCTCGTATTTTTCAACCTTAAAGGCCTTATTCTCTTCTTTTAGTTTAATTGAGATCTGAACATCAAGTGACTTTTCAGGTGCTTCACCATCCTTATAGTATTCATTCTTGATGTACATGCCAGCGAAGTCCGTGATCTCCTTGACATAACGTCCCTGCTTATCTACTATCGGCACATCATTGCCTTCTTCGTCTTTTACAAAAACTCCCGGCATGTTATTCTGCACTGAAGTTCTGTAGTCATCCGCACCAAATGTTCTCGAGATATGAACAATACCTGTACCATCTTCAGTAGTAACGAAGTCACCCACCACAACAGTAAATGCAGGCTTTGGAAGCTTAATGTATGGCATTAACTGCTCATAATCTCTTCCAGCCAATTCTTTACCTTTGAAAGAATCAACTACTTCAAAAGGGATCAACTTGTCTCCCGGCTTGTAGTCTTCAAAAGATATGTCTTTGGCCTTTTGATTGAAATAGTAGTTCAACCTGTCCTTTGCCAAGATCACATTGATTGGCTCGAATGTATATTGGTTGAATGTTTTGACTTTCACGTAGTCAATTCCAGCACCTACAGCCAAACCATTATTCGCAGCAAGTGTCCATGGTGTTGTTGTCCAAGCTAAGAAGTAGTCATTATCAGTACCCTCCTCCTTGAACATAGCAGTTATAGAAGTGTCTTTAACATCCTTATAGGTTCCCGGTTGGTTCAATTCGTGAGAACTTAAACCAGTACCTGCAGCAGGAGAATAAGGTTGAATTGTATACCCTTTGTAAAGCAGTCCCTTATCATAAAGCCTCTTTAATAAGCTCCATAAGGTCTCTATGTATTCTTTTTCAAAAGTTATGTAAGGATTATCAAGGTCTACCCAATAACCCATTTTCTCGGTAAGGTCATCCCACTGATCTTTAAAACGCATTACCGTTTCCTTACACTTTCGATTGTATTCTTCAACCGTAACTTTCTTACCGATATCTTCTTTCTTGATACCAAGCTCTTTCTCCACTTGAAGTTCTACTGGAAGACCATGGGTATCCCAACCGCCTTTACGCTTTACTTGAAAGCCTTTTTGGGTTTTGTATCGACAAAATATATCCTTTACCGCACGCGCCATTACGTGGTGGATACCCGGAGTTCCATTGGCAGATGGTGGCCCTTCGAAAAAAGTGAAAGAAGGGTGGCCTTCTCGGGTAGAAATAGACTTTTCGAAGATGTTATTCTCCCTCCAATACTGAAGGATGTCTTCACCTACTTTAGCAAATTCCGGTTGTTTATACTCTTTGTACTTTTTCACTTGTTTACCCTTTCATTATCCTTTCTCAGTAGTGCCTAAGAATGGATCATTTTCTTTAATCAATAGGTTCTCAGTATCAATTTCTTCATCAGAATCCTCTACATAGAATTCATAATGTTCAATCAATGGGTGAATGTTTAAGTTCCTTTTTCCACTATCAAAAACCATAAGCAATGCAGGTAGCAAGGTAAGGTTTGTAAACATGGCAAAGAACAAGGTTAGCGATGTGAGTAAGCCTAATGCTACTGTACCTCCAAAATCGGAGAATACAAAAATCACAAACCCGAAGAATAGGATGATCGAAGTATACAACATACTCGACCCCGTTTCTCTTATGCTATTACTAATGGCCACTGGCACGAAGAAATTTTTAGCGAATAACTCTTGCCTATACTTTGCCAAAAAGTGAATGGAATCATCTACCGAGATTCCAAATGCAATACTGAATATTAATGCGGTGCTCGGCTTTAGCGGGATTCCAAAAAAGCCCATTATTCCTGCAGTCAAAATAAGTGGAATGAAATTCGGAATGAGTGAAATGATGATCATTCTCACATTGGCAAATAATATCGCCATGATAACCGCTATGATTCCAAAAGCTAGCAAGAGAGAGAATCTCAAGTTCTCAATCAAAAACTTGTTACCCTTTATAAATAGTAGGGACGATCCCGTTACAGCGGTCTCAACCTCGTCATTCGGGAATACCTTCTCAATTTCAGGTTCGATCACATTTGTAATAAGAGAATCCATCTTAACCGAGCCGAGGTCTGCCACTTTAAGAGAAACTCGCATCACCTGACCTGTAGAGTCGACAAATGAGCTTAAGAAATCAGATTCGTCTGATTGATTACTCAGGTAACTCAGTATTGCGTTTCGATCACTAGGGCTTGGTAAGCCATAAAATCTGGAATTACCATTATAAAAAGCCTGCCGAACTGCCTTTGCAAAAGACACTATTGAAACAGGTTGGGAAACATTATCAATTGGATCTAAGGCTCTTTCTAACCGGTCTACTTTTCTCAAGTTCCGTGCATTAATCGTTGACTTGGGTTTACCAAAGTCAATGATAATTTCTAAAGGCATCACTCCCGAGAAGTTATCTTCAAAGAAGTAGAGGTCTTGTTTCAATTGAGACTTCTCCGGTATATCGTCTACCATGTAGGCAACAGAATACAACTTCGTAACACCAACTATGGCTATGGCAACAACAATAGCTGTCCCTACAAAAACTCTGTATCGGTGTCTATGAACCAGTAAATCGAGAAGCGTAAGAAACTTACCTACAATCTTAAATTCTAAATGCTTGAGTTGCTCTTTTCTAGGAGCAGGTAGATAAGAGAAAATACCTGGAATTAAGACCATGCTTACAATGAATGTAGCGAGTATGTTAATCCCAGCTACTAGACCAAACTCCTTCAATAGTTTGATATCAGTAGTAATTAGAACCAAGAAACCAATTGCTGTAGTAAAATTGGTAATGAGGGTAACCAAACCAATTTTTCGCACCATTCTACTTAGTGCTTTGGTCTTGTTTCCATGTCTTGCAAATTCCTGATGATACTTATTAATAAGGTATACAGCATTAGGAATACCTATCACCACTATTATAGAAGGTATAAGCCCAGTAAGGACTGTAATCTGATAATTCAGTAGACCTACCGTTCCTAACACCCAAACCACCACTACACTGATAACAACAAGCGGAACGATTACTGAAGACCAAGACCTGAAGAATAAGAAAAGTATTAAAGCTGTAACACCAAGTGATAAGGCAATAAAGAGTCTTAGTTCTTTATCAGTTTTCTGTTGCATTACTGTTCTCACAAACGGCATACCTGAGTAATGCAATTCAATGCCCGTATCTTCTGTGAATGAAGCTCCGATTTCTCTAATCAGGTCTACGAGGTCATTTCTCTTACTCGAGTTAAGTACCTCACGCTCCATATTGATCAATATGAGAGTGGCACCATTGTCTGGATTCAATAATTGCCCGGTGTAAAACTTAAGGTCAAGCGCCTTTTCCAGAAGAACTTCTAACTCTCTTTGGGTCTGCGGATCTTCTTCAATCAGATCTTTCAAATCAAAGCTTCGATCTGATTGATTCTTGACTATCTCTTGCAAGTTCCCAAGACTGATTACGTTGGTTATACCTTCCGTATCACGAATCTGCTGACTTAAAAGTCGGTATCTATTGAAATTCTCAAGTTCGTAGAGAGAACTGTCCTTAACCCCTAAAACCAGAATGTTACCATCTTCTCCAAACTTCTCTTTAAAATCTTGAAAGTATTGGTAGTTTTTGTCGGTGCTTGGAACGGCCGTATTAAAGTTAAAGGCCATCTTGACATCCCGCGCTTGGTATGCCATAAATGCCGTGAATAATAGCAAGACTGTGATGAGTACAATCCTGTATTTCAGTACGATATGGGGTAATTTTGACCACATTTTTGAACAAGACCACAAAGGTAATATTTTCCCTTTCTAATCATACTCGAAAACATGCTATATATATAAGGAGTAGATTAGCGATTACCCGGTAGAGAAATGCCTGTAATTTTCCTGTATAAAGACATAGCATTTCGGTCCGTCATTCCTGATATAAAATCAAGTAGGCAACGAAGGCTTTCATAAGTCGATTTAGCGTTCTCGATCTCATATTTGGTATCCTCCGGTAAGAGTCTAAACCTTATTTTGTCTTTGTTAGTAACGTCCGCTCCAATAGCTGAAGGAACAAAGGAGTCTAAAAGGGTATGAACGATATTGAAACCGGCAGCCTCAATCTCCAAAACTTCCTTCGCACGATAAATTTTAGCAATAGACACTTTCTTGATTTCTTCTAAAATCTCTGAAGAAGGAATAAGGTCGGCCAATGAAGTATCAAACTCACCTGAGAGTATACTATCCTCATTATCCAAGAATAACATAACACTCTCATTAATGAGTCTGCCAATAGCAAGAGCTCTAAGCAAGGCAATCTGTTCTATCTTACTTGGAATACTCTTTAGTTTATCTGGTTGATAGCTGTCTCCAATAATACCTGCCATGAAATCGATTGTCTCTGCATGACTGATCAGACCCAAATTATATCCATCCTCAAGGTCTATTATATTATAGCATATATCATCTGCTGCCTCTACAAGAAAAGCCAACGGATGTCTTACCCATTGATTATTAGATAAGGCTTGAACACCTAGTCGATCGAACAAATTCTTGAATGTTGCTTCTTCTGTTTGAAAATAGCCATACTTCTTTTGACTCCTTCTTGGCTTCATACCATCGGCAACTAATGAGGGTCTCGGATATTTAGTAAAAGCAGCCAAGGTAGGGGCCGTAAGTCTTAAGCCTTGATATCCTGACTTATTAAGGAGTCTAAACCCTTGTGCATTACCTTCGAAATTGCAGAGATCCTCCCATTCTAAATCTGAAAAAAGAGAGCTGTACTTTTCTTTTCTCGAAATGAAGTAATCAGAAATAGCATCTTCACCAGAGTGCCCAAAAGGTGGGTTACCTATATCGTGTGCCAAAGAAGCAGATGCTGTAATCACACCAAAGTCATTTGGTGAAATAAATTCGGATAGGCCTTTATGCCTTTGCAATAAATTCTCACCTGCGGCCTTTCCTAATGAACGACCAACGCTCGATACCTCTAAACTGTGAGTCAAACGATTGTGTACAAAATCTTGCTCGGGTAAAGGGTGAACTTGAGTCTTATCTTGAAGTTTTCTAAAAGGGTAAGAAAAAATTATTCGATCAAAATCTCTATCAAAAGGTGTTCTTTCAGATTTTTTTTGCCCTTCTCCCCCTTGGTCTAACAGCTGACTCCAGTTCATTTACAGTTTTTTTTGAAATCGCTAAAATATAGGTCCAAAACGTAATTTGTTCTTATTCTGGTTTAAATCAGGGCAAAAATTGACAAAAATCATGTCAACCTATGCAAAGGTTTGATTGTTTTGGGCTTTAAATTAACTAATTGTTAAGTGATCAATCTGTAGAACAACCTCCTCTGACCTAGCTCGTCACATGGAAATGCCCCAATTCTAAACCTAAAAGGCATTTCGGTTGCCCTTGATTTTTTGCAAACGATTGCGTTAATTTTCGTTTTAATGCGCTATGAATTGCCATGTCAGAGTGGTACTTTAAGCATTCGATTGCACTTTTTTGGCTTAATATGGCCTATAAACAAGTAAAATTAAAAATGATTGTATGAAAAAGTTTTTACTAATCCTTCTTGTTTTGGCAGTAGGTTTCCAAGGGGCTCTACTGGCACAAACTAGAACCGTCACAGGGACGGTAACAGGCGGGGATGACGGACTCGGCATTCCTCGTGCTAACATTTTGGTAAAAGGTACTACTCGTGGTACTAATACCAACCTCGATGGACAATTCTCTATTGAGGTAACGGCTGACGAAACCTTAGTGTTCTCCTTTGTGGGGTACGTAACACAAGAGGTTGCTGTTGGAAATCAAACTACCATTAACATCGTTCTTCAACCAGATTATGCTGAATTAGGAGAGGTTGTTGTTGTAGGTTATGGTTCTCAGGAAAAGAAAGAGATTACCAGTTCCGTTGTTGCGGTTGATGCAAAAGACTTCAACCAAGGTAATGTGAATGACGCTGCAGGCTTACTACAAGGTAAAGTTCCTGGTTTACAAGTGTTCAACAAAGGTGGTAACCCTAACAACTCTGGTTCATTCAGACTAAGAGGTATCTCTTCCGTAGGATCGAATGCTCAACCTTTAGTTGTAATTGATGGTGTTATCGGAGCATCTCTTGACAACGTTGACCCTAACGATATCGAGTCTATCAACGTATTGAAAGATGGTTCTGCTGCTGCGATCTACGGTTCTCGTGGTTCTGCCGGTGTAATTCTAGTAACTACTAAACAAGGTACTAGAGGAGGTTCATCTCTTCAAGCTGATTACAACGGTTTTGTTTCTGCAGCTACTGTAAGACAATTCCAGCCAGTTATGGATGCTGCTACTTATGTAGCTAATGGTGGTAACGACCTTGGTTCAGTTACTGACTGGCAAGATGAAATTACTAGAACTGCAATTTCTAATGTTCATAACATTAGTGTTTCTGGTAGCAGTGAAAACACTACTTTCCGTGTTTCTACTAACTTCCGTAACATTCAAGGTATTCTTGACAAATCTGGTTTCGATCAGATTAACGCAAGAGCTAACTTAAACCACTTTGCAGTTAACGATAAGTTGAACATTAGCTTCAACATGGCTTTATCTCAAAGAAATCAGAACTTCTCATTCAATGAGGCGTTCAGATATGCTTCTCTATTTAACCCTACCGCTCCTATAAGAAACCCTAACGGTAGTTTCTTCCAAGCGATCTTGTTCGACAACTTTAACCCTGTTGCTATTTTGAATCAAAATATCAACCAAGGTGAGCGTCAAACTTTGAACTTTAACACGCAATTGAGCTATGAGTTCTTCCCTGGTTTTAGAGTTACAGCTAACTATGCTCAGCAATTCGGTTCTCAAATTCAAGGAAGATACTTCTCAAGAGAATCTTTATATGTTGGTTTAGGTAGAAACGGTTTAGCTGCAAGACAAGCTGACGAGAATAGATTTACTTTATTCGAGACTTTTGCTTCTTGGGATAAGGAATTAAACAATGCAAACTTGACTTTAACTGCCGGTTATTCTTGGCAGGAATCTCAGAACACTGGTTTTGGAATGGAAGCGGGTAACTTCCCTACAGACGACTTAGGTTTCAACATCATCGGTGCTTCTGGTAACGTTTTAGGACGTCAAGGTGAAGTAAACATTTATAGCTACGAAACTCCTGAAGATAGAATTATCGCAGGATTCTTAAGATTCAACTTAACTATTGGTAACGGTATATTCGTTAATGGTGGTGTAAGAAGAGAAGGATCTACAAGACTTGGGGTTGACAATCAGTGGGGTACCTTCCCATTTGTTGGTGCTGGTGTTGACATCCTAGAATATGCTGACATTGCTGCATTTGATGTATTGAAGTTCAGAGCTGGTTACGGTGTTACAGGATCACTTCCTGGTGCTAGTGGTCAGGCGCAAGATTTATTTGCTTATAACAGAGATGATTCAGCTGCTGGTGGTAACGTATCAAGAGTTAGAGGTGGTAACCCTGACTTAAAGTGGGAAGAAAAAGCAGAAATTAACTTAGGTTTAGACTTTGGTCTTCTAGGTAGCAAACTGACTGGTACATTAGATGTATATTCGAGAGACGTGAATGATTTCATCTTAAACAGACAAGTTGACCCTGCAATCTTTGGATTTAGCAATAGATTCGAGAATGCCGGTAAAATTCAAGATAGAGGTATCGAGCTTGCTTTAACTTACAATAACTTATTAAGTGGTGACTTAAAGTGGACTCCGGGTATCATTGCTTCTAGCAACAAAACTACTCTTGAAGAGTACATCATCGATGAAACTTCATTCGCTAACCTAGGTTCTCCGGGACAGAATGGTACCAACATGATTAGAGTTGCAGTTGGTGAAGAAATCGGACAAATCTGGGGACCACAATTTGTAGGTGTAAGCGATACTGGTGAGCCAATCTTTGCTGACTTGAATGGTGACGGTACTGTTAATGCAGATCCTGCGAGTATCCTAAACGATGATAGTGATTCACAACAATTAGGTACTGGTATTCCTACTGTAAACATTGGTTGGACAAACCAACTTTCTTACGGAAATTGGGACTTGAACTTGTTCTTTAGAGCATCTCTAGGTCACAGCTTAGTAAATACTTTCAGAGCATTCTATGAGCCACTTGATCCAGGAGCAATTAACTCTTTCAACAGAACGGTTACAGACCTTTCATTAACTGACTTGACAGTTGCACAGTTCAGCTCTTACTATGTTGAGAAAGCTGATTTCATTAGACTTGATAACGCAACTATCGGATATAACTTCGATATGAGCGGTAACGACTTTATTAGAAATATTAGAGTATACGGTACAGTTCAAGATGCATTTGTTCTTACTAACTACCAAGGTGTTGATCCTGATCCTGTTGGAGACGATGGAGGAAACGTGTTAGCACCAGGTATCGACAGAAGAAACAACTACTTCGATGATAGAACTTATACGTTTGGATTAACCATTGGATTTTAATTAGAGGAAAATGAAAAATATGAAACTGACAGTTAAACTGTTGTCATTAGCATGTTTAGTCTTCACAATAGGTGCTTGTACGGACCTAGAAGAGCAATTAAACGACTCTTTCAACGAAGACTTTACACCAGCTAATACACAAGGAGCGACCAACGTAACAAGGTCAACTCCAAATGATGGATTAGAGGCGGCCTTCGCAAGGCTTAGAAATGGTGCAGCCGGTCACAATAACTACTTCTCTATGCAAGAAGTAACTACTGACGAAGCTGTAATTACACAAAAAGGTGGTGACTGGTTTGATGGAGGTATCTGGTTAGATGCTCACCGTCATGAGTGGAATAGTACTCACCCTGCCTTAAACGGTATGTGGGGAGATGCTTACGGTGCAATTGGTGAAGCCAATAGATTAATAGCTGATAATGCTGGTAATGCTGCTGCCGTTGCTCAATTAAGAGTAATGAGAGCTTACGTTTACTGGAGATTAATGGACTCTTTTGGTAGAGTGAAAGTTGTAACTGTTTTAGGTCAAGATGCACCTCAACAAGATAGAGTTGATACATTTAACTTTATTGAGGCAGAATTGCTTGCTGCTATTCCTGATCTAGCTGATGCCAGAGCAGAATATGGTAGAGTTAGTGCTTTATCGGCTCAAGCTTTCTTAGCAAGATTATACTTAAACGCTGACCATTATACTGGTACACCAAGATGGCAAGATGCAATTGATGCTGCTGATGCAGTAATCAATTCAGGTGTGTATTCTTTATCTCCTGATTTCAGCGCTATCTTTGCACCTGACAACATTGATAATGTTGAGCAGATATGGACAATTCCTTACGATGAGTCTACTGCAGGTGGTATGAACTTCGCTCAAATGACGCTACATTACCCTTCTCAGTTGACTTACAGTTTACAAGATCAACCATGGAATGGTTACTCTTCTCTCGAAGCATTCTACAACTCGTTTGATAATGCAGATGGAAGAAAAGCGGCAAGTTTCATTGCTGGCCCTCAGAATGATATTAACGGAAACCCAATTCTTGATTTAGCATTCGATCCTGCTGATGCAGATGGAGCAGCTATTAACTACACACCAGCTATTAACGAGTTAGCACCAAGTGGTAGCCGTCAAGCAGGTGTAAGAATGGGTAAGTATGGCTTCAAGTTACGTCAGAGACCAGATATGGATAATGACTATGTAATCTTCAGATATGCTGAGGTTCTCATGAACAAAGCAGAAGCTACTGCAAGATTAAATAACAATTGGAGTGATGGAGTATCTCTAGCATTGGTTAATCAAGTAAGAGATAGAGCAGGTGCTAGCCAATTCACTACAATGACTGAGCAAGATTTCTTAGCAGAAAGAGGTAGAGAATTCTTCCAAGAATCTCTTAGAAGAAGTGATCTAATCAGGTTTGGTGCTTGGGGTAATGCTTGGTGGGAGAAATCAGCTCACTCAGATGTGAACTTAGATATTTTCCCTATTCCTAATGATCAGATCTTAGCGGCTGCTGATACTCAGAACCCTTTGACTCAGAATCCTGGATATAACTAGAATTTAACAGAATAAGTATTAAAATGGGTTGCCGTTTGGTAACCCATTTTTTTTGGTATGAACAAAAAGCATTTTCATTTCTTACTCCTCATCATATTCTTCTCCTGCCAAGAGAAACAAGAGCCTCAATTCATAGATATTGCCGGGGAATCTGGCATCAACTTTACGAATCAATTAAACTATACCGAGGAGCTCAATCCATATACCTACAGAAATTTTTATAATGGTGGAGGCGTAGCCATTGGAGATGTAAATAACGATGGCCTTCAAGACATATATTTCACCGGAAACCTTGTAGATAATAAGCTATACTTAAACAAAGGTAATTGGCAATTCGAAGATATTACTGTAGCAGCTGGTGTAAGCTGTAGTGACATTTGGTCAACAGGAGCAACTTTTGTTGATGTAAATGCAGATGGTTGGCTAGATATCTATGTCTGTAAATCAGGCCCTCCCTCCGGAGAAAACAGACACAACGAATTATTCATCAATCAAAAAGACGGAACGTTCTTAGAAAAGTCTGAGGAATATGGATTAGATATAGAAGGCCTATCCACGCATGCTGCGTTCTTTGACTATGATAGAGACGGTGATCTAGACGTGTACATTCTTTCTAATTCGATTCGGCCGGTTGGAGTAACACAAGACATCATTAAAGACAGAAGAAATATACCCAGCGCGGATAATGGAGGAAACAAACTGCTTAGAAATGACCAAGGAACATTTGTTGATGTTACGATAGATGCAGGCATATATACCAGTGATATCGGTTACGGCCTCGGCATTACCTTGGGTGACTTTAACGAAGACAATTGGACAGATATCTTTATCTCAAACGACTTCTTTGAACGAGACTATCTATATATCAATAACCAAAATGGTACTTTTTCAGAAGAAGCTGAATCCTATTTCGGAAGTCTCAGCATGGGTTCAATGGGAGCCGATGGCGCAGATCTAGATAATGATGGTAAACCTGAAATCATGGTCACAGAAATGCTCCCGGCTACCATGGAAAGGAAACGAACCAAAGCAATCTTTGAATCTTGGGATAAATATTCGCTTTCGGCTTCAAAGGGATATCACCATCAATTTCCAAGAAATGTATTACAAAGAAATACAGGAAACGGCCAATTCTTAGAAGTAGGAAGGCTCTCGGGAGTATCATCTTCTGAATGGAGCTGGGGTACACTGATATTCGATCTTAACAATGATGGATTAAAAGACATATTTATCTCAAACGGTATCTATAAAGACCTTCTAGATAGAGACTATTTGAATTACATGGCGAATGCACAGCAAATTAAGGCCCTTATAGACACCTCAAATGATGCTATTACCAAGCTCATTGACATCATGCCTTCAAATCCTGTGGAAAATGCTGCATTCCTTAATCAAGGAGATTTCAACTTTAGCTCTTCTGCTACTCAACTGGGCTTAGGTGGAAATACCTTTAGTAATGGTGCTGCCTATGGTGATTTAGACAATGATGGAGACCTTGACCTAGTGGTTAATAATGTGAATATGCCATCTATGGTATTCCAAAATAACTTAGATACCACCGCCACAAACAGTCTAAAAATCATACCTGAGGGAAGTAATGAGAACCCTTTTGCAGTAGGCCTTAAGGCAGAAGTTTGGGTAGGCAATGAATACCTGATCAACTACAACTACCCTTCTAAAGGGTTTCAAAGCTCAGTAGAACCCAACTTGCATTTTGGTTTAGGTCAATCTGATCTTATCGATTCCATGAGAGTCACTTGGCCTGATGGATCGGCAAAAACGATGTATGGGTTAGACCTAGATGGAGCAGAAACCATTACCATCGATCAAAATGAAACAGGAAGCAGTTTCAATACATCTAAAAACCAAAAGCTTTTGAAAAGAATCGCTTTGCCTGTTGCCGAGCATAAAGAGAACGCATTTATAGATTTTGATAGAGAGCGGCTTTTACCTTTTATGTACAGTAACGAAGGCCCTGCTGTAGCCATCGCAGACGTTAATGGAGATGGTATTGAAGATGTTTTCTTAGGTGGTGGTAAAGATATTGCTGGGCAACTGTTAATTGGAAAAGCAAACGGCACATTTGAAAAAACTACTCAAAGCTCAATTGAAGCATCAGCCATCTCAGAAGATATAGATGCCCAGTTCTTTGATGCAGACAATGATGGTGATCTAGACTTATACGTGGCAAGTGGTGGCAAAGCTTTCAGTTCATCATCAAGCCCACTAAACGACAGGCTATTTCTGAATGACGGAGATGGCCAATTTACTCAGGAGAAAAATGCGCTGCCCTTTTTAGGCTTCTTCAGTACAGGAACCGTTTCGACTAGCGACTATGACCAAGATGGTGATATGGATCTCTTTATTGGTCAAAGGTTCGACCCTTTCAGCTATGGAAAAGGAGGCGGAGGCTATTTACTTGAGAATGATGGTAAAGGAAAATTCAGCAATGCGACAGACAATACAGGCAGTGCCTTGAAATCACTCGGTATGATAACTGATTCTGAATGGGTGGACCTAGACCAAGATGGTGATGAAGACTTAGTAGCCCTAGGAGATTGGGAGCCTGTTAGGATCTTCTATAATGAAGGTGGCCAACTAAATGAATCCGTAGAAATACCTAACTCTCGAGGATGGTGGAATACGGTACACATCAAAGACGTTAACAACGATGGTGCATTAGATATCATTGCCAGTAATCATGGGCTAAACAGCTTCTTTAAGAAAGGAACAAAAATGTACCGCAACGACTTCGACAATAACGGCACCTTTGAGCAAATCTTTACAAGTAAAAAAAATGGAAAAGATTACCCTGTTAATGATAGGGACGAATTGATTATGCAAATGCCTTCATTAAAGAAACAATTGATTTACTATAAAGATTATGCAGACAAGAGCATTGAAGATCTATTCGAAAGATCCGTATTAAACGAATCTGAGATATTTGAAGTAGACCTTTTAGAAACGAGCCTTTTCATAAATCAAGGCCGAGAATTTAAGCAAGTAAGCCTACCGGCAGAAGCGCAATATGCGCCCGTTTATGCGATAAATACTGCTGATATTAATCAAGATGGATTCGAAGACCTTGTACTTGGAGGAAACCAGTTTTTAGTCAAACCTCAATTTGGAAGATACGATGCTTCTAAAGGTCTAGTTCTTTTTGGCTCAGCCGAAGGATTTAGCAGTAATAATTTAGAATTCTTAACAATTGATGGCCAAATTAGAGACATTCAGAAAGTAGAGCTAAATGCTAAAAGATTATTTTTGTTCTTCACAAATAATGGTCCCGTTGAAGTATATGAGTGGTAAGCAAAAGTTAAGACTATTAATCCCTTTTCTAGTTCTATTCACTTTCTCTTGTGAATCGGAATACAATAAAGTTACTAAGGCAGAACTAGATAAAGGCGTAAGATATGACTCTCTGTTTTTAGGGATAAACCTAGGTAAGCCTAAAAGAGATTTCTTTGAAATTTGTTGGGATCTTCAAAAAAAGGGAGTTGTCAGTAGCAGCTCTCATGACAACTATGTGGTCTACAATTTGAACAATGATCCGTTGAAGATTCAAATGCACTTTTATCCTGAAACAGACCAAGAGAATATCATCTCAGAAATGGATGTATTATTCGGACATTCGGGCTGGGCACCTTGGAATGAAGAATATCAATCGAAAGAAATGCTGCCTGTTGTAAAAGACACGCTTGAGTCTTGGTACAAAGGCAATAAGTTTTTTAGCGTTCAATTAGAAAACGAGGAAGACATTTGGGTGAAAATCGATGGCAACCGAAGAATAGCTTTACGAGTAAAAGACGATCAATTCGTTCAGGCCAAATTTACCGATCTATTGAACGAAAGCGCGAAGTAAAACGCAATAACAATGCGAAAGAACAGACTACTTTTTGTTGCCATATGCTACTCACTATTCATATGGTCATGTTCCACCGAAAAAGAGGAACCACTTTTTCAATTATTGTCTAAAGAGGCAACTGGTATCTCGTTCTCGAATAACCTAACCTCAGATAGAGACTTTAATATTTATAAGTATAGAAACTTCTATAATGGAGGCGGTGTGTCAATAGGAGATGTGAATAATGATGGCCTACCTGACATCTATTTTACTTCAAATCAACAATCTAATAAGCTTTATCTCAACAAAGGAAGCTTACAATTCGAAGATATAACTGACAAATCCGGTACTAATGGTACGCGAGCATGGTCTACTGGGGTAACCATGGCTGATATCAATGCCGATGGCTTATTGGATATCTATGTGTGTAACTCCGGAGATGTTAAGGGAGACAATAAGCAGAACGAACTTTTTATTAATAATGGTGATCTAACCTTTACCGAATCAGCAGAAGAATATGGCTTAGCTGATAGAGGCTTTAGCACACATACTTCATTCTTTGATTTTGACAAGGACGGTGATCTTGATGCTTACATTCTCAACAACTCTTATCGCTCCATTAAAGACTTCGATTTAAGAAGAAATGAAAGGCCGAAACGAGATGTCTTAGGAGGCGATAAACTCATGGAAAACCGCAATGGCAAGTTCTATGATATAAGCGAACAAGCAGGTATTTATGGCTCTATTATCGGGTTTGGTTTAGGTGTAACCATTGGAGATGTCAATGGTGATTCTTGGGACGATATCTACGTTTCTAACGATTTCTTCGAAAGAGACTATCTCTACATTAACAATCAAGATGGAACATTCTCTGAGGAATTAACTGATCAGATTAATTCAATTAGTGGGGCATCAATGGGTGCCGATATGGCGGATGTGAATAATGATGGTATGAATGACCTTTTCGTAACAGAAATGCTGCCTAAAGAATATGAGAGACTTAAAAGTGTGACCACTTTTGAAGACTGGAAACGCTATCAATACGGTGTTAAAAACGACTACTACCACCAGTTTACCAGAAATACATTTCAAGTAAATAATGGAAACAACACATTCTCAGAAATGTCTCGATTTGCCGGTATTGAAGCGACAGACTGGAGTTGGGGTGCACTATTTTTTGATATGGATAATGATGGGTTAAGAGACCTCTATGTTGCCAACGGAATCTATCGAGACTTGACTAACCAAGATTATATCCAATATGCATCAAGTGAAGAAATTGTTCGTCAATTAGTAAGCGATGAAGGCACCAATTATAAGGCTCTAATAGATGCAATTCCTTCTAACCCAATCACCAATTATGCTTTCAAAAATATCAATGGAATCAACTTTGAAGACAGAACATCAGAACTAGGGCTCGAGATTCCGAGTTTCTCAAATGGTTCGGCTTATGGTGATTTAGATAATGACGGTGATTTAGACCTTGTCGTTAATAATGTGAATATGGAGGCCTTTATCTATGAAAATCAGGCTTCTGTTCAAGGGGGTAATTACATTCAATTCAATGTTAAGGGTAATGAGCCGAATCAATTTGGTATAGGTACCAAGATCCGAGCTACCTCCGCAAATGGAGATACCTATTACATAGAACAGCAACCCATAAGAGGTTTTCAGTCTAGCATGGACCCCAGACCTTTGCTCGGTCTAAAAGACAACTCACCTCTTGACCTCGAAGTCATCTGGCCAACAGGCAAAGTGTCGAGATATAAAAATATCGCAGTCAACTCATCCTTTACTTTAGATGAATCTGACCAAGGTGCTGCTGGTATGTCATTAGATGTAAGCTCTACTGACATAATCTTCAGCAATTATTCCCCACTGTATTACTTCCATGAAGAAAATCAGTATGCAGATTTTGATGTGGACAGAGCACTTTATTTGATGAAGAGTACCCAAGGTCCAAAAATGACTTCAGCTGATGTAAATGGAGATGGTTTAGTAGACTTTTACATTGGTGGAAGTAAGGGATTTGCTGGGCAATTGGCCATCAAGAACGGTGATTCATTCGACTTTAAATCGCTAGATGCTTTTGAAAAGAACAGTATCTCAGAAGATGCAGAGAGCGTGTTCTTTGATGCTGATGGCGATGGTGATCAAGACCTATATGTATGTTCTGGTGGAATAGAATTTGGTTCAGCCTCAACTGCCTTAATTGATAGACTCTACTTGAATGATGGCGAAGGAAACTTCACCAATTCTAACCAATTACTTCCTGAGAAAACCTTCTTTGTTAGTTCAAGCACGGTTTCAACTTTAGACTACGATCAAGATGGTGATCTAGACTTGTTTGTTGGAGAAGGCTCAAAACCTTTAAAATATGGGTTGCCGGGCAATGCCTACATTTTAGCCAATGATGGTAAAGGAGTGTTCACCAATGTAACGAGTTCCGTGGCCTCAGAGCTAAATGAACTTGGAATGATCAGTGCGAGCGCAATTCCGGATATTGATGGAGATGGAGATCCTGACTTATTGATAGTGGGTGAGTTTATGGGAATAGAACTCTACGAAAATGATAATGGGCAGTTCAAAAAGCTCTCTTCAAACCAACTCAGCGATCAAACCGGGTGGTGGAGTAGCGTGCATGCAGAAGACTTAGACGGTGATGGAGACATAGACTTTGTAGTAGGCAACCACGGATTCAATAGTCGTTTTAGAGCTAGTAATGATGAAGAATTGGCCTTGTTCATTGCCGACTTCGATCAGAATGGTGCGCTCGATCCAATCCTATCGAAATATGAGGCAGACGGTAAAGCTTACCCTTATGGCTTAAGACATAATTTGATTGATCAAATCGCTGTACTGAAAAAGAAATACCCTAATTATGAATCATTCAAAAATGCCTCAGTAGAAGATATCTTTAGTCAAGATCAGCTAAGAGATGCTGTTGAATTAAGAGCGAATCAGATGGCTTCAGTTCTTTTGATTAATGAGGGCGACTTCAATTTTACACTAAAAGAACTGCCTTGGCAGGCACAAACCTCTCCTATCTATGCCATTGCTGCTGCCGACTTTGATAAAGACGGTGACATGGATATTATCTTAGGGGGAAATCTGCATGGTGTAAAACCTGAAGTGGGAAGATACGATGCTAGCTACGGTACTCTGTTGATTAATGAAGGCGACATGAACTTTGTGGCGGCAGATCCAAAACTAGGCTTCTCTATTGGTGGCGAAATCCGAGATTTTGTGGTTTTAGAAGATCAGGTGATTATCTCAAGAAATAAGGACCAAGCCATTCAAATCAAATACTAGACTGAATGAAGTTCAAGCAGATTCTTGCAGTACTTAGTGTAGGTTGTTTGATGCTTTCCTGTAAACAGGAAGTAGAAGAACCTAAACAATTCACTTTGTTAAAAAACGACAGGACTGGTATAGACTTTAAAAACGAAGTTACCTCCACATCCGAATTCAATATTCTGGAATTCCTTTATTTCTATAATGGCGGTGGCGTTTCCATTGGGGATATCAATAATGATGGCCTAGAGGATATTTTCTTCACATCTAATCAAAGCGCCAATAAGCTCTACCTCAACAAGGGCAATTTCCAATTCGAAGATATTACAGACGAGGCAGGTGTTGCTGGCTCAAGTAACTGGTCTACCGGCTCCACCATGGCCGATGTGAACGGAGACGGCTGGCTAGATATTTATGTTTCCGCTGTTGGAGACTATAAGGTAGCTAAAGGCAAAAATGAACTCTTTATCAATCAGGGCGATGGTACTTTTCTAGAATCTGGAGAGTCATATGGATTAGACTACATAGGCTTTTCAACTCAAGCTGCCTTCTTCGACTACGATAAGGATGGTGACCTAGACATGTATCTTTTAAACCACGCGGTAAAGAATGCGGAAGTCTTTAAACCTTCAGTAAACAGAAAAAAGGCTGATCCTGATGGAGATAAAATATTCGAAAGCTTGCTGGCTCAAGGAGAGAAACGATTTATTGATGCAACCTCAAAAACTGGTATTTACTCAAGTAATCTAGGGTTCGGTTTAGGACTAGCCATTAGTGATATCAACAATGACAATTGGCCTGATATCTATATCTCAAACGATTTTACTGAAAACGACTATCTCTATATCAACAATCAAGATGGTACTTTCAGTGAAGAACTTGAACAGCGAATTCAGCATACAAGTCGCTATTCAATGGGTAATGTAATCGCTGATATCAACAACGACCAAAGCATGGACATTGTAACCACTGATATGCTTCCCTCTGACCCAAAAATTTGGAGAAAGTCATTAGGAGAAGACAAGTCAGAAGTTTTTCAAACCAAAAAGCGTTTCGGTTACAACGACCAATATGTAAGAAATACACTCCAAATGAATTTAGGCAACGGCCAATTTGGTGATATCTCATTAATCACGGAAAGCTTTGCAACAGATTGGAGTTGGTCACCCCTCATTTTCGATATGGATAATGACGGTCTTCAAGACCTTCACATCTCAAATGGGATTTATAAAAGACCTAACGACTTGGATTTTATTAACTATGTGACCTCAAATACAGAGGCCAATAACAGCGCAAAAGAAATCCAAGCACAGCAAATTAGAGACCTTCCTACCCTTAAGATTCCCAACTATGCAGGCATCAACAAAGGCAGCATGAGTTTAGTGGAGTCGGCCAAAAAACTTGGTTTAGACCAACCCAGCTATTCAAATGGTTCTGCCTATGCCGACTTGGACAATGACGGAGATCTGGATTTAGTTCTCAATAACACGAATCAAGAAGCCTTTATCTATGAGAATAAGGCAGATTCTGTGAATGGATTTTTAAAGGTTCAGCTCAAAGGGCCAGAATTAAACCCATTTGGTGTTGGTGCAAAGGTTTATGTAAATGGGCAGTTGCGCGAGAACCATAATACTAGAGGCTTTCAATCCTCTGTTTCTTACCGACTGCATTTTGGTCTGGGGGCTACGAATCAACCCATTAATGTCAAAGTACAATGGCCAAATGGGGCCATTCAGAATGTTGAAGCTGATGGTAACCAACTAGTAGTTATCAATTACTCAGGAAGTGGAAAAAGTGAAAATCTCGAAGAAGTAGAGGCATCAAAGATACTCAGACTTGAGGAAAGTCCTCTTGATTACACACATCGTGAAAATGACTTTAATGACTTTGATAACGAATACCTGATTCCAAGAAAATATAGTACCGAAGGGCCTGCATTGGCCATCGGAGATGTAAATGGAGATGGTCTCGATGATGCCTATGTAGGTGGAGCAATTAATCAACCGGGGCAATTATGGATTCAAAATGTTGACGGGACTTTCAAGAAAAGAATTACTCCAAATTTTGATCAACTGGCAAGAGCAGAAGACACAGATGCAGCATTTTTTGATGCTGACAAAGATGGAGATCTAGACCTTTATGTGGTGAGTGGTGGGAATGAGTATGCCACAACCCAAATATTCTCTTTCGATAGACTATTCCTGAATGATGGTCAAGGTAACTTCCGCTTCTCTCCCGGTGCACTTCGTCAAATTGGTGGACAGGGTAAAGTGGTTACGCATGCAGATATAGATAATGACGGTGATCAGGACCTTTTCGTAGGCCTCAATACAGTTGCCAGAGCCTATGGGACACAGCCAACTCATCATCTACTAATCAACCCTGGCAATGGCAACTATGTAAGCCAACCAAACCAAATATCCTTGAAAAAAGACATGGGCATGATCAACGATGCCCAATGGACTGATCTAGATAATGATGGTGATCTTGATTTACTATTCACTGGAGAATGGAACGGCATCAGATTCTTAGAGAATAAAGGCAATGGACAATTAGAAGAGGTTGGATTGTCTGGATTAGAATTTGCCTCAGGTCTTTGGTATAGCTTAGAAGTTGTAGATGTAAATAATGATGGCTTTCTAGATGTTATAGCTGGTAATATTGGACTCAATACAAAGCTTAAGGCAAGTACTGATGAGCCAGTGAGGCTATACTTGGGAGATTTTGACAAGAATGGTCAAACGGATCCAATTGTATTTCATTATCAAGAAGGTAAAGAAACGCCCTTTGCTTCTCGCGATGAACTGATAAAGCAAGTTTCAATCTTTAAAAAACTGCACAGTAACTACCTAGATTACTCAGGGCTCTCAAGCGCTGAAGAACTGCTAGGAAATACTGCTGATATTGATGTAAAGGAAGTCAATAAGCTCAGCTCAACTGTCTTTATAAACAAAGGTGACAAGACTTTCGAATCCATAAAACTTCCTATTGAAGCTCAACTCTCTAATATCTCTGATATAGTTGCTGAAGATATTAATGGAGATGATGTGCTAGATCTGGTACTACTAGGTAATGACTTCAGCTATCGCAATGATTACGGTAAAATAGATGCCAAACCTATTACCACGCTTTTGGGTAATGGAGACGGCAGTTTTAATTATTTAAATGATACACATTTAAATACTGCCGAAAGCTGGGGAGAATACCGAAAAGGTGAAGTGATCACAATAGGGGATCAACGTTTTATACTCGCGCTTAGAAATAATGATACGCCCTCATTGATTTCTCTGAATTAATCTTAACACCAAAAGACTTACTAACGACTTATATTTTAGCGGCTTGACTTGCTAAAAAGGCATTTACGAGCATACTTTATACTTGAATTGAAATGTGAGAGAGATGAAGCGTAACTTTTTAATCTTAAGCTTATTTAGTCTGTTATTCGTAGCCTGCGATTCAGGCGAAAAATCAATTACCATTCCTGCTGATGTTTACCATCAATCAATGGATAAATTGTCGGATGTAATTGTGCATGACATCTTTTCGCCACCGGTAGCCAGCCGTATCTATGCCTATCCAAGCATTGCTATGTATGAGATACTGGCTCAGAATAACGCTGAATACAAGACCCTTTCTGGCCAGCTTACAGAGTTAGAATCCATTCCTACACCTGAAGAAGAGGTGAGTTACGAATTGGCGGCTTTAGAAGCTTTTTTAATTCTTGGGCAGAAATTGATTTTCTCAGAAGATAGAATTGAGAGCTACAAAACGGAGCTCTATACTGAATTACAAACCGGTGTAAACAAAAGCTATTTCAACGCTTCATTGGTTTATGGCCAGCAAGTGGCTGATCACATTTGGGCTTGGGCTGATAAGGACAATTACAAGCAAACCAGAACCTACCCAAAATTCACGGTAACAGACGACCCAACAAGATGGCAACCTACTCCTCCAGGATACTTTGAAGCCATAGAGCCTCATTGGACACAAATAAGACCTTTTGCCATAGACTCTTCCACTCAATTTGTTCCGGAAAGACCTACAGCTTTTGACATGAACCCAAAAAGTCAGTTCTACAAAGAGTTGATGGAGGTATACACCGTAGGGAATACCCTAAATGAAGAACAAAAAGAAATCGCTTCTTTCTGGGACTGCAATCCTTATGTAATGAATCAAACGGGTCACATCATGGGGTCTACTAAGAAAATTACACCTGGCGGCCATTGGATTGGTATCATTAAAATCGCTTGTCAGAAGACAGAATCTAACCCAATGAAAAGCGCAGAGGCTTATGCTCTGACATCAATTGCACTAGCAGATGCCTTCATCAGCTGTTGGGATGAGAAGTTCAGATCTAATTTGATTAGACCTGAAACTTTAATCAATGAGCATATTGATGAAGAATGGGTTCCCCTTCTACAAACACCACCTTTCCCAGAATACACTAGCGGTCATTCGGTAATCTCGAATGCAGCTGCTGTTGCGCTTACTTCAATTTTTGGAGACGACTTTGCTTTTGATGATACAACTGAAGAAAAATACGGACTCCCTGTTAGATCGTTTACTTCCTTCGTTGATGCTTCTGAGGAAGCTGCCATCAGCAGGCTTTATGGAGGTATACATTATATGCCAGCCATAGAAAATGGTGTGACTCAAGGGAGAGCTTTGGGCAATTACCTTGTGAACAAAATAGAACTCAGAAATGAGAGTCTAGCCCAGAGCAAAGACTAAGAAATTATAGCCCAACTAAAACCGACTTACTGTCGGTTTTTTTATGCCTTGAAAACCGCCATAGATGCACTTCCGCTATGATTTCCGCAGCATAGTCCTTATACTTATAGAAGTGTCTTTGAACACTTTTTAATAAAATTTACTGAAACGCGCTTTTTGTCAATTGAAGATTGACACTCAACCTTAAACGAGACATCAATGGAAAGTATCGGATTACAGACACTGGACCTAGTTATCATTGTGGTTTACTTAGTCGGGATAGTCGTCTATGGAATTAAGAAAGGAAAGCAACAAAGCTCCGAAGATTATTTCCTAGCCGGTCGTAACATGACCTGGCCCATTGTAGGGATTTCCCTATTCGCAGCAAATATTGGAAGTAATACCCTGATTGGGCTTACTTCAGATGCCTATCAAACCAACGTTGCAGTTTACAATTATGAATGGATGGCCGCAGTAGTACTTGTGTTATTTGCCATTTTCTTCCTACCATTCTACTTAAAATCGAAGGTATATACCATGCCTGA
This sequence comes from Roseivirga sp. UBA6052, assembly GCA_002427755.1. Taxonomy (GTDB): domain Bacteria; phylum Bacteroidota; class Bacteroidia; order Cytophagales; family Cyclobacteriaceae; genus Roseivirga. The sequence goes on from DIYO01000009.1 coordinate 618,079, forward strand.
ATTCTTGGAAAGACGTTATGATGGCAGAAGCCGTTTTCTCTTTTCAGGAGTGACAATTATAGGTAATGTAATCATTGATACTGCTTCGGGTCTTTACGCAGGTAACTTAATTCTAAGAATCATTTTCCCTGAAGTTGAATCCTGGATCATCATCGCATTCTTAGCTGCAGCTGCTGCAGCATATACCATTCCTGGTGGGCTTTCGTCTGTAGTGCACACCGAAGTAATTCAGGCAGTACTACTCATCTTCGGATCAATCTTGGTAACCTATTTTGCTTTGGAACAAGTAGGTGGTTGGAATGGAATGATCGATGGTCTCAATAATATGAGAGCCGCTGGAGATATCGAGAAATCTTCGAGTGAAGTGCTGAGTCTTATACGGCCGGCCACAGATGAACGAATGCCTTGGACGGGTCTAGTACTGGGTGTGCCTCTTTTAGGATTCTACTTCTGGACTAATAACCAGTTTATGGTACAACGAGTACTTTCAGCTAAAGACTTAGATCATGGGCGCTGGGGCGCTTTATTCGCAGGTCTTTTAAAATTACCTGTACTCTTCATTATGGTAGTACCGGGTGTTGCAGCCATTGTACTTTTCTCAGGCCTCGATATCAGCTTCTTGAAATATACGCTTCCGGAGAACGGTGAGATCTGTGCTAACCTTGCAGATTGTCCAAATATGACATATCCGGTATTAATTTATAAGCTGTTACCTTCTGGAATTCTAGGTCTAGTAATCGCAGGATTGTTAGCCGCTATGTCTTCAAGTATTTCCGCTACATTGAACTCCGCATCCACACTTATCACAATGGATTTTGTGAGTAAGATTAAACCAGACATGGGCAGTAAGTCGCTTGTGAGAGCAGGTCAGATCGCTACTTGTATCTTGGTAATCTTAGCAGCTGCTTGGGCTCCTATGATTGAGAGTTTTGCCTCTCTTTGGGAATACTTACAATTAGTGCTTGCCTATATTTCACCACCAATTGTAGCGACTTTTGTAATTGGGCTATTCTATAAAAGAGCGAATGGAAACGGTGGTTTCTACAGTTTGGTATTAGGCTATGCTACTATCATCTTGTTCATCATTTTACAGCAAACAGGAACAGTGCCCGCCTTTGAGAACATTCATTTCTTACTTCAAGTACCTGCCTTCTTTGCATTATGTTGTATTTACAACATTGTAATCAGTAACATGTCTACGGCACCGGCAGCTGAGAAAACTGATGGCATGATTTGGACAACCAAAATTTATACTGATGAAACTGCTGAATTAGCCAAGTTACCTTGGTACAAGAACTACAGAATCCTTTCTGTAATTCTATTGATCGTTACAGCAATTATTGTCTACTGGTTTAGATAAAAGCATTCAACCTCAATTACAGATTCCGGTCATTTCTTAATACTAAAGAGAAGTGAACCGGAATCTCTTTTTTGCATCAATTGACAATACGCTTCTAATAAAATACCTTAGGCCTCCATTTAAGATAGCCTTGTATAATCCTACAGCCCATAAAACGCTTAAAAAGCTAAAGCCTCAGCTTATCAAGCAAGCAAAAGGTAAAAAGACAGAAGACTTTGATGTCCGCTTTACAGCATTGTTCTCAGATATCTTCAGTCGATTTAATCAGCTATATGGCAAACACCCTTCCTATGAAGAAGCATTGAATCGTTTGTTGGAAACCATGATGGATGGCTACCTTCAAAGGCCCACTTATCTCAAGAAGAAAGATGCACAAAGGGAGGCGAACCCAGCTTGGTTTAGGAGCCAGGATTTAACAGGTATGATGCTCTATGTAGATCGATTTAATCAAGACCTCAAAGGCCTGATGGATAAGGCGGATTACTTCGAGGAACTGGGTATCAATTACCTTCACTTAATGCCGTTGTTAGAAAGTCCCAAAGAGAAAAATGATGGTGGATATGCGGTAAGTAACTACAAAAAGATAGATAAGAAATTCGGTACGAATGCTGAGTTCAAAAAGACCACAAAGGCATTAAGCGATAGAAACATGTATGTCATGCTTGATCTGGTAGTCAATCATACATCAGATGAGCACGAATGGGCTGAGCAAGCGAAAGCCGGAAATAAAACATACCAAGACTACTACTATACCTATTCCGACAGGTCAACACCTGACTTATTTGAGCAAGCCCTACCTGAAGTCTTTCCAGAGAATGCACCTGGCAACTTTACTTGGAACGAGGAAATGCAGCAATGGGTAATGACTGTATTCAATACCTATCAATGGGATTTGAACTACACAAACCCAATGGTGCTTGTAGAGATGCTTGAAAATATTCTCTACCTAGCGAATATGGGGGTAGATGTATTCCGAATGGATGCAGTAGCCTTTGTTTGGAAGCAAATAGGTACAGGAAGTCAGAATCTTCCGGAGGCTCATATCATTCATCAGCTGTTCAAGCTTTGTACACAAGTAGTTGCTCCTGGCGTTGCGTTCTTGGCCGAAGCCATAGTAGCACCAGAGGAAATTGTAAAGTATTTTGGTGAAGGTGAAGTTTGGAGCAACGAACACGACATGGCCTATAATGCCACCTTGATGGCACTACTTTGGAATTCTTTAGCTACGCGAAGTGCTCGCGTGATGAAAGCTAGCCTGCGCGATAAACCCAAAAAACCTCAAGGCACTACGTGGATCAACTATGTGCGTTGCCATGACGACATCGGTATGGGCTTTGAAGATCGACACATCTATGAAGCCGGCTTTGATGCCGGAGCTCATAGAAGCTTCTTAAGCAAATTCTTCACAGGAGACTTCCACGACTCATTCGCCAAGGGAATGCCTTTTATGTATAATCCTAAAACGGGTGATTCTCGCATCTCAGGTTCAATGGCCTCGTTGGCTGGGCTAGAATTGGCAATAGAAGACAAGAATAAATTAGGCATTCAAAGAAGCATAGATCGTATCAATATGCTACATGCGATCATTCTCTCATTTGGTGGGATTCCAGTCATTTATTCAGGAGACGAGATTGCCATGTTAAACGATTATTCGTTCCTAGGCGACCCAACAAAGAGCGATGATAATCGCTGGATGCATAGGCCAAAGCTTGATTGGAAAGCCGCTGAAAAAAGAAATAACAAACGAACTCCGGAAGGAAAAGTATTCACCGCTCTCAAGCAGATGATTGCTTTAAGAAAAGATATTCCTGAGTTTGCTGACGAGAATAATGTGGCTTTGGTAGAGTCTACCAATGAACACATATTCGCTTACAAGAGAGATTTGGGAGAAGAGTCAACATTAGTAATTGCCAATTTCAACGATGCCGATGAAGATGCTTTTGTTCATATCATTTTCCCCCAAACTAAGCTCGATTCAAAAAAACTTTATGATAGGATTACTGGTAAGAAAGTAAAGATTGAAGACGGAAGACTTACCTTAAGACCCTATCAATTTTACTGGCTTACTAATAAATAAATTCTCGTATCGTCATTCCAGTCCCGATAGGGATCGGGATTCTTTGTAAGCTTCATAGCTCAAAGAAAAATGTGTGGAATCTAAAATCTTAGTATTGAGATACCGGACAAAATAGTTCTTTCCATAAATTTAAGAACCATTTTTCCGGCATGACGGAAGGAAAATAACAATTAAACCATGACAAAAACCTGGTGGAAAGAGGGCGTAGTCTATCAAATCTACCCTCGCAGTTTTAACGATACAACCGGCAATGGTGTAGGAGATATTCCCGGCATCATTGAAAAGCTAGACTATATCAAATCACTGGGGGTTGATATCATTTGGCTTTGCCCTGTCTATAAGTCGCCTAATGATGACAACGGTTACGACATAGCCGATTACGGCAACATCATGGATGAGTTTGGTACCATGGAAGACTTTGACAGGCTTCTTGCCGGTATTCACGATCGCGGTATGAAACTCATCATGGATCTGGTGGTGAATCACAGCTCAGATGAACATGCTTGGTTCGAAGAATCCAAAAAGTCGAAGGACAATCCATATAGAGACTATTATATCTGGAAAACGGGAGTTAATGGTGGCCCACCAAACGATTGGCAAGGCTTCTTTGGTGGTTCAACCTGGGAGTACGATGAAAATACCGAGGAATACTACCTCCACATGTTCACGGTCAAGCAACCAGATCTGAACTGGGAGAATCCTAAGGTCCGTAAAGAGGTTCAAGACATTGTAAGATATTGGTTTGAGAAGGGTGTAGATGGCTTTAGAATGGATGTGATTTCCCTCATTTCTAAGCGTCCGGAATACGCCAATATGATTTCCCCTCTATTCAGCGAAGCGGTAGAAAAACAATACGCCAACGGACCAAGAATTCATGAATTTCTTCAGGAGTTGAACAAAGAAGTGCTCAGCCAGTACGATATCATGACGGTTGGCGAAGGACCAGGAATCACATTAGAGCATGGCCTCGACTATGTGGGTGAAGATAGAAACGAACTCAATATGGTCTTTCACTTCGACCATATGTTTATGAACATGGGAGATGGTGGTCGTTTTGATCCTCTACCAATCGACTTCCAAGAGTTCAAAGATGTATTCACCCGTTGGGACGAAAAACTAAAGGACAAGGGTTGGGGAAGCATCTTCTTGGGCAATCATGACTTCCCAAGAATGGTCTCAAGATTTGCCACTGATGGACCACACAGAGATAAGGCTGCGAAGCTATTGGCTACGCTATTGATGACCTTAAGGGGTACGCCTTATGTCTATCAAGGAGATGAAATTGGAATGACAAATATCCATTTCGATGACCCCAAAGATTACAAAGATGTGGAGACGCTCAACTGGTTCAGAGCACTTGAGGCTGAAGGAAAAGACCCAAAAGATCATCTACAGGCAGTTTATGATATTGGAAGAGACAATGCCCGTACTCCTATCCAATGGACGGATGGTAAGAATGCCGGTTTCTCTGATGGCGAACCTTGGATTAAGGTGAATCCTAACTATTCTAACATCAATGTAGAGGACCAAGAAAGGAATGTAAATTCTATTCTGAACTACTTCAGAAAGGTCATTCAGTTCCGCAAAGATCATAAGACTTTAGTTTATGGTGATTATGAACCAATCCAACCTAATCATCCCCACATTTATGCTTACCGAAGATTTGATGAGGAGAATGAATATTTGGTAGTGCTCAACTTCTCGGACGAAACCGTTGATTTCGATCCGATAATTACCGGATTAGAATTATTAATTTACAATTACACCGATGCCACTGAAGACTTATTGATGAGGCCTTGGGAAGCAAAAGTATTTAGAGTTCACGACTAATTTTTTCACGCATGTCAGAAAAGCTTTGGGGCATAGACCTAGGAGGAACCAAGATCGAAGGGATCGTTTTAAAGTCGAAAGACAACCCGGAAGTACTGGTTAGAAAACGTATCGACACGGAAGCCAAAGGTGGGTTCCATCATGTCTTGGGACGTATCAAGTTGCTGATAGATCAGATTGCTGAAGAAGTCGGTGAACAGCCTACTAAGATTGGATTAGGTACTCCAGGAGCGATTGATCCACCCACAGGATTAATGAAGAATGCTAATCTTCAAGCCATCAATAAAAAGCCTTTCAAAGAAGAGTTAGACAAGCTTTTAGGAATCCCAACAGTAGTGGCGAATGATGCCAATTGCTTTGCACTAGCAGAAACAGTAATGGGAGCCGTACCCGAAGCCGACCCCAATGCACAAGTCGTATTTGGTGTAATTATGGGCACAGGTTGTGGTGGCGGTGTGGTTGTAAATGGCCAAATCATCAACGGCAAACAAGGTATTGGTGGAGAATGGGGACATAACTTCTTGGACGAATCGGGAGGCCCGTGTTATTGTGGTAAAAGTGGCTGTACAGAAACTATAATCTCAGGAACTGGTTTGGAAAACTATTATGAACAAATCACGGGTACACGCAAAAAGTTAAAGGAAATCATTCCTGCCGCAAGAACCGGGGCAGATCCAAATGCAGTGAAAACGCTTGAACGCCTTATTCATTTCTTCGGACTAGGGCTCTCAACAATCGTCAATGTGCTCGACCCGGATGTCATTGTTCTTGGAGGTGGTGTAGGTAACATTGAAGAACTCTATACCCTTGGTGCCAAAGAAGTAGAGAAACACGTCTTCAATCCTCGACTCGATACCAAGATTGTACGTCCAAAGCTGGGTGATAGTGCCGGGGTTTTTGGTGCGGCTTTTTTGGTAGCTTAAAGCTTTAAGCCCTACGCTTCACGCTTCAAGACATATATGTATCATAATTCTTAACAATAAGGCGGGCAGGTGAGCGAAATCCGTGTGGACTTTAATCAATTCGGCAGGCTGGGTGGGAGTCGTGTGAATTGATTAAAGTCGGAGATTTCGCAAAAGACTTTTGCCTCTTTTGGTCTTTTCAAAAGAGGAGCCTCTTAAGAAATAAAGAAGACTTGAGATCTATATTTTTAGTGTTTAGCTATTATTTTTAGTTTTACTAATTATAATAGTTAATGTACAAGGGAAGAGGCGCTCAAATTCAGGTAAAAAACAGGTTCTTAAAGCATGAATATGTGCAGGAACACCTGGAAGCAATTGATGAATTTGATGAAGAAGCCCCTCGCTCCAAATACATTCCCATCTTTCCAAAAACCATTGTCAATAAAGTAGAAAGTCCTGATGTGGGCATGGATTACTCCATCAACCCATATCAAGGCTGCGAGCATGGCTGCATCTATTGTTTTGCACGGAATTCTCATGAATATTGGGGCTACAATGCGGGATTAGACTTTGAGCGGGTGATCTTGTTCAAGGAAAATGCACCTCAGCTTTTAGAGAAACATCTCCAAAAACCCACATGGAATCCTGCGACCATAGTGCTTTCTGGAAATACGGATTGCTACCAACCTTTAGAGCGGCAAAAGCGAATCACAAGAGGCATGCTAGAGGTCTTTTTGAAGTATAGAAACCCTGTGGGTATCATCACTAAAAATGCACTGATCACCAGAGATTTGGATATTCTGGGTGAATTGTCGGACATGACCTTAACGACCGTTCTCTTTTCGATTACCTCTCTTAAAGAAGAAGTGCGTAGAAAGCTTGAACCTAGAACCGCTACAGCCAAACAAAAACTTAAAGCTGTTGAGAAATTGAGCAAACGAGGAATTCCTGTTAGAATCATGATTGGTCCGATCATTCCGGGCCTCAATGACCATGAGATTCCGAACATTATGGAGGCTGCAAGTAATGCTGGAGCCTTGACTGCCGGCTATACCATGATTCGACTCAACGGGCAAATTGGAGATGTCTTTGAAAACTGGGTAGAGCAAGCTTTTCCTGACCGAGCCGATAAAATCATCAATCAGATAAAAGGAGCACATGGTGGTAAACTCAACGAAAGTCGTTTTGGTAATCGCATGAGAGGTGAAGGCAAAATGGTACAATCCATCAACCGCATGTTTGAGCTGAGCAAAGCCAAATACTTTGGACATAAGCCTAAACCACCAAAGCTAAGAACTGACTTATTTGTAAAGACAGATAGAGGGCAGATGGGGTTATTTTAAATGCTATTCGTCATTCCCGCGAAGGCGGGAATCTCACTATATTTATCGCAATGGTTGATAATAAACGCACATTCTTTGAGACTGAAATTTATCCTGAACCATATTTCAAAAAACCTTCCAATAGTACATGGGGATTGGCAATAAGTTTTACCGTAGCCGCTTTAGGATACATTCTAACACTGTTTGAAAACAATCTAGGATATTGGATAATAATATTGGGTTCTACTGGCTTTGCATTTTCCAGATGGCTAGACTAGAAAGAAATGCCAATCAAAGGGAAAGTTCAGGGTTACCTTACATTATCTGAAGATTTGGTAAAAGCAAATACAAAAGTTTTCAAGATTTCAGAACTTTCATCTATTATCATTGAATATTCTACACACTATAAACAGAAAGTACCGTCTGCATGGAAAATGTATTATTTAAGATCAGGAACTGAGAATTCTATAAGATTCGTAAATAACGATAAATCATACTGCTATCATTTCATGATTCATGGACCGTACTCTAAAACTCTAATTAAAGACATTTTAGATGCATGGTCGGCACAAGGAATCAAATTTTCGGAATTTGGTGAGTCCTCAACTAGAAAATTTGAAAAACGATGGTCGAGTAAGCCTGAAGTAACAAATTGCATATAAGAGATTCCCGCCTACGCGGGAATGACTAGCAATAGATAACTCCTCCTCTTTTCAAGGGGAGGTGCCTAAAAGGCGGAGGGGTTATGACAACTTCCTCAAAAGACTTTCCATAGAAGTATTCTCCTTCAACTTACCTTTTACCTCATCAATAGATACACGGATCTGTGACAGATCATCTCTATCTCTGATGGTAACGGTATTGTCCTCTAAAGTCTGGTGATCGATAGTCACACAGTAAGGTGTACCGATGGCATCTTGTCTTCTATAGCGTTTCCCAATCGCATCTTTCTCATCGTACTGGCAATTGAAATCGAACTTCAATTCAGTCATGATCTCTCTTGCTTTCTGCGGAAGGCCTGAATCTTCTTTCTTAAGCAATGGCAATACCGCTACTTGATAAGGTGCTAGCGGTGCAGGAATCTTTAATACCGTTCTTGAACTACCATCCTCCAAAGTCTCTTCAGTAAATGCAGAAGACAAAATGGCTAAGAACATTCTATCCAAACCAATAGAAGTCTCTACCACATAAGGCACATAAGACTTGTTCTCTACTGTATCGAAGAATTGTAATTTCTTACCTGAATGCTCTTCGTGTGCTTTTAAATCGAAGTCCGTTCTTGAGTGAATACCTTCTAACTCTTTAAAGCCCATCGGGAAGTTAAACTGCACATCAGCTGCCGCGTTGGCATAGTGCGCCAAATTGATATGATCATGGAAACGGTAATTCTCCTCTCCTAGTCCGAGCGCTTTGTGCCAAGCAATACGCTTAGATTTCCAAGTCTCATACCACTCCATTTCTTCCCCCGGCTTCACAAAGAATTGCATCTCCATTTGCTCGAACTCACGCATTCTAAAGATAAACTGACGCGCAATGATCTCATTTCTGAAAGCCTTACCTATCTGAGCAATTCCGAAAGGAATTTTCATTCTACCGGTTTTCTGTACGTTCAAGAAATTCACAAAGATTCCTTGAGCCGTTTCTGGTCTTAAGTAGATTTTACTAGACTCATCAGCAACAGAACCGAGTTCTGTTGAGAACATTAGATTGAACTGACGCACATCTGTCCAATTCTTTGATCCTGAAATCGGGTCTGCGATGCCCAGTTCTTCAATTAAGGCTTTGATATCAGCTAAATCACCATTCTCTAAACCTTCACCCAAACGCTTATTGATCTCATCGATCTTGGTTTGGTTTCTTAGCACATTCGGATTAGTAGCTAAGAATTGTTCTTTGTCGAAGTCTTTGCCAAAACGCTTCTCAGCCTTGGTTACTTCCTTAGCAATCTTGGCTTCGTACTTGGCAATGTGGTCTTCGATTAGTACATCGGCACGATAACGCTTCTTTGAGTCTTTGTTATCAATCAATGGATCGTTGAACGCATCCACATGACCAGAAGCTTTCCAAGTAGTTGGGTGCATAAAAATGGAAGCATCGATACCTACGATGTTCTCATTCATTTGCACCATAGCTTTCCACCAATACTGCTTGATGTTGTTCTTTAACTCAACTCCATTTTGCCCATAATCGTAGGCCGCACCAAGGCCGTCATAGATTTCACTAGAAGGAAAAATAAAGCCATACTCTTTTGCATGAGAGGCTACTTTTTTGAGCAAATTATCGTCATTCTGTGCCATGCCGCAAAGATATGTAAAAGGTACTCAAGAACTAACACGCTGGTTTTTATTTCCTTTTACCTCCGTAAAAAGCATGTTCATTATAGTGAGTGAATTTGATATCTTTAAGCCGTGTCAAAGCGGCTTCTATATATATCTGTTGCAATCATATTTGCTGTACTTGCTTTTATTGGTGTACAGCAATACATGTTGTATCAAACCAAACAATACAGTCCCGAGGCTTTGGCAGAATACAACAATGCACAAGTCATGATTCAGATTTCTTATTCTCGGCCTTCCAAAAAGGGTAGGGTGATTTTTGGAGAACTGGTACCCTATGGTGAATGGTGGCGAACAGGAGCCAATGAAGCCACTCAAATGACGCTTTCGAATGATATAGTATTCAACGACAGTGATGTCTTAGCAGCGGGCAAATACTCGATTGTTACCATTCCTAATGAAAAAGAATGGACGATTATATTCAATGGCAAAATACCAGACTGGGGTACCGAGTACTATCCTGAATTTGATGCCTTAAGAGTAACAGTTCCCGTTGAAGATTTACCGGGTGAGGTAGAATATTTTACGATAGACTTCACAGAAGAAAATGAAGAACCTAGGTTGATTTTGGCTTGGGATCAGACTAAGATTTCTGTACCATTTAGGGTTCTTTAACTAACCCTTTAGCATAAGCTTATCAACTTGGCGGGTGGGAAGGCGAAATCCGTGTGGAATTTGATCAATTCAGCAAGCAGGGATGGCAATAGTGTTGAATTGATTGAATTCGGAGATTTCGCAAAAGACTTTTGTCACTTTTGGTCTTGTCAAAAGTGAGTGATGTAATTGCATTAAGTAAACACCAGTAACTCTTGAGCGAAGGTTTTATTCATATTAGACTTGGTGAATACGCTACTATTTAACTTTTCTTTGCTCGCCCAAAGAAAAGTAACAAAAGAAATGGCGCGACCATCAAACGCATTGGATGGGGTTTATCTATCTAGCAACTGATTCAACCAATGCGCACGCTGATGCTCGACCTCAGCCCTCCTTTATGTTATTAGGGAGTTAATAAGTAAATCGGATTGAAATTAATGAGATATGGAACATATATTTTAAGTCCCCTTTAGGGGATTTAGGGGCTAAACTAACCAATGTAAGAGAGGACGACTTAAAGTCTCCCCCTTTTGAAAGGGGAGTGCCCAAAGGATGAGGGGGTTGTTCAAAAGTGAATAGAATTGAATTTCAACATCCTTAATTAAACCAAATCGTCACCCTGAACTTGTTTCAGGGTCTATGAAATAGCTTTTCGAAACTATTAAGAAGATTCCGAAACAAGTTCGGAATGACGTTAAGATATTAGGTGATTATATCAATTACTCCATTCTCCTTCTGCCTTAGGCCCCATTTTACCTTCAACTGATTTGAGTAACTCTGCAGAATTGTATACCTCTCCTCCTTTGATGACAGTATGAACTGATTTGGTTCTGGTGATATCTTCAAGAGGATTACCATTAATGATAAAGGCATCTGCTAGTTTGCCAACCTCAAGACTACCAAGGATATCGGATTTTCTAAGTGCCCTTGCTCCATTGATGGTAGCGATCTTTAATACCTCAGTTGCTGGAATCCCAATGGCGTTCAAAGCCTCCATCTCTCTATGCGCGCTAAAGCCAGGAATGTATTCACCAACCGAAGGGTGATCCGTTCCTAAAGTGATCATACCTCCTTTATCGAAATATCGCTTCACTGTGAACTTCTTTACATCAAAAATCTTCTGAAAACGATCGAGTTTTTGCCTTGTCTCTTTTGTGATCTCAAATGCGTAAGGCGTTAAATACTTGCGCTCATCTGTCCAATAATCGTAAAACTCCTTTCTGTTCCCATAGTACCCATAGGCTGTCAGGGTTGCATCGAAATAGACTTTATTAGCAATAAAATGATCAATTTCTTTATCTATAAGGCTGATTGTTTCAGGATCTGTCATATCCAAATCTTGGAGTGTAGCATAGGCTGAGGTAGTATTAGGCAGTGCATCACCACCCAAGAAATGCTCAATTCTATCAATGCCCATGGTTATCGCATCTCTTGGATTTACGGTATTCCGATATCCTGATCCTAAATGAGCTGTTACCGTCAACCCATGTTTATGTGCTCTTTCGATTAAAGCCTTCAAATGAACAGGTGTTATCCCTTTCGCTTTAAAACCCGATACGCCCAATTCGGCCCACTTGTCTACAGTAGCATAAATGTCTTCGATTGAAATCCCTCGATTCCAGCTTGGAAAAGCCGACCCAAAATAGGGTCCTGAACTATGGATTCTCGCACCCACTTTCTCTCCTCTATCGATCTTTCTTCTTCCTTCAAGCATAACCTCCGGCTGAATTTCTCCTCCCGGAAAAGTAGAGGTGACCCCATTCGCTAAAAAGATTACCGGATTAGCTTCCACCTCATCTCTTCTAACCCCATCGAAAGTGACACGATAATGGGCGTGCAGGTCGAATATGCCTGGTAGAATATAATTGTCATCAGTTAACTCAAGTAATTGATAACCTCCAGTACTATCCAGCACTGACCCGACCCCTACAAACTTTCCACTTCTAACGATTAGTCCTTGATTGGCAATCATTTTACCGGAATGAACATCGAAATAATAGCCTCCCGTAATGTAGAGATTTTGGGCTTTAGCGTTAAAAACAAAACAGCACAGAAGAAGTGCCATAGAGAGAATGGAACGGTACATAGTTTAAGGTTTCTTATTGATCATTGTAAAACTACAGCATAAAGAATAAGATGATAACTGAGTCTATGTGAGTGGCTTCATAAATGCTGAAATAGGTGGTTAACCCCTCCGGTCTACGACCACCCTGCCTGCCGCAGGCAAGCTCCCCTTAAAAAGAGGAGGAGTTAGGTTTTTAAACTCTCCCTCTTTTGAAGGAGGAGCGTCCCGAATACTCAGGACGAGGGGGTTATGGCAATAATTTACAACACGATCGGGAGATTACTTTGTCCGGTTGTCCTCGCAATGACGAACACCAACTACCTATCAAATCGAAGCGCTATTTCTTGTAGACTATCATTAGAACCCACCATGGTCAATACATCACCCATTCTCAAACGGGTATATCCATGTGTAATAATGGTTTGGCCTTTACGCTTTACAGAGAGAATAATTATATCAGAAGGAAGTCTTAAATCCCTTAAAGGCAAGCCTCGAAGATCCGGGTTGAGTACCTGCACATCCATGGTATCTTGATCCTCTTGCATGCCTAAAAGAAGAGTAGCAGCTTGAGGAGAACGCACTAAATGGTCCATCAAACTTACCATGGCAGTTGAAGGATCTACTATCAAGCAGTCTAGTTTATGGAATAGCTCAAAGTTTTCACGATCATTCAATCGAACCACAATGTCTTTAGTGCCGATATGTTCATACAGCAATTCTGCAATCTTTAGATTCTCCTTGTCTGTAAGCGTAAGTACTACGGCTTCGGCCTTTTCGATATTCAGACTCTTTAATGTCTCGATATCAAAGTCTTCTAATTGATGGATAATCAGATCTGAATATTGGTCAATCTCTATGTCTTGATTTTGTGTAAGTATTTCGGCTTCCCAACCATGTTCCTTCAACTGTCGGGCTAATGCTACAGATTGGGATTCAAATCCAATGATGAAAGCGTCTCTTATTCCGTCAAAATGTGGGGTTGTGGCTTTAGTTCTCGCCTCACCAACCATATTAATCGCCCATTTAAACAATGGAGGGCCTACAAACTGATTGATCACAATTACGGCAACCACAGTTGTCTGAAACTCATTACCCCAAGCCGGGAAAGCGTTCGCTACAACTGTTGCCAGACCTAAACCTACACCAGCTTGCGTAACAAACGGCATCCACCCAATCTTCCGATACAATGGAGGATCACCCGCCAAAGTTCCGCCTATAACCGAACCAATAATCATGGTTACGAGGCGAATACTAAACAACATGGCGGCAACACCAAGAAGCTTAACTAAAATATCTAATGAAACAGATGCGCCTGTTAAAGTGAAGAAACAGATATAAACCAATGGTCCAATCTCTTCGAGAATTGTAATGAACTCCGCTCTATATCTTGAATAATTAGTGAGCAGAAAACTCCCTATGATACAGATCAAAAGTGGTTCTAGATGTATTTTATAAGCGAAATGCTCATAGGAGTAATGCTCAACAAAGTGATTAAGGAGATATACCGAATACCCCAAACCTAGGATGAATGCTGCCTTTACATTGGCATGCATTCTAATGGATAGAATAACTGCCAAAAGCTTACCCACAACCCAACCTAAACCAAAGGAGACCAGAAGCTCTCCTAGCAAAATCGCGATGAAAGTGATCGTAAATGGCTCTCCACTTACCAATGTCTGAGAAACCGTAAAACAGATAGCAAACAACAGGATTACTAAAAAGTCCTTAACTACGGTAACGCCCATAGCCATCTGCACAAAAGGACCCTTAGCTCTTAACTCATTGATTACCGCAATGGCAGAAGCTGGCGATCTGGCAACAAAAATGGTGGCCATCAATATGGACACTGCGATTTTGGTTGCGGCATTCATCTCCTTCATAAAGCCTATATGGTTGGCCAAAAAGAAGATTAAGAGCGCACTGAAGATAAAAGTGACGGCAAGCTGCCCAAAAGTCATCCATTTGATACTCTTGAATCGGCTGCGCATTTCTTTCACATAAAGCTCAGCGGCAGCGGCAAAAGCAATAAAAGCTAAAGAAATATCATTGATAAATTGAAGCCCGCCACTCGTCTCCTTTGGTAATAATTTGAACAAGTAAGGCCCTGAAAATAAACCAATTACCAAAAGGCCTGTAATGATAGGTAGCTTAGCTTTTTGAAAAAAAAAGGCTATTTGTTTGGCGGCCACAGCTACGATGGCAAAGCCACCCAAAAGCACTAAAGTGTTTCCTATTTGGTTCATTGCAAACCTCTAAGATATCATTAATAGTGAGTTCTTCTCACTAATTCTTCAGAAGGAATACTATTCTTTTAATTTGCTTCTGATCTCAATACCATGAACAAGCGTCTTGTGGACAGGGCATTTGTCGCCAATTTCTAGAATTCTGTGTCTTTGCTGATCCGTTAAATCTCCGGTCAATTCGATCTCACGATCTATAAACTCTATCATGCTATTCGCATCTAAGTTTTGTGCATCTGCTCCATGTCTTTTCTTCCTTGTCATATGGACTTTAACCTCATCTAGAGGTAAACCTTTATGATTGGCATACATGCGAATGGTAATGGCTGTACATGCGCCTAATGAGGAAAGCAATAAGTCATAAGGTGTTCCACCTAAATCTGTTCCTCCGATACTTTTGGGTTCATCGGCAATTAGGTAATGTCCGTTAGCCATAATCTCTGTCAGCAACCCTTTTTCCATTTCATTACGCACTACCACTTGGTGGTCCGTGTCAATAGGGTCAATCGTTCCGGTTGGAATATACCTCACCGCCCAAGAAGCAATTACCTCGCCTACATAGAGGGCATCTTCTTTTTTGGTTAACAAGTGATCGGCACCATCTAAAGAAATATAGCTTTTGGGGTGGTGAGCCGCCTTGTATATTTTCTCTGCGTTAGTAATATCAACGGTATCGTCTTGAGGAGAATGAAGCACTAAAAGAGGCTTTCTTATTTGAGGGATAATGGTTGCCAGATCATTCTTTTCCAGATCTTCTATAAACTGCTTTTTAATTGTAAAAGGTCTACCTCCCAATAACACATTAGCCACTCCACTAGCATTAATCTCCTCTACAGAATCTTGAAAAAGATGTTGAACATGGGGCACATCTGCAGGAGCACCTACTGTAGATACTGCCTCAACATAATCAAGCTGAGCAGCAGCCATAAGCACAGCCGCACCACCTAATGAATGACCAATTAGAATTTTTGGTGCTTGGTAATGATCCTTTAGATAATCTGCAGCACAAATCAAGTCTTGTACATTCCCTGAAAAATTAGAGTCGGCAAAATCACCTTCGCTTTCTCCAAGACCGGTAAAATCAAACCTTAGCACGGCAATACCCTTGGCCGTGAGGGCCCTACTGATATTGGTAACAGCCATGAGGTTCTTGGTACAGGTAAAACAATGCGCAAAAAGTGCGTAAGATTTAATCTGTTTGTCAACCGGTAATTCTAATCTAGCAGCGAGTGTTTGACCCTCTGCATTGGGGAATCGGAGCTTGATGGTTTTCATAAATGTATAAGGCTATTGTAAGCTTATCAGTTCCTCAATTTAACAACTGATGTGCTGTAAAGAGAAACAAAAAAAGGAACTGTGTAGGTAATCAATAGTTTTGGCCAAACGATTTGATCGAACTCTTGATTGATCAGGCATTCTCCTTGATTGATGCAGTTAAGGACAGTACCAACCACCAATGCCATTTTAACGGCAAGCATAATATGCTCTCGAATCAGAATTGATTGCAGTAGCTGTTTTGTTTTAATTTTCATGACCCTGAGTCAAATAAACAAGAATTAATAACTGATGGATCATTCGCAATGTCGGCTAAAACACAATTTTCTTAAGTAATCTATAAGGGTAAGGCTCTTTAGTATTGTTGATACAGTACTACCTAATTAAACCGCTGGTTATTAGGGTGGCCTGAAATTGAGGAAATTACTGGCAATGCATCCACAAATCCAACTGGCGATTATAGATCAAAACCCCGTTTTTTACGGGGTTTTTTATTTTTCTCAATCCTCAAACAAATATCTTTGCAGCCTGTTTTTCAATCATATTCTATAGGACATGGGGAAAGAGAAAATTGGAGTCATCATAGTGAATCAGGGAACAACGGATAGCCCTAAAACCTCTGATGTAAGAAAGTACTTGAGACAATTTTTAATGGATGGAAGAATCATTGACATTCCATTCATTCCAAGGTTTTTACTAGTAAATGGAATCATCGCTCCGTTTAGAGCACCTAAGTCAGCCAAAGAATATAAAAAGCTTTTTACTGAAGAAGGATCACCACTAAAGATCTATGGAGAACAAGTAACGAATCTGCTGCAAAATGCACTAGGTGAGAAGTACAAGGTGGTACTGGGTATGCGTTATCAAAGCCCCAGTATTCAAACCGCCCTTGACGAGCTTAAAGCGGCAAATGTTAAGCAGATTATTGTAATTCCTTTATTCCCGCAATATGCCTCGGCCACTACAGGTTCGGTGGCTGCCAAAGTAAATGAGATTGTAAGTAAATGGCAGATCATTCCTTCCATTACACATATCAATCAGTTCATGGACCATCCAAAATTCGTTGAGGCTTTTGCTGAAAACGGAAGAAAAATGCTGGATGAAAAAGATTACGACCACGTAATCTTTAGCTATCACGGGGTGCCTGAAAGACACATTAAGAAGGGCTCAGTTGGCGACCAATGTAAATTAGGTGATTGCTGTAATCACTTCCATGAACGCAATAGATACTGTTACAGAGCGCAGTGCTTCTATACCACAAGATTATTGGTGAAGGCCTTGGGACTCAAAGAAGGCGAGTACACCACAGCATTCCAGTCGAGGTTAGGTAAAGACCCGTGGGTACAGCCATACATAGACGATATCATTGAGGAGCTTCCAAAGCAAGGGGTTAAAAAAGTATTAGCCTTCTCTCCTGCCTTTATAGCGGATTGCCTTGAGACAACCCTTGAGGTTGGAGAAGAATTCAAAGAAGAGTTTGAAGAAGCAGGTGGTGAAGTTTGGGACTTGGTGCCTAGCCTTAATGCCAGTCCAATTTGGGTAGAATGCCTCGAGGACTTGGTTAAAAATGCTACCCCGCAGATTGAACCTGCTTTGACTTAAACCAAAGAAGGCTCTTGAATCTCTTTTAATTTCTCTATGGTGTAGTCCACCTCTTCTACGGTACTATAGCGAGAGAATGAAAAACGAATACCTTGTCTATTCGAGTCGGCTTTGATTCCGGTTAGTACATGAGAACCCGTATTTGCCCCACTTGAACAAGCACTACCGCCTGAAGCTGAAATGCCATTGATATCTAAGTTGAACAGCAACATATCATTGTCTTCATGAGGAGGGAAGCTCACATTCAATACGGTATATAAACTGTTTGCTGGATCGATATCTCCATTAAATTGAATGCCTGAGAATTCATTCCTAAATCTTTCGATCATTCGAGATTTCAACCCTTGCACATGCTGCTGATGTGCTTCCATATCGCGGTAAGCTATTTCCAAAGCCTTAGCTAAACCTACAATACCATATACATTTTCAGTACCTCCTCTATGATTTCTCTCCTGGCCTCCGCCTTCAATAAACCTTCCTATAGTCTTTGTCTTACAAACTCTTAAGAAACCTACACCTTTCGGTCCATGGAACTTATGTGCCGCACCTACTAAGAAGTGACATTTAAGGGTTTTTAAATCGTGTTTAAAATGGCCCATTGTCTGAACTGTGTCCGTATGGAAAGTAGCACCGTAAGCATCGGCCAGTTCTCCGATTCTCTCAATGTCATTGAGCGTACCAATCTCATTGTTTCCGTGCATCAATGAGATCATGGAGTTGGGGTTTTCTTTTAGCAAGGCTTCCAGTTGGTCATAATCTAGATGGCCTTTCTCGTCAAGGTTAAGGTAACTGGCTTTCACTCTACCTTCAGCAACCAACTTCTCCACAGTGTGGCCTACAGCATGGTGCTCTATAGAAGATGTGATAATATGCTTGATACCAAATGCATCTACAGAACAACGAATAGCAGTATTATCTGCCTCTGTACCACCAGAGGTAAAGAAAATTTCATTGGGTGCAGTATTCAACAACTGTGCAACGGTTCTTCTCGCTTGTTCAAGCTGAGACTTTACCTCTCTACCATGCCCATGTGTAGAAGACGGGTTTCCGTACATATCCAGCATAAGCGGTTTCATAACCTCGAATACTTCCGGATCTAAAGGTGTGGTTGCTGCGTTGTCGAAATAAACTTTCATCCTAAAAAATTTAAGGTGCCACAATTTCGCGAATATCGCTGATAATCTTATTCGCTAAGTGTTCAGCGGTAGCCTGAGATTCAGACTCTGCATATATTCTAATGATGGGCTCCGTATTTGATTTTCTCAAATGCACCCATTCTTTGTCAAACTCTATCTTAACACCGTCAATTGTATTAACAGGCTGTTTGGCATACTTTTCTTTCATGCCTTCCAAAACTGCGTCAACATCTATATCTGGAGATAAGTCGATTTTATTTTTTGAGATATGGTAGCTCGGATAAGTAGCCTTAAGCATAGAAACTCGCTTACCGTACTTGGCCAAATGCGTTAAGAATAAAGCAATTCCTACCAAGGCATCGCGGCCATAATGCAGTTCCGGATAAATGATACCGCCATTTCCTTCTCCACCAATTACAGCATTGGTTTCCTTCATTTTGGTTACCACATTCACTTCTCCTACAGCAGCGGCTTCATATGTACCACCATGTTTTTCCGTAACGTCTCTCAATGCTCTTGTAGAGGATAAATTAGAAACGGTATTTCCTTTTTGCTGAGATAAGATGTAGTCAGCTACCGCCACCAAAGTGTACTCTTCACCAAAAGGCACACCATCTTCGCAAATCAAAGCCAATCGGTCTACATCTGGATCCACTACAATGCCCAGATCAAAATTACCGTTTTCCAAAACGCCTGAAATCTGACCTAGATGCTCGGGAAGTGGCTCTGGATTATGTGGGAACTGGCCATTCGGCTCACAATACAACTCCTCGACTTCTTCAACGCCTAGTGCTTTCAATAATGGCGGTAAAGAAATACCTCCCGTTGAATTAACACAGTCGATAGCAATTTTGAATTTGGCAGCTCTAATCGCCTCAACATCTACAAGTGGCAGGTCGAGAATCGTCTGAATATGCTTTTCTATATAGGTATCATCAGAAGTTACTTTTCCTAGTTGCTTCACCTCTGCAAATTGGTAAGCATCATCGGCCGCAATAGCCAAAACCTCTTGACCATCATCACCACTAATAAATTCCCCTTTATCATTCAGGAGCTTTAGAGCATTCCATTGAACAGGGTTATGACTAGCCGTAAGAATTATACCTCCACCCGCTTCTTCAGCAGGTACAGCCATTTCTACGGTAGGAGTCGTTGAAAGTCCTAGGTCTAGTACATCAATACCTAAACCAATAAGCGTATTTGAAACCAGATTAGAGATCATGGCCCCTGAAGGTCTAGCATCTCTACCGATTACAATTTTATTTTTTCCTGATTTTTGAAGAACCCAAGTACCAAAAGCTGCTGCAAACTTTACAGCATCGATAGGCGTCAGGCCTTCATCAACAGCACCACCAATAGTACCCCTGATTCCGGAAATAGACTTAATAAGTGTCAAAGTGTTAAAGATTTATGTGGAAGCAAAAGTAGAAAAATCTAGGTTAGAAAAACCTGATTTTTATATAGATACTGCTACTTTCTAATTACTTGAATTGCGCTAGAACTTTGTCTACCTCATTGTCTGGATTACCACAAGATTCACCTTCCTTCATTTCCTTACCACAAAAGCCGCATTTAACGCCTTCTTTGTTTAAGAAAGGGCTCTGAGAAGCACATGTACCTTTGAATTCACCATTCTTCAATAGCAGAAGTCTTACTGACATTCCAACAAAGAATAACCCAACCAGCGCAAGTGTCAATAGTGTAGTGGTCATAATCGACTAATTTGATGCAAAAATAACATACTTGTTGGCATAACGCTACCTTTGTGGTAGAAGTTTCTGATCCTGAAAGAATATCATGATTCAACCACCAAGAGATGAACGAAGAGCGGAAAAACTGGCCGCGTTTGACAGACTACTGACCATAATGGATGAGCTAAGGCTTAACTGTCCATGGGACAAAAAGCAAACACTTGAGAGTATTCGTCATTTAACCATTGAAGAAACTTACGAATTGTCTGATGCAATTCTACAGGAAGACCTTGAGGAGGTAAAGAAAGAGATTGGTGATTTGATGTTACATATGGTCTTCTATTCTAAGATTGCCGATGAAAAAAATGCTTTTGATGTAGCCGATGCACTGAATGCCATTTCGGAGAAATTGATCCATAGACACCCTCATATCTATGGTGATGTTGAAGCTAATGATGAAGAAGCGGTAAAAGCGAACTGGGAAAAGATTAAGCTTAAAGAGAAAGGAAATAAGTCGGTTCTAGGTGGGGTGCCGAATTCGTTGCCTGCATTGGTTAAAGCCGTGAGAATTCAGGACAAAGCACGTGGGGTGGGCTTCGACTGGGAAAAAAAGGAACAAGTTTGGGAAAAGGTAGAGGAAGAGATGCAAGAATTCAAAGCTGAATTCAATGTGGAATCTGACCAGCCTATTGACAAAAAACGAGCGCTAGGTGAGTTTGGAGATCTACTTTTCTCTTTAGTTAATTATTCCAGGTTTATTGATTTAGACCCAGAAGAAGCCCTAGAAAGAACTAATCTGAAGTTTATAAAGCGCTTTAAATACTTAGAAGAAGAATCTAAAAAAGACGGTAAAAGCATAGCTGATATGTCTTTAGCTGAAATGGATGAATACTGGGAGAAAGCCAAAAAGCTGAAATGAATCCTCTGAAGCTCTTAAATAAGTTTCTCATTTGGCGCATACGCCATATTAGCACGCGAAACTGGATTATAATTTTAGGTGCGCTTGTGGGTGTTTTGGGAGGATTTGCTGCGGTAATTCTAAAATCTACTGTACACTTTATACAAGAGTTCTTAGCCCATCAAGATTTAGGATATGGTTTTATTTTTTTGCCGGCTGTAGGTATCCTCATCACCAGTTTTCTCGCTAACAAAGTATTAAGAGAGCAATTAGGACATGGCATTACTACTATCCTGTACTATATCTCAAAGAAATCCAGCATCATACAAAGAACTAGAATGTATAGCCGTATGGTTACTTCTGCCATCACGGTAAGTTTTGGAGGTTCAGTGGGTCTAGAGGCTCCAATTGTAGTTACCGGTTCAGCTATTGGTTCAAATATTGGTCAATTAATGCACTTGAACTACCGACAAAGAACCTTAATGATTGGTTGTGGTGCTGCGGCTGCCATCTCAGGTATCTTCAACAGTCCTGTCGCAGGTGTAATTTTCAGTGTAGAGGTAATTTTGACCAATGTGAGTATTGGGGCATTTATCCCTCTCTTGATTTCTTCTGTTGCAGGTGCACTCATTTCGACTCTACTTGTAGGAGATGACGTTCTTTTCTCTTTCGACTTGGCAGACCCATTTATAGCTACTGATGTGATCTGGTATCTGTTGCTCGGAGCTGTAACAGGGCTAGTGTCATATTACTTTACGCAAGTCACATTCTGGGCAGAAAGGCTCATTGAAAAGCTAAAGAACAACTATTTGAGAGCCATAATTGGTGGTCTTGCGTTAGGCGTTATCATTCTCTTCTTTAACCCTCTATTTGGCGAAGGTTACAAAACAATCACAAGCATCTTAAATGGAGAGACTTCCGGTCTAATGCAAAATTCCATGCTCCTTTCTTCTATAGAAACAGAATGGTTTATTCTGCTCTTCGCCTTTCTCATTATTCTTATCAAACCTATCGCAACAGGGTTAACCATAGGTTCGGGAGGTAACGGAGGAATCTTTGCTCCATCACTATTTATAGGTGGTATTACCGGCTACTTATTTTCGTCCGTATACAACCTTACAAACCCAAGTGAACAACTCTCTGTGAGCAACTTTACACTTGTAGGTATGTGTGGTGTAATGAGTGGTGTTTTACATGCTCCTCTAACTGCTATATTCCTAATAGCAGAAATCACAAGTGGTTATACTTTGTTCCTTCCTTTGATGCTCGTTTCCGCCATAGCATTCACAACAAATAGCTACTTCCAAAAACACTCTTTTTATACCGAAAAGCTGATTAAGGCTGGAGATCTAATTACTAATGATAAAGACAAAGAAGTACTCAGTCTTTTAAAGGTTAAAAAGCTAGTCGAAACTGACTTGCTAACTATAGAACCTCATAAAACACTGGGTGATTTAGTAGCCCTTGTTAAGAAATCTAAGCGCAACATTTTCCCTGTTGTAGATGCGGAAAACAGGTTTAAGGGAATAATCACTTTAGATGATATTAGAGAAATTATGTTCGATAACGATTCACAGAAAAGTGTAATTGTTGAACGATTAATGCATAAACCGCCTGAAACCGTTGATTTCGAAGAAAGTATGGAATCAGCTATGCGAAAATTTGAAAGAACTGGTGCATGGAACTTACCAGTACTAGCAAATGAAGAATATGTTGGGGTTGTGTCAAAATCAAGAATATTTAATTCGTACCGAACAAGGCTTAAGCGCCAACAGTACAACTAAAACCCCCTCAAACAGAGCGTTTTAAGGAAATCCCGAGATTTGGATTCTAACCAAAAAATTATCGAATCGCAAATAGTTATCAACAAAATCAATACTCCAGATTTTCTCTATATCTCATTGATTATCTGTGTGTTATAGCTACTTGGCTAAAAACTGTGGATAAAAAAGCCAAAATGTGGAAAAAAATCAGTCATATTTTTTGAATCTTTTTTTTGTCTAAATCTGAACTAAAGACAAGTCAACTCCAAGTCATGCTTTTTGTTTAAAAATCACTGGTCACATTTAAACACTGAAGTCGATTTTCTTGTAAAAGAAACCTTACTAGCCATTCCAAATTTTGCTAAAAACATTGATCTACAATAGATTAAGTTAATATTAACGAACGCTGGTTGGCAATAACATCAAAGAGACTCTTTACTTAACATCTTGTTCATACACATGCAGATTACTTGAAGGGCATATTAGAAAAGTACAATTACTGATTTTTGGAGAAAATTAGAATTTGTGCATTTTTAAGTATGGATATTATAAAGAAGAGAAATGAAAAATCAGATGAGGCTACGATCTAAGACACTTATTAAAATTTGTGTGATGATGCTCCTTTGTGCTATTCTCTTCGCTAGCTGCGATTCAGAAGAAAATCAGAGATTAGAAATAGTTAAGTTTGATGCGCTTGAGGAAATTATGACTAGAAAATCGAACAAGATTGAGGTCATAAACTTTTGGGCAACATGGTGTGCCCCGTGTATTAAAGAACTCCCTTATTTTGAATCTATAAACGCAGAAGAAAGCAATGACTATAAAGTGACACTGGTATCACTCGATTTTGCTGATGAGTTTGAAAAGAAGGTGAAAGGATTTGTCGCAAAAAGAGGTCTAAAATCAGACATTATTTTACTGGATGAAATAGACTATAATTCATGGATTGATAAAGTGGATTCAACTTGGTCAGGAGCAATTCCGGCAACCCTTATTATTAATCATAACTCCGGTAAAAGAAAATTCGTTGAAAAAGAGCTAAATGAAGGTGAACTTATTCAACTCATTAATACAGTGAAAAACTAAAAACAGTATGACTCTATTAAAAGCAAGTATCGTAAGTCTTCTTCTATTGATTGGATCAGTAGTAGATGATGGTGTCAAAGTTGGTGATAAGGCTATTGATTTCAATTTGAAAAATATCGATGGCTCAATGGTCTCGCTCAATTCGAATAGCGATGTAAAAGGGTACATTTTAGTATTTACCTGTAATACTTGTCCTTACTCAGTAATGTATGAAGACAGAATCATAGCGCTGGACAAAATGTATGCTGACAAAGGATATCCTGTATTAGCAATTCAACCGAACAATACAGAAAAATCTCCAGGTGATTCTTTCGAATTGATGAAACAAAGAGCTGATGACAAGGGCTTCACATTTCCTTATTTAATAGATGACACTCAAGAAACGACTCTGGCTTACGGAGCAACTAACACACCACATGTGTTTGTATTAGACAAGCAGGATGACAGTTCGTTTGAAGTAGCGTATATTGGAGCCATAGACAATAACAGTAGAAATGCTGCTGCTGCTGACAAGCATTATGTCCAAGACGCCATTAATAGCTTGTTAGCGAATAGCGAGGTATCTACCACTAAAACTAAAGCCATTGGATGCACCATTAAATGGGCAAACTAACAAGTAAAATATACTGAACTGAAGCGAGTGTCTACTCGCTTTTTTTATGCCTTTTCGGTTATGAGGTTTAGAATATCGTCTAGATATTCTCTTGAATTAGAAAGGCGAGGTACTTTATTCTGGCCACCAAGTTTACCTCTTCTTCTCATCCATTCGTAGAATGTTCCGTGTTCAGCCATATGAACAATCGGTGGAGATAAAGCAATACTCTTGTGCCTCTTAGCATCATAATCTGAATTGATACTTCTTAGTGTAGAATCGAGAACTTTTGTGAATTCATCGAGATCTGAAGGATCTCTTTCAAACTCCACAATCCATTCATGAGCTCCATTCTGATTTTCACCAAAATACTTTGGAGCAGCAGTAAAATTATTAATCAAAGCGCCAGTATATTCAGCGGCCTTAGCTATGGCTCTCTCAGCATTTTCTACTACCACCTCTTCTCCAAATGCATTTATAAAATGCTTTGTTCTACCAGAAATCTTAATTCTGTAAGGATCTGTTGAGGTAAACTGAACCGTATCGCCAATCTTATATCTCCATAACCCGGCATTGGTAGAAATTAAGATGGCATACTGTTTACCGATCTCTACTTCATCAAGGCCAATTACCTGGGGATGTTCCTTATGAATCTCATGGAATGGGATAAACTCATAGTAGATGCCATAGTCAAGCATCAGTAGCATATCATCGCTCCCTGGCTCAATTTGAATACCAAAGAAGCCTTCAGATGCATTATATGTTTCCATATAGCGCATATCGTCTTTTGGAATTAATCTATTGAAAATGTCTCTGTAAGGGCCAAAAGCTACGGCTCCATGGAAGAATACTTCAAGGTTTGGCCAAACATCTAGGATATTATCTGTTCCTTTTAACTCTAGTATTCTCTGAAGCAAGACAATTGTCCAAGTAGGTACACCCGAGATACTCGTGACATTCACTTCCATAGTATGCTCAGCCATCTTATCGATTTTTGACTCCCACTCATCCATTAGCGCTATATCCAATGTAGGGGTTCTAATAAGCTGAGCCCAATAAGGCAAATTAGACATGATGACGGCTGAAACATCACCATAGAAAGACTCTTGGTTGGCATCGAACTGATTAATCTGCTGACTTCCACCTATTGTCAAACCCTTACCTGAGAACATCTTAGTATCCGGGTAATTATTACAGTAAATAGAAAGCATGTCCTTGCCTCCTTTAAAGTGGCAATCTTCTAACGTCTCATATGAAACTGGAATGAATTTGCTTCTGGCGTTGGTTGTTCCTGAAGATTTGGCAAACCACTTAACATCTGAAGGCCACAGTAGATTCTGCTCACCCTCCATATTTCGCTCTATATAAGGGCAGATGTCTTCGTAAGAAACTACAGGGATTAGTCTTCTGAATTGCTCAGGCGTATGGACATCCGCAAAGCCGTGCGTTCTTCCATATTCCGTATTTCTAGCCGTTGTAATTAGCTTTTTAAATAACTCCTCCTGCACCTCATGAGGATATTTCATGAAGAGTTCTATCTGGTGCATGCGTTTTTTCATGACCCAGGTTAGAATGGAGTTTAAGATTGCCAACTATATCTTTCTTTTTAGCTCAAAGTGTTGACCAAGATATACTTTTCTCACTTGTTCATCAGCAGCTAAATCTTCAGCCGTTCCGGCTTTTAAGAGTTTACCCTCAAACATAAGATAAGCTCTATCGGTAATGGAAAGTGTTTCTTGTACGTTATGGTCGGTAATCAATATACCAATATTACGATTCTTAAGCTGCGCTACAATAGTCTGAATCTCTTCTACTGCGATAGGGTCTACTCCGGCAAAGGGTTCATCAAGTAAAACGAATTTCGGATCGACAGCTAAGGCCCTAGCAATCTCAGTTCTTCTGCGTTCTCCTCCCGAAAGTACGCGACCTAAATTCTTTCTGACATGCCCTAAACTAAACTCTTCAATCAATGCATCACACTTTGCCTTTTGCTCAGCTTTGGAGAGCTTAGTCATTTCAAGAACAGCTTTTATATTCTCTTCTACCGTAAGTTTTCTGAAAACGGAAGGTTCTTGCGCCAAATAGCCAATGCCTAATTGTGCTCTCTTGAACATAGGTAGAGCCGTAATGTCTTCTTCTTCAAGATAGATCTCTCCCTCATTCGGTTTAACGAGACCTACTATCATATAAAACGTAGTAGTCTTTCCCGCTCCATTTGGGCCTAGTAGGCCGACAATTTCCCCCTGATTAACTTCAACAGAGACCTCATTCACCACTCGCCTTTTCTTGTAGGTCTTTACAAGTGTGTTCGCAGATAGTTTCATTGCTGTAAAAATATATGAATCAATCGAACTTGATGTCCTTTATGAAGAGTTGTAGTGATTTATGGCCTCGAAACTCGTTTTCTTCAACTGTGTAAGCCATTTGAAAACGTAAGCCACTATTCACTAAATCAGCATATTCTCCAAGTCCAAAACCAATAGCATCATAAGCAACATCTGTGCCTTCTTGCTTCGCTATGAATTTTAAATGCTGATCTTTCAATACTTTAACATGATTAGCTTGAATACCTTCCGTTACAAACACAGGCTGCATGTTTTGTGGGCCGAAAGGTGCCATTTGGTTCACGATATTATAAAAACGTTGATTTATATCTGACAACGAGATTTTAATATCTACATGAACAGAAGGGATGAGCTGCTCTTCAGTTATTTTTGAAGCTACAACTTCTTCAAACTTTTCTCTAAAGGCTTCTACATTGTCTACCGGCATTGTAACTCCCGCAGCATACATGTGGCCACCATATTGCTCTAACAAATCCGAGCATTCACATATGGCATCATAGACATCAAAACCATCTACTGATCTTGCAGAACCTGTAACCATATCATTAGATTCCGTAAGGATAACCGTAGGGCGATAGAATTTCTCAATACACCTTGATGCCACAATCCCAATGACTCCTTTATGCCAATCGTTTTTATATAGTACTGTTGATTTGGCATCATGAGCATCTTCGTTGATGATCATTTGAATGGCCTCCTCTGTAATACTACTATCAAAGTCTCTTCGCTTATCGTTTTGATCGTTAACCGATGCAGCCAACTCTTCAGCCTCCTCTTTTGTCTTTGACAGCAGTAATTCAACAGCTGCTGCAGCATGTTTCATTCTACCTGCAGCATTAATCCTTGGACCTATACCAAAAACCACACTACTAATTGTAAGTGCATTTCTGTTCTTGCACAAATCAACCAATGCTTGAAGACCTGGTCTTGGAGATTTATTGAGCTTTTTTAGGCCAAAGAAGGCCATCACTCTATTCTCTCCTGTAATCGGCACTATATCAGAAGCTATACTTACAGACAAAAGGTCTAGAAAATCATATAGTTCGTTGAGTTCGATGCCATTCTGAATTGAAAAGCCTTGTAACAATTTAAAACCAACTCCACACCCCGAAAGCTCCTTGTAAGGATATTTGCAGTCTTTTCTTTTAGGATCTAAAACAGCAATTGCTGGAGGCAAAGTATCTCCCGGCATATGATGATCACAGATGATCACATCTATTCCCAAATGATTTGCGTCTTGTACTCGATCTATGGCCTTAATTCCACAGTCTAATGTTACGATAAGGCTAAAGCCGTTGTCATTCGCATATTGTATACCAGCTTCTGACACACCATAGCCTTCCTTATATCTGTCTGGAATGTAAAATGCCAGATTGGTATAAAACTTCTCAAGAAAACCATAAAATGTGGCTACCGAAGTGGTACCATCAACATCATAATCACCATAAATCAGAATCTTCTCTTCATTGGCAATGGCCTCACTTAATCGATTCACGGCCTTATCCATGTCCTTCATCAAAAAAGGATCATGTAGCTGGTCTAGCGATGGTCTAAAAAAATCTCTGGCTTCATCAAAAGTATGTATTCCTCTTTGATTGAGTAATTGAGCTATAGATTCAGAGACGTTAAGCTGTTCCTGCAGAACTTCAACTTCCGTAGTATCAAATCCATCATCAAAAAGCCAACGCTTCTGCATATAAGTCTTATGATATTAAAAAAGCAGTACCAAAGGCACTGCTTGTCAATTCGTTATTGATAATCTTAGTTAGGTGTATTCTGTGTATCTAACACTTCTTTAAGAGGGACTCTTTTTCCATCTCTGTAAGGAACAATCCATGCATCCTCAACACCCATCTCTCTTAAATATCTCTTTAATACGTTGGCATCTTCATAGATTCTAAAGTTACCTACAACGTACTTTCTTAATTCTGTCATAGATTCTTCAGCAAATTCATTCGATGTCTCAGCGTATTTACCTAAATCCATTTTTCTGAAGGCACCCACTTGAACTTTAAAAACAACACCAATATTGAAGTCTTCGCCATTAATCAAGTTAGGTTGATAAACGGTCTGCGGTTGAGATTTTAAGTTCTCAATCTCTCTCTCGGCAGCAGAATAAGCGGCTTGCATTCTAGTTACCTGCTTTTGTAAATCACTTACTTGGGCATCTTTAGAAGCTGCTTGATCAGTTAAACTTGAAATCTCGCTTTGCTGGCTCGCGATCTCAGCTTTTTGAGAAACATTTTCTTCGCTCAATGCTCGAAAATCTTCAACCGTCATTTTCTTTTTCTTCTTCTTCCACTCTTTCTTTTCTTTCTTGGTAAGTGGACGAAGGTCAACTTCTTGAGCCAAAGCAACCGTGGCAACCATTACTCCTAATAAGAGTGTTAAAAAAGTCTTTTGAAATTTCATAAGGCAGTAATTATCCTGTTTGCAATATCAATATACAAAGTACTTATCAATAATCAGTTTTTAAGGCTCCCGATCATATCTCCAGGTCGCACCCACTCATCGAACTGCTCAGGAGTCAAGTATCCAAGATTCACGGCCTCTTCCTTGAGGGTTGTACCATTCTCATGCGCTGTTTTTGCAATCTTAGCCGCCTTCTCATAACCAATTTTGGTATTCAAGGCTGTAACTAACATCAAAGAGTTGTTTACGTGTGCCTCAATACTCTTACGATTAGGTTCAATTCCTATTGCGCAGTTTAGGTCGAATGAAACGCAAGCATCTCCAATTAATCTTGCAGATTGAAGCAGGTTATATGCCATAACCGGTTTGAATACATTCAATTCATAATGACCTTGAGCGCCACCTATGGTTACTGCTACGTCATTTCCCATTACTTGAGCTGCCACCATGGTCATGGCTTCACATTGTGTAGGGTTCACCTTACCCGGCATAATTGATGAGCCAGGCTCATTGGCAGGAATAATAATCTCACCGATACCAGATCTAGGGCCAGAGGCTAATAGTCTAATATCATTCGCAATTTTATTGAGAGATACTGCCAACTGCTTTAAAGCACCATGCGTTTCTACTAATGCATCGTGGGCAGCAAGCGCCTCGAATTTGTTTTCAGCTGAAACGAATGGGAGACCCGTAAAGTCAGCAATTTTTTCTGCTACCAACTCGGCATACCCTTCGGGTGTATTGATTCCTGTTCCAACGGCAGTTCCACCTAAGGCCAACTCAGATAAGTGATCCAATGTATTTCTTAATGCCTTCAATCCATGATCTAATTGAGATACATAACCAGAAAACTCTTGCCCCAGAGTAAGTGGAGTGGCATCCATTAAGTGTGTTCTACCAATCTTAACCACATCCATAAAAGCATCAGATTTTGCTTTTAGGGTGTTTCTTAATTGCTCAACACCAGGTATGGTTGTCTCAACTACCATTTTATAAGCAGCGATGTGCATACCTGTAGGGTAAGTATCGTTAGAAGATTGGGATTTGTTAACATCATCATTCGGGTGAATGATCTTATCTCCTTCTCCTAAGGTATTGCCTGCAATTACATGGGCTCGGTTAGATACCACCTCATTCACATTCATGTTTGATTGGGTACCAGAACCCGTTTGCC
Organism: Roseivirga sp. UBA6052; assembly: GCA_002427755.1. Taxonomy (GTDB): domain Bacteria; phylum Bacteroidota; class Bacteroidia; order Cytophagales; family Cyclobacteriaceae; genus Roseivirga. Next base: position 648,779 of record DIYO01000009.1, read on the forward strand.
ATACCACCAATGGAAACTGATCATCTAATTTGCCTTCAAGAATCTCATCACATACTTGAGAGATCAAGTCTCTTTTCTCCTCTGTTAATACCCCTAATTGACAGTTTGTATGTGCAGCTGCTTTCTTTAAATAAGCAAACCCATATACAACCTCTAATGGCATACTTGCCTCAGGGCCTATTTTAAAGTTATTACGAGATCTTTGTGTTTGAGCACCCCAGTATTTATCAGCAGGTACCTGAACATCTCCCATTGTATCTTTCTCAACTCTATATTCCATGATCGTGATTGATTTAAGCTCCGCGAAAATACTTACAGAACAGTTGTGAATAAAGGAAAAGGTTGTTATTCACCGAATGATTAAAATCATGAAAGAATTTGATCGAGTTCGCAGCACGTTTACCGAGAAGTGGCGTGCGTTTACCGATATCTATCAACTAAAAGTAAGCTTCTAGGGTACATTTGTATAGTCAAAAACAACAAAGCAACGCGGTTAAGGTCAAGTCTCTTCCCGGTGGTTCGGGAGAGACAAAAGCCCAAAGCTTAAAAACTCAAAAACAACAACAGTATAAACTTACAGTCATGGACTCTAAAATGAATAAAAGAATTTTTGTAGGAGCTGCCTTCTTAATTATAGGGGTACTTCTTACGCTTGATAACCTGAACATTTTCAGGTTCGAGTTACCTGATTACTTCTTCGGGTGGTACTCAATCTTAATTATCGTAGGTCTCTTCCTAACTTTCGCTAGAGAGAAAGTAGGTTTTGGAATAACACTCTTAATTATTGGTGGACTCTTCTTTTTAGATGAAATGTCCTACTACTACTACTGGAACTTCGAAATCAGAGACTTCTTTGACTTATGGCCTTTAATCTTAGTAGCAATTGGTATCTCGCTTATTGTTAAAAGAAACAGAATTGAAGGCGAAAAAAAGGACTTGGGTGATGATTCAGATTATGTAGATGAACTAGCTGTATTCTCAGGTTCAGAAAGAATTATCACCTCAAAATCCTTCAAGGGAGGTAAACTGACGTCAATCTTCGGAGGCACAATGTTAAATCTGAATAATGCAGATTTAGACTGGGGCACAAATGTTTTGGATGTATTTGTAATGTTCGGAGGTAGTGATATCAGAGTTCCTTCTGATATGAATGTGAAAGTAAAGGTTACCGCCATATTCGGTGGGTTCTCAGATGAGAGAAAAGTAATTAACGAAAACGAAGCCAATGACGGCAAAGAGTTAGTAATTAATGGCTTAGTACTCTTCGGGGGTGGTGAAGTAAAATAAAAAGCTATGCGCTACACGCTTCAAGTGTTAAAACTTGGAGCGTGAGGCTTGAGGCTTGAAGCATTTTTTTTAATTTCCGCTTAGGCGGATTTTTTTATGAACCACCCTTTCATACAGAATAATAATATCTACAAATACCTGATTGCTTGGCTGCTTATCTCAGGTATTTATGCATTAGCACTACACTTCTTCTATGACTTTGAATGGGTAATTGCCATTGAAGACAGTTTAGTCTTCAACCTACTTTTTTCCCTTTTTGGCTTATCCTATTGGTTCAATATCAGATATAGTCCTCTAGACAAATCACAAGTCTTTAACATTGCCATAAGCCATATAGTAGTAGGAATACTTAGTGTTTCACTTGGGGTATTTCTTTCTAGAACCGCCTTAATGAGATTAGCAACAGATGAAGAATACTTACAATATCTGGAAGACTCTTTGGTATGGAGAAGCGGGCTGGGCGTAATGTATTATGCGGTTACTATTCTTATCTATTATCTAATTATCTATTACGATGATCTGGCAAACAAGAATAAGCAGCGAGCCCAATTAGAAACCATGCTCAAAAGTTCGGAGCTGGAAATGCTTAAATATCAAATCAATCCTCACTTTATCTTTAATAGCCTCAATTCGATTTCCTCTTTAACCATAATTTCTCCTGAAAGGGCTAGAGAAATGATCGTTAAACTCTCTGACTTTCTACGTTACTCCTTGGGAAAAGAGAACGACCAGATGACCACTGTTAAGGAAGAGTTAGATAATATTCTACTCTATTTAGATATAGAAAAAGTGCGTTTTGGAGACCGATTGAAAGTTGAAACACAGATTGAAAAAGAAGCTCAACACTTTCAGCTTCCTAATTTGATTCTTCAACCGCTCTTTGAAAACGCAATCAAACATGGTATTTATGAAAGTTTGGATGATGTAACCATTCAACTTGAAGCGAAAAAAGATGGTGATGTGCTTCGATTAAAGGTCACTAATCATTACGACCCCAATGCGGTAACAAAGAAGGGTAAGGGAATTGGTTTAAAGAACGTGAGAGAAAGACTAGAACTGATTTACAGTACGCCACAATTGCTTCATATCGAAAAGTCAGATAACTTATTCACCGTTCAATTGGATATTCCGCAAAGCATTAGCGAATGAGCATAAGAACTATAATTGTAGACGATGAAAGCCTAGCTAGAGACCTGATCAAGGCCTTTCTGAAAAACCATCCTGAAATTGAAGTGATTAAGGAATGTGGTGATGGCTTTGAAGGCTTGAAGGCAATACAGGAAGAAAAGCCAGATATGATCTTTCTCGATGTTCAAATGCCCAAAATAACCGGCTTTGAATTGTTAGAATTATTGGAAAACCCACCTGTTGTAATCTTCAGTACTGCTTTCGATCAATATGCCATAAAAGCGTTTGAAATGAATGCGACAGACTACCTACTTAAACCTTATTCAGAACAGCGCTTTTCTGAAGCTGTTCAAAAAGCAATTCAGAAGGTAGGAAACACCCAAGTGGTTAAAAAAGAGCTAGAGGGCATTCAAGAGTCAAGAGCTGAGAATGATGAATCTCTGGATAGGATTGTGGTAAAAACCGGAAACAAAATCCAGATTCTTCCTCTAGAAAGCATTAGCCATTTCGAAGCACAAGATGATTACGTTGCTATACATTCTGAAAAAGGGAAGTTTCTAAAACTTATGCGCATGAAGCATTTAGAGAATAACCTTAGCGAACAAGATTTTGTGCGTATCCACAGGTCTCATATTGTAAGTGTCAAGCAAATAGAAAAACTCGAGCTTTATGAGAAGGACTCTTACCTCCTCACGTTAAAAACCGGATCTAAACTACCGGTTAGTCGCAGTGGGCATACGCGATTGAAAGAGGTTCTAAAGTACTAGATAGGATATACCTACAGTTCATCTTCTTAATTCTACAGTTGGGTAAGTAAATTTTTTGAGGCGACTATGACCTGAGCAACTTTGTGTCAACAAAACTCAGAAACATAGTCAATCATGAAAACATTAATCACAATTGTAATCGCAGCTAGCCTCTTTATTGGTAGCACACTTCCAAAAGAAAATACAACAACGCTTACAGTAACCGTTGACGGCATTCGCAACACAGATGGCTGGGTAGGCTTAGCTCTTTATGATAGCGAGGGTGAATTTTTAGGTGAAGGCTCTTTTGCTGAAAAAGAATTAGAAGCAGGTTCTACATTAGAATTCGTATTTGAAGACATTCCTAATGGCACTTATGCCATTGCGGCCATTCACGATGAAAATGGAAATGGCGACCTAGACACCAACGAATACGGTATGCCTACAGAAGGCTTTGGTTTTTCAAACGAAGCACAAGCAACCATGGGGCCTCCAAGCTTCGATGAAGCTTCATTCGAAGTAGACGGTGAGACAGAGCACTATATCGAAATGGTTTATATGGGTGGCTACTAAGCGTAAGCCCGAAGGTCAAAAAACACTAAGGTCATGCTCAAACACTTTACAATTCTCCTTTTATTCTTTACCACTTTCACTTATGGTCAAACTACCTTAAGTGGAGTGGTAAAAGATGGTTCAGGATTAACAATTCCTGGTGCCAATGTTTATCTCAAAGACTCCTTCGATGGTGATGTCAGTTCACCTGAAGGAACGTTTAACTTTACTACAGAATTGAACGGTCAACAGACGCTCATTGTCAGTTTTGTTGGGTTCAAACCTTATGAGAAAGCCATATTACTTAATGCTGATGCTCTTAGAATTGAGGTTATACTTCAAGAAGAAATAAACAAGGTTGATGGCGTAACGATTACCGCAGGTGCCTACACCAGCAGCGATGTAAAAAAGAACACGGTACTAAAACCCTTGGATATTGTGACAACAGCTAGTGCAGCAGGAGACATCATTGGTGCCATTAACACACTACCTGGCACTGCTACAGTAGGTGAATCAGGTAGGCTGTTTGTACGAGGCGGAGAAGGCTATGAAACAAAGGTATTTATCGATGGGCTAGAAGTAAGAAATGCCTTCAATGCCACGGTTCCAAATGTACCGACAAGAGGAAGATTTAGTCCATTCTTATTCAAAGGCACAAGCTTTAGCACAGGTGGATATTCAGCAGAATATGGCCAAGCCCTATCCTCGGCATTGGTACTCAACTCAAATGACTTTCCTACAGAAACACAAACGGATATTTCCATAATGTCTGTAGGTGGAGATATTGCTCATACTAAAGCTTGGGACAAAACCAGTTTCTCAGCCAAAGTGCAAGCCACAGATCTAAGGCCATATCAAAACATTATTCAGCAGAATTTCGATTGGGAAGAGGCCCCGAATTCAGTGGGTACAGAGTTCGTGGTTCGCCACAAGGTGAATAAGGATGGCCTATTTAAACTCTATGTCAACTCTGATCAATCTAAAATGAGCCTTCGCCAGACCAATTTAGATTCTGGACTACAAGACACTATTGGAATAGATAATGACTACCTCTACATCAACGCAAATTACCGAGATATTCTTAACAAAAAATGGAGCCTGAAAGGTGGTGTCTCAATCACCAACGATAGGAGTGATTTCAGACTGAACCAAGACGTATTCGATCAGCGAGAATTGAGCATGCATTCTAAGCTGACGGCACAATGGGATGCTAGTGAGAAAGTATCTCTTAATATGGGTACCGAGTGGTTTAATAGGGCATTCGATCAATCGGTAAGGTTTGGGAATACTAGAACAATTAACAGAAGCTTTGACGATCATCTTATGTCAAACTTTGTTGAAGCGGATTATTTCGCATCCAACAAGTTCGTATTCAGGGCAGGGGTCAGAAGTGAATATACATCACTCACGCAACAGCACTTTCTAAACCCACGACTGGCTATGTCTTACAAGCTTAAAAATGAGGGTCAATTCTCATTGGCTTATGGCCAATTTGTACAGGCTCCTCAAAACGAATTCAGCGTAGTACAACCAAACCTGACACCGGAAAAAGCCGAACACTTTATCCTTAACTATCAGATGATTAAGAATAAACGAGTTTTTCGAGTTGAAACCTATTACAAGGCTTATGATGATTTAGTAAAATTTCAAACACTGAACGACTTCAACCCAGATAACTATAATAACCTTGGCTTTGGTGAGGCCAAAGGGCTAGACATATTCTGGAGAGACAATGCAACCTTCAAAAACACTGATTATTGGGTCTCTTATTCGTATGTAGATGCTGAGAGAGATTATCAAAACTTCAATCAGGTGGCGAGGCCACCCTTTCTATCAGAGCATAACTTCTCTGTTGTCGTAAAACACTTTGTGGAATCATTGAGAACTCAATTTGGAGCGACATACAACTATGCCTCTTCAAGGCTCTACCATAACCCTAATCTAGATGGATTTCAAAACAGTCAGACTCCGTCTTTCCAAGATGTTAGCGTAAATGCGGCTATTCTTCTCAAACAGAATATTATTCTCTATTTATCATCATCGAATGTCTTTGGCCGAGACAATATATTCGGATATGAGTATGCTACCACGCCTAATGATCAAGGTGTATTTACCGAAAGAGAAATAGGGCAAGCGGCTAAAAGGTTCGTGTTTTTCGGACTCTTTATCACGCTTACAAAGGATAAACAAGTCAACCAATTAGATAACCTATAAGCAATTCCATACAGTTCATCCTACACTTTCAACAGTTCGGTAGCTTAATTTTTTAGGGCCCTTAAGCTGAATATACCTTTGGGATACAAACTCAGAAATCATGAAAAAAATAACTCTAATCATCGGAATCATTGTGGCAACATTCTCGCTTCAAGCACAAAGCCAAGAAGCTTATATGAAAGCTATGGGTAAGGCACTTACAGAGATGGGTAAGGCCCAAAAGTTTGAAGATTACCAACAAGTAGCAGCCCAGTTTGAAAGAATTTCGGCTCGAGCATCCAACCAATGGCACCCTAGTTATTATGCAGCACTAGCCTACATAAATATGTCAATGAGAGCAGAAGGCATTAGCGAAAAAGACAAATGGACCAATAAATCTCAAGAGTTTATCGATCAAGCAAAAGGGACTGCACCAAACAATGCTGAAATAGTTGCTCTTCAAGGCTTTCAGCATATGATTGTTTTATCTGCCGACCCAAACTCTAGAGGACAAATGCTTTCTCCAAAAGCAATGCAAGCATTGGGTCAAGCCGTAAGTATGGATCCTACTAACCCAAGAGCAAACAGCTTTATGGCACAAATGGAACACGGTATGGCACAATACTTTGGCTCGTCTACAGCTAATGCTTGTGCAAGAGCACAAAAAGCCTTGGAGCTGTTTAATGCTCAATCTGAAGAAACCAGTTTAGACCCTTCTTGGGGTAAAAGTACCGCAGAGCAGCTTGTTCAACAATGTAGCAACTAGTGTTAGCCTCTCTTCTAAAAAGCGCAGAATTAACTAGATTTAGAAAATGGCCTATAGAGAAACCATTATTTGGAAAAAGGAGATCAGAAACACCATTCTGATCTTTCTTTTCGGTTCTATCACTTCTTTACTATGGTGCACCAATTGCTTAGACAGTTGGGATATACTTTGGGCCAATCGGTATTCCATGATCTTTTCCGGCTTAATGTGGGTCTTGCTTTGGCAAGGAAACGGCCATTTATCAGATTACATTACCTCCAAAATTTCATGGTTAGAAGAGCCAGCAAAAAGATTCATTTGGGGGATAGTCTCCGTTATCATTTACTCTTCTGGGGTCGTCTACTTCCTTTATTTGATTTTACTCTGGGGCTTTAACCTTCAAATCACTGGAATTGGCAGTGTGGCACTCATTGCCATCGGAATCACCTTTGTCATTAGCTTTTTCTTTAATGCGGTTAATTTCTTCCAAAACTGGAGAAAGGCGGCACTTGATGCTGAAACGCTCAAAAAAGAACAAATGGCATCTAGGTATGAATCGCTTAAAAATCAGGTTAATCCTCACTTTTTATTCAATAGCTTAAATGCCTTAACCAATTTGGTTTATGAAGACCAAGACCAGGCAGCAGACTTCATAAGACAACTTTCAAAAGTCTATCGATATGTTTTAGATACAAGAGCTCAAGAAGTAGTGGAGCTCAAAACTGAAATGGAATTTGTTAACTCTTACTTATTCTTGCAGAAGATTCGTTTTGATGAAAAACTAAAAGTAGAAATCAATTTAGATGGTTTTGAAAGCAGCATGGTTCCTCCCATGTCAATCCAAATGCTGTTAGAAAATGCTATAAAACATAACACCATTGCCAAAGACGAACCACTCACAATTCAACTCAAAGTAGAAGACGAGAAACTTATCGTTTCAAATAACCTCCAGAAGAAGAATATTCCTGTCGCTGAAATATCAGGTACAGGCTTAAATAACATCATTTCCAGATACGAATTCCTGAGTCAGGAAAAGGTTGAAATCATTGAATCAGAAACCCACTTTACCGTAAATCTACCTCTGCTAAAACTAGAATCATGAAGGTCTTAATTCTCGAAGATGAAAACATGGCAGCCAAAAGGCTTACGGGCCTTCTGCAAAAGTTAGATGCTGAAATAGAAGTATTAGATGTCCTGGATTCTGTAAAGACAGGGGTGAAATGGTTGGCAGAAAATAAAGCAGACTTACTCTTTTTTGATATTCAGCTGGCAGATGGGCTCAGCTTCGAAATCTTTGAGCAAGTTGAAGTGAAAACACCCATCATTTTCACTACTGCTTTTGATGAATACGCTATAAAAGCATTTAAGCTGAATAGTGTGGACTACCTGCTGAAACCTATTGACCCCAGTGAATTAGAAAATGCGTTAAACAAATTTAAAGCCCAGCATAAAGAAAACTCACCAGCTTTTAACATGGCTATGATAGAGCAGGCTATGAACATGATGGCTAAAAAATACAAAGAGCGATTTGTAGTAAAGATTGGGGAGCACATCCACACCATTAAAGTAGAAGACGCAGCATACTTCTTTAGTCAAGACAAAGCCACTTTTTTGCAAACAAAAGACAAGAACAGGTTTATCATAGATTATACCTTAGAGCAGGTTGAACAACTGATAGACCCTAATCGATTCTTCCGTATAAACCGAAAGTATCTCATCTCACTCGATGCTGTGAAAGACATTGTGACTTATTCCAATAGCCGATTACGTTTAGTCCTTCATCAAACTGATGATATGGATGTAATTGTCAGCAGGGAAAAAGTTCAAGACTTTAAAAAGTGGTTAGATCAGTAAGGTTATAACCTAAAGCCTCAAAATCGCGTTATCTTCGCGCATGCGTTTACTTACAGGAGTATTTTTCCTTCTTACCAGTTTTTCACTGTCTGGTCAATACCTCAAAGGGTCATGGATTATGGCCTATGTAGAAGCCAAACAACCCATTTACACCATGGTAGAAATTGACGGTGAGTATCAAATGGCAGATGATGTTCCGCAAGACTCTTCTTTTGTTTACAGCAACGGCTTAATGTTAATCGACTTTGACAGTAAGAACCCTGTGAGTTATTCTTGGGACGGTAAAGAGAATTGGACCTATCAAATTGAGGCAGACAAAATATATTTATTCAGCCAGCAAGACACTTTATATGGTAGCTACCAAGAAGGCCAATTTGCCGTTAGTTCTACATTAGATGATCGACCAACTATCTATTATTTTAAACCGCTTGGTTTTAAAGCTGAGTTCGCTGAATTAGAAAATACCGGCTGGGAAGTAAAAACTGAAGGCAGCTTCTTTAGTAAGAAAGAATTCCACTTCAACGAGGACTCTGTCGAGCGAAAAGTATTAACCCAAGGCGCCAATGAAGACTATACTTTCTATGGACTTGAAAACTTAAATACCATAGAGTACGAGATCTCTTATCCCATTTTAGAAGGTGCTTACTCAGAGTTTGGAATGGTTTATTTCTTTAAAGACGGTAAAAAGAAATTAAAAGCTGTTTACTATCCGGTTGTTGGGGATAAAGAGCCAACAAGAAAAGAGCTAGAGTTAAAGAAAATTAAGAAGTGATCGAAAAACACAATTTTCATTAGCATTGGTAACTATCTTTGCACTGTGAAAATTGTTCCGGAAGCATTTTATCAATCCCCCAAAATTCAAAAAATCTTTGTCGATGGTCAGAACTGCATCATCTACAAATCGACCAAGACTGCAGACAGAGACAATCATCGTTTACTCTCTACTCATGCGCTCACCATTGTAGTCAGAGGAGGGCTATTAGTTCATAACGATGATGACCTTCCAACGCAAATCAAAAAAGGTGAAATGGTACTTTTACCTAAAGGGTTATATGCCATTACCGATTTAATTCCAGACAATGAAGTCTTTGAGGCATTCGTATTATTTTTTGATGAATCAATTATCGAGAAACTACAAATCAATTCTATAGAAGAATCAACTAAAGAGATAGAGCCGCAACCAAAGGTTTTTCATCAAAATAAGCAGCTCATTGACTATTTAACTGCTTTCAGAAAGCTATACGATGTGATTTCAGCACCACCGGAAATGTGTGAACTTAAGCTTATAGAAACCTTAAACTATATACTTGAACTTGATGAAGGTGAAGTCTTTAGACGGGCGCTTGCAGAATTATCAATAAAGCCGAAAAAGAACTTATCAAGGTTTATGGAATTACATTTTGATAAGCCACTTGATGTAGAACAATATGCAAGATTGGCAGGAGTAAGTGTTGCCACCTTTCGAAGAAAATTCCACCAAGAATTCAATACTTCTCCTAAGAAGTGGCTCATCCAAAAGAGGTTGTCTAAAGCGCAAGAGATCTTAAAGCAAAATGAGGTACCAGTTAATCAAGTAGCGCTAGCAGCAGGCTATACTGATATTCCTCATTTCATTAAATCATTTGAGCAGCATTTTAGCATAAGCCCAAAGAAATTTGCCCAAAGTTTCGCTTAGTTTTTACGCTTGAGCGAAAAACACAATTTTTGAAAATCAAATGATTTCATTTTTGAATCAAAAGAAGAAAAATGAAAATCGGATTTATAGGATTAGGAATTATGGGAAGCAGAATGGCTTCCAACCTACTAAAGGCACACTACGAACTTGTGGTATATAACCGCTCTAAGTCTAAAGCAATTGATTTAATAGAGAAAGGAGCGTCTTTTACCAACTCTGTTGAGGAACTTGCTGCCCAATCAGATATTGTCTTTACCATGCTCAGCACCCCTGATGTGGTAAGGGAAATAGCTGAGCTGATGCTTCCTCAATTAAAAGCGGCTAGCTGGTGGGTAGACTGCTCTACCGTTAACCCCTCTTTCTCAAGAGAAATGAATCAACTGAGTAAAAAGCACAACATTCGCTTTGTAGATGCCCCTGTTGCCGGCAGTAAAGGCCCTGCGGAGGCAGGTGAGCTACTATTCTTAGCTGGTGGTAAAGAAGAAGAGCTGGAAGACCTCGCACCATTCTTTAATGCCATGGGTAAGAAAACCCTTTATCTCAATGAGGTTGGCAATGGTGCCAACGTCAAAATGCTCATAAACCTGTTATTGGCCCAGTCTATGACAGCTTTCTCTGAAGCTATGAATCTTGGAAAAGGAATGGGAATGGATGAGTCTTTACTACTTAATATCCTCACTGCTACTCCGGTTGTAGCCCCTTTCTTGAGTGCTATTAAGCCAAGATTAGAACAAGGTATTTTCGATGTGAACTTCCCTTTGAAATGGATCCATAAAGACATTATGTTGGCGCTAGATACCGCTTCTGAAGTAGGTGTCTCTATGCCAAGCCTAGATCAAACGGAGTCTCTTTATAAAATGGCCCTAGGTAAGGGACTAGGTGATGAAGACTTCTCGGCCATTTATAAGAGTGTATAAAAAAAGCCCCAATATCTTGGGGCTTTTTAAAGTCAAGTGAAATAAAGGCTTAGTTGCTTCCCGATTGGTTAGCTCTTTGCATAGGGTTCGATCCTCTAGATTGGCCTCTGGCACCAGAACCTCTACTTTTAAATAATTCAAAACGAGAGGATCTGTTTTGTCTTGGCCAATAGTTATTGGTAACGTCAGTGTCAGCCGTTTCCAAATTTGGATCAATTAATACTTGAACCACCTCTTTATCTTTCATAAAAGCCTTGGTTACTTTTTCTTCATTCTTTCTCCAAATATATGCCGGTATATGATCAATTTCTTTTGTGCCATCCACGAAAGTCCATTCAATGATTATAGGCATAACCAAGCCACCCTTATTTGTAAATTCTAACTCGTAGAAATTTTTATCAGAGCCCAACATTTCTCTTTCCACATCAGAAAGAGAGGCTGAGAACCTTTTATAAGCTGCTCTAGCCTCATCGGTTACTTCAAATTGATCATATGAATAATAAAAATCTCGAAGTCTCTCATCTCTGTCTACATAGTATGACATGCCTTCTTCCTTGTTTCTCTCAACTGAAACATACTTTCTTCTTTCAGCATTTCTTTCAGCTAGAATTGGATTTTCTACATCAGGATTTTTAGTATCAAGTTTATACCATTTCACATTATCTAAAGAAATATCTGTATGGTCGATAGTAAAATACCATCCCTTAATAAACCAATCTATATCGACCGCTGATGCGTCCTCTAAAGTTCGGAATAAATCATCTGGAGTTGGGTGTTTGAAAGCCCATCTCTTTGCATACTCTTTGAATGCGAAATCGAAAAGTTCTCTACCCATAATCGTTTCCCTTAAGATTGTCAAACCTGTAGCTGCCTTCGCATAGGCATTATTTCCAAAACCAATGATGTTTTCGGAATTAGTCATAATTGGCTCCAATTGCTCTTTAGGCAAAGACATATATCGCGCAATATTTTTAGCCGGACCTCTACCTAAAGGATAGTTAGCATCCCATTCCATTTGGGTCAAGTATTGTACAAATGTATTAAGACCTTCATCCATCCAAGTCCATTGGCGTTCATCTGAGTTTACAATCATCGGGAAAAAGTTGTGACCAACCTCGTGAATGATTACACCTATAGCACCATACTTAGTAGACTCTGCATAAGTACCATCAGGTAGTGTTCTACCATAATTGAAACAAATCATAGGGTACTCCATACCATTAGAAGCCTCAACTGATATGGCAACTGGATAAGGATAAGGAATAGTGAATTTAGAATAGGTTTTTAAAGTATGCGCAACAGCTTTAGTTGAGTAACGCTCATAAATACCATAAGCTTCCTTTGCGTAATAAGACATAGACATTGGATGATCTTCTCGACCTTCTATGTCTGTTGCCATGGCATCCCAAACGAATTTTCTTGACGATGTCCAAGCAAAGTCTCTCACATCTTCCGCTTTAAAATGCCAAGTCTTTGTACCTGATACTTTATTCTTTTCTGCTGCTTTCGCTTCTTGCAGTGTCACGATCTTTACAGGCTCAACGAATTCTTTTTGCGCTTGCGACCATCTTTTTTGTTGCTCAGCTGTTAGCACCTCTTTCTCATTTTGAAGTGCCCCAGTAGAGCCCACTATATGATCTGCGGGAACAGTCATTTTAACATCATAATCACCAAAGGTCAGTGCAAATTCACCTCTACCGGTAAACTGCTTATTATTCCAGCCTTGAAAATCTGAATAGACTGCCATTCTTGGGAACCATCCAGCAATGGTATAAATGTAATTTCCGTCCTCAGGAAAGTACTCATGGCCCCCTCTATTACCTGATTCTGATCTTGGTGTTGTATTATACCACCAGTCAATACTGAAAACTACCTTCTCGCCAGGCTTCAATGTACTTGGCAGATCAATTCTCATCATCGTCTTATTGATCGTATAAGGTAATGCTTGACCCCTAACATCAGCTACTTTCATAATGTGAAAGCCCCAATCATTGTCATGTCCATCTAGTCCTTCTAACTGACCATAGCTCATGCGTTGATTAATACTACTTGGATTAAACTTGTAGGAATCATCTTCAGGATGATACTTGTTCTCATCTAATGAAACCCACAAGTAATCAAGAGGATCAGGAGAGTTGTTATAATAGGTGATGGTTTCAGAGCCATCTAGTCTCTGGTTATCATCGTTTAACGTAACCTCAATTTTATAATCAGCTTTTTGCTGCCAATATTGTGGTCCAGGAGCTCCCGATGCACTTCTATAGACACTTGGGTCTCTAAGCATGCGTTCAAGTTGCTCGAATCTTTTTCCATGATTGCTATTGATCACCTGAGCCACAGATGTAGCAGAGGCAAAAACCAACAACATGGCAATGATCGATAATCTTTTCATGATGTTTTATAGATTTTAGTTTACCAAAATTTCGCTTCAAACATGAGCATTAATGACATGCCCGCCACGGCAGAGGATATAATTAAATTCCAATCCCTTCTTTGCACACTAAATAGGCTTACAAATACAAATGAGGCAACCATAAAGAATGCTACAATAATGATCTGCCCTAACTCTAGTCCTAAATTGAATGCCAATAAAGGCTGTACAATACTATCTTCTCTTCCTAAAATGCTCTTCAAATAATTTGAGAAGCCCATTCCATGAATTAACCCAAAGAACAAGGCAAAAGAATAATTCATCATCATTCTTGTCTTGGTTAAGGTTTGTTTGGTCTTGAAGAGGTTAGCAATTGCCGTAATTAATATGGTTACCGGAATAAGATACTCTATCAGATCCGTTCTTACGTTTAGAATATCTAAAGTACTCAAAGCAAGGGTAACAGAATGGCCAATTGTAAAAGCTGTTACTAGAATTAATACTCTCTTCCAGTCTTGCAAAATGTATATAGCACATAAGGCTATTACGAAAAGAATATGGTCATAACCATTAAGGTCTAAGATGTGTTCTCTACCTATTCCGAAGTAAATCCAAAACTGACTCATAATAATTATGTGAACTAGGCCTAAATTTTGCAGGAAGTGCAATAATATGAGTTAATTTTGAAAGCCCCTATTAAATTATCGGTATGCGTTTTATCCTTGTTTATTCGGTTCTTTTAAGTGTTTACCTGAATTATCACGAGTTCCATGTGAGTATAATGGACATGGAGCATAATGCTCAAACCAAATCTGTTGAGGTTAGTCAAAGGATTTTTATAGACGATCTAGAGACGGCATTGAAAGCTTATTATGACTTGGAAAAGGTGGATACTTACAAACCTGACAACCAGTATTACCTTGATAGTTTGATAGATAACTATCTCAAGTCAAAAGTAATAGTGATCATAGACAATGAAGAAAAAAGCTTCAACTATATCGGTTCAGAGTTAGAAGGAGATGCTCGTTGGTGTTATTACGAGATTGAAGAGGTAGCAATTGTCAAAGAAATTAAGATCACTAATGTTGCTCTTATGGATGTTTTCGAAGATCAGCAGAACATTGTACATTTTAAAAATAACAAAAAGATGAAGAGTTATAAGCTTGATATTGATACCAAATCCACATTATTCAAGTTTTGATGATGAGAACCACTCTTTTATTTCTGCTACTTAGTTTGTTCATTACAGCTTGCCAATTCGGACCAAAAGATAGAGAGGAAAGCGATATCGAGGAGATTCCAATTGCTCAGTATGTTGATTATGAAATCATTTCTATAGATCAGAATAAAGGTCCTTGTGAGAATGATTCAACAGCTACTAATTGCATAACATTCAATATTGAATACCCACAAATAGTAAGTTTTACAAACACCAGTGAATCGACCGATTCCCTGAATCAATCCATTAAACAGTCTATTTTCGATTACCTCTTTGTGAACGAAAGGCCAACTTCGTTCGAAGACCTTGTGAAGGAAATGACTGACGAATACGAAGATGTGCTGGCCTCGTTTCCAGATTATGCCTCCTCTTGGACCATAGAAATTAATTCCGATGTCATTTACCAAGATTCAAGTTTCATTAGTCTAGCCACAACGATATTTTCTTACACCGGTGGAGCTCACCCTAATTCAAACCAAGTTTACAGGACGTTTGACCTCACTTCTGGGAGGCCGATCACTTTGTCGGACATTCTTGTAAAAGGTTATGAAGATGAGCTAAATGAATCTGCAGAAATCGAATTTCGCATGTTAAAGGAGATTCCACCAAACATTTCACTAGAGGAGAGGGGTTATGTATTTGAGGGAGGACGGTTCGCGTTAAATGATAATTTCGCGATTATCAATAATAGCCTTCTGTTTTACTTTAATGCCTATGAAATTGCCTCATATGCAGAAGGTCCAACAGAAATAGAATTAAAGCTCACGGATTACGTTAACCTCATAGACCAAAACGGTGTACTCCATGCGCTTAATAACTAGCACACTTCTATTACTTCTTTGCTTAAATCTTTCAGTAAGGGCACAAGAAGCCGAAATCTCGTTTAAAATTAAAAATGCAGGTGTTTTTGTAGATGGCACCTTTGATAGTATTCAGGTAGTTCAAAATTTCAATCCAGACGACCTTAGCAGATCTAGTTTTCAAGCTAAGATTCCGGTATCTACCGTTTTTACAGGCATTAAAGCCAGAGACCGACATTTATTAAAAGCTAAATACTTTGATGTCGAAAATCATCCAGAAATCACCTTCAATTCAACTAGCATTAATAAAGTCGAAGAAGGGTATCAATTAACAGGAGACCTTACCATCAAAGGAGAAACTAAGTCAATTATGCTTGACTTTAAACTAGAAAAAGAAGGCTTATCCACCTATTACTTTGGATATTTAGAACTAGATCGAAGAGACTATGGGGTTGGCAAAAACCACTTGATCTTAGGTGATATTGTAAGAATTACGATTCAAGTCCCTGTTCAGAATCAAGGAATTTAAATTCTTGATGGGCCTGCCAGATTTTTCCATTATGCTTTAGTAACCAAAAACTATTCACCTCATAAGATGCTGAATATGGCTTGTCTTTGAAGTAATCCCATGCTTTAACAAACTGTTCATTTCTCAAGTCTCGAAAAGCTATAGTCGTATGCGGATTAAAACCTCGATTATGAGTTGAATTGAATAGATTAAGTTCTCTTTTACAATACAGCGATAGTTCAGCTTGCAAACTCATTAATGGCTGAGAAAATTCATTCTTGATATAAATAGTTCTCGGAGGAAAAGCAGCAAAGCCGTTTAGAAAAATCTGGAATGTGGAACAGCTAGTTGCTTGAGCAAGTTTATTAATTAATTTAGGTTCTTTCGCTTCATTCCAAAGAAAGGGCATATGTAAAGTAATATGTGCGGGAGACCTTAGCGCTGCCCGAGAATTGAACTCATTAGCCACCAGTTGCTTGTATTGATGAATCTCCTGAGCAATTTGGTCTGGAGGAATTATGGCTAGAAAATACCTGAATTGTCCGGGTTTCATAAAGGCTTACCGATACTCAAATCTCAATTTGTGCAGACCTGAAATTAGCGTAAATTCCGCATTCTAATCAAAATTGAAATGATCAAAAGATTTGCTTCCCTCTTAATGGTGCTTTTAATCAGTTTAACAGCATCTGCTCAAGACCTTAAAAGTCCTGATGAATTTTTAGGCTATGAATTGGGCACAAGATTCACCCCTCATTATAAAGTAGTTGACTACTTCGAATATGTAGCCTCTCAGCTCACCAATGTTAAGACCTATGGCTATGGACAAACCAATGAGCTAAGACCACTTATGGTGGCTTATATCTCGTCTCAAGAAAACATAGACGATTGGGAACAAATCCGCACAGATAATCTCAAAAGAACTGGGGTTATGGATGGCCAACCAGAAGGCGATAAAAAAGGAATTGTTTGGTTGAGCTATAATGTTCACGGCAATGAAGCCAGTACCATGGAAACTTCTATGAAGACTCTCTATGAGTTAGCTAGACCAAATAATTCCAAAGCACAGAAGTGGCTCGAAAACACGGTCGTCATTATAGATCCGTGTATTAATCCTGATGGTCGTGATCGCTACAGTAATTGGATCAATCAAGTTGCGGGTACTTCTCCAAACCCAAGCAGAGACGCAAAAGAACATGATGAACCTTGGCCAGGAGGTAGAGCAAACCACTACCTCTTCGATTTGAATAGAGACTGGGCATGGCAAAAGCAAATTGAGTCACAGCAGCGTATGGCACTCTATAATACCATCATGCCGCATATCCATGTTGACCATCACGAACAAGGGAGCAACAGCCCATATTATTTCGCACCTGCAGCTGAGCCCGTGCACGAAGTAGTGACTGATTGGCAAAGAGAATACCAAGATATGATTGGCCGAAACCATGCAAAATACTTTGACGAAAATGGTTGGTTATTCTTCACTAAGGAGAGTTTCGATATTCTCTACCCGTCATATGGTGACTCTTATCCGATGTACAATGGCAGTATCGGAATGACTTATGAGCAGGCAAGCTCTGACTTGGCCATTGAAACAGATGAAGGAGACACCTTAACGCTAAAGGACGCAATCAACCATCACTTCACGGCTAGTATGAGTACTGTAGAAGTGGCCTCCGTTAATTCCGAGAAAATGGTAGATGAATTCTCGAAGTATTTCTCAGATGGTGAGAACAACCCTTCTTCGAAATACAAGAGCTACATCATCCGTGGGACAAACCACGGAGACAAAATGGATATGCTAAGAAGTTTCTTAGACCTCCACCAAATTCGATATGGAACCGGTTCAACAAGAAAACCTGTATTGGCATTTGCTTTCCAAAATGGTAAAACTCAAAACGTGTCGGTCGAATCAGGTGATCTCATTATCTCTGCTTATCAACCAAAGAGTAGATTGGTACAAGCGCTTTTTGAGCCTAACACATATACCAGCACTGAAGATACCTATGACATCACGGCCTGGGCGATGCCTTACCGTTTCGATTTAGATGCATACGCAACAGAAGCTAAAATTGAGGTGAATGAAGACGCATCTTTTGAATCAACTTCAAGTGAAGATAAATCAGAATCTAAACCCGCTGCGTACCTGGTGAAGTGGGAGAATATGCATTCTGCGAAATTCTTAAGCACAATTTTAAAAGCAGGTATCAAGTTAAGATTCGCTACGACTCCATTTACAGTTAATGGCAACGACTTTGGTTATGGTACATTAATCCTTACCCGTAAAGGGAATATTCGAATGGGAGATCAGTTTGATCAAATCATCAAGGCGGCTGCCAAGGAGCATAATCGTAACCTATTCAGTACACCAACCACTTTTGTAGATAATGGGAAAGACTTTGGTTCCAATAATGTACCATTTCTGGAAGCACCAAAAATTCTTGTGCTTAGAGGAAGTGGTGTTTCATCTCTTGGATTTGGAGAGTTCTGGTACTACATGGAACAAGAATTGGACTACCCAATTACCATGGTTGACACTGACAGTTTTGGAAGAATTAAACTTGACGACTACAACACCATTGTTATGCCTTCTGGTTCATATGGCCGAATGTTAAATGAGTCTTCATTGACAAAGTTAAACAGCTGGATTAGAAATGGTGGCCGCGTAATAGCCATCGACAGAGCGGTTGGTACTTTTTCTGGAAAGTCAGGATTCAGCCTAAAAAGATATGCAACAGACAAAGAATCTAAGGCTGCCAATGAGCAAACCGATGAAGAAAAGGAAGCCAATGCCTTAACATCTTATGCTGACCGCGGAAGTAAATTTGATGACTACAGATTACCGGGAGCAATTTTTAAACTGAAAGTGGATAACACACATCCTATGGGTTATGGGTATCCTGATCATTACTTCACACTAAAGAATAACAGTTCTCGATATGCTTATATGCCTAATGGCTGGAATGTGGGAATTATCGAGTCAGAAGAGAGTCATGTGGCTGGTGTTGCTGGTAAGAAAGTCAAAGAGTCATTGGCTAAATCGATGATTTTTGGAGTTGAGAATAAAGGAAGAGGCGCATTAGTTTATATGGCAGACAACCCATTGTTCCGTGCTTTCTGGGAAAACGGGAAGCTATTCGTGGCCAACTCGTTGTTCTTTGTAGGGCAGTAATAACCCCTCCATAAAGGAAACGTCATGCTGAACTTGTTTCAGCATCTTCTAAATAGTAGACCCTGAAATAAGTTCAGGGTGATGATGAAATGAAAACCCTTCTTGAGTAATCAGGAAGGGTTTTTTATATAGTCCCAAACAGCTTTCCTACTTGTTCTCTCTGAGTTCTACTTACTGGAACTTGGTCACCATTTGATAAGACGAGATAGCCACCATCCCTTTTAATGTAACGTTCCAATTTTTGAGTATTTACAAGGTGTGACTGGTGAACACGACTGAAGTTTTGATCTTTGAGCAAGTCATAATAATACCCTAGGTTTTTTGATGTTAGTACCTCCTCACCTGAAGCCAAGATGAACTTGCAGTAGTTATTATCAGCTTGTAGCCTAACGATTTCTTTGAGGGGAATTAGCCTAACCTCATCAGAAAGACTAATCGCAATCTTCTTTTCTTCATGACTCAGAAATGCCCCCAGATTTTGTACCCTTTGTGCTTGGTTTTTGGATTCTGCATTTTCTAATCGATTAACGGCTTCAATCAATTCCTGCCTATCTATTGGCTTTAATAAATAATCTAAAGCACTAAACTTGATAGCTTTTAATGCATAAGCATCATATGCCGTTACAAAAATGACCTTGAAAGGTAAATCACCAGACTCGAGCAAAGTAAAGCCGTTGCCTCCAGGCATTTCAATGTCAAGAAAGACTACCTCTGGCGAGGCAGTCTTAATTAAGTGCTGTGCTTCTCTTACATTGGCAGCTTCTCCAAGTACATTGATTTGGGGGCAATGCTTAGCCAACATGGTAACCAAATTTTGTCTGTTATTTGGTTCATCATCAACAACTATGGCACTAAACTGTCTCATTTATAAATCTACCGGAAGTCTAATTTCTACAATAAAGCCTTTTTCACTCGATGACCTAGCCTTTATACCGGCTTTAACCGCTTCGCCAACCTGCTTTCTTATGATCTCAAGTCTATTTCTGCCCAATGCCATTCCTGTTCCTTCTTTGAATGTTGTTGAAGAAGGCTTTCCGTTGTCTTTTACAGTCAAAATCAACTGATTATCGGCTTGCCTTACGTTAAGCATTATGGAATCGGCATCATTCCTTTGAATTCCGTGAATCACTGCGTTTTCCAAATACGGTTGTAAAATCATATTCGGTACCAAAGCGTTCATATCAATTGTGCTATCAATCTCAACTTGGTACTTAAATGGGCTTCTCATATTCTCCAATTCGAGATAGAGTCTAGAAAGGTTAACTTCATTTTCAAGAGTGTGCCAAACCTCATTGGATTGTGCCAGAACCGTTCTCAGAAGCTTAGAGAGTTTCACAATATAGTCGTTAGCCTGATCCGTTTGGTTTTGGTTCACTAAGTTTTGAATGGCGTTAAGTGCATTGAAAAGAAAATGTGGATTCAATTGAGCTCGAACTGCTTTTAGTTCAGCTTCAGATAATTGTTTTTGCAACTGAGTACTTTCGAGTTTTCGCTTAGCATTTACTCTGTAGATAAAGAAAACAACAAGCAAAGTTCCTAAAGCACCTAAGAAGTAGTAGCCTCCCTGTTTCCAGAAAGAGTAAGACACCGTATACGTATATATGATTTTAGACTTGCCATATTTGATCCTTTCATCTGTTAACTCTATTACATAAGTCCCAGGTTGATCAGTACTTAAATAATAATTCCTTTCATCTCTGTATCCTTTCTCTTCTCTCAAATAAGTAACCTGCTCTCCATCTTTTGTCACACTTACATTGGGTGCATTGGTGATAAAAGAGATAATTCCTACCGCTTGAGGCAACTTAGGGAATAATGGCAAACCGGAGTCGCTCAAATCCGAAGCAAAGCCATTGTCTAACCAATACTGATAAGACTTTGGCGTCATCTTACTTGGAGAGAACAAATTATTCATGACAGAGTCGATGTATTGTTCTCTCTCATCTATCTCATTATTCTCCAAGAAAAGTGTAAAAATGATCGGGTCTTCATCCGCTTGCCACTTTAGAGTAACCCTTTCACTGTAAGCTGCTAAGTTTGAAGTATCAGGATGAAATCTTATATCAAACCCATCCTCTTGACCTCCTGAGTAGGAACGGCTTCCATTGAATGCAACATCTTCACCCATATAGGTGTAGTTAAAATTGGTGATTCTTCTTGGCCCTTTATCAATCCGAGATATCCTATAATTCGGTGCATTCTCTTTTGTAATGTTCGGAAAGAAGGTAGCAATACTACAACCATCTGGTAGAATCAGGTTAATGGGCAGGCCATATTCGTCAAAGCCATCAGAAATATCGGCTACATCGATATGAACCTCGTTTACATAGTCATATACTTTTATACCAACAGGAATTGGGCCCGAACTGATATATTCTGTTTGCGCCATGACCGTGGCACCAAACAGAGCACTTAAAAAGATGTAAATACTTCGCATGATTTTGAGTTTTTGATTTGATACGAAGTAAGTGCTCATTTTATCGTTTTCTTGAATCGATGAGGATTCGGCAGCTTTGGCTTAGAATTTAGCAGGATATCCTAAGCATAGAAAAAGTTAAACCTGCCTTTTGTTCGAAAAAAAGCAGGTTCGAAGTCAGTTTAATGTTCACTTGAAATTTCTATTCAACCTTGAACGAATAGGTAATTTTCTTAGCGCCATACTGCTTATTCGGTTCTTCAACAACTAAAGTATAATTGCCAGATGATACATCAACGTATTTGAATTTTTCAGCCGATGTTTTTACTCCAATAGGTTTACCATCTTTAGTAACCTTGAAACTTCCAACTTTAGATACTAGATAGATTCTATCTACAGACTTATCTAAAATGGGATCAATTGGCAAACCATCATTATCAACTTTTGATGCAAAGCCCTTATTAATCCAGGAATCATAGGTTATTACTGGTTCATCTTTGCTTGAAAAGGCACTTGCAAAAGATTTTCCCAAGTATTTAACCAGATCGTTGCTCGTTTTAGTTCTGAGCAATATGTACCATTCAATCTCCCTGAAGTCTACCCTCCATTTAAATTCAATCTCTTCTGTGCCTCGGGTGATTTTAAATTTATGAGAGGAGTCTCCACCTTTGTCGCCCCTAGCCAATAAGGGCACCGTTTTTCCCTGCCAATCGAACCCAAATGTATTGGCAATAGTCTTTCTGTTATTGGAGGTAAGTAAGCTTCTACCAAAACTTGGGGTAAACTCTTTTTTACCGTATCGAGAAATCAGGTAGTCTTTAGCATTTGCTCTATTTATGTCAGGAAAGAAGATCTGAATCTTGTTTCGATGCTCATATGGTAGAATCAGATTCATCGGTAGACCCTGATCATCAAGACCCTCACAATACTTATTAATATCTAAATACGTATTCGTAGATTGATCATAAAGTTGAAAAGCTACTCTTATATTTCCTTTAGATATTAATGTTTGTTGCCCATATGAGGCAAAGCTCCCTAAAAGGAGCACTATTAAATAAAATGTACTTCGCATAATTTTTGAGTTTTTGATTCACTGCGAATTACGAGTTATCAAGTAAGACTAGATTAAGCCAATGAGAATTCGGTAGGTTCTAATGAGTATTGAACAAAGTACTACCCATATTCCTCTAGAAACTGCTGCAAGGTTTCTCTCACTTGAGTTACAAACATGGTCAGTTGCTCAACATTCAAGAACCCATCTCTTGCAGTATCATGCAATTCTGCCCTCTTATCAATGAGATCCTGATCACCCAAATAAGAGATGGAAGGCTTTATCTTATGCAGAATCTGTTTAGTCCATTCAGGGTCGGTATTCTCAATTGCCTCTTTTAATTTATCTAGCTCTTGCGGTAAGCTTTCAGCCATTGTTTCAATTAACAATTGGAGTAGCGTTTCATCATTTTGTGATACCTGCCTTAAATTCTCAAGAGAAAACATACTGCTTTAAATATGAGCTATTATCGATGGTTAAAATCTCAATTTAAATTACTTAGAAAAGATAAGCATTAAAAAAGCTCAGCCAATTCAGCTGAGCCTTTATAATCATACTATCTGTTATGAATAAGCTACTTGGTTATTCTTATTAATGCATCAAAGCCTTCTAAGTCATAGGGAACTTCAGTAGCTGCCTTTCCCGGTTTAATTACACTTAGAGTAACATAGTTGGAAAGCTTGGTCTTCTTCAGATCTTCCAGCACCCAAGAGGCTTTTACCTCATCGTCTACGACATATTTAATTTTAGGCTCATAGTCCAAATCATCCATCATACTCCAGAAAGTTTTAACTGCTTCTTTCTGTTTAAGATCAAACCTGATGAGAGACATCTTCTCAAAACTGGGGCCTTTTTGCATAACAGAAGAACGCTGAGAACGCTTTAACTTCTTAGCCTCTTTTTTAAGTCTTTGGTACTCTTCTTTAGTTACATCAACAAGTACAATACCATAATTCTTTGCTTTTTTAGGAAGTAATTTTTCTGCCACTTTATCCTTATAAACATCTAATGAATTGATGTCTTCAGGATTAATATTGGTTAAAGTATTTAAGACTAAAGTGTCTTTCTGAGATTTTGTAACTACCCAAATGGCAGGATCCTTCAGACCATTTTTGGACGAAATCCTAACATAGTCTAAACCGAGTTCAGCAAGTTCTTTCTCAATCTTTTCTTGTTGGAGATCAGATTTTTCTTCTTCGTTCTTTTGTTTAAGTATAACCTCCCTTTTCTCACGAATTGCTTCCGCTCTTTCTTGAAGCGACAATCGCGTTTCTCGATAGACGTTCAACTTGTTCTCGTACTCTTCTATTTTTTCTTTGTATTCTTGTCTTTCAAGCTCCCTTTCTTCTAGATCCTTTTCTTTCAATTTCATCGTCTCAAGCATTACTTTCTGCTTTAGCTCCAATTCTGTAAGCATTAATTGATACTTAAGCACTGACTCTTCCTCAGCATCGGTTTTTTGCCAATTCTTGGAATAGTTGTCTGCATAATTATGTATCATTTCATAAGCTTGTTTGTAAACCTCATATGCATCACCACTGAGCTCTTTACCTCCTTTTGATATATTAGTAACCTTTTTATCCATGGTCATTTCAACCATTATATCGCTCTTCTTTGAAAGGATTTCAGCAAGGGCTTTTTCCAAGGGTATTGTATCACTGTTCAAAGACACTTTTCCCAACCATTGGAACTCCGAAATACTTATAGAATCGATTTTCCCTTCAATAGCACCAAATGCATCCTGTTCTGAAATCTCTAAATCAGCTTTCAACATATGAGCTGGAATTGAATCGATCTTTGAGTCTAGAGGGCCTTTATTCTGGTCTAATTTCTCTTTTGATTGTTGACTTGTGAGCAAAAATGCTGAAGCCAGAATGATAGTGGCTAGGAGACCGCCCAGCCAATTGGGTTTCTGTTGTTTTTTCATAATTCTGTTAACACGTTTGAGTAATTGGTTCTTTGAGCTCCCGGCAAATGCCATTGCCGGACCCGACATTTGATATTCCTGCGTTTTGCTCAGAGCTTTAATCAAATCAACGGCATTGGTTTGATGGCTCAAGACCATTTCGTCACTGGCAAATTCTCTTTCATTGTCAAGCTGTGCCGACATCCACCAAAATGCAGGATGATAGAAGTAGATGGTTTTCAGCACGTTGATAACTATGTTAATAATGAAATCATTTCTTTTTAAGTGAGATAATTCATGAAGCAAAATGGCTTCAACCTCTTCTGAGGTTAAACCCTGAATAAGGCCTAACGGAAATATGATAACAGGTTTGAACACCCCATAAATAAGAGGACTTGCTATTTTTTCTGAGGTCTTTACAAATACCCTCCTTTTAATGCCAAAGCTGCTTTTAATCGCATTGAGTCTATCATTTATACTTGCAAGGGGTAGAATCTCAGCTTTAGCATTTAAGCGATACAAGTACAAAAAGCCTCCACTCATTCTAACTAGGCAAATCAAAAACCCTAATAGCCAAGCATAGCTCAACCACTCCAATTGGGTTGGCCAAGAATAGCTAGCTAAAGCAAAGTCTGTTATTGTGGATGAATCCCAAGTATCAAGAGTCGAAACCGTTAAATCATCTGATGCTGATAATTGCTCTAGTGTTACAGTGTTGATAACCTGGCTACCATTACTGTAATGTGAGATAAAACTATTTGCACTTAAAATAGGCATTAAGATGATGCCGATAAACAAGACATTATGCCTAAGCTTTGCAGACTGGTTCTTCGCTAGCCATAACAAGAACATGACTACTAGCAATACGATGATTCCCTGACCAATTGAATCAATTAAGGTCTTCCCCAGCGCTTCGAGTAATAAAGTATTATTCATCACTTTCTAGTTTTTGAATGAGTGCCTTTATTTCATCAAGTTCTTTTTGAGAAGCCTTAGATCTTCCCAAAGCATTCATCACCAGTTCAGATGCTGAACCACCAAAAGCGGATTCAAGTAACTGATCTAGCATATGGTTTTGTACATTATTTTGTGCTACAGCAGCTGTGTAAACATGAGTTCGAGTACTCTCATCGCGATTAACCAATCCCTTTTGAGCCATTAGCTGCATAATTTTCAAAGTAGTGGTATAGCCAACTTCTCGTGCTTCATTAAGAATCTCGTTGACTTCTCTAACCGTTGAGGCACCTTTAGTCCACAACACCTTGAGTATCTCTAGTTCTGATTCTGTCGGTTTATTCATTTCTATCTTTTTATATAGCAAATCAAGGCACCCATCCCTAAACCTCTAGCGAGGTACTTGGTCTCCTCTTTATGCAAATCTATTTCTACAACTAAAATTTGATTTGGCGAAGGTTCTGGTATAAATGCAATCCCCTTCTTGATTAATTGAACTTTAAGTTTTGTTGAAGTTGATTCTTCAACCTTATAAATATTCGACTCTACATTCCCGAATTCATCTATAATCTGCCTGTAGAAAGCAACATGTGCTGACTTATTAGTCATCTCTCTCATCAGGTCGGGATGAAAAAACTCATCTATAAACTCGTTTATAGATTCGTCAGATCCATCATTCTGCATTGCGATCAATGCATCTAAAACCCTTTGTGTGTTTGGGTCAATAGAATCCTGATGAAGTGGATTCAAAAACAAAATCGATATGAGCAGAAGGAATTTCATTATATACGAATGCTTTCGTACTTCAATTATATACGATACGCTTCGTACTTCAAAAGGTTTCTACGAAAATCTTCGTATTAATTTTCAAACCGCTCATAAACAATATCAGAAGATTAGTCTATTGACCCTTGTGTAGAAACAGGTGTTGGGTAACTTCCTTTCCATAAACAGTTTAATCATGAAAATTTTTAAGAATTGCTTAAACATATGTGCCTTAGTAGCATTGGTGGTTCTATTACAGACTACGCCTGCTATAGCGCAAGACGGATATCAAAAACCGCCTGAGGCCATATCTAAATTGATAGAAGCTCCTTCTACCCCATCTGTGAGTATTGATTCTAAAGCAGAATGGATGCTAATGATGGAAAGACCTGGCTACCCAAGCATTGAAGAGGTGGCTGCACCGGAATTGAGAATTGGTGGAACAAGAATCAATCCTGCTACCAATGGTAGAAGTCGTAGGAGTTTTATGACAGGCCTAACCCTGAAGAATATTAAAACTGGTGAGGAATTCAAGATCAGTGGCCTACCTGCAAAACCACAACTCGGCAATGTTGCCTGGTCATTCGATGAAAAAAAGATGGCCTTTACTCATACCACGGCTGATGGTATAGAGCTATGGGTAGCGGATGTAGAAACGAAGTCCGCAAAAAAACTCACAGGGTCAATTGTAAACAATGCCTATGTATCAGCATTCGATTGGATGCCGGATAATGAAACGCTAATTGTGAGTACCATTAAAGAAGGAAGAGGCAGTGCCCCTCAAAAACCAAGAGCACCTAAAGGACCGGTAATTCAAGAAACAGCTGGTGCTGAAGCTCCTTCAAGAACTTACCAAGACTTACTAAAGAACAGCTACGATGAGTCTTTATTTGAATATTATACTACTGTTCAACTAAGAAAAATCAAACTGGATGGTTCTCAAGAGATGGTAGGTAAGCCTCAAATAATCAAGTCGTTTAGTATTTCGCCTGACGGTGAATACATGTTGGTGCAAACCATTCAAAAACCTTTCTCATACCTCGTACCTGCATCTAGATTCCCTTTTAATTATGAGGTCTGGGATATGAATGGCAACATGGTTAAAACAATAGCTAAGATCAATTTAGATGAAGTAAGACCTAAAGGATTTGATGCTACTCGATTAGGGGCAAGAAGTGTGACTTGGAGAGCTGATCGCCCAGCTACGCTTTACTGGGCCGAAGCATTAGACGGTGGAGATCCAAAATCAGAAACTGAAGAAAGAGATGCTGTTTACATGTCTGATGCTCCTTTTAATGGAGAACCTACAAGGTTAGCGACTACATCTTTACGTTATGGAGGAATTACTTGGGGTGATGATGAGCGTGCCATTATGAGAGAACAATGGTGGGCCAAACGAATTGATAAAAGAACTTTAATTGACCCATCAGAACCTGGCACGGCTGGAGAAGTAATTGTAGAAAGAAACACAGCAGACCGCTACAACGATCCGGGTTCACCAATGACTAAAAAGAACGAATATGGTTGGTATGTGCTGAATTTTGATAAAGACAACCTATTCATGTCAAGTGTTGGTGGTTCTCCTGAGGGAGACAGACCTTATTTAGCCAAATTCAATCTAAAAAATAAAAAGACTGAAATCTTATTTAGATCTGAAGCACCATACTATGAAAGAATGGTAGATATGGTTTCTGACAAGGGCGATGTGATCATTACCATGAGAGAATCTGAAAATGAGCCACCAAACTACTATTTGAGAAACCTGAAGAAGGGAACTATGGAAGCTATTACAGACTTCCCGCACCCTCAACCGGCTATGATGGAGGTAAATAAGGAAATCATCAAATACAAAAGAGCCGATGGTGTTGACCTGACTGCGGTGCTTTACACGCCAGCAGGTTATGACAAAGAAAAAGACGGACCATTACCGGTTTTGATGTGGGCATATCCTAGAGAATATAAGTCGAAAGCTTCTGCCGCTCAAGTGAGAGGCACACCTTATTCATTCACTAGAGTAAGTTCCGGTTCTCCACTTTTCTGGGTACTTAGAGGTTATGCAGTAATGGCAAATACTGAATTCCCAATTATAGGTGAAGAAGACAAACAGCCTAACGATTCTTTCAGAGAACAACTCGTACTTAATGCTGAAGCGGCTATAGATGCAGTAGTAGAACTTGGTGTTGGAGACAGAAATAGAGTTGGTGTTGGTGGTCACTCTTACGGTGCATTCATGACCGCTAATCTTCTGGCGCATTCAGATTTATTTGCAGCTGGTATTGCAAGAAGTGGGGCATACAATAGAACCTTAACGCCATTCGGATTCCAAAGAGAGGAAAGAACATATTGGGAAGATCCGGATCTATATAACTATATGTCTCCATTTATGCATGCAGACAAAGTGAATGAACCGCTATTGCTAGTACATGGAGAAGCCGATAATAATTCAGGAACTTTCCCAATTCAGAGTAAAAGATTCTACAATGCTATTAAAGGTCACGGAGGCACCGCACGTTTGGTTATGCTACCAGACGAGAGCCATGGCTATAGAGCAAAAGAATCCATTCTACACATGTTGTGGGAAATGGACTCGTGGTTGGAAAAATATGTGAAGAATGCTGCAACCAAACCAGAGCCAACGAGTATAAACTCTAAGGGAAGATAGAAACAAATACAATCATGATTTTTTAAAGGCTCACTTTTGTGGGCCTTTTCTTTTTTAGCTAACTAAAATCAGTTGTTTTCCTTTTCACTGTGAATAATTTAGGCGGAATATTATATTTCTGAAAACCTCTCAACCATGAAAAGAATTTTCTCTCTATTACTCTCCTTTGTACTTATTCTTTCTGCTTCTAATTCTCTTGAAGCCCAACGGAAAAAGAAAAACAGTGAACCACAGAAGCTAGAAAACCCATTAGATGGCTTTAGCCTAAGTTCATTCAAATTTCGAAGTGTGGGGCCAGCCCTAACTTCTGGCCGTATTGCAGATTTAGCTGTTAATCCTAATAACCCTAGCGAATTTTATGTAGGTGCTGCCGCAGGAGGAGTCTGGAAAACTACTAATGCCGGTACTACTTTTAAACCTGTATTCGACAATTACGGCAGCTATTCTATCGGTGCATTAGCTATGGACCCAAACAACCACAATGTGCTTTGGGTAGGTACGGGTGAGAATAATAACCAAAGATCTGTATCCTACGGAGATGGTGTATACAAATCAATTGATGGTGGAGCGTCTTTCAAGCACATGGGGCTGAAAAAATCGGAGCACATTGGAATGATCAAAATAGACCCTAGAAATTCTGATGTTGTTTACGTGGCTTCGGTAGGTCCGCTTTGGAGTGGCGGAGGCGATAGAGGGCTTTACAAAACGACAGACGGTGGAGAGAACTGGGAGTTAATTCTAGAGGTAAGCGAGCACACGGGAATCAACGAAATCCACATGGACCCAAGAAATCCAGATGTTCTTTATGCCACTGCGCATCAGAGAAGAAGAAGGCAATGGACCTATTTAGGAGGTGGACCTGAATCAGGCATTTATAAGTCAACAGATGCCGGTAAGACTTGGAGTAAAATCAACCGAGGACTTCCCGGTGGAGATAAAGGAAGAATAGGATTGGCTATTTCTCCCGCTGACAATGAAGTAATTTATGCCGTTGTCGAAGCTAAATCTGGTCAGGGTGGTTTCTTCAAAAGTACCAATAGAGGTGCCTCTTGGCAAAAAATGAGCTCTACCTCTACCAGTGGTAATTACTATCAAGAACTAGTGGCAGACCCGGTTGATGTTGACAGAGTTTACATACTCAACACATTCACCTTGGTAACTGTAGATGGAGGGAAAACATTTAACAACTTAGGAGAAAAAAGCAAGCACTGGGATAATCACGCCATGTGGATTAACCCGGCAAACAATAAGCACATCTTGCAAGGCTGTGATGGTGGAGTTTACGAATCGTTTGACCAAGGCCAAAACTGGAAGTTCTTTACCAACCTACCGGTAACGCAATTCTATAAAGTGTCGGTAGATAACGAAGAGCCATTCTATAACATCATGGGAGGAACCCAAGATAATTATTCACTACATGGTCCTTCACAAACGGTTAGTCAGCACGGAATTGTTAGTGGTGACTGGATCGTTACATTGGGTGGTGACGGTTTTGAATCAGTGCCTGATCCTGTTGATGCAAATATTGTCTATTCTCAATATCAAAACGGTGGTTTGGTAAGGTTCGATAGAAAAAGTGGTGAAACGGTCACGATTGTCCCTAGACCGAGAGAAGGAGAAAAGAGCTACAATTTTAACTGGGATTCTCCTTTAATGGTGAGTCCTCATGACCATAAAACGCTTTACTATGGCGGTAATAAGCTTTTCAAAAGTACCGATAGAGGGAATTCTTGGAGTGTAATTAGTGAAGAACTAGATCAAAATATTGATAGAAATACACTGCCGATAATGGGTAAAATCTGGCCGATGGATGCCGTAGCTAAAAATGGCTCTACTTCAAGGTATGGTGCATCAGTATCACTAGATGAATCTCGAATTAAGCGAGGATTACTATATGTCGGAACCGATGATGGCCAAATTAATATCTCAGAAGATGACGGTAAAACTTGGAGAAAGATCAATCGTTTTGATGGTGTACCCGCTAACACATACGTTTATGATCTTATAGCCTCCAAGCATAATGAAAATGAAGTCTTTGCTGCCTTCAATAATCATAAGAGTGGTGATTTTACACCTTATGTATATATGAGTTCAGACAAAGGATTGACATGGACCAACATCGGTGCTAATCTTCCAGAAGGCGCTGTTTATGCTTTAGAACAGGATCATATTAATGAAAATATATTGTTTGCCGGTACAGAGTATGGCGTCCATGTTACTGTAGACAAAGGTCAAAGTTGGTCAAAACTCAGTGCAGGGCTTCCAACAATCAACGTGCGTGATATGGCCATTCAAGAAAGAGAAAACGACTTGGTTTTGGGCACATTTGGAAGAGGCTTTTATGTGTTAGACGATTATAGCGCCTTAAGAGAATTAAACGCAGAGGCAAAAGAAAAAGAGGGCCACATCTTCGCTATTAAATCTGGCGAGATCTTCAATACATGGACTCCTTTAGGTAGCCTCGGATCGAGAGATAAAGGATTCCAAGGAGAAATGTTCTTCAGCGCACCTAACCCTACCAAAGGTGCAACTATAAAGTATTGGGTTAAGGAAGGTATAGAAACTCTAAAGGCTAAAAGGCAAAAACAAGAAAAGGAAGCCTTCAAAAGTAATGAAAACATACCTTATCCTACTGTTGATGAATACAAAGCTGAAAACAATGAAGCTGCCTCTTTCTTGATTTTTACCATCAAGGATGAATCTGGAGATATTGTGAGCGAACTTCGCACTCCTTACAAGAAAGGCTTAAATCAGATTATCTGGGATTTAACCTACATGAATTTCGACCAAGTGTCGCGTCAGCAAGCCAACCAAACCAGAAGTTTAAGCTCTTCTAACATTTATGTAGTTCCAGGAGACTTTACGGTAAGCCTAAGTAAAAACATCAATGGAGACATTACTGAGTTGGCTGGACCAACTTCATTTTCAGTAGAGGAACTGAACAACAGAAGCCTGCCGGCTCAAGACAGAGAGGCCATGGCTAGCTTTAAGAAAAGAGCACTAAAGCTATTTGGTGCTATCAATAGTGTTCAATCCATTTTAGGTGAAATGAACAATAACCTTAGCGAATTAAAAGCGGCAAGCAAATCCTTTACAGGCAGTCAAGGAACTGAGCTTCTGAAGGAAATCGAAGCTTTAGAAAAGGACATGATCATGGTTAGAGAATCCCTAAACGGAGACCCTACTTTGGGAAGGCTAGATATTGACAGCGACTACAGCGTTAGACAGCGTGCACAAGCAGCCATTTTCGATATTTCCGGATCCACTTCTGATATTACGGGTGCAGCCAAATATAATTACGAAACGGCCGCTAATGCTTTTGGTCCAATTCTTGAATCGGTTAAAGCATTACAAGAAAATTTCGACCAAATGAATTCAAAAATGGATGCATTAGGCGCCCCTTTGACAAGTAGAAGACTACCTCAATGGCGTAAGAACTAAGTGACATAGGGTTCAATTCTGAAATAATTGAATCATAATAAATATTTAAATCATACCATTTAATTGCTACAACCTGTGGTAAACAGCCACTTTTTGTATGTGAATGATTGTTTTGTGTGGTATATTTAAATCTCGTTCTCGACTCAACTGACATATTGAATGCAAAACCATTAACTTCGCTATAGGCGTTAAGCTGGATCATTGAAATATGTTATTATCATACTAATAACGCTACTTTCTGAGTACCCAAATTCTCAGGACCTGATCTCTGTTGCCAATACTTTCTTGAATGATAAGAATTATACTGAGGCAAAATCAGCAATAGACGAAGCCTTCGCTAATACTGACGTTACAACGAACCCTAGGGCCTGGTATACTAAAGCAAGGGTTTATCACGAAATACTTAAGTCTGACGACAAAGAGCTAAACCCCCTCAAAAGAGATCAAGATGGTTTTGTCAATACAATCGTAGAAGCTTATCAAAGAACACAATCCTTAACTCCTAAAACCAACAATCTCCACATACTAGCAACAAACCAAATTGAGATTCTATGGGCAAGTGGCATTAACGAAGGGGTAAGCTACTTTCAAAATGGGCAATTTCGAAAAGCTCTGAGCTCGTTTAATATTTC
This sequence comes from Roseivirga sp. UBA6052, assembly GCA_002427755.1. Taxonomy (GTDB): domain Bacteria; phylum Bacteroidota; class Bacteroidia; order Cytophagales; family Cyclobacteriaceae; genus Roseivirga. The sequence goes on from DIYO01000009.1 coordinate 681,770, forward strand.
CAAAATCGCCAAACCAAGGGATACTACAAGCTATATGAATGCCGCTGTAAGTGCTCAAAATGCAGGACTCTATGGAGAGGCTATTAGCAACTACCAATCCTTAAAGAACCTCACTAGACTGAGTAAGTCTGCATATAATGGTCTAATTATTTGTAAGCAGCTTTCTAATAGCCCCTTTGAAGACCAGCTAAATATTGTAGAAGAAGCGCTTTTTGAATACCCTAACTATATACCCTATGTAATTCAAGAAGTGCGCTTGCTCGTGAGACTTAATCGACTTGACGCAGCTGAATCTGTGTTGAATACAGCATTAAAGAGAAACCCAAATAATGCCCAACTTATCATAAGAAGGGCCGATTTATATGATCGCATTTTCAAGGCCTCTTATTTAGCGGGCGAACCTGAGCGTTCTGAAAGATATTTCGGACTTGCTTCGAGCGACTATGAAAGATATATAAATAGCTTTCCTACGGACTTCACTGCACATTACAACTACGCAGTAATGATTAACGAACAGGCCAACAGGGTATATGTACGTATTAACCTAATGAGCAAAGAAGAATACGAAATCAGAGGACAAGAAGCTGAGCAATATGGGCATGATTGGACTAGAAAAGCACTTCCTTATATGGAAACCGCCAATACGATCAAACCTGGAGACGACAATGTCAAAAAAGCACTTGGCGTTTTCTATGAGCGACTTAAAATGGACGAAAAATTAGCTGCTCTCAATAATGGAGGAAATTAAAGTACTCGTTGGTTCTAAGAACCCTGTTAAAGTGCAATGCACCCTGCAAGCCTTTCAGCAAGTATTTCCAAAGTCTAAAATTCAAGTAGAAGGCCTCTCTGTTCCATCCAGAGTAGCGGATCAACCGATGTCTGATGAGGAAACGCTAGAAGGTGCTCAAAACAGAGCTAAGTCACTTATGAGTCTAAACCAAAAAGCAGATTACTATGTGGGTATAGAAGGAGGCCTAGATTCATCAAATAATGAAATGCAAGCCTTTGCTTGGATAGTGATTCTTAACAAAGCCAAAGAAGGTAAGGCAAGAACCGCAACATTTCAATTGCCGGAAAAAATTAAAGAACTCATAGATCAAGGCATCGAATTAGGTGTAGCCGATGATATGGTTTTTAATCGCAAGAACTCAAAGCAAGGTAATGGAGCAGTAGGAATTCTTACTCATGATTTAATTGATAGAATACACTATTACGAACCTGCCGTTATACTAGCACTCATTCCATTTATTAATTCTGAATTATACTAAAAGAGCCTTCTGGAAAATATCCAGAAGGCTCTTTTGGGGGCTGCAGTTGTCTTATCTACTTCGGTTAAGGTTATTCTCAAACACCTTAGGCTTTCTAGGCATCATCTGATCCATATTAGCTGTTTGCATAACCATAGTGGCAATTATTACAGCATTCTTTCTCATGTCTGCTGCTTGAATACGCTCGAACAAATCCATATTGGTATGGTGGGTTCTTGTACCATAGTCAATTGGGTCTTGAATGAACTGATAACCAGGTAAACCAATACCATCGAAAGCTTGGTGATCGGTACCTCCTGTGTTTCTTATAGTTACTGTATGAGCACCCATGTCTTCAAACACGCTGAACCATTCCGTAAATAATGGTCTGGCCGCTTCGTTGCTCTGTAAGTAAATTCCTCTAATAGCTCCAGTTCCATTATCCATATTGTAATAAGCAGATAACTTTTCATGGTTCTTATTAGGACCTCCATTTTTCATGAACTCGTTTTGAACATAGTTTCTAGAGCCATATAAACCCTGCTCCTCACCACTCCACAAAGCAATTCTAACCGTTCTTCTCAAAGGAATTTTAGAATCTTTCAAAATTCTAATTGCCTCCATCATAGCAGCAGAGCCTGCAGCATTATCAGTAGCACCAGTTCCCGCAAACCAAGAATCTAGGTGAGCACCTAACATAACTACCTCATCCTTCAAATCTGGATCAGAACCAGGAATCTCTGCAAATACGTTGTAGCCTTTCATGTCTTGATCATGAAACTCTGTTTTAGTATCTGCCTCAATCATAACAGGCTCACCTTTAATAGCCAATCTTACCATTCTGTTGTAATGCTCTGGCGCGATCTCCATTTCAGGCAAAGCCTCAGGGTCTCTTCTTGCACCATTTGAAGTAAAGAATGTACCTTGACCTCCACCTCTATGGGTATTCAAAACCATCAACACGCCTTCTTTCTTAAACAGGTCGTACGCAGCATTTCTTAATCTGCTTCTTCTTCTATAGTCACTGATTCGTCTCGGAGTAAAATCGCCATTGGCATTACTAACTCTTTCCGCGGTCATACCTTCTAGTTGATCTTCAGTCCAGCGTCTAGCATCTGCCTCAAAAGTAGTTTTAGCCTCTATGTTGGTAGGTAACATCACTACCTTACCGGCTAGTTTTCCCTGATAATTAGTGAGATCGGCAATCTCCTCTATATTAACATAAACTACTTCCGCTTTTATCAAACCATTAGTACCAGGAGTCCATGCTTTAGGAATACCAATAATCGCCTGATAATAAGGCGCAGTCATAGCGGCATAGGACTTTCTTACATCCCAGCCTTTGCCAAACTCACCCCAAGGCTCAACTTTAACGTTTTCTAAACCCCAAGATTTCATTGTCTCAGAGGTCCAATCATATGCTCTTTGTAATCCTTCGGACCCTGTTAATCTAGGGCCAATCCTGTCTGTAAGGTTCCATGCAATATCCATAACTTGGCTATTGTTGAGACCTTCATCTTTAATTTTGTAAACAGCATCGTAGTCGATATCTGTGTTTTGAAATCCATATGCGGATACACTAAATGCCAATAGGCATAGAAAAAATAGATTCAGCTTATTCATTTTTTGATCTTTTACCTAAATATAGATAGAAGATGTTACTAAAGCTTTAGAATTCTACGTGTGGATATGAGCAAGTTTAGTTGGTCTTTGACTTAAGTATTTCTTCCATTTGAATTAGAAAGTTTGTCAAAGCCATATTCCAATCGGGATGAGCATCCCAAGTTTTACCAATGTAGTTATTGTTATTGCGAAGGTCATCCAAGAAGAATTTATAGACAATTCTTTCCTGAGGAGCAGGTCTGCCTTCAAAAGGAATGAGGGTATTTAATACCTCTTCTTTTGCTCTAATATATTTTAGCTCATACTGGAAACCATCTCTCCTCAATTGTTGAACCGTCTTAGTTCTATCTCTCAAAAAGATGTTATTAGTAGAATCAACCGATATAGCTTCCAACCTATAATTCTTCTCGAGCAAATCTTGCTTAGTCTGAGCAAGGTCGTTGAACGACTCATAAGTAAAGCTTGGTACACCCAGTTGATCAGGATAAGTGATATCGAATAAATCAACATAGGTTTTAAACTCTAGAATTCGAGGAGGAATACTCTTGGCCGTTAGGCCAAAAGTCATTTCAGGTGAAAAGTATTCTGGCGATTCATTCACTAACAGATTATCCCTGTAGAACTGATCTGTTTTGAATAATGTAGAAAGTTCATTGGTAATACCTTCAAGAGATACAGATTGTCTTATCCAAAATGCATCCCCTTTATTCCAAAAAGAGGTTTTGTTATTGTATGGACCAATCGCCAATAAAGCTGGGCTCTCTTCATCCTTAATCTGAAATAATACGATATTCTTTGGGTTCCTTTGAGTCAAACTTTCCGGAAGGCCCTCTACCTGATTTTGAAGTGACTGGTAGTCTCTTAAATCTAACCAAGCAATGGCATCCAAGCCAACAGAAGAGAAAAAGAGCTGCAACTCATCTACCAAAATTTGCCATTCACTCGATTTAGAATCCTCAGGTACTGAAAGTAAGACTATCGATTTAGAACTGAGTATATCTTCGGGAGGATAAAGCGCTTGATTAAGCTCCAGACGGCTTAAAAGTTCATCAATGCTTTGTGCACTGGTCTGAAAACCAGTCATAAAACAAAACAAAAAGAAAACAGACTTAATGATGAACGAGCGCAATACTATGTCTTTGATTGATTATGTTTAAGCTAGTAAAATCACAACCTAGAGGTTCATTTAGCCAACTAAACTTCATAACGATGCAAAGGTATTCAAATTTCATTGTGCTTTCCCTAATCGCCTTCTTCATTTCAATTCCCACTTATGCTCAATTAGATCTGCTAGATTCTGAGTTCATGCTTGAGGATTTAAGAAAGCTTTCTCATGATGCGGCTGAAGGAAGAAAATCCGGTACGAAAGGAGCTGAAGCAGCGCGCAGATTCATTATCAAACAAATGTCTGATATGAGAGCTAAAAGTTTGGTTAAGGACTACAGACATGATTTCACATTTGTAAACAAAGGGGATACCATTGAGGCATTTAACATAATTTCCTACATCAAAGGAAAAAGCGATAAGGCCTTTCTAATAACTGCACATTATGATCATTTGGGAGTAATCAATGGCGAAGTCTATAATGGTGCCGATGACAATGCCTCTGGTGTAGCTGCTATGTTGGCAATGATCGAATTCTTTAAAGCGAATACACCAGAACATACTATGGTTTTCGCGGCTTTGGATGGGGAAGAAATGGGGCTTCAAGGCGCAAAAGCATTTTTAAAAGATGAGCGTATTCCGCAAGAAGCTATTGTGCTCAATATTAACATGGATATGATTGGCATCAACGATAAGAACGAGCTTTATGTCGCAGGGACACACCATAACCCGTCACTAAAACCTTTTCTTGAAGAGCTCTCATTCGAACCACTTCAGCTTAAATTTGGGCACGATACTCCAGATTTGGGTAGTGATGACTGGACGCTCCAGTCAGATCATGGGGTATTTCATAAAGCGGGTATGCCTTTTCTATACTTTGGTGTAGAAGATCACCAGCACTACCACAAACCAACAGACGATTTTGAAAACATCAATCAGATGTTTTTTGTGCGGTCAGCGCATGCAATACTAGAATGTATCTTATCACTAGACGCAAACTTGAATTAATATGGTCGGAACCTTTTTCAGTCACTCTTGGAAACAACAATTTAGGTCACCCATTTGGGCTAAAAACCTAATAGCAAATCTGTTTTTAGGATTTGCAGCCATTGTATTGGTGGGTTATGCCCTCCTACTTGGTATTTTCTTAAACGAGATCATTTTGCAGTTGGTACCTGAAGGAAACCCTCTGGATATCCTAAATGGTTTGATCATCTATTATCTAGCATTTGAATTCTTTATCAGGTTCTTCTTACAAAACGTCCCTGTCATGAGCATTCAACCCTATCTCCATTTGCCTATTAAAAAGGCTAAGATGATTAATTACATGCTAGGCAAAAGTGCCATTAGTCCTTTTAACATCATCGGGATTCTGTTCTTTTCACCTTTTGCATTTAGGGTAGTGGCGGATAGCCAAGGAAGCGCTGCCGGATGGGGTTGGTTAGTATTTATAGTTGGCCTGGCTTTGACTTTACATTATCTGGTTCTATTGTTTAAGAAAAAACTTAACGATCAGCCGAACCTCATGTTCGCCTTTGTCATCATTTTTGGTACGCTTGGCGGATTAGATATTTACAGCATTATCAGTCTTTCGAGTGCATCTTCCGCAATGATGGATGCGGTAATTGCTCAACCTATTTTCGGATTAGTTCCGGTTGTCTTAGCAGTACTCTTCTACTTTTTGAACTTTAACTACCTAGTTAATAATACCTATCCTGAGGAAATATCGACCAAGAAAAAGACCAGTAATATTACAGGTGGGCAATTCGCTTTCTTAAAGCGTTTTGGTCATAAAGGTGAATTAATGGCAGCCGAGCTCAAGTTAATAATGAGACACAAAAGGCCTAGAACGACAGTATTATTAGGTGCGCTCTTATTGTTATATGGACTATTCTTTTATCCAAATCCCGCTTATCAAGAAATGGATTTCATCTTTGTATTTGTAGGGGTATTTATCACAGGAATTTTCTTCCTGAACTACGGTCAATTCCTTCTAAGTTGGGACAGTGGATTCTTTGATTTTGTATTGACTAGAAAATCTACTTTTAGAGAATACATAGAAGCTAAATACTTGTTATTCCTTTCTGCCTCGACTATTGCATTTGTGCTCTCTCTAGCCTACGGATACTTCGGGTGGAAAATCGTTCTGATTAACCTATGCGCATACCTCTTCAATATTGGTATTAATGTATTTGTAGTCATGCGAATTGCCATGTTTGGTCCAAAGAAAATTGACTTAAATAAAAGAGCTGCATTCAATTATGAAGGCGTAGGTGCTGCGCAGTTCTTAATCATCATTCCCATAATGATATTGCCATATGTAATCTACGCCCCTTTAGCGATAGCGGGTAATGATGTATTAGGAATCGTTTTAACCGGAGGGGCAGGATTAATAGGTTTCCTCTTAAGAAATAAGTCGATAGACGGACTTACCAATTACTTTATCAAAAACAGACATAAAATCGCTGCTGGATTCAGAGCACAATAATTATAGAAAACATGATTAACGCTAAAGAACTTTCAAAATCATATTCGAGTGTAACTGTTGTTAACATTCCTGAATTAAGCATTCCTAAGGGAGAGAGCTTTGGTTTAGTAGGAAATAATGGTGCCGGCAAAACCACCTTTTTCCGTATGATCCTGGACTTAGTTAGACCAACAACCGGTTCGGTTACTTCTAAAGATGTAGACGTAGCTAAAGACGAGGATTGGAAAAACTACACAGGTTCGTTTTTAGATGAATCCTTTCTTATTGATTATTTAACGCCTGATGAATATTTCGAATTCTTAGGTTCTCTTCATGGGTATTCAGATGGTGATCTGAAAGAGTTTCTCCAGCGATTCGAAGCACTCTTTAACGATGAGATTATCGGCAAGAAGAAATATATCAGAGACCTATCAAAAGGTAATCAAAAGAAAGTTGGTATTGTGGGTGCACTAATGGGTAACCCAGAGGTAATTCTATTAGATGAACCTTTTGCCAATTTAGACCCAACTACCCAGATCCGTTTAAAAGACGTTTTGAAAGAATGGAGTGAAAAGAGTCAATTAACTATGCTTATTTCTTCACACGACCTGAATCACGTGACAGAAGTTTGTGAGCGAATCGTACTTCTGGAAAAAGGAGAAATCAAACAGGACATTCAAACCAGCGATTCTACACTCAAAGATTTAGAAGATTACTTTGCTGCATACTAGTTAGGATATATTGACTGAATCTCTTGGAGATTCCAGTCAATTACTAGGCCTTTGCCTACGCCAATTGCTGCCTGTTGGCCGTATAAATATTCTACCAAGTACAGCGCAGGGTCATAAGACTTAGCACCTCCTGCAGAAGTAATGGCTTTGCCATCATGAACAAAACTTATGTCTTTGTAGACATTTAATTGAGGAAATGTTTCTTTGAACTTATCTATATCAGTTGGAAAAGTTGTGCACTTCACCCCTTCTAATAAACCCGCTTGCGCTAAAATAAAGGCACCATCGCAAAGACTCATAACGTACTGCGCGTTCTCTCCAACTAGCTTTACCCAATTAATCAAGTTTTCATCTTCTAAATCGGAGCCCATATTATGCTCAGCACTTGGTACTACCAAAACATCTATATCTGGAGCATCTTTGAATGAATAATGCGGTGTAACAGTAATGCCTTCAAAAGTAACAATAGGATCCATGGTTGGGGAAACAATAAAAGTCTCCATTCCCGGATCGGTGTGAAAAATGGTGTGCTGAAAAATATCGTATGGCGCCATTAACTCGGAGTTATAAACCCCATTGATAGCTAAGAAGCCTACATTTAGCTTCTTTCCAGGTCTATTTTCAGTTCTATGAATGCTTTTAGTTGCCTGTACAACTTCTTGGCTTTTTTGTTGACATGAAACCAAGAAGCAGACTAGAATAAGTGCTATAAATCTGGTTCTCATTTCGCGAAAATTTGAGATGGATCTTTAAAACTCTTGAACTCTAGTGCATTACCACTTGGGTCTAAGAAGAACATAGTGGCTTGTTCACCCACTTCTCCCTCGAAGCGTATATATGGCTCTATGATAAAATCAATACCATAATCTTTTAGCTTATCAGCCAAAGTATGCCATGCGTTCCATTCCATAACAGCCCCAAAATGTCTTACAGGCACATTTTTACCATCAACAGCATTGGTTGCCGCTTGGGCCAATTCTTCAGGTTTAACATGTGCGCTTAATTGATTTCCAAAGAAATTAAAGTCGATCCACTTATCGGTAGATCGACCAATATCACAACCTAAGAGTCCGCCATAAAAAGATCGAGTCTCTTCAATATCTCTAATTGGAAAGGCAAGGTGGAATGGAGCATTCATAAGGGTCTGTTTTCGGCAAAATCATCATTTCTAGCTTCAGTTACAATTAGATTCTGATTCCATCACAAATTTTTAATGACTCGTCACATTTTTTTGAACCTAATTTCTACAGGCCTTAACCTTGAGTATGTTAAAGAGAATAAACCCTGCAATTGCCGTATCTCTAGTCTTAATCATCTGGATAATTCAGAAGTATATATTTGATGTGATACTCTATGAAGCTGACTTTCTTGATAGAGCTAACGGAAAGCTTCAAGATTGGGAACTGGCTGAAAAACTCTATCCAAAATATATCATTCACAATCTAGTACATGCTCTACTGCTTATTTCGATTGTTTTAGGGACATATTTTGGTACGCTCAAAATCGAACGCCTTAAAAAATCCTATGCCATTCTGTACTTAGTACCCTTAACCGTCATTGTTTTTGGATTTCTAGCTGCCAGTATTGACAAAGCCACCTTCCCAGATTTTATATTACGATTTGAGTACCTTCTCCCTCAATTTCCAGAGGTTAGTAAGTTTAGGTATCTGGTCTATACCAATGGCATGGAAATATTCTGTCTGCAGGTCATCAGTATTTCTGGAGCACTCATTGTAGAGTTATTCAGAAGAGATGACAACATTCTCACCGGAATAAAGCAGCTGCCTTTTAGATTTTGGCTTTCAACCATATCATTTTTCATATTACTCATGGTGCTTTTGCCCATTCTCATTTTCGATGTTGGTATTTCATTGATCACGCAAAGGTTATTAGCCACTTTAGCTTGGAGCACTCTTTTTTCATTTCAATCTGGTCTATATACGGTTCTGCTTGGAAAGCTCAAAGGTCAACAAGCACAGCTGTACAACAGAATGATAAGAACTTCATTGATTTATTTTGGATTGCTCTTACTATTGGCACTAGCAAGTGGAACGCTTTACAGCAAAATTCCATTTGGAGGAGACTTTGTTTATCAGTTCACAGTAAACTTCTTCGTCTTTGCATCAGTAAGTCTGAGCATAATATTTTGCTGGTCTTATGTATTGCATAGATTTGATCCGCTGAATTTAAAAGCAGAGATTGAACTTAAAAACCTGAAGTCAGAACTCAACTTTCTAAAGAGTCAAATCAACCCTCACTTTCTATTCAATTCATTAAACACGGTATATGGGCTTGCCTTATTGGACAAAAGTCCGCGAACAGCCGATGGCATTCAGAAACTTAGTGAAATGATGCGCTTTATGCTGAATGAAAATACCCAAGAACGGATTCCTTTAAGCAAGGAGATCAAATACATTGAAGATTACGTAGAGTTTCAAAAACTGAGAATAGATGACTTGGATAAGATTAAAGTCCAGCTTCAAATAAATGCCAATTGTGAAGGAAATATTGCACCTATGTTACTTATCCCTATGATTGAAAACGCATTCAAACATGGGGTTTCATTAGATAAAGAGTCTTGGATTACCATAGAAATCTCTTGTCGTGATCATGCTGTAATGCTCGATATTAAGAATTCAAACCATAACAAAACTAAGCTTCGAACAGACGAAAGCGGAGTTGGCTTAGAAAATGTAAGGCAAAGATTAGCTATACTGTACCCTGAAAATCATTTATTCCAGATTATTGATCATCCCGATGTATTTGAAGCCAAGGTTAAAGTTCAGTTATCATGATTAATGCCATTGCCATAGATGACGAGCCCCTTGCGTTAAGCATCATTCAGGATCATGCTTCAAAAATCCCCTATTTAGATGTAAATAAGCAATTTACCTCCGCTTTAGATGCGCTAGAATACTTAAGAAATCATACCGTTGATCTTATTTTTCTTGATATCAATATGCCAGATATCTCTGGTATTGAGTTCTTAAAAAGCATGAATGTATCACCCGAAATCATCATGACAACAGCCTATGCAGAGTATGCCTTAGAATGTTATGATTTGAATGTTACGGACTATTTACTGAAGCCTTTTGAGTTTAAACGTTTTCTAAAAGCAGTCAACAAAGTAGCCTCAAACAATTCAAACGAGCCTCAGTCCTACTTATTCGTGAAAAGCGGATATGAACATATTCGCATAGATTTAGAAAAACTTCGCTACATCAAAGCTGAAGGAAACTACGTAGGCTTTATTACTGATGAGACGAGTACACTCACAAGGATGAAATTCAAAGAAGCAGAAGAATTGCTACCAAAAAACAATTTCATTAAGGTCCACCGTTCTTTTGTGATTAATAAAAAGTATATCTCTAAGGTAGAAAGACATCAAGTACACATTTCAGAAGAAATAATTCCTTTAAGCCTTACATACTATAATGAACTAATCTCCAATTTGTAGTCCGTAAATTAGAGAACAAATTACTGTTAATGACCAACGAGGAATTTAGAAAGTACGCGCATGAACTTGTCGACTGGATGGCGGATTACATGGATAATGTTGAAGACTATCCTGTGCTACCAGATGTTAAGCCCGGTGATATTCTAAAGACATTGGCCGATAAGCCTCCACAAGAAGGTGAATCATTCGATAAAATCTTCAAGGATTTTAAAGAACAGATTATGCCTGGTATGACACATTGGGAGAGCCCTAATTTTATGGCCTATTTCCCAGCCAATAAGAGCTATCCATCCATATTGGGGGAAATGCTTATGAGTACATTAGGTGCTCAATGCATGATATGGCTAACTTCTCCTGCTGCGGCAGAACTGGAAGAACATGTCATGAATTGGATGCGTGATATCTTAGGTCTACCTGATTCTTTTACGGGAGTCATCCAGGATACAGCATCAACCGCTACACTTTGCGCCTTACTAACAGCAAGAGAGAAATACAGTAATTTCAAGATAAATGAGAGAGGTTTTGAAAACGAGCGTTTTACAATTTATACCTCGGAACAAATCCATTCCTCAATTGACAAAGCCGTTAAAATAGCGGGTATTGGAGAGTCTTCTCTTAGAAAGGTTCCTGTAGATGATGCCTTTGCAATGAGAGCAGACGCTTTAGAAAGTACGATTCTGGAAGATATTAAGCATGGCTATCAACCCATATGTGTGGTCTCAGCCATAGGTACTACGAGCACAACTGCCATTGATCCTATTAAGACAATCAGCGATATCTGTATTAAGTATAAACTTTGGCACCACGTAGATGCCGCATACGCAGGTATCGCATTGGCACTACCTGAAATGCGCTGGATGGCTGAAGGAGTTCAACTTGCCGATTCATTCGTGACTAACCCCCACAAATGGATGTTCACTAACTTCGACTGCACAGCATATTTCGTGAAGGATCCTGTTAACCTGGTTAATACCTTTAGCATTACCCCAGATTATCTAAAAACCTCTGTTGATCATGAAGTGAAAAACTATCGTGATTGGGGGGTTCCTTTAGGTAGAAGATTCAGAGCATTAAAACTCTGGTTCGTTATTCGCGAAATTGGCGTTAATGGCATCAGAGAAAAACTCCAAAAACATATAGACTTAGGAAAATGGTTGTCTATACAAGTAAATAAACATAATAAATTCGAACTATTGGCCCCTGTAGTGTTAAATACTGTCTGCTTCAGATATATTAATTCAGAGATTCCTGATCTGGATGTATTCAATGAAAAGATCATGAATACTGTGAATAAAACGGGCCAACTGTTTTTTACACAAACCAAACTAAAAGGAAGGTTTTCTTTACGTTTAGCCTTTGGAAACACCAATTTAGAGCAAAAGCATGTGGAAAACGCATGGAAGCTTATTCAAGAAAAAGCGCTAGAATTAGAACAAGACTATACCACATGAGTTGACTACTCATGAGAAATCTGACCCTACTCTTTCTTGTTATATCGCTCTGCTCTTGCCAAATAAACCAAGATAAGAAAGTAGAATCTTTCAGTGATTTTAAAACTGACGAATCTACAAAGCTATACTTCAAAAATGTAAGGCGATCATACTACGATGTTACCGAACTCGAAACGGCCAAACTCGAAACCTATAGATTTAAAAAGAGAGTTCAAGATGACCTAGAACCCATAATTAATCTGGCCATCGTAAATAATTGGCGTTTTGATGAAGCTTATGTACTTCTCGAGCCCAACGGTAAGTTCATTGGTGGTATGGACGACATTCAAGTGCGCTGGTATGACAACAGCGAAGAACTGACAGCTAAGTTCGAAAACACCAATAAAGAATCACATCTGGCCTTCGCAGATATTATTTACAATAATGTTATCTCTGAAAAAGAGATGGAAGTATGGAACGGGAACGAATGGCTAAAATTCTTAACTACCTCTAAAGCAAAAGAGGCATTCAGAATTAGCATGTACGACTACTACCGATTGGTAAATAGACTTTAGTGATCTTCTTTCTTCTTTTTGCCCTTGAAGAGCGCATCGTGCTGACTAAGAGCACCTACAAAACCAATAAGAATAACCACAATCCAGATAAATGTATTAGCTCCGCTAGCAATTGGTGCATCAAATAACATAATCGTTCTTTTAATTTGTGGTGCGAAGATAAGTCAAAACCTCTTTGTTAAGAAGCGGTTCACATAATTTTAACAAGCTTCTAATAAACGGGCCTTTCAGAGGGCCAAAATGTAATAATAAGTTAACCCTTTCTTACCCAGTGTAAACTACTCTAGACTCTAATTTCACGTATCAAAAAATGCGTTGAATGAAGAATTCGCTAAAAACAGAGCGTAAAAGAAAAAAGATCACTCAGGAACAATTGGCTGAGATGGTTGGAGTCTCTAGACAAAGTATCAACGCTATAGAAAGAGGCAAGTATACGCCTTCAACTACACTAGCCCTTAAAATCTCCGAGATCTTCAATACAACGGTAAATAGAATTTTCGAATTAGAGCCAGAGGATTACAATTCATAAAGAATTATTCTCCTTGAAGCGTTAAGACTAACCTTCTCCCTCCACCGTAATTTCGATGTTCACAAAGATAGATACCCTGCCAGGTACCTAAATTGAATCGGCCATTGGTAATCGGAATCGTAACTGATGAACCAAGGATAGATGATTTGATGTGAGATGTCATATCATCAGGTCCTTCGAAAGTGTGTTGATAATGCTTGCCATCCTCTGGCACCAAGATGTTAAAGTGTGTCTCAAAGTCTTCACGGACCGTAGGGTCCGCATTCTCATTAATGGTTAAACTAGCCGATGTATGTTTAATGTGAACATGCAATAAGCCCAGCTTTACCTTTCTAATCTCAGGAATAGCACTTAATACTTCATTCGTGATTAGATGGAAACCCCTTCTCCTTGCTTCTAGTGTAATTTCATGTTGTACCCACATGATTATTCTTCACCGGCTTTCAACTTTTCTGCGTTCTCGGCAATTCGAAGGTTTTCAATGAATTCTTCAATCTGACCGTCCATTACAGTTGGGAGATTATGCTGAGAATAACCAATTCGGTGGTCCGTTACTCTGCCTTGAGGGTAATTATAGGTTCTAATTTTATCAGAACGATCTGCGCTTCCTACTAAAGACTTTCTGGCACCAGCTACTTCTTCTTGTTGTTTCTTTAACTCCATCTCGTAAAGTCTAGAACGCAGTACTGTCAAAGCTTTATCGTAATTCTTATGCTGCGATCGACCATCTTGACATTCTACCACAATACCTGTTGGTAAGTGTGTAAGACGAACAGCCGATTCTGTTTTATTAACGTGCTGACCACCCGCTCCTGAAGAGCGATATGTGTCTTTCTTGACATCCTTCAAGTTCAATTCTACATCCACGTCTTCTACTTCAGGAAGTACGGCTACTGAAGCTGCAGATGTATGTACTCGGCCTTGAGATTCTGTTACAGGTACGCGCTGCACACGGTGAACACCAGACTCGAACTTTAAGGATCCATAAACATCTTCTCCAGAGACAGAGAAAACAATCTCTTTGAAACCACCAGAAGATGCTTCATTTAGACTTATTAATTCTTTCTTCCAGCCTTTACCATCAATGTATCGATCATACATTCGGTACAAATCACCAGCAAAAATACCCGCTTCATCCCCACCGGCACCGGCTCTAATCTCTACAATAACATCTTTATGATCGTCAGGATCTTTAGGAATTAACATGAATTTTAATTCCTCTTCAAGCACCTCTTTTCTAGGCTCAAGCTCATCAAGCTCCATTTTTGCCATCTCACGAAACTCTTCATCTTTCTCAGTCTTCAAAATCTCTTTAGAAGACTCAATGTTGCCAACTACATCGCTATACTCATCATATACCTTTACAATCTTCTCTAAGTCTTTGTACTCTTTATTGAGTTTTGAGTAGAGTTTCATATCAGCCATTGCATCTGGCTGTACAATGAGTTGACCTACTTCTTCGAATCTATCTTTTATGGCTACTAGCTTTTCAAGCATGCTGTATTCTATTAATGCCCAAAATTAACAAACAATAGCAATCCATTACTACTTTTGAAAAAGGAGAGCAATCTGGTTATGGCAAAGAACTTACTTATTCTCATATTAATCTGTGCGGTGTGGTCCTGCGGTGATGACAAAATTGACACCGCCAGAGCCAAAGCAGAAATGGAAGCCCGAGAAATAAAGAAGGTTTCAGAGGCCGAAATAGTATCAGAAGCATTAAGACTCGGTAGAGAACTCACTGGATCATTTACTCTGAATTACACTGAAGAATCCAACCTAATTATAGATACAGGATCTGATACTACGTTTATAAAAACTCACTATGTTCTAAATGAGGAAAACTCACTTGAAGGTAAGGCACTAGGTATTTTTAAAGCCTATGAATACAACCTGAAAAATGGGATTACATCTGAAGATATTGTGCAAAAGCTCGAAGATCAGAACACTTTCCTTTATACAGCACCATCATTCATCGGAGATAAAAACATTGGTGTATGGGCTATAGAGTTCTCGAGAAGAGACTTGGTATTAAATATTAAGAAGTAAGTTCTCTATACCTAAAACAATCTATAGTATGATCATTAACCAAACCACATGCTTGCATAAAAGCATACATAATGGTGCTCCCAACGAATTTGAATCCTCTTTTTTTAAGGTCTTTGCTTAAAGCATCTGATTCTGAAGAAGTAGCAGGAACATCAGCCATTGTCTTTGGCGAATTGACTATGGGTTTGCCGCCAACAAACGGCCAAACATATTGATCAAACGAGCCAAACTCATTTTGAATATCAAGAAACTTTTGAGCATTGATAACAGCGCCTTGTACTTTTAATCTATTTCGGATTATCCCTTTGTCTAATAAAAGGCCTTCAATCTGGTCTTGAGTAAATTTGGCCACCTCATTAGGGTCAAAATCCGCAAATGCATTTCTGTACCCTTCTCTTCGCTTAAGAATTGTCGCCCAACTTAAACCTGCTTGAGCACCTTCTAAAATTAAGAACTCAAAAAATACACGATCATCGTGAACAGGTACGCCCCATTCTTCATCATGATATCTTAAATATTCGTCCGAAACATTCTTGGACCAAGCACACCTATTCTTTTCTGCCATAGTTAATGTACGTAGCTAGCCGCATTAATATCGATAGTGGTACCTGTTGCATGATCTGCCAAACCACTAGCCAATAAGGTAACCATCGGCCCAAGATCCTTCGGCTCTGTTAGCTGGTTTAATGCAATATCATCCAAAGCATAAGCCTCTCCATATTGATCCATAAAGTCTTGCGCCATATCCGTTCGAACAAAGCCTGGTGCAATATTGAAAGCTTTGATATTGTCTTTTCCACAGTATCTCGCAATAGACCGAGTTAAAGCTGGAATAGCACCTTTGGAAGCTCCATATGCCAAATAGTCTAATGTATCACCTCGGAATGCAGCCCTTGAAGAAATGTTGATGATGCGACCTCCGCCAATCTCTTTAAATTGAGGTATACAGAGCTTGCAGAGCAAAGCCTGAGCTCTCGTATTAACCGCAAAGGTATTATCCCAATCAGCAACCCAATCATTCAAATCGACTTCTAAATCAGATGATATTGCAATTCCTGCGTTGTTCACCAATACATCGATTCTACCCAATTCCGATATTACTTGTTCATACAAGTTTTTTAAATCTTCTGTGTTTCCTAAGTCGGCCTGAAAGCAGACGTGTTTACCTTCAAGTGAATCAGCCAGAGCTTGTGCCTTGCTTGCATTGCTATTGAAATGAATAGCCAAAGTAGCTTCAGCTTCAGCGAGACTTCTACATATACCTTCACCAATACCCCTAGAACCACCTGTTACGAGAACAACCTTCCCTTTTAAAGAAATCTTCATGCTATTTACGTTTTGGTAGAGTAAATTATACTGTTAATCCGGTTTTGTAAACTTAATCGTTTCAATTCCGACTATGAACTAAACTAAACCCCATGCGATTCAAAACTTTTTCACTGCTTGCACTGGCTGCAACGTTAGGCTTTCCTGCCCTAGCTCAAACAGTAACCTTCGAAGAATACGACCCTCCTTCCTCATTGGTAGTACCAGAGAACCCGGTATTTAAGTCAAAATTCCCATTTATAGATATTCATAGCCACCAATGGCGTATGGGCGAGCAAGATTTAGATAAGCTGGCTGCTGAAATGGACGATTTAAACATGGGGCTTATGGTTAACCTTTCAGGCGGCAGTGGAAAACGAATTGCCGATGCTATTACTAACATTAGATCCAATCAACCTAAAAGATTTATAGTCTTCGCTAATGTCAACTTCAATAATATAGACGACAATTTTGGTGAAAGATCAGCTGCTCAATTACAGCGAGATTACGATCAAGGGGCTCGAGGCCTTAAAATCTTTAAGAGTTTAGGGTTTTCTGTAAAAGACATGGACGGTAATCGTGTAGCTGTAGACGACCCTCGATTAGACCCCATTTGGGCAAAATGTGGAGAACTGGGTATTCCCGTTCTCATTCACACTGCAGACCCTAAGCAGTTTTGGGAGCCATTTGACGAGAACAACGAACGTTGGCTAGAGCTTAAAACAAGGCCAAGACGAAAAAGAGAGAATGATGACCCCGCCCCTTGGGTTCAACTTATTCAAGAGCAACATAATGTTTTTAAAAAACACACTAACACAACGTTCATTGCTGCACATATGGGTTGGTACGCGAATGATTTGAATCATTTGGGTGGACTATTAGATTCTATGCCAAATATGGTAGTGGAAATAGGGGCGGTAATTGCAGAGTTAGGTAGGCAACCACGCTTCGCAAAAGCTTTTTTTGAAAAATACCAAGACCGTATTCTATTTGGTAAAGACGCTTACAATCCTGGAGAATACCCAACCTACTTTAGAGTATTGGAGTCAAAAGATGAGTATTTTCCATATTATAAAAGATACCATGCGTTTTGGCGAATGTACGGCCTAGACCTTTCTGACGAGGTTCTCAAGAAAGTCTACTATAAAAATGCACTGAGAATAGTTCCTGACATAGACAAAAGTATCTTCCCGGAATAATTCAGGTATGGTATTTACCCGATTCAGTCAAAGGAAAGACTAATCGGGTAGAATGTGCTTAGTGCTTTGCAACTAACCCTTTAGGTTTGTAGTATGCAAAAGCAGCACTACATAAGCAAAGAAGTCATGAGAAAGATATTACTCTTTTTAGGTATTGGGGTAGGCTTATTGATTGTTGCTAATCAAGCAAAGGCCCAATCCAAGAGCCCATTTATATATGGTGATGTTAAAACCATTTCTGGAGACACCTATACGGGTATAATTAAGTGGGGGTCTAGCAGTGCTCAACTACAAGAGATGTTTTGGGTGGAAACGCTCAACGGAATTAAATCCAGTAATGACTTCTTAAAATTTCTCTCTAAAAAAGAAATAGAAGAACTATCTAATAATGAAGAGGGTACAAGTTGGCTTGGCTTGAACCTAGGTGCGCTCAATATCTGGGAGGATAAATACAGTAGAAGCAATCATCAGTTCGACACAAGATTTGGAGATATAAAAAGCATAGAACCCGATGGTAAAAGAAGTGCGAAGCTAACCCTTAAAAATGGAGTAATTCTCGAAGTTAAAAATGGCGGAATTTCTGAAGATATAGGCTCTGCAATCGTAGTTGAAGATTACGAGTTAGGCGATGTAAAACTAAGTTGGGAGAGAATAGAAAGCATCTCATTTAAGGAGTCACCGGCAGATCTATTACCAAAAGAAGGTAGCCCTATAATTGGTAAAGTAAATGCAGGAAGAAAAGGCACATTTACAGGATTAATCCAATGGGACAGCGATGAAAGGTTCTCGAGCGAAATAATTAACGGAGAAGATAGAAACGGCAAAAGAGAAGTACCACTCAGAGCTATTAAGTCTATTACTAAAAATAGAAATGGAGTAGATATTGTATTAAAATCGGGTAGAGAATTATACCTAACAGGCAGTAATGATGTGAACAGTGGAAATCGTGGTGTCATAGTGCATGCACCACAGATAGGATACATAAAAATTCCTTGGAGAGACTTCTTTAATATGGAAGTTGTTGAAGATGAAAAATATGTCATGAGTTACAATGACTTCCCAACATCTAAGGGCTTAACAGGAACAGTTGTTACTATAGAAGGAGATGAATATCAAGGCTTACTTGCATATGATCTAGATGAAGCTTGGGAGTTCGAAATACTTAATGCCAACGATGATAATGTAGAGTTCCAAATACCATTTAGAAACATTAAAAGCATCGTTCCCAAGAATTATAATTACTCTATGGTATTCTTAAAAAACGGTGAAAGTCTATTACTCGGAGGTTCGCGTGATGTAAGTGAAGACAACGATGGCATTCTTGTATTCACTTCAAACAATGGTGATCCTGTATTAATCAAATGGTCCAAAATTGATGAAGTCATTTTTGACTAAATTCAGAAAGTGAAACTATCCAAGAAGTTTAAGATTCAATTGATCGTCAGCCTCAGTATTACGGGGGCTGTTTTTTTGGTGCTTTATTTTACTAACGCTGCTCAAGAGTTCTATTTAACTGCCGGATGGCTCACACTGACCCTAGCACTTGTATGGGTATCCAATCATTTCTTGACCAGACAACTAGACAAAAAATTACCCTGGCTAAAACATGGCAATAAACGCTTTACCTGGCAGCTAAGTCTCGGGATTTTATTGTCACTTATTATTATTAACCTTAGCTACCTGTTATTGAAATTCGGGCTCACAGTCGACCCGCCCACACCTGAACAAATTACAGGAGTAAATGTCTTGGGTGTTTTACTTTTGCTGCCCACAATTTCCATCAATTTCGGTATACAGTTTCTGAGTAATTGGAAGACAGCACAATTCAACTCTGAGCAATTTCAAAAAGAAACTATCAAAGCCGAGCTAACCACGCTCAAAAACCATTTAGACCCTCACTTTCTCTTCAACAACCTCAACATCTTATCCTCACTCATAAGTGTGGATAAAGATCTTTCGCAAACTTACCTGGAGAAGTTTGCTGATGTATACAGAAATATACTCCAGAGTAGCAGCGAAGAGCTCGTGACACTTAATGATGAGCTTAAGTTTATGGCGTCTTATCTATATCTATTAGACATTCGGTTTGAGGACACGATTCAGACCTTTATAGATGTGGAAACTCAAGACCATAAGAAATACATCCCTCCACTTACAATTCAAATGCTAGTGGAAAATGCCATTAAACACAATGTTATCTCTGAACTGAGACCATTGAAGATTCATATCTCTAGTCAGAATGGCTTTATAGCTGTTAAAAACACCCTTCAAGAAAAGAAGGTGGAATCCCGAAACAGCAACAAAAGTGGATTAAGTAATATTCAAAAAAGATATACCTATTTTACAGACAAAGAAGTTCAAGTATTTAAGAACCCTGAGAACTATATTGTTAAGGTACCACTGATTGATTTAGAAGAATAAGATGCGCGTAGTAGTTTTCGAAGATGAGAAATTAGCTTCTGACCGGCTCATTGAGTTGGTGAAGTCACTGCGCCCAGAAACAGAGGTTTTAGCAGCAATGAAGTCAATCGAAGCAGCTGTGCTATGGCTACAGAACAATGAGCACCCTGACCTTATCATTAGTGACATCCAGCTACTCGATGGTCCCAGTTTCGACATTTTTGAACAAGTAGAAGTGAAGACGCCTGTTATATTCACAACTGCCTATGATCAGTATGCCATTAAAGCGTTCGAGGTTAATAGTGTTGATTATTTGCTGAAACCCATTCAAAAAGAAAAACTAGGTGCAGCATTAGATAAGTATGATCAACTCGGTACTCAGAGTGAAAACTCATCTATTGATATTGATCAAATTCGCGAGGCAATTAGAGGTGAACGCGTAGAATATAAAGCTCGCTTTTTAGTGAAGCTAGGCCAAAGAATTAAGGCCATTCCCACTGAGAAAATCGCATACTTCTATTCGCAAGATAAGCTTACTTATCTGGTAACTTTTGAAGGCCAAAAACTACCGATTGACCAAACACTAGAGGAATTAGAGGGCTTAATGAATCCAAAATTCTTTTTTAGAGTTAACCGCAAATTCATGGTTCACTTTGATGCCGTAACAGATATTCACCCTTATTTCAAAGGGCGAGTGAAACTAGGCTTAAATCCACACTTTGATGATGACATTGTTATCAGCTCAGAGAAGACACCTGTATTCAAGCGCTGGCTAGACCAATAGCTGAATCAGACATTCAAGTTCAGTACCAAGTCTTCCCGATTCGGTTTAGAAAAACCCCACTATAACCTGAAAGCATTTCTTGCATACATGCCGTTTTGCACCTTTGATTCAGTTAATAACGAATTCAACAACAAAACATAAATGGTCATGAACTCAAAATTGAAAACTACATTATTTTCAATCTGCCTAATGGCAGCCTCAATCCTCACGCAAGCACAAGATCAAGCGTTAATCTATGGCAAAGTCAATACTATTGACGGAGATAGCTATGAAGGTCAGATCCGTTGGGGTAAAGAAGAAGCTTTCTGGACAGACATTTTTAATGGCAATAAAGAAGAAAACGAAAACTATCGTTACCTCACAAGAGACGATAGAAATGAACTAAGAGATAGACAAAGAAACAGAAGAAGTTGGGGCAACTCATGGATTAGCTGGAACAGCAACAGCGACTGGGAAACGACTCATGAATTTCAGGCAAGATTTGGAGACATTAAAATGCTCGAAATCGATAGAAGATCTGAAGTAAAACTTACCATGAGAAATGGAGAGGAATTCTATGTAAGCGATGGTTCAAATGATTTTGGCACCGAAATCCATGTAATGGATGCTGAATTAGGAAAGACTTCTTTTAAGTGGAGCCGTATCGAAAGCATTGAATTTATGGATACGCCCAACAGTCTTCAAGATAAGATGGGTGAGCCACTATACGGCACCGTAGAATTTTATGGTGGTGAATACACCGGCTTTATCCAGTGGGATCATGATGAGAGATTATCTACAGATATTCTTGATGGTGACACCAGAGATGGTGACATGAAAATCGAGTTTGGAAAGCTAGCTTCGATTGAAAGAGACAGAGGTGGCTCAAATGTAGTTACAGCATCTGGTAGAGAGCTTTATTTAAGAGGGTCTAATGATGTGAATAGCGGAAATAGAGGAATTATTGTTACTACAGATTTTGGAAGAATAGATATTCCTTGGAGAGAATTTAAAAAAGTAACCTTCCAAAGCGCACCAAGTAGTTTTAAGAAATACAGCGATTTTGCAAATCTTTCTGAAATCTCAGGAACAGTTTCAACGGTAGACGGTGGTGAATTCAAAGGAAAAATCATCTATGATTTAGACGAAGAGTATACCTTCGAAATGCTTCAAGGAAATGATGATGATGTGAAGTACATCATTCCATTCGAATCAGTAAAAACCATTACTCCTAAAAATTACGATTATTCTCAAGTGGAACTTAAAAATGGTGAAACCTTAACCATTGGCGGTGCTAGAGACGTAAGTGAGGACAATGCCGGTGTACTAGTATTTACCGGAGGTGGTGATCCTGAGTTCATTCTTTGGGAAGACATCAAAGAAATTAGACTAGACTAAGAAAATATGGCTGGAGAGCCCAAAGGTCAAAAACTCATTCTTCATAGGTCAATTGCTGAAAGAGCTGCTCAAATGGGTAGCTCTTTTTTTAGAAGCTGAACAAGAAATAAAAGAAGAGAACAATCCAGGCAACATCTACAAAGTGCCAAGCGTGAACCAGCATTTTGAATTTGATTTTTTGATATGGACTTGTGGAATAAACAAGATGCTTAACGACATCTTTGGAGGTCTTATGGCATTCCAGTAATAAATAGCCGATATACCCAATGATTCCTACCATATGCAATACATGTAAGCCTGAAATCACGTAGAGGTGTGCTCCAGACCGGTCTCCTGTAAAAAGTATGTTATGAGATTGAAGCTCTCTCCAACCGGTCAATTGAGCGGCACTAAACAATAAGCCCAAAAAGAAGGTATATCCTAACCATTTTTTAAGCTCTTCAAGATCATCCTTTTCAAAAGCAGGAACCACTTTTGTTACCGTATAGCTTGAAAGCAAAATGAGAAATGAGCTAACAATAAATGATTTAGGGAAATCAATCTTAAGGAAATTAGCAGCCTCTGGTTTGGAAATGGTAAACGCCACAATAGTAAATAGGAAGATCACACCACTACCGATCATGCTCACATAAAGCAGAATCATATGCGGATGCATCTCTTCCATTTTCTTGAAGGCCTCCTTCTTTAATTCCAACTTCGCCCTTTCCTTTTTCATCTATGAGACTATGCCTCTTTAACTTTGAGAATGCTTCAACAAATAAATAAGCCAAAGGGTTATCAATCAGCAAGATTTATTTGTTTGGAGAACGAAGAATCATAATTGTATTACATTTGCAGCCCTTAAATCAGCATTTTGAAGGTTAGAGATTTCTTAAAGCTTTATCGGGAAGACCCCATCATTCAAACCATTGCAGAACAGATTAAGCCGAACGAAAAGAAACAGGTTCGTTTGAAAGGTTTAGTCGGCTCTCAAGATGCAGTGGTTGCTGCTGCCGTATATCTCATTACAAAACAGACTCAGATCTTTGTTTTGCATGACAAAGAAGAGGCGGCCTACTTCCACAATGATCTTCAAAATCTTATTGGTGAAAAAGAAGTGTTACTATTTCCTACTTCTTACAAGAGACCTTACCAATTCGATGAAACCGAGAATGCCAATATTCTCATGCGTGCCGAAATTCTCAACAGAATAAACAATAAAGCCAGCACGGGTGAATTAATCGTTACTTATCCTGAAGCACTAACAGAGAAAGTAATTAACAAGAAATCCTTGGCATCTAATACATTCTCTACAAAAGTAGGAGAGGATATAGACGTAGCATTTTTGGCCGAGCTTCTGCAGACCTACGATTTTGAAAAAACAGACTTCGTTTATGAGGCTGGCCAGTTTTCTGTTCGTGGTGGTATTGTAGATGTTTTCTCTTATGCCCACGACCTGCCTTATAGGATAGAACTCTTCGGAAACGAAATAGACAGCATTAGAACTTTTGATCCTGTATCTCAGCTGAGCCAAGAGAACATTAAGGAAATCAATATTATCCCGAATGTTCAAACCAAATTATTAGAAGAAACACGACAGTCTTTCCTGAGTTACGTCCCTAAAAACACAAAACTCTGGTTTAAGGACTATCAGCAGACCATAGATATTATCGATAATTACTTCGATAAAGCCAGTAATAGTTTTGATGAGATTCTGAATGTCACCGATACACAAGTTGTATTAAAACCAAGTGAACTTTTCGAGCAATCAGCCGACTTCGCAAAGGAGCTCGAGGCATATGCCATAACTGAATTTGGGAACAGGTTCTATCTCAAACCTGATTTCGACTATGAATTTGAAAGTGAGCCTCAGCAGTCTTTCAATAAGAACTTCGATCTGATTGTTGAGAATCTCGGCAAATGGCAATTGAAAAACGCCATGCTTACGATAGCTTCCGAATCACTCAATCAAATCAATAGACTAGAAACTATATTCACCGAGCTGGACCCTTCTTTGGAAATACAAGCGGTGAATATTGGTCTGAGGCAGGGGTTTATTGATAAACAAAGAGATGTTCTGCTCTACACCGATCATCAACTTTTTGATCGTTTTCATAAATACAAAACCAAGACTAAGCACTCCAAATCTAAAGCACTCACACTAAAAGAACTTAGGTCACTTCAGCCTGGCGATTATGTAACTCACATAGATCATGGTATAGGCCGTTTTGCCGGTATGGAGAAAAAGGAGGTAGACGGAAGGCTTCAAGAGTCTATCAGGTTGGTATACAGAGATGATGACTTGCTTTACGTTAGCGTTCACTCGTTGCACAAAATATCCAAATACTCTGGCCAAGAAGGCACCGCCCCAACCATGAGTAAGTTGGGTTCTCCAGAATGGGAAAACAAAAAGAAAAAAGTTAAAGGCAAGGTTAAGGACATTGCTAAAGATCTAATTAACCTTTATGCCAAACGTAAGAATGCACCTGGTTTTGCTTTTGCTGAAGATGGCTTTATGCAAGCTGAGTTAGAGTCTTCTTTCCTCTATGAAGATACACCAGACCAAGCCAAGGCTACGGAAGATGTGAAGGAAGACATGCAATTGTCTCACCCGATGGATCGATTAGTCTGTGGCGATGTGGGTTTTGGTAAGACTGAAGTTGCTATTAGAGCAGCATTTAAGGCAGCGGTTAATGGAAAACAAGTAGCAGTGCTTGTTCCAACAACTATATTGGCTATGCAGCACTTCAGAACATTCTCCGAAAGGCTAAGTAACTTCCCTCTTAAGATTGAATACATTAACCGATTCAAGACTACCAAGCAGATAAAAGAGACACTTCAGCGGGTAAAAGAGGGAAAAACTGAAATTCTTGTCGGTACGCACAGAATTGTGAATAAAGACGTTGAGTTCAAAGACTTAGGTCTTCTGGTTATTGATGAGGAGCAGAAGTTTGGTGTAAAGGTTAAAGACCGACTTAAGGAAATGAGGGTAAACGTAGATGTTCTCACATTAACAGCTACACCAATACCAAGGACCCTTCACTTCTCCTTAATGGGGGCTCGCGATTTAAGCGTAATTGCCACACCTCCTCCAAACCGCCAGCCGGTAACTACAGAAATACACACCTTTAACGAAACACTCATGCGAGATGCAGTGAGTTTCGAATTGAGAAGGGGTGGACAGGTCTTCGTTGTTCATAACCGTATTAACGACATTGAACAAATAGGCAATATCATTCTTAAGCTTGTGCCTGATGCAAGAATTGGAATTGCACATGGACAGATGGATGGCTCTACGCTTGAGAAGCGCATGGTGAAATTTATTGAAGGCGAGTACGATGTGCTTGTTTCCACGAATATTATTGAATCCGGTCTGGACATTCCCAATGCGAATACCATCATAATCAATCATGCGCACATGTTCGGGCTATCGGATCTTCACCAAATGCGGGGTAGAGTAGGGCGCTCTAACAGAAAAGCTTTCTGTTATCTATTAACTCCTCCTACAATTGGACTTACCACGGATGCTAGAAAAAGACTAAGTGCCTTAGAAGAGTTTTCAGATTTGGGTGATGGCTTTAAAGTGGCTATGCGCGATTTAGATATTCGCGGTGCTGGAAACTTGTTGGGAGCAGAACAAAGTGGGTTTATTTCTGATCTAGGTTTTGATACCTATCACAAGATTTTGGATGAAGCCGTTCAAGAATTAAAAGAAACCGAATTCAAAGACCTATTCACAAGAGATTTGGTAAAAGAAGCAGCAAAGGCTATAACGGCTGATACTACAATCGAAACGGATTTAGAAATTCTTATCCCCGATTCTTACGTCTCAAACATCTCTGAAAGACTCAGTCTCTATTCAAAACTTGATAGCATCAAGAATGAAGAAAAGCTACAGCAGTTTATCGCTTCTATGATAGATCGCTTTGGGCCATTGCCCGACTCTGTTAACGATTTGATTGAAACCGTTCGTTTACGCTGGATCGCTGAGAGGCTCGGGTTCGAGAAAGTGATGATCAAGAATCAGGCACTTAAATGTTATTTTATGCCTTCTGAGAATGAAGCATATTTTCAATCACCGGTATTTGGGAAAATATTGGCTTATGCTCAAATGAACCCTAAACGCAGCAAAATGAAAGAGTACAAAACGAGATTAATTCTCCGAATTGAAGAGGTACTTAGTATTGAAGAAGCCAAATCAATCTTTATTGAGATGGAAGGTGAAACTGTTTCGGCCTAGCTAATGTCTGAACTCTTACGGGTTGCCTAGAAACTCATCAAGTCTTTGAACTTGAGAGTCTGTCTTCTTGAAACATCTATTTCTTCGCCTCCCTTTAAGTAAATCCTTAAACTTCCGCTAAACCAAGGTTCAATACGCTCTATCCACTTAAGGTTTATAATCTGTTGGCGGTTTGCTCTAAAGAAAGTCTTATCGTCCAATCTCGATTCTAAGTAATTCAAGGTTCGAGTAATCATAGGCTTGGAATCACTGAAATACACCGTTGTATAATTACCGCTTACCTCAAACAAACGAATATCTGAGAGTTGAACGAACCAACAACGTTCTCCATCCTTCACAAAGACTTGATCTGTAATGGTTAACAAGTCTTCTCCACCAGCTTTCTCTGCGGCCTCTTTCTTTTTGATTTTATCAAAGACCTTAGAGACAGCTCCGGCTAATCTTTGCTTTTGCACTGGCTTAACCAGGTAATCCAACGCATTGTATTCAAATGCCTTTAATGCGTGTTCGTCATAAGCGGTTGAGAAAATTACTTCAGGAACAACTTCGAGTTCCTCTAACAAGTCAAAACCCGTTTTTCCGGGCATCTGAATGTCCAAAAAGATTAAATCAGGTTTTAACTCATTCAGCTTTTCTTTTGCCTCATCCACGCTAGCGGCCTCACCAATCACCTGAACATTATCAAACTCTTTTAGCAATCGCTTCAGCTCATTTCTAGCTAATCGAGAATCGTCTATAATAACTGTCTTCATTGCGTAATTAATTTAATGGAATTCTTACTGTGGCACATACCATTTGCTCATTCAGATTTTCAACATTCAAACTTGCATCCTCACCATATAAAAGTCTCAACCTCTCTTTAGAGTTCACAATGCCAATACCTCTTCGGGCTCTCTTTTCAGAAGGTTTATGCTTTAGTTGGCCGGTATTCTTTACATATATATTCAGAAACTCATGATTCCTTTTGGTGTCGATTAAAATTTCTCCACCTCCTGGTATTTCGTTTATACTATGCTTGATGGCGTTTTCAACCAAGGTTTGAATAATCATTGGAGGAACCTGAACTTCCTTTGATTCTTTGTCAAGGTTAATATTGTAATGCAGTCTCTCCTCGAGTTGAATGGCTTCTAGGTTTAAATAATCTCTTACCACCTCTAGCTCTTTCTCTAAAGAGACTTTTTCATACTGATCGAATTGTATGGAAAACCTAAGTAAATCAGAAAGGTGAGTGATTGAGTCTCTTGCTCTTTCAGAATCTTCAATGACCAAAGATCGAATGTTATTTAAGCTGTTAAATATAAAGTGAGGGTTTATCTGAGCCTTCAATGCACTTAGCTCTGCATCTTTAACCGTTGCAGATAATCTCCACTTTTCGATCTCCATTTCTCGTGTGCGCTGTAAATACTGATAAGCAAAATAGAGTGCAGACCAACAAACAAAGTAAATGGCAAAGCTTGAGACAAAGCTTATACCAATAACTAAAAGCTTTTGACCCGTAAAACTGGCCATAGTAGCTGCCCTCATTTTGTTTAGAGCTTCCTCACTAACGCCCTCTACTTCCGGAACGCCCATGGCCTGATTAATGATCTCAGGGTTTGTTTGTGCAATTACACTAAATGAACCAAAGATAACGATAAAACTAAGGATGGCGAGCACTGTACCTTGAATGATACTGGCCAGTAACACCCTAGGGACTAATTTAGGAATGGTTAAGAGTTTCCATTGTCTTTTCTTAGCATAGTAACGAAAGATATGACTTAAGCCCACGCCAAATAAGATTGTGAGCACATTTGCTATAATTGCAGGGATTGCAGGAATTAGCATTGACATAGCCACAAAGCTTGTCATCATCAACCCTCCCCATCCCCCAAACTGACAGAGCCAATACAGTCTACTCTTTTGCATGCTCGAATAAATCTATTAAAAATCAGTCTGCCCTCTATTATTTATTGAGTGGTTGATAGGACTGATATACTGAAAATGAAGTACTTGAAAAAACTTAAATGTTCTTTTAAGAGTTAAAAGGCCATTAATTCGACCAAGACTACTTGCCTTTAATAGCGCGAATTGAATATTTCTGGGTGTTTTTAAAAATAACGTTGGCTTGTTCACGTTTTGGCTATGTATCAAATATCTAGTGTATTGTGATACATGAACTATAAACGTATATTAGCACGTTCAAATTCACCCTGACTACTTGTAAAACAGTAAGAAATGAGAAAACTAACGGGTCATATAAAATCTTATGCTGCTCTTATTGCTGGAGTTTCACTGATCAGTTCTTGTGCCGGAAACAAAGGATCAAGCATTGATGCTTCTACCGGTATAGAATATGCGACTGATAAAGATTTAATAGGCTTTAAGCCATATAATGACAAAGAACTACCTAATCCTCCGGGGATGGTGTTTGTGCAAGGTGGTAGAACAATCCTTGGCTCATTTGAGCAGGATTTGTTTGGCGCTAGAGATAATGTTGAACGTACGGTGACTGTCAATTCATTCTTTATGGATGAGACAGAGAAGACTAATGCAGAGTGGAGAATGTATGTGTTCCATTCATTTAATCCTATCCCAGTTGAATTACCGAAGAATGTTGAGTTGCTAGACCCTAACGATGATGACCTAATAGCGGCAGGTAATGCGCCTGAAGCTTTTATACCTGATTTAAATGGACCAACTCACAGCAAGAGTAATCCTAAAACAATAGATGAAATCATCCCAAATGATAATGTTTGGTCTAGTGATTTCTCATTCAATGATGTCTATGCTGAGAATTATTACAGCAACCCCGGCTATTCTAGCTACCCTGTTGTAGGTGTAACATGGAGACAAATTGCTGACTTCTGTAGATACAGAACAGAGAGTGTAAACCTGCGTCTTATTTTCCAAATGGATCGTGAAGAGCTACCTCTTCTTTTCCAAGAGGAATTCTTCGCGTATGATGAGACTACTCAAGAGTATAGCATCGCAATAGGCGGACAGCCTTTAGGTGATAATACCTCAGGCGCTCAACAGATTACTATTCAAGAATTAGATGATTATCAACAAGAAATTGTTGAGTTCATTAATGACCCTGTTAACAGAAGACAGTTCATAGAAAGAGGAATTTATTTACCTGAATTCAGATTGCCTAACGAAGCTGAGTGGGAATATGCCGCAAAAGCTACTATCGGTACTGTTTACTTAGATGAAAACGAAGAGTATGGTAGAATCTATCCATGGGACGGTAGAGGTACCAGAAATCCTTATGGTAAAGAAAGAGGAACTCAGTTGGCCAACTTCAAAAGAGGAAGAGGTGACTACGCAGGTATTGCTGGTAATGTCAACAATGATGGATCCGTTATTCCAGAACAAGTAGGCCTTCGTGAGCCAAATGATTTCAACTTGTTCAATATGGCGGGCAATGTAAGTGAGTGGGTATTCGATACCTACAGACCACTTTCATTCGGTGATTTTGATGACCTTAATCCGGTGAGAAAAGACGGAACGGGAGACTCTGAAAGAGACTATGGTTGGGAGTCTTCTCAAGAAGTTGACAGTGTAGCCTACAATCCACAATTAGAATTTAGATCATTAGTTAACGACAGATCTAAAGTTTACAAAGGAGGGTCTTGGAAAGATGTTGCCTATTGGATGGCTCCCGGTACTAGAAGATATCTAGACATGGACAGAGCTACAAATACAATTGGCTTCCGTTGTGCCATGATCAGCATAGGAACTCAACAGTTAGACCAAAGCAACGGAGTATTTGGAAAGATACTTGGAGGCAAATAAGAGAATCAAGAAATTATTTTGAAGGCGCTTAGTAAGCGCCTTTTTTATTTTACCCCGGCCAATACAGCAATGGATACAGATTTAGGTTTTAGTGTATGAAGCTGTTCTACACATGAGATGAGCGTTGCTCCAGTTGTCAATACATCATCGACTAAGAGGACATGCTTACCTTTTATGTTGGAATCCGTAACACCAAAAGTTTCGCTCATTACTTTAATTCTTTCAATCTTAGATCTTTTAGTTTGAGTATTCTGATGACGATTCCTAATTAAGGTATTCTTGTTAACAGGTACATTCAGTGCTTGTGAAAGTCCATTGGCCAGCGCCTCACTCTGGTTATAACCCCGAAGCTTTAATTTCTTTGGGTGAAGAGGAACAGGAATAATTAAATCAAATGGAGGAATTTCCGATTCAGTCAACAGGTCTTTTCCAAAGTAGCGCCCGAAAGTCATTCCTATGTCAGGATTGTCATTATACTTCAATTCATGCAGTATTTTCTGAACAATACCTTGCTTCTGAAAGTAGCTATAAACATAAAGTTTTTCGACTTTTACGATCCCTTCAAACTTTTGAAGAAACTGGGGAACAGGAATTATATGGTTCTTAGTTTTGGGTAAATTGTAAAGACATTTAGGGCATACATCTTGTGTACCCTTGGGCAACAGATCGCCACAGGAAATACAAGTATGAGGATATATTAAGGAAATGAAATCCTCTATGTATGGTTTCAACTTAAGCATTGTGTGTATTAAAAATTAAGAAATAGATGAGCATTGTACAAGAATTCAATGAGTATAGAACCAAAATGAATGAGAGAATCATTGAGGAGGATAACAAGGTACTCAAGAGGCTCTTTAATTTAGACACTAATGCCTTTGCCGAAGGCGCATTGGATAAGAAGACTAAAGAAATAATCGGGCTAACAAGCTCTATGGTACTTAGATGTGACGATTGTGTAAAGTATCACCTTGGAAAATGCTATGAATTAGGTTTTACAAGTGCTCAAATGTTTGAGGCTTTTTCAATTGCCAATCTTATTGGCGGCACAATCGTGATCCCTCACTTACGTAGAGCTGTAGAATATTGGGAGGAGCTACAAAAAGGGAATTAGATGTATAAAAAAGACCTGGAACTCCAACGCAAGTGGGTTCGGCTTTTAGTAGAAATTGGAGATGCTGTTGGAAAAAGACCAAAGGATCTAAACAGCACCCTATTCTTAATTGGTGTCCAGGAGTTAGGTAAGGGCCCAGGCAATTATACCAAAGAAGAAAAGCAAGACTTAATGCATATTGCCATATGCAAGGTTTTGAGTTATTCGGGATATTATGAGCTTGAAGGGCTTGATGATCAAGGCTGGCCACACTGGAAACCAACAAAGAAACTACCGCATTTCGATTTGCTAGATCAAGAGAAGCTTTTGAAAATGCACGTATTAGAATACTTTGAGAAGGAATATGACCTTAAAATAGAACTATGAAAATCATATCGTACAACGTAAACGGAATTAGAGCAGCTTTGAACAAAGGGTTTAAAGAGTGGCTGGCTGATGAGAATCCGGATGTATTGTGCATTCAGGAATTGAAAGCCATGCCGGAGCAAGTGGTTGATTTTTATAGCGAATTAGGCTACCAAATGTTTTGGGAAAATGCCGAAAAGAAAGGTTATAGTGGCGTAGCGATTTTATGCAAAGAAGAACCTAAACACATAGAGTATGGCTGTGGAAATCCACTCTACGATAATGAAGGAAGAGCGATTCGAGCAGACTTCAAAGATTACTCTGTAATGAGTGTTTATATGCCTAGTGGTACCAGTGGTGATATTAGGCAAGACTTCAAATATGAATGGCTAAACTTCTTTTTCGATTATGTTAAGACTTTACGTAAGACCATTCCCAACTTAATTATTAGTGGAGACTACAACATAGCACATACAGAAATTGATATTCATAACCCCGTGTCTAACAAGAACTCATCAGGGTTTCTTCCTGAAGAAAGGGAATGGCTCAGCAAATATGTAGATTCTGGGTTCATAGATACCTTTAGAGCCTTTGATGATCAGCCACACAATTATTCGTGGTGGAGCTACAGAGCAAATGCCCGTGCTAACAATAAGGGTTGGCGAATAGACTATCACATGGCTACAGTTGAAATGAAAGAAAGGTTAACCAATGCCTATATACTACCAGAAGTTAAACATTCAGACCATTGTCCGATTGTAGTTGAAATAGACTAACCACAAGCTTATTCCATTGTTTATCAATTGTTTTACAATCCTTTAAATAGTATTTGCGTAATTAAGGAAAGGAATTAATCAATGGGATCTAACGAAGCCATAAAACATCAGCTTCAGAGCTATAAAAGAAAGTTCTATAAGGATAAAGCCATTAGGGGTAGTATCTATCTCTTGGCAATCGTTTTAGGTTCTTTCTTACTCATCAATACCATTGAGTTTTCCGGTAGACTAAACAACCTTGGCAGAGGTATTCTGCTATACACTTTCTTAGGTTCGATTCTAAGCTTATCCTATTTTCTAGTTATCCAACATTTGCTTAAGCTTAAAAACCTACATAAGCACCTGAGCAATGAGCAAGCAGCAATAGACATTGGTAGATTCTTTCCAGATATCTCTGATAAGCTTCTGAATATCATTCAGTTAGAAAGATTAAGCGATTCTCAAAACGAGCTATTAATAGCAAGTATCAGTCAGAAAAGTGCCGAAATTTCTAATATCCCGTTTAGTAATGCTATCGATATTAAAGCGAATAGAAAATATCTGAGATACGCTGTTATACCTGCTTCAATCATATCTATTCTCCTGGTAGTCATTCCAAGTTTTATAACCGAGAGTTCTACGAGAATAGTAAAGTACAATGAAGACTTTATACCAGAAGCGCCCTTCTCCTTTCAAGTAAGCGAAGCGAGTTTAAAAGGTTTCGTTAATGAAGCCCATACTGTAGAACTAATTATTGAAGGAAAACTAATTCCGTCATCAGTCAATATAGTACTGAATAACAGGAGAATTCAGATTAGAGAAAGTTCAAATGGCGTTTATGAATACACATTTGATCGACTAAGCGCAGATCAAAAGTTTTATTTCGAAGCAGAGGGCTTGAGCTCCACAGAATATACGATCAGCACAATTGAAAGACCGAGAGTCTCTTTGTTCAATATTGAAGTTAAGAGTCCTATTCACACAAGTATTCCTGAAGAAAAGGTTCAAAATACGGGTAATATCACAGTGGCTGAAGGTTCAAAGGTTACTTGGAATATTGCTACAAATGCAGCATCGAGAGCAGAACTCTATTTTCAAAATTCTAATCAGAAACTGGTTGCCTCAAAGATGAATAGCGATCAATGGCAGTCAGAGCTCATAATCAAATACTCAGACAATTATTCAATCAATCTTTTTAATGACGAGAGTAGAAACAAAGATTCACTTCAGTTTAAAATCAATGTAATAAAAGACCAATACCCGAAAGTGAGCTTGGAACAACTCCAAGATACAGTCCTATTTAAAAGCATAGTTTTTGCCGGAAATATCAACGATGATTATGGATTCAGTGGTTTGGAAATTCGTTACTCTTATGATGGTGGAGAGAGCTATCAGTCGAGCCCTATTGAAATTAATAATAGAGTAAATGACCAAAGCTACTACCAAGTTTTAGACCTAGATCAATCGAAACTAACTGCAGGTGCCGAAATCAAATACTATGTTCGTGTAACAGACAATGACAGCTTTAACGGGCCTAAGACTTCCAAAACAGGTACCTATACATTCAAAATACCATCAATTGAAGAAATTGAAGCAGATATAGAGGCTAACACAAACAAAGTCAAATCCTCAATTGATAAAACCTTAAAAGAAGCGCAAGAACTTAACAAGAAGATACAAGAGGCCGATGAAAGGCTTAAATCCAAAAAAGAGTTAGAGTGGCAAGATGAAAAACTGATGCAGGAAATTCTGGAGCAGAAAGAAAAGCTCGCGCAAAGAATGGAAGAATTGCAAAAGGAGAATGCCCGTAATAATGAGAAGCAACAACAGTTCAATCCACAAAGTGAGGAAATACAGCAAAAGATGGAGCAACTGCGTGAAATCATGAACAATGTTCTTGACGAGGAAACACGAAAGTTGTACGAAGAATTGCAAGAATTACTAAACCAAGAGTCTGATATAGAGGAGTTTAGAGAAAAGATGGATGAGCTCAATAGTAACAGTGAAAACCTAGAACAAGACTTAGAAAGAACACTAGAGCTATTCAAAACATTGCAGTTCGATGCTAAACTTCAACAGAATATAGACCAACTGGAAAAGGAGATTCAAGATCAAGAAGCATTGAATGAAGAAACCGAGAACGGAGATCAAGAAAATGAAAAACTAGCTGAACAGCAGCAAAAGGAGATAGAAGATTTAGAGAGGCTTCAGGAAGAGTTGGATAAGCTCAATGAACTGAACCAAGAAAGAAAAAACCCGGATAGGCTTCCAGATGACGCTAAGGATGAACTAGAAGAGGCCAAAGAAGATCAAGAAAAAGCGAAAGAAGAGTTAGAAAAAGAAGAATCAGAATCTGAAGAATCAGGCGGTGAAGAGTCCGAGGAATCTAAATCTGAGGAAGAAGAAAATACAGAAGAATCGAAAAGTCAATCCGGTAAAAACTCTAAAGCATCTAAATCTCAGCAACGTGCTGCTCAGAAAATGAAGCAGGTGAAAGAAAGCTTAGAGAGTATGCAGTCTAGTATGGAAATGGAGCAGCAACAAGAAAATCTTGAACACTTAAAAGATCTCGTAGATAATCTTGTCTCGCTTTCATATTCCCAAGAAGACTTAATGAACGATTTCAAGGCTTTAGGAAATGCTGACCCAAGGTATGTAGAGCTTTCTCAGAGGCAGAATAAACTAAAAGACGACTCACAAATAGTTAAAGATAGCCTTATCAGTCTTTCAGAAAGAGTATTTCAAATATCATCGTTTGTGCTGAAAGAAGTGAACGAGATGGAAAGGCAAATGAATGGTACCATCGATGTACTTAAAGAGAAACGAGTTAGCGAGGCAGTTGGCAAGCAACAGTTTACTATGACGTCTATTAACAACTTAGCATTATTGCTTGACGATGTAGTACAGCAAATGCAGCAGCAAATGGCACAACAAAATGGTCAGGGCAAACAAGGCAAGAACAGCGGTAAGAATAGACCACAGGCAGGGGGGATAAGCGAACTTCAAAAACAACTGAGTGAACAAATAAGTGAACTCAAGCAAAGTGGTAAATCAGGTCGTCAACTATCTGAAGAATTAGCCAAACTAGCTGCTAAGCAAGAGCAACTCCGCAATGCCATGGAACAATTTGAAACTGGTCTTAATGGGCAAGAACTCGGAGATAAGATCGAACAACTCATCCAACAGATGGAAGAAAACGAGTGGGATCTTATTAATAAGAACATTACTCAAGAAACCATAAATAGACAGCAAGACATACTCACCAGACTTCTAGATGCAGAGAATGCGCTGCAGCAAAGAGGAGAAGATGATGAAAGAAAAGGAAATACTGCCTATAATTACGATATTTCGATTCCTGAGTCTATTAGTGAATACTTAAAGGCAAAAGAGAAGGAGATAGAATTGTTAAGAACTATTCCGGCAAAACTTAATCCTTATTACAAAAAAGAAACGAATAAGTACTTTAAAAGGATAAAACAACAACAGTAAGCTACATAAGCATGACTAATATTAGTATTCAAATACCATCCCTTGTAGAGAATATAAGAATCGTAGAAAGTTTTGTCGATAATGCCAAAGAAAAGTATGAGCTCAACGATGATGTTTATGGCAACATTATGATTGCAGTTGTAGAATCTGTAAATAATGCAATTATTCACGGTAATCAGACAAACAAATCTAAAAATGTGGCGCTAAGTGCATCATTATTAGAGGAAGAAATCAAATTCACAATCACTGATGAAGGCGATGGCTTTGATTTTCATAACCTACCTGACCCAACAGCACCAGAAAATATTGAGAAAGTAGGCGGCAGGGGTATCTTCCTCATTAAACATTTAGCAGACGAAGTTCATTTTAATGATGACGGCAGAACTGTTGAACTTACATTCTATCTCAATTAATGTCTAAGATCAACTACTTCTTCGAAGATCTTACCGAAGATGATAACCTTACCAGTCCCAAATTTTCTCGCTGGATCAACTCAGTTGTCCAAACAAATCATCAACAAATAGATGAAATCAACTACATCTATTGTTCAGACAAATATCTTCTTCAAATCAATCAAACCTATCTCGACCACGACTACTATACTGATATCATCACTTTTGATAATCGTGAAGATCCTAGTGATCCGATAGAAGCCGACATCTTTATTAGTATTGATCGTGTTAAAGAATACGCAGCTAAAGAATCAATCAAGTTTGTCGATGAATTAAACCGTGTTATGATTCATGGTGTACTGCACTTACTGGGTCAAGGAGACAAAACAGACTCAGAAAAAGATCAGATGAGAAAAAGAGAAGAAGCTTCTCTATCTTTGCGGAAATTTTAATCAAGAGTGTTCCACGTGAAACTTCTAGTTGCTAAATACGGTTAGTGTTCCACGTGAAACAATAATCAAATCATGTATCCGAAATACGATGTAATAGTAGTTGGAGCAGGTCATGCCGGTTGTGAAGCAGCTAACGCTGCAGCGACAATGGGTTCAAAAGTTCTTCTGATCACCATGAACATGAACACCATAGCACAAATGTCTTGTAATCCAGCGATGGGGGGTGTAGCGAAGGGTCAGATCGTAAGAGAGATAGACGCACTCGGTGGTATGTCAGGGGTGATCTCCGATAAGTCAATGATTCAGTTTAGAATGCTAAACAAATCCAAGGGGCCAGCCATGTGGAGCCCAAGGACACAGAATGATCGTATGCGATTTGCTGAAGAATGGAGACTCGCACTAGAGGCTAACCCTAACGTAGACTTCTGGCAAGACATGGTGGTTTCGGTCAAAACAAACAATAACCGTATCACAGGCGTAAAGACTAGCATGGGCATTGAATTCGATGCAAAAGCAGTAATTCTGACCTCAGGTACATTCCTAAATGGTATCATACATGTAGGAGAGAAGCAGTTTGGTGGTGGCCGAACAGGAGAACGAGCCTCTACAGGAATTACAGAACAGCTAGTACAATTAGGTTTCGAAGCGGGTCGAATGAAAACGGGTACGCCTCCAAGAGTGGATGGTCGATCCCTTGATTACAGTAAAATGGAAGAACAGAAAGGGGATGATGTTCCTGAGAAATTCTCTTTTCGCCCAGATACCAATACCCTTACAGAACAAAGAAGCTGTTTCATTACATATACAAATCCTAATGTACACGAGGCGTTAGAAAAGGGATTTGACCAGTCCCCAATGTTTAATGGTAGAATTCAAGGGCTAGGACCAAGGTATTGCCCCTCAATAGAAGACAAGATCAATCGTTTTGCAGAACGTGAAAGACATCAAATCTTCGTAGAACCAGAAGGGTGGAATACTGTTGAGATATATGTTAATGGGTTCTCAACATCATTGCCCGAAGACATCCAATACGAAGCCATGAAACTTATTCCAGGTTTCGAAAAAGCTAAAATGTTCAGACCAGGCTATGCCATAGAATATGATTACTTTCCGCCAACACAACTCAATCATACACTGGAGACTAAACTGGTCAACGGTTTATACTTTGCTGGACAGATCAACGGAACGACAGGATATGAAGAAGCAGCCTGCCAAGGACTGATGGCCGGCATCAATGCACACAATCAAATTCATCAAAAAGAAGAACTCATCCTTAGTCGTTCTGAAGCATATATAGGAGTCCTCATCGATGACCTCATTAATAAAGGTACAGATGAACCCTACCGTATGTTTACTTCTAGAGCAGAACACAGAATACTTTTAAGACAAGATAATGCCGATCAAAGATTGACTCCTTTAGGCCATCAGATAGGCCTTGCATCAGAGGAGCAACTTGAACGCTTAGAAGACAAGAAAACAAGTTTGTCAAAGCTCATGAATGATCTTGGACAAAAGAAAATTGATCCAGCTCCAGCTAATATTGCATTAGAGAAACTCAATTCGGCATCAATCCAACATAGAACTACATTGAACAAACTCGTTAAGAGACCTCAGGTAAGCATCAATGATCTAAGGATTTTCAGTGACGAGATTAACAGCTATCTAGACAAGTATGACCTAAAGGTAATTGAGGCGGCCGATATTCAAATAAAGTATGAAGACTACATAGATAAAGAACATCATCTCGCGACAAAGATGAAGGATTTGGAGAACCTGAAATTCCATCAAGATTTCGATTTCAAAAGCATCACAGCTTTATCAGCAGAAGCGAAAGAAAAGCTGACGGCAATCAAACCCAAAACAATTGGACAGGCGTCTCGCATAAGTGGAGTATCCCCAGCAGACGTTTCAATTCTTATGGTATACATGGGAAGATAATGCAAGAACGAAAGTCATGCCTTGTATGTGGCAACAGTGAGCTTAAAACCTATCTTAAAACGAAGGATTACTTCGGATCTCAAGAATTGTTCACATTGGTTGAATGCAGTCACTGCAATACTCTATATACCAGCCCTTTTCCTGATAATAAAGAGATTATAACTTACTATAAATCAAATAGTTATGTGTCTCATGGTGACAAAAAGGGCCTCCTTTTTGATACTATTTACTCTTCAATCAAAAGAATCAATATCAGCAATAAATACAAGGTCCTCACCAGACATATCTCTACAAAAACACACTTAGATATAGGGTGTGGCACGGGTGACTTTCTTTATTATTTGGAAAACAAAGGTCTTATCACTCAAGGTGTCGAAATCGATGATTCGGCAAGACAAATAGCGCAGCAAAAAAACCTAGATGTCAAATCTAATATCGGTGACATCAAAGATCAGAAATTTGATTCTATATCGATGATACATGTTTTAGAACATGTACATGAATTCGATACGAATATTCAATTCGTTCAAGACCATCTTAACCCAGGAGGTATACTATTTCTCGCGCTTCCCAATTACATGAGCCAAGATGCCCAGACTTATGGAAATCACTGGGCTGGATATGATGTACCCAGACACCTTCATCATTTCAGTCCAAAAAGTATTGAAACACTAAGCGAAAGATTTGGTCTGAAACTTGTAGCTACGCATCCTATGAAATTTGATAGCTACTATACATCACTACTAAGTCATAAATATCTGACAGGACGTACGAACTATCTAAAGGCATTTATCAATGGGTTCAGGTCAAATATAAAAGCAAGAAAAAACGGTAACTTCAGCAGCTTGATCTACATTCTTCAAAAATGAAGCGACATTATTTCATCTTACTACTTCTTATCATTTCTAGCTGCGCTCGAGTCTCCAGCCCACAAGGAGGTCCTGAAGACGAAACAGCACCTACCCTTATAATATCTGTTCCTAAAGACCAGCAAACTGACTATAAAGAAAATACCATCACACTTACATTTGATGAATGGGTGACCACTAAGAATATAGAGGCCGATCTAATCATTACTCCTAAGATAGAAACAGGATTCAAAACACGCATCAAAAAACAACAACTGCAGCTCATATTCAACGAGCCATTTCAGGATAGCACCACATACACCTTTAGTTTTGCTAGCACGGTTACGGATATTACTAATGATAATGCCATCACGGGTTTAACATTGAGCTTCGCCACAGGACCAACTCTAGATTCTTTACAGATCAGTGGTACCATCACAAATCTATACGAACAAGAGCCAGCAGAAGAATATCTCATATCTCTCTACCGCGAAACTGATTCACTTACCATATTAGACGGACCTGCTTCTTACTACACCAAAACAGATACATCTGGCAATTACAAATTTCAGAATCTACCGTCTGGTAAATACAGAATCTATGCCCTAAATGACAAAAACGACAACTCAAAAGCCGATAGCGAAGAAGAGAGAATTGGCTTTTATACTGATACACTAGAGTTAAACAACAATCTAACAGGTATAGATTTTACAACACAAAACTTGGATGTTAACAAACCCAGAATCATTAACAGCAGACCATTCGGGCGTTACTACGATATTGAGTTTAATAAAGACATTGATTTCAACGTAATTGAGAACACCTCACTTAACAAAGCGTATCAGGTTCAGAACAGTCGCAAAATTAGATTCTATAATACCTCTGGTACCTATAATGATACAACCTCATTAATAATATCTGCCATAGACTCAGCGCGCCTTGAACTAATAGATACTCTTAGGTTTTACTTCATTGAGTCAAAAATTGAGAAAGATGAATTTACAACAATCATCACCCCTAACTCAGGACTGTTAAAGCCAACAGATACGCTCCTCTTCAAATTTTCTAAACCTGTCATAAGTCTCAATACCGATAGCCTACATATAGAACTTGATAGTGTTTCAACATATCCCCTCAATGAATCATTATTCCTATGGAATGATCAAAAAACCGAGATAAAGTATCCAATCACTTCTCAAGACCTCTTTTCAGGAAGAACCAATGCACTACTTCAAATTAAGAGTACCTCTTTCATAAGTATTGAGAATGACACACTAGAAGCCTTCTCCAAGAACTTATCGCCAGTTAAACTAGAGGATATCGCATCCATTGAGGGAGAGGTATTTACCCAAAGCAAATATGTTATTGTGCAACTATTAAACTCACGAACAGGTGAATTACAAGCTACATCCAGAGAGAAGAAATTCAAATTCAACTATCTGAATCCAGGCCAATATCAAATCCGAGTAATTGATGATAAAAATGGCAATGGTAAATGGGACATCGGTAATATTCTCCTGAATGAAGCACCAGAACCAGCCTACTATCACTTCGATGATTTCTATAAAACACGAGTAATTGAAGTCCGGAAACGATGGGAACAAGTGGACAGGAATATCTCTTTTTAGGTGTGCATTAGAAGTGAATAAAGCATGGAGTTATTCACACAATCCACATCTACTTAAACACTAAACATTAAGATTGAGATAAGTGTCTACTTATTCACTTTTCATTCTTAAGCAATCAACAGTGGAGAAATAGAAAGAAAGTTATTCACTTAAGTGCTGAGTTATCTACAAACAAAAGCTAGACTACTTAAAATGAACGACATAGCTTTTGTATAAATGTGGAAACAGTGTTAAGGAAAAGACGTTAGCTTAGTGAATTGGTGGATTAAATAGTTCTCCACATATCCACGAGTCTAATAAAGACTATATATTTTTATTTAATTAAATATATTCTAATAGTAAGATGTTAAAAGTGTTGATAAGCAGACTATTCATGATCATTGCGGTATCCGCAGTCTTCACTTTCTTGTCAACTGCTCAATCAATAGATCCTGTATTGGTTGCCCAACAATATGTCAATCAAGGTGAGACTGATAAAGCCAAGGCTGAATACATTAAGCTCTCTAAAGAGAGAATCTACATCCCAAGAATACATGATACTTACTTCAAGCTCTTGATCACAACTCAGGATTTTAAACAAGCAGAGAAGTACATGAAGGGTGTGCTTAAGGAATTTCCAACCCAAGCCAATTTTGCTGTAGATCAAGCTGTCCTCTACCGAGCCATGAATGAGCTTGAAAAGCAAGATGAGTATCTGAAATCTTTAATAGATCAAATAACTACTCGAGCTGCCAATGAAAGTAAGATTAATGAAGTAAGGTATTTGGCTTCCGTGTTATTCAATAAAAGTTTCAGTGACCAAGCCTTAGAGACATACCAAATAGCACGTGCTAAAATTGGAAGATCAGATATGTTTGCGCTAGACTTAGCTAACATCTATAGAGTGATGAATCAGAAACAGAAAATGATTCAAGAATATCTCTACTTCTCTAAAGAACAACCAAGAAATATTTCTTACGTGAAGAATTCTC
The DNA here is from genome assembly GCA_002427755.1 of Roseivirga sp. UBA6052. Taxonomy (GTDB): domain Bacteria; phylum Bacteroidota; class Bacteroidia; order Cytophagales; family Cyclobacteriaceae; genus Roseivirga. The sequence goes on from DIYO01000009.1 coordinate 723,969, forward strand.
TTCAGCGCTATTTAACAGAACCTGCCGAATTAGATACGTTAGAAATCTCTCTTTATCAGTTCATACAAACAGAAGCTGGTAATCCAGTCTTTAATGAATTATTAGTTTGGACTCATCTTCAGCAGAAAAATTTCGCAGCTGCGCTGCGTCAAGCCAGAGCACTAGATCGTAGGTTAGCCAATAATGGAGATAATATTCTTCAGGTAGGAATGATATCCTACAACAATCAGAATTATAAAACAGCGCAGAAGGCTTTTGCCTATATATTGAATGATTTTGAAGAAAGTCCTAGCAAACGTATGGCTGAAAAATATGCCTTATTATCTGAAGAGGAAGTGACCAAATCTACTTATCCCATTGATACCTCTGCCATAGTATCTCTTATTGATAAGTATGAGGTTTACATGGAAAACTCTCGAGATGTCTACAGTATAGCTGAGGCTAAAAGAAGAGTGGCATTATTACAAGCCTTTCAGCTCAATCAAATTGACGCAGCCATTGCAACGCTTACCGAAATGCTAAGTCAACCGCTTGGCAAGCATAGGGTGGTAGCAGAAGGTAAAATGGATTTGGCAGATATTTACCTATTAGATAAGCAGCCGTGGGAGTCGATTTTGCTTTATGGTCAGGTTGAGCGATTGTTTAAGGATCAGCCTCTTGGTTATCAAGCAAAGCTGAAAGCTGCCAAGCTGTCCTATTTTAAGGGCGAGTTTGAACTGGCCACAAGTAATTTGGATATTTTGAAGTTGGCTACTTCTCGAGAGATTGCTAACGATGCGCTTGACTTGAGTATCCTTATTAAGAACAACACTGTATTTGATAGCACCGATGTTGTTATGCAAGATTATGCCTCAATTGAATTAATGATTTTCCAAAACCAAATTGATTCTGCTTTAGTCTCTATGGATACAATGTTGGAGGCTTATGGGTCTCATAGCATTGTGGATGAGTTACTCTTCTTAAAAGCTAATACACTCCGACAGCTTGGAAGGTTCGATGAGGCCTTGGAGTCATTAGAAATTATCAATACGGCACATTACTATGAACTCCTTGGAGATGATGCGTTATTCCTAAAAGCAAAGATTTTGGAAGAGGATAAAAAAGACCTTGAGAATGCTATGGCAGTTTATCAAGATGTGCTCGTCAAGTTTCCAGGTAGTATATTCGTATCCGAATCACGCAACCGATTCAGAGAGTTGCGAGGCGATTTTAACAACTAATGGCAAAGAGCTTTAATAATCTACGGGTAGGCAAGAAATTCAGACTCACCAATTTTGGTGAGTCTTTTGATTTCGAAATTCTTGAGATTATGGGAGATGGTGATTGCAAACTTAAAGATGTGAATACTCTTGAATCTTATAACCTCTACGAACTCATCGCTTTTGGCAAGGGCGAGGACTTTGATGTCTCTGAGCTTTAGCTCAACCTCCTTTATCTAAATATTAAATTTACTCGGCATGCATAACATTTTTTAAAAATAGTATGCATGCATAACAAATATTATTTACTTTCGTAACCCTTATAGAGTATATGAAGAGAGAAGAAACCGTAGATCACCATATAAAAACTTGCTGGCACGCGATTTACAGAATGTACAATCAAGAGGCAGCTAAGCATAATAGTACTACGTCTCAAGCCTTTGTGGTATTGAATATCGATCCAGTTAATGGAACACCTGCAACCAAAATTGCTCCACTAATGGGGTTGGAAGCTAGGAGTTTAACCCGAATGCTTAAGTCAATGGAAGAAATGGGAGCGATCTACAAACAGAAAGATCCGGATGATGGAAGATCAGTGAGAATCTTCTTAACTGATCTAGGTAAAGAAAAGCGAAGAATATCTAAGGATACTGTTTTCAAATTTAATGATGCTGTTAAGCAAACGATTGCGCAGGAAGACTTAGAAGCATTCTTTAGAGTAGCAACAAAGATTAACGAATTAATAGATACTAAATCAATATTCTAAACACATGTCTAGAAGTATAAAGAAAGTAGCAGTATTAGGTTCTGGGGTTATGGGCTCTAGAATCGCTTGCCATTTTGCAAATATTGGTGTGGAGGTATTGCTCTTGGATATTGTGCCAAGAGATTTATCCGATAAAGACAAGCAAAAGCCGGCAATGAGAAATAAGGTGGTTAATGATGCACTTCAATTCGCATTAAAATCAAAGCCATCACCCATCTATGACAAGTCTTTTGCTAGCCTAATTTCCACCGGGAATTTTGAGGACGATATGTCCAAGATCTCAGAAGTCGACTGGATCATCGAGGTAGTAGTTGAAAGATTAGATATCAAGAAGATCGTTTTCGATCAGGTTGAGAAATATAGAAAACCTGGAACTCTCATTACATCAAATACTTCGGGAATTCCAATGCACATGATGTGCGAAGGTAGGAGCGATGATTTCAAAAAGCATTTCTGTGGTACACACTTCTTTAACCCACCAAGATATTTAAGGCTCTTGGAAATTATTCCTGGTCCAGAGACCGACCCTGAAATCATAGATTACTTAATGCACTATGGAGACCTTTACTTAGGTAAAGAGACTGTATTGTGTAAAGACACACCTGCTTTTATTGCCAACCGAATTGGTATTTATGCCATCATGTCGGCCATGCATACCATTCAGGATATGGGTCTTACGGTAGGAGAGGTTGATCGAATGACGGGTCCACTAATCGGAAGAGCGAAGTCAGCGACTTTCCGTACCATGGATGTTGTCGGTTTGGATACTACGGTGAATGTAGCAAACAACCTTTATGCTGGTCTTCCGAATGACGAGTCTAAAGAAGCATTCGTACTTCCTAATATTGTGAAGACTGTTCATGAGAATGGTTGGTTTGGAGATAAGTCTGGCCAAGGTTATTTCAAGAAGACTAAAGACGAGAATGGTAAAAAAACCATTCTAGAATTGGACCTTAAGACCTTCGAGTATGGACCTAGAACAAAGGCTAAATTCAAAGCACTTGAGGCAGTTAAGGATGTTGAAGATCTAAAGACTAGAGTAAAAACTCTTGTCAACTTTGATGATAAAGCTGGAGAATTCTATAGAAGAACATTCTACGATACCTTCAAATATGTGACCTTCAGAATTCCTGAGATTTCCGATGAGCTATACAGAATAGATCAAGCGGTTTGTGCAGGCTTTGCTTGGCAAATGGGACCATTCGATACTTGGGACTTATTGGGAGTTCAGAAGGTGGTTTCTCAAATGGAAGAAATGGATTTGAAACCTGCAGCATGGGTTTATGAAATGCTGGAAGGTGGTAATGACTCTTTCTACAAAATTGAGAATGGTATTAAGAAGTACTATGATATTCCTTCCAAGTCTTACAAGACAATTCCAGGAACTGAAGGACTTGTTATTCTTGAGAATATCCGTGAAACGAATAAAGTATGGGGTAATGCTGGAGCATCTCTATTTGACATTGGAGATGACGTACTTTGCTTAGAATTCCACACCAAAATGAATGCCATAGGCCAAGAGGTGATTGAAGGTATTGAAACCGCAATCTCCATGGCTGAGAAAGATTATAAAGGATTAGTAATCGGAAATGAAGGTGAAAACTTCTCTGCCGGTGCTAACCTAGCCATGCTCTTCATGTTTGCTGGCGACCAAGAGTTCGATGAAATCAACTTGATGGTAGCACAGTTCCAGAATACTATGAAGAGAGCGAAGTTTTCGTCAATCCCGGTAGTATCTGCTCCTGCAGGTTTAACGCTTGGCGGAGGCTGTGAGCTTTCATTGCATTGCGATGCCATACAAGCACATGCTGAAACCTATATTGGCTTAGTCGAAGTAGGCGTAGGTTTGATCCCAGGTGGTGGTGGAACTAAAGAGTTGACGCTTAGAATGGCTGATTCCTTAGTTGCCGGAGATGCTGCATTAAACAGGCTTCAAGAAGCCTTTATGAATATGGCTACCGCCAAAGTAGCGACATCTGCTGAAGAAGCTCGCGGCATGAACATTTTGAGACCTCAAGATGGCATTACATTAAACCGTAAAAGGTTGCTTACAGATGCTAAAGCAAAAGTACTTGAGCTGCACGAAGCAGGTTATACACAGCCAGTTGAAAGAACAGATATTAAAGTTCATGGCCGAGTTGGTCTAGCTTTATTCGAGGCTGGAATAAACGGTATGCTGCTGGGTAATTACATCTCTGAGCATGATGCCAAAATTGCTAAGAAGCTAGGTTGGATTATGTGTGGAGGAGACCTCACTTATCCTCAAAATGTATCGGAACAGTATTTACTGGATTTGGAGAGACAAATGTTTGTAGAGTTAACGGCTGAGCCAAAGACTCTCGAGCGAATTCATTCGATCTTATTCAAGGGTAAACCACTTAGAAACTAAACACTCATCATTTAAAATTTAGAACTGAATTATGGACGCATATATAGTTGCAGGATATAGAACAGCAGTCGGTAGAGGGAAGAGATCTGTCTTAAAGACAGTTCGTCCGGATGATATGGCTGCAGATGTAATCAAGCATTTGGTTAGCCAGGTTCCAAGTTTGGATGCCACCAGAGTGGATGACTTAATTGTTGGAAATGCAGTCCCCGAGGCGGAGCAAGGAATGCAGATGGCAAGAATGATTTCTTTGCTTTCACTACCTATCGAAGTACCGGGTGTTACGGTAAATAGATATTGCGGCTCAGGGCTTGAAGCGATTGCTTTGGCATCAGCTCGAGTACACGCAGGAACTGCAGATTGTATCATTGCAGGAGGTACGGAATCTATGAGCATGGTTCCTGTAATGGGCTATAAAACAGCATTGAACTATAAGCTCGCTACTGAGCATAGTGATTACTACTTGAGTATGGGCTTAACGGCTGAGCAAGTGGCCAATGAATTCAATATCAATAGAGATGAGGCAGATCAATTTGCCTTGGATTCTCACTTAAAAGCCGTGAAAGCACAAGCCGCTGGTCTGTTCAATGACGAGATTGTACCAATTCATGTGAAGGACAAAGTGGTTGGACCTGATGGTAAGATTCATGAGAAGTCTTATACCGTTGATCGTGATGAAGGCCCAAGAGGAGATACATCTCTTGAAGTTCTTGGGAAATTAAGACCAGTATTTGCTCAAGGCGGTCAGGTTACAGCAGGTAATTCTTCACCTGTTTCTGATGGAGCATCTTTTGTAATGGTGATGTCTGAGAAAATGGTGAAGGAATTAAACCTTGAGCCAATTGCTAGAATGGTCACTTATACGGCTGTGGGAGTTCACCCAAGAATTATGGGTATTGGACCTGTGGAAGCTGTGCCGAAAGCATTAAAGCAAGCAGGCTTAAAGCAAAGTGATCTTGATTTGATCGAATTGAATGAAGCGTTTGCGGCTCAGTCCTTAGCAGTAATCAAAGAATTGGATTTGGATAGAGATAAACTTAATGTGAATGGTGGTGCTATAGCCTTAGGTCACCCATTAGGTTGCTCAGGAGCGAAGCTATCGGTTCAACTTTTTAACGAGATGAGAAGAAGGAATTCCAAATATGGAATGGTGACAGCCTGCGTTGGTGGAGGCCAAGGAGTAGCAGGTATCTATGAGTTTTTGAATTAAGAAAGTATAAGTAATAGGATCATGTCAGTTGCAGTAGAAGAAAAGAAATCAATTAAAGGCGGTGAATTCATCGTCAGAGAAACAGAAGCACACGAAGTTTTCATTCCGGAGGAATTTTCTGAGGAACAGAAAATGATGGCACAAGCTTGCCAGGACTTTATCGATATGGAGATTACGCCAAATGTGGAGCGTATCGATGGAATGAAAGAACCGGACTTGGTTCCGAATATTTTTAAGAAGGCAGGCGAATTAGGTCTTCTAGGGATTTCTGTACCTGAGCAATATGGTGGTATGGGCATGAGCTTTAACTCGGGAATGCTCATAGCTGATATTATTGGTGCTGCAGGTTCTTTCTCTACAACGTATGGGGCTCATACAGGTATTGGAACATTACCAATACTCTACTATGGTAATGAAGAGCAAAAGCAAAAATACCTCCCTAAACTAGCGACTGGGGAATGGGCAGCTTGTTACTGTTTGACTGAGCCAGACGCTGGCTCAGATGCTAATTCAGGAAAGACAAAAGCGGTGCTTTCAGAAGATGGGTCTCACTACAAGATTACAGGTCAAAAAATGTGGATCTCGAATGCAGGATTCGCAGATTTATTTATTGTATTCGCTAAGATTGAAGATGACAAGAACCTAACTGCTTTCATCGTAGAGAAATCATTTGGTGGTATCACAATGAATGAGGAAGAGAAGAAGTTAGGAATCAAGGGTTCTTCTACTCGTCAGGTGTTCTTCAATGACTGTGAGGTACCAGTTGAAAACATGCTTTCAGAAAGGGAGAATGGATTCAAAATCGCTGTTAATATCCTAAATATTGGCCGTATTAAATTAGGAGCTGGTGTTTTGGGTGGATGTAGAACAGTTACCTCTCAGGCTACACAATATGCAAATGAGCGTAAGCAGTTCAATACGCCAATCTCAAGTTTTGGGGCTATTAAAAGTAAGCTAGCCGAAATGGCTTCACGTATTTATGTCACAGAGTCTCTAGATTACAGAGCGGGACAGAATATTGAAGATAAGATTGAAGACCTGATTGCCTCAGGTATGGACGATGCGCAAGCCAAACTGAAAGGTGTAGAGCAATTTGCTATTGAGTGTGCGATTGGTAAAATCCATAGTTCTGAAGTATTGGATTATGTGGTTGATGAAGGAGTTCAAATTTATGGAGGTATGGGCTTCTCAGCTGATGCTCCAATGGAAAGAGCCTATAGAGATTCAAGGATTGCTAGAATCTATGAAGGTACCAACGAGATCAACCGAATGTTGATGGTAGGTATGATCTTGAAAAGAGCTATGAAAGGTGAGCTTGACATGTTCGAACCAGCTATGGCAGTGTCTAAAGAGTTGACAGCTGTACCTACTTTCTCAACTATTGATAAGTCTGTGCTTTTTGCTTCAGAAAAAGAAGTCTTGAAGAACTTAAAGAAAGTATTCTTGATGGTAGGTGGTAAAGCGGCTATGGCTTTACAAGATCGAATTGAGGATGAGCAGGAAGTAATGATGAACCTTGCTGATATTCTCATCGAAATCTATGCAGTTGAATCATCAATTTTAAGAACAGAGAAGTTGGTAAGCTTAAGAGGCCAAGAAGCATGTTCAGATTACATCGCTATGACTCAGATCTACATGAGCCAAGCAGTAGACAAAATCAACTCAGCTGCTAAAGAAGCCATTGCTTCATTCACTAAAGGTGACGAGCAAAAAGTGATGCTGATGGGTCTTAAGCGTTGGACTAAGATGGATTTGGTAAACACCAAAGAACTCAGAAGACAAGTAGCAGATACTATGATCAAAGAAGGTAAGTTCCCTTACTTCTTTGCATAATATCCCCCGCTGGCGGGGGCTAGGGGGTGGATACCCTCCTCTTCAGAAAAATATCACCAGTCTAGACATGATGACATTCACCATGTCTCTACAAAGTGAAGCTCGCCCACCGAAGTTGAAAACGTAGGTAGGGTTAAAACTCAAAGCCAACTTCAAAAGGAGTTGGCTTTTTTATTTAAGTGTTTAATGGTCTTCCAATTGACGTACCAAGATTGTACTTTTGACAATGCGCTTCTCGGGACACGAATCATTTCACTGCAGACATTTTTGGTTAAAAAAAGGATATGATTTTAGACAGAATCGTACTACTGAGGATGCCACAGTAACCTTAGGTGTAGGAAAGAATATGGTATCAGCCATTTCTTACTGGTCCCAAGCGTTCGGAATGAATGATACTGAAATAAGTGATTACTTATTTCATGATGAGAAGGGTAAAGATCCTTTTCTTGAAGATATTGGTACTTTATGGTTACTCCAATATCAACTTGTTAAAACGAACCATGCGTCTATCTATAAATATGTGTTCAATGAGTTTCGAAAAACACATTTGACAGGGAGGTTTTCAGTAGCACAACTCAAGCGCTCTTTAGAGCACTATATTGACAAAAACAATGAGAATGTAGCTGAGAAAACATTGGATACAGACTTGAAGGTATTTTTGAGGAACTATATCAGAACAAGCAAGAATAAGCGTGATATAGAAGATGATTTGGCTTCAATCTTTATCGATCTCAATTTGGTTATGGAAACAGCCGAGGGCGAGTATCAATTACAGTTATTAGAACGAGAGGACATTCCTGTTCATATTTTTCTTTTTTGTATTCTAGACGCTTTTAATGTTTCTGAGATAGAGGATCGTTCGATTTCATTTGGAGAGATACAGAAAGAAGTTGCCGATGCATTTGCATGTAATAAGGAGGGAGTTGAAAAGCAGATAGAAAAAATTCAGGCACTTTTTCCAGAGTATCTAGTGTACAAAGAAGATGCAGGAAGAAAGGAACTTCAAGTGAAGGAAGGAATGCAATCAAAGTGGGAGGTGTTAAACGAGTACTATGGCTAATTATACTACTTCAACAAACATCTTAAGGGATAAGGAAAGAGACATTAACTATATCTCGACCCCAAATGCTCAGAAGGTTTTCAAAAGGATATTAGCCAACTATAAGACTGGTCATCACGCTTTCAATATCATTGGTTCTTATGGAACAGGTAAGTCAAGTTTTCTATGGGCCCTAGAAAAAAACTTAGAAGGTGAGCATTACTATTTTGAGCAACTGAATGGCCAATTCAATGGACTGAAAGAGTTTAATTTTCTGAAACTTGTTGGTGACTATGACTCATTTAGAGAAACACTGAACGAGGAGCTAGGCATTTCAAGGAATGCTACAGCAAAAGAGACCATCCAAAAACTTGAACAGCAATCTTCTAAACTGAATTCAAAGAACCAAGTACTTGTTTTATTGGTCGATGAGTTTGGTAAATTTTTGGAGTATGCAGCTAAGACAGATCCTGAAAACGAGCTCTACTTCATTCAACAATTAGCTGAGTTTGCCAATGACCCAAATCGACAGGTAGTATTCATTACGACCCTACACCAAAACTTTGCTGCTTATGCTAAGAACCTTTCAGTAGACCAAAAGCAAGAATGGGATAAGGTACGTGGAAGAATCATTGATATTGCATTTGATGAACCAGTTGAGCAACTGCTTCTATTATCGGCAGAAAGAATAACTTCTTTCAATAAGAAACCTGCTAAAGCTCTAAAGCAGAAAGAGATTTTTGCGACCATCAATAAATCCAAACTACTTTCCAATGCCGAAAATTTGGATTGGAGTTTAGCTCAGAAACTTTTCCCTTTGGATTACCTATCGGCCTATGTTTTAGTGCAGGCCTTGCAGAAGTACGGACAGAATGAACGGTCTCTCTTTACTTTTTTAGCTTCTGAAGAAGAAAACGCCATTTCTCAATTCAATGCTAAAGGGACGTACCACTTAGGAAAAGTATTTGATTACCTGGTAGAGAATCTTACTTCTGAGCTAGAAGACCCAGATACAAATCCACATAAATCTACCTGGCGGTCTATTGAGGAGGCAATCGACCAAATTGAAACGCTGAATAATTCAGAGACCGATGATCTTATTGATCTAGTAAAAGTGATTGGCTTGGTTTCAATCTTTGCTAAACCACTTGGTCTGCTGGATAAAGAAACCTTGGCTAATTATGCTGAGGAGGCGATGAGCATTGAAAATGCTCGAAGCCTAATCGACAAACTCGTCTCGCAAAGGATCATTAAATATTTCAGGGCTAAGAATAAACTATTCTTTCAATCGGGCACAGACCTCGACTTTGAGTTTGCTTATTCGAAGGCTCGAAGTGAATTACAGCCTGTTAAGGAAGTCGTTCCTTTTTTGAAGGAATACTTAGATTTGAATTTGGTCCCCGCAAAACGAGTACAGTATCTAAAAGGAACACCGAGGTATTTTCAGTTTAATCTCTTAGATATAACAGAAACTGGAGAGCTTATAGAGCCTGTGAATGAGGTGGATGGCTTTATACATGTTCTTTTCTCTGATGAAAATGAGTTTGATTTTGCAGAGAAATCATCAGAACATTCAGCTGTTCATTTATTCGTTGACTTTATAAGGACCCAAGAACTACGAAAGCTCATTTTTGAAATTATGATCTTCGATCATGTTTTGAAAAATGATGCTGATGATCAGTGGGCAAAGAAGATTTTAGTAGAAGAAAAAGAGCACTCTATCAATGAATTGAAATCATTGGTAATGAAAGGTCTATTTGACAAGAGTGCATGTGCTTGGTGGAGCCAAGGAAAGATAGTTCAAGTTAACTCCTATCGAAACCTGAATGCACTGATTTCAACATTAGCAGACGCTGTTTATACCAATATTCCGGTTTACAGAAATGAGATGGTAAACAAGGAATTGTTGAGTGGCCCCATTTTAACAGCGAGAAAGAAATTATTAGATCAGTTACTTTCTTTAACACATGAGGCGGAGCTTGGATTTCCTGATTCTAAATATCCACCTGAAAAAACCATTTATCTATCTCTACTTAAAAAAACAGGAATCCACAGACAAGAGAATGGACAATGGCTTTTGGGTGAGCCTGTGGGTGATGATAGTTTTGCCCCACTTTGGGAGAAGTCCCTGGAGTTTTTGAAAGAGTCGACTCATCAAAAACGAACCCTTTCTGATTTCTATCAAATATTAGAACAACCTCCTTTCAAATTGAAAAGAGGGTTTATTGATTACTGGGTGCCTATCTTTTTAATCGTTAAGCAACAAGATTACGCGCTATTCCATAGCGAGCAAGGCTACATTCCTTATCTCACTACTCAAGTACTTGATTTAGTTCACAAGAAGCCTGAGGCCTATCAAATCAAAGCCTATGAAATTGAAGGGGTAAAAGTAGACCTCTTCAATAAGTACAAAGAGATCACGGGGTTAGATGATGTCACTAAAGGCAAAGAGGAGTCCTTTATCAAGATCTTTAGCAACTTCTTTATTTTCTATAACCAGCTTCCGGAGTATTCCAAGCAAACCAAACGTTTGAGCAAAAGTGCACTTCAATTGAGAGAGGCCATTAAGAATGCTAAAGACCCAGAACAAGCTTTACTAAAAGAGTTTCCAGCCGCACTTGGTTTTAATGAAATCAACCTAAGTGATAATGGGGCAGTAGAGCGGTTTGTGTCTCAATTGAATGAAGCCATTTATGAGATTAGGACGGCTTTTCAAGAATTAGTTGAACGGGTTGAAACTAGTTTGGTAAGTTCTGTTTCAAAGAAGTCATTAGCGTTTGAAGAATATCAAGCATTATTGCACAAGCGATTTGCTAAAATCAAAGAGCACATGCTTACGGCTAAGCAGAAAGTATTGAGCAAAAGAATAAAGTCCAGGATTGAGGAAAGGGATCATTATATCATCAGTATTTCTGATGCAGTGATTGGTAAAGACATCCACAAACTGTCTGATGATGAAGAACCAGTTCTACTCGACAGGTTACCGGAGGCTATTCTCGATTTAGAAAAACAAATTCCTCTTCAGCAATTAAAAGAAGAAAGGAAGGAAGACGAAGTATTCTATTTCGAAGTGCACCAAGCAGAGGGAAACCCCATCAAAGATAAAGTGACTTTATCTCAAAAAGATGCTAATAAGGCGAGCGAAATAGAGAAGGAAATTTTGAGTATCTTAGATAAGCACAAAGGCATTTCTAAGGCCGTTTTATTAAAACTACTGCAAAAGAAACTATGAGTATAAGGCATGTTTTAGGCATTTCAGGGGGGAAAGACAGTGCAGCGCTCGCCATTTACTTAAACAAGCTTTATCCCGAATTAAATATCGACTACTATTTTACTGATACAGGTAAAGAGCTGAGTGAAACGACAAATTTTATCCAAAAGCTTAAGACTTATTTGGGTAAAGGATTACACGAGTTTATGGCGGTTAAGCCATTAGAAGAGACACATTTTGACAATCCTTTTGACCACTTTTTAGAAGAATATGGGGGATACCTTCCATCTAACACAGCACGTTGGTGTACGAAGAAATTAAAACTTGAACCCTTTGAAAGTTTTATTGGAGATAGACCAACAATCTCATACGTGGGTATAAGAGGAGATGAAGACAGAGAAGGCTATATTTCTAAGCGACAAAATGTTCAATCTATATTTCCCTTTAGGCAGAATATATGGAGTGAAGATGTCATAAAGTATGTACTTGAAAACCTAATAAGACTAAAGGAAGTCTACTTTGAATTGGCAGAAGCTTATGAATGGGAAGGCCTACAAAAGCTAATAGACCAACCTTTATCTCAAGAGTTTACAAGAAAGCAAAAGGTGAAAGCACTACTTGACGTGAATACAAAACTATTCAATCATGTAGTCTTCCGAATGCTAAAGGATACTGATTATCCTGTGGGTCAATTGGATGAATTTCCATTAATTGACAATGAGGAGAACCTTAAACTAGAAGACATTTGGGCTTTGCTAGAAGAGGCTGGAGTAGGAAGACCTGCATATTACGAGCCCTTAGAATATGAGGTTGAGATCAATGGAGAGCCTAAGAAAGGCGTCTATAGCCGAAGTCGCTCAGGCTGCTTCTTTTGTTTCTTTCAGCAAAAGATAGAGTGGGTTTGGTTGTTAGAAACGCATCCCTCACTTTTTGCGAAAGCGCAAGAATATGAAAAGGATGGCTATACTTGGATGGACTCAGAGACCTTAGGTGAATTGGCCAAACCAGAACGAGTAGTTGCCATTAAAAAAGAACATTATTTACGTACACAGCGCACACAAGGCAAACGTAATACTGCCACCTGGCAGGATGAAATACTAGCCTCAGAAGGTGTGGGTTGTGCTAGTTGTTTTGTATAAAATTTTTTCCACACCAACTCATGAAAACAAAAGAAAATAATTCTGTAGGACCAATTTACAAAACAATGGGAGTACTGTTTTTAGGCGGCTTGGTTGGTTCTATAATTGAGGTTATCATCAAGAATGAGATAAATCAAATTGATTTTAGAAACTTAATTATTTCGGCTTTGGTAATTGCTCTTTTGTATACTATGTATCTCATTACTAATAGAGATAATAGCAATGATCAAAATAATGAAGATTTGAAGATATTAAATTCCGTTGGTTTTTCTCAAGCCTATATAAAGCTAAAAGGATCAATAGCCGAACCTGTCAGCATAATAAATCGCGCTGAAGGAGAGATAAAATTTTTTGGTGGCCAGGCATCCAAGTGGTTAGAAGATGGAACTTTTAACCTTCTTGAATCGAAGGTTAAAAATCAAAGAATAAAATTCAAGTTTTTATTGTTCAATCCAGACTCTCCAAAATCACAGGCATTTCAAAAGTTAAGGGGAAGTCAGGCTAAGCCTTCTTGGAATCACATTCAGAAACTGGTGGCTCTCGGTGAGAAATATAGCAATTTTGAAATTCGTGTTTATGATAGCCTGCCAATTTTTAGAATGTCCTTTGTTGATAAAGAACTTTTTGTTAGACTCTATGATGACCATCATAAAAAGTATAAGTTTGGTTGGGAAAATGTTGTGGTAAGATTCAAGAATAATCTGGATATAGAAGTTAATTATTATCATGCTTTTTTAGATCTTTTTAATCAATATTGGGAGGACGCGTCAATACCTCATAATTCAAATGAAGCTACTCTTAAATAGCTTTTAAGCATCGTGGGGATTTGCCAAACTCAAACGGGAGATTTCTATTAAGTAAGGTAATTATTACCGTTACCCTTTTAGGCTAATTCAGCCACTAGGTAAAATGAAATACTGGCTGTAGAAGGTGTGGGTCGTGCTAGTTGTTTCATTTAAGCCACTCTGCTATATTTTTATAAGTGAGGGTGGCAATACGTTCGGTTCTTGTCCGAACGAAATCCTTATCCCAATCTTGTGATTCGTTGATCTTGATAGTACTTTCTAAGTGACTATTGTAACTACATTTTTCTAGAAGTTCTATTGTTTCTTTGGAAAGCGTTACTCCTAAGGCTTTAGCAGCATTTGATAATTCTTTGCGCTCAGTTATGTCTTTTTCAGAGACATGTTTGTAGTAAAGCATTTTTTCTTTTATGCTCTTATTGCCAGCTGAGGCATTTAAGTCAATTGGGAGTAATGTACAATTTCCAACTAGATGAAAAGCCTCGTCTTCATCATATAAATCGCTTGACCATGAATTAGTTTTGGTTTCTGGCGCTATATGTTCAATAGTTTTTAAATCTTTAGAAACCCATTTTTCCAACGTTAGGTACGGATTACAGTTCTTAGTACCTTTTTTCATAAGACCTGTATCACCATCTGGTATAGTATCATGAAATGCGCAGAATAGCGAGAATTTACATATGGTTTTGATATTAGAGTATCTCAAATTTTTTGATGCCTTATTAATCCAATCGGTTTCAGATATGATTTTATTGTTCTTAAGTACATCAATAAAGTATTTTTTAAGGTCGTTAACTTCAAATCCACCGGTTTCCAGTAGGTTATGTGCTGAAACTTGGCCTTCTTTTCCCTTTAAAAATTCTCTATATACATTATCTAAACCAGAATTGCCTTTTGTACTTCTCCAAAGAATATAGAAACTTGTAATCAGCTTCACCGAATTTATAAAGTCTTTGATTGATCCGCTTTTACCTTCTATAACATGGCTGTAGAAAAACCCTAATATGGTAATTGCCATCTTATGATTACTCTCTTTTAGAAATAGAATTAGTAAAGATGCCAATTCTGAATCATCGTCTCCTTTAATTTTATCAATGATCGCGTTATCACTACCATCATATAGGAGCCATATATCTTTATAGAAACTTGAGAAATTACCAAAAAAATTGACAATGGAAGTCTTTTCCTCGTAGTTGCTGCATTTATTTATGTAAAGGTCAGTTAACCACTTCCGCTGTTTGCTGAAATGACTTTCGAGTTTACTGCCGTCAATTATTAGTCTAAGAGCGACAAGGTAATCATTAGATAGTTTACTTTTTTGGGCTGCAGTTTTTGTGTCTTTAAATAGATCATCCACTTTTTTAAAACTTAAAGCGGCATTTGATCTTTTATAGCTTCCTTCTTTCTCATTAACTGTTTGAACCACAATAGGATGAAATGTTTCAATAGCTGTTAATGGAGTTCCAGTAGCATTTAATGATTGAAACATGTCAAAAGCCCAATCGTCATTTTTTGGTTGAATTGATGTAAAACAGCATCTATCTAATAAATAGTGACAAGCCGCAACAGTTTGTACTAGTTGAGAGATTTTATCAGAGAGTATATGAGATTTATCATTGACAATTTTTTCAATATTTTCTCTTTCATAGTCCCATAAATGATCTTGATCAAACTTTTTTAAAATCAGTTTTGCGGAAGGAAAATCATCATCATTATTTATATGAGCCTTTTGTACCGTAGATGAGATCCATGATTTGAATAGGCGTGTATTCGAATGTACTTTATCATCTTTATCTTTTGTGGTTTTGGGAAGTTTAGGTTTTTCTTCCTCCAAATTCTGAACCCCTAAAGCAAGGTACTTCGCTACAGGTGATTTATAATATTGACTTAATTCACCATCTTTTGTCCATGCGTCTTTATTTCCTCTTATAATTTTTGGTTTTCGTGATGGTTTTCCTCTCTCCAAATCAAGAGAGAAGATTGTAATTAGCTTGTTTTTCCATTTTGTACATATTTCATCAATATCGTGCTTAACCTCTTCTTTCTTAAGAAGTTGCTGTTGCAAGGCATTTATTGAATAATATAGAAGCACAGAAAGCATCGATATTGTAGATAATCTTTGTTGCCCATCAATTATATTTTCTATAGTTCCAGGTAAACCAGTTGGATCTTGAGGCTCAATACTGCTTTTATTAGTTTCAATTACTGAAATGATTGTTCCAAGAAATCTAATTTCATCTTTTTCGTTGGTGAGCATATTTTCCACCCCTTTCCCAATGTCGTCTAATAATTGCTCTACATTATCTTTATCCCAACTGTAAGGTCTTTGGTAAAGAGGTATGTAGTAGCCAATTCCTGGGTTTTGGTAAAAGCTATAGATGCTTTTGGTTTCAGGATTAAATGCTTGGTCGATTTTGATCATAGAATAAGTCTTGCATGTTTATATCAAATGAGACGGCAAGAATTTGAATATTTTTTAGGCTAATATTTCTTTCACCTCTTTCTACCATTCCAATATAGGTTCTATGGAAGCCGGTTTTTTCAGCTAACTTTTCTTGAGACCAGCCTTTGGCTAATCTGAGCTGTTTGATGCGCTGACCGAAAACTTTAAGAATATCATCTTCTTGCACTCAGCAAGTATCGATAGAAGCATACAATAAGTCTACATACAATAAGTCTCCGTAAATAATATTAGAGAGAGAGACGAATAGAATTTGGTTCGTTAATTCCCATTGCACGTAATACATGAGAACTTTCGATGACCTCTGCATTACAAGCTGAGCCTGTAGCTACACCTAGTTTGCTTCTATTTTTTAGAATAAAATCATCAGCATCTTGCTGGATATTAAGGTTAGATATATAAGGTGTGCGCTGGTCTATTTTTCCATTGATAGTTGCGCCAAATTCACTTAAGTATTGGGTTTCAATCTTTTGCTGTTTGGCCTGAGCTACCTTGTAATTTTGATCCATTTCTAAAGCAGCTATTTCTGCTGCCTTACCAAGACCAACAATTCCTGGAACGTTTAAAGTGCCAGAGCGCATACCTTTTTGATGTCCACCCCCGTGAATCAAGGGCATGGGTTTAATACCATTTTTTATATAAAGTCCACCTACTCCTTTAGGTCCATAGACTTTATGCGCACTAAAGCAGAGCATATCAAGATTAAGTTCACTCATATCAATAGGAAGTTTACCAAAGGATTGAGTAGCATCTGTAAAAAAGAAAACCCCAGCTTCATGTGCCATTTGGCTGGCTTTTTCAATGTCTTGAATAACACCAGTTTCATTATTGACATGCAATATGGAGACCAATAGAGGCTGGTCTAAAAGCGCCTCTTCATATTGTTCCCAGTTGATAATCCCCTCACTATCTACATCAAGATAGGTTACCTCAGCACCAATGGTTTCTAACCATTCACAAGTATCCAATACAGCTTTGTGCTCTGTCTTCACAGTGATAATGTGCTTGCTTCTTTCTTGATAAGCCCAGTAGGTCCCTTTAAGTGCTAGGTTGATGGCTTCAGTCGCTCCAGAGGTAATGACGATTTCAGAGGGTTGTGCATTTATCAAATAGGCCACCTGCTCAATCCCTTTATTCACCGCTTTTCGAGCCACATCCCCATAGCTATGCGTATTACTTGAGGCATTGCCAAATTCTTCAGAAAAGTATGGCATCATTGCTTCTAATACCCTTGGATCAACTGGGGTGGTTGCAGCATAGTCGAGATACTCCGGTTTGTTCATCTTTAGCTAAGATACTTGGAATCTACTCTCGAAATATCTCCAAGTGCGCATAAATTTTATTCGTTATTTTTAATTATATGAACGCACACGATAAAACATTTGATTTAAAGTTTAGGCTATATCTAGGAGTTTTTCTAATTCTTCTACTTCCTATTTTTTGGTTTCCATATTGGTTTTCACAGCTTAGTTGGAGGTCCTACGATTTTATGAATACTGGCCCAATAGGAGATACTATCGGAGGAATAATGGGTCCTTTTGTAGCAATTTTGGCTGCTATTCTCACTTTCATGGCATTCTGGGTTCAATTTAAAGCTAATCTAAAGCAAAGAGAGGATATCAGATTAGAAAGGTTTGAAAGTAAGTACTATGAGATGGTACGCCTGCACAAAGAGAATATTAATGAGACTTCTATTGCGGGTTTACATACTGGTAGAAAGGCATTTGTAAGAATGTATGATGAGTTTGTAATCATATATAAGGTTGTGAAAGCCTCAATCCAACATTTTAAGACAGATGAGAATCTCAAAGATTGCAAATTGGATTATGATCTAAATCAAGAAGTAGAACTAGCCTATATCATTTTCTTTTTTGGAGTGGATGAGATAAGAGATAAAGGGTCTAAATACTACACCGAAGATTTTAATTCATCTCTTGTTGACTTCATCATAAGGAAATTGAGAAAATGTCAGAAGAAGTATTCTTCCAAGCCAAATAACCACTGGGTAAGCTTCAAACTTAAAGTTGGAGAAGAGACAATAAAGTTTGATTGGGATTATTATCCTTTTGATGGTCACTCTTCAAAACTTGGTCATTACTTTAGGCACTTGTACCAAACAATTAAACTAGCTACAACTCACCAAGTATTGAATTTCAAAAATAATCAATGGTTACAAGAGTACAACGCTCGGTATGATTATGTAAAAGTACTTAGGGTCTTACTCTCGAATCATGAACAAGCGATGATATATTATAATTCGTTCTTCACAGCTGGTAAAGTTTGGTGGGGTGATAAATCGATTGGTAAGAAAGCACATTGGAATGGTCACGAGTCTAATCTTAGTTATTTTCTTGACTATGGAATGATCAAAAACCTGCCATTCAATTTGATAGATGAAATAGGGCCGGAACCAAGGGAGGAGTTTTTTAACAGAATGATGGAAAAGGGTTTTGATATTGATTCTGACGAATCAAGGGCAGTAACCAAGAGCAGAATTCGAGAACTTTTTGAATGGGGAATATCAGATGACTATTTCAACGAGCTGTGTTCACAATACACAGAAAGCAAAAATGAGAACTAAGTTTATAAAGTCCTCCCAAACGGAGCAAAAGCCAGTCCCATCAATTTGAAATGTTGTATGCCGAAAGGAATGCCAATGATGGTGATACAGAAGAAAATGCCGCAGATAAAATGGGTAAGTACTAGCCATACTCCTCCAAAAATTAACCAGACGATATTCAGAGGTAAGGCCAAGCAACCCGATAGTGAGTTACTTTCCGGGATTTGACCAAAAGGTGCAAAGCCAAGTATCGCTAATTTGAAGCATTGAACGCCAAAGGGGATACCTACTATAGTCATACACAGTGCTATACCTCCAATGATATATTCTAATGCGATGGCCCAACCGCCAAAGACTATCCATATGATGTTACCTAATAGTCGCATACTGCTTGTATTAACAGTTAATCAGAAACTGGAAATTAGGACTTCCTGATAACTGACTTCTGATTAACCGATTTCCTTATAAGAGAGAATGGCTTCTGTTTGATGGTCTATTTCAAAAATGGCCTCTCGTGTTTCTCCTGCCAACTCAAATTTGTGGTAGTAATAGCTTTTCTTTTCTCCACTCAAATCAAGTGCGAAAACAGATAGATTATACAACCCCAGAAACTCGTTAAGTTGATGTAGAGCAGCGGTTTCAGAAGCTAAGAGTTGATTTTCAAGAGACTCATTAGACTCATTCAAGACTAAGTCCAATTGTGCATTAAATTGAAGTAATTCATCTACTTCGTCTATGCTATAGCTGCTCTTTCTGAATTCATTCAATTCTTCAGAAAGTTCAAGATTCAGCTTATCCACCAATTGCAACCTTCTTTGCGTAGTGTCTTGCACTATGGCGAATTGCTCATAGATGACCATTTGATTCTCTAAAAAATCAACATCAATTTTTTGAAAATCTTTGGCCAAGTAGCTTTCATAGTCTTCGGCCATTTCCATTATAAAAAAGCTAATAGCTCTTTCTCTATCATCTTCACCTTTGCCTTGGTTGCATGCAAAAAACAGACTTGCTACCACCAATAGAAGCCCGGCATTTTTGAAAAACTTTAAAGACATATGCGAATTTACGACAAAGATGAATTTATGTTATCATGGCTTTATGAGTATTACTCATATCGCAACGATTGAGAAGGGTTGCTTTTTGCCGTTTTATATACCTGAAGACCAACCGTTAAGACGGCTACAGAAACGACCAGTAGACTAGTTGCTAAGAACACGACCCAACTGATATCAACTCTGTAAGCGAAACCCGCTAACCATTTTTCCATTCCGAAATACACCAGTGGAATACCGAGAACAACAGCAAATAGTATAAGCCATATATACTCTTTTGTTAATAGCAGGAGAATATTTAGAATTGAGGCGCCAAGCGTTTTCCGGATACCAATTTCTTTTGTTTTCTGAATGGCCGTATAGGCAGAAAGTCCTAACAATCCCAGACAGGAAACCATAATGGCGAGAATTGAAAATATACTGAACACCGAACCAAACTGATCTTCCTTGATGTACTGCTTGTTGTAGTGTTGGTCCAGAAAGAAGTGATCGACAGGGTTCCTTGGAAAAAACTGAGTATAGAGGTCTTTCAATGCAGGTAGAATAATGTCACCACTACTGCCTTGGTATTTGATAGAGATTAGAGAACGATTATCTTCTTTAAACCAGAATACAATGGGTGTAACCTCTTTTTTCAAAGACATTTGATTAAAGTCTTCTACCACCCCGATGATCTGTTTTTCTAGTCTTGAGACTATCAGTTTTTCATTAATTGCCGATTCAAAATTTTCAAATCCTAAAAACTCAGCAGCAGCTGCATTGAGGATGACCTTTTGGTTTTCATTTGTAAACGTACTACTGAAGTTTCTTCCTGAAATCAGATTGATTTTAAAGCTTGGAAAATAGTCATGATCAATTTCAACCGCATTGATTGTTCTGTTTTTAGTTATGGGTTCAGTAGGTCTTCTTACTTGATCATTCCAAAAGATTTCAATACCAGGTAGGTGACTGGTGCCACTGACAGCTTGTACATTGGGTATTCGAAGGGCCTCATTTTTGAATGCTCTATAGTTTACGCTGTAGAGTGAATCTGAATCAATATTCGAAGGGGCTTCAAATACCAGTGTGTTTGAAAGCTCAAAGCCAAGATCTCGATTCTTGACATATTTCATTTGCTGGTAAACGACAATGGTTCCTGCTATTAAAACTACCGATGCCAAGAATTGGAAAATCACAAGCCCCTTTCTCAATACAATTCCTCGATTAGAAGAAAGCACTTTACCCTTTAACGTTACGATAGGCTTAAATGAAGACATGACTAAGGCAGGATAAAGGCTTGAAAAAACAGCCCCTAATAAAAATATCAAGACGACTAAGAGCCAGGTGCTCGAATTAATGATTAGCGCTAACCTTAGTTGTGTATTCGTAAGCCCATTGAAAAAAGGAATTGAAAAGGCTACAATAATGAAGGCAATAACTGCAGCAATAAAATTCACCAAGATAGATTCAAAGATAAACTGAGTTACTATCGTACTCTTTTGTGCTCCTAGCACTTTTCTCACTCCAACTTCTTTACCTCTTTCTAATGATTTTACAGAAGCCAAGTTGATATAATTAATCCATGCAATGGCAAGAATGAAGGCGGCAATCAGACTTAGAAAATAAACAGAGTCGGCATCTCCATTCTCTTCAGGTTCTAGTTCTTTTAAAAGATTAGATTTTAAATGAATATCAGCCAAAGGCTGAAAAACAAATTCTTGTCTATAATTGTACTCTGAGTATATCTCGCCTCTAATGTTGACTAAATGTGCATCTAACTTTGATTTAAGTGCTTCTAAGTCTGTCTCTTTTTCAAGCTGAACATAGGTATGAAAATCCAACCAGGTCCACGAGTTTTCATGACTTGATTGCGTAGCCCCTAGGAGAGTTGGATAAGATAAGAGCACATCAAATTTTACATGTGAGTTAGAAGGCACATCTTCAATTATTCCGGATACAATAAACTCGTTCTGTTTAACCCATTCTGTTTTCCAGTCAATGACTTTACCCAATGGATCTTCCTCTCCAAAGAATTTCTTTGCAGTACTTTTAGTGATAACAGCTTTTCCGGGGCCTTTAAGGGCTGTTGCTTTATCACCCTTTAACAGGTTCCATTCGAACATGTGTAGCCAACTGGCATCTGCAATAAGTAACTCTTGCCTAAATGCTATTTCATCCTTCAGGATCAGGCCATTGATTTTAAAAGCCCTTGAGAATTCTAAAACTTCAGGAAAGTTAGACTTTAACTCAGGGCCTATAGCAGGAACGGCTGCAGCATATTGGAATGTGCCATCTTCACCGTGCATATTGTATTGAAGCCTGTAGGTAGACTCGTAGTTAGGATGAAACCTATCATAGCTAGTTTCATAAATCACATATTGGCAAATGATGATACAGCACGCCATACCTAATGCTAAGCCTAAAATATTGATTAAGGAGAATAGCTTGTTTTTGCGTAGGTTCCGAAAAGCGCTTATGATGTAAGATAAAAAAAGTGTGCCCATTGATCTACGCACCTAATATCCTGAAAATAAGCGAGTTTAAAAATCTAGTGAATCGAATTGATTTTATTCAGCATTTTAATAGCTGTAAGTCTGTGGTGAAACGTTTATATCAGATCAGTTTAAACGGTTTGAGCTTGACTTGTATCTTTTTGTCCTTTCTTTGAATAACTATGGTTGCAGAGTCTTTGACTTCGTTCATGTACATGTCGAATTCATCGTATGATAAACCCTCTTTTCCATCTACTGAAATGATCAAATCGCCAATTTGAATTTGAGAAATATCAGCTGCTGATTTGGGAACGACACCAATTACTTCCAACAGGCTTTTCTTTTTGATTACGTTTAGGCCGGTTCTATTTTCTCTCCACGCCTTATCAAAACTATTATTCTTCTTGGTATACATTTGGCCTTTACGATAGTTGAAGATGAGATTGAAGCGTTTTAATATTTGAAGACCAAGAATACCATCCACATTATCATAACTACTTACACCGTTTTTAGTAGTAGACATTCGAATAGGCATAGCGGTAAACTCTTCTCCGAGAACTTGATATTTTGGTAGTCTGCCAATAAGCTCCACTGATTCGTTGCCTAATGCTTTACCAAGATATTCGTAGTTCGGGCTTACCTTTTCCAAAAGCTTTTCCTTTCTAACAACAGGGGTGTTCATACTGATGGTAAGTGCAGCACCTGAATCTACTAAATATGAACCCGTTCTGCTTTTTCCGTCCTTGAGAACATAGGTGCCTTCTATAATTGGAATTTGATAGGGGTATAGCTGAATTTTATGTTCTTTAAAGCTATTTGGAGCATTGTAGCCTCTAAAATTGAAAAGCTTAATGAGTTGTTGTTCAAAATCGATTTCGACTACAAACCGAAAGAGCACATTCCCCCCAATTATTGCATCTATTGGAAGATCATCATCTTGTAGGTGAGAAATGTCTGTGAGATAAAAAGTTTGGTTTTTCATGTTGATCTCATCAGCGATTTTTAAATCGTTGTCTTCTGAAATTCTAATCGTTACCTGACCATTTGCTCCACTTACTGACTGTTGACCACCAAACTTTAGACCTAGAGATTCTGCTTTGCTTTGGTTTAAAACATTTCCGGCTGCACCTGTATCAAAAACTACATTCAAAGGTTCGCTACCATTAATACTGGCTTGTATGTAAATATGCCCTCTGTGAATTTTGAAAGGTATTTCAGCTACTGATTCATTAGCTTGTAGACCGATTGAAAGAACCAGAAGTAAGGCGAGCGCAAAACTTTTCATCTCCATATTAACTCAAAGAATAAAAATAGGTTGTCTTTTTCAACAGCCAAGCTTAGTTCAAATTCCGCAAATAAATTGCGATGCAGTTGTTCTCAACCTTTGACTTTTGTCTATTTTGAGATTGTAAATTATCCCGCATGAGTAACAGAAGAAAATTCCTGAAGTCTACAGTTTTTGGTGGTTTGGCAGTATCAACGGCAAGTGTTTCCTCATTTGCTTGTGCTCCAAAAAGCCCAGTTAAAAAGCCTGTTGTGGTGTCTACATGGAACCATGGCATGGAAGCAAATGCCGAAGCTTGGAAGGTTTTGGAAAAGGGTGGTAGAGCAGTGGATGCTGTAGAAAAAGGGGTAATGGTTACAGAAGCTGATCCGAATAATACAACGGTAGGCATAGGTGGTTTTCCTGACAGGGATGGTAAAGTAACCTTAGATGCTTGCATTATGGATGAGTATGAGAACTGCGGTTCAGTGGCATTTCTTCAGGATATCAAGCACCCAATATCTGTTGCTCGAAAAGTCATGGATGATACACCACATGTGATGTTAGTTGGGGAAGGAGCCAAAAAGTTTGCTTTGGACAGCGGTTTTCAAGAGGAGAATTTACTCACTGAGAAATCGGAAAAGGCTTGGAAGAATTGGCTAAAGAATCAAGACTATAAACCTAAGATAAATGTAGAGAACCATGATACCATTGGTATGGTGGCCCTTGATGAAAATGGAAACTTATCAGGCGCTTGTACTACAAGTGGTGCGGCATGGAAAATGCATGGAAGGGTAGGAGATTCTCCAATAATTGGTGCCGGTCTTTATGTTGATAATGAAATTGGTGCAGCCACAGCTACAGGACTAGGAGAGTTTGTGATCAAGATTTGCGGAGCGCATATGATTGTGGAGCTCATGCGCCAGGGCTTAACCCCAATGGAAGCTTGTCAAGCTGCGGTAGAACGTATCATTAAGAAGTACCCAAATAACTACAAGGAGTTGCAAGTAGGTTTTTTAGCCCTTTCCAAGACAGGTGAATATGGTGCTTATGGCATCCATAAAGGATTCAACTATGCCGTGAAGGCGAATGATCAAGATGAATTGATAGACGCAGGTTCTTATACCGGTTAGTCTTTACTTAGGCGTTGTAGTTTACCATAAGTAAGAGACCTCCAGGCCCATTCAAAAGGGCCGTATTTGTAGTTACTAAGCCAAAGCCAGGCAAATACAATGTTTACTACCCACATGCCTAGGATCATAATGCCCTGAACAGATCTTTCTATATCTCCGAATAAACCTAAGCCATGTCCGTAAAAAACAAAGCCGAGTATGATGGACTGTATTAAGTAAGAGCTGAGCGCCATTCTACCAACATCGCCAAAACGCTGTAAGAGTACGCTCTTGTTTGCGCCTTTGCAGATGAGCATGATGATACCTATATAGCCCAGAGCCATCAGGATGCTACCCCAATAATTCAGTTGCGAAATGAAGAAAAAGCTTAGTCTAAAATCCCAGTCGTAATTGAAATTAAAGAAGGCTCCTGCCAATACTAGAGGCAAGCCAATTCCTAAACCGTAAAAGGTCATTTTAATGTAATATTTGGTCGACTGTTTCGCCTTAAAAACGTTCCTCTTATAGAGCGCCATGCCAATTAGCATGAGGCCAGTAATTCTCCAGAAATTTTCGAAAACAAAGACGGTTGTTTGTAAACCAAAAGCTTGAGGCGCTCTAAACAAAATCTGTTTTTCCCAAGCCCCTCTGTAGTATTCTATTTCTCTTGCAATATCTTCAGCGTTAGGTGTCCAGATTTGAGTTTTGGTAGCCTCATATTCACCCGGTTCCCAAAAAGGCACAGTATAACCTAAAAGAAGGCTTATTAGTGAACCAACAACTAAGAGAGCAATGCCTACTCTAATTTGAACCACAGATTTCTTTCTTCTAAAAATGAACATAGCAAAACCACATATGGCATACATAAAGAGGACATCGCCATACCAAATCAGGTAAGCATGAACGAGTCCAAAGAAGGCTAGAAAAATGAGTCTTCTGTTTTGCAGATCCGTAGACCTCAAGTGTTCTTTGCGGGCTTTTTGAGAAAGCATCACCAAACTTGCACCAAAGAGCATAGAAAAGATGCTCATGAATTTCTGATCGGCAAAAATATAACTGCCTAGATAAACATAGAGATCGTAACCAGATAGTCCTTCGTATGCAGTAGGGTTGCTATAAGCAACTGAGGGCATAGCGAAGCTTTGAATGTTCATCACCACAATGCCTAAAACGGCAACCCCTCTTAGAATATCTAATGATAGAATACGTTTTTTGGGTTCTACAGGGTCTAGGATGTAAGTCGATCTGGCCAAAAAGAATGAGTCTAGTGTTCTAAGTAGAAAGGCGAAAGAATATGTCTAGATCTTGGTGAAAACACCTGTTTGGTTAATCTCTAATGGATAAACAGCTAGATCAGAACATAATCTATTGACCTCTCTTCCCGTCTTAAGGTTAAAACGATAAAAATGTAAAGGACAAATGATTTCTCCAAAAGCATTGAGGTTTCCTTTATCTAATCTTTGTTTTTGGTGTGGGCAAAGTCCATCTACAAGGTGAAAAGAGTCTTGGTTTTTAATCAAGCACAAAACCTTATTTCCAATTCTTAGTCTTCTTATGGAGCGGTCTTTTAATGCAGATTCTAAATCTGCTTTTGAGTTGAAGAGTTTTGTCATTTGAAGACGTTTATGACTAACGGCAAATTCTATTCGATTTTAATCATTCATATTTGCAAACCCTAAATTCAGCCCAATTGAATAAGATCGTCTTTCCTCTAGTTTTCTTTTGCTTCATGATTCAAATTCATGGGCAGACCATTCGAGTTAAGTCTGAGAATCTAGAACCATTAGCAGGTGTTAACATTGTGAATTTATCAGATCAATCCGGTATATCAACCGGAGTTGATGGCACTGCCAATATCCCGAACTGGCAGAATACCAAAATCAGAATATCAGCTGTTGGATATAAGACTCAGGCCTTAGTATATCGAGGCAAGGATTTGTTGGTGATAATGGAGTTAGACCCTAAGGCTTTGGATGAAGTAGAAGTGGAAGGTTTTTTGAGTCAGGGTACTCTAGGGAATCAGCCGGGTTCTATATCAAAAATAGATCGATTAACACTTAATCGATTTGATGGCACTAACCTTACTAATGCTGTAAATACTATACCGGGTATTCGCTTTGAACAGAGAGCAGCAGCCAGCTATAGAGTTTCTATAAGGGGCTCTTCAATTCGCTCACCTTTTGGTGTGAGAAATGTTAAGGTCTATTGGAATGGAATCCCTTTTACAGAACCCGGAGGAAACACATTTCTAAACCTGTTAGACTTGTCTAACATAGATGATATAGAAATTCTGAAAGGCCCATCGGCAAGTGCATATGGTGCGAGTAATGGAGGTGTATTAAAGCTTTCGAGCACTAAACTAGGTTCTAATGCTAATGCCACATCCATTGGGTTTTTACGTGGTGACTTCAATACAACCCGATTAACAGCCAGAACGAATTTATTGACAGATAAGAGCAGCTTAACTTTCAAGTGGTCAGATCAGTCGGCTGATGGTTACAGGGAACACAATGCTATGGACCGCTCTACTTTTGAAGTGGACACAAGATTTTTTAGTTCTGAGTCCACAGTTTTTTCGGGTTCTTTCCTTTACTTAAATCTGGATTATCAAATTCCCGGTGGGTTAAACCCAGATCAAAGAGATGAGAATCCGCAGCAATCTCGACCAAGGAGTATTGAAAGAAATTCCTCGCTACAAAATGAGTTGTTTTTAGTAAGGCTAGGGTTGGAAACGGAGCTACAGAAGGGGTGGAATATGAATACCAATTTGGGGTTGAGTTCCAATCAGTTTGTCAACCCATTTATTCTAGATTTTAAAAGGGATAAACAGCA
Source organism: Roseivirga sp. UBA6052 (assembly GCA_002427755.1). Classification (GTDB taxonomy): domain Bacteria; phylum Bacteroidota; class Bacteroidia; order Cytophagales; family Cyclobacteriaceae; genus Roseivirga. The sequence goes on from DIYO01000009.1 coordinate 751,307, forward strand.
GGTGTTCAGCCTCCGATCGGAGTTTGAAAATGAGGTGAATATCAACGAACGCTCAGGAAGTCTTAACTATGGATTGGAATTCCAGCGTTCTTATTTCGATGGTAAAAACTTCGGCAATGTTGATGGAAGAGCTGATACCATACGTTTTGCCGATGAAATTGATATTTCTCAAACTGTAGCTTTTGCTGCCTACAATCAAGAGCTTACAGAAAGTACTTCCTTTACAGTTGGTCTTAGTTTTAATGATCTTACCTATGATATCAATAGAACGATAGATCGTATCAACAATAATCCTCAGCAATTCGAAAAGGAGTTTGATTCATTTCTTGCGACCAGAATCGGTATATCACAAAAGTTAGGAGATGCCTATTCCCTTCATTTTAGTTTAAGTAATGGTTTATCTAACCCTACAACCACTGAAGTAAGAACGAATGAAGGCAGCATTAATCGCGGTTTGCAATCAGAGAAAGGGACTAATTATGAGATTAACTTTCGTGGTAGCCCAACAACAAAATTAAGCTTTGACCTTGCCTTGTTTCAATTCAATTTGAACGATGCAATCACCACTTTTACAGATGGTCAAGGAGTGGTTTTATTTAGAAATGCAGGAGAAACGAGACAATCCGGATTGGAGCTATCAACATGGATGAATTGGCTTGAGAATGGAACGGGTTTTATAAAGTCACTCAGTTCTAAACTTGCTTATACTTATCACGATTTTAGTTTCGAGAATTACGTAGATGATGGAGATGATTTTTCCGGCAATGCGTTGCCCGGAACAGCACCCAACGTAGTTAATGTTCAAACAGACTTTAGTTTTTCTAATGGCTTGTACCTCAACTTGACCTACCATTATTCGGATGCAATTCCGCTTAACGATCAGAATACATTTTATTCGAGAGCCTATAATCTGATAAACACCAAATTGGGTTACTCTGGTAACATAAAAGGGAAAACTAATTATGAATTATTCGTTGGTATAGACAACCTATTAGATGTATCCTATAGTTTAGGAAACGATTTGAATGCTTTTGGAAGAAGGTATTTCCAACCTGCAGCAACGCGTAATTTATATTTTGGATTGAAGCTAAATTTTAGACACTAATGCCAGTTTTTGACAAAGCACAAGCTACCGAATTAATAAGAAAAAGGAGATCGATTTATCCAACTCAGTTTGCTGAGCAACCTGTTGATCAATCCATTATTGAAGAGATGTTGGAGAATGCCAACTGGGCTCCAACACACCGGATTACTGAACCGTGGAGGTTTGTGGTTTTTTCAGGAGAGGGATTGAAAAAATTGGCCGCATTTCAGTCGGAACTTTACAAAGAGAAATCTACTGCTGCCGGAAACTTTGATGAGTCTAAGTTTGAAAAACTGGCAACCAAGCCATTGAAAGCTTCCCATATTATCGCAATAGGAATGGCTCGCGATCCAAAAGAATCAGTACCCGAAGTGGAGGAACTTTCTTCAGTAGCTATGGCAGTTCAGAACATGTATTTGACAGCAACGGCCCATAATATTGGTTGCTATTGGGGTTCTGGAGGAGTAACCTATATGGAAGAAGCTAAACCTTTTTTTGGCCTTGGTGAAAGGGATCAGTTGCTAGGGTTCTTATATGTAGGAAACCTAAAGTCAGACAAATGGCCGGAGGGCAGAAGAAAGCCAATTACAGATAAAGTGACTTGGGTAAACGATTAAAAGATTAGCTGCCACCTAAAGGCCCACATCCACCGAAGTTGATACTTTTCGACTTGTGCCTTTTTCATGATAGACTCAAGATCATTTCGGCTGAAAGAACGAAGAACCGACAATGGTCCATCATATTGAACCATCTCTGATTTTGAGAATAGTTTCGTCAAAATTTTAATGGAGTGGTAGGCAAACCAATGCCTATGAAGGTCATTAATGATGACACCAATCTTAGCCTGACTTTTAAACTGTTGAAAGATGTCTGCTAGGGCATCATCATGAAAATGATGTGTAAAAAGCGTGCATAGTATGATATCAAATTCGAGCGCTTTAAATTCTTCTGAGAAAATATCTTTCGTTTCGAATTCTATATTCGAAAAGGCCTTACAGTTTTCTCTGGCAAATGCTACAATATTGGGGTTGGCATCATACCCAATCATCTTGATTTTGATATTCTCCTTTGCCGCCCATTTCGCCACTAGCTTAAGAATATCACCACCACCGCAGCCTAAATCTGCAATAGTAATTTCTGATTTTGAGTTTTGAAGGAGCTTAGCTAAACCATTTGTAGTGACTTGGTTGCCTCCTAGAAGTCTATTGATGGTTTCAAGTTCTTTTAAAGTCTGGTCGATTACTTGTCCACCAGACTCTAAATCGTCCATTAACTCTTCTTCATAGCTCCTTTGAGAAAACCGACCCATGCTAGACCACCTCTAACATTAATGATTCAACAGTTAGCCCTGGCCCAAACGCAAGCGACAATACATGTTCTTGCTTGTTTGCCGAAGTGAGAGAGTCTAGGAGCTTTCTCATGGCAAACAATACAGTAGGTGAAGACATGTTGCCATATTCTTTGAGTACAGCTCTGCCCGCCCAGTCTTGAGATTTATCAATCTTCAATTCTTTTTCGATGACCTCCAAGATTCTCTTTCCGCCAGGATGAATAGCAAAGTGTTCGGTGTGCTCAACATCAACTTTAGACTTAAGTTCCTCAACTAGATCCGCAATGCCTTTTTCAATTAGGTCTGGTACGTAGCTACTAAGTTTCATCTCATAACCAAAGTCACCAATATTCCAGGCCATTTCCGTTTCGCCTTCAGGATAAAGCATATTATGAAAAGCTTTAGGTGCTAATTGAACGTCTAATTTAGAGTCGTTAGGATTTCCACTGATTAGAACAGCAGCCGAGCCATCACCAAAAATCGAATTCGCAATCAGGTTGTCTTCATTGGAGTCTTTTTGGAAATGAATTGTGCAAAGCTCTGTAGCCACAATAAGTACTTTGGCTGCCGGATCACTTTTTACAATGGCATCAGCATTTTTTAACCCAATGAAGGCCGCATAGCACCCCATAAAGTTGATACAGGTACGCTGTACACTACCTTTTAAGCCTAGACTTTTCACCAAATCTATATCTAAACCAGGAGCATACATTCCGGTACAACTGATAGTGATTAGATGTGTGATCTGCTTTGGTTTTAAATTGCTGAATTCAAAGGCAGAATTAGCCGATCTGATTGAAAGGCTAAGTGCTTCTTTTCTATATAACTCACCTCTTTGCTTGGTACTTGGTAAAGGTTCCAATAAATCATTCGCACCGTAGAATTCATAACCTTCAGAATTAGACTTGGCATAATCTGAAATTACAGTATACCTGCTTTCTATGGCCGTGGCTCTGTATAAGGCCTTTAGCCGTGTAGAACCTTTGCCGTTAAACCCATGGGCTTTGGCCATAAATTCTACCACTTGTTGCTGAGCGATTTGATGATTCGGAACTGCAGTTCCAATAGAAATGATTGTGCTACTCACTTATTAATAATAGCCTTTTTAAGACTAAATTGTTCAAGCAAATCAGATTATATGTTCAAAAAGTCGAACTGGTTACACCTTAGGGTTCACTTCTCTTATTTTTTACTTCCGATATATCTCTTTGGTATTTCTATTAGCCCGAACCTTAGTGAACCTGATTTACTTTGGCTCTTTGTGATTCTTCACTTTTTTATCTATCCGGCCAGTAACGCCTTTAATAGTTATTTTGATAAAGACGAAAAGAGTATTGGAGGATTAAAAAACCCTCCACCTGTCGATTCAAGCTTATACTATTTTGCTTCTTTCTTCGATTTGATAGGATTGGTTTTAACCTATTTCTTCTATCAAAATATTACACTCTTGCTCATGGTGCTAGTTTATATTCTTGTTTCCAGAGCATATAGCCACCCTATGGTTAGGCTGAAAAAGTATCCAATTTTAAGCTGGTTGGTTGCCGGCTTTTTTCAAGGGGCTTGGGTGGTATGGCTCGTTTACATTGGTTTAAATGATTTCGAGTTTTCTTCAGTTTTCAAACCACATATTCTCACTCCCGGACTATTGGCTTCTGCCATTCTATGGGGTTCTTACCCAATGACACAGGTTTATCAACATGAAGAAGATGCTAAAAGAGGTGACAGAACGCTGTCTTTAAAACTAGGCGTTAGGGGGACATTTGTATTTACCGGACTCTGTTTTGCTCTGGCGTCTGTAGGATATGTGCTGTATTTTAATAACTATCATCAACTGCGCTATGGCTATATTTTCTTGGCTGCCATGGCTCCTGTAGTAATCTTTTTTAGTTGGTGGTTTTTAAGGGTGTTGAAGGACAACTCTCAAGCGGACTTTGGTAAAACGATGGCTTTGAATTGGGTTTCAGCTACGTGCCTCGGAGCCTTCTTTATTTACTTCTTTATCAACTCTTCTGGTATTCTTAACGTAGTTGGCGTGTATTAATCAAAAGGTTGACCATGTGTCTGTTTCATGATGGCTTTGGCGATGAACTTTGAGTTTTGCATCAAGCTCACCGTCAATTCAGAAGTTATTTTAGACCCGAACAATTTTTGTGTTTGTCTGCCTACCCAAAGCCTTTTTGCAAAGAGCTGTTGCCATTGATTGGAATATTTCTTCTCAAGTGTATCTCTGTCTAGGCTGCCTTTTTTGTAGTGATCCAAGATACACTCGCTCACTATTTTGGCCGCGTGAATCGCTAGTGCCATTCCATTTCCACATAAGGGGGTAATCAAGCCAGCAGAATCTCCCGCCATCAGAATGTGGTTTTCAACAGCTGTTTTTGGAGCGAAAGTAAACTCGTTTATGACTTCCGGTTTTTCGAAAATCATTTCAGAGTTCTCAAATATGTCTTTCAGGTGAGGGTTTCGCTTAACAGTTGCTGCCTCCATGGCTTCCAAGTTTCCATATTGGCGAAGGTCTGCCCTACTGCCTAAGTAGCACAGGTTGTATTTGTCTGATTCAATTGCACTTATACCACAATAACCATTTTCGAAATTGTGTAGCGCAATTTTGTCAATGGGAAAATCTGTTTTTATATGCCTTTTAACGCCAATAAAAGGCGCTCTTTTAGAGGTGAATGAGCGCTTTAACGATTTGTCGAGGTTTGCATTTTTTCCATAAGCACCAATGACAATTTTGGCCTCTATTTCTTCCCCATTGTTAAGTTTTAGTGTGAAAGAATCTTCATGAAACACAGCATCACTTACGGTGGTTTTCTCTCTCACATCAACTCCTTCTTGTTTGGCTATAGAAGCTAAGTGTTCGTCTAATACATATCTGCTAATACCAAACCCTCCAAGATCTAGAGGTAATGAGAGACTTTTGCCTTTGATAGAGGTAAACTCGAATTGGGTTATTTTAGATGTCTCTATGTGATCTGGTAAAAGTTGGTGTGATTCTAGAAAAGGCCTGACTTCATTTGAGATATATTCACCGCAAACCCTATGGAAAGGGTAAGTTTTCTTTTCAATAAGAGTCACCTCTAATCCATTGCGATTTAGTAAGATAGCTGACACCAAACCGGCTAGTCCACCCCCTATAACTACTATCTCTTTCAAAACATTAACCCCTTTAGACAAGCCATAAACCACTCAAATAAAAGCAAAAAATCAGCATGTATTTTGAATTATGTTTATGGGCTTTTTGAAATCACAATTTCAATAAAACTAAAACCAATGAATTTACTAAAACAAAGATCTAAAGGTCTTTTGATGATGCTGTTGGCTGCCGGCTTTTTATTAGTTGGCTTTAATGCTGAGGCACAGAAAAAGAACCGTAAGAACAAAAAGCAGGAGGAAACTAAAACTGCCGCTCCAGCACCTAAAAGACCTGCTCCTAAAAAGGGAGGTATTCAACCTTTTGATAAGGTAATTACCAAAGAAGCCAAAACGGACGAAGGTTTATTTGACGTACACAAGATTGATTCGAAATACTTCTTCGAAATCCCTAACGATTTGTTAGGCAGAGACATGTTAATGGTTACTAGAATTGCGAAAACCGCATCAACAATCGGTTTTGGCGGAGGTAAAACCAACACTCAAATGCTTCGTTGGGAGCGCGTTCAGGATAAGATCTTGTTAAAGATTATTTCAACAGTAGTTACTGCAGATCCTGAAGCGCCAATTGCCGAGGCTGTAGAAAATTCTAACCTAGCACCAATTTTGGCTTCATTCCCAATTAAGGCCCTTTCTAAAGATTCTTCTGGGGTAGTAATTGAAGCAACACCAATGCTAATAAAAGATGTTAAGCCTTTGGGCTTCCCTCAAAATAGAAGAACTGCTTACAGAGTAACTCGATTAGACAACGAAAGATCCTATGTAAATAGAGTTAGCAGCTACCCTGAGAATATTGAGCTGAGACATGTGAAAACATATTTCGCAGGTCAGTCTCCTTCAAGTAGAGCTGACGGTTCAATAACTGTTGAAATGAGTAATTCAATGATTCTTCTACCTGAGAAGCCAATGATGAGAAGACTTTTCGATGAAAGAGTAGGTTGGTTCGGAAGATCTACAACAGATTACAGTGATCCTGCACAACAGTCTAAGGTAATCAGATACCTTGACAGATGGAGACTTGAAGTGAGAGATGAGGATATCGAGAAGTTTAAGAGAGGGGAACTAGTAGTACCTAAGAAACAGATTGTTTATTACATCGATAGAGCTACACCTAAGAAATGGGTAAAAGCGATTAAAGATGGTGTAGAAGACTGGCAAGTAGCATTTGAAGCAGCAGGCTTCAAAGATGCCATAATTGCTAAGGAGGCACCTACCCCTGAAGAAGATCCTGATTGGAGTCCTGAAGATGTTAGATATTCAACAGTTAGATACTTGGCTTCTCCTATTCCAAATGCTAATGGTCCTCACGTATCAGACCCACGTTCAGGAGAAATCTTGGAGAGTGATATCAACTGGTACCACAATGTAATGACCCTGTTGAGAAGATGGTTCTTTGTTCAGACTGCAGGTATTAACCCCAATGCACAAAGCCCTGAATTCAAAGATGAGGTGATGTCTCGATTGATCAGATTCGTGTCGTCTCACGAAGTAGGACACACTTTAGGTCTTCCTCACAACTTTGCTTCTAGTAATGCATACCCGGTAGATTCATTAAGATCTGCTTCGTTTACTCAGAGAATGGGTACAGCTCCTTCTATTATGGATTATGCACGATTCAATTATATCGCACAACCTGGAGACAAAGGTGTTTCTTTAATGCCTGATGTAGGTGAGTATGATAAGTATTCAATTGCTTGGGGTTACAGACCAATTTTAGATGCTAAAACCCCTGAGGAAGAACTACCAACCTTAAGAAAATGGATTGCTGATAAGAATGGTGACCCACTTTACAGATTCGGTAGACAAGGTAACCCAAATGACTACACAGCTCAAAGTGAAGATTTGGGAGATGATGCGATGAAGGCTAGTCAATACGGTATTAAAAACCTTAAGACAATCATGAACAATCTTCAAGATTGGACATATGTCGAAGGATCTGACTTCAGAGAGTTGGAAGAGATGTACGGTGAAGTAAGATCGCAGTTTAATAGATATATGGGCCATGTTGGTCGTTATGTAGGTGGTGTTAAAGAGGAGTATAAGAATATCGATCAAGAAGGTGCGGTTTATACGCATGCTCCTAAGGCTAAGCAAAAAGAAGCAGTTCTGTTTCTGAACGATAATTTGTTTACTACGCCAAAATGGATGCTTGATCAAGAAATCTTAGGTAAGCTTCAGGATTATGGTGCTGTAGAAACAATGAGATCTCTTCAAGTAAGGTCTTTGAATGGTTTACTAGAGTGGAGAAAACTTGGAAGAGTAATCGAGAATGAGGCCATGAATGGTGATGAGGCTTATGGAATCTTGGAGTTGTTCTCCGATGTGAGAAACGGCATTTGGTCTGAGCTATCCAGAGGAAGAACTATAGATACATACAGAAGAAACCTTCAAAGAGCGCATATAGAAAGACTTGAGACTATGTTAACTGGTGAGTTGACACCATCAAGATTTGGTGGAGCAAGTATTGACGCTAGCCAATCAGACATCAGATCTGTTGCTAGAGCTGAATTGAAAACACTTCAATCAAGAGTAAGAGCAGCAATTCCTAGAACTTCTGATAGAATGTCTAAGATTCACTTAGAAGACGCATTAGTAAGAATAAATGATCTATTAGATCCTAAATAATAAGTAAAGTAGAGTGTAATAGAAAAAGAGGGCCGTCAGTTTTGATGGCCCTTTTTCTATACGAGTTTTTTAAGCTTGATTACTTTTTTGAACAACTCATTGTTGCGCTGGATAATAATGGTGAGTTTCTTTCCTGCAGGACCTCGAAGTATGGCGTTTATCTCTGAAAATGTATAGAAGAAGATTGGCTTTCCATCAATAGAAATGATTTCGTCACCTGCCTCTAATCCAGCAGTCTCAGAAGGAGAGTTTTCAACGATTTCTGTAATAAAGTAGTTGTTCAACTCCTTACCAATTGCGGCAAAAGAAAAACCAGCTCGATTGAACGTAAAAGGCTCGCTGTAAAACCTATTAGGTCTCAAATAAATCTTCTCATTAAAGTAGTCGAAAATGATATTGAACCTACTCAGAATATCAGAACCAAGTGTTCCGTGTCTTACAATCCTATTGTTGCCATCTCCTATATTCTTTTTGATTTCCCAATCTTTAGGAAAGGAGCTTACCACTTTGGTGAACTTGAATTTATTGGAGAGTTTGATTCTCTGAATCCTACCAGTAGCACCATCTAAATTGCCCACAACACTGCTACCTAATGTTTGCTTAACGGTCTTTTCAGGAAAGTCTATAAAGTCATGGTTTTCGTAATCTAAGAATAGCGGGCTGCTCGCACCTGAATCAACTAGCAGGTTTAGGGTAACTTCTTTCTTCTTTTTTTGCTTAAGTTTTACTTGAATAAATGGTCTAAAATCATCTAAGATTATGTCTAGACTCTTAAATCCTTTAGGAGCACTGAATGAGTCTGGTTCATACAGTCTAAGCTTTTCATTTTCATAGTCTACCTCCACTATAAAACGACTAAAGAGTTCTGACCCTAATAAACCGTGTGCTTCAACACCTAATGCATTTCTTATATCAAGATCATTTTCTTGAAAGACAAGCATTGTTTGAGAGCTGCCTTTGATACCTGTTAACTCAATTTTTAAATCATTGGCAACTAGTAAATCTGTGACCTTATCTCCATCTCTGGCATAAATGGGTATTTGTCTAGCGTTAACAAGATTATTGCTGCCAATTACCCATCTATCGAAGATCATACCTGACTCTGACCCTGTGTCAAGAATAAAATTGAAAGGCCCTTCTCCATTAAGTTTTATGGGTATTACGATGAGGTTGCTTTCCTCTTTAAAGCTTAACTCAACATACTCTTGGTCTGAATTGAAAGAAAAGCCCAAAGGGTTTTGGGCCACCATTGGTAAAGTTAGGATAAAGCCAAAGAAGAGGAGAACTTGACGCATAGCGTATGATTTTTAAGTTGAGTTCGTGCTACTATAACACTAACGGAGTTTGTAAACCCTTAGTTATCAGCAAATAGCTTTCTGTAAACAGGTTTTCTGTAAGCAAACTGAAGATACATTAAAGGATAGAGGAGTATATCAAGTATTCTTGATCCGCTGCTGTATTCAATATCGTCTATGATATCGCTTCCATATGAGTTTTTTTGAACAATGTGATGATGCCTCCATTTTTTGAAAGGAAATGGTAATTCTTTTCCTATGTCTATAAACTCGAAAATCTTATCATCAGTATGATCATAAGTAATAAGGCTTACCCAGGTCTGTTTATGCGTAAAAAAGTCTAATTCTAGTTCAACCAGATCGTCCTTTTTAGAGCCGTCAAACCTTTTAACATTTAGCCTTGGAAAAGGGGGAGCAAGTGCTTTAAACAAGTCAATGTTAAAGCCCTCTTTAACTTTTTGAACAGAAGCATTTACTGGGGTAGAAATCTTTAATTTCATACCCTTAGTAACATAGGTTTAAGCTTGTTGTTACATTATTTGTCAATAACACCTATCCCTATAGCATTGTCTTCGGTTATTTCCTCAAGTGTAAGATAATTTACCATATCTCCTACCTTTAAGGTTTCTATAGGCTTTATAAGAAAGAACTCATAGCTGTTGCGTGTAGTCAAGTCGCTAATTATACCCTTTTGGTAACTAGGGCTATATGAGTTTCCGCTAAGGCTGTCTTTTTCAAAAACGATACTTTCAATCAATCCTACAGATACACTTTGACTTGGAAGGATATCAAGCCTTTCCAGTATCTCAGTTGTTTCATATTTACTTTCCTTTTCAACAGATAGACTGTAAAATGAACTGGCTGCTTCAACTTTTTTGTCAGACGCTAGATAACTGAGGCCGCTATACCAGAGGGCGGTACTTCGATATTCTGGAAACTGATTATAAAGAATGTTGAACTGGTCTACTGCTATTTGATAATTTCCTATTTCAATAGCGCTGAGCCCCCCTAAAATATAGTGCTCTGCCTTTTGAGATGTGCTTGCTACTTCTAAGAAGCTTTGGCTGGCAAGCTTAAAATTACCTGATTGATAGGCCAGTAACGCTGCTCCCTCTAAAGACCCTTGTGTGATGCTTGGTGATTCAATGATGTCTTCAATGGATAACGTTTTGTAATAAGAATTGAAAACCTCAAGGTTGGAAACGGTAGGCTTTTGAACGTAGATATAGACAAAAGCCAATGACAAGATAGCAACAAGGGAGATGATGATAACAGGAATGGAGGTACTGCGTTTTGGCTTACGACTTTTTTCAATTCCAGCTTCAATTTGGTCTAGTTGTTCTCTGATTTCTACACGTGCATTATATCGAACAGCATACCTAATCTCTTTCAGACGTTGAAACTCCTTGTTGAATTCAGGATCATTATTGAGCTGATTTTTGAATTCTTGGAGCTCCTTTTCGCGGAGCTTGTTTTGTAGGTATAAATCAAATAATTCAGATTTCTTCATTCGCTACCCTCAAAAGTTTATTAATTCTCCTAACACACTTCTCTTTCAACTCGTCTACTGCGTTTGCGTTTTTGTATTCTAGATTCTGGGCTATCCTTTCCTTTGAATAGCTATTAAAGTAGTAAAATCTAAGTAGGTCTTTACAAGGGTAGCCTTGTATAGAAACGAGCTTTTTCAGTTTATCTAATCGTTGTTTTTTATCTAGCTGATCCTCCAAAGCTTCTTCTTCTAGTTCTGCTTGGTAAGAAAGGTTAGTTCGAGTTTTCGAATCAGATAATATTTTATTCTTTGCAACTGAAAGTAAATATAACCGCACCTCGCTTTCCTTTTCCAAGACGCTCGTTTCTTCGAATAGTGCTTCGTAGAAAGATGCTATAGCGTATTTATAGATTTCCACAGCAAGATCCATGTCTTTTTTGTGTGAAGTATTCATCCAACTCATAAATGTTGGACGAAAGTGTATGTATACAGCATCAAGTTTAGAAAGGTCTCCTTCCTTTAAATCCCCAATAGCATTTACAATGTTCATTCACACAGTTTTTTGTTAGTTCAAAAAGATAGCAAATTGAATTCGAAATTATGGGTTACTAATACATATCGACAGGAAAAGTCAAAATCATACTATTTCGTAGCTGAATAGTAATAAAATTAGACTCTGTTTATCTCAGAATTTCGATTTATCCGTCAAAAATGTTCAAAAGTCTGTTTAAATCGCTATTATTCGTTTCACATTTGACTAATGGGGGCTAAATCTTACTTCTTACTTGATGACAAAATTCTTCCAATGGATGCGGAAGAGCAGGTAAAAGCGACTGCACAAGAGGTTGCAGAAGGAGACATTTTAGCAGGCAAAAAGATCCTAGTCATAGACGATAATCCAATTAACTTAATTGTTGCGGAAAAGACACTCAAAAAGTTTGGAGGCAAATCAATTAAGGCACTTTCTGCAAAAGAAGGTATTCAAAAGTTCATAGCTAATTCCGTAGACATTGTTCTTATGGATTTGCATATGCCGAGTATTGACGGTTTTGAAGCAACAGCCATGCTAAGGGAAACAAAGAAGTTTAAATCTGACCCAATAAAGATCTTAGCATATACCACATATTCTCACGATGAAGTGAAGGATAAAATGACTGAGTTTAAAATGGACGGATACATCGGTAAACCATTTACTCAAGATCAAGTTTTAGAGACAATTATCAAATTATTGGCTCTAGACGATACTTCTGAAGCTAAATAATTCAGCGTCTTCACTTTACTGACATTTAGATTTAGGTAATTCATTAGCCATCATTATTTTTGGCAAAAATTTAGTCCATGCAACATGATCAATTAGTCTTTGACCTAATAGAAAAGGAAAAGAAAAGACAAACAGAAGGAATTGAGCTAATAGCTTCTGAAAACTATGCTTCACCATCAGTTATGCAGGCATCAGGCTCTGTCTTAACCAATAAATATGCAGAAGGCCTTCCGGGTAAGAGGTATTATGGAGGCTGCGAAGTTGTTGATGAGATTGAGAATTTAGCCATTGCTAGGATTAAAGAGCTTTTTGGAGCTGAATGGGCAAACGTTCAACCACATTCTGGTGCCCAAGCCAATTCCGCAGTTATGCTTGCGTGCTTAAATGCCGGTGACAAAATTTTAGGTTTTGACTTGGCGCATGGTGGACACTTGACCCATGGTTCTCCAGTGAACTTTTCAGGGAAGCTATATCAGCCTTTTTTCTATGGGGTTGAAAAGGAAACAGGACTAATTGATTGGAACAAGGTAGAGGATACTGCCAAAAAGGAAAAGCCACAGATGATCATTTGTGGTGCGTCAGCATATAGTAGAGATTGGGACTATGCTAAGCTTAGAGAAATTGCTGATTCTGTAGGAGCTATTTTACTAGCAGATATTTCGCACCCTTCTGGATTAATTGCGCGAGGACTGCTGAATGATCCACTTGAACACTGTCATATTGTTACCACTACAACTCATAAAACTTTGAGAGGGCCTCGTGGAGGTCTGATTATGATGGGTGAAGATTTTGAAAACCCTTGGGGTCATAAGACTATGAAAGGTCAGGTAAAAATGATGTCTCAGGTACTTGACGGTGGCGTATTCCCAGGAACCCAAGGTGGACCTTTAGAACACATTATTGCGGCTAAGGCAGTAGCATTTGGAGAAGCACTTACTGATGACTATATGAACTATATAGTACAGGTAAAGAAGAATGCTGCGGTTATGGCCAAAGCTTTTGTTGATAAGGGGTACGACCTGATTTCCGGAGGTACAGATAATCACCTTATGCTGATTGACCTTAATAACAAAGGAGTTACAGGTAAGCTTGCTGAAAAGGCATTGGGGGAAGCAGATATAACAATCAATAAAAACATGGTACCATTCGATCAGAGGTCACCTTTTGTAACTTCAGGAATGAGAGTAGGTACTGCAGCTATTACTACAAGAGGTTTGGTTGAAGATGATATGTTAAGAATTGTTGATCTTATTGATAAAGTAATTCAAGACCCTGAGAACGAATCAAGTTTAAGTTCCGTTAGGTCAGAAATAAACGAGTGGATGGTAAACTTCCCTTTATTCAAATAATTGGCACTAGATCAAGCACATGACTTAAACGATGACAAGGAAATGGGATTCCTTGATCATTTAGAGGAGCTTCGCTGGCACCTAGTAAGATCTTTTGCATCTGTATTTGTATTTGCCATTGCAGCTTTTTTAGCGAAAGACTTCTTTTGGAACGTGATGGTCATGGGCCCAACAAAGTCAGACTTTTGGACTTATAGAAAGCTTTGCGAACTGGGTTCACTGATAGGCTCTCCCGTTCTTTGTATTGATGAGATGAACATCTCAATTCAGAATAGAACTTTACAAGGGCAGTTCTTAGTTCATATCAAGACCTCCTTGATTGCTGGTCTAGTCCTGGCATTTCCTTATACATTTTGGGAGGTTTGGAGGTTTATAAAACCAGGTTTAAAAGGAAATGAGCGTAAGGCTTCAAGAGGCATTGTATTCGTAGTTACACTCTTGTTTCTAGCGGGTGTGGCATTCGGTTATTTTGTGGTTACCCCTTTGAGTGTCAACTTTTTGTATAACTACAAGCTTAGCGCAGACATTCAAAATATAATTGATGTGACTAACGTAATGAGTTTGGTTGCTTCGTTGGCCTTGGCTTGTGGGTTGATGTTTCAGTTACCTGTGGTTTCATATATGTTATCTAAGGCGGGTATCGTAACGCCTGCATTAATGAAAAACTACAGAAGACATGCCTTTGTAGTGATTCTGGTAATATCGGCTATCATCACACCACCTGACGTTATAAGTCAAATACTAATTGCTTTACCACTTACATTACTTTACGAGGTAAGCATAATTATATCAAGAAGAGTAAACAAGAAAAGAGAAAAAGCACTAGAATGAAAAAGATAGGAATTGGGGGAGACCATGCAGGTTTTGAGTATAAAGAAAAGGCTATTGCCTTCTTGGAATCTAAAGGATATGAAGTAAAAGATTTTGGTCCATTCTCTTCTGATTCAGTAGACTATCCGGACTTTATCCATCCTATGTCATCAGCTGTTGAAAGGGGTGATTTAGACTTTGGAATTGCCATCTGCGGCAGCGGTAACGGAGTTTGCATGACTGCCAATAAGCACGAAGGCGTTAGAGCAGCATACGTTTGGAACTCGGACCTTGCGGCTTTAGCCAGGCAGCATAATGATGCGAATGTTATTTGTTTGCCGGCTAGATTTGTATCATATCATTGGGCCGAACAGTTTATCGATATTTTTATCAATACAGAATTTGAAGGCGGCCGTCACACCAATAGGGTAAGCAAAATTTCTTGTCAGTAACCCATATAAGTACCTAGTAAACCGAGTATAAGCAGCAAGGAGAAGATGCTTTCCTTTAGCCAGTTCTTACTAATTGAAAGTATTAATTGACTGCAGAAGTAGGTCAATGGAATAATAAGTAATAGTCCGCAAACCAGTCCATTATCTGTGAATAAAACAGCAGTTATTACTCCAAAGAATCCAATCCAAGACATACTACTTTGTACCAAGATTTGATGATTGGTCTTACCCTGGTTTTTGAAGCTTGAACCAAATCCCACAAGACTTATTAAAAGACCAAAGCCTAGAGTCATTAACAACTTCATAGGATCCATTTCAATAGTTTCAAGTGATATCGATTTGATCCCCAAGCTAGAAAGAGCGTCTGCGCCAAGATCTTGCCAGAAGAAAATCAGCCAGTAGACAATCACAGGGAGTAGAAAACCCCAAGTCATTAAAAAATAGCGCCTTCTTAAGGTATTTGAATACACTAGATAGACTAAAAGCACAAAAAGGTAGAGCCATAAATAAGGTGTATAAATTAGGCCTGCTATACCTATACCAAAACCTGTAGAGATGATGTTCTCTTCGGTTCCGCGGTACTTTATATGATAGAATAAATAATTCAGGCTAATGAGTATAAATGCTGATGCTAACAAGGCAGGGCTAAAAAAGTAGAACTCCGAGGAGCTACTCATTAAAAAGACATAAATGGCAGACGGAATGTATGTGTTCTCAGATAAAGAGGCGTTTCTAATAAGTAGTGTGTTAAGCTGAATAGCATTTAGTATAACTAGCAATGAGGCAATAACTATGCTTAGGCCAAAGTTGAAGGTCACTGATTTAATCAAGTGGTCAATCCAAACACCTAATGGTCCGTTGGCGCTTGCAGTGAAATCGAGCGCCACATATTCTGTTACAGAAATTTCGCTGGGACTTAGCACCCCTGTAAAAACAAAAACCAGTCTTGTGATAATTACCAGTAACACAAGCACAAGTATTCTATAGGGGTCGTTTATTCGGAAGTAACTTATCAACGAAAGGGTCTTTCCAGCGAAAATAAGTGAAATTTCTATGGTGAAGGAAAATCAATTAGAATAACTGATATTTGCATTATGGCAGGAAGCAAAAGGCAACAAAAGTTCTCAAGACTTATTCAAAAAGAAATCAGTCAAATCTTTCAATTAGAGTTTTCAGGAGATTTTATGGGTACGCTAGTAACGATTACTGATGTTTCTATGAGCCCTGATCTGGGTCTTGCCAGAATTTATGTTAGTATTTTTCCTATTAATAAAACAGACGCTGTTTTAGACCATATTAATACTAACAAAGGTAAAGTTAGAGGCAGGTTAGGTAGAACATTAGGAAAAGAGATTAGGGTGGTGCCTGAATTAGCCTTCTTCGCTGACCATACTTCAGAAACGGCAGCTAGAATGGATGCCTTAATTGATTCACTTGAAATTCCTGAGGAACCAGAAGACAGCGAAACAGATCAGTGAATGTTTCTAACTTCATAGCCAAGCGATATTTTGTTGCTAAAAAATCTAAGAATTTCATTCAAATTCTTTCATGGGTATCAATGGTTGGTGTTGCTTTTGGAACAGCAGCTCTAATCATAGTACTGTCCGTATTTAATGGGCTTGAGGATGTTATCCGCTCAGTATACAACGCTTTTGACCCCGATTTAAAGGTTATTCCTGTTGAGGGAAAATCTTTTGTTCCACAGGCTGATTTGTTAGAGGAGATTAGAGACTTAGAGGGAGTCTTTGGCCTTTCTGAAGTCATTGAAGACAAAATGTTGGCAGCGTACAGAGATGAACAAGTGCTGGCGACAATTAAAGGGGTTGATTCTACATTTCTTAACTCTAATAAGCTCCAGTCTATGGCATCCATAAGAGGAGAGCTAAAGGTTAAGGACGATCAATTCAATTATGCGGTTCTTGGCGCAGGAGTAGCCTATGAATTAGGTGTTCTGGTCGATAGCGACATTTTTCAACTTGAGTTGTTATATCCAAGAAGATTGAGACCAGGCCAACTTAACTCCAATGCTTTTCAGAGAGTACCCTTAAGGTCTTCGGCAATATTCAGTTTGGAGTCTAACTACGATCAATCTTATATAATTACTTCTCTTGATGCGGCAGCAAGAGCAATTGGATATCGAAATCAAAGAACGGGTTTAGAAATTTATTTTGAACCAGATGCTGACGAATCAAAGATTAAGCAATCGGTTAAAGATATCTTGGGTAGTAGCTTTCAAGTATTAGACACCCAAGAGCAGCATGCAGAACTTCTCAACTCTGTTAAACTGGAAAAGCTATTCGCATACATCGCCATTACCTTTATAACCGTAATTGCCTCTTTCAATGTCTTCTTTACATTGAGTATGTTGGCCATTGAGAAAAGAAGAGATATTTCAGTTCTTTATGCTTTTGGCGCCACAGAAAATCTAATTAAAAATGTGTTTTTAAAACAAGGAGCCATTATCGCGCTCACCGGAGGTATTGTAGGTCTTATTTTAGGGATAGGTATTTGCCTATTGCAGCAAGAGTACGGTTTAGTAAGCATTCAAATGTCTACTTCAATGGTTCAAGCTTATCCGGTTAAACTTATTTGGTATGACTTACTTTTTGTTGGTGTAAGCGTATGTTTAGTAACTATTCTTACTTCCTACCGGCCTGCAATAATTGCCACCAGAGTGTCTTTAGTAGAGCATCTGCAATAATTTTTTAGTACAGGTATTTTCCATTTTTCCGTTTAGGATAAATCCTTAATTTGCGTGTCGCCTGAGACTAAAATGAAGGTATCTACCGCCCATCCGTTCCAATTAATTTACTCGCTATATCAGCACGAGTATCTAGGATATCTATTTGAATCATTTGTGGTTCAATTAGATGATAAGGGCCGTCTCACTTTTCAGAACCAGAACATTTCTGCCAAGAACGCACAAGAGTTTGCGTCAGGCCTTTCAGAGAAAGACTATAAAATCATCAAATTGATGGATGAGATTCAGCAAGAAGCTGTTGTACTCAAATTCTATAAGAAGAAGGTTAAACCCATTGATTTCTTTCTAAAGGTCTATAATAAGGAAAGTGGTGATATAGGCATACAGGAGGCAATAGATATCTACCTAGAGAGTAGGAGAGTACAAATTTTGAGCTTGTTAGACGAAGGTCATATGATCTTTGAAATGGGTAAAGATGGTGACCCTGCAGGTAAACAAATTCACTATCAAGCAGAGAAAGCTACTGTTTTATTTCATTTCAGAAGAAATGAAGACAATACGCATTATTTCCCAACATTGAAACATCAAGGAGAAAAGCTAGAGTGGCAATACAAGGGGGCTTATCTGGTATGTCAGGATGAGGCCTGGATGGTGGTAGATGATAAACTGATCAGCTTCGAAAAAAATGTTGATGGCAAGAAACTCAAGCCCTTTCTCAATAAGAAGTTCATTGTTATTCCACGTAAAGTCGAAGAAACCTATTATCAGAAATTTGTTACTCAACTAGTAGAATCCTTTGATGTATATGCCAAAGGATTTGAAATAAATACTGAACGCTATGATCTAGAGCCGACCTTATTCTTTAGTGAACTTGTTCAGGCAACTAATGGTGAGCTCTTTGCGAATAAGAGTAAAGCCGAAGATCAAGATGCTTATGAAAATGCTAAGATTCTTTTCAAAATAGGCTTTGGCTATGGGTCTTATCAATTTGAATACGAACCAGCCCCATCTTCTTCTGTAAAACTTGAAAAGAAAGGCGAATCTTATGTTTTCCATAAAGTGAAGAGGTATGGAGATCAAGAGTTGGCGCTTCTCGGAGACTTGATTGAAGAAGGTCTAGATTTTAAAAATGGACGATACACATTAGGTAAGGGCAAAGCATTTGAGTGGTTAAGCCATCATAAGGCATGGCTAGAGGAAAAGAGGGTTAAGGTCGTTCAGACCGATACTCAGGTGAAAGAATACTTTGTAGGAGAATCGGCATTAGAGATCAAGGTAGAAGAAGGTATCGATTGGTTCGATATTAACGCTTTAGTTCGCTTTGGTGATTATGAGATTTCATTTAGTGAGTTAAGGAAGTTATTAAGAAAAAATAAGCTTGAGATAAAGCTTCCTAACGGTCAAATAGCCGTAATTCCTGAAGCATGGATTAAAGACTACAGTGAGCTTTTTGCGTTTATTGAGGAGGGTGAGTCTCCCCAAACTATGCGGCTAAAAAAGCATCATTTGGCCTTAGTTCAAGACCTAAGAAATGGTCAGTTAGCGAAAGTTACAATGGATCGTAAGCTCGAGGGGCTCAGAAATTACGAGGAGCTTGTGGAGTACGAAGTACCAAGAGGTTTCAAAGGTACACTTAGACCTTACCAGAAGGCAGGCTATGACTGGATGCGTTTTCTTGCAGACTATAATTTTGGAGGTTGTTTGGCCGATGATATGGGTTTAGGTAAAACCGTGCAGACCTTATCATTATTGCAACATCAGAAAGACGAAGAGATAAAGCATGCTTCACTTTTGATTATGCCTACCTCACTAATGTATAACTGGCAGCTAGAGGCAAAAAAGTTTACCCCTAAGCTTAAAGTGCTGGTTTATGCAGGAACTGGTCGAAATAAGAACCCTGAATTTTTCCACAATTATGATATTGTAATTACATCCTACGGAATAACCCGAATTGATATAGATATTCTAGCTGACTACTATTTTAATTATGTGATATTAGATGAATCGCAAGCGATTAAGAATCCCGAATCCTTAATAGCGAAGTCCGTTGCTAAATTAAACAGTAAGCATCGATTAATACTGACAGGTACTCCGCTTGAGAATAGTACTATGGATCTTTGGTCTCAAATGAGTTTTGTCAATCCCGGTCTCCTCGGTGCGCAAAGGTATTTTAGAGATCATTTCCAATTGCCAATAGAGAAAAGGCAGGATATTGAAATGACGAGGAAGCTGAATGTGATTATCAAGCCCTTTATCATGCGTAGGCAAAAGTCACAAGTAGCTAAAGATTTACCTGAGAAGATTGAATCTGTGAAGTATAGTCAAATGACAGACGCTCAAGCTGAGCGTTATGAGGAAGTAAAGTCGTACTACAGAAATCAGATTTTAGAAACAATAGAAAAGCAGGGGGTAAAGAAATCTCAGATGATGCTACTCCAGGGGCTTACACAACTGCGGCAAATTGCCAATCACCCCCAAATGGTTGATCAGGATTTTGAAGGCGGATCGGGTAAGATGGAAGACGTAGTATATACCATCGAGGAGGCTCTAAGTGAAGGGCACAAGATTTTGGTGTTTAGCCAGTTTGTGAAGCACCTCAAGATTATGTCTGATTACTTTAATAAGAAGAATTGGACTTATGCCTATTTGGATGGTTCAACTAAAGATCGTCAGGCTGAGGTAGAGAAATTTCAGAATAATAAAGACATTAAATTATTCCTTATTTCATTAAGAGCAGGTGGTTTAGGATTGAACCTCACCGAAGCAGATTATGTATTCTTACTAGATCCTTGGTGGAATCCTGCCATTGAGGAGCAGGCTGTTGATAGGGCCCACAGAATTGGGCAAAAGAGAACAGTATTTACTTACAAGTTTATAGCAAAAGACACCGTTGAGGAAAAAATCCTTAAGCTTCAACAGAACAAACTAAAGTTAGCTTCTGACTTAATAACAACAGAAGAAAGCTTTGTTAAGAAATTAACTTCAGACGATATTTCAGAACTTCTAGCTTAGAATATGGCCAAGGCAAAATCAGTATTTGTATGTCAAAATTGTGGAGCTACTTCTTCAAAGTGGATTGGTAAATGCCCGTCTTGTGGTGAATGGAATACCTATGTTGAAGAGGTAATTGACAAAACGGAAAATACTAAGGCAAGTTGGAGAGATGATACTCAGGCAACTGTTAAGCAAAAGCCGATTAATATTAAAGATGCGCAGCAGATAGTTGAAAAGCGGTTAAGTACTAAAGACCAAGAACTGAATCGTGTATTGGGTGGAGGTATAGTTGCGGGGTCATTGGTACTTATTGGAGGAGAACCGGGCATAGGAAAGTCCACGCTTATGCTGCAACTGGCGCTAAGTGCCTCGCGAACTAAAGTGCTTTATGTAAGTGGAGAAGAAAGTCAGCAACAGATTAAAATGCGAGCTGATCGAATTGGCATTGAAACAGAGAACTGTTTTGTGCTTTCTGAAACCAGTACCCAACAAATCTTTACTCAAGTTAAAGAGATTAGGCCTCAGGTTCTGATAATTGATTCTATTCAGACATTACAGACTAATCGTATCGAATCAGCTGCCGGTTCAGTCTCTCAGGTAAGAGAATGTACGGGAGAGCTCATGAAGTTTGCCAAAGAAATGAGTACTCCCGTCTTCTTGGTTGGGCATATTACAAAAGATGGAAGCATTGCCGGTCCTAAGATTTTAGAGCATATGGTTGATACAGTCCTTCAATTTGAAGGAGACCGCCATATGAGCTATCGAATTCTCAGAACAGTCAAGAACAGATTTGGTTCTACCTCAGAATTGGGAATTTACGAGATGCAGGCTAATGGGCTTAGACAAGTCTCTAACCCATCTGAAATACTTATTTCTCAAAGAGCAGATGATTTAAGTGGGGTAGCCATAGGAGCGACTATCGAAGGAAACCGGCCATTGCTCATTGAGATACAATCATTGGTGAGTGGTGCTACATATGGTACACCGCAGCGAAGCACAACAGGCTTTGATGTCAAAAGACTCAATATGCTTCTGGCAGTTCTTGAGAAGAGAGGGGGCCTCAAATATTCAGCCCAAGATGTGTTCCTAAATATTGCCGGTGGTATTCGCATTGAAGAACCTGCTTTGGATTTGGCGGTTTGTGCTTCATTGGTAAGCTCTTATCACGATATAGCCATTTCTGAAAAGGTAGCATTTGCTGCCGAGGTTGGTTTAGGCGGAGAAATAAGAGCAGTAAATAGAATTGAAGACAGAATAGCTGAAGCTGAAAAATTAGGTTTTGAAGAAATCTACATTTCTAAATACAATACAAAGGGCTTGGACTTAAAGAATAAGCAGATTTTGGTAAGACCTTTTACTAAGTTAAGAGAAGTCTTTGAGGCTCTTATGGGTTAATCTAGATCAAAGCCTTTTCTTCCTTGAAGTCCTCCCGTATGAATAAACAGGACCTTTGATCCTGAAGGTATTTTGTCTTGTTTAATCATATCAAACAGTCCATAAAGCGCTTTCGAGTTATAAATGGGGTCCAGTTTTATTTCATGTTGCTTTTCAAAACCAAGCATGTAGGCTCTTAGCTCATCTGGAAACTTAGCATAACCACCAAAGTGATATTGTCCGCTAATCTCCCAATTGTCATGAATTTCGAAGCCATTGCTACTTAATAAGCTTGATACTTCTACTGTAAGAAATTCTCCTTTTAGTGACGAGAACCCGATAATTTTTCCTATTCCTTCCAGACCATGAATAATTCCGGCAAGTGTACCTCCGGTGCCCACAGAACAGCAATAGTAATCGTATACGCTATTGAGTTCTGTCACGATCTCTGCACAGCCAATAATAGCTTCTTTGTTAGACCCGCCTTCCGGAATAGTATAGAACTTCCCAAATAACCTTTTCAACTCATTGATGACGATGAGGCTGTTTTTGAGTCTATACTTTGTTCTATCCACATAATGGAGCTTCATACCCTTAGATTTGGCAAATGCTAAAGTGGGGTTTAATGGAAGTGTTTCTTCGCCCCTAATAACTCCAATGGTTTCAAAGCCGTGAATAGCTCCAGCGGCAGCAGTTGCGTAAATATGATTAGAATAGGCTCCTCCAAAAGTGAGTAAGGTTTGGCACCCCTCTTCTTTGGCCTTCTCAAGGTTGTATTTGAGCTTTCTTGCTTTATTCCCTGAGACTGTCGGATGGTTTTGATCTTCCCGCTTGATAAACAGCTGAATGTTCTTCTCCCGCAATATTTCACTATTGATTTCAACTACTGGAGTAGGCATTATTTCCATCCGAGCAAGTTACTCATATCTTTGTGTCAAACCTTAGGCGAATGGAAGAGCACTTGCAGGAAAGTGAATTGTACGAGCACCATAGAATTATATGTGATCCGGGTCAAGAACCGTATCGCTTAGATAAGTTCTTGATGGACCGTTTGCCTAATGTTACCCGTAATAAAGTTCAGCAGGGCATCAAAGACGGTTTTGTAAAAGTCAATGGTCAAGAAGTAAAGCCAAATTTTAAGGTGAAAGCAAACGATGAGATTGTGGTGGCCTTACCAGAACCTCCTCGTGAAACGGAGATTATTCCAGAAAATATTCCCCTCAACATCATTTTTGAGGATGACGACTTGTTGGTGGTAAATAAGGAAGCTGGGATGGTGGTACATCCTGCTTATAACAACTGGTCGGGTACACTGGTAAATGCGCTTACTTATCACTTTAAGCAGTTGCCTACCATGAAAGATAATGAAGGAAGGCCTGGTTTAGTACACCGTATCGATAAGGATACATCAGGGCTTTTAGTGATAGCTAAGTCTGAAAAGGCAATGTCGGGTTTGGCCAAACAGTTCTTTGATCATAGCATTGAGCGCACCTATTATGCATTGGTTTGGGGTGTTCCTAAAGAAGAGATGGGCACTATTGATGTCAATTTGGGTAGAAGTGAAAAGGATAGGCGAGTTACGGTGGCCATAGAAGATGGAAGTAGAGGTAGACATGCGATAACTCATTTTAAGCTACTTGAAGATCTAAGGTATGTATCTCTGCTTCAGTGTAATTTAGAAACGGGCCGCACTCATCAGATTCGTGCACATATGAAGTACCTAGGAAGTCCATTGTTCAACGATGCTACTTATGGTGGTGATCGCATCATAAAGGGGACTCAGTTTTCTAAGTATAAAGCCTTTGTAGAAAATGCTTTTAAGCTTATGCCAAGACAGGCCTTACATGCTAAGTCATTAGGGTTTACTCATCCTGTATCAGGTGAGTTTATGCAGTTTAATTCTGATTTACCCGAAGATTTTACAGCCGTATTAGAAAAGTGGAAGAACTATGTGCAGCATGATTAGACTAGAACATATTTGATTACAGCATAGGCATGCAAGCCTGTACCGGCTAGTACAAAGAGATGCCAAATGGCATGGTGATATTTCACTTTTCTCATTAAATAGAATACCAACCCAAGGGTATAAGCGCCACCACCATAAAGCATAAAATTGACTGCTTCAGGACCAATCTCATCAGTAATTCTACCAAACATCAAAAAGCCTAGCCACCCCATTCCTAGATAAGAGAGCAAGGATATGGCTTCAAATCTGCCCGTGAAAAAAATTTTGAATATGATTCCGGCTAACGCTATTAGCCAAACTCCAAGAAGCATATTCTTTCCAAAACTAGTGTTTCCTAGAACCCCCCAAGCGAAAGGGGTGAATGTGCCGGCAATTAACAAATAGATGGAAATGTGATCTAGTTGCTTAAACAAATACTTTCGTTTTGTCGATTTTACGGTGTGGTATAATGTACTCGCGGAATAGAGTGTAATTCCTGATAGGAAGAAAATGGAGGTACTCAGTTTAAGATTAGCACTTAAACTATCATTTTGAATTAAAGTATAGACCAAACCAACAGTACATGCAATGATGCCTAGTCCATGTGTGATAGCATTTGCTACTTCTTCTTCTGGTGTATAGGCATCTAAACCTTTGGCTTTTTTCAATCTTCTAGAGGTTCTCCGCAGAATTTACAATAGTTAGCGTCTTCATCGTGTCCAACGCTCCCACAATGCGGGCAATTGTTCTGACTTGCTGCAATTGCAGATTTTACTTTTTGCATTTCTACGGTAACGATACCTGTTGGCACCGCAATGATGGCGTAACCCATGATCATAACAAAAGAAGCAATGGTTTGGCCCAGTATCGTTTGAGGAGCAATATCTCCATACCCCACGGTGGTTAGCGTTACAATAGCCCAATAAACAGATCTGGGTATGCTTGTAAATCCGTTTTCGCCCCCTTCAATGAGATACATTACGGTACCCATAATGATTACTAGGGTAAGTACAGAGCCAAGGAAAACCACAATTTTGTGTCTACTAGCTTTTAATGCTTCGCTCAGCTGCTCTCCTTCACCCACAAAACGACCGAGCTTTAGGATTCTAAATACCCGAAGTAGTCTTAATGCACGAATGACTAAGAGGTATTGTGTTCCGGTGAATACAAGACTTAGATAGGTAGGTAAAACGGATAGTAGATCAATTAATCCATAGAATGAAAAAATGTACTTGGTCTTTCTATCGGTTACATATATCCTGGTGAGATATTCTAGCGTAAAAGCCACAGTTAATATCCATTCAACTATTCTGAAAACACTACCAAACCTGCTTTCAAGAGAGGAGACACTTTCTAGCATTACGGCAATTATGCTGATGATAATAGCAAAGAGTAACGCTACATCAAATGCTTTACCGGCAGGGGTGTTAGTGCCAAAAATGACTATAAAGAGTCGCTTACGGATATTCATAAAAAAGTCGCCTATAACTAAATAACAAAAAAAACCCTGCCAGTAAAACTAGCAGGGCAATAAACACACACAATACCCCCGCAGGTGCGGGGATTTCTTTATAAGCTCATCATTTCTTTAAATCGAGCGGCTTGTCTACGGCTTACCTCAACCTTTTCGCCTCCTCTAAGTACTACCATTAAACCACCGTTAAACCAGCTTTCAATACTTTCAACCCAAGTAAGGTTGATGATATGTTTACGACTCGCTCTGAAGAAAGAACGATCGTCTAGTTTCTCATCTAGTGCGTTCAACGACTTATGAATCATTGGCTTAAAATGATCAAAATAGATTTTAATGTAGTTACCGTCAGATTCGAAGAGTCTAATATTTTCCAATTTCACAAACCAGCATTTGTCGCCATCTTTTACGAAGACTCTATCTGACGGACCAAGCTTTTGATCAGGTAATTCAAGAACGGCCTCTTCTTTATTTCCTCTATTGAGCACTTTAGTTATGGTTTCTTTCAACCTGTCTGGCTCAATAGGTTTTAACAGATAATCCAGAGCATTAAAGTCAAATGCTTTCAGTGCATATTCATCGTATGCAGTAGTAAATACCACTTCAGGAACGGTATCCAGAGACTCTAAAAGTTCGAAACCGGTTTTACCAGGCATTTGGATATCTAAGAAAAGAAGATCCGGCTTAAGGCTCTTGATCTTTTCTTCAGCGTCTTCAGCATTAACTGCTTCACCGATGATTTCTATTTCTTGATATTCCTGCAACAGGTTAGTTAGTTCCTTACGAGCTAGTCTTTCATCATCAACAATGAGTGCCTTCATATTCAAGTCAGTTATATTCTGTGGGGGATTTTCACTTCGGTCACCACAAACTTATCATTTTCGTTATAAATTCTAAAAGAAGCGTTCTCCCCATATATCAACTTTAAACGCTCCTTAGTGTTTACCAAACCTACTCCGCTTCTCGAATTAGGCTTTTTTCTTCCGTTTAAAAGTTGTCCACTGTTTCTAATCTTAAGATTAAGTACAGAGTTTTCTACATGAGAAGAGATTTCAATAAGACCACCTTCCATCAAATTGGAAACTCCATGTTTGATGGCATTTTCTACCAGTGTTTGCACCATCATTGGTGGTATTTCAAAACCGTCACTTCCGGGGTCAATATTGTATTTTACTTTTAATCGCTCTTCAAACCGAATGCCTTCTAATGCTAAATAGTCTTTTACGGTATTCAATTCATCGCCAAAGCTTACCACCTTCTTTTTATCCGTGATCAATGAGTTTCTTAGAATATTCGAAAGCTGAGTTATGGCAACTTTAGCCTTACTAGGTTCTTCGTCAACCAAAGCTCTCATACTGTTCAGCGCGTTAAAAATGAAGTGAGGATTCAGCTGAGATTTCAACTGATTTAGGTGCATTTCATTCATTGCCGCTTCATACTTTAAAGAGCGGTTATTACTTTCTAAAAAGTGAAACAAGAAATATACAGTCGCCCACAAAATGTAGAAAATTGTATATGTCATGAGAGACAACAGTAGGTCAGGAACCTGAATTTCTATCACTGTACCGACCAGATAGTAGATACCATTGGCAAGCAAAACAACCAAGGCTGCCGCAATTATGATAATGCCTAGTATCCTCGGTATTATTCTAGAAATGTTGATCTCAAGCCACTTTCGCCTGATGATAACTTCTCTCATGATCCAATGCGATCCGGCAAAGAGTAGGGGTGTGTGAACAAAAAGCTCGATTCTAGAAAGACGAATGGTTTCGGGGGTTAAGCCTTGTGGGTTTAAGGCTAATCCTATCAGGTTGGCGAAAAAGTAAATGCCCCAACCCACACCCTGAAGGGTCCAATAGAGTCGCTTTTTTCTCATTTTAAAAAATGAAAAATAAGTAATCTTTCAGAGACCAGCTTCTTTTAAGAATTTAATTGGCTTAAAGCCGGTATTTTCGGTTAAAGCGTGTCTCCCGGTTTGTAGTTTTTACCTCGAATAAAGGTTCGAATAATAAGCCTTGTGCCTCTATCATAAGTGAGGTAATTCCAAACCCAATTACTCAGTATCACAAGTCTGTTTCTGAAGCCTACAATTGACATTAAGTGAACAAACATCCAAACCATCCATGCGAAGAGCCCTCCAAAATGGAATTTAGGCATGTCAACAACCGCTTTGTTTCTTCCAATTGTAGCCATAGATCCTTTGTCTCGATAGCGGAAAGCTATGGGCTCTTTATTACTTAATTGTCTACGCAAGTTTTTACCAAGCAGCGTGGCTTGTTGTATAGCAACTGGTGCAACCATAGGGTGGCCATTCGGGTAACTATCTTCTTTTAGAAGTGCTATATCGCCCAATGCATAAATGTCTTCATGGCCCTGAACTTTGTTGAATGAATCCACAAGGATTCTTCCTCTTTCTATAGCCTTCTGGTCTAAACCATCAATCACATTCCCAGTTACCCCTGCAGCCCAAACGACAGTTTTTGCCGGTATTGTAGTGCCATCAGTGAGCTTAACATCTTTTCCGTCATAAGCTTCTAGCCTTGTTTTGAGTCTTACATCTACATCAAATGCCTTTAAATACTCAAGGGCTTTATCACCTGATTTCTCAGACATACCAGCCAATAAGCGCGGCCCAGCATCCACAAGGTGTAACTTCATAATATCGAAATCGATATCAGGGTAGTCTTTAGGTAAGACGTGCTTTTTTAATTCGCCTAAGGCCCCTGCAACTTCTACCCCAGTAGGCCCCCCTCCAACGATCACGAAGTTGGTGAGTCTATCTTGCTCATCTTGATCCGGTGACATTACCGTTTGTTCAAAGTTTTGAAGCAAGTGACTTCGCAAGTCCAAAGCCTGAGGAATCTGCTTCATGGGGAACGTTCGCTCATACATTTGCTGATCCCCAAAGTAGTTGGTCTTTGATCCATTGGCGATTACGAGTAAGTCATAATCTAGCTCACCAACCAGCGTTTTAATTTTCTTCTTTTCAGGGTCAATTCCAGTAACCCGAGCCATACGGAAATAGAAATCATTATGATTTTCGAAAAGATGTCTCAAGGCTCCGGCAATAGAATCAGGTTCCAAGCCTGCAGTAGCTACTTGATAAAGTAAGGGCTGGAATGTATGATAATTATGCCGGTCTAGCAGTACGATTTGATAAGGAGCGTTCTTTAGAGATTTTATGAACTGTATTCCTGCGAAACCACCACCAATTACTATGATTCGCTTGTTTTGAGACTTAGGAATATCTAAGTGCAGGTGTGATAATTTACCCATATAGATAACGTTATGGATAAAACGTAATAGACCTTTTGGGAGTTCTGCTAATTGGTCTAAAATTCAAAGAAATGTTAAAATCAAAAAAAGATATAATATGACCTATAACATGCCGTTTCAAGGGTGTGTGTAAAGCATTTAAAGAAATTAAAATCGAATGCTGATGTCTGTTCCCCGTGTTAGGAAACAGTCAAATTGAGGAGTGTGATCAGTATAGATTTTAATGTTTTGGTTGAAGATGATGCTGCCCGTGGTTGGGCGGCATCTTTATTTTAACTCAACTCTTCTTTCAAGAATCTACCGGTATAGCCCTTCTTAGATTTTGCCACTTTTTCAGGCGTACCTTCAACCACTATTTCTCCACCTAAGTCACCACCTTCTGGGCCTAAATCAATAATATGATCGGAGACCTTAATGATGTCTAGATTATGTTCAATAATCAGCACCGTATTTCCTTTGTCCATTAGTCTGTTCAATACATCTAGCAAGTGCTGAATATCTTGGAAGTGTAGCCCCGTAGTAGGCTCATCGAGAATATACATGGTTTTACCAGTATCCTTCTTAGATAGTTCAGTGGCTAGTTTTACACGCTGGGCCTCTCCTCCAGACAGGGTAGTAGCATGTTGGCCAAGTGAGATGTAACCTAAACCCACATCATTAAGGGTCTTGATTTTTCTCAAAATCTTAGGCTGATGTTCAAAGAATTCAACTGCCTGCTCTACAGTCATATCGAGTACATCTGAGATAGACTTACCTTTAAACCTCACCTCCAGTGTCTCTCTATTATATCTTTTCCCCTTGCAGGTTTCGCACGGTACATGAACGTTTGGTAAGAAATCCATTTCTACCAGTTTCATACCGGCACCTTCACAGGTTTCGCATCTACCACCCTTAACATTAAACGAGAATCGGCCGGCTTTATACCCTCGAATTTTGGCTTCAGGCAATTCGGTGAATAAGGTTCTGATATCAGAAAACACACCTGTGTATGTTGCAGGATTAGAACGTGGTGTGCGACCGATTGGTGACTGATCTACTTCAATTACTTTGTCTATGTGTTTTAATCCATCAATAGAGCTGTATGGCAATGCCCTTTTTCTAGATCTAAAGAAGTGGTGATTGAGAATTGGAAAAAGTGTATCGTGGATTAGGGTAGACTTACCCGAACCGGAAACACCCGTAACGCAAACCATTTTGCCCAACGGAATGGTAAGATTCACCTTCTTGAGATTATTTCCTTGTGCTCCTTTTAGAATAATAGAATTGCCACTTCCTGCTCGCCTCTCCTTGGGAATCTCTATGGCTTTGATGCCTTTTAGATAGTCAGCCGTTGTTCCACCCGCATCTAGAAATGCCTTTGGTTCTGCGGCCCCTACTATTTGACCTCCATGTCTGCCGGCTCCAGGTCCAATGTCTATGATGTGGTCAGATGCCAACATCATGTCTTTATCATGCTCAACAACTATAATGGTGTTGCCAATGTCTCTCAGGTCTTTAAGCGCGTTGATAAGCTTTACATTATCTCTTTGGTGAAGCCCAATACTAGGTTCATCCATAATGTAGAGGACACCCACTAGTTGTGTACCAATTTGTGTGGCAAGTCTTATGCGCTGAGCTTCTCCACCGGATAAAGTTCTCAGAGGCCTGTTCAGCGTCAGATAATCAAGACCCACATCAAGCAAGAAGCCAATTCGCTTTCTAATCTCCTTTAAAACCTCAGGGGCAATTTGCTTTTGTTTCTCAGTTAGTTTGTCTTCTAACCCTACAAACCAATTGCCTAATTGAGCAATGTCCATTTGTGCCAGCTCGGCAATGTTGGTATCAGCTATTTTAAAGTGAAGTGACTCTTTTTTGAGGCGCGCACCATCGCAAGTCGGACAGGTTTTAACCGTCATGAAGTCTTCAATCCACTTACGTGTCTTCTCAGTTCCTTCTTCTTTCTGCTTCTCTAAG
The DNA here is from genome assembly GCA_002427755.1 of Roseivirga sp. UBA6052. Lineage (GTDB taxonomy): Bacteria > Bacteroidota > Bacteroidia > Cytophagales > Cyclobacteriaceae > Roseivirga. The sequence goes on from DIYO01000009.1 coordinate 781,869, forward strand.
AACTTGATGATTCCTTCGAATTTGGTATTCCATTGAGTGCCCGGGTATTTCTTACTACTAACGGCTACAGGAACACTATCTCCATAGAGAATGACCTCAAGTACCTCATCAGGAATCTTATTGATAGGCGTAGATAGATTGACTTTATATCGCTTGAGAATCGCCTCGATCTTCTTGAAAATCCAAATATCTCTGTAGTCTCCTAGTGGCGCTATACCACCTCGACTGATGCTCAGATTAGGGTCGGGAATGATGCTTTCTTTGCTTATCTCTTGTACAACGCCAAGGCCATTACAAGTCTTACATGCTCCATATGGTGAGTTGAATGAGAAGTTATTGGGAGAGGGTTCATCATAAGACAAACCTGTCTCAGGGTCCATCAAATATTTAGAGAAATGATGAATTTGGTTTTCCTGATCTCTTAGCATTAACACCCCTTTGCCATGAGAAAGAGCCGTTTTTACACTCTGAGCAATTCTAAAACGATCACTTTCAGAAGCCACCAAGCGATCAACAACGATTTCTATGTCGTGGGTCTTATAACGGTCTACCTGCATTTTAGGCACCATATCCATAACCACGCCATCCACACGTACTTTGCTAAAACCCATTTTCCGGATTTGAACAAATAACTCCCGATAATGCCCTTTTCTTCCTTTTACAACCGGTGCTAAGACAATCAATTTCTGACCGTCAAAATTCTTACAGATATGGTCTACAATTTGGTCCTCTGATTGGCGAATCATGGCCTTGCCACTCAAGTAAGAATAAGCAATTCCTGCTCTGGCATATAATAGTCTCAGGAAATCATAGATCTCTGTGAGTGTGCCTACTGTTGATCTTGGATTTCTTGAGGTGGTTTTCTGTTCGATTGAGATAACTGGGCTCAGGCCGTTGATTTTATCAACATCTGGCCTTTCCATATCACCGATAAATGAACGGGCATAGGCAGAGAAACTTTCCATATACCTTCTTTGCCCTTCTGCATAAATAGTATCAAAAGCCAGAGAAGATTTTCCAGAACCAGAGATACCAGTGATCACCACAAGTTTGTTTCGCGGAATCGTTGCATCAATGTTTTTTAGGTTATGCTCTCTTGCCCCAAAAATTTCAATGTTCTCATGACCAGAAAGGTCAACGGGTGCGGCTTCTATGATGGAATTTTCTTTCAGTTTCTCCATGGAAAGGACTGCAAAATGCAGAATTCACAAAGGTCTTCTTTTGATATCGGATTTACAACCTCTGTTCAAAAGAAACTGTTAAGTGAAAAGTCTATTTTATTAAGAAGCTTCCTAGAATGGCTTTGTGGTCAGAGGTGATATTAACAGCATTAAGCGAGTCGCAACCTATACCTTCAGAATGAAGAATGTAGTCTATCGGTATTTGAGCTACAAAAGGGTTCCAAGTAGGGTAGGTGGGCGTTAGCCTTTTTCTACTATCCCTCAGTTTTGTATTGGATTTAAAAGTTAACAAACGATTATCCCATGGAACGGTATTGAAATCTCCTAAAACCAAGAACTCTCCTTCAGATTCAGATATGTGATCTTGAACTGTTTCTAAGTGACTATTTCTATGCCTCCATCTTTGCTTGGTAGTAGGAGAGCGGGTGTGAAGGCTCACGAAATTGATTGATTCATTGTTGAGTTCGACTTTACCTGTAATGTTGAGTGTACCATCCCAATCATGAACTTCAAGTTCATTTAGTTGATACTTGCTAAAAATGGCAATCCCTTGATGATGATTTCCGTTTGAAGCAATCTTGTGATAGGGATACAGATCCTTTAATGTAGTGGCTAGCACTTCTGCCCATTCGGTACTAACCTCTTGAAAAGACAATAAATCTGTGTTGAGTTGTAAAATCCTAGAGACTGTTGATTCATAAGATGTGTTGGTTGCCAGCACATTGAATTGAAGAATACTGAGTTCTTCTTTTCCTTGTCTAATATTTAGCGTGGCATCGAGCGGGCCGTTCACTTTTATCAAGAGGAGGGTGTAAATAATGAAGTTCGTAGTTGCCACACGATAATGCCTTTTTAAGATCCAGACAATACTAAAAATACCGTAGGCTAACATGGCTTGAAATAGAAAAGATTGAAGTAGGGTTAGCTCGAATGTTAAGCTGGGAATTAACAATAGAATGGCCGGCAAAATGAAAACCGCAGCCACCATTCGCTCTTTGTTTTTAGTTTGCCTTGACCAGCAATACATTCTAATTACAAATAGAAATAGCTTCAGAATAAATCTTACGCGTCTTGGGTTTTTAATGTCTAATAGTTCCATTTCACATTTGATTTTTAATGAGTAATTCGAGTGTGTTGATGTGTGACCTAAAGGCGGTCTTACCTGACTTTGTAATGAAGTATTTGGTATTGGGCTTTCTTCCTACGAAGGACTTTTCAATAGAGATATAAGCCTCTTTTTCTAGGGCTTTTAAATGGCTGGCCAGGTTACCGTCAGTAACATTTAAGAGTTCCTTTAAGCGATTGTACTCGACTTTTTCATTCGCCACTAAAGCAGACATGATGCCAAGTCTCACTCGATTCTCGAATGCTTTATTAAGACTATGTATATCTACTTTCAACGGTCGTATTTGAAATACATGAATGATCCATACACGATGTGAAGCACACCAAAACCTATTGCCCAAATAATGAGCCCTTTGCCTACAATAAAGCAGGCGACTAAGCCAAGCAGCACCTCAGTTATGCCCAAGTACTTTATGTCTCTATAGGTAAAATGGCTTGCGTTAATTAATGCTAGACCGTAAAAGATTAGGGTCATTGGAGCGATAAGACCTATGATGCCATTTGAGTACAAGACAAATACAACTATAGCACCTGTTATCAGTGGGTAGCTTAGGTTCAATATGAGTTTAGCTGTGGTTTCGTCCCAACTTTTTACACCGTGCTTTTTGGCTTTAGCTATAGTAAGTAATAGCCCGGTAACTATTGTTAGCGCCAAAACGCTTACAGCAATTAGAATAAGTACCTGTGCATTATCTATAGCATTTCTGACTAATTGCTCGCCATAAATTACATCATCTATCGTAGTGTAGGCGATATTATAAGCTAGTACGGCACCTATAAGCGCATAGACTCCGGCCAATATCCCAGACAGTCCACTAAGTGAAATAAACTTCGAGGATTTCTCCATCATGGACCGTATTTCAGTAATATCCTTTAAGTAATCTTTTGCCATTTTAAAAGTACTTTGAAATTCAAAGTTAATGGAAATATGATTAACTCAAAATGAATAAGGTTAAGTCGATTTAAGTAGTATTACCTCAAGAGGAAGCTTCCTAAAATGGCTCTATGGTCTGAAGTTATTCTAATGGCATCTAGTTGGTCACAGCCAATTCCATTAGAGTGAAAAATATAGTCTATTGGAATTTGCGCGAAGAACGGATTCCATGACGGATATGTAGGGGTTAGCTTCTTGCGACTATCTCTAAGCTTGGTGTTTGTTCGGAAACTTTCTAGACGATTATCCCATGGTACGGTATTAAAATCACCCAGCACGAGAAACTCTCCTTCCTGATTACCAATGTACTCCTCGGCAATTTTTAAATGCTCGTTTCTATTGATGTATCTCTCCTTTGTCATGGGAGATTTTGTATGTAAGCAAACAAAATTGATCTCTTTATCGCTGATTTTAATTTTGCCGGTAATGTTTTGTGTCCCAATCCAATTGAACACTTCAACATCTATTAAAGGCTTTTTGCTGAATACTGCAATTCCTTGACCTTCGTCCCAATTTGTTGCAATCTTATAAAATGGGAATTGCTCTTTTAGACCACTTTCCAGCGAAGCTCCCCATAATTCATTCACCTCTTGAAATGCAACAAGGTCTGCATCAATCATTTTAACACGCGCAACTGTTTCAGAGTAGGATTCATTGGTAGCCAGTACGTTAAATTGGAGAACACTAAGCTGCTCTTTTCCTTCTACTACGTTTAAAGTTAAGTCCATCGGGGCACTCACCTTAATGAGTAGCAAGACATAGATTAAAAAATTAGTGGCGGCAACTCTGTAGTGTCTTTTATAAATCCAGTAGGCACTAAAAAATCCATAAGCCAACATGCCTTGAAATAAGAACGATTGAAAAAGTGTAATGGTAAAACTGAACATTGGAAGTAACATGAATACTGCCGGAATGGTAAATAAACCGGCTACAATCCTTTCCTTATTCTTTGTTTGGCAAACCCATTGCAATACATGGTTCAAGAACTTTTTAAGGTTCTTTATAAGCATCTTATGAATGGCGATAAGAGCTACTTTTTGGTTGAGCTGTATTTCGTTTCCATGCATATCCTAACAGGTTAAATGGTCGGCTTTTGGTTTGTAAATACAAAGTTAGGTACTGTGAATCCCTGAATATATTTAACAGACGACTGGTAGGATTATGTCGATGATTGTTAGATTTTGAAGGAAATGTTTAAAACATACTTTTAAACCAGAGCTCAAAATCCGTTGTGCTCAATAAATGCTTTTAATTCCCTATGATTGGAAACGGTTGTAAATGCGCCTGCCTCCGAAAGCTTCTCCTTTAAACCGTCTCTAACATGTGAACCACCTAAAAACCCTATGGTTTTAAGGCCTGCGGCACTGCTGGCCACTACACCAGCTAGGCTATCTTCTACTACCATGATCTCCTCTTTAGGCACCATAGTTTTCTCAATGGCCAACTGATAAACAGCAGGATCAGGTTTGCCTTTAGCCACCATTTCTGCGGAATAAACGCGTCCGCCAAAACGATCACTGATTCCTAATTTTTCTAAAGCCAGTTCAACATAATCCTTGGCACTGTTTGAAACACATGAGATAGGTAAATTGATAGATTCAATCATTTTCCAAACTCCAGGTATGGGGCTTTGATTTTCCTTAATTAGGTTATCTAACATGGGCACAACTTCAACCAAATTGATATTCTGATCTAGAAGCTTCTTGTCTTTGAGAATGTTGATGATATCTGTGAATGTTTTACCGGTGTATTCTGCTATATAGGTTTCTAAGTCGATGCTTACGCCTTCGGAATTGAGCCACTTGGTAACTTCCTCAGCGGCAACAATTTCTGTGTCTATTAAAACACCATCGCAGTCAAATAGTATATGTTTCATTTTCGTAAATTGTAGTGAAGAACACGTTTATTTTAAGCACATGCAAGGTGAGTAAGCAATTCGCTCAAATATTTAATATTCTCTTTTTTTCGGTGATCATTGCTGGTTGTGACAATTCTCCATTGCCAAACCCGGAACCCCTTGACCAGGATAGTCACCTCATGCTTGTGGGCCCTGAAAAATATGTGATATTGCTAAATGAAAATTTTCAAGGAATTGATGCTTCACATTGGGCTTGCTCATTAGAGAGAAATCCAAGTATTGAAGACCCGAATGCTATTGTATCTCAACCCGTACTTTTCGAACAGCTTGAGGTTTTACAGAATGCGGGCATCGCAAAAAGTGTAATTTTTGGATTACAGCCTTCCACTAGATATTACTGTCGTCCGTTTAAAAGTGCAGTTGGCTATGGAAAGGAAATTTCTTTTAAAACAGGACCTGATATCGGACAAAGGTTAACCCATTGGGAAGAGGAGGTGAATGCTAATTCTCGCAGTAGTTCTAGTCTCTATTATGACAGTTTAGGTAGACTGGCCTTATCTCATATATGGTTTTCTAACCTTACTGATTTTAGGTTTGGTTCTCAGAGTTATGGTAACATAAGTTTCTACGAGTATAATACTAATGTAGTGAGCCAGTTCACGGTAAGATTAGATCCCAGTAATCAGTTCGAAGCTAAATATCCACAAGATTATACCGAGAGCATCAGGTACACTTATCGTGATCGCAGGATAATCTCAGAGGAATGGCTGTCTTTTGTAGACAATAACACATATTTCTATGCCCCTGATCGGATTACTAAAGTTGAGGAACGGGAGTGGAAAAAAGATTCCATTGTGATGGATTTCTCTCTAGGTAATAACTTGGCATTGTTTACCACATTTAGGTTTAAAAATGGAACATATGAGTTGCTAGAAACAGTTAAGCCCGTTTTGGACCCTTCTAAAAAAGACCCATTTTATGATCTGCAAAATCAACAATTGGGATACGGCAATTATCCATTAATCATCGGATTCGATGTGGCAGGTACACTTGAACCTCTAGAGTATTCATTCAACGGATCTTGGCCTATCTCGTTTGGAAATAGGAGATATGGTTATACCATATTTGACTAGAAGTTTGGCGTAAGGAGGTATTTAGAGTAGAACTCATCAATAACCTTAACCGCTTCAGTTGGTGTTTCAACCAAGTTGATAAGGTCTAAATCTTCCGGGCTTATGTTTCCATAACCAAGCATAGTTTCTTTCACCCAATCCAAAAGGCCAGTCCAAAATTCTTTACCAACTAAAACGATTGGGAACCTTCCAATTTTATGCGTTTGAATAAGCGTTATTGCCTCAAATAGTTCATCTAGTGTTCCAAAGCCGCCAGGCATAACAATAAAGCCTTGTGAATACTTCACGAACATGACTTTACGCACAAAGAAGTAATCGAAGGAGATCAGTTTATCAGGATCGATGTAAAGGTTATTGCCCTGCTCAAAGGGAAGCTCGATATTTAATCCTACAGACTTACCATTTTCACTTCTCGCTCCTTTGTTACCGGCCTCCATAATTCCCGGACCACCACCGGTAATCACACCATAGCCATGTCTAACCAGTTTTGCGGCAATTTCCACGGTAGTTTCGTAGATGGGGTTGTCAGGAGAAGTTCTGGCAGATCCAAAGATGGAAACACAAGGACCAATCTTAGCCAGTTTTTCAAAGCCTTCCACCATTTCAGCAACCACTTTAAAAACCACCCATGAGTCATGTGTTTTGATCTCGTTCCAGTTTCTGTCTTTAAACGCTTGCTTTATTTTATCTTCTGCTGTCATGTCTTCTGAATTATAGTCTATGAAGTGTGATTATTTGGAACCTAATTAACGGCTCTTTAAGTCTTTCAGTGCTTCGGGTAATTTAGGAAATGAGAATTTAAAGCCCGCTTCTTGAATTTTTTCTGAGCTTACTCTGCTTCCTCCAAGTACAATTGTACTCATTTCTCCCAACATTACTTTAAGAACCTTTGATGGAACGGATATGGGTAAATAAGGTTTTCTAAAGGCTTTAGCAGCTGCTTTAGTAAAGTCTCTATTCGTTTGCGGTTTGGGACCAACTGCGTTATAGGCGCCTTGAACTTCAGCGTTTTCTAGTGAGTAGATGATCATGTCTGCCAGATCATCAATATGAATCCAGCTCATATACTGGTTGCCCTTTCCAAGAGGTGCCGCCACAGGTGGCTTTAGAAGTTCTTTTAAAGCACCACCGTTATTACTAAGTACGACTCCAATTCTCATTTGCACAAGCCTAATGCCTAGTGTTGAGATTTTGTTGGTGGCGGTCTCCCACGCATCTGTAACATGCGCTAAGAAGTCGTGCCCAACAGGCGAACCTTCTTTTACTATAGAATTACCAGTGTCACCACCATAAATGCCAATTGCGGAGGCTGCAATAAAGGTCTTTACCTGATGCTCTCTTTTTTGAAGTTCGTTGAAAAGCAACAGGCTCGTTTTGGTTCTACTGTTATAGATTTCGTCTTTTCTTTCAGCACTCCATTTTTTATCAGCAACACCAGCTCCAGCTAGGTGTATAATGGCATCTACATTTTCAAAAGCCGATGAATCAAGGTATTCCTTCTTATAATCCCAAACTCTTGTGTTTTCTGCGGAGCCTTTTGATCTGCTTAAGATGCTTACATCGTAGCCTTTTGCTTTCAGTTTGGGTATAAGCACTGAACCAACAAGACCTGTTCCTCCAGTAATGAGTACGCTTTTAGACATATGTATTAAACATTCATCAACTAATAATATGTTTTCGGAAAGCCAAAAAAAAGCCCTTGTTAAAAGGGCTTTTTAAGAGTTAAGTATTTTGTTTTATCGAATGAAGCTATAGCTATATCTAATTCTAACCGCAGTACCAGGGTCTCTTTGAGTTTCTAACGCACTGGCTGCTCCAAATGAAACAAATTCACGTTCCCTCAAATCTCCAAGAAGATTAGTTACTCTTAAAGCAATAGTATGTTCACCTTCAGTACCAAAGCCCTTTTTAATATTAAAATTTAAGCTATTAAAAGGAACATCATATGTATCAGGGGTTCTGTTTACTCCAACAACAGCTAATGTTCTATCTTGAACATTAAAACTTAAACTCCCCTCTAGGAAATTTATTGGGTTGGTATAGTTTAAGCCAGCATTAATAATGTACGGTGGTTGACCGACAAAATCACGTGTTTGACTAAATAGTTCTCCAGTTCTTAGTCCGTTGATTCTCCCGACAGCTTCATTTCCATCAATGTCAACTTTTGCATCAGTTACGGTAACGTTAGAGATAATAGAGAAGTTCTCGAGTTTAGGAGAGATAAAACTCAAGTTTTTTCTTAGTTCAAACTCAATACCTGCAATAGTAGCATCTCCTACATTTGTTGGTTGAAAATCGTTAGGTGCCGCAGACTGTCTCACCAATTCTATTGGATCCGTGAATTCCTTGTAGAAACCACCGATAGAGAATGTTTGTCCTCCAGAGAAGAAATATTCCCATCTAATATCATAGTTGTTGATGAATGTCTCTACAAGATCAATGTTTCCGATAAAAGTCCTCCCTGTTAAAACATCTTGGATCTCTGCTGTTGATTTTTCTTTGAAAGAAGGTCTTGCTACCGTTCTTGCAAATGAGGCTCTAATATTTGAGTTTTCAACAACATTATATATTAAGTTGAGCGATGGAAAAAACTCAAATGAGTCTAATACTTTGTCATCGTTGAACCTGATACCTGCAGGGTTATTAGGGTCTATACCTGCTTGATTTACACCGGTGTAATATTGGTCGTATTTTTCTACCCTTACTCCTAGGATTGTTTTGAGTTTTTCGGTTAAAACCAATTCACTCATGGCATACCCACCTAAGGTACTAATTCTACCCTCATATGCGTTTGAAAGGTTAAAAGCGTTTTGTACAAATACCCCAGTTCCTCTATCTGGATTCCATATGTTTTCTGGTGTAAAAAGATTATCTGCAGTTGCGTCTAGATTTAAAAGGTTTTGATTACCTCTTATCTGGACAACATAGTTCTGAATTTCATAATCTCTGGTTTTGTAGATTTGACTTACACCTACTTTGAACTTAGACTCACGTCCTTTAAAAGCAAATTTATGCGCATAATCTATTTTTGCCACAACATTTGTTTCATTCAAAAGTCTCCAAATACGATTTGGCTCTCCCCCTTCTTGAGGGTTGATTGCAATATCTCCTTCATCATTAGTAAACGGAGTAATTCTAATATCTTTATCATTTATGGTGGCTAATGTTGGAGAAATAGCCCAGGTTAATTCACCTTGATTGCCATTGAAATAGTGTTCACCAGCCAATAAGAAATTTGTCAAGAAACGTTCGGTATATTCTAAGTTATCTACGTTCGATACGTTAAAATTCTCATTTGACCTGACTCTTCTTCTAAAAGCTGATGTTTCAGTCCCATTCTGAATATGCATGGCTTGAAACTGATACTTATTCTTGTCAGATTTAAGTGAGACCCCTGCGAGACCACTTAACTGTACATCTCTAATTCCTAAAGGGCCTTCAAAGCGTGTGTCATTGATTAACTCAGTTTCGTCATTGGATGCCGGTTTCACAGCCGCTGCGTCTACCGCATTTTCGAAAAATGTTGAAGATGCACTATAATTGATCGCCCCGATGTATCCTAATTTTTTATCTCCGATTGAGATTTGATTTCCAGTGTTGAAGCCTAAACTGAGATTAGCCAAATTAGAATCGGTTATAGCTGACATATTTGGATTAAATAGTCTGGTTACTCTTTCTAATTCAGGATCTCTAACCACAGGTGATGGTAAGTCTAATCCTCTTCCATCTACAGGTAAGTCTCTAGTTCCATCATCAAAACCTAAAAAATCATTTCCACCGCCTTGATAGGTAAGGAAGTCATTGCGGAAATGCATATCAGGGTTATATTCTAAGCCGATTGAGAAGTTGGTAGTTTTCTCGTCTGGGAAATCTTTTGTTTCTATGTTCACTGTACCACCAACAAAATCTGCACTCAAGTCAGGAGTGAATGTTTTGTAGACAATAATATTGTCAATTAATGATGTTGGAAATATGTCAATCTGAATAGCATTTCTATCTGGATCCAATCCAGGAACTTCCATATTATTAAGAATCGTCTTGGTATATCTATCTCCAAGGCCTCTAACAAATACGTATTGTCCACCTTGGATAGATACTCCAGGTACACGTCTAATAGCACCGGCAACATCACTATCACCTGATCTTTTGATTTGTTGTGAAGAGATTCCATCGATTAGGTTCGAAGACCTCTTTTTTACTTGTAATAGGGCAACGTCAGTAGTCTTTATCGCTTCGGCTGTAACTACGATTTCTTCTAGTTCAGAAATTGACTCTTCCATCCAAAGTGCTTCTATTACTGTTACTTCTCCTGCTTTAACAACTACATCGTTTATTGTCACAGTATTATATCCCACAAATGAAGCTACTAATTGATATGTGCCCGCAGGCAAATCAATTTCGAATTTGCCGTCAAAATCAGCAACAGCTCCTCCACCTGTACTAGGAACAGAAATCTGAACACCCCACATTCCTTCTCCATTGGAGCGTTCGTAAGTAGTGCCACGGATTTTTCCATTTTGTCCGTAAGTAAGTAAGCTTACAAGGAGCAAGAGTGTGCTAAAGGTAATTTTTGAGACTTTCATTTTGGGTTAGTTAGTATTGAATTATTAAAAAAAATGCTCGCGGGTACCTACCCGCGAGCTTTTATTATCATCTAAGTTCTTCTTAGAAATTAGCGTTGTTTACAATATCAAGTACTACGTTGGCATAAGTCCATGCAAAGTCAGCAACTGTTGCTCCCTTAGTTTTGTTAGCATTGGTTACAATTGCATTATCACCTGGGAATTTAACTGTTTCGTTATTTGTAACCTGCGCGCTCTTATTCGGATCTTGAGTAGAACCGTCAAGTTTATCATCTAACAAATCAGTTTCATCGGTGAAAGAAACAGCACCATCTCTGTCAGTATCTCTGAATTCCAATCCAGATAACACTGTTACATTATTTGCGTAGTTATCAGAACCTCTAGGGTCATCATTATTGTCGTCAGCATCAATTTCAAGATCAACACCTGCTTCGAAACCAAAGAAGTAAATATCTTGTAAATCATACTCTCCACCATCTCTGATGTCAGCAAAGTCAGAAGCTGATCTACCCCAAGCCGTACCGTTTCTGAACTTACCAACTTGTGGAGTTCCTCCTGTATCACCTTCAGGGCCATCTAATTCGTAAGGGTGGTCAGAATCGAAACCAGCAGATTCAGTTTGTCCGATGTATATGTGGTTAGTAACAGTACCAGACCAACCTTGGTCAGTATCGAAACCATCATCATCAGGGTTCATTACAAGGAAGTTAGAAATGTTAACAGTTCCACCGAAGATTTCTATTCCATCATCAGCAGAGTTGATTGATTCAACGTTTGCGATTGTTGTTCCAGAACCAACACCACCAAGTGTTAATCCTTGAAGTTCGTTACCAGGTCCTAACGCGATACCAGTAAATCTAATTGATGCATATTCGAATGAACCAGAGTCATCAGCAGCATCACTACCACCATAAAGACCGTTAGTGTCAGATGTTGGAATACCTTCAATTTGCTCTTGAGCAGCTCCAGCAAAGATTGGTGCGTTACCTAGGATAAGAACACCACCCCAAAGACCTAAGTCTTGATCGATATCTAATGTAGAATTGAACTCGCCTACGTTAATATTATCAAGGAAAGAAGTAAATACAATTGGATTTGCCGCAGTACCGTTAGCATCGATATTACCGTCTCTTGCTACGATTAATACAGAAGCTAATGCTCCCTGACCATTCTCACCTTTAACGATTGTACCTTCTTCGATAGTTAATGTTGCACCAGCACCAACAACTACTCTACCGTTAAGTACCCAAGCTACATCGTTAGTAAAAGTGAAATCTCTGTTGATAACACCCGTAATACGTGTTTGCTTGAATTCAACTTCACTTCCACCAACAGTTCTCATTTCAGTAATGTCAGCAGTGGTAAACGTATCAGCAATGTCAGTACTAACTACTGAGAATACTACCGTAGCAGCACCAGTGTTTCCGTTTGCATCAGTAACGGTTAACGTTACAGAGCCTGGAACAGTTTGTCCAAGATCTACGCCTTGAGCAACAAAGGAAACCTCAACAGTTCCTGCAGTAGCAGCATCTGCAGGTTCGCTTGTAATAGAAGCAGTTCCACCAGTTTGTCCACTAAGAGCAGCGCTAGTGTATCCGCCTAAAGAAGCTACTGAGAAAGTCAAAGTAACTGTAGTTCCTTCATCAACATCTCCTTGAGATGGAGCTGTTACAGAAGGAGCGTCTGGTAATGGATCATCATCACCACAAGCCGTAACAACAACTAATAGAGCTGCTGCAAAAATAAGGCTAAGTAATTTGGTAACAGAGTTTTTCATGTTTTTGATTAGGTTTTACTAATTGTGCCACAAAACTGGCCTTTTCAAACCACAAAAACGTTTCGTCTCTGTTAAGAATAGTTGTCATTCACTTTAACAAAATGTTAGTCTTGTTAAGTAAATGTTAAGACATGTAATCAATGATTAATGGGTATTTTTTTCAAAAGCTTTTCAATGATGTGCTCGGTAGAAATGCCATCTGCTTCGGCTTCATAATTGAGTATAATTCTATGATTAAGTACATCAGAGGCAATTTCTTTAATGTCTTCAGGAAGCACGTAATCTCTTTGATTAAAGAATGCCATCGCTTTTGCAGCAAGGTTTAAGTTGATACTCGCTCTAGGTGAAGCACCAAATTGCATGTAGTATGCTTCCTCGTTTAATCCGTAATCTTTAGGGTTACGTGTAGCAAATACCAACTCAATAATATATTGCTCTAATGATTCAGACATGGTTACCTGATTCACTTCGTCTCGAATAGCAAAAATGTCTTCTTTGGTTAAAAGCGTTTCCAACTCCGGATGGAATTTCATGTTGGCCATTCTTCTCATTACTTCAAGCTCTTCAGCCTTGCTAGGGTAATCTACTTTTACCTTCAGCATAAATCTATCAATTTGTGCCTCTGGTAAGCTGTAAGTTCCTTCCTGATCAATTGGGTTTTGTGTGGCTAGCACCAAGAAAGGTCTATCCAATTTATAACTGGTTTCACCAATGGTTACCGTTTTCTCTTGCATGGCTTCGAGTAATGCAGATTGCACCTTGGCTGGGGCACGGTTTACCTCATCGGCCAGAATAACGTTTCCGAATATTGGACCTTTCTTTACTTCAAATTCAGCTTTCTTTTGATTATAAATCATGGTACCCACCAAATCCGCAGGCAAAAGATCAGGCGTGAACTGAATTCTTTGAAAATCAAGATGCAAAACATCGGCTAAAGTGTTTACGGTTAAAGTCTTTGCTATTCCCGGAACACCTTCAAGTAAGATGTGGCCATTAGTAAAAAGGCCTATCAATAGTCTGTTCACCATATATTCTTGGCCAACTACTATTTTTCCTACTTCTGCGGCAACACGGTTGATTTTATCCTGATGCTCTTTTCTTAAGTCGTTTGATACAACCTCTTCCATGATTTACTGAATTTAAAGCGCGCTAAAATAATGAAATACGCTAAACCTTAACCATAATACTTTGATAAGCACTAAAGGTTTGAATTCCAATGGAGCAAAGATGGGATATACTGGATTGCGCACCAGCACCGCTTAATGCATTTAACAAGAATTAACGCGAAAAAAAATTTTCATTTTCTTTCACAAATCCTTCAATCAAATCTGCCCATAGTCTTAAATCTTATTCATTAAGTCTTTTGCTATTGACATTTCACAAATCGCAGGTCATCACCAAATATTAGAATAATGCAAAATATGCTTTTCTTCTAAAGATTTACAAATTGTATTTATTCAAGAAGCCATGTTCTTGCGCGCTCTTGACAATTTGATTTAAAGCATTGATATTCAAGCATTAAAGTTTGATTTCTATCCAAAACACTAGTATCAAACAAAATGTATTTCACAACCAAAAAAGAGCATGTTATTAGAATATTTATAGTTTCTATGACAATGTTATGTTCTTTTTTCGGCCAAGAAAGTCTAGCACAGAATCCTGTGATCTCTTCTGTTAATGTCAATAGTTGTGTGGGGTCTATTACCATTAGTGTTACTTCTGGTGTAGCCCCATACACTTACGAATGGAAAGATGATCTGGGTAACGTATTGCCGTTCACTACTTTTATTGCAAGCGGTTTAGCTGCAGGGGATTACACTGTGGAAGTAACTGATAACAATGGTAATTCTACCGGAGCAGCTACTTACACTGTAACCAATCCACCAGATTTAGTAGGATCAGTTGTTGTTAATGATGTTAGTTGTCGGGGAGATTCTGATGCTCAGGTCATTATTACTATGGCCAACGGTAACCCGGGTTACGATTGGGAGCTCTTTAATGGCGGAATGAGTTCGATAAGCTCTGGTTCGGTGGCATTTCCCAGCAATATCATCACATTAGGGGGGCTGGGTGTTGGTAACTATACGGTTTCAGTTACCGACCAAGATGGCTGTACTGGCGATATCAATTTTACAGTTACCCAACCGGCAGATTTCTTAGCTGTAAATATTGCTTCTAGTACAGATGCCACTTGTTTTGATTCAACAGATGGAACCATTACGGCTAATCCCACTGGTGGTTGGGGCGACTATGTTTATCAGTGGGAACGAGTTTCTGATGGTGCCATAGTAGGTTCTACACAAACTGTTACTGGATTGGCCCCCGGTCAATACAGATTGAATCTTTCTGATAGATTTGGAACAGGTTGTACAGTGGTCTCAGGGAATGTTACCATCGGATCACCACCTCAGATCATCGCATCAGAGACCATTACAAATACCTTATGTAATGGCGATGCAAATGGTTCAATTGATATATCTGTTTCAGGAGGTGTAGGTCCATATACTTATTTATGGAACACAGGAAGCACTTCCGAAGATTTAGGTTCGTTGTTAGCGGGCAGTTATTCAGTAACTGTAACAGATGCAGTTGGCTGTACTGCATTATTCAACTATACCATTACTGAACCAGCCGTTTTAGCAGTTGTTGTAAACAAAACTGATATAGCCTGCTTTGGTGACATTAGTGGTTCTATTACCACTACGGTTTCAGGTGGAACGGGACCATATACTTATTCTTGGTCTAATGGCAATACAACGGCAAACTTGTCTAGCCTTTCAGTAGGAACTTATGATTTGACGGTTACCGATGCCAATGGATGTACTACAAGTGTAAATGGAACAACAATCAGCCAACCTGCTTCTGCATTAACTTTTGACTCTTCAACAGAAACCTTACCATCTTGCTTTGGCGGAAATGATGGATCTATTGATGTTACATTTTCTGGAGGAACAGGTCCTTACACCTATTTATGGTCTGATGCGCAAACAGGCGCTACCGCTACTAATCTTTCTTCAGGCATCTATTCTGTAACAGCAACAGATGCCAATGGCTGTACTTTTGTTCAAAACATCACACTCAATGATCCTGTAAGGATTAACGTGTCTGCCACACTCAATACACCGTCTTGTAATGCAGGTGCAAATGGCTCTATTACAGTTTCTGCTTCAAACGGTACGGCACCTTATACCTACAATTGGAATACAGGTGATTCAGGCCCGACTATCAATGGCATTGTAGCAGGTAATTACGCTGTAACGGTTACGGATGCTACCGGCTGCTCAGTTGTTGAGAATTATACACTTGGGGAACCAGCCCCTTTGCTGTCGAATGCCACTAAGAATGATATCAGTTGCAACGGTTTGACAGACGGTAATATTTCTGTTTTGCCATCTGGTGGAACAGGCCCTTATACCTACTTATGGAGCACTGGAGCCACAAGCAATAGCATCACCGGATTAACTGCCGGCAATTATAGTGTGGCAGTAACAGACGCCAACGGTTGTGCAATAAACGAGAACTTTACCGTGGTCGATCCTGCTCCAATTGGTCTCTCAACAACTATCCAAGATGTGCTTTGTAAAGGGGCATCTACAGGTTCAATCGATTTGTCAGTATCCGGAGGTACTGCACCTTACACCTACCTATGGTCAAATGGATCAAATACTGAGGACTTGTCAACGCTTACTGCGGGCACCTATTCAGTTATTGTTCAAGATGCAGGTAGCTGTTCTGTCAATTTAAACGTCACTATCAATGAACCCACCACAGTTTTAACATTAACAGGTGCCACATCTGATATTTCTTGTAACGGTGGTAATAATGGGTCTATTGATTTAACGGTCACTGGAGGAGATGGTCCATATACATACAGCTGGAGCAGTGGACCAACAACTGAAGATGTAACAAACCTTGGCCCGGGTAATTACTCGGTTTCAGTTACTGACGCCAATGGTTGTATCAAGAGTCTTGGTTTTACGCTCACGGAACCGGCACCATTGGCCATCAATGGCACACAAACCAATATTACATGTAATGGAAATATAGATGGAACAATATCTACGGCTGTCAGTGGGGGAACCGCTCCTTACACTTACAGTTGGTCCGATGACATTTCAGTTTCGTCCGCCAATCGGTCGAACCTTAGCACAGGAGTTTATACACTTACAACAACTGATGCTAATGGTTGTCAAGTGGTTGAGAGCTTTACCATAACAGAGCCTTCAATCCTTAATGCTACAGCCATTACTCAGAACATTAGTTGTTTTGGTGAACTTACGGGGTCAATAAACCTCTCGCCAACTGGAGGGGTGGCCCCGTATACTTTTTCCTGGTCTAATGGTGCCTTAACGGAAGATTTGGCGGGGCTAGCGTCCGGAACCTACACGGTGAATGTAACCGATGCCAATGGCTGTGTCTTTAATGCTTCCTATACCTTAACCCAACCCACAAGTGCATTAGCCATTACCTCGAATGTCTCACAAATCTCATGTAACGGTTTGATTGATGGGGCTATTGATATAGAAGTATCAGGTGGAACAGGGCCATATACATATAACTGGTCTAACGGAGCTACAAGTCAGGATTTAAGTGGTCTTACGGCTTCTGCCTACAACGTTACGGTTACTGATGCCAACGGATGTACTGAGACTGCTGCTTTCAACATTACTAACCCACCATTGCTAGTACTTTCAAACACAGTTAACAATGTCAGTTGTTTTAACGCTGCCAATGGAAGTATTGCAGTCACACCTAGCGGAGGCGAGGGGCCTTATTCCTATTTGTGGTCCAACGGAGAAACATCTAGTACAGTGAATAACTTGTTGCCGGGTAATTATAGTGTAGTAGTTACCGATGCAAGAGGGTGTACTGTCAATGATTCATTTGTTATTACTCAGCCGAATGCACTGGGTTTGAGCTACACCAAAACAGATGTTAATTGCTTCGGTAATAGTGATGGCACTATTGATATAACTGTCGTTGGAGGTACTGCTCCTTATGCTTACAGCTGGTCTACTGGAGCTTCCTCTGAAGATTTGAATGGACTTTCAGCACAAGACTATACAGTTACCATTACCGATGCTAATGGTTGTACTATCTCGGAGACGGTTACGATTTCCCAACCGTCAGCCTCGCTAAGTATTGCTAATGTTGTAAACGACATATCTTGCTTTGGGGGGGCTGATGGCAACATTCAAATCACTCCTTCTGGAGGAACAGCACCGTATACCTATAATTGGAACACGGGCAGTACATCATCCAATATTGCAGGTCTTGGTGTAGGCACGTATCAAGTTACTGTAACAGATGCTAACGGGTGTCAAGCAACGGATTCATACTCTATAAGCATGCCTGCAGTATTATTAGCAGCAGGTACCGTATCGGATGTATCCTGTAATGGATCTATGAATGGTGCAATAGACTTAACAGTCTCGGGAGGAACAGGCCCTTACAATTATTTTTGGTCTAATGGCTCAACTTCCGAAGACCTTTCGGGTCTATCTGGTGGTAATTATAGCGTTACTATTACAGATGGTACCGGTTGTTCTTTAGTGAGAAATTTCACGGTAACTGAACCACTTCCTATTTCCGCAATCTCCACAATTAATAATGTAGACTGCTTTGGTGAAGCTGATGGATCTATTGAACTTTCTGTATCTGGGGGTATTGGATCTTACACTTATTCATGGTCGAATGGAGAGACCACCAAAGACATCTTTAATCTCAGTGGAGGGACCTACCAGGTTACCATCACAGATTCTAATGGCTGTGAGAACACCTTATCATATGATATTACAGAACCAGTTTCAGCACTTGAAATTACAGGAATAGTTTCTGATGAGCTGTGTAATGGTGATGGACAAGGTACCATTGACATTTCAGTTTCAGGCGGTACAGGCCCCTATACTTACTTCTGGAATACAGGTCAAACGACTCAAGACATTGCAGGTTTAACCCAAGGGAATTATCAGGTAACCATTACTGATGCTAACAATTGTACATTAACAAAAGTCTTTGCGGTTTCTGGCCCATCTCCTATATCTATTGCAGCTGTAGTCAATAACGTTTCATGTAACGGAAATACAGATGGTACTATCGATGTGGCTGTATCTGGTGGAACGGGACCTTATACTTATCTATGGTCTAATGGTGCGGCTACTTCAAAAATTGAATACCTCGCTACTGGAACTTATAGTGTTACCATTACCGATGGCAACGGATGTCAGTCATTCGGTAACTATACAATTACAGAACCTTTACCATTATCTGCCAATGCTTCAGTTCAAGGCGTAACATGTTTCGGAGATGACAATGGCCAAATAGATTTGAATGTTTCCGGAGGTAATGCTCCATATTCATATAGCTGGTCGAATGGATCGAGTAACCAAGATCTCCAAAATTTGAATGGGGGAGATTATACAGTAACCATAACCGATTCTAAAGGCTGTTCATTAGAGCAAACATTTAGTGTAAGCGCACCTACAGCCGCTCTTTTGGTCTCTCCAACTATTTCAGATGCCCTCTGTAATAATGATCCTTCTGGTGGCGTGGTTTTAGATGTATCCGGAGGAACAGCTCCCTATAGTTTTAATTGGAGTAATGGATCAAGTCAGAAAGATATTACGAATGTTTTTGCAGGAGAATATGAATATGTGGTTACCGATGCTAATGGATGTAGCTTCTCTCAAACTGTAACGATTAGCCAACCGGAGGCGATTTCAGTTTCTTTTGATGTTGTCAACTCAACTTGTTTGGGAGATACGGACGGTTCCGTTAGAACCACAGTGAGCGGAGGGAATGGTCCTTACACTTATGTTTGGTCTAATGGTTCTACAGCTTCAGATATTATCAATGTTCAAGGTGGTACTTACAATGTTACCATCACTGATGCTTCCGGATGCTCAATTACTGAGGCGGTGTCTGTTGGTGATTCAAGAGACTTAGTAGTCAGTATTCAAAAGCAAGATGTGCTTTGTAAGGGAGAATCTACTGGTACAATAGATTTGAGTGTATCAGGTGGGAGCGGGAACTACACCTACACTTGGGATGATGGAGAAACAACTACCAGCCGTTCTAATCTATTGGCAGGAGTGTATCGGATTGTGATTGTAGATGATTCTGGTTGCGGTACATCTTCAAGCATCGTTATTGGCGAGCCTTCTGAGTCTTTATCTGTAGAAATATCTGGAACCACAAACCTTGCTTGCTTTGGAGATAATGGAGGTACACTGTTGGCTACCCCATCTGGTGGTGTTGCACCATATACATACTTATGGAGCAATGGTGCGAGAACTTCATCTTTGGAAGGTTTAATTGCTGATAGCTATACCGTTACGGTCACCGATGCTAATGGTTGTATTTCTCAGGCTACAAGTCGAATTATTCAACCGGAATCTCCCATTCAAATTAATGTTTCCGGTAATCTCGATCTGTCCTGCAATGGTCAGTCAGATGGTCATATCAATTTGGAGGTTTCTGGAGGTTCGGGCAATTACCAATACTTATGGAGCACCGGCTCTCAAGAGTCTGGAATTACAGGATTGAGTGCCGGGGATTATACTGTTAGGGTTATCGATGAAAATGGTTGCGTAGAAGAAAGAATTTTCACCATTTCAGAACCTGATGAACTTATCATCGAAAGTACGAGGGTTAATGAGAGCCAGTGTTTTGATGATAGAAACGGTTCAATTGAATTGGATATTAGTGGCGGAACAGGTCCATTTACCTATCAATGGTCTACAGGAGCCACTACTAAGAACCTGATAGGCATAAGCTCAGGTGAGTATGAGGTGAGCATAACAGATGCAAATGGTTGTAGTGTCTCTTCTACTTTTTCATTGGCAGATCCTGAGCGGTTTGTGCTTTCTCCTGAGATTCAGCCCATCAGCTGTAGAGGGGCAAACGATGCTACTATTTCTTTAAACATTGAAGGTGGAATCGGTCCTATGAATATCCAATGGAATACTGGAGACAATCAAGAGACCATAACCAATATATCACCTGGTGAATACAATGTTTTAGTAACAGATAAGAATGGTTGTACACTGCAGAGTACTTTCAACATTGTTGAGCCATTCGACCTTTCATTAGATGCATTTGTAGAAGAAGCCGCTCGTTGTAATGATCCAAGAAGTGGCAGAGTCAATCTGATCGTCTCAGGTGGGTCTGAGCCTTACAGGTACCGTTGGTCAAGTGGTGATACTACTTCTAATATTACAGATGTATTGCCCGGTACCTATGTGGTTGAAGTGACCGATAAATTCAACTGTACTGTTCAAGGAACATATACAGTATTACAACCTGAGCCGCTCCAAATCGGACTGTCTACTGAACCCTTTACAGATTGTGAGAATAGAATTGCAGGTGTAGTTGTCAAAGCTGATGTGAAAGGTGGCATCGGAAACTATGTTTATTCGTGGTCAAAAGGGGATAGTCCTACCAATGAAGTGATCCTCACAGAAGCTGGACGTGTCACCATTGAGGTATCTGATTTTAGAGGCTGCTTTCAAATGAATTCTATTGACATAGACATTCCTGAACTGGGTGAAGCAGATTTCAATTATAATGCAAGGTCTATAGATGAAACAGGTGATTTAGCGGCTAATGATCCTGTGAGTTTCTTTGATCTCAGTGTAGGTGAGGTTATCGATTGGCACTGGGATTTTGGTGATGGTTTCGACTCAAATGAGATAGATCCTATTCATACTTATGATGCACCCGGTACATATGAGGTTACCCTTACAGTTACTGATAGAACAGGTTGCCAAGCCTTAAAAACTACCATATTAGAGATTACAGAGGGCTATCGCGTAATGGTACCAAATGCTTTCACACCGAATGGAGATGGCAAGAATGATTTTTTCAGACCGCAATTGCTGGGTTTAGAGAAAGTACAACTCATCATTTATAACACTTGGGGAGAGGTGGTCTTTAGCACAGAAGACCTCGAAACCAAAGGTTGGAATGGAATGGTCAACGGCTTGCCTGCCGAAAACGGCAATTATGTCTACAAGCTCATCGGTCTCAGCTTCAATGGTCTGGAAGTCGAAAGAGACGGAATCTTCGCCTTAATCAAATAGAATGAAACGATTGATATTGATACTGATCTTCATGGGGGAACTCACAATAAACTTGTTTGCACAAGATCCTCAGTTCTCCCAATTTTATGCTTCGCCTTTATATCTGAACCCAGCACTTACAGGTTCCACAGATAGGGCTAGAGCAGGTATCAATTATCGAAATCAGTGGCCAAGTCTTACACATTCCTTTACAACCGTTTCTGCTTATGTGGACTACTTCGTGAAAAGCATGGAATCTGGCTTTGGTGTAATGGTTAACCAGCACAATGAGAGCTTCTTGGACTTTAAATCTTCTGAGCTTTCCTTACTCTATTCGTATAAGTTACAAGTCTCTAAAGACTTAGTCATAAGAACCGGAATCCAAGGTTCCTATTTTCAGAAGACCTTAAATTTCGAACACTTGGTTTTCGGTAATCAAATCGACATTGAGAATGGGCAAGTCATAGGACCAAGTGGAGAAGTCTTTGACAGAGGTGCGGTCGTAGATTTTGGTTCTATTTCGGCTGGTACGCTGTTCTATACCAATAAAACATGGATTGGTCTGAGTTTTCATCATATCAATCAACCCAATCAGTCTTTTATCGATCAGGAGAGTAGATTGGATAGAAAGTTTTCCGTCCATGCAGGCCACAAAATTATGTTCACTAAGGGCAGAAGACTCAGAACAGTTGCCTATCAATTTCAAGAACGGTCGGCAACCTTTGCGATTAATTATAAGAAGCAAGGAGGCTTCAATCAGCTTGATGCCGGTCTGCAGCTTTATTTTCAACCCCTAGTGCTAGGAGCATGGTACAGAGGTATTCCAATTCAAAGCGTTAATCGAGTATTTAAAAACGAATCTATCATAGCCCTAGTAGGGCTAGAATTGAGCAATGACCTAGCGGTAGGGTATAGTTATGACTTCACGGTTTCTAGATTAGCCGGGTCAACGGGTGGTGCGCATGAAATATCGCTTACACTTGCCTTTGGCAAAATTATAAAACGGACCAGACGAGATACTATCCTCCCATGTTTTCAATATTAACATTTAAGGAAATATTGTTGATCAAATGAGTTGTGGATTGTATTTTCCATAAACTCAAAGGTCATGAAGCGCATACCATTACTACCGTTTACAATTCTTCTATTCATAGCTTTCTTTTTCTCTTCTTGTCAAGAAAAAGCACCATATATACTTAAAGGAACAGCCCTGAATTCTACAGGAGATTCTTTGTTTGTTTCTCTTCCTTCTTATGGGGTAAGCTTTTTTAGCACTAATAGTATGAAGGTTCCTCTTGGTGAGAATGGAGAATTCGAATTCGTAATTCCAGCAAGCGAAAAGGGTTTTGCTAAAATGTTTCATAGAGGTACAAGGCGTTACTACGAGTTTTGGATTCAATCTGGAGTTAAAGATTCTATTGTAATTGATTACGAGGCTAAAGAGGCACCTTTATTTTTTGGTGATAGAGCTGAAGTTTTAGCCTTCGAAGCATCCACCGAACGCGCTTCTTATTTCCATTCAAACGACAAAGTATATTGGCAGTATTACAAAGACTCTGTCATATCAGAACTTCAGTCTAAGATTGAGCAAAAAAAAGAAGATGAGCGAATAGCGCTTACGTCATTCAAAGAAAATGGTCTTGTCAGTCAAGAACACCTAGACGCATTTATGATTAATTCAGAATATCATTGGAAGAATGTGATTTCATCGGTTTACTGGCATCACTATTTCTATAAATATGAATTAGAAAGAGAAAGCATTTATAATGATGAATGGGATAAAGCATTTAAGTCACTATTTGAGGGTATTAATCTCAATGATGAAGACGCTCAATTCTCTAGGTACTATTTCGATTTTATGAAAGAGTACGCTATGGTTACAAGTGTTTGGAACAAAGTCGAAATTGATACCACTTTATCACAAAAGGAAAGGGTGGATGCATCCCATAACCGAAAGATTCAAAATATTAAGGATCTTTTTGAAGGTAAGATGGAGGAACTAATGTGGAGCGATTACATTTTCAATGCTGCTATTCAAAGAAGATTTGAAAAATCTATTCTAGATTCCTATGACGATTTTGTTCAGGTATACCCAGAAAGCGAGTATATAAAACCAATGGTAAAGTACATGGAGCCTATTCGTGACTATCATGTAAAACTGGAGCAACCCATGTCTGATAAGATCATTATGATAGATAATGCTCACGAGTACACTGAATTTGAACAGATAGTTGAGCCATACAAAGGAGAACTAGTCTTTATTGACATGTGGGCCACTTGGTGTGGACCATGTAAGATAGAATTTGAGCATAAGGAAGAGCTTTACGAATTTGTAGACGGCAAATCGATCAAACTGGTATACTTATCATCTGACAGAGACAAAGACGAAGAGAAGTGGAAAGAGATGGTGAATTTTTATGGCTTGGAGGGCGTGAACATGCGCATATCTCAAGACTTATTCTGGAAAATCTGGAAAGATATGTTAGGCAGCGAAGTGGCTTCTATACCACGTTATTTGATTGTTGATCGTGATGGGAAACTAATTGTTGAGGAGGCTGCTAAGCCAAGTGATGGACAGAAGCTCTACGATCAATTGGCTAAATATCTTTAGTTGATTTTTCTAAATTGCTTCCATGAAGGTTCTTATTATTCAGACTGGAGGCACCATTGACAAAGACTATCCTAAAACCAATAAAGGCTATGCTTTCGAAATAGATGAACCGGCCGTTGAAAGAATCTTTGAGAGAGTACTCCCTGGATTCGAATATGAAGTGATCAGCTTGCTCAGAAAAGATAGCTTAGAAATTACAGATGACGATCGGGTCCTAATTAAGTCTACCATTGAATCTTCCAGTGCCAATAAAATTCTTATCACTCACGGCTCTGATACCATGCCTGAGACCGGACGATTCTTAGGTAATTTAAAACATAAAGCGATTATTCTTACGGGTGCCTATCGTCCAGAACGATTTAATGGTTCAGACGCAGATTTTAATATAGGAACCGCTTTAGGAGCCCTCAACATGATTGAAGAAGGCACCTTTATCGCTATGAATGGTTTAATTCTAAGTCCTGAAAACTGCAACAAGGATTCCCTAACTGGAAAGTTCTACTCGTAACGTAAGGTATCTGCAGGATTCTTGGCTGCATTTTTCATTACCAGCCCACTTACCAAAGCAAAAGTTAAGATCAAGCAAGCCGCTACACTAAGTACAATGAGCGCTATGTTTAAATTCGCTTGATACTGAAAATTGTTACTCCAGTTTTTAATGGCAAAGAACGCAATAGGTGCTGCAATCAAACCGGCAATCAAAATCAGTTTAAGTGTATTCTTAAAAACGATAGTCACAATTTGGAAAGAGTAAGCCCCTAGCACTTTTCGGATGCCAATTTCTTTTCTTCTTTGATCAATATTAAAACTCGTAAGTCCAGTCAACCCAATTAGTGAAACGATAATGCAAAGGAGTGTCATTGCACTGATTAGCTTATTCTGTGTAGCATCTGCCTCATATTGCTCGCTTAACTGCTGATTCAAAAAACTATATTCCAATGGATAGTTAGGAAGCAGCTCTTGCCAAGTATTTTCTATAGTAGTAATGGTTTGACGAATCCGCTGATTATTAAAACGCACAATCATGTTTCTTCCAGGGCCTGGGTTAAATATGAAAATCATTGGCTCTATTGGATTATGTAGCGATACCATATTAAAATCGGTCACAACCCCTATTACTTGCCCTGGTTCTTCCTGATGGAAAAACCCAATCTTCCTTCCCAAAATATTTTCTCCACCAATATTTTTAGCAGCAGTTTCATTTATTAAGAAATATTGATTGCCACTAGATTCTGTACCCGAGAAATCTTTACCAGATATTACTGGAATGCCGAAGGTCTCTAAATAAGACTCATCGCCCGAAAGCACTTTAAATTCTTGCTGTTTCATTTCACCATCACGATCAACCTTAAAAACAGTTTGGCCCATATCAGTACCAGCAACATAGTTTGAAGTGGTTATAGACAAAATATTGGGATCCCTTAATAGTACATCTTTGATTACTTGATATTTACTTCTTGCCACCGAATCTGCTGTGTTTATGATTAAGACTTCATCTTTGGCAATGCCAATATCTTTTTTGGTTATAAACTCAATTTGATCTTTCATTAAAAGAGTGCTCATAAGTACACCTATTGAAATAACAAACTGAAAGAGTACCAGACCTTGTCTTATCAATTGACCACTTTTTATAGACCAAGTACCTTTTAAAGCAGAGACCGCCTTGATTCTAGAGAGATATGCAGCAGGGTACATGCCGGCTATCAACCCGGTTAGCAGTACTACCCCAATAGAAATACCCAACAACTTTGGCTGCGAGAAGAGACTAAAATCAAAGTCTGTTCCTAACCAATTTTGAAGAGGGGTTTTGTGAATGATTAACCACGTAAGAAGTAGAGAAAGTAAGTAAGATATCACCACTTGAGTCAGTGATTCAGAGAGCAAAGACAGTCTCAATCTATTCACGTTTGTACCCAGTACTTTTCTTATGCCAATTTCTTTGGCCCTTAAACCTGCTCTGGCAGTAGAAAGATTGATATAATTGATACATGCCAAAAAGAGAATGGCCAATCCAACTAATGAGAAGACGATTAGATTAACAGGATTACCTTTAGCAAAATCATCATCTATCACAGCCGTGTCGTAGTGAATATCAGCTAGTGCTTGTAATCGCAATTCATGATTACCATTTATTCTGTTGCCGAAAGGCATGTAGAATTCTTCATTAAATGTTTCAAACTTTTGTCTGAAGTTATCTAGGTCTGTATTAGGCTGAAATTTTACAAAATTCAGGCTGTTGGGATTCCATAATGCTTCTGATTTGCGAACATCATCTGCAGCAGCCCAACCTCGGTCCCCTATACCAGACACGAGCATGTTAAAATTGAAATGTGAGTTTTTAGGTAAGTCTTGAAAAACGGCAGAAACTAAGTAGTCGTCACCATCTAGGTTAATGATTTTACCAATTGCGTTTTGGCTTCCAAAAAGCTTATTAGCTAAAGATCTTGCAATGATTGTACTGCCCGGAATTACTAACGGGTTAGTACTAGAGCCTGGTTCTAAATTAAGATCGAACATGGCCACCACCGTGGAATCTGCAAAGTATTTGTCCTCTTCAATAAAGACCTCCTGATTTACCACGATCTCTGGATTCTGGATAAAGGCAAACCTGGTGTAGCTCTCAATTTCAGGAAATCGCTCTTTCATCAAAGGGCTAAGTTCTGTAGCAGAAAATGCTGTATTAAATTCTACTCCCGGAGCAGTCATAATATGGCTTACTCTATAAATGTTCTCGTGGCCATCAACATGCTTATCGTAGGATAATTCATTTTGTAAAAAAAGTAGCAACCAGAGTGTGGCTGTTAACCCAAATGTTAACCCAAAAATGTTTAGTGAACTGAAAAGCTTGTTCTTCCAGAGTACGCGAAGAGAAAATTTAATTGTGTTGAGCATGACCTTTTGTTTGAACTTAATATCACAAGATTTAGAAATGGTTACAATATATTTTGACTAAATTTTTAGTTGAAGATCGATTCCAATATTATCTCTGAGTTAATTCGTGTTAAAAACCTGCTGATAGTGAAACTTTTAGCCCTAGAAATGCATCTGTTTTTGTAGAGTTTCGTTAGTCATATGACAACGTGGAAATGAAATGTTGAATTACGAGAGGTAATTCTCTTTATATAGTTAGTAGTTTATTTGTTTAGA
The DNA here is from genome assembly GCA_002427755.1 of Roseivirga sp. UBA6052. Taxonomy (GTDB): domain Bacteria; phylum Bacteroidota; class Bacteroidia; order Cytophagales; family Cyclobacteriaceae; genus Roseivirga. The sequence continues at coordinate 809,277 of DIYO01000009.1, forward strand.
ACCCCGAGGAGTAGTTAACCTCGGGTTTTTTTATGCAATATGAATTTTGTGCTTCATCAGGTCTTCGTAGAAATGATGGATTCTAAACATTTGTTCAGCACCAACTTTTTGTCCTCCTTGAGCCACCAAATAAAGTATAACTGCTATTGCTGCCATAACTGGTATGACCCATAAAATTGGGGCGGGTTTTTCAAGCATTATTTGCGAAAGGCCAAATACACCGGCAAAAAGAGATAGTACGCCAAGTGCTGCATATGACATAAAGAATATAGCCCATACACTTGGCTTTGGTCCATATAAGCCTCGTATTATGATCTTTTCTTCATCCAGAGGTTCTTCAATGGAGAGTGTTAGCTGAGGCGACCAATAATGTCTTTGGTCTGTAGGGATTTTTATCACGCAATAATGATCAGAAACTAGGCCAGAAAACTCATCTGTAGTTTCTAGTGCTTTTGCAATTACACTCTTGAATTCTTCTACAGATTGGGTAAGCTCTTCTTTAAAACGTGGCCTGATTCGAAAACTAGACATGATTTCAAATTAGGCTTTTTGAGCCTAAGAAGAACTGATTTTTATCAGATGTCACAACTAACGGCCAGTTGCCGCCCTTCGCTTTTAGCTTTTCTATCTTTTTGTTGCCCTATGGCAATACCAATTGACATCCCAATAGGAAGTCCAATTCCTAAAAATGCAAGATTGTCGAGAGCCATTCCGAACATTAATCCAAATGGCATTCCAAAGACTGCCATACCGATAGCAAGCCATTGGTTTTGATAATACTTGTCTGTAACCAGATGATATTCCTTTTCTATAAATTGTAGGAGAGAGCTATAGTAAGCAGTGATTTTAGCAGGCTTTACTTTTGGGTTTTCTAAATGCCCTTTCAAGGTTTTAAGGTGGCTATCGAAAGGTGTCGGATCAATTCTGCGTTGATCTAATTCTTCAAAAATGCTAGCGGTATAATTAAAGCGTTGCCTCAGTTTCTTTTCACCACGACTTTCTGCTTGATCAGCTTTTTCTCGAAGCTCTTCTACAACCAGTTCGAAATTTTCCATGAATAAATATAATCAGGAGCTCAACGGGATGATTTGGTCTATTGTATAATGGTCAATGGCCAAGATGATCGGTTATTTTACCAGTCGATCTTTTTCCCATCTCGAAAGAATCCTCCAGTAGGACCGTTGTTTTCCAATGTGGCTGCCCATACAATACCCTCAGCACCTTCTTCTACTGATCTTGGGGCTTCACTGCCACCCATATCTGTTCTTACCCAACCTGGACAAACTGAGTTTACCAAAATACCACTTCCCCCTAAATCGGCAGCAAGCTTAATGGTCAACACATTCATTGCTGCTTTTGAGGCGCTATAGCCTGGAGTACCCCCGCCCATGCCATGAATGGCGCCAGCACCACTCGATACATTTACGATTCTTCCGTATTGGTTTTCCTGCATCAGGGGTATGGCCGCTTGTGCCATGCGCCATGCGCCCATAAAGTTCGAGTCCATTGTTTTAGCCACTTGATTTAAGTCAGCGTCAACCGCATTATGCCAAGTATCATAGTTCATTCCTGCATTATTCACCAATACATCCAGTCGATCGAATTTTGACTTAATCCACGTCATGCATCGTTCTACACTTTCCGAATCAGAAACATCTAATTGATGGAAATAGGCCATGCTAGTATGCAGTTCGTTTAGAGCGTCTATCCCCTTATCATCTGATCTTCCAGAAATGATGACGTGATATCCTTTTGTGAGAAGTTGTTTGGCTGTTTCTAATCCGATGCCTTTATAGGATCCAGTAACTAGGGCGACTTTGTTCATGTCCTTAAAATAGAAAAGGAATCTCTAATTGAGATTCCTTCATTGAGACTATTTGATTCGTTTTAAAGTGTTCTTCTAAAATGTTTTACCAGTTTCTCTATAGATGCGTCTACTTGCTCAGGTTGATAATAGAAATCTAACTGACCTCCCTCTATCCAAACTAGCTCCTTTTCGCCTTGTAATCGATCAAAGAATTCTTGGCCTGCTTGAGGAGTAGCCGCTCCTTTTGAAGTAATGATCAATGTTGGGGTTTTGATTTGAGCTGCAGAAGCCATAGGTCTGTAGGTCAACCATTGCTCCCAATTCATTATGGCAAATTTGTCGGCCGACCAATTTTCTACTTTGCCTATTGCAGGGTCTAAATAATAACCGAAAGGCCCATACATGGCTGCAGTTGGGTCAGTGTCTGAAATTGTCAATTGATAGCTCATTTCACCTGTTGCCTTGTAGCTAGCTTCAGCTTCTCTACTTCTCTCGATTCGTTCATTAATTCCTTCAGCTCCTCCATAGAAAGCATTCACCACTTCATCTGTATTGAACCAAGGTACAACTGCGGCAAACGACTTGAATCTACCGTCTTGAGCAATGGCATCAGCCATATAACCTCCACTTGCACAAACTCCCATTCCACCGGTACGCTCCTTAATGACCATAGGTAATTCAGATATATATGAGATAGCATTCTGAAAGTCTTTAGCTTTCAAAGCAGGATCTTCATAGAACCTCATGTCACCTTCACTCTCACCATAATTGCTATGATCGAAGGCTAAGGTTACAAAGCCATTCTGAGCTAGTTTTTCGGCATATAGGCCTGCCATCTGCTCTTTCACCGTGGTCCAAGAGCCTCCAATTACAAGTGCGGGATAAGATTTACCAATATCATAATCTGCTGGTAGATATAGATCTCCTACTAACTTATTGCCTTCACTTTGAAAGCTGATTCTGTTTTTTCCTGGGTTGAAATTCTTTTCCATATCATTTGATTGTTTTCCGTTTTCGATTTTTTCTTTTGCTAGACGAGGCAGGTCATAGTCTCCATCTAAAAACTCAAGGTTGAAAGTCATTGCGCTTACTTTCCATTGGGCATTTTCCTTGATCAACTGATGTTCATAATTACCCACAACTGTCCAGCTCTTATTATCTAGGTAGTGGTTAGCAGTCCCATCATGCTTTACCGTTATTTCTGGTCCTCTTTGCTCGAATTCAAAGTGATGGACCATATGTCTGGTCTTGTCAAAACCGGGTAACACCGCTGCCCAAGATTTTGTGATTTCTTGAGGGCTTAGCATGTTTGGCTCACCACCTGTCATCGAGGTATAGTCTAGCATCACATTGGTGGCAAAAGATGCTTCTACCAATGGCCAATTCTTTTGGTCAGTTCCAGAGAAGATATTGGAGACTATTTGAATGATTTGTTCTCGTGTTTTCATGTCTTGAGCTATTGTTCCCAGACTACTCATTAAGAAAAGCAGGCTTAGGATTGATTTTATTAATGTTTTCATGATTCGTTCTTTATAGTGATTCAAAGAACGAGACTCAGACCATGAAGGAATTGCACGGATTTCGGCTGCTATTGCACAGAATTCCGAATGCTTAAAAAAATTTAAGAATTGAGTTTACGATAGTCAGCAGGAGAACTGTTTGTCCATTTTTTGAACAGCCTGTTGAAATATGAAGGGCTCGAGAAACCGAGGTAGTAGCCAACCTCTTTTATGGCCATGTCAGTAGTTACAAGTAGCTTTTGTGCTTCAACCACAAGCATCTGATTTATATGATCTATTGGGCTCTGACCAGTTGCTTTTTTGACAGCTTCTGAAAGGTGCTTAGAGCTTATAGCCAATTCCTCGGCAAAATCTGAAACACTTTTATGTTCAGTGATCAAGCCAGCGCCTACTGCCTGACCATATACTCTAAGTAGCTTATTGAACTGATCCCCTATCCCCATCCTAGCTTTTGCGTTTGTTTCGTCTTTAAGTTCTCGGTCATAAAAACGCAGGCTAAAACTGAGAATAGTAGACAGGTAAGACTTAATAATCGATTGACTGTAGACAGTTGGTCTTACATATTCAGCATTGATCTTTTCGAAAATATCAAGAATGAGACTGGCCTCCTCTTTTTCTAGCCTGAATGAAGGAGTGAAGTTTTGGAAAAAGGGAAAATCTGCTAATTGATTGAATCTATCGAGAGCTTGCGTGTAAAAGGATTCTGCAATAGAAACATAATAGCCCTTCCAGTTTTTTGGAACATGCCATTGGTTGATTTGTCCTGGTTGGATAAAGAATAAAGAGAATTGATCTAGATCGAATGATTGTCCACCAGAAGAAACTTTTCCACTGCCAGATTCTAGTAATGAGATTTGATAGAAATTATGCCTAAAGGCTGGCATTTCCAATCTTACTGATTTCATGTTTTCTTGGAAATCTCTCACATCAAAGTCTTCAAATCGAGGCAACGGAATATTGATTGCCTGATTGTATTGATGAATGCTTTGATAAATTGGGATTCTTGAAAGCATGTTTCATGATCATCACGCTGAACTGGCCTAAGCTCATGAGTTCATTACAGGATGATGCGTTTTTATTAAGGTAAAGGAATATAGCTATTATCGTCACTCATCAACTCAAATTTCTTATCAGCCCAGTCCTGCTTAGCTTGTTCAATTAGCTCCTTTTCGGTACTTACAAAATTCCAGAATATATGTCGTTCTTCTTCAAAAGGAATTCCCCCGAATAAGAAGAGATGTGTCCCTGCTTCTAATGTCATTTTACAGATGTCTTCCTCCTTAGAAACTAACATATTTCCTTCTCCAACACGCTCATCGCAAGCATGAATAGCTCCGTTCACAATCACTACCCCAATTTCTCCTTTAACCTGTCCCTTTACATCTAATAAAGTTTCGTTTTCGGCCTTTACTTCTATCATAAAAAGTTCTGAGTAAACAGGCACTGGCGATTTGTGACCAAAACCTTCTCCGGCAACCAATGTGAAGTCTAATCCATCTGCAGACCATTTTGGTAAATCAGCAGCAGGCGTATAGGAAAATTCAGGTGCCATTCTTTGCAAGGCTTTAGGCAGTGCCACCCAGATCTGATACCCGTGGGCTGTGAATGTTCGACCATCTCTTAGGTGCTCGGGAGTTCTTTCGGTATGCACAATTCCCTTTCCGGAAGTCATAAAGCCAACGGCACCGGGTGCTACTAATTGGCGAGTGCCTAGGGTGTCTCTATGCTCAATTTCTCCTTCAAGTAGATAAGTCAGAGTGGATAGGCCGATATGTGGGTGCTGCCCTATATCCATGTACTTGCCAGGGCCGATTTCTGAAGGCCCCATGTGGTCAATAAATATAAATGGGCCTACCATGCGCTTTTTACGAAATGGAATTAATCGGCCAACGAGAAAGTCACCAATATCTCGGCTTCTTTCTTCAATAATCAAGTCGGTGTTAGACATAAATTTATAACAGCTAAAGAGTGCTAATAAGTTTAGGCTTAAAGATTAAATAATTTTAGAACTGAACTAATTGCTGTAGAACTAATGTTTGCTTATTCACAAACTTAATCCATCAACTATGAGCAATACATTATTTGAGGCTTTTAATTCAAAACACCTCAACCTTAAAAATAGAGTCGTAATGGCTCCAATGACCAGATCTAGAGCCATAGGTAACTTGGCGAATGACATCATTGCTGAATACTATGAGCAAAGAGCAGAAGCAGGACTGATTATTACGGAAGGTATCTCTCCTTCTCCAAATGGCTTAGGCTATCCAAGAATTCCTGCAGTTTATAATCAAGAACAATCAGACAGTTGGAAACAAGTTACTTCTAAAATACAAGCGCAAGGATCAAAGATCTTTATGCAGATTATGCATACAGGAAGGATTTCCCATCCTGGAAACTTTCCAGAAGGCGCTAAGCATTTAGCACCATCTGCCTTGGCACCGGGAGAGCCCTTTGACAAAATGTATGTAGATGGCGAAGGTATGTTAACCATTCCTCAGCCTGAAGCCATGACTACTGAGCAAATTAAGGAGGCAGTTGCTGAGTATGCAGAATCAGCTAGGCTAGCTGTTGCAGCTGGTTTTGATGGGGTAGAATTACACGGAGCAAATGGTTATTTGATTAATCAATTCTTAAACCCTAAAACCAATGAAAGAACAGATGAATACGGAGGTTCTATTGAGAATAGACTACGTTTCTTAAATGAGGTAGTAACGGCTACAATTGCTGCTATTGGTAAAGAAAAAGTGGGCTTAAGAGTTTCGCCATACGGTGTCTTCAATGGCATGGGAGAATTCGAAGGTATTGATGAGCAGTATGCTCAGTTAGCCAAAGACATGGCTGAATTTGACATCGCTTACATACACATTGCGGATATGTCTGCTATGACTCAGGTTCCTGTTCCATTTGAAATTAAAGCGTCTATTAAGGAGCATTTTGGTGGGGCGATCATTCTGAATGGAGCCTACTCTAAAGATAGAGCGACCGAAGAAATTGATGCCAACCAAACGGACCTTGTAGCTTTTGGTGTACCATTCATTGCTAACCCTGATTTGGTTACTAGAATGCAAGAAGGTATTGAGTTAGCACAACCAAACTTCGACTTATTCTATACACCAGGTGCTGAAGGATATTCAGATTACCCGAAAGCAAAATAAATCAAAGCTTATCTAATTCTGAGGCTTCGAATAACAGGAGCCTCAGTTTTTTAAAGTCTATTTCTTGAAGACTAGTAAAGGTTTTACTCTTGATTACTTTTTTGGTGCCAGCTTCAAGGTATCCGTCATCATGTAATTGGAAGCCTTTATAAAAACCAATACTAACTCTTCCAGGAGAGCTGTTTCCCCAAGGCACTGAACCCGGCCATATATAACAGATGGTTTTTCTCACCCTAAAAAAGGGCACATTATAAGAGAGCTTTTCCTTAACCTCGGGTATGCACTCATAGACTAGTTGTCTCAGTGCTTGTACCATTTTTAGCTCATCTTCTGGTAAAAAGGCAAAGAGATCATCTAGGTCTTGAAAGTCTATAGGTTGGAATTTGTTGGGCATCTTCTTTAGGTGTCGTCACCCTGAACTCGTTTCAGGGTTTATTTCATAGGTTGGTCTGATCCATTATTATGATCCTGATCCCGAGTCCTCGGGACAGGATGACGTGCTATTCAGATATTCGCATCATAAGCTCTCTGGAACCAACCTGAAAGGTCTTTAGTCACTTGACCGGGATCCGTAAGTTTCACACGATGACTTACCATGGCATTCCAGCTACCCGCAGGTTCTACAATACCATCGGGATCAACTCCTTTGAGATTAAGCCCTACGTCTACTCTTGTTTTAGTACTAGGTTGTAAAATAGCGAACTGCTTTTTAGGGGTTCTAAGCGATATGTAGGTTGCCTTATAGGAGAACTCTACCTCTCCATTAATTGCTTCAAAAAGACTTTTTGTCCTAGAGAAGATTTCTGAAAGGCCCTCTTTACCTTTTAGCAATTTGGCATCTGCATCATCACCAGGTTCTTTCTTTGGAGATAGCAATTCGGGTTTGAGAAAAAGCTGCGATATGGTATTGGCAAAACCATGCGTTACACCATGTTCTCCCTTCAAGAGTTTCATGATTTCGCCATGCTTTTTCAAGTCTGTAGTAGATAATATTGAATGCCAGTCTTCTAAAGATTTACCTGTTTTTTCAGGCATATTAGAGATCATGGTTTGGAGCTGTTCTTCTGGAGTGGCCATAGTTGAAAAAGTAAATTTTAATGAATTTAAGAATTCCTCTATATTGTTCGAATGGACGTTCCATTTTTAGACCTCACCCGAACGCATCAGTCCATGCAGGATGAACTCGAGCGAATTTTTAAACGGGTATTGAATCAATCTTATTTTGTTTATGGAAGAGATGTTACTCGATTTGAGGAGCTCTTCAGCCTTGAGCATCAAGTAGAACACTGTGTTGCTGTTGGAAATTGCACGGATGCTCTAGAGCTTACCCTAAAGGCTTTTGGCATCCGTAAGGGAGACGAAGTCATTGTGCCCGCATTGACTTGGATTTCAGATGCAGAAGTGGTTTCCAATTTAGGCGCCAAACCGGTTTTTGTTGATGTTACAGATCAGGGATTGATTGACTTGGCACAAATTGAGACCAAGATTACCAAAGCCACAAAGGCTATTATTCCTGTTCATCTCTATGGACAAATGGCTGACATGGTGAATATAATGGAGCTAGCTAGTGAACATCGCTTGAAAGTGATTGAAGACTGTGCCCAAGCTGTCTATGCTAAACAACATGGCCAGCGAGCAGGTACTTATGGCCACGCGGCTGTATTCAGTTTTTATCCAACCAAAAACTTAGGCGCTTTAGGAGATGCAGGTTGTGTTTTAACGAATGATGAAGCACTGGCAAAGACTGTTAGGAAGTTGGCTAATCATGGTGCTCCTGATAAGCATAGCCATGAATTCCCTGGTTCTAATTCTAGAATGGACACCTTACAAGCTGCAATACTCAATTCTAAATTGCCATGGCTTTCTAAATGGAATGAAGAGCGCAAACAGATTGCTGCTTATTACAATGAGGAGTTGAATCATTTGCCCATAAAGCTTCCAGCAATTGTACCTGGAAATACGCATGTTTTTCATCTTTACCAGATACAAACGGATAGGAGAGGAGGGTTAAAAACACATTTGAAAGAGCAAGGCATTCAAACACAAATTCACTATCCGGCAGCTCTTCCCTTTACTAAGGCCTACGAATTTTTGAATCATGAATTCAATGAATTCCCGAATGCTTATCGCATACAGCAGCAAACCCTTTCACTCCCAATGTTTCCGGGAATAAAAGGGCCTGAGCTCATGCATGTTGTGGATGTATTATGTGGGTATTTTAAGTAACCCCCTCGTCCCGAATTCTCGGGACACTCCACCTGTATGGGGGGGTGGATTTCAAAATTATAGATCGAACATTACGCTCATCATGTAATAGCGCTTTTGAATAAAGTATTCGTAAGTACTAATTAAACTTTGACTGAATGAATCTCTTCTTACACCAGTTGTATTAAAGAGGTTCATACCTTCCACTTTAAACTCCCAAGGGCTTCCTTCTTTTCTATATCTCAATTCTGCATCTAGAATTTCGAAGTTGCTATTTGGGTTTCCTTGGCTTACATAGCTGTTGTATTGATAGTCAACATCAAAAGTGAAGCCCTTTAAGAACTCAACTGTAATACCCATGTTAGGCTGGTGGTTTTCGAATTGGCTGCTAACACCTCTACCTTCGTAGCTGCTGAGGGATAGATTGTAACCTGCATCAACAAATACAGATTTGAACAATGTTGTCGAGAATGTTACGCGATAGTTTTGGGTAAAATTCACGTTCTCATTTGGGGTATCACTTATGATATTATTGATTACGCTTCTACTCCAGTTACCTCTTACATTCACTCTAAAGGCATCAAACCTTTTATCTGCACTGGCAAAACCTGAAAGCACCTCATTTGCCGCATTGATATTAATAGGCGTATTGACTCTTTCAAGGTTGTTGAACCTTACTACGTTACTCACATCGTCTAATCTTCTATTATAGGTTAAGCCCCCATAAATGTTGAAGAAGTTATACATGTTAAAATTCGTGTAGTTGAGATTCACACTATGGTAAAGGCTGTTTTGAAGAGTTGCATTTCCACCAAATAAGCTATTGTACCCTCTAATCATCAATCCTTCTGCCACATTTTCTACATCAGTAAATTGGGCGGTAACATTGTAATTAAGAGATAGTGAATGTGACCTTCTGAATTGGTACTGAGCATTCAGGGCTGGGAGTAAGAGTGTTTTATCAAAACGTTCTGTTTCCCCATTTTGTCTGTTTTCAACATCGTAGTAATGTAGGTTTAAAGATGGGCTAATCACTAAGTCACCTATTTTACTTCTGTATTGAATTCCCGCATAATAATTCTGGAAAGTGTAATCCACCAGATTAATCAACTCGCTTTGATTAATGTCTACTGTGCTTTCATCGCTTAGTGTTTCAAACAGGTTAGAGGTTAGACGTTGTTTGCTGTAAGTATTACCAACCTTAAAATTGATGTGGTTAGTCTTATTGAGAATTCTGTAATAGTTAAGTCTCGATTCTTGACGTTCCGTTTCTGTCTCTCTTACTTGTGTGATGTCAAAAGGACTAGACCCTCCAATTGGAATAATAGAGGCAAATGGTTGTCCACTATTGATCAGGTTATATTTAGGATCTTGTAATTGGTATTGATAAGAGGTTTCTACCGAATAAACATCTTTCTCGTTTGGTGCATAGAAAGCTCTTACTTGTTGATCTATTTGAACCGGTTCTTGTGTAGTAAGACCAGAGATGTCATTAGAGATGGTCTCAAAAGTGGAATTCTGCGTACTAGAGTTTCGGATGTCTGAAATTCTTCCAAAGCCGTTATAATCTATCTGAAGATTTAGATTCGGTGTGTACTTCAAACCTAATTTGAATAAGCCTAGATCACTTCTGACCCTCTGCTCAGATGTTAGTGTCTCTTGATCTAGATTAGGTTGCAGCACATAAGTTCTTTGCGAAATAGAACCCAATGTGTTATCAACTTTAGATCCGATAGCAAAACCAGAAATGGTCCATGATCTATTCGGTGTAAAGTTGTAATTCAATGCAGCTGTTTGGTTATCCAGAGATCGTGCGTTGTTACGTTCAGCAAATGGAATTCCCAGAGAGTTTGAACTGGTTTGAAAAGAAGAACCCGCTCCTCGAGAAAGGCTTGATAAACCACCCGTGAACCGGAAAAAGTCTTGAGTGGTAAATGTTAACTCACCCACATTATTGGATCCTGCAATGAGGTTGATGTTGGTTTTCGTATTGTAGAAAAAACTATTGATTTTAGCCAAGTAACGATCTTCAGGTCCAATACCTGCCGTAATATCACCGAAGACAATATTGTTTTTGTCTTCTTTTAATTGAATGTTCAGAGCGATTTGCTCACTGTTATTCACTCCACTTAATGGTGAAATGTCGTTGAAATTCTGAAGTACCTGAACCTTGTCTACAACATTGGCTGGTAGGTTTTTGGTTGCCAGTTTAGTGTCGCCCTCAAAGAACTCTTTACCGTTAACGAGTACTTTGCTCACATCCTTTCCTTGAACCTTTACCGCACCGTCTTCTTCAACTTCGAATCCGGGTAAGTCTTCCAAAACATCCTCCAATTTCCGTTCATTGCCTTGGGTAAATACTTCTGTCTTATAAGTGATGGTATCGCCTTGTATAAGCACAGGCATTTCTGAAACCACCTCAACGTCATCTAACCGATTGACATCATTCTTCAGAATGATACCAAAGGGAATATCATTTGATTCTTGAGGTGTAAAAATGCGCTCAAATGGTAGATAGCCTATAAAACTAATTTGGATTTTATATGTAACGCCTTTATCTAAAGACATTCGGAATTCACCCTGAGGATTGGTAACACCAAAGGCAGCCATTTTATTCGTTGTAGTATCTATGGCCAGTACATTGGCGAATTCTAGGGGCTTGCCTATAGAGTCTCTTACTTCTCCTTTTAGGAACACTTTTTCTTGTGCCTGACCAAAGGCTACAAAGCAGAAGAAGCACGTAACTAAGAGTATATATTTTTTCATAAAAATTGAGTTTTTGACCTTTTATGGTTTACTCTCCGCCTCCAACTTTGATTGTGAAGCTGCTGTTTGCGCCTCTTCCACCATTGCTATACTTCTTCATCATCTCTTCAGATTTAGCTTCAGTTTCGGCTCTCAATTCTTCTCTTGTTACTTTTTTACCTTTGCTTGGTCTTTTGATTACTATTTCCTCTTCAGGATTTAATACCACCTTGGTGCATAGGTAATTCGTTGTTCCGTTATTTACCTCTAGAATCAAACCAGGTAGACCCCAATAATTTTCGGGACCTTGAGATACAGGGATTTGTGGTGTGTACCACGCTTCAACTTTTATGGTGTCAGTAACAACTTCAGGTTCATTACTTTCTTTTTCTCCATTGGTTGATGTAAATGAGATCATTTTTCTTTCTCTTATATCGGTATAGATGGCTTTCTGCACCATATAGTCACCAATCTTTTTGGTTTCACTGGTGATCTCCCACTCTCTAACTTCTAATTGGTCGTTAACTAGAAAAGGCTTACTAAACACCTCTGTTTCTCTTAAGTATAAATTATCAGCAGTGTTTTTATAGGTTACGCCACCACCTGTAGACATTCTAATGACAACGCCTCCTGATTGGGCAGTTGCGGGCCCACCATCTAAACTTTCCTCTTCCTTCCAAACAGATTCAGTAAGGTTGAAGGTGAGTTCGTACTGCTTTTGGAATTGCTTTTTCATTTGAGCTTGAAGTTGCTCTTGCATGGCAGGAGTCATCCCATCTCCTTTAATCTCGAAGCCTTTCATATCACGAGCAGATTGATAGTATGCTTTTCCTTGAAAGTCTTGTGCTACTAAACTTACTATTGTAGCCATGAGAAGGCTGAATACGAGTGTAATTCTTTTTCTTAATGTTGTCATGATTGCAAAATTTTGATGTTACAAATGAAAACAGATGAAAGGAAAGCTTGAGTTAACCAGTGTTAACGAGTGTTAAGCTTGATCATTCAGCCTTTTTTGCCCGTTTTTTTGTAGCGTTTGTACATCTCTTTAGTCTTGTCATCAACTATTTTCTCTAGCTCAGCTTCAGTTACTTTCTGTCCTTTGTTCGGTATCTCAATGCTGAAGTCTCCTGCTACATTGAGCTCAACACGTTCGCAGGTGTAGCTGACATTTCCATTCTTTATTTCCAAGATCAAACCCGGTAATCCCCAATAATATTCTGGACCACTTGAAATTGGGATTTCAGGAGTGAACCATGCTTCTACGGTTTTTTTCTTGGTTTGCATTTCACTTTCACCAAAAGCCAAAGTCTCTACTTCAATGGTGTATACCGCTTGTTGTGCAGTGTAATTACCGATCGTTTTTGTTTCTCCTGTCAGTTCCCAAGCGCGTAATTCCAAGGGTCCGCTTACTAAGAAGATCTTATCAAAAGCTTCTGTCTCTAATTTGTAAGATTGATCTGCCAAGTTCTTATAGAGAAGCCTGTCTTGTGATTCATCCCATGCCCACTTATCTCCTTTACCACCAGCGACTGCCAAAGCATCTACCTTTGTCCAACTAGATTCTTTTAGAGTAAAATTCAACTGATAGGTCTTTCTCGAGGATTGACTTAATTGAGACTTGAGCGCAGCCATTTCATTCGCACCCATATTTTTTTCCTTTTCCCAATCCACAACGGCATAGCTATTATTGTATTTATAGAAAGCTTTGCCTTGAAAGTTTTGTGCGTTTAAGGAAATGGTCAAGCAAGTAATGAAAAGAACAACTAAGGACTTCATGCTATACAGTTTGGTTAAAGTTAACCAATGTTAACGTGTGTTAAGACTTTGCCAATCAGCATTTTGTAAGCTGTATATTTGAATGATGAACGCGAAGAAATTCAAGAGAATTATTTACCTGATTTCAGTAACAGTGCTTTTTACTGTTGCGATTCAGGTATATCGTAACGTTCAGAATTACCAAGTGAATAAGCAGCGCTTTATGCTTGATGTACAGCAAGCACTAGACTTAGCTGTTGAGAATTATTATTCCGATAGAGCAAAGCGCGAGGTTAAAATTTTTACAACGGAGAGTTTTAGTCCTGATAGCATTGAACATGACAGTCTCAAATGGCAGATTGAAGGATTGACTATTGCGAGTGATACTGGTAGTACCGTTGTAAGACAAGTAGCCAATTTTCGCAATCATGAGCAGATGGGTAGGTTTCTCACCGACTCATCTAATGCTAACATTCAATTGAATATTAACAATGCGGTCAGCATTGATACGGTAAGTAGCTTTCAAATCACTAATCGCGTTCAACTTATGCTTTCCGATTCCTCTGAATTGCGAAATATGGCCAAGAAAATATTCTTGTCATTGGTTAATACGAGCTTAGACTTTGAGGAACTCGATACCTTTTTGGTTAGAGAATTAGACAGAAAGAAAATAGAGATGGGGTATCTCTTAATACATAAGACGAGAGACAGTGTTTTCTACTCTAGTGATGATAGAGATGTATTTCAATTGGCCACGAACTCAAAGTCTACTTACTTACCAAGAGACCAAGAATTAGGTATTGAGTATGAGAATGCTTCGCTCATCATTTTGAAAAGAGGCATGCTCGATTTGATCATCTCGCTTCTGATTATTGCAACCGTGGTAGGTGCTTTGCTTTATCTCTATCGAATAATTGCTGAACAAAAAGAATTGGCAGAAATCAAGAATGATTTGATTAGTAACATCACTCATGAATTTAAAACGCCAATTGCAACTATTTCTACGGCTATAGAGGGCATCTCTAATTTCAACAAGGCCAACGACCCAGAAAAGACAGCCAAATATTTAGATATATCCAGTGGTCAACTGAAAAAATTAAATGGTATGGTGGAGAAGCTTTTGGAAACAGCTACACTAGATTCTGATGAACTCGACTTATCACTCGAACCAGTTGAACTCGTAGTGTTTACACGTCAGATCTTTGAACGCTTTCATCTATTAAAGGGAGAGAAAGAGTTGAGTTTTGAGACTTCATTGGTAGATCTCATTAAGGAGGTAGATGCTTTCCATTTGGAAAATGCTATTTCGAATTTGATTGATAATGCTTTAAAATATGGAGGGAATAGAGTTTCTATTAATCTTGGAGCCGTGAATGATAGGGTTATTTGGACAGTTACTGACAACGGGGGAAACTTAGATAAAGCACAGCAGGCTAGAATATTCGATAAATTCTATCGTGTGCCAACAGGTAACTTGCACGATGTGAAAGGCTTCGGTATCGGTTTATATTACACCAAGAAAATTGCCGAAAAACACAATGGGTCAATCGACTTAGATGTGGTAAATGATAATACCATTTTTACTTTGAGTATATAATGAGCAATCCTAAGATCTTACTGGCTGAAGATGAATTAGCACTAGGCACCATCGTAAAAGAGAGCTTAGAAACACGAGGGTTCGAAGTGCTCTATGCAAAAGATGGTGAAGAAGCGAAATCCATTTACCTCAATTTTAAACCACAGCTTTTGGTGCTTGATGTAATGATGCCCAAGAAAGATGGACTTACACTGGTGCAAGAAGTGAGACAATTGGATGATCGTGTTCCAATCATTTTTCTGACAGCGAAATCTAGAACAGAAGATGTGGTGGAAGGATTTGGTTACGGTGCCAATGATTATCTCAAGAAGCCCTTCAGCATGGAGGAGCTCATTGTTAGAATCCAGGCATTGCTGGATAGAAAAACAGGAAGCGATGCTTCTGAAGATGCACAAATTGGCAAGTACCTCTTCAACTTTTCTAAGCAAACATTAAGTTTAGAAGGAACTGAGATTATGTTAACGCACAGAGAATCTCAACTCTTGAACGAGTTATATAAGCATAGAAATGAGTTGACCGATAGAGCGCTCATACTCAACACGCTTTGGGGAAATGACGACTTTTTTAATGCGAGAAGTATGGATGTTTTCATAACTAAATTAAGAAAGAAGTTAGCCGCAGACGAATCTATTCAGATCGTAAATGTTCGCGGATATGGTTATAAACTAATATGCTAATATATGCTCGCTTCGTATTTTAGCATGGCATGTCAGACTTCTACGAGCGAAAGCCCAAAAAGACTTACGATAAAAAAACAGCTCAACTAAAAGCGGCTGATTTTTGTGCCTATCAAGAAAGGTCTCAGCAAGAGGTACGGGATAAACTCTATGGTTATGGCTTACATTATGATGAGGTAGAAGAAGTGTTGACCAACCTGATTGTCGATGGCTTTATTAACGAAGAGCGTTTTGCCAAGGCCTACATTGGTGGTAAGTTTAGAATGAAAGGCTGGGGCAGGCGAAAGATTTTGCAAGGTTTGAAACAGCATAAAGTATCTGAGTATTGTGTCAAAAAGGGACTACAAGAGATTGAGCCAGAGGCTTACTACCAGACGCTTCTTAAGCATACACGGAAAAAATATGATTCACTTGGCACCAGTTCAGAGTACATCTTAAAGGGAAAGCTAACACAGCATTTAATTGGTAAAGGATTTGAAATTGATCTGATCAAGGAGGCAATTGAAGAAGTATTGGCAACCGATTGAGTCGGCATTTATAGTTTCTTTTCTTCATTTAAGCTGAATTCAATATTTTCCACTTTCAAATGATTCAGCTATGAGAAATTTACTTCTACTCCTCTCTGTCATTTTTATCACCTCTTGTGGGTCTAAAAGTTATCGTGTTGACATGCGAGACCCTGATAAAGCGGTTGTTGCTACGCTTTATTCAAACGAAGAAGGAGAGATGTCCTATATGGTTACTTATAAAGGAGAAACAGTGATTGAAGAGTCCACAATGGGTTTCCATCTGAGAGATCAGGAATTCTTAGGTAAAGACATGAAGTTGCTCTCTTTCGATAGCTTGTTAACTAATGAGCATTGGGAACAACTTTGGGGTGAGGACCATACGATTAAAGATTATAATAGAGCTTACTCTTTTAGGTTTGAAGATGGTCAAGGTCGAAAGCTTAATGTTCATTTCAAGCTGTTCAAAGATGGATTAGGCTTTCGATATGAGTTTCCCGAACAGCCAGGTTTTGAAGAGATCATTATAGATGATGAATTCACAGAATTCACCATGACAGGAGACCATATGGCTTGGTGGATTCCGGCAGATTATGATAGTTACGAGTATCTATATAATACCACGAAAATTTCGGGAATTGACTCTTCAATCGTTCAAGGGAAAGAACTTTTGGCTTCGGTAACCATTCAAGAAAAGCATGCCGCAAGTACGCCCCTAACCATGAAAACCGAATCAGGTCTTCATATCAGTATTCATGAAGCAAACTTGACGAATTTCTCTAGCATGACCTTGCGCGTTGAGGACGATAAAAGAACGCTCACAAGTTCACTTGTTCCTTCAGATATTCATGGATGGAAGGCCAAAGTACAGGCACCCTTCAAAACCCCTTGGAGAACGATTCAGATTGGTGAAACAGCAGGCGACCTGTTAGAATCAAAACTTATCTTAAATCTTAATGAGCCGAACAAACTAGGAGAACCCGAGTGGATCGAACCTCAAAAATATGTTGGTATTTGGTGGGAAATGCATTTGCAAATGTCGAGTTGGGATCTGGCAGCAGGCAAGCATGGCGCAACAACTAAGAATGCAAAGAAATACATTGATTTTGCCGCTAAACATGGTTTCAAAGGCGTATTGATTGAAGGTTGGAATACCGGATGGGAGAAGTGGATTGGCTTCCCTGATAGAGAAGGGGTATTTGATTTCGTCACACCCTATCCTGACTTTGACATCGATGAGGTAAATAGATACGCTGACTCCAAAGGTGTAGATATCATCATGCATCATGAAACTTCGGCTGCTCCTAGAACTTATGAGCAGCAACTCGATACAGCCTATGCCTTAATGCAGAAGTACGGAATGCATGGCGTAAAAACAGGCTATGTGGGTCCCATTATTCCTGAAGGAGAATATCACCATGGCCAATGGATGGTAAACCATTATAGAAAAGTATTAAAAAAAGCAGCTGATTCTGAGGTAATGGTCTTTGCTCATGAACCCATTAAGGCTACTGGTCTGAGAAGGACTTATCCGAATATGATGGCCAGAGAAGGATTGCGAGGTTCCGAATTTAATGCTTGGGGTGGAGGAAACCCTCCTGAACATTTAACCATTGTTCCGTTTACCCGAATGTTGGCCGGCCCAATTGACTATACTCCGGGTATTTTTAAAATGGACTTGAGCAAGTATATGGATAGAGTTGTTCCCACTACCTTAGCTTATCAATTGGCAGAATATGTGGTGGTTTACAGTCCTGTACAAATGGCATCTGATCTTCCAGAGCATTACAATGAGAAGCTGGATGCTTTTCAGTTTATCAAAGACGTTCCAGTTGACTGGGAAAAATCTGTAGTAGTAGATGCGGAAATTGGTGACTATACGGTGATTGCCAGGTTGGAAAGATTAGGGAATGATTGGTACTTAGGAGGCGTTGCCGATGAAAATGGAAAGCAACTTACTTTTAAGCTAGACTTTCTTCAAGCAGGAGTTACGTATGAAGCAGAAATCTATAGAGATGCGGATGATGCACACTATTTAGACAATGCTGAAGCTTATGTAATTGAGAAGCTCAACGTTAATAGTGAAAGCGAAATGAGTATCAATATGGCTCCAGGTGGAGGTGTAGCTATAAGGTTTAGAGCTTTGTAGCTAAACCTCTATTCCACAAGAAAACATATCGAATACCAAGCATGGCCATAATCGGGAGGAGGGCAGTATTATAGACTTGAAGTCTGAATACCCACACGAAGGACATGGCGAGTAACAGTATAAATAGAAACCTTACATAAGAACGAACCCATTTCGGTGGGTTTTTCTTTACCACATAAAAAGCTATCACCAAGTTGGGTGCAAATGCCCACAATACATTCAAGTTATTTACGGTAGTGCTATGATAGGTTGCAAACCATAACAGGGCAATCACCAAACCTAATAAGCCGGTAACGAACATTATAGTAAAGTCCATAAACCGAGCACGCTTCTTTTGGCTATAATCCCTAAATGTAAAAATGACAATTGCTACCGCTAGAATGGTAAAAATGATGGTTGGTGAAAGCACTTCTATACGTTGCTCGTAGTAGTTGTTGTCATAGATTACGCTAGTTTCTTTTATGGCAGGTACCGTATTGCCATTCGTTTTGATGGTTGCATTGTCAAAACCGGCAAATACATAGTCTGGCAAATACATTCTAATTTCATTTGTGGCTTCTTGGTCAAGTATGGTGCCTAGCGCAAAGTCAATACCCATATCAATCCAAGGGTGATTGAAAGCATTTTCATCTACTAAATCCCTAATGGTTGCATATTCCGTGATGTGTGAATCTGAAAATATGAGATCATCTGCTAAAGCATCTTTTACGATGTCCCGAATTTTGGTGGCACAATTATCAAAGAAAGGGTCGTATCTATAGAACTGGTTTTGAGGGAGGTGATTAGTCTCAAGCGCATCGAATATGGCCTGCTTTTGTTCTTGCGTTAAGTTCAGTACCTGCTCTTTAATCCAGCGCCTTTCATTTATGTAATTCGCTTCGAATCGATCATAGTCGTATGCCGAGAGTTTATAACTGGCTATTCCTCTGGAAAACTTCCAATAGAATCCACCTTCGCTAAAATCGTAGGTGCCGTAGTTATATGCACGATCCATATTTAATGCCGGGTCTTTCACTCTAAAGGCATTATGACCAAAGCAATCGTATAAGTAGGCACCAGGACCAACGGTTATTATGCTGATTTCAGCATCATTAGATAACGTAGGGAATTGGGCATGGCTTAAAAATGGAAACGCCAAAAAAAGAATTAGTGCAAGTCTCTTCACATTCAAAACTAGTTGAATTTTAGTCAAAAGTAAGCATCAATTTTGATGCCGTAATCGGCCAACCTAAATTGGAAATGTGAATGCTAAATACAGGGATGGTATCAATTATGTTTCTAAGCTCTCGTTCGCTAGGGTTTGGAATATGCTACTCCTTGTCTTTAGTTATTGGCTTTCTAAGATTGCGAAAAAGGCCTACCACATGGGCGCTCCCACCAGTATATCTCTAGAGCCAACAACGTCCTGCAACCTGAGGTGCCCAGAATGCCCTAGTGGTTTGAGAAGTTTTTCTAGACCAACGGGTATGCTCACCGATGAGACCTACAAAGCAGTCATTGATCAGCTTGGGAAAAGGCTCACTTATTTAATCTTCTATTTTCAGGGTGAACCCTATCTAAACCCTAAGTTTCTAGATCAGGTAACTTATGCCGCCAATAAGAAAATTTATACGGCTACTTCTACTAATGCACATTACTTGACCGATGAAATAGCCAAAAGAACCGTGGAATCGGGCTTAGATCGATTGATCATTTCAATTGATGGTACCACTCAGGAAACATACGAGCAGTACCGAATAGGAGGGAGCTTAGATAAGGTTATCGAAGGAACAAAAAATATGGTCAAATGGAAGAAGGCCCTCAAATCAAAGACGCCTCACATCATGTTTCAATATTTGGTAGTAAGACCAAATGAGCATCAGTTAGATGAGGCTAAGGCTTTGGGAAAGGAGCTAGGTGTAGACGAGGTAGCTTTTAAAACTGCACAAATTTATGACTATGAAGAAGGTTCTGATTTGATTCCTACACTTGAGCAATATGCTCGCTATAAACAAAGAACAGATGGTAAGTGGGAGATCAAGAACAAGTTGCTCAACCATTGTTGGAAGATGTGGCATTCATGTGTAATTACTTGGGACGGCAAAGTTGTGCCCTGCTGTTTTGATAAAGACGCCCATTACCAATTGGGTTCTATGGAGGCATTAGACTTCAACCAAGTATGGAAGGGAGAGGCTTATCAAAACTTTAGGCAAAGCTTGATTCGTTCTAGATCTGAAATTGAAATGTGCAAGAATTGTTCTGAAGGCACTAAGGTTTGGGCTTAATCTAGTTCAATTTCTATCATTTGTTTGGCTTCGTCTGTAACTTCAATTTCCAGTGTTTTGAAATGGCGTTTGAAATCACCCTTTGTAACATAAGATACTTCAACGAAATAGGACCCTTTCTCAATGTTAACCCCTCGAGACATACCGGAATTACCAACAAAGGATTTGTACATCGGTAGCATTCTAGTTGGACTGAACTCTGCTCTTATCGTTGCTGAAACTAAATTGTCTGTATTCTTTAATTTGAATAGCACATTACCTTTTTCGATTCTGTCTTGAAGTACTTCATTTTCTAGCCCGATGGCTCTCGCTATATTCCCAATGGCGAGATGACCTCTTAGCTTATACTCCTTAACAGTTACTCGATTTTCCTTGTCTAAAAGAAAACCCCTTGGAATCCCTGTAATATTGTAGTCTTCTTTAACAGTACCCAAATCTTTCACTAGGTAGTTTCTCCAATTGATGCCCCTTCCATCTATGAACTTTTCTACTCGCTCCTTTTTATCATCGGCAATGGAGATTACCTCTATTTCTTCTTCAAAGAATTCATGTATGTCGAAAACCGTAGGTAATTCTTCTATACAAGGAGCACACCAAGTGGCCCAGAAGTCAATGAACTTGAATTTTTCTCCGTTGAAATTGAGCGGTTTATTTTCCAAATCAACGCCACTTATCTCAGGCGCATAGGCGTTGATTTGAGTCCCAAAAACCTTCTGACTTAAAGGAATTTGCTTCAGGATTAATTCATTCCTATCAACTCCAACAATCATGTATTGGTGTTGACTAGTCTTGAACACATCGCGACTGTTCAAGCTCTCATAATCTGTGCCCATGGCATAGAATTCTTCATCAAGCTTTTGTTTTTCATTAGAGATAAAAACATCTAAATACTCATCGTCAAGGTTTACACTATTCGGGCTACCACTTCGAGCATAGAAGAATAAGTTTTGCCCATCTAGATTTAATTCGGCTTGATAGTGTTCACGTACACCTACTGTGATATAATCACCCAATCTGATATCAAAGTAAACTGAGTCTTGTGAAACTTTACCGTTTTCAATCTTATCGACCATCGCGGAAAGTACCCTCGTTCTTTTCCATGGCTCATTTCTAGTCACTTCATATACTTCATGGCTTTCTAAAACATTGTTGTTGTTCTTATCTACGAATATTGTGAAATCATCTCCCTTCTCAAGTATAGCCATAGACACTTCGGTATCGACTAGTCTATTTACTAAACCAATTTCTTTCCCATCTTCAATCGGCTTTAGCTCTTCATAAAGGTTAATTAGTTCTTTGTTGGCTAAACCATTGTAAACTTTGCACCATACGTTTTGTAGGAAATTGGTTTGCAATGAACCTACTGTGAAGATGTAGTCTTCATACCCCTCCACATTTAAGTCTGCTGACTCATATACTCCATAGAATCGGTCTGATTTATTGGTAGTTGCCTTGCTTAAAAAAACACTGCCTACTCCAAATGGGCCATTGCCTTTCGTTCTTTCAAGGGGAATTCTAATGTATTGGTCTCTTAAAGAGGTTTCTAGATTTAGTGACTGCGCCACTGTAAATAGGGGCATCAGAATCACTATTAAGGCAAATATGGTAGTGCGCATTTATTCGACTTTCATCGAATATAACTAATTAGTTAGTTTATAAAAATTATTGCTTGAAATGTGCAGGTAGCTCAACCTTTTTATCCGTACCGCAGGCGTTACATCCAGCAGAAGCGCAACCACTTTTGGCTTGGTATTGCTTATAGATTCTTCGGCCCATAAAGATGGCGGCTGATAAGAATAAAAGACCTACAATTATCTCCTGCATGTTCGTTTAACGGGTTACTGGAAGGTAAAGTTCGTTATTGATTTTCTTTTAGCCAATACTTTTGAATAGTAGTCAGCATTTGGGACTGTGTGGCATTCCCTGCAATCAGTTCCCTTCCAAACAAAAAGTCACTACCTCCTTTAAAGTCGGTTACCTTACCACCAGCTTCACTTACCAATAAGGCTCCTGCCGCGACATCCCAAGCATTAAGGTTGTATTCGAAGAATCCTTCAAACCGCCCGCAGGCAGTGTAGGCTAAATCTACTGCAGCACTGCCCATTCTCCTTAAACCATGAGTGGTTTGCATAAACTCATTGATAATACTGAGGTATTGCTGCATTTGCTCAAAGTTGTAATAGGGAAAGCCTGTAGCCAAAAGTGCCTTATCTAAACTTTTGATTGGAGAGACCTTAATAGGCATATGGTTTAGGAAGGCACCGCCACCTTTTATGGCATGAAAACACTCGTCTTTATTTACTTCATATACTACTCCTAAGGCTAATTCATTTCTTTTTAGTAGTGCTATTGAAATCGCATAGATAGGTAAACCATGTGTAAAATTGGTTGTGCCATCGAGTGGATCGATAATCCAATTATAGGTATCCGATTTTTGGGTAGATGTACCTTCTTCAGCAATAAATCCAGACCCCGGTAGGATCTCTGAAAGCCCTGCTACCAAACGCTTTTCTGCCTCTTTATCTACGTAAGAAACGAGATCGTTTTTGCCCTTATACTCAATCTTAGAATGATCGAATTTAAGTGCTTCTTGGCGGATAAACTCTCCGGTCTCTTTTACCAATACGATTACATCTTGTAGCAGCTGCTGCATGGGCTTAATAATTAGGCATTGCAAATATAGAACATCTGTTTCCGCCTCCTTTTAATTATTCATTAACTTCCTCACTAGAATTGAATTTCATGGAAAGACGCGCCCTTCTTAAATATTCTTTATCAGGTCTCTTGGCAGCACCAGCTTTGTCTTCAATAATAAGGGACAACTTAGGTGCTAGGTCTGAGGAGACTTCGGATTTTTTAAGTTCAACCGATAACGATGAAAGCTATTGGGAACTGGTTAAAAAGGAGTTCGATTTTGCTCCGGGTTTAGTCTATTTCAACAATGCTTCTTTAGGGCCTTGCCCTAAACTGGTGGTAGATGCCACCAATCATTATCGAGCAATGCTAGATGGTTTTCCTTCTAAGTATATGTGGGGTGCCTGGCAAGAAGATAAAGAGAAGACAAGAGCGAAAGTAGCCGAGATGTTCTCATGCGATAAAGAGGAGATTGCCCTTACACACAATACAACTGAAGGGATGAACATGATTGCCGCTTCTATGGATCTAAAAGCAGGCGATGAGGTAATCTTGGGTAATCATGAACACACTAGTGGCACGGCTTGCTGGCAATATTGGCAAGAAGAGCGCCATGGTGTTAAGCTAGTAAGACCGGAGCTTCCTATACTTCCGGAATCTGAAGAGGAGATTCTAGAAATCTATAAGAATGTCATCACACCAAGAACAAAGGTCATTTCTATTGTACATGGTACCAATACCAATGGCATGATACTACCTATCAAAAAGATATCTGAGATGGCACATAAGCAAGGCATTCTTGTGGCTGTTGATGGTGCGCAAACCGCTGGTACCTTCAAAATTGACCTAAACGATTTGGGCTGTGATTTTTATGTAGCGAGTGCCCATAAGTTTATGTTCGCTCCTAAAGGAACGGCCGTTTTCTATGCTAGAAAAGACTCTCAGAAATACCTAAGGGCACTAGTTGTGGCTAAGGGTTGGAAAGACAAGTCTATCAGAAGACTCGAAAACTATAATACCAGAAATCTGCCTGAACTTCTCGGTCAAGGTATGGCGGTTGATTATTACAACCTTATTGGCGCAGATAAAAGAGAGTCTCGAATGAGAGACCTAAAAGCTTATTTCCGTGGTGCACTAGATGGAGACGAGCGATTTGCTTTCAAAACGCCTGCGCATGATGAGCTTTCTTGTGCTATTCAGAATGTAGAGGTTGTAGGTAAAAAGGTAGGTACCGTTAAGCAGCAGCTCTTCAACGATTTTGGTATTGATTGTAGACCGATGAGTAGCCATGGCTTAAATGGGCTAAGGATATCCCTATCTGTTTTCACCACTAAGAAAGATGTAGATTATTTGGTGGATGCGCTGAAGAAGGTTTAACCCCTCCCTTCAACCACAATCACAAACTCACCTTTAACGCCTTTCTGGTTAAAGTGGTCAATGCACTCTGAAAGGCTGCCTCTTACAGTTTCTTCAAACATTTTGGTGAGCTCACGAGAAACAGATGCTCGTCTGTCTCCCAAGAATTCCTTGAGTTGCTCAAGGCATTTAACCAATCGATGAGGAGATTCATAAAGAATAATGGTTCGCTCTTCTTCAGCCAATTTTTTAAGTCTTGTCTGACGCCCTTTTTTATGTGGTAAGAAGCCTTCGAAAATGAATTTATCAGAAGGTAGTCCGGAGTTTACTAGGGCAGGCACAAAGGCAGTGGCCCCTGGTAAACAGTTTACTTCTAATGCTGATGCTATCGCTTCTCTAACCAATAGAAAACCCGGATCAGAAATCGAAGGTGTACCGGCATCAGAGATTAAGGCAAAGGTTTCTCCAGCCTGCATTCTTTCTACCAATTTTTCGACCGTTTGGTGTTCATTAAAAATATGGTAGCTCTGAAGTGGTTTATTGATCTCGTGGTGCTTTAAAAGCTTACCAGAAGTTCTGGTGTCTTCCGCTAATATCACATCTACCTCCCTTAGAATGCGTAGTGCTCTAAGCGTAATATCCTCCATGTTGCCAATTGGAGTAGGTACTAGGTAAAGTGAAGTGTTTTCCATTAAAGCAGCTGATCTATAGCAGCCGCTAATTTACGGTCTTTCTCGGTAATCGTATTACCCGCATCGTGTGTGGTTAATTCAATATTTACACGATTGTAGACGTTTGACCAATTTGGATGATGGTCCATTTTTTCAGCAATAATGGCTGCTTTACACATAAAGCCCCAGGCTTCTACAAAGTCCTTGAATTCGAATGTGCGCGTTAATTTATTGTCTTTTTCCTCCCACATGGTTACTTCTTTTCTGCTGATAGAATGAATTGATATTTGAGACTTTTGTCGTCTTCTTTAATGTTTCTAAAACCAGCTTTGCGAATTAAAGTTCTAATTTCTTTCGCCTCTGTTTTATAGGCATCGGCAGGTCCAACCGGTATATTCCCTTTCTTAAAATCAATAATCAGCAATTTACCGCCTGGTTTTAGTCCTTCAAGTAGCCTAGAAAAATAAGAAGCTTTCTCAGGTATATAATTAAAGGTATTCACCACAAGGGCTAGGTCCACTTCCTCATTCAATAGATTAGGAACATCAGGAGGCGTTAAGCGAGCTTCTATATTCTTAGACCAATCCCCAACAATTGCTTTTTGGTCGTTGATATAATCTAAGGCATTAGGGTCAATGTCCAGGGCAATTACTTTGTCAGCTGTTCTTGCAAGTTTAAAACTGAAGTATCCAGATCCTGCACCAATGTCAGCTACAGTTTTGCCTTGTAGATCACCAATGAGGTTTATGATTAAGTCCGGGTTTTGCCAGTCTGTTCTATCACCTTCTGAGCTGTCATTCTCTGCTTGAAATGACTCGACAGGAGCATCTGGCATAATCGATTGGGATGGTTTTGTATTCGGTTGCTCAGAAGAACTTTTTGGTTGGTCTGAACAACCGTAATACAATAACAAAATAGATATGTAAAGAATGCCTTTTCTCAAAGTGCTATGATTCCATCTATTTTATGAGCCTTTTCATAAACCTCTATTACAGCATCGCTAGAGTTCATTTTTAGCTTAGCCGTTACACTAGTGTAATTGCCTTTGCTGCTTGGTTTAAGCGTTAAAGCTTGCTTTGGGAAAAGAGATTCTACTTCAGAAATCTTTTCTCCTTTAACAATAAACTTGAACATGTACTCAGTTGGGAAATGATGTATATCGTCCAATTTTGCTTTAAAATCCGCGGTATTAAACTTGCTCATTTCTCTTTCTCCTTTCTGAAAATTAATCAAAAAAAAATCGGTCATTGACCGATTTCTATGTTTAGTAAAATTTGTATCTCGAGTCGGTCACCTCAACCCTATCAATAACAGATTGATTGAGTTTTGAGTTCACGCTGTTGAAAGCACTCGATAAGAGCTGATTCTCATAACTGGTATAGTCTCCAATCTCAGCAGCAGATGTCTTACCTTTTAATTGAAGTACTACCACACCTAAGCCTTCAGCTACAATTGGTTTCGTTTTATCACCAGCATTCTGTAATGCCATAGTGGCTCCAATGGCCTCAGGTGCATTACCAACGTTTAATAGTGCATTCGAGCTAAGTGAAACAGAGTTGTCGTTGTAAATTTTTGCATCGGCTCCGTAAGCTGTTGCCATGGCAGACACATCTCCTGAAAGGCTAGCAATTTTAGACTGAATAAAGTCTGCTTTCTTTTCTTGTCTTAAGATACCTTCAATCTCTGCTCTCACATCTTCAATATCCTGAAGACCTTCGTCTGTTTGACCATCGTAAACAGCCACTACGTATTCATTATCAAGATCGAATTCTTTCACATCGCCCATTGATGCTTCTCCATAAATCCAAGAAACAACCTGACGGCTGTTTTCCACAGATCCTACACCGGCCGCATTTTTATCGATACCCGTACCACTAAATACAGCATAACCATTTTCTCCAGCTACATTATTGAATTCGTCTGCACCATAAGCAGAAGATGCGAATTCAGCAGCCTCAAGGTATACTTGGTTTTCTGTTTCAAAGGAAGGAGTCATCTCAACAATGATTTGAGCAACTTTGTATCGGTTAGAGATTTTAGGCTCTGTTACATTTACAATGTATACTCTGTTGTTATTCTCAATAAGTCTTGGAATTACTCCTTTTCTAGTTCTTCTGAAAACTTGGTCTTCGATATCAGCAATTCTAGAATCACCTTTTTTGATCCAGCCTAAGCTTCCGCCAGCTGTACTGTTTTGACCTTCTGAGTACTCTCTAGCTAATACATCGAAAGATTCTCCATTTCGGATTCTTCTTAGCACATCATTAGCAGTTTTTCTAACTGCTTGCTGATCAGCTGGAGTTTTACCTGCTAGGTTAAATACAATTTGACTTACTCTAGCAAATTGATCTACGGTTGGCACAACATCAGAGATTTTATGAATGGTGTAGATACCACCCTGTAAATCCGGGCCAATGATATCGCCTTTCTTCAAGTTAGAAAGATTGTCTGCTACAACATTTGGTAGTGCACTAGGATCGTAAGTTGAGAACCCAATGCCTTGCTCTGTTACGCTTACGGCATAGCTAGAATCATTATCTCCCGACTCTAAAGCCGTTTTAATGTCCATCATTTGTGCTTGGTAAGAGGCTGAGTCCTCGGCAGAAGGAACAACCGGGAATCTTACATATTGTACAGATCTCGTTTCTTCTACTGTGTAATTATCTTCGTTATCAGATAAGTATGATCTGATTTCAGAATCGGTGATTTCTCCAATTTGATCATCACTAACACTTGAGAAAGGAACATACATATATTCTACATCAGCAATATCGAATTGCGCTTTGTAGGCTTGCTTAGCTTCCTCTAATGTTACATATCCAGTTTTAGCTAAGAGATTCAAGAACTTTTGCTCTCTTCTTTGGATCATAGCTTGTTGCTCTGCATTAGCAAAATAGAATTGAGCCTCCGCTCCATAAGCTGGTAGCTGGCTTAAGAACTGCTTAATGCTTGCTTGGTCAGTAGCACCTACAAACTGCTGGAAGAATTGCATCATGGCAGGAGAGAGGTTCTTTCCTTGTACCATATCAATTCGCTCATTGGTTCCTATTTCTAGGCCTAATTCGTTCAGCTTGTTTCCGAAGGCAATGTCTCTAACCAACTGGTTCCACGCAGTTTCTCTTACGAATTGCATTGAGCCATCATTGGAGTTAGTTATACCATAATACCTCTTTAGATTTTCAACTAGGTTAGCGAAATCTTCTTGTGAAATCTCTTGCCCGTCAATTTCTCCTACGAATTGACTGTTACCACCAAAGAACGAAGAATTGTTGCTCAATAGGTCGGTTAAAACGAAAGCCATAATGGAAAGGCCTACCACCACAACCAACAACTTTCCCATCTTTTCACGAAGTGTGTTAATAATTCCCATCGGATAATTTTTAAATAGCCGCAAACATAACTGAAATATGAGCTAAAATCAAAGGAAAAAAAGGACAAAACAGCCTATAAATCAGTCGTCTTTAGGCTTTTTGTATGTAAACAGCACATTATCTATTCTGGCATCTTCCATTGTCAAGATTTTTATCTCAAATGCCTCAAATTCGATAAGGTCGTTTGCTTCAGGAATATCTTCGGTAATTGAGAGAATAAACCCTCCGAGTGTATCGTAATCACCTTCCGGTATGCCCCAATTGTGATGTTCGTTTAGATATTCAATTTCGTGTCTGGCACTCAGAATATATTTGTTGTCTTCTATCTTTTGCTCTACCCAATCTTCATCCTCATCGTGTTCATCTTGAATTTCTCCGAAGATCTCTTCTATAACGTCTTCAAGACTAACAATTCCTGATGTTCCTCCAAATTCGTCAACCACAAGCGCTATACTCTTTCGCTCTTGAATAAATTGGATCATGAGTTCATTGGCAAGCATTGTCTCAGGGACAATTATAATCGGGTTAAGAATGCTCTGAATGTCTTTAGGTTTTTTAAAGAGTTCGAGTACATGGCAGTAACCTATGATCTCGTCAATGGTGTTTTTATATACCAATACTTTAGTGTGATTACTCTCTAGGAACTCTTCTTTTAGGTCTTCTATGTTTTCTTCCACATCTACCGCAGAGATCTCAGTTCGAGGGATCATGCACTCTCGCACCCTTACCGTTTTAAACTCTAGCGCATTGTTGAAGATTTTAGTGTCTAGCTCTACACTGTTCTCATTTAAGTCTTCTGTGCTATTGGCATTTATATAGTTGCCTAAATCCGTTAATCCGAAAATCTGTCTGTTTTCCGAATATGCCTGTCTGAGAACACCGGTTATGATTAAGCGAGACATTTGCTCTATAATCCATACCACGGGAAACATTAGAATAAAAATGATGAGAATAGGTACTGCAAAAATGTTCAGTGAGATATTCGGGTTAATTAAAAAAAGACTCTTAGGTGTAAATTCAGCAGTAATTAGAACGATGATAGTAGAAAGTATAGTCTGAAGAATTACCACAGTACTATCATTATTAATGTTTTCCGGGAGTCGAGCGGCAATCCATGGCTCAAGCAGAGTAGCCATAAAAATACCATAGATGACTAACGCAATGGTGTTCCCAACTAAAGCTGTATTGATTAACCTTGAAGGCTTTTGGGTGAAAAAAGCCAGAATCTTTCCTGTTAAGCTACCTTTTTGGTTTTGCAGTTCAATGTGCAATTTATTAGCACTCACAAAGGCTATTTCTGTACCTGAGAAAAAGGCAGAAAAGACTAGACAAATTAGAATGATGGTTATCTGGTATGTATCCATTAACGCTTTTTACCCTTTGGCTTTTTAGCGTTTTCTTCAGCCTCATTTTCTGAAGCCTTACGCTTTGCCCCTCGGTATCTATATAAAAATAGCATTCCAAGCGATAGCATAAAAATGAAATATGAGGCCGCAATTCCAAAATTCATGGTTTGATGAACTCCAATAATAAAGAAGACAACTGCCAGAGAGAAGAGTATAGTATCACCTAGGTTTTTCATTTTTCTTCAAGAATTATTTCTGAATCTCTGATCTTAACCAATTCATAAGTAGAAAAATCTTCAGGTGCTCTCATTCCTTCTGCCATGATCAGCTCATCCTCTGTCTGTATGGTTAAGAATTTATCTGTGTAAATCTCATGAAGCTCTGGATCCCAATAGAGTTCTTCTGTACTTAGTGTCTCTTTCTTTTGAAGGTTTCTCACATAAACATCTCCTCTTGCTCTGTAGAAGTTCTCTTCTGCGGCTTTAAATCCTTCCTGCGCAGTTAACTCACTAATCTTCTCACCAGACTTATCATAGAAAGTCACTTTAATACCTTCAGGGAACTCTACATCTCCATTTTGTTGTTGGAGTTGTTTGGCCCCGCTCATAATTACCTTCACCACAGTTGAGTCTGTAATCATGATTCGAACATTTTCTGATTCGAACATAGGGCCGGTATATTCTTCTATTTCCAGGTTTTCACCTTCTCTAGAGCAAGAGAATATCCCAAGCGTGAAAAAGCTAAGTAGAATAATTAATAATGAGTTTTTCATAAACAAAAACGGTCCTTACAAATATGCAAAGACCGTTCCTAAAAGACTTTTATAGATACTAGTTAGGTCTCTTTTGAAGCTTAACGGTAGTATTAATCCAACATCCTACTCTTACAGATTCACCTTCTTCTCTGTTGGCAGTGAAAATGTCACTTATTGTAGGGAACTGAGCTCTAGCTGAATTCATCTTAGGGCTGTTACCTGCTTTTGCGTAATAGTCAAATGCGGCAATAAATCTAGCTCTATCATCAACTTGGCTCACTTGCTTATCGCACTCTGAACTACCCATGATCATATCTCCGATCATTACGTACATCTCAGGAGCAAGAGTAGGATCAATTTCAGCGGTTTTAATAGCAAATTCTTTCGCTGCAGTTTTATTGCCATTGATTCTTTCAGTAGAGGCAATCTGCTTGTATGCTTTACCCTTGTCAGTGTTGTCATCAGTTAATTCAGCAGCTCTTACAAAGTACTCTTTAGACTTATCGAATTCTTTGTTGGCTCCGAATTTTACCCCTAGCATGTAACCCACACCATAGTTCGGGTTGCTGTCAAATACAACTTGTGCAGCTTTAGTAAACCATTCAGAATCTGTACAGCCACCATCAAAGGCAAAAACAAAAATCTTATTGGCAATTTCATAGTTAGTAGGGTCTGCATTGAATTCAGGTACAAGTTTATTCACTACAAAATCACAGTCGATAAGTTTTAGGTCAGCTAACTTCTCATCCACGAACTTCTTAATGTCGTTGTATCTTTTAGTGTCCTTGCTAGCGCTCTTAGCTTTAGCAATCTGAAAATCAATATGCTGCGTACTTCTTTCATATATATCTAGCTGATCATCATCTGAAAGGCCAATCTTTCTGGCTACACCAAGTACAGCCATTTGCATATAATATCTTCCAAGCGAGAAGTTACAGTTGTCACCTTTAACCTCGTAGGCCTCTTTAATTAGGTCTAATACCATTTGAGTCTTCTCTTTGGTTTTGTCTTTATAGTAGAAGAAGAAAGCGTCAATGGCATATCTGTCAATTGACTTCTTTTTGTCTTCAGGAAAGTTTTCGTAACGCGCTTTATAAAGGTCCATTACCTTTTGAGCGGCAGCTGCTTTCTCTGGAGACTTATCCGGAGCACCTCTCCATTCTTCTTTCCAAACTTTAGTGCTATTAATGTATAGCGAAGGGCTAAGTTTTGGATATTTAGTAAGAAGCTCTTCTATACGAGGCTTAGTTGCTTCGTAATTTCCTTGCTTATACTCATCATCAAAAAGAGTCCATAGCGTTTGAGCTGCTGATCTTTCAGACGGATCTTCCGGCCAATTGAATTGACCTAAGGCAGAAGTGCAGATGGCCATTAAGGCGACTAATAAAAGTCCTTTCAATCTCATAATCTTAGTAGTTTAGTTAAATCTTGTTCTAGTAAACCAGGTAACGTCTTGGATGCTAAATCCAAAATGTACCTTCACATAATCTTCTCTCACGAGTCCATTTTCAACATTCCCCCTTTGGCCTAGTGTA
Organism: Roseivirga sp. UBA6052; assembly: GCA_002427755.1. Lineage (GTDB taxonomy): Bacteria > Bacteroidota > Bacteroidia > Cytophagales > Cyclobacteriaceae > Roseivirga. The sequence continues at coordinate 841,324 of DIYO01000009.1, forward strand.
ACACCTAAATTAAGGTGAGATAAGCCCCAAAAAGCGTTCAGTGGTATAGATGCTCCAAAATTTATACCAAGATCGTTAACATTCTGGTTATTAACCAAAAACGGGGTCCGTTCAAAATGAACTCCAAATCTATAACTTATTACGTTAGAAAGCTTATTGGTTTGAATATCAGGGATAAATTCTCCACCAACGGCAATTCTAAAGGAGCGTGTATATGATGTCAAAGCTTGTCCATCTTCGTCACGATAATCAGCCCAGTCTTGCATATGGAAGTCAAAACCAACCATAAGTTTCTGTAAGGCCTCGTAACTTACACCTATGCCTAACTTAGCTGGCAGGCGTACTGTTTTCTTTTCAAGACTATCATCGACCAAAGTGTCGGCACTAATGACTGTACCAGCGGCAATTCTATTCTCGAATGTTACAAAGGAATTTTGTCTAAGATTTAGGTCTGGGGTGTAGTAACCACCAAGGTTCAGCCATTTATTTGTTCCAAGAGGAAGTTTGTATACGAGGCCTAGTGTCGTATTAAGTGAACTATAGCTTTTTCTAGTGTCCACTACAGTTGTTCCAAAAGCAACCTCTGTTACATCACCAAGTTGGAAACGATCCTCTTTGTTAATCGATCCAAAAATTAAAGATGCTTCTAAACCCACATAGAGGTTCTTGAATTTAAATCCGTTTGCAATTGATACTTCGTCTAAGCCACCTGTACCTGTTACAAGTGTACCAATGTCGTTTCCGCCTGGGCCACCACCTTCATTAACTTGAAGAAACCCAAAGTTTACTGAACTGTAAGGATTTAATGAGAGTCCCAGATTCCATTTTTTAGGAACGATAGGTAGGTTGAAGCCAAGGTCTTTGAATCCCCCTGTGGCAGTTGTATAATTCTCATCGTTATCTGAAATAGTACGGTAGTCAATAATTCCACCAGCTTGAAAAACAGCTTCATCATTAGATGCTGCTAATGCCGGGTTGGTATGGTTTAAGAAAAACTTAGAGTTGTAAGTAATTCCAAGTCCTCCCATAGCCGCGTTGTGCGAATAACCCGTCCAATTGATATTACCCAAACCTATGATGGAATAACTCGATTGATCGTATTGCGCATTTGCCTGAAACCCAAGTAGCAGAGAGAAAAGAATGCAATAGACAAATCTATGTTTTACGCTCATTATAATTTTTGACACCGCTTTATTTAAGAGGCCCTTTTTTGAGGGCTACAAAGATGTTAGATTTTACTTTATGAACAAACAAAAGTGCAGCCACTCAGGAGTCAATCCGCTTTAAATCAGTAATATTTAACATTATTTGAGATATCTAAGCGATGAATAAATCGAACTACAAGGTGATTGGGGTTATGTCAGGTACTTCTTTAGACGGGCTTGACATGGTCTATGCACATTTCTCAGAGTCCGAAAAAGGATGGTCATATGAAATTATAGATGCCATTACTGTCGAACATTCAGTCGAGATTCTTAAAAAACTTCCACAACTGGCATTTGCATCAGATGGTGAGATTGCAGATTTAGACATAGAATTTGGGAGGTTTATCGGGAAGAGTATTACCGAGTCATTTAATGAGGTACTAAATGAGGTTGATTTTATTGCTTCTCACGGGCATACGGCTAAGCATAGCCCATCCAACGGTTATACTATTCAAATTGGTAATGCAGGAGAGATTTTTGGAAAAACAGGAAGACCGGTTATCAATAACTTTAGAGCGAAGGACGTAGCCTTTGGTGGTCAAGGCGCACCTTTGGTACCTATTGGAGACAGAGATCTATTTTCTGACTATAACTATTGTGTTAACCTAGGAGGTATTGCTAACATTTCTCTGCAGCATGACAATGAAAGAATTGCTTTTGACATTTGCCCTTTTAATATGGCTTTGAACCAGGTGAGTGAGGCATTGGGCTTTCCTTTTGATAAAGGAGGCCGGTTAGCGGAAGCAGGAGAGGTTGATTCAGGTTTATTAAAGCAACTTAGAAGTATATCATTCTATAAGGAAAGTGGACCAAAGTCATTGGCCTTTGAAGATTATGTAAAGTTTTGGCAGCCACTCATTCAGGATTGGAATATTTCAAATGAGCATAAACTCAGAACATTGGTAGAGCATTTTGCCAACGAAATTGCTTCTGTGTGTTCAGAAGGGTCATTGGATGAAAAAATGATTCTCACTGGCGGAGGCACACATAATTCGTTTTTCGTAAGTGTTTTGAAAAATAAGCTGCCCAATATTCAAATTGATATTCCAGATAAGCTAATCATTGATTTCAAAGAAGCGTTGATTTTTGGCTACCTAGGTGTGTTAAAGTACTTGAATAGGCCTAATTGTCTGGCTTCTGTAACTGGGGCTAAATGTGACAATGTTGGGGGAGAAGTCTATGGCTTCGACCAATAAAGGTGTACCTACATTTAATTTACCGTTTAAAAAATATCTAGTCTTTTGGCTTTCAGCTTTGAAGAAAAATATAATCATCGTAATATATATTCGCGATTCATATCAACCTTCATGAAACGATTTTTTCTCCTTCTTATAACAGCTGCCTTTGCAACTACTGTTAGTTACAACAACTCCTATGCGAAGGTTGATGCCAACTACAGTATTTATGCTTCTTTTCAAGATGGCCATCAGGAAGAGCATCATGCAGAAGATCAACATCATGAGTCTGACGACCATGCAAAGCAAGATGATCATCATCAAGATGACCATAATGACGATCATGGAGCACATGGAGAAGGCGAACATCACGAAGAGGCGCCTCCAGGTTGGACGGTTATACCATTCGTGCTTTTGCTAGGTATGATTGCTACTGGTCCACTTTTCTATGAGCATTTCTGGCATAAGAATTACCCGATCATTGCAGTATCCTTAGCGACATTGGTCGTGATCTATTATCTATTTGGTATCCACAACACGCATGCACCTGTTCATGCTTTGGCTGAATACGTGCAGTTTATAGCCTTGCTGTCTTCTCTATACATCGCTTCAGGAGGTATAATGATCAATGTGGACAAGAAGGCTACGCCTATGGCTAACGTGGGTTTACTCTTAGTTGGAGCAGTAATTTCCAATTTGATAGGTACCACTGGAGCCTCGATGCTTTTAATAAGACCTTACATAAGATTGAACAAGGGTAGAATACAACCTTACCATATTATCTTCTTCATTTTTATGGTAAGTAATATTGGTGGAGCACTAACCCCTATTGGAGACCCGCCTTTGTTTTTAGGGTTCTTGAAAGGAGTTCCTTTCATGTGGACGCTAGTTCATAACGTTCTCCCTTGGACTTTTGCACTAATTGTCCTTGCAATCATCTTCTATTTCTATGACAAGCGCAATGAATCTGTTGTGCTTGATCCAGACGTTGTCTTTACAAATAAGACCAGCATTATCGGAGGTAAAAACTTTATTTGGTTAGCTATTATTATTGGCGCTGTTTTTATAGATCCTAATGTGATTGATGGGGTGCCAGCAATAATTTATGATGGACAAAAGTTCTCGTTTATTAGAGAGATTATCATGCTTTCGGTTGGATTCTTATCCTTCAAATTTGCTAACAAGGAAGCCATTAAGGGCAATGAATTCAATTTTGAACCCATTCGAGAAGTTGCATTTATTTTCGTGGGAATCTTTGGGACAATGATGCCAGCGCTTGCACTTGTAAGTGAATTTGCTCAATCAGAATCGGGAGCTGCTTTAATTGGGCCTAATTCATTGTATTGGGGTACAGGTATCCTGTCAGGATTCTTAGACAATGCACCAACATATTTGAATTTCTTAGCAGCCGCTCTTGCCTCTCAAGGTGGAGATATCAGTACCATTGCAGATGTTCAAGCATATGCTGCAGGCGGTACTTATCCGGATTCGGTTATTAATCTCACCGCCATAGCAGTTGGAGCTGTATTCTTTGGAGCCATGACCTATATAGGCAATGGACCAAACTTTATGGTAAAATCAATTGCAGAGCAGACAGGAATTCATATGCCTTCATTCTTTGGCTATATCTTGAGATATTCAGTGCCAATTCTAATTCCAATATTCGTATTGGTTTGGCTCATATTCTTTGTCCTTTAGATTTCGCTAAACACTTTGCTTGAATTTTTTGTATCTTCATTTAATGTGGAGTTTCTACTATGATATTGCCTTAACGCTTCTCACATTCGTTCTCATGGGATACCTATCTTATGTAGCAATGAATAATAGAAGAGCTGGTAATGATGATTCTGACGATGGAGGTTTAGAACTTGATAGGTCTCCCAAAATCGATCTTCCGCCAGGTGTTATTTGGCCTTCTGATGCTCCTCAAAAAGTTAGAGAAAAGGAAGAAATTCTGATCTAGTTCTTACTGCACTTATCGCAAACACCACCAATTAAGAAATTACTCTCTTTAGCCTTAAAGCCAGTAGGCAATGCTACATCCGGTATGCTTACATGATCTAGGCAAGTAGTATTACCGCATATCTCACATTTAAAATGAATGTGGTTATCTACATGATGTTCATGAGAACATGCGTCACTGCAAAGTGCGTAATGAATAACACCGGTATCATCTAAGACTTTATGAATTAAGCCTTTATCTAAGAAGGATTTAAGCGTTCTATAAATTGTCACACGATCATACTGACCGTCTATTTCAGATTCGATATCACTATGAGAAATGGCGATATTCTTGTTTAAAAAAACAGAAATTACGTCTGCTCTCCCTTGTGTTAATCTTAGAGAGTGATCTTTTAAAAGACGTTTAACCTGATTTTCCATACCTAAATATAATAGAGAACTCTTTATGTTCTCATTCGGTTCTAACCTTCCTCAACAGTTTCCTTTGACTTTGCTCTTTTGCCTGTAAATCTACCGAGCATCTTCTTCTCAAAATTCCAAAAGAAGGTGAATTGGCCAAAACACCAGCCTACAAGAGGCAGCGTTAACTGATAAATAGGAAAGATGAGCAAGATTCTAATAGGCCAATAGATGAACCCATTTGTTGATTCTCTTTCAAGACCGAAAAACTCAGTGACAGGGTTAGCTACCCAAGCTGCGAAAGATCCGTTTATCGCGAAAACAATCAATATCGCTATAAGATCAATATTGGATTTAATACCCCACTTCGATTTTAATCGCTCCATTACACTCCCTTTTTCCTCGCTCATGGGTTGTAGATTAGTTGGGCAAAGGTAATCAACAGGTTCATTAAATCTATCCTCACTTAAATTAGAAAGACAAAAATTGATTTTCTCGCTAGACTAGCAATTGATTATTCAATAAATTAACTTATTCAAAAATCAACCGCTATGCACGACTTGAGTAAGTTTCAAAGAATGATGGTAGCTATGGACTTGACCGAAATGGATGTCCATATCATTAAGTACGCTTCCATGATTGCCAAGTGTTTCCAAATTGAAGCTGTTTATTTCTTCCATGCTGCTGACTCTTCTCTAGAATTACCAGATGATATCAATGAAAAGTATGGTAATGTGATAGCACCTGTTGATGAAACCTTGGAAAAAGAAATGAGCGCTGTTGTTGCAGCTAACTTCGTGGCACCAGAAGGTTGTACTGTTGAATTAGAAGCACTGCCCGGTAATGTTACCGATGAGGTGCTGAAGTATTCTAAAATGAAGGTGGCCGATCTTTTACTACTTGGAAGAAAAGAAAAGCTTACCGGCACAGGTCTCAACTCAAGAAAAATTGCAAAAGGATGTGCCTCTTCGGTAATCTTTGTTCCAGAAAACCCTCCTTTAGAAATGAATAAGGTGTTGATTTCTATTGATTACTCTGAGCATTCCAAAATGGCATTTGAAATAGGAATTGATATTCAGAAGAAATCTGGAGCTAAATTATTGAGTAATAATGTATACCGAGTGCCTGTAGGTTATCATAAATCTGGTAAGACCTATGATGAATTCGCAGAGATTATGCTACAGAACACAAAGGATGAATGCGATCGATTCTTTAAGAAGATTGAGCTAGAAGGTGTGGATTATGACCATACTTATGCGCTTGATGATGACCCTCACCCTGCTGATAAGATATATCGTACTGGTGCTGAAGAGGGTGTGGATTTGATTATTCTTGGATCGAAGGGAAGATCTAGTGGTGCAGCATTCCTTATAGGTAGTGTGGCCGAAAAGCTGGTGATGGAGGATAATGATATACCAATATTCTTGATAAAAAAGGGGAAAGAAAACATGAGCTTCTTAGAAGCCCTATTCAGACTCTAAGGAAGAACCACTGTCGCCTTTACATCAAAGTCTAAAGGAGACTTTAATTGCATATCTTCATCTCCGGTAATCGAAAAGCTCGATAGCCTACTGACACCAGTTTCTGTATTAAAGAAGAGAAACAGCTCTTGATTGAGCTGAAACACTTCATTTTTCTTAGAAAGCTCTAGTCTAATTTCTTTTAAAAGTTCCCCTTCAAACGAACATTCCATTACTCTAACAAAGTTTTTCTTTTTTAGAGCCGTATAAGTGGTTTTAGAAATGTTACCGATGGCCGGTAGCTGTTCAATATCATAATCTCCTGCATAACCCGGTCTACTTATGTCAGCATCAAAAAATAGCTGCAATTGCGATTTCCATGCTGCAGAATCCTTCGGCTCCAGCTCCAATAATTCAGTAGTTTCTCCTGAGATGACACGTTTTTCAAGTTGAGCTTCCAATGAAATTAAAAGACCAATTTGTTCGCTCAATAACTCGGCAACACTGAAATAGACTGTTGATTCAGCCTTATCGCCATTTGAAGTGGGATTACATCCTACTAAGGAAAAGGCTAAACATAAAAGGAGTGCTTTTTTAATCATATGAGCAAATTACCTGTCATGGCTGCGGGAATATCCAAGCCAATGAGTTTCAGAATTGTAGGTGCTAAATCTCCTAGCTTTCCATCATTCATACTAGGTCTAAGCTCATTATCAACTAAAATACACGGCACTAAGTTCGTGGTATGTGCTGTATTTGGCGTTCCATCAGGATTGATCATGATATCTGAGTTACCATGATCAGCGATTATAATTGATGTATAATCGTTAGCTAAAGCTGCTTCTACAACTGCTCCTGTACAGGTATCAACCGTTTCACAGGCCTTTACTGCTGCATTAAAATCTCCCGTATGGCCTACCATGTCTGCATTGGCAAAATTGAGACATACAAAATCTACCTCTTTTGAATTCAATTCAGGGATAATGGCATCTCTAATATCTTCTGCACTCATTTCAGGCTTCAGATCATAAGTAGCCACTTTTGGTGAAGGGCACAAAAGACGCTTTTCACCTTCAAATTCTGTCTCTTGTCCACCGCTAAAAAAGAAAGTAACGTGTGGATATTTTTCAGTCTCCGCAATTCTGATCTGCTTTTTACCCGATCTAGAAAGTACCTCGCCTAAAGTGTCAGTCAAATTTTCTTTACCGAAGATTACCTCTACTCCTTCAAAGGAATCATCATAGTTAGTCATGGTTACATACTTGAGCTTTAGTTTGCTCATACCATCCTCCGGAAAATCTTGTTGGGTGAGTGCTTGAGTTATTTGTCTCCCTCTATCGGTTCTAAAGTTGAAGCAAATGACTAGGTCATCCTCTTGAATTTTAGCTAAAGGAGCGCCATTTTGAGTATGAATTATTGGCTTAATGAATTCATCGGTTACGTTATTCGAGTAAGAGTCTTCAATGCTCTCAATCAAACTCTCACTTGACTCGCCAATACCGTTTACCATGGCATCGTAAGCTAGTTTAACACGCTGCCACCTTCTGTCTCTATCCATGGCATAATACCTTCCGGTAATACTTGCTATTTCTCCAGTGGTCTTTTCAGCATGATCTAAAATTTCCTGTATATAGACTTTTCCTCCTTTAGGATCAGTGTCTCTACCATCGGTAAAAGCATGTATAAAGACATCTTCCATGTCTCTTTCAGCACATAGACTCATGAGACCTTTTAAATGGTTGCTGTGCGAGTGAACACCACCATCTGAAACGAGGCCAATAAGATGAGTTTTTTTACCTCTTTCTTTGGCATACTCCAAGGCATCACTTAAGACTTTATTGTCTCCAAGCGTCTTTTCCTCTACTGCATTATTTAGTTTGACTAAGTCCTGATATACGACTCTTCCTGCACCAATATTCATGTGCCCCACCTCTGAATTACCCATTTGTCCTTCAGGTAAACCTACGGCCAGACCAGATGCTTCTAACTTACTATGTGGATAGTCTTTAAAAAGTTGATCCATTACAGGAGTGTTGGCTTTGTCTATGGCAGAAACTGTTTTGTCTTTAGCTAGACCCCAGCCATCTAGGATCATCAGGATTACACGCTTGTTCATGGAACAAATATAAATATTCGAAAGAGGTTTGTATGGATGAATCTGTTGTATTAATTTAAATTTATAGAGAAAGAATTGTACAACTATTGGCACGTTTTTCGTTCCATTGGTTACAAAATCTTCAACATGAAAAACCTATCCAGAATAAGCATATTTCTAGGCTTACTATTTTTTGTGTCTGCGGCTCATGCGCAGAACGATTCTGATATTCTGACCAATGTTGAAGCAGCTCTTCAGGCGAGTAGTTCAAAAGAGCTTTCTAAGCACCTTCATAACAAAGTTGAAATCAAACTAAATGGGGAAAGGAAGAATTACAGTATTAATCAGGCCGAAATAATGCTGAAAGACTTCTTTCAAGAGTACCCTGGAGAAGGATTTGAATTTATTCATGAGGGCAATAATTCTTCTGGAGGTATTCTTTATGCAATTGGCACTTTTAGCTCCAACTCAGGTAAGCACCGAGTGGTAGTGAGAGCAAAAATGTTTAATAGCGCCTACAAAGTGTATCGTTTAGAGTTCACCAAAGAATAAGTAGAACTTCTCTTGGCATTGGCTACTTTTGTGCCATGCGACCATCCTACGTTTCCCAAGCTGATTTAGAAGATTTTATTGATAGAGCACTTATCGAAGATTTAGGTGATGGTGATCATTCTACTTTGGCTTCAATTCCAGCAGAAGCGTCACATTCAGCTTACCTTATTATGAAAGAGGATGGCGTAATAGCGGGAATGGAATTGGCAGAAATCATTTTTAAGAGGCTAGATAAGTCTATTGAATTTTCTGATGCTCTCGCAGATGGCACTCATGTTCAAAAAGGAGATATCATCTTAAGAATTAAGGGAATGACACGAGCTATTTTGAGTGGAGAAAGGCTATTCTTAAACTGCCTTCAGCGGATGAGTGGCATTGCTACTCGCACTTCTAAATTGAATGGCTTGATTGATCATACAGATTGCAAATTGCTTGATACAAGGAAAACTACGCCTAACATGCGAATGCTTGAAAAATGGGCGGTAACTATTGGAGGAGGTGTGAACCATAGATATGGTTTGTATGATATGATTATGCTTAAGGATAATCATGTTGATTACGCTGGAGGTATTGCTCAAGCGGTGAGTGCAACTAAGGATTATTTAAAAGAGACGGGCAAAGATTTAAAAATAGAGGTTGAAACTAGAAATATTGATGAGGTAAAACAGGCATTATCTATAGGTGGGGTTGACAGAATCATGTTAGATAACATGTCAGTTGATCAAATGACTGAGGCTGTTTCCATAATCGATGGACGCTCAGAGACCGAAGCGTCCGGTGGTATTACTGAGGAGACCATTCAGGCTATAGCGGAGACCGGAGTAGACTTTATTTCCGTTGGAGCTCTTACCCACTCAATTAAGAGTCTGGATATCAGTTTAAAAGCGGAATAATATTGCCAAAGAGTAAGCGTAATTTTTTAGTTCAGTTCGTTGAAGCCTTAATTTTGATCCTTATGTTTGTGTTCCTTTTTCGACACTGCGTTTAAAAGGCAATAAAATGATCGTAAAAACAAAGAAATACGCCTTAGATAAAAAGGCTTACAGACGCGCAGGAATGCGTAATATCATCAGAGAACAATGGTGGGTTGTATTAATTGCAGCTGCTATATCGGCAATGACATTTGTTATACCATCAAACTGGTGGTGGATAGGTGCTCTAATTGCACTCTCTCTATACCTACTGTTTTGGTTGATTCAATTTGCCGGAGTCACCCAACTTGAGCAAAGCAAGCAGCTTTTTGAAAAGCTATCATATGAAATTAACAGTCAGCAGATTTTAATTAAGCTCAATTCTAAGCAAGGGATGCCCATGAAATGGGATCAAATCAAATTTGCCTGGATGGATAAAAAGCAGTTTGTATTGGTTGTGAGTAAAGCTCAACTCATGCTATTCCCTTTTGATGTATTCAAAACTCACAATGAGGTAAAATTTGTGGAGACCATCTTAAAGAGAAAAGGACTGATTAAATAAGGTATTGTGAAAAGTAACAGTTACAGACTGTGGCTTTTTGATAAGAAGGGAAGCAGAAACTATGGGTTTGCTGCCCTTTTTTTATTCCTATTGACGGTTGGACTTCCTATTATATTAGGCACAGGACCATTGATCATGGTCTTAACAATTCTACTAGGCACCGCATATATCTTTTATCAACTACCTAAGGTTTTTGCTTTTCAGTTAGAATTTGAAATTCTTCAAGAATTCCTCAGAATTAAGCCTTTAAAACAAGCAAGGTTAAGTTGTGCCATGGTTAGAATGGACATTCCTTATGATTCAATTTCAAAGCTTGAATCATATGGTATGGAGTATGGTAAAAATGGATATTACCATCTTAATATTAACTCTAGGGATATAAGCTTGGCCTTAAAATGTACTGCAGCTTTAAGAGTTAGTTCTATCATAGATACTAAGCTATTAGGAGATCAAATTAAGAAAGAACTTGATTCTAAAGCTATTGATTATGAGTGGATTGGGGAAGAAAAGCTGTGGCAATCAACAAGTATGAAAATTCAAATATGGGTTTCTACAATTCTCCTATTGGGCTTAATAGGCTTTACGGTTTATTGGTTCATTATCGGAACTTTTGAAATTTCAGACTCAGTCTATTTGATGATATTTTTATTTGAATTCTTTTTCCTCATCATAGGTTTCAATTACTATTGGAAGAAGTTTAGAAGCCATAATTCTTGAATCCACGTTACTACATTGAAGGCTTAATAGCAGTTTTTCTATTTGGGATTACTCCCATATTTATCAAGGAAGTTACAGCAAATGCCATTACCATTGGCTTGGTAAGGCTTGTTATCGGCACCTCGTTTCTTTATTTCTTAGCTACTAATAAGAACCTTAGAAGTTTAAATAAGAGCGAATGGAAAGCGCTGGGCATTATAGGCCTACTTTTCGGAGTTCATTGGGTTACTTACTTCATTTCAGTAAAGCTTTCTACGCCTTCAATGGCTATCCTTTCTGTATCTACATTCGGGATACATATGATCTATTTGAACTGGTTTTTTAAAGGCCAAAAACCTAAGGTCTTAGATGTTATTTTGGTGTCTATCGCTCTATTTGGGATATATCTAATCGTCCCTGAATTCACCCTGAAGAACGACTTAACTGCAGGTATTTTAGTTGGTCTAGTTAGTGCACTATTCTTTGCGTTTTTGCCTTTTCAACAGCAAAAGCATCAAAAGATCAATTCAATGACAAGAGCATTTGGTCAGTACTTTTTTGCTTTACCTGTTTTCCTCATTTTCATTACAGAGTCTAATTGGAATTTGACAAATCAAGATTGGTATTACTTGGCCATTTTGGGAGTTCTTTGCACAGTCGGTGCACATACGCTTTGGCTAAGGGCTACAACCCATCTAGAACCAACCACAACAAGCTTGATTTTCTATCTAGGTACCCCAATCGCTATGACCACCAGTTATTTTTTCTTGAATGAAGAAATGAATGAGTCTAAACTTATTGGCGCAGGATTGATAGTCAGTGCCAATATCTTCGGTTCCTTAGCGAAGAGAAGATCGCTCCGTCTTTCAGCTACTTCCCATTCAAAAGGGCATGAATTATAGCACTTCAGCTAAATACTGAGCGGTGTAGTTCGAATCTTTGAGTTTTATCATGTCTTCTGGTGTTCCAGCAAAACACAGATCACCTCCATCATCACCTCCTTCAGGTCCCAAGTCTATTACCCAATCCGCACATTTGATCACCTCTGTATTATGCTCGATGATCAGAACTGAATTGCCTTGCTCAATTAATGCATTGATGGATTGCATCAATTTGGCAATGTCGTGGAAGTGTAAACCAGTAGTCGGTTCATCGAAGATAAAGAGAATGTGCTCTTTCGTATTGCTCCTTCCTTTACCTAGGAAATAAGCCAGCTTTACTCGTTGGGCTTCTCCGCCACTGAGTGAGTTGGAGGATTGGCCTAATCGGATATAACCAAGCCCTACTTCTTGTAAAGGAGCCAACTTATTGACAACCGATTTCTCATTCGCGAAGAAGATCATGGCATCGTCAATGGTCATTTCTAGTACATCAGAAATGTTTTTGCCATTGTATTCGATATCTAAAATTTCTTGCTTGAAACGCTTGCCTTGGCAGCTTTCACAGGTCAAGTGAATGTCTGCCATAAATTGCATTTCGATCTTTACTACACCTTCTCCTTGGCATGTTTCACATCGGCCTCCATCTACATTAAATGAGAAGAAAGCAGGTTTGTACCCTCTTTGCTTAGCCATTGCTTGATCTGCAAAAAGATTACGAATGGCATCATAGGCCTTTACGTAGGTTACTGGATTGGAGCGAGAAGACTTACCAATCGGGTTTTGATCCACAAACTCGATTTGAGTCACTTTTTTCAATGAGCCTTCTAAGCCTTCCATCTTACCAGTTTGCTCACCAACTGTGCCGAGCATTTTACCTAAGGCGGGGTAAAGGATTCTTTTGATAAGTGTTGATTTTCCTGATCCACTTACTCCTGTAACTACAGAAAGCACACCCAAAGGAACTTCAACGTCAATATTTTTGAGGTTATTCTCTCTGGCCTTTAGAATAGATATACTGTCTTTCCATTTGCGTCTAGTAGTTGGGATTTCCAACCTCTCTTTGCCGCTCAGATATTTTGACGTGTAGGTATCACCTGAGGACATCATTTCTGCTAAAGTACCTTGAAAGACTAGCTCACCACCATGAGACCCCGCATCGGGACCGATATCAATAATCTGATCAGCCGCTTGCATAACTTTTTCCTCATGCTCCACTACTACAACGGTATTTCCCAAATCGCGCAGAGATTTTAAAACAGAGATTAAGCGATCAGTATCTCTTGGATGTAAGCCAATACTCGGTTCGTCTAGGATATACATTGAACCCACTAAAGCGCTACCAAGCGAAGTAGCTAATTTGATCCGTTGATATTCACCACCAGATAGAGTATTGGTAAGTCGATTTAAGGTCAGATACCCAAGACCAACACGATCTAGATAGGAAAGCCTATATCGTATCTCTTTCATTAAACGCTCCGCAACATTTTCTTCAAATTCAGTCAGTTCGAGTTCATCGAAGAAAGTAACAATTCGTTTTACAGGCATCAACACGATATCCGTTATTGATCTGCCTTGAATTTTAACGTATGAGGCATCTTGTCTTAACCGTGTCCCTTTACATTCAGGGCAGTCAGTTCTCCCTCTGTAGCGAGAAAGCATTACCCTGTACTGTATCTTATGTGTTTTAGATTCTAGATAAGCGAAAAATTTATCAAGACCTTTAAAGTATTTATTACCTGTCCATAGAAGGTCTTTTTGATCTTCAGTCAGTTCAGCATATGTCCTGTGAATTGGGAAATCGAATTCCACACCATGCTTCAGAAGGGGCTCTAGCCATTTGCGCATCGTTTCACTTCTCCAAGGCGCAATAGCTCCTTCATAAACAGATAGTGACTTATCAGGTATGACTAAATCACGGTCAATACCGAGAATTTTGCCAAAGCCTTCACACCTTTTACAGGCTCCGTAAGGATTATTGAAAGTAAAGAGGTTTACACTAGGCTCTTCGAACTGCATGCCATCCGCTTCAAATCTGTCGGAGAAATGAAACCTACCACTATCAGGAATATCTACAATACAATCTCCTTCACCTTCAAAAAGAGCTGTTTGCACGGAGTCGCCAAACCTAAATTGCGTATCCTCATCATGCTGAATCACACCCCGATCGATTAAGATCTCGAGCTTTGATTTCGAGTGATCTTCCTTTCCTTCAATCAAGTCCTCAATAAAAAATGGTTTACCATCGACTAAAATTCTCGTATATCCTTTTTGGAGTAGAATATTTAATTCTTGCTCATAAGTTCTGTCTTCCTTTAAACGCAAAGGAGCAAGTATCATCAGTCTTTGGTCGTCCTCATGGGTGAGAATAAAATCGACAATTGAGGTTACGCTATCTCTTTTTACCTCATCTCCACTGATTGGAGAGTAGGTTTTGCCAACGCGGGCGAATAATAGTTTGAGGTAGTCGTAGATTTCAGTCGTTGTTCCTACTGTAGATCTTGGGTTTCTTGAACTTACCTTTTGTTCTATGGCAATCGCAGGTGAAACACCTTTGATGTAATCTACTTCTGGCTTCTCCATTCGGCCCAAAAATTGGCGCGCATAGGAGCTCAAAGATTCAACATACATCCGTTGACCTTCGGCAAAAAGCGTATCGAAAGCCAGTGATGATTTTCCTGAACCTGAAAGACCTGTAACCACCACCAGTTTATTTCTTGGTATGGCTACAGATAGGCCTTTTAAGTTGTTAGCACGTGCTCCTTTGATGATAATAAAATCCTTAGGATCTAATTCGTCAATAGGGGTATGCGGTGCAAGAGTTGTTGAATTCATAAGGCTGCAAAGATAACAGAAGCAACTGGCTTAATGTTAAGCAATTTTAATTCTTGAAAAGCGAATAAAATACTTGGCTTTGGCATTATAGTTGTAGTTTATTTGGAGCATTAAGTAACAGCAGAATTCGTTGGTGAATATCTGATTGTTGACAAAAGCAAATTTGCTTTGCATACAATATTTTATACTTTTAGCGTTCAATTCAAGAAAATAAGTCAAACCCTAACCAGCACAATATGATATAGACCTCTACGTTAACCTAACAATTATTCACATGAGGAAATATGCTGTAAGCGACAGTCAGTTGATGTCGCAATACACTAATGGTAACGAAGAGGCATTCGCTACGCTGGTAGATCGTCACAAAAAGAAGATTTACACCACCATTTATTTGATTGTAAAAGATCAGTATTTGGCAGAGGACCTGTTGCAAGAGGTTTTTGTAAAGGTGGTAAACACGGTAAAAACCGGCAGGTACAATGAGGAAGGTAAATTCCTACCTTGGGTAACTCGAATTGCACATAATCTTGCCATAGACAATTTTAGAAAAGCTAAACGCTACCCAACTATCGTAATGGAAGATGGAAGTAGTGTTTTTAATACGTTAGAGTTCTCAGAAGATTCGATAGAGTCTAAGAGGATTAAAGAAGATACTCACGCTTTGCTGCGCGATTTAATTAAAGAATTGCCAGATGCACAACGAGAGGTTTTAATGATGAGGCATTATATGCAAATGAGCTTTCAAGAGATTGCTGATGCTACAGGCGTAAGCATTAATACAGCTCTTGGCCGTATGCGTTATGCACTCATTAATTTGAGAAAGAAGATGGATAAAAAGAATGTCGCCTATGATCAAAACCTTTACCCAAGATGACTTAGTTCGCTACATGTACAAGGAGACCACTGCCGAAGAAAACGCAGAGATTGAGTTGGCTATGCTATTCGATGAAGAGCTTGCCGATAATTATGCGGAATTGGAAAGTGTGATAGAATCACTCGATAGTGCCCAGAAAGCACCAAATAGTCGTGTGGTTGATGCAATTTTGAGTTATTCAAAATCTTACCATTTACATTCCGAGGTTTAAGCTATTTTAGCGACATGACCAGGAAAGAAAGGTATTCAGCATTTGTAGCCTACTTTAGTGAAAATCAGCCAGAGGCTGAAACAGAATTAAATTACAGCAACCCGTTTGAATTACTGGTTGCTGTTGTTTTATCTGCGCAATGCACGGATGTAAGAATTAATAAAGTAACCCCTAAGCTATTCGAGGATTTCCCTACACCTGAGCACCTTGCGGCTACCAACTTCGATGAACTTTTCCCTTATATCAAATCCGTTTCTTACCCTAACAATAAAACCAAGCATCTAATAGGCTTAGGCAAAATGCTAGTTGAGGATTTTGGTTCTCAAATACCCGAAACCATTGCTGATTTACAGAAACTACCCGGTGTAGGTAGAAAGACCGCAAACGTAGTGACTTCCGTAGTTTGGAACCAACCTTCAATGGCGGTTGACACGCACGTATATAGGGTTTCTAAAAGGTTGGGGTTAGTAAACTTAAATGCTTCCACGCCTCTGGCTGTAGAAAAACAATTGGTGAAGCATTTGGACAAGGAAGTAATCCCTAGGGCTCATCATTGGTTAATTCTGCATGGTAGATATACCTGTCTTGCAAGAAAGCCTAAATGCGAAGAATGTAAGATTACGGCCTTCTGTAAATATTATGAAAAGAACTATCTGTAATTGCCTAGTGGGTTTTTAGTAAATTAGAGAAGTGGCTCAGCGCATCTTATATATTCATCAATACTTTAAGACACCTCAGGAGGGAGGGGCGATCCGATCTTATTATCTATCGAAAGGTCTAGTTGAGAATGGTTTCGAAGTGGAGATGGTTACTTCACATAATGAACCAATGGTGCGCACAAAAGAAGTGGATGGTATAAAGGTGCATTATCTGCCAGTTGCTTACAATAATGAGATGGGTGCGGTGAAAAGGATTCTGGCCTTTTTAAAGTTCGTGCGTGTTTCAAAACGATACATAAAAAAGCTTCAAAAACCAGACTTAGCTTACGTGACCTCGACACCTTTGACTGTTGGCCTAATCGGGTTGTGGCTCAAGAAAAAATTATCAATCCCATTCATATTTGAGGTTAGAGATCTCTGGCCTACCGCACCCATTGAGATGGGTGTAATTAAGAACAGACTTTTACAGCAATACTTGTATCGTCTAGAATCAAGGATCTACAGAGAAGCAGAAAAGGTTGTAGCCCTCTCTCCTGGAATGAGAGATTGGATTAAAAAAGTCGCGCCTGAAAAGGATGTATATATGATTCCTAATATGGCCGATTGCCAATTCTTCAAAAAGGAGATGAAGGACCCAAAGCTAATCGACTTCTATCATGCAGAGGAACCTTTGGTGATTACTTACATGGGAAGTATAGGAGCTACTAACCACTTAGACTATTTACTCGAGATTGCTGAGCAAGCCCTTAATCGAAAATTAAACGTTTCATTTAAGGTAGTAGGAAAAGGCTCTCAACTGAGAAACATTAAGCTCAATTCTTTTCTGAAGAAACTGACGAATATTGAATTTATTGGCTATCAGAATAAAGAGGGGGTTAGAAGAATTCTAAATGTCACTGATGCCACCTACGTAAGTTTTGCTAATGTGTCGGTATTGGCCACAAATAGCCCTAATAAACTATTCGATAGCCTTGCCGCAGGTAAACTTACCATTGTAAATAGCACGGGCTGGACAAAGGATTTGGTAGAGAGATACAAATGTGGTTTTTATGCGGATCCTGAAAATCCAATTGAGTTTATCGAGAAGCTCAGTCTTTTCTTGAAAGATAGAAACCTCTTAGAGGCACATAAGAACAACGCCAGAAGCATTGCCGAAAAACTCTACAGTAGAAGACTACAGGTTGATAAGTTGGTAAAAGTACTGAACAATGAAGCTCAGATTAAGGCTGAAGATAACGAGGTCTATATTTTGACAGCGTAAGAATTTTTTGTGCATCCGTTTCAGCCATCAGCTCTGTAAAGCTTACGCCAGTTTCTTCTCTATACGCTTTTATGATTTGCCAACCTAGCCACTGACCAATTCTGCCAGGGCAGTTTTTGCTGATTTCGGGAATTGAGGGGCGTTCGTCTACATATCTTGCAATGGCTTTGGTGTTCTCTTCATACAGCAACTGCTTTTCTAAAAAGTAAGACCAAATAATCGCTTCGCTGATTGTAGCGTTCGTAAAATCTTGTTCATTATATCCGATGATCAGGTTATCACTTACGCATGGCAACATTTCTTTAGCAAAGGCCATGGCCTTTCCGGCATAAATCATTTCGTCCAATACATTTCGCCTTCCACCTTTTGTTTCATTAAACTGTAGTGAGAGAAATTGAAACACCTGAGGTACTAAGTGATCAGGCGTCAACCTCACTTTTATGTAATCATACACGTTGGGTCTGTACTTGGCTTCTTCTCCTAGATAGTAGTCTAAGCCCAGTACAATGAGGCTATCAGAGAGGAAAATGTCTTTGCCAAAACCGGAGTATACAGCTTGTATTTTAGGTGTTTGAAATTCAGGAAAGTGAGAAGTGAGTTTCTTAAACCCTTGGTCTAGTTCGAATGCCAATTTTCCAGTATTGATAAGTCTTATCGTCTCTTGATAGAGCGTGTCTACATTGGGGTTTTGAATGAGTTCGTAGTTGTCATCCAGCAATTGTTCATCATTCCTGTAAGCAAAAAGAGAATAGAAATAATCTCTTTCCCCGTGGTTGATCATTAAGTATTCTTCAATTCTTTCTGGCGAATTGATCTTATCAATTTCTGAGTTTTTAAAGAGATCATATATATCCCTTGAGCTTTTGTCTTTGTTGATTGTGAGATAGTCAAAAGTGAGGAATTCTCTCATTTCTCGGTTAGAGTCAAGTGCCTTATCAAAACTTGTATAACTGTTGGTGTTAAATAGTCTTTTGACTCGAGGCGTTTGAATGAGTTTGAAGATCTCGCTATTAAGTTCTTCTGGACTTGGTCGGTCCCCATATTCAAAAAATTCATTTTTGATGATGGGGTATTTATTGAATAATTGATCGAGCTGCCCTTGAGATTCTACTTCGTGAAATGCATGCGTTAGATTCTCGAACTCCAAAGTGATTTCAGCATTCATGTAGGCTTCAGGATCACCACATTCTGGTTGGCCAGAACAAGACCATATAAAAGCCAATACCACGATAAAACTGATTCTTTTGACCATCTCCACTTTTTAAATGACAAATCTATTTATTTATTTTATCCTACATGAAGAAATACCTTTTAGTAGCGCTTTTCATTGCCGCTATTGTTTCCACTTCTCACGCACAAGACAGTTCTTTAGATTATAAAATCGGTATTCGCGTTGGACCTAGTCTATCTTTAAGTAGAACTGCTTCAGACGGTTCAAATACGGCAATAGAACGAAGTGGATCTTCTCTAAAGTTCTTATTGGGTGCTTTTGTTGATATACCTTTTAAGGATAATTATTACTTCCAGGGAGGGATCAATTTTGCCTCAAAGCGTACAGGTATTGCTTTGGAAGACATTGGAGTGGGTAGAGGTCCAGAAGCTCAAATCTACGATCACGAATTTCTCCAGATTCCGCTACTCTTAAAATTATATACCAATGAAGTCCTTTTGGACACTAAAGTGTTCATCAATTTTGGCTTAGTACCAGAGATAAGACTCAATACTGACAACAATGGCCAAGCGAATCCTTTTATACAAGAGTTTCAAGATCTTGATGTAGCCGGTAACTTTGGTGGTGGTTTAGAAAAAGGTATTGGGGTAAATACAAAAGTGTATACCTCTTTAAATTTTTATCTAGGCTTTATAGATCAGGTTAAAACGCAGAGCCAAGCTTTCGAAGAATTTCAAGTTAAGAGCAATCTCTTTAGTTTAGAATTTGGAATCAAATTCTAATATAAAAGCCCCGTCTTAGACGAGGCTTTTTTTATGCTTGTAGTTCTATTTCTTCTCCCATCTTATTGTAGAATGTATATTCTGACAGGCTAAGTGAACTATCTTTTTCAATTTTCACCCAGGTATGGTGCTTTCTATACCATTGCCATCTTTTGGAGAAAACACCTTTGGTAAAAAAGGCATGTAAGAATGGATGTACATTAATTGTAAGTCCTTTCTCGTTTTGATGACTTAGCACATAGTCTAGGTTCTTTTCAATTTGGTCTGATACGAGAATCGTAGCACTCACTTTTCCAGTACCTCCACATGTAGGGCAGACCTCACGCGTAGTGATATTCATCTCAGGACGAACTCTTTGACGTGTGATTTGCATTAAGCCAAACTTGGTGATGGGAAGAATGGTGTGCTTAGCACGGTCATCTCCCATAGCTTCTTTCATAAATCGGAAAAGCTCTTTCTTATTATCAGCTTTTCGCATATCTATAAAGTCAATGACAACAATACCTCCCATATCTCGGAGTCTTAGTTGTCGCGCAATTTCTTTGGCAGCCTCTAGGTTTACGGCCAATGCTGTTGATTCTTGATCTTCACCTGCATTAGACTTGTTACCACTATTCACGTCAATTACGTGAAGTGCTTCAGTATGCTCAATGATGAGATAGCCACCTTTAGGCAGGCTAACAGACTTGCCAAATAATGACTTCATCTGTTTTTCAATACCCATAGCCTCGAAAATCTTTGCCTTACCTGTGTATAGCTTGGCTATTTTTTCTTTATCTGGCGCAATCTTCCCAATGAAGCCTTTTATCTCTTCATGAATCTCCTTATCGTCAGAGATTACACTATCGAAGTTCTCGTTTAGTATATCTCTTAAGAGAGAAGAGGCTCGATTCATTTCTCCAATCACTTTATCTCTTGGAGAAAGGCCATGAAGTTTTTTGATACCGTCTTTCCAACTGTCGACAAGGTTTCTTAGGTCTTGATCGAGTTCGCCAACATTTTTACCCTTGGCTACAGTTCTTATGATTAAGCCAAAGTTCTCAGGCTTAATAGAAGATATTAGACGTAATAGACGTTTACGCTCTTCGCCATCGGTGATCTTCTTTGAGATATTGATGGCACTAGAGAATGGGACGAGCACCATGTAGCGCCCGGCTATAGACAACTCACAAGTGAGTCGTGGCCCTTTTGTTGATATAGGTTCCTTAACGACTTGGACGAGAATTTTTTGTCCTTTCGTTAACACTTGGCTCATTTTACCAAGCTTATTGATATCAGGCTCATTTTTGAACTTACCTAAACCACCTGTTACGTGCTTGTTGGTAAGGGCCTGTTTTGTATACTTGTTTAAAGACTTGATTTGCGGACCTAAGTCCAGATAATGTAAGAATGCGTCTTTTTCGTATCCTATATCAATAAATGCAGCATTTAAGCCTGGTACGATCTTCTTGACCGTACCTAGATAAATGTCTCCTACCTTGAATTTGCTTTCCTCGTTATCTTGATGGAATTCTACAAGGCCTTTGTCCTTAAGAAGGGCTATACGACTTCCACTTTGAGTTGAATTGATTATTAATTCATTACTCAATGTGATAGAAATTTAGATTAAGATGCTGAACAATTCAGGAAGAAAAAGTGAATTACTTCTTCTTATGTCTGTTCTTTCTTAGTCTCTTCTTTCTCTTGTGAGTAGAAATCTTATGTCTTTTTCTTTTTTTACCGCAAGGCATAATTCAATCTTTTAATGTTTTTAACTAATTCTTTCTAAATACTCATTCACAGCGGTTTGCATCTGCTCACTCGTATCTAATGTTTTCACCTTTTCGAACTGCGCTTTTGCTTTGACATTCTGTCCTGTCTCATAATAGCACACGCCCAAAAAGAAATTTCCTTCAATATGCTCAGGATAATAGCTAATCAAGGTTTCGAATCTTTGTACCGCATTTTCAAACTGTCCAGTCTGAATTGACATACGACCCATGCTTACTAAGGCTTTCTCGTTGCTCGGATCACTATCAATGATCTCTCTCAGCATCATAATGCCTTGCATTGGGCTTGTAGAAGAAACATATGTCATGGCCACATTATGTTTTATGTCATAATTATTTGGCTCTTTAGCAAGCACTCGATCATAAGCTGATCTCGCTTTTTCTCCCAGCATAGTAATTTTTGCTTGGTCCAAGGCAAATGTATAAGCCTCGAAGTAAGCGTCACCGGCCTTCTGCCAGTGAGAAACTGTATTAAATGTTTGTGCGTAGCGCTCTGCATAAAATGCGGCACTATCGTACTTATTAATCTGAATAAAAACCCGCATTAAAGAATCCAATGCTTCCAGATTTTGCTGAATCTGATCTCCCATAATGAGTTTCTTCTTCCAAAACTCAACTTTAGGTAGAACATCTTCAGGAATTGCAGAACTATGATCTACAACACCTCCGGGGTTCGATTCGTCAATAAATGCTTGTTCCTCAGCACTGTCATTATCAACCACTATTTTCGGTAGGCTATACATGCCTACTACAAGCAGTATTCCCAGAACGACAATTATAATCTGAGATTTATTCATAAGCCCGTTGGCCTAGTTTAAGACTTAACTTTATCGCTAGTCTTAATTTGTTCAATAAAAACTTTCGAAGGCTTGAAGCTTGGCACAAAGTGCTCATCAATAACAATTGCTGTGTTTTTAGAAATGTTACGAGCAATTTTCTTAGCTCTTTTCTTATTCACAAAACTTCCAAATCCTCTTACGTAAATGTTTTCTCCTTCAGCCATTGAATCTTTCACAACAGCGAAAAGGGTCTCAACAGTTGTAGTTACATCAGATCTATCAATTCCCGTCTTGTCGGCTATCTGATTTATCACATCTGCTTTAGTCACTTGTTATCTATTTTAAGTTAAAAATTGCGTAAAAAACTTATTCCCAGTTATTTTGGCCTGCAAAATTAAGGGTTCGAGCCGGATTATAAAACGTTCAGCCTAAAATTTTAGAAGAGAACATCTCAGTTTGAACAAGTTATAGCTTCGATTACCCTTTGGAACGCGAAATCTTTGTAAGTCAATTAATTAAGTGGTACCGCCATAATGGAAGAGATTTACCATGGCGAAACACCACTGATCCATATAAAATTTGGCTTTCAGAGATCATACTTCAACAGACTAGAATCGTTCAAGGCTTACCTTATTACTTTAAGTTTTTAGATACTTTTCCCACTATTAAGGATTTGGCAGAAGCCGAGGAGCAACAGGTTTTAAGACTTTGGCAGGGGTTAGGGTATTATTCTCGAGCAAGAAACTTGCATGCTTGCTCTAGACAGGTCGTATCAGAATACAATGGAGAGTTTCCTAGCACATATGAAGAATTGCTTAAGCTCAAGGGTGTTGGTAAATACACTGCTTCAGCGATTGCGTCTTTTGCCTTTGATCAGAACAAGGCAGTTGTAGATGGTAATGTATTCAGGGTACTGAGCAGGGTTTTTGGAATAGAAGACGATATTGCTGAGGCCAAGACATTCAAAGTATTTGAATCCTTAGCAGATGATTTGGTAAGGGGAAAAAATGCTGCCGCCTTTAATCAAGGCATTATGGATTTTGGTGCAATCCAGTGCACGCCAAAATCACCGAGCTGTGGTTTGTGTCCTTTTTCAGAGACTTGTGTTGCCTTTAATACTGGGCGGCAAAACCACTTACCTGTAAAGTCTAAAAAAGTAAAAGTTAAAGAGCGCCATTTTGCTTATCTCATATTTGAGTACAAAGAACAACTCCTTTTGAAAGAAAGAGGTGCGAAAGACATCTGGCAAGGGCTAAATGATTTTCCATTGATTGAGAGTAAGCAAAGCACGAGTGAAGATGAGGTATTAGGCGAATTAAAAATGGAAGGCTTAATTCATCTGGATACTTCTGAAATGCATAAGCATGTATTAACGCATCAGAGGATTTTCGCTAAGTTCTTTAGGTTTAAGGTAAATGATTCAGCTAACTTTGCTAAACTTCAGAATCATTACGGAGCAAGGCCTTATGATATGGACCAGATTGAGTCTTTGCCTAAGCCCATTTTGATTGAGAACTATTGGAAACAAAGCATTTTATAATTAGATTATTCAAAATAATCTTTTAATAACAATATTATGGCAGGTGTAAATAAAGTAATCCTTGTAGGTAATTTGGGTAAAGACCCAGAGGTAAGACATTTAGATAATGGCAGAGCAGTAGCTAATTTCTCTCTGGCTACCAGTGAGACTTATAAGAATAAGCAAGGAGAACGCGTTACCAACACAGAATGGCATAATGTTGTGCTTTGGACACCCCTCGCTGAAATCGCTGAACGGTTTTTGAAAAAGGGCAACCAAGTGTATATTGAAGGTAAGTTAACCACTAGATCTTGGGATGATCAGGATGGGAATAAGCGTTACACTACGGAAGTAGTGGGCCGCGAAATGACTTTGCTTGGCAGCCCTCAAGGTGGTGGTAATAATATGGGAGGTAGTGCTCCTAGCGCAGCAAGCGCACCGATGGAAAGTCCGGTATCTAGTATCCCTGAAGACGATTCTGACGATCTTCCATTCTAATGTTGAACTAAATAGAAAGTATTGGATCTACCAGCTGACGAACCTGAACCCAGTCTTGCCCTACTAGCGCAATTATCTGAGTTATCTTCTCCTTACATTATCATTAATGCCGTTGCTTTTGCAGTATTGGTTGTTAGTTCTGCGCTTATCTCTGGATCTGAGGTGGCCTTCTTCTCAATAGATGATCATAAACTCAAGGACCTAAAAGAAGAGGACACTGCCATTTCAAGAGCAATGCTTTTTCTGCTTGGGCGTAAAAACTATTTATTAGCCACGATATTGATCATGAACAACTTGATCAATATTGCGATCGTAACCCTTTCTACATTTTTTACATGGTCCATAGTAGGTACCAAAACTACTGAGGGTGCTGTTGTGGTGAGTCTATCTGCTATAGTTACTTTCGTTATTCTCTTTTTTGGTGAAGTAGTACCTAAGAACTTTGCCAATCAGCATAACGAGAAGTTTGCTCGCTTTACTGTTCGAGGGCTTTTCATATTCGAGAAAATACTAAGACCCTTTAGTGCAATTCTCATCACCTTTACCAAAGTGATTGAGAACCAAGTAGAGAAAAAAGGACACAATATTACTGTAGACGAGCTGAACCAAGCGCTTGAAATTACTACGGGCGATGAGACCACAGAAGAGGAAAAAGGCATTCTTAAAGGCATTGTAAACTTTAGTACGCTAACAGTAAAGCAGGTAATGAAGTCTCGAATGGATGTAACGGCCTTCGATATCGAAATGGATTTTCATGAGTTGATGGACAAGATCAACAAAAGTGGATTTTCAAGAATTCCTGTTTACAACGAGACGGTAGATAAGATTGAAGGCATTCTATATATCAAAGATCTGATAGCTCATATAGAGAAGGAAGATGACTTCAAATGGCAAACGCTTTTAAGACCAGGATTCTTTGTGCCTGAGAATAAGAAAGTAGATGCCTTATTGAAGGATTTCCAAGAACAACGTGTGCATATGGCCATTGTGGTAGACGAATATGGGGGGACCTCTGGCTTGATTACCATGGAGGATATCATAGAAGAGATTGTTGGCGAAATAAACGATGAATTCGATGATGAAGACATTGCTTATAACAAACTCGATAACTCAACTTATGTATTCGAAGGGAAAACTTCACTGAACGATTTTTGCAAAATTGTGAACGTAGAGGCTAGTACGTTTGACGATGTAAAAGGAGAAAGCGAATCTCTTGGTGGCCTGTTATTGGAGCTTAATTCAACTTTACCGAGAGCAGGAGAAAAAATCAAATTCGGTCAATTCTTGTTTACAGTAGTAGCAGTAGATTTACGTAGAATTAAAAGAGTTAGAGTTCTTATAAAACCTTAGTGCTTGAAAAAGCTTGCTGTACTTATTTTGGTGATATGCTTTGGCCTACTCTCTTGTGAGGAGGTTTACTTACCTAAGCCCAAAGGTTTTAATCGCATTGACCTGCCTGAGCCGGCATATCAAATATTACCTGATACTTTTCCTTACGCCTTTAAGTATTCTAAGTATGCTACATTACAAGCAGATTCAGGTGAAAACGTTGAGCGTTACTGGGTTAATTTGGTATATGAAGATTTTGACGCAATTGTACAATTGACTTATAAGAATTTGGTAGACCCGAATAACAAGCCTGAAGTTATTTTGAATGAAGCTTTTGAATTAACACAAAGGCATATTATTAGGGCATACTCTATAGACGAAAGCTTAATTCAGATTCCTAACGGACAAGTGGCTAGCGTAAGTGAACTAGAAGGGGAGGTGCCTACCCAATTTCAGTTCTTTACTAGCGACAGTACCAATCACTTCTTTAGAGGTGCTTTATATTTTAATACAGCAACCAAAAACGACTCTCTAAAACCAATCATTGAGTATATCAAAGTGGATATTATTGAAATGCTCAATAGTTTCGAGTGGAAGTATTAATTTGACATATGCCGTCATTCTTCGATACCAGTATCGAATTCTTAAAAGGGGTTGGTCCACAGAAAGCAGCTCTTGTAAGTAAAGAGCTATCCATATTTAGTTATGGAGATCTTGTGCAGCATTACCCTTTTCGATATGAAGACCGTACCAAGTTTTATAAAACACATGAAGTGCATGGAGACCTTCCTTTTGTACAGTTAAAAGGTAGAATCTCCGGTTTAGAAACAATAGGAGAGGGAAGAAAGAAAAGGCTTGTTGCCAAGTTTTCTGATGATGAAGGCAGCATTGAACTGGTTTGGTTTAAGGGGATTCAGTGGGTAAGTAAAAAGCTGAAATTAGGTGTGGATTATGTGGTTTTTGGTAAGCCTGCAGCCTACGGACGAAAGATTAACATAGCCCACCCTGAGATTGAAGTGCTTACTACCCAGAATGAGAATGCCGCCTTTCTTCAGCCGGTTTATCATACTTCAGAAAAAATGAAGGCGAAGTTTTTAGATAGTAAGGCGCTTTCTAAAATGGTTCGCCAAGTGATGCTATTGGCCGAGCAGCATATTCAAGAAACACTTCCGCAAAATCTGATAGATCAATTCGGGCTAATTGATAAAAAACTAGCCCTATGGCATATTCATTTTCCGGGGAATAATGAATTGCTAAAAAAGGCACAGTTCAGGCTAAAATTTGAAGAGCTTTTCTACATTCAGCTGAGGCTTCTCAAACTCAAGATTTCTAGGATTGATAAGTTCAAAGGTCAGGTATTCAACGATTCTTCCTTGCTTACTAAGTTCTACAATGAGCACCTGCCTTTTGATTTAACTGGGGCACAAAAGCGCGTAATTAAAGAGATTTATCAGGACATGCGCAGTGGACGACAAATGAATCGCCTGCTTCAAGGAGATGTGGGTTCGGGTAAAACGATAGTAGCCTTTATCTGTATGCTTTTGGTGGTTTCTAGAGGTGCTCAAGCGACCATGATGGCTCCCACGGAAATCTTGGCCGATCAGCATTATGAAGGCTTAAAAGACTTTGCCGAAAGTTTAGGCATCGGTATTGCGAAACTCACCGGATCGTCTAAAACCTCTGAGCGAAAACAAATTCATGCAGGACTGCAAGACGGAAGCATTCAAATCTTGGTGGGTACGCATGCTTTGATTGAAGATACGGTTCAGCTCAAGAATCTAGGACTCGCGATCATTGATGAACAGCATCGATTTGGTGTGGCTCAAAGAGCTAAGCTCTGGTCCAAAAATGCGGCCGTTTATCCTCACGTCTTAGTGATGACCGCTACACCAATACCTAGAACCCTGGCCATGACCGTTTATGGCGATTTAGATGTTTCTGTAATTGATGAGATGCCAAAAGGTAGAAAGCCAATTAAGACTTTACACCAGTATGATTCTAAGCGATTGGAGGTCTTTGGCTTTATGAAGAAAGAGATAGAAGCTGGGCATCAGATCTATGTAGTTTATCCCTTAATAGAAGAATCTTCAAAACTGGATCTTAAAGATTTAATGGACGGTTATGAGAGCATTGTGCGTGCTTTCCCTGATTATCATATATCCATTGTTCATGGTAAAATGAAACCTCAAGATAAGGACTTTGAGATGCAGCGTTTTGTAAGGCATGAAACACAGATTATGGTGGCCACTACGGTTATTGAAGTAGGTGTTAATGTACCCAATGCGTCAGTAATGGTAATTGAGAATGCTGAACGTTTTGGACTTGCCCAGTTGCACCAATTGAGAGGTAGAGTTGGGCGAGGAGCAAAGCAATCTTACTGTGTTCTAATGACAGACTATAAGTTGAGCAAAGAAGCCCGCACACGCTTAGAGACTATGGTTAAAACCAACAACGGATTTGAAATAGCAGATGTGGACTTAAGACTCCGCGGACCAGGAGATATAACAGGAACCCAACAAAGTGGGGTATTAGACTTACTTATTGCAGACATCTCTAAAGACACCAAAATCTTACAAGCCGCCAGAAATGCCGCTACAGATTTATTGGAGCAAGATCCTGATCTTTCTAGACCTGAGAACTACAATATCTTAAGGCATATTCAATCCCTTAAAAAGTCGGTGGTGAATTGGGGGAGGATATCTTAAAGCCTCCACAAATAACTCGCCTTAAAGAAGAAGCCACTGAAGGTTTGTAGATAGTCATCAGAAGGGACATAGCTTTGGCCATCCCATTCTCTTCTTTCCAATTGGGTTCCATAACCTAGGTGTACAACAGTTCCCGGAATGTAAGTAAAGGAAGCCAAGAAATTAGGGCTCCAAACTTTAGATAAACTGTTGTATTGGCCAATGGCTCTAAAGAACAGATACTGGTTCGCCTGGTAAACTATCCGGCCTCTAACAATATGCACATCAAAGTATTTCACATCAGTCTCTTCACTATACAATGAGCTAAAATTGTGATTGAATTGAATATTCAGTTTGTCCGAGGCTTGATAGTCTATAAAGTTTCTAATTCGTTTTCCGTAGCCCTGCTCTTCTCCTTGATAATAAATACCATTGTCCCAATCGTATCCTGAGTTAATCCTTAAACGCTTATTGAGCTGTGAGCTGGCAGAAAGACTAATTGAGCCATCTCTGTATTCTACTCCTCTAAATATTTCGGTTGACCGATCTGCAGAAATACTCAGTCTAGTTTGTCTTGGTAGCGTGGCAGCAATGGCTCCATACAGTACCGATTCGTTTAGGTTGCTTGGCTTGTCTTTAGTGAGAGATCCATAGAAAGAGAAGTCCCATCTCTGAACAGGTCCCTCGTTTTTAGGGAAGACTTTAGGGTTAAGAAAACCGGATATACGAGAAATTCCTGTTCTGGTGACAAAGCCCACGTCCGAAGAAAAGTTTCTTGCAATATCTTCTATTGTTAGGCTCCCATTGAAGGTTCTTGTGTTTCTAGAGAGATCGAAAGCCATGGAGCTGTTGCTTGTTGGATTGCCGTCTCTATCTGCGAGCACAGTAGAATTCAGAAAATTACCACTAACTACATTCGCTTCATTGAATCGATATTGTCCATCGAAACCGACAACTGTATTGTAAGCACCATTTCTGGCTCTATGCGTACCGATTAGCCCCAGATAACTGTCTTGGGTGAAGGCGCGCATGTAACGGATAATGCCTACATCGGCAGTTTTATCTTCATGATAATCACTTAGCGTTTCATCTGCTCGGTCCTCTGCATAGATGGCCGAGATGATATTCTTATCGCCAATTAAACCTGTTAGTTTGGTTGCTGCGGTTGGTGAAACTATCGTTCTTGTGTTCACCACTTGACGCACAGGCGAAAACATACCTGTGGCAGCAAAATTAAAGTTCTGACTACCCTCCAAGAAGAAGGGTCTTCTTTCTGGATAGAAAACAGCAAACCTTTGGTTTACTTCTACTTGCCCTACATCAGACTCAACTTGCGAAAAATCCGGATTGAGTGTAGCGTCTAAAACCAGATCGGATGTGATACCAATTTTAGTGGTTAAGCTAGGCTGAAATTCAGAAGTATTAACACGTTCACCGCCTTCTTCAACCGTGTTATTTAAATAAGTAACAGCCGGTAATACTTCTACTAGCGTATATTTTCTCACATTGTCATACTTCAGCGGCATCATCTGAGTAAGGAATGCAAAGCCTTTTTCCGGGTCTAGTGCAGGATACGTAACTTGGGTTGAGAGACGAGATACTCTTCTTTCGAAGATTACGCCCATGTCTACTTTTCCATCTTCAGCTGAATAGCGAACACTCTTGAATGGAATTCTAATTTCTACGTTGTAGCCTTCATCATCAATTTTGGCAGCGCTATACCAAATAAGGTCCACCCCAATGTCTTCATTCCCCGCTGCGAATTGTGTGTCCATTTGAATACCACTCGGGTTGACATACAACCCAAAAAGTGATTGACCGCCATTGAATGTATCTAGGTTGATACAGATCCAGTCATCTGCTCCAATACGGTCTCTAGCGGCAATTGAAGTCTTTATTTTATCAGGTTCGTCAAAGCATTTAATTGCGAAGTATAGGTTTTCGGAATCGTGTGCTACATAAGCAATTGTCTTAAAAGGAATCTCTTTACCAAAGTCTGGTACAAAGCTTTTGAATCCTGTGACTTGTGGACTTTGCTGCCATATCTCGTCATCGAGCACACCATCAAGTACAGGCGGAGTAGTGGCCATTTGTGATTTCACTTGGCCATATCCTGAGGTCAGACCAACGACCAGCAGAAGGGTAAGTAATAAAAGAGTTCTCAACCTTGGGTAAGTTTAGCGTCACGAAGGTAAGAGAATCATTTGAGAGAGAGTAACCACTAACATATTTTAGAAGTATTATTTAGGATGTAAGAAGCAAGTGCCTTAACACTTCATACTTCTTTTCTCTTACCTCTTAGTTACCGTCAAACCATTGTTTAAAGCCTTGTACCTTCTCACGACTTACGATAATCTCGCGATCGAAAGTTTGATTAAGGATAATTTTGAGACGGCTATTAGAATAAACTAAAACGTCTTTAATGGCATTGATATCGATAATAAAGGTTCTGTTTACCCGAAAAAACTGCTGAGGATCTAGCATCTCTTCTAAGGTCTCTAGTTTGTAATCTATAATCAGTCTTCTGCCTTCCTTGTTCACAATGTATGCGTTTCTTCCCTCGGCATAAAAAAGGTCTATTTGGTCTGTAGTAACTGATTTAATGTGTTCTCCAATCTTCACCATAAAGCGCGTTTTGTATTCGCGCTTACTTAGCATTTGTAAAGCACTTTGTAAATCGATAACAGAAGTCGCTTCGGTTTGTCCTGGTTCAGAAAGTCGGTTTTTGAGACTATGGAACTTATCCATGCTTTCTCCTAAAGCCTCGAATGTTATGGGCTTAAGTAGGTAATCAATGCCATTGGCTTTAAAGGCATCAATAGCGTATTCGTTGTAGGCGGTTGTGAATATGACAGGGATATCAAGCTGAACTTCTTTGAAAATATCAAAACTTAAACCATCGGTTAACTGAATATCCATTAAGAGTAAGTCGGCATCGCCATCTGTTTGAATCCAATGAACAGCTTCCTTAACACTCATGGCTCGGCCTACTACTTCAATGCTGTCATCGTATCGTTTGAGAAAGCGTTCCAGCTTTTCAGCCGCAGGAATTTCGTCTTCAATAATGTAAACCTTCATAGTTTCTAGTTAAGGTCGAGCAATGGTATTTTGATAAAAGCATCTCCGTAGGCTTTAATCTGAATTACAGGTTGATCTGTAAAAAAAGAAAAGGCTTCATGGAGGTTCTGATACTGATTTTTAATGTACTTATTATTGCTCAGTTTGTCATTCTCTTTATGCTGAACCACCATATATCCGTCTTCAGTGCCAAAGTCAACTGTTATGTTCAGAGGTTGCCAAGGAGAAATAATACTCCCGTTTATTAAACAGTCTAGCACCATGCTCAAGGTATTGGGAACAAGCATTTTGCCTCTTGCTTTATTTTCATTCTTCAACTCATAATTGAGCTGATCCGGAAATTTCTCCTTAAAGAGGTAAATCAAATTTTTAGAAGCTCTAATCTCATCGTCTACAGACACTAACTCTTTCTTTCTGTTGTCCAAGATATATCGGTAAACCAAGGCAAGCCTATCAACAAAATCTTCTGCTGAATCTAGGTTATGATGTACTAGAGAAATCAGCGTTTCGAGAGATTGAAAAAGGAGATCGGGATTAATCTCATTGTTGAATATCTCAAGTTGATGTTCCAGATTTTGCCTTTTGAGGTCTTCCTTTTTTAGCTCCGATTCATTCTTAATGGTTAGTAAGAATAAGCTCAGAAAAAAGAGGCTGTATAGTAGTGCGCTTACTCCAAAAACGACTGTAAGATTGATTAATGGCGTTTGAAAGGTAGAAAGGTAATTGGCTCCTTCAATAAATCTGAAATAGCTGTATGCCGCTAAGAATATGATTAGCGACCCGATGATCAGGTTGGTTACTAATAAAAACCCAATGTTGGTAGGTTTTCTCAGTTCGTCTTGATACTTCTTTAAGAAAAGAAGGATGACAAGTCTTATAGGTTCAGAGACCAGGTAAGCCAAAACAACACAAACGAGCAACTCTCGGTTGAACATTGTTTCCGTAAGCTGTCCCAGATTGTTATTGATCAATAGGATCAAGAAGTACATCATAGTACCATAGATTGGTGGTACAATAAGTCTAAAGATGGGTTGATTTAGTAAACTCCTTTTCATGTATTGAGCATTGGGAGTTTAACTTCAAAATATTCATTGTCAAGCACCTGTATAGGTCTTGCGGTAAAGAAACTATATCGCTTTCTAATATTGTCTAACCCTACTCTGTGGCTTGCTGTATTGCTTGGAGATCCCGTTTTGTTATTCAATACGATTAGCTCATTTTCAGTAGCCCGAATGTTAATTTTCAGCGGGTTGTCATTACCAATAATGTTGTGCTTTACAGCGTTTTCAACCAAAAGCTGAAAGGTGAGTGGAGGAATTTTTTTAGTCATGTATTCCTCTTTTACTTCAATTTTTAGATCTACTGCTGAGGCATATCTAATACTCAACAAATAGCCATAGTCTCTCAATGCTTCAATCTCTTCTCTTACATCTACCAGAGTAACTTCTTTGGTATAGAGTACATAGTTAAAGGTGTCTGCTAGGTTTCGAATAAAAGTCTCTGCCACTACCGGGTCTCTGTAAACCAGCGATGAAATAGTGTTCATGCTGTTGAAAAGGTAGTGAGGGCTTAATTGACTTTTTAGCGCTTCAAATTGAAGCTCTAATTGCTTCCTTTCGGCTCTAAGCTTTCTTATTTGTCCTACGGAGTATTCCTGATAACTGAAAGTGTTGAATTCGATGAGTGTAATTATGAACATTGTGATAAAACTCAAGACAATAAGCTTGAGCTCAATCTGCCTCAAGAACATGTCCTCAGGAAACATCTCATAGGTGATTAATCCTAAGATATTTCCTAACCACCCAAATAGAATAAGTACACCGCCTAGAAATAAAAAGTCTATGGCTATTCCGGCTACAAACCTACTCAGAATGGTTCTTCTCCAGGGTAATACTTTATTCAACCATTGGTTGATGTAGGTAATTCCTAAACCAATTAAGATTGAAGCTAAAATGGTAAAGGCGTAGAGATTCCCTTCTCTTGAAATATGTGGTAATGCTTCGTTTTCAGCATAGAATAAGTACCACAAGAACAATACTCCAATTAAGGCAAAAAGTGCTAGCCTAAGCAGTAAACGCATGGTTAGGGTTTTGTTGAAGATAAAAAAAATGGTGACGTTAAATCACCATTTTTTGGATAGAAAACACTTTTAATCTATGCAGCGTGCTACTCTGCCGTAATATGTATCTGATCGAATAGACTTTGCTACTGATCTAAATTCGCTTTTTACTTCGTCTGTAGACTCGCTTACCATACTGCAAGCCCCTTTTAGTACTTCAGATTTGTAATAGTCAGACCCAATTGACCCCGTAGTTTTTATGATGCTCAACAATTGTGCATTATTCGGGCGACCGTCTAATACCTTTTTAAGAATAGTCACTTTATAATGATCTGAGTCCATGTCGGCTACTTTTTCCAAGACTTTGTTGTAGCCATCATCATCTAATTCTTGCTCTCTTAAAATTCTGGTAAGTATTTCTGTAGAGTAGTGATCTGAACCAATGTTCTCTACTGTGTTGAGTAAGTCTGAGAAGTACTCGGTAGAGATATTTCTATCATCGAATAAATCTTTGATGATGATGGTTCTGTAATGGTCAGAATCCATATAGTCCATTTTCTCAATAATGGCTTCCACTACTTTGTCAGAAACTTCTCTGCCTTTTAGCATGGCTCTAAAAGTCTCAGTAGTGTAATGATCTGAGTCTATATTGGCTACCGCTTCCATCAAGTTTTCAAAAGCCTTGTCTGTAAGATTCGGTCTATCTAATGCCTTTCTTAAAACCATAGTAGCATAATGGTCCGAATCGATATCCGCAGAAAGCTTTACGATTTCGTCAATCATTTCGTCTGCTAATTCTCTTCTGTCTAATAGCTCACCAAATACCATGGTCTTATAATGATCTGAGTCCATGATCTCAGCAGCTTGCAATACTTTTACTTTAGAAGCATCGGATAAGTCTTCGTCAAGTGCTTTTTTCAAAATGATAGATATGTAATGGTCAGAATCCATTCTATCTATTGCATCTAGAAAAGCATCAGTAGTAGCATCAGTTGAGAAAAACTTCTCGCTGTGATCTTTAAATACTTCTGTGATGTAATGATCTGAATCTAATTCGCTTGGTACATAGCGTGCCACTTTTACCAACTCATCATTAGACAGTTTGTGGTCATCTAATAAGATTCTCAAGTAAATTTGACTTACGTAATCGCTACGAATTTCATCAACCTCATCTAATACTGCATCTAGTCCACCGCTTGTAAAGAATCTATCTACACGACCTTCTGCACCAATTCCGGTAGTTCTAATGACTTCTAACAGGACATCCGCCAAGAACTCCTGGGCTTCTTTATCCCATTCTTGAGTTCTACGACCCACTTTGTATTCAAAGTCTACAGAACCATCAGAATTAGGCTCTGCAATAATTTCTCTTCTATTACCAAACTGAGTTTTTCTAATGTAGATATAACCGCCTCTTGAAATGGATTTGATTGATTTGTCATCGTCAGTAAAAACTATCTCACCTTCGTATTCAATGTTGAGTTTTTGTGAACCGTTGTTATGAGTTATAGTTCTTGTCTTGCCATTTGAATTAGAAATCGAAACAGATCTTGACCTTGATCTTTGTGCTTCGGCAGACTCCGCAATAGTAAACATGGCAATCAACGCAATGGCTATTCCCATAATTAGGCTTCTATTTTTCATTTTTTGAGTTTTCATCGGTTTGTATTCGTTTTGGTTGATCCGTTTTGGGTGAGTGACCAAACTCACCCTCGCAGCATCTTGTCGTTTTTGACCTTTGGTGAATCCGAGATGCTTAGTCGCGGATTGACAATACAATGATCAGAAAGTTGGATACAACAAAAAACCCATATGAATTCAACTGTAAGTAAAGTGGAGTGAAGTGTAAGAATTTGTACTAAAGTGTAAATTGCCTGATTCGAACAATCGAGAATTTCTTGAGTTTTTTGAATGGTATTGAGGATTGAACTTCAACCCAATATCTTCGAAACAAATTGAGACCATGAACAAGCTTAAACTATCTATCCTCGCTTTCTCTGTAATTCTAATAAGTCTTTCTTGCGAGAATCAGACCACTACCGAATCCGCTGTACCTTATGGAAACCCTGCTTCTGATGGGTTCAATATGGAAGGTTCTGACGCTGCTGCAATTGCCATAGCAGACGAAGTAATGGAAGCCAACGGTGGAAGAGAGGCTTGGGATAACACCCGTTATATCTCTTGGAATTTCTTTGGAAGAGATGTGCTAGTTTGGGATAAGTGGACTGGTAATGTGCGTATCGATAGAGGTAACGGCATGACTTTCTTGACCAATATTAACGATGAGACCGGTAGGGCCTTTATTGGAGATAGAGAAGTTACGGATGCTGACTCTGTTGCCAATTTGATGCAAGCTGCTAAGAGTACATGGATCAATCATTCTTATTGGTTGGTGATGCCATACAAATTGAAAGACTCCGGTGTGACCCTTACAGTAGCCGGAGAAGATACCACCATGGATGGCCGTATGGCAGATAAGCTCAAACTTACTTTTGAAGCGGTAGGAAGAACACCTCAGAATATGTACAACGTTTGGGTTGATAAAGAAAGTCGATTAGTAACGCAATGGGCGTATTATCCGACAGTAGATGCTGAAGAGCCAAGATTTGTAAATCCTTGGGCTGATTATAAAAAGTATGGCAACATTATGCTTAGTGGAAACCGTGAAATGGCGCAATTATCTGACATAATGGTTTTTGATGAGCTACCTGAATCTGTATTCAATTCTCCGGAAAAACCGGACCTCAAGGCGTTTATTACAGGAGATTAACCTCAATACTACGTCATCCTGAACTCGTTTCAGGATCTTCTTTTTTATCAGTAGAATTTAATAGATGCTGAAACAAGTTCAGCATGACGAATACTTTTTCTATATTTTTCATCATGAAATCGCTATACTTTCTACTACTACTATTCACATTATCTTTTTCAGCAAGCCTTCAAGGTCAAGATTCGAGTCAAGGCAAGAGAACACCTTATTGGGTATCTCAAGAGTCTGGAGTTAAAGCAGGTCTTAGAGGTCTTTCAGCCGTATCTGATCAAGTAGCATGGGCCAGTGGCAGCGGAGGTACGGTAATTAGAACGATCGATGGAGGCAAAACATGGCAAGATGTTTCTGTACCGGTTGTTGACAAATTGGATTACCGAGATATTGAAGCTTTTGACGAGAACACTGCGATCATTTTGAGCGCTGGCCTTCCTGCGGTTATTTACAAGACAACCGATGGTGGTCAATACTGGGAGCAGAAATTCTTGCGTA
This sequence comes from Roseivirga sp. UBA6052, assembly GCA_002427755.1. Taxonomy (GTDB): domain Bacteria; phylum Bacteroidota; class Bacteroidia; order Cytophagales; family Cyclobacteriaceae; genus Roseivirga. The sequence continues at coordinate 877,986 of DIYO01000009.1, forward strand.
CAGTTGAAGGTACTTTCTATGATGCCATGGATTTTTGGAACGATAAAGAGGGCATTGCATTTGGAGATGCGATGGATGGACGTTTACTGATCCTTAGAACATTCGATGGAGGGGATACTTGGGAAGAATTACCTTTTGATCAGAGACCTGTGGCTATAGATGGTCAAGGGGGATTTGCAGCGAGTGGTACATGCCTTAGAACTTACGGAGATAGCCATGTCTGGATTGGATTAGGAGGACCTGAATCTTCTGTGCATTATTCTAGCGACAAAGGAGAAACCTGGAGCAAATCAGTAGCACCAATCAACAGTGGAGATGCAGCGGGTATATTTTCTATTCAGTTTAGAGATGAAATGAACGGTATTGCTATTGGAGGAGACTACAGAGGCGATTCACTCTCTGTTGGTAAGAAGGTGGCTTTTACCAGAGATGGTGGTGCTACCTGGAATAATGTAATGAAAGGCATGGAACCTAATGGTTATCGATCGGGGATGGATTTCTTTGAAGAATTCGTTTTTGTAGTAGGCCGAGAAAGTGCCGATTTCTATCGTCAAGGAGAGCGTGCCTATACGCCAATGGAAGGCGCTTATTATGCAGTAAGTACCTCTAAAGACGGAAAAGCAGTGTATGCTTCCGGCCCTAGAGGTACGGTTGGCAAGATTGCTTTTAAATAGTTACTCGTATCTCAAGTTCTTAACAGGGTTTGAATAAGCTGCTTTCATAGAATGATAACTTACCGTAAGCACAGTAATGAATAAAGAAATTCCTGCGGCTACGAGAAAAATTGGAGCGCCAATCTGAATTTTATATTCAAAGCTCTCAAGCCAATTGTTCATAAAGGAGTATCCTATGGGTACCGCAACTAAGAAACCCAAGCCAGCTAGTAATAGAAAGCCCTTAGACATAAGTATGATCAAGTTTCCACTATTGGCACCCAATACTTTTCTTACGCCAATTTCTTTGATACGCTGTTCTGCGGCATAGCTAGAAAGCCCAAACAAACCGAGCAATGAAATAAATATGGCAATGCCTGAGAAGTAATTAGTAAGGATTCCAATAGTCGATTCACTTTTATATAGTCTCTCGTAGCTATCATTTACAAAGCTATATTGGAAAGGATAATTTGGATTAAGATCCGTTATTACGTTTTCCAGGAATTCCAGACTTTCAGGAATATTTTGGCCCGCCATTTTCAATGTGATCCTAGTACTATATCGAGGGCGCCAAGAAATTACCATAGGTTGAATTTCTTCATGGACAGAGTTATAGTGAAAATCTTTAACGATACCCACTACACGACCATTCCTTCCCCAGAACCTAATTGGAACATTTAGTGGATCCTCAAGATTCATCACTTTAGCTGTCTGCTCATTAATGATCACATTCATGGTATCTGTAGCCAGATTAATATCAAAATTTCTTCCTTCAATGATCTCCATGCCGTAGGTGTCTATAAATTCAGTGTCGGTTCTGACGATATTAAAATCATTGTCAAATTCACCTACCTTGCCCTCCCACGAGAAACCGGCAGAGGTAGAGCTTTCGATGCTGATTGGCGTACCAGATGAGAATGTGAGACTCGTAAAGCTCGGATTAGAAAGAATGCTGTTTTTGAGCTGTTCTCTTGTCGATAAGTCAGTTATTTCTCCTTCTACTGGTAGCAATAACAAATGTTCTTTTTCATAGCCTAAGTTCATGCTCATGATATAATCCATTTGACTACGGATGATGAGCGTTGAGATGATGAGGCAGGTTGATATGGCAAATTGAAATACAACAAGTCCTTTTCTAAGATTGCTTGACCATTTGGTGTTTTTAAATGATCCTTTAAGAACAGAAAGGACTTTAAAATCGGAAAGCACAAAGGATGGATAGATTCCAGCCAAAATTCCAACTCCAGCGCCTAGGCCTAATAAAGAGATGCTTTTATCTATGTCTAGCCAAGAAAAGCTCATTTCCTTTCCAACTAGACTATTGAGTGGGTCGATAACCATCATGATGAGTACGCCAGCAAGAATGGTTGATACCAATGCCAAGATTAAAGACTCCATCATGAATTGAAATTGGAGCTGTAGTCTAGTCGATCCAACCACTTTTTTAACGCCAACTTCTTTTGCTCTTTTGGCAGATCTGGCGGTTGCTAAATTCATAAAATTGATGACTGCAATGAGCAAGATGAAGAACGATACTGCCATGAACATATTCACATAGGTAATTCTACCACCAGCCTGTTTACCGTTCTCAAATCTGTTGTATAAATACCTGTCTTTAAAAGGCTGAAGGAATATGGAATTGATTGATTCTCCATCAGGCATTTTAGAAGCTACATAGTTTTCAATTTTGTTGTTGAATGTTTGATAATCCGTGTCTTTACTGAGTTTCGCAATACCCAGAATTCCACTATTACCCCAATCTTCCACCCATGGATTTAAGGAGCTCCATCTTTCATAGGGCAATAAAAAATCAAATTTAATGGTGGAGTTATTCGGAACGTCTTCGAATACTCCCCCTACTTGGAATTGACCCCATCCATTTACTTCTACTGTTTGACCTAATGCTTTATCTGCACCGAAAATTTTCTCTTTCAGACTTTTTGATAGAAATACTTCTGAAGGTGAGGATAGAGAATTGGACTTCTGTCCTTCGATGAATGTTACGTCAAAAATGTGCAAGAAATCCTCGCTTGCAAAGCGACCGGTTTCCTTATATCCTACATCATCATGAAGAAAAAGTAAGGCTTCAGGCCAAGTAAATGCCGCCATGCTTTCTAGTTCAGGCATATCATCTTTGAATGTTGTGACCAATGGGCCGGGATTGTCCTCAAAGACTTCTACACCCCCGGGATAGGTTTGGCGTAGCATCACTTGATAGAGTTGATCTATGTCCTCATGAAATTGATTGACCGATTTTTCAGACTGAATGTAGAGAAATAGGAGCATGCTGGCTGCAATACCAACTGTGAGCCCCAAAATGTTCATGAGAGAGTATCCGCGTTCTCTCCAGAAAACACGGAATGCTGTTTTGATAATGTTTTGTACCATAGCGGCATAAATGATTTTGTGATAACTGAGTTTTTCTTTGAGTAATGATAGTCTGAAGAGCAAGAGAGAGTCTATGAAGAACTTAAAACCGGCACGTCTTCGACCTTTTTCAGTGCAGTTTTGCTCATAGTACTCTTCCATATCACCTAGAATATCTTCCTGATAATCCGGATGACAGTAAAATTTAAAGATGCGTTCTCCTAGCTTTTTTAGCATGTGCTGAATTGTAATGCAACGTCAGGAATTTCTTTCCAGAGTTTCATACGAGTTTCCATATTGAAGTCTAGTGCTTGCTTTCCGAGAGCAGTGATCTTGAAGTATCTTTTGCGCTTGCCCCCCCTTGCTTTGGTAGTTTCGCCTAGCTCTGATTTTAAAAAGCCTTTGTCTTCCATTCTTCTTAAAGCCGATTGCAAAGCACCAATTGAAACCTTTCGTTCCAATCGTTTTTGTATCTCTTCTCTAATAGTGACTCCATAGGCATCACCATGCAAAACTCCTACCGTTAAGAGCACGTATTCTTCGAATTCTCCTAGCTGATATTTCTTCATAAATGCTAATTAATTCCTAAATGTAGTTTTAAAAGAACGACAATAAAAGAAAAAGTTCCTAAATGTAGTTTTATTCAAAAAATATTGGTTTGAAAACAAAAAAGCCGAAGCTCATTTAAGTGCTTCGGCTTGTACTTTTCAGTTTCTTCTTTTACTCGCTTCTTAAAGCAAGCGAAGGATTACTCTTGGCTGTTTTGATGGCAATGGCACTAATGGTGATAAAGATGAGGGCGAGTAAACCAATTGCGGTTAAAATAAAAGTGAGTGGACTAATGCCGTTTTGGTAAGTGAAATTGCCTAACCAATTGCGCATAAGCATCCATGTAATTGGAATGCCAACCACTGTAGCTATTCCAGTAATGATCAAGAACCTACCATTAATTAATACAAGAATTTGGCCGATAGATGCTCCTAGTACCTTGCGAATGCCGATTTCTTTCACTCGTTGTTTGATGGCGATCATCACAATACCGATCAAACCGGCAATCGATAAGAAAATGCTTATACCCGAGAGTAATGAGGTAAGTAAAAGTGTACGAGACTCTTCCTCATAAAGATCTTCAATTTCATCGTCTAGAAATTTTAACACGAAATCGTTCTGAGGGAAGATCTTCTGGTATTCATTTTCTAATTGTGGGATTATCATTGAATAATTTTCAGCATTTAGGCTAGCCACAACATAGTTGAAACCTCGATGCCTCGACATCATGATAAGTGGGCGAATCGGCACGTGCAATGATTTAAAGTGGAAGTCCTTTACTACGCCAATAATCTGGCCTTTGACTAAATTTTCATTGTCTACCCAGAACAAGTTTTTGCCCACTGGATCTTCAAGATTTAGCTCTTTTGCCGCTGTTTCATTAATTAAGAATGCAGTACCGGCAGAATCTGCGGCCATTTTTTCATTCAGCATTCGGCCTGCCACAATTTCAAGCTCAAGAACACTCATGGCATCATCATCAAGGAATAGTTCAGATGCATCTACTCTATTATCTGGGTTTTGCTCGGGATAGATTGGGTGCTGATTGAATTGACCACCAGGGATATTAGAAAGAGCAGCGATGGATTCTACCCCGGAGATCTGCAGCATATTGGTCTTCATCAGTTCTGACTTGTCCTCGTAATTATCGAGTTCAATAAAAGCCAATTGTTCCTGTTTGAAGCCAAGGTCTTTGTTCTTTAAAAACTTGATCTGCTCATTGATGATTAAGCTTCCGCTGATCATTACGATTGCCGCAACTAGTTGTACACCAAGTAGAGTATTTCGAACCTTTGCTCCCCCGATCTTCTTGCCTGAGAGTCCCTTGAGAATATCACCCGGTTTTTGAGCGTTTAGATAAAAAGAAGGATAAATGGCAGCAATCAATGCAGTAATGCTCGCCACAATGATTAAGAATAAGATCGACTGAGTCGAGAAAATAAGTCCAACATCAATCTGACCTTGAACCAGGTTGTTAAACTCCGATTCTAGATTTCTGATAACAAGTAATGAAAGACCTAAGGCAACATATGTGGTTAGGGTTGATTCGAATATAAATTGACTGAGCAATTCGGTTTTTCTAGCACCAATAGCCTTTTTCACACCAACTTCTTTCAACCTTTGTGCTGAACGAGCAGTGCTGAGGTTCACAAAATTGATGATGCTGATGAGCAATATAAATAAGCCCGACACCCCGTAAATAAACAGATAGGTGTAGCTGCTGTTGGCTTCCAGTTCCCATCTGATATTCGAAGTAAGGTGAATGTCAGTAATAGGTTGTAAATCGAATCGATCTATACCATTAAGTAAATCTTCATAAGCTTCTTCTGGCCATCCTAAGTACATGGTAGCCCATTTTGGAATTTTCGCTTCCACTACTTCTTCAGAAGCACCCGCTTTCAACTTTACATAATTGAAATGCCCAAAATCTGTCCATGACATCCAAGGGTCATTAAAATTGAGTGACTTTAGTGATACATAGGATATCAAGAAATTGAAATGAAAATGTGAAGCAACCGGAGCATCTTCTACTACTCCCACAACCTCAAGCATATCGGTATTTACATCGAATGAAAGGCGATTGCCTATTGCCGGTGCGTCTCCAAAGTATCGCTCAGCGGTTGATTTAGATAGGACAACCCCCCAAGAACTGTTCAAAGCAGTCTCGGGATTACCCTCCAAAAACTTGAAATCAAAAACATCAAAGAAGGTACTATCTACAAAGTAGCCATCGGGTTCATTAAAACTGATGTTTTCTTTCTCAAGTGTCAGTTTTATCGATTGCTTGGTTAGACCCGGAGCATAAATAGGAGAAAGGCTTACCGCAGATTCTATCTCAGGAAAGTCACTCACCATAGCCTGTGCCATGGGATGAGGAGTCCTCGTTTGAGGATTTTCATTCATCCATGCCACGCGATAGATGTCCTCAGCCCTATCATGGAATTTGTCATAAGATAATTCTTGCTGAACATGCAGGTAAATGAGGCCACATACCGTAAAGGCAAGAATAAGACCTAAGAGATTAAAAGCAGTGCTGGCTTTTTGTCGCCACATAGCCCTTAAGGCAAATTTGAAATAACTGCGATACATAATGATAATATTTGAGTTTTGACCGAATTTTTTAAGTGCAAAAGGACGCAAAAAGTGAAAAGCATGAAACCAATAGAAGATATCAGACTTCCACTTGGTATGGTCTTCTCTAAGCACCTGATAATGCTCGAAAAGATCTCCTTCGATTTCTTCCAGCAATTCATCCTTGCAAAACCATTGTATGATTTTACTAGGAAGTTTTGGGACCTTATGTAATGAATTAGATGGCACTAAGATTAAGACCTTTTAGTGCCACCTCCGGAATTTGATTGAACAATGAATTTCTCAATTCATGATTCTTTTCTAAGGCTCTCTTGCCTTCAGCTGTAATGCTAAATAGCCTTTTTCTTCTCCCACCACGTTCATGAGTCGCATCAGACAGATCAGATTTTACAAAGCCTTTATCTTGCAATCTGCTCAAGGCTGAGTGCACTGCACCAATGGCCACTTTTCTATTGGTTTGTTTGATAATTTCTTCTCTTATGCTGAGGCCGTAAGCATCAGGAAAGAGTACACCTATGATGAGCAATACTAACTCTTCAAACTCTCCAAGCTGTGTTCCTTTCATAATATCAAATTTCGTATTTGTAGAACAAACATATAAACAAATACTACATTTATGAAATTTGGTTACGAAAAAGTTAATTTGAATGAAGAAATGAGTGAGGTTTACATCCAAGATTTAACTTGACCATTTTCCACTTTGAAGAGCTCTACCTCATGCGAGTCATCTGCCAGTAACCCTATAGTTCGTTCAGGTCGAGCATCAGTAATAAAGATTTGACCGAAAGCATCTGAGGCTACCATTTCCATGAGTTTGCTAATTCTCAAATCATCTAGCTTATCAAATATGTCGTCCAGTAATAGTATTGGCTTCATGCCCGTTTGTTTCTCAGTAAAATCGAAGTGGGCTAGCTTAAGGGCTATGAGATATGATTTTTGTTGACCCTGTGAGCCAAACTTCTTAATCGCCTCTCCATTCATCACAAAGTGAAATTCATCTTTATGAATACCCACATTGGATCTTTTAAGAATAATATCTTTTTGAAGATTTTCGGCTAGTAGGGCATTAACATCTTCTTGAAAATGACTTTCATAGTTAAGCTCAATTATTTCTGCTGAATTAGTCAAGTTCTGATAATGGCTTGTTACCAACACTTTGAAATCTTCTATGAACGCACTTCGTTTTTCGAAAAGCTTACTCCCTAATTCTAGAAGTTGTGCATTGAAAGGCTCTAGCAACTCCAGGTCTGTCTGACCTGTTTCTGCAAATCTTTTGAGTAGGCTATTCCTTTGCTTGATTAGATGATTGTATTGAATGAGCGTTTGTAGATAGATTTGATCTACCTGAGAAATGATGGCATCAAAAAATTTTCTCCTCTGATCACTTGCTCCCCGAATCACATCAGTATCGTTTGGAGCGATTAAAACTACCGGAAACTTGCCAACATGCTCACTCGCTTTCTTATATGGTTTCTGATCTAGCTTAACCAACTTCTTTTTACCAATCTGCAATCCACATATCACTTCTCTTGCCTTGGCATCTTTTGAGAATTCGCCTTTAAGAGCAAATAGTGGCTGATTGTGCAAAATGCATTGGGCGTCTTGAGAGGAAGTAGAGCTTTTGGTTAAAGACAAATAATAGATAGCATCTAGCAGATTAGTTTTGCCACTTCCGTTATTGCCAAGAAAGCAGTTAATCTGAGCAGAAAAGTCCAGTTTAGCGGACTCATAATTCTTAAAATTCGTAAGACGAATCGTTTGCAGATGCATATTTTTCAAAGTTGAGGCTTTTTGTCTTATTTTCGCATTCAAAATCAATGAATCAATGAGCTTCGGCTCTAAATATAACTCGCATGGCTAAAGCAAAAGCAACTAAAAAAGAGAAGTTCGATAAGGACACCTACATGTTCTGGTTTGAGAATATGATGTTGCAAAGAAGGTTTGAAGAGAAAGCTGGTCAGCTTTATGGTCAACAAAAGATCAAAGGATTCTGCCACCTATATATAGGTCAGGAAGCTTGTTCAAGTGGATCTGTTACTGCCCTTAAAAAAGGAGACAAGTGGATTACTGCTTACAGAGATCATGGTCAACCACTTGCTCTAGGTACAGATCCTAAAAGAGTTATGGCAGAATTAATGGCTAAGGCTACTGGTATTTCTAAAGGTAAAGGTGGTTCTATGCACATGTTCGATAAAGAGAATCACTTCTTTGGTGGCCATGGAATTGTAGGGGGTCAGGTTCCTCTAGGCGCAGGTATTGCATTCGCAGAGAAATATAATGAGACAGACAATCTATGTATCTGCATGATGGGTGACGGTGCTGTAAGACAAGGTGCTTTCCACGAAGCATTGAATATGGCAATGACCTGGAAGTTACCGGTAATCTTTGTAATCGAGAACAACGGATACGCCATGGGTACGTCTGTTGAAAGAACTTCTAACGTAAGAGAGCTTCACACTTTAGGAGAATCATATGACATGCCTTCTGCAGCAGTTGATGCTATGAGCCCTGAGAATGTTCATGTTGCGGTTGAAGAGGCGGCTGATAGAGCAAGAAGAGGTGATGGTCCTACCTTATTAGAGTTTAGAACTTATAGATACAAAGGTCACTCAATGTCTGACCCGGCTAAATACAGAACTAAAGAAGAGGTAAACGAATACAAAGACAGAGATCCAATTGAGCAAGTAAGAGCTAAGATTTTGGATAACAAATGGGCTACTGCAGAGGAATTGAAGGCGATTGATGATAAAATCAAAGCGGATGTTCTGGAATGCGTGAAGTTTGGAGAAGAGTCTCCATATCCAGATCCTTCTGAGGCATTTAAGGATGTTTATGTACAAGAAGATTATCCTTTTATAACTGAGTAAGGCTCAGGGCATTCTTATTCAACATTTTCTTTATATTTGCGACCTAATTTTCAAGAGATGGAGGAGAAAAGCGGCAAATCAGCTGGAAACTCAATAGAGAATATCAAGAAAGAAGTAGGACCAATTGGCTTTATTGGTGGTATCGTGGGCTTAGTCGTATTGATTGGTGCTGCGGCAATCTTCTTTTTAGATTATAGCAAAGACCAAAAAAATATCGATGCTCAAAACGAGATCTTTCAAGCTCAATATTATTACGAGCAAGACAGTTTAGACTTAGGCCTTTTAGGTGACGGTAGAAACTTAGGCTTTCTAGATATCATAGATATTTACAGTGGAACAGAGGTAGCTAATCTGGCAAGTTTCTATGCAGGAGCTTCTTACCTGAAGAAGAGAGATTACCAATCTGCTGTAGATTATTTATCCGATTTCAGTACATCTGAAGATATTCTTCAGGCAAGAGCTAACAAGCTTTTAGGAGATGCCTACATGGAATTGGGTAACTTCTCTGATGCTGCGAGTAATTATGAGTCTGCTGCTAATACGGTAGATGATCAATACTTTTCTCCGGGTTACCTTATGAGTGCTGCATTAGCATTTGAAAAGTCTGGTGACTTAGACTCAGCTATTGAGTCTCTTGATAAGATTATCTCAGATTATAAAGAGGCATCAGCTGATGAATTGAATAATGCACGAAAGCATAAAGCAAGACTAGAAGTCCTTGCCGGAAAATAATTGAATCAAAAATTTTCTAAAAAGGTAAGGCACATGTCTTACCTTTTTTTGTTTATAGAATATGGCGTCAAATCAAAAAAACCTAAGCGATTATTCGCAGAAGAATATCAAAGATATTTCTCAAAGCAAGTTTGCAATTGTTGTATCAGAATGGAACGAAGAGGTAACAGAAGCACTCTATCAAGGAGCTTATGAAACCTTGCTTGGCAATGGAGCCACAAAGGAGAACATCATTCGTAAGAATGTACCGGGTAGCTTTGAGCTTAGTATAGGTGCCCAGTGGATGGCCGAGATTGAGGACATTGATGCGGTTATCTGTATCGGTTGTGTAATTCAAGGAGAGACCAAGCACTTTGACTTTATATGTGATGCAGTAGCCCATGGCATTACCAATGTTTCATTGAAATATAATAAGCCGGTGATCTTTGGTGTGCTAACACCAAATACCCAGAAGCAAGCTTTAGATAGAGCGGGGGGTAAGTATGGAAATAAAGGCGATGAGGCTGCGATTACTGCAGTGAAAATGTTAGGGTTCTAAGCAAATGCAGGTATTAAAGTTTGGAGGTACTTCGGTTGGCAAACCGGAGCGAATGCATTCTGTTGCTGAAATCATCACTCGAGATGAGGAACCAAAAATTGTGGTGCTCTCTGCTCTTTCTGGTACTACTAATGCTCTGGTTAGCATTGGAGAGTCTTTAGCTTCAGACGACAAGATTGCAGCGCAAGAAAAGATCGATAACCTCAGATCTCATTACGATGCTTTCCTCTTTGATTTATTGAGTACTGATGCGAAACGCGAAGAAGCAAAATCGATTATAGATGAGCATTTCGAATTCTTTGGTATCACGCTTAAAATTTCATTCAATGAAGCCTTAAATAGAGATATTCTGGCTCAAGGTGAGTTGATGTCTACTAAGCTGTTTACACTTTATCTTCAAGAAAAAGGGATTAATGCCGCCCTTCTTCCAGCTTTGGAGTTTATGCGAACCAACGAAGAAGGAGAGCCTGATCTTGACAAAATACAGTCATTACTAAAGGCCAAATTAGAAGATTTTGAAGGTGTGCCGCTATTCATTACTCAAGGGTATATCTGTAAGAATTATAAAGGAGAAATTGATAATCTTCAAAGAGGAGGTAGCGATTATTCAGCTTCATTAATTGGTGCTGCGGTTAATGCACAAAACATCCAAATCTGGACGGATATTGATGGCATGCACAACAACGACCCTCGGGTAGTTGATAAGACTTTCCCAATTGCTGAATTATCGTTTGATGAGGCTGCCGAGCTAGCTTATTTCGGAGCTAAGATTTTACATCCGGCATCTATCTGGCCAGCACAGAAAACAGGAATTCCAGTAAAGCTTTTGAATACCATGCAGCCAGATGCAAAGGGTACTGTAATTAGTAACGCCACTAATTCAGACGATGTAAAAGCATTGGCAGCTAAAGATGGAATTACCGCAATTAAGATTAAGTCGACACGAATGCTTTTAGCTTATGGTTTTTTGCGTAAGGTTTTCGAAATCTTCGAGAAGTATAAGACACCAATCGATATGATTACCACATCAGAGGTAGCAGTTTCTGTTACTATAGATGATAATTCCAATCTCGAGAAAATTAAAAAGGAACTACTCCAGTTTGGTCAGGTTGAGGTTGACACCAATCAGACCATTATCTGCGTTGTTGGCAATTTTGTGGCAGAACGTAAAGGTATTGTACACAAGATCTTTGACTCTCTTGCAGACATCCCAATTAGAATGATCAGCTACGGGGGTAGTCGCCATAATATTTCATTATTAACTGATAGATCTCAAAAGGAGGCTTCACTCAAGAAATTGAATGAGCATTTGTTTGGGCTTTAACCCCTCCGCCTTTCAGGCACCTCCCCATAGAAGGGGAGGATAAATTTAACTCTCCCCCTTTGAAGGGGGAGTCAGAGGGGGTAGTGAACACTACTCTTCAAACAACTCAGTCCAGGCAGCATTGACAGAACGTGTCTGCGCACCTTTCCATTCTGGAGCTCCAGGAATTTCTGTGGCTTTCGCTAATTCTTCTTTCGTTTTGCCAGCATCAGCTCCATTCTTGACGAACTCCATTACTTTGCCTAAGTAATTTTGGAAAGCCTTAAGATCTTCTCTAGTTCCGGTCACATCATATCCATTACCAGAATGGCCGAAAACAAAAAGTGTATCATCATCGAATGCTTTATAACCCTTCTCAAGTACCACTTGCCAGTTTTCTATGTTTGCTCCTGCCGATTTATCTATGAATGGTGGACGTCTGTTAAAGAGTAAATCTCCAGCATGTACAATGTTAGCATTCTCAAAATGCACAAAGGAATCTCCGTTGGTATGAGCAGCCCCGAAATAATGAAGTGTTACTTTTTCACCACCCACTTTCTCTCTAACCTTTCCTTTGCTGTATGTAGAAGTCGGTAGAAGTTGTGTGTCTAACGCATTTCTGCCCTCTGCTACTCTTTTCTGGTTTAGCATTGAGTTTTCATGGGCGATAATATTGTCTACCATCCCTTTGAAGGCAATATTACCGGCACTATGGTCTCCATGGTGGTGCGTATTTACAAGAAGGTCTAGTCTTCTATCGGTTTTCTTTTTGAGTTCCTCAATCAGATGCCCAGCTTGCTCAGGAAATTGGGTGTCTACTACTGCCATTCCAGAAGTGTCTACCATCCAGGCAATTGTTCCACCTCTTTCTGTAAAAATACCTACGTTGTTGCGCAAGGCTTTCATTTGGTAGCCTCCCTGAAATAGTGATTTCCAAAAGAATTCTGATGGAATTAAACTGGTTGCGCCAATAGCAGCCGACTGCTTTAAAAATGATCTTCTTGAACTCATGGGTTGTTTAGTTGTAGCTTTTTGAATTTAGAAATAAGCATTAATTGCTTATCGCCATTCATGTAAATGAACAGAAAAGCCTCATTCATGTTCAGCCTTCTGCACAATAATTCGGTATTTTCGTCAGCAAAATATCACAGATGAAGAGAATAAGCCTTTTGTTATTCAGCTTTTTAACCTTGAGTTTAACGGCTCAAAACTGGCCTGCCGAGCTATTAATTAAGCCTGAAAAGACTTCCTACAGAGAGACCTCAACTTACCAAGAGGTGATGGACTTTGTAAATGCAGCCATTGATGGGAAGTCGCAAGCCCATCTTATGAGTATGGGTAAAAGCTTAGAAGGCAAAGACATTCCGGTAATCGTGTTGGCTAAGTCTGGTATTAAATCTCCTGAAGAAGCAAAGGCATCAGGCTTACCTGTGATTTATATTCAAGGGAATATTCATTCTGGAGAGGTAGAAGGTAAAGAGTCTGTCATGTTAGTGATGAGAGATATTTTACATGGAGACAAAGGCTATCTTCTAGAGAATCAAATCATTCTATTTGCACCGATATACAATACTGATAGTAATGATAAGATGAAGGCTGGAAATAGACCTTCACAAGAAGGAAGCCCGATTGAAACAGGCCTTAGAGCAAACTCTCAGGGTTGGGACTTAAATAGAGATGGTATTAAGATGGAGACACTTGAAACCAATGCATTGATTCAGAATGTAATTGTACCATGGGATCCAACTCTTTTTGTGGATTTACATACTACCAATGGAACATGGCATGGGTACTCTTTAACTTGGGCCCCTAGCTACCACTATGCTGGTGAGAAAGCTCCATATGACTACACTTGGGATAAAATGCTTCCTGATGTAACTGACAAGGTGCTTGATAACTACAGCGTCCATTTAGGTCCATATGGTTACTATTATCCTAGAAGAGAAGGTTGGCCAATCGCTTCAATCTTTACCTACAATCATCACCCAAGGTATTTGGTAAACCAGTTCGGTTTAAGAAACCGTATGGCAATCTTAAGCGAGGCTTTCGCCCATGAGCGTTTTTATCAACGTATCAATTCTACTTATGCCTTTGTAACCGAGATTTTAGAGCATACGCACCTCAATGGTAAGCAAATGATGGCCATCAACAAGCAGGCAGAGGCAGATGCAATTAATCTGGTGAATGAAAAAGGAGGCAAGGTTTCGAAAGGTGTACGCTATAGAATGACTTCTCTGAAAAAGCCTATTGAAAAGTACAGAACCTACAATCATATAGTGAGCAAGAATGAGGAGGGGAGAGATGTCTTTGTTAGAAAACCTGAGATCATTGAATTGAAAAATGTAGTGAATAATAGTGCCTTTGAAGCTACGGTTGAAGCTGTCCTACCAAAGGGTTATGTTATTCCAAAGGAGTTCGGAGCAATAGCTGAACACCTTAAAAAACATGGCGTAAAAGTGGAGACCTTAACTAAGAATATGCGTTTTGAAGGTGAAGTATTTAGCGCCACGGCTCTAAATCGCTCTAGAAGGCCATTTGAAAAACATAATATGGCTACAATTGAGGGGTCATTTGCTAATGCTACTAGAAAATACGGCAAGGGAGATTATTGGGTAGACTTAGCACAACCATTGGTAAATCTTATTTTCTACATGTTAGAGCCTCAGTCAGACGATGGTCTTGTAAATTGGAATTTTTTCGATGAGTATTTTGATGAAAATGATATTGCCAATAACACGGTTGAATATCCGATTTTTAAATACTTCGACATAAAATAGTTGGCTTTGGCCAACACGTACTATTGAATAAACTAAAAATGAATTGTGTTATGAAACGCAAAAGTATTCACCTATTGATCTTAGGGGTCTTGTTTAGTTTTGTGGCTTGCGCCCAAAAGACTGACCTCGAAAAAACTCAAGCCACTGTTAATCAGCAAACCATTAAAGACCACATCTATTATATCGCATCTGATGAGATGCGTGGTCGAAATACTGGTTCTCCTGAAATCCTTAAAGCTGCTGAATATTTAGCAGGACAATTAGAGAGCTATGGAGCCAAGCAAGTACCGGGTGCCGATGGCTGGTTTCAGCCGGTACCACTTAGAATGAAGACCTTGGCTACATCTGCCTCATTGTCTTTTGGAGGAAAGGATTTCGCCATGAACACTGATTTCTTAATTGTTGATGGAGAAAGTGGAGACTTTGATGGCCAAGTAGTTTATCTAGAATACGGTTTGGCTGGAGAATACGAAGGCAAAGACATAGAAGGCAAGATTGTGTTTGCGAAAGCTGGTGATGGTGAAACATCTGATCGAAGAGGAATTTTGACTTTGAGTAGAGATAAACGCGTATTAGCAAAAGAAGCTGGAGCGAAAGCACTAGTAGAATTTTATTCATCTCCATCAACCACTTGGGCTTCTTTAACTAGAGCATTTAATCGTGTAGGTATTTCTCTAGATGAAAGTGGAGATACTGGAGCAATTATGCCTCACCTTTGGCTCAAAGATCTAGACAATGCCAATCAGCGTTTTATGATGACTAAGAGCATTAAGCAGGCCAACATCTCAATTGAAGGAATGACTAATGCTCTAACTGGTGATAAGAACGTATTGGCTATGGTAGAGGGTACAGACCCTGAATTGAAAGACGAGTTTATCATGTTCTCCGCTCACTACGATCATATAGGAGTTGGTGCACCTAATGCTGAAGGTGATTCCATATATAATGGTACTAGAGATAATGCCATTGGAACCGTAACCGTACTATCAGCAGCTGAAAACATTGCCAAATATCCGTTAAAGCGCTCCGCATTATTTGTGTTATATACTGCTGAGGAAAAAGGTCTATTAGGGAGCCGCTACATGGCTAATAATCCGATCATTCCTAACGAAGAAATTGTTTTCTGCTGGAATAGCGATAATGGAGGATATAATGACACGACCATTTCTACAATTATTGGTCTTGAAAGGACAACCGCTGCTCAACATATCAAAGATGCTAATGTGGCTTTCGGATTAACTGCCATAGATGACCCTGCCGGGGAGCAAGGACTATTTGATCGTTCAGATAATGTGAACTTTGCTAGAAAAGGTATTCCAGCACCTACTTATAGCTTAGGTTTCCGTGCTTTTGACGCAGAGATAGGAAAGTACTATCATCAGCAAGCGGATAATCCTGACAATGTTGATTATGATTACTTAGAGAAGTTCTTCAAGAGTTATGTGTATGCTTCACGCTTGATTGGCAATGATTCAGTTACACCTTTTTGGGTAGAAGGAGACAAGTACTACGAGACCGGTAAGAAGCTCTATGGCAGAGAATAGTTTTGAATGCTAAATGATGAATTTTGAATGAGCCCTCAGATGAGGGCTTTTTTAGTTAGATTTGACTAGATGAACACGCAATCATTTGTGCTTAAGTCAGCCGAAGTTCCATTTAAGCTAAGGGTAGTCAGGGGTTCCATTCCCTACATCGCAGTTTTTGTGGCTTTGTCTTTTTTAGTGGCTTTTTTTGACCCAAAGAACTTCCTTTTTTCTTTTTGGGCGTGGCTTTTTTTACCCTATTTCATTTACAGAGAGGCCTGTTGGAATAGAGATTATTTACTTTTTTTTGAATACCAAAGTCCTGAAAGAGTGAAGTTAAGATGGATGAGTTTTGATCGTGTAGTTGAAAGTGATTATCGACTTGATGAAATATCTTTTAGCGTCAAGCCAGTATATGTTAAAGCGAGAAAGTTTAGAGTAAAGGTTTTCCTTCCGAGTCAAAAAACATTAGAAATCTTTCAAGGGGGTGACTGGACTGAGGAGAGACTTAAACAGATAGTTTCAATAAGACATAATGAAAAGCAGATTTCTCTAATGTTCTGATAAACACCGAATAATTAAATCCAGATACTTAGTTAGAGTTAGCTACCGAGTTTATTTTAAACTATCACATTTGATTTTGCATTCAAAATTCAAAACTCAACACTAATCATTCCTCACCCTTCATTTTACGGTCTCGTTCTTCCATCTTTTTAGGCAATACAATAAATCGATAATAGCCCCAAAGCAGACCTGCAGGTATAGCAAAAATTAACTCTAAATAATGCTTTTCGGGTTCCAAAGCTTGTTCATCGTTGAATTGGGGGAAGACGATGTAAACTAAGACCCACAGCATAATACCGAAGATGATCCCTTTGAAAATCCAGCTCTTATTTCGCATTTGATATGGTTTCGTATATAAATCTTAGCCCTTCTAAAGTCAGATGTCTGTTTACCTGATCGAATCGATTATGTAAAGGATGTAGAATTGAGGAAAGACCGCCTGTAGCCACAACTTTATAGTTTTCGCCTACTTCGGCTTCAATTCGGTCTAGCATGCCTTCTACCATGGCCACATAACCCCAAAGCACTCCATTCTGAATGGCAGAAATGGTATCGGTTCCAATTACGGATTCAGGCAATTCCAACGGTACTTCAGGTAATTGAGCCGTATTCCCTACTAATGCCTTGATAGCCGTTCTAAGGCCGGGAGCAATATTTACACCTCTAACTCTACCGGAAGCATCAACTACCGTAAATGTCAAAGCTGTACCAAAATCTACCACAATGATATTCTCCTTATAAAGTGTATATCCTGCCATGGCATTAGAAACCAAGTCTGTTCCTATTTGGTGTGGGTTATTGGTTTTTACGGGTAACTGATCGTAGATTTTTGGCCCTACAAATATGGGTTCGTGCCCAATTATAGGTCTGCAAAATTCAGCCAGCGTATCGTTAAGCTGAGGTACTACTGAAGAAATAACAATTCCTTGAACATCTTCTAGCTTTAGGTCAGATTCAAGAAAGTTCGATCTTAAGAACATTTCATAATCTACTGGGTTTTTCACCGGGACAGTTTCAAAACGCCACTCATGAATCCATGAATTTCCATCATGGATTCCAAAAACTATGTTGGTATTGCCGGCATCAATGGCTAATAGCATGGGCTGAAGATATTAATAAATAAATTATTACGTCATGCTGAACTTGTTTCAGCATCTATCTTAAAGAAGACCCTGAAACCAGTTCAGCATGACGTTCTTTTTCAATTCGTCATTCTGATCCCAATTTATTGGGAGAAGCAGTCTCCTCTTTTCATTCAGGAGATTGCTTCGTCCTTCGTCCTCGCAATGACGAAAGAGTTTAATCCAAAAATCCCGGTGGGTGCTGTTCATCAAATTCTGTTGCTTCTTGATAAGCCCTTGCCACAGATAAGATGGTGGCTTCGTCAAACAGATTACCTAAGAAGGAAATACTCACTGGACTACCATTTTCATTGTAACCATTCTTCATAACCACACAAGGATGCCCGGTAAGGTTAGTTGTTAACAACTGTGAGCCTCCAAAACTTGGAGAAATGATCACATCATAATCTTTGAATAGGTCATTTACAGCTTGTACTAATTTGTATCTGGCTCTATTGGCATTGATATAATCTACAGCAGAGGTGAATCTGGCAGCTCTAAAAGTGTTTGGCCAAGCACCTGCGTTCTGTCTTACTAGTAATGTGTCTTGATCAGAACGAGTTAAGGCATCAAATGCTGCTGAAGCTTCTGCAGTTAAGATGGCTTGCATGGCAGGAAACGGCCAATCGCTAACCCATTCTACTGGTTGCAAATCAGCACCTAGCTCTCTAAGCACCTCTAATACTTTGTCATCTGTCGCTTTTTGATTTCTTTCTTGATCGAAGAATGACTTGATATAACCTACTCTCAATTTCGATAGATCGGCTTTTCCATTGTAGTTGAATGGTTGGTCTTCAACTGTCAAATCAATATTGTCTGTTCCTCTAATGGCATTAAATACAATTGCAGCATCGAGAGCACTTCTGGTCATTGGACCTATTTTATCCATACTCCAAGAAAGTGCCATCGCACCTGCTCGGCTTACTCGTCCAAAAGTTGGGCGCAAGCCTGTAACCCCATTTCTAGTAGACGGTGAAACGATAGAACCTAAAGTTTCTGTACCTAATGCAAAAGGTACTAAACCAGCAGAAGTAGTAGAGCCTGATCCGGCTGAAGATCCGCTAGAACCTTGTTCAATATTCCACGGGTTTCGTGTTCTTCCACCATACCAAACGTCTCCCATGGCTAAAGCACCTAGCGTTAGTTTTGCTACTAGAACAGCTCCTGCTTCATCGAGTTTTTTCACCACCGTGGCAATTTCATCTCCTCTATTTTGATCTTTGTAAGGTCCTGCACCCCAAGTGGTTTTATAGTCTGGTACAGAGAAAAGGTCTTTGGCGCCATACGGGATCCCGTGTAGCGGCCCCAGCCATGTACCATTCTTTAAGAGTTCGTCTGCTCTTTTGGCAGAAGCCATTGCTCTATCTTCTGTAATTGTAATGACTGCTTGAAGTGTATCACCATAGGTCTTTAATCTGTTTAGAAAGAATTCGGTCAATTGAACAGAAGTGACTTTTCTCTCGCGAATTAGAACGGATAATTCGGCTACTGTATAGAAAGCCAAATCATTCATATTTTCCGGCATATCAACAGATTCAGGCAAGCCCCAATTGATAGCAGCTTGGCTAGCTGGGATTGCTTTTCCACCTTTAGGAGGTTTAAACCAAAGTGCCGGAGGAATGCTGTTGTCAATATCGAAAGCATGTAGTTCTTTCATGCCTTGGCGTGTCCGCTCTACATTTCTCAAGAGCATGTTTATTTCATTGTCATTAAAGTCAAGGTCAAGAATTTTTTGAGCGGCTTTTACATCATTGGCTTTTATGGCAAGGTCTTGTGCTACTTTAAAACCTGCTAAGAAAGCAATGGCTACAAAGCCCAGGACATAAAAGAAACTCGCTTTAATTTTTCCTTTGAAGAAATTCATAACAGAACAGTTTATAGTTTTGTATTAAGGTTGACCCTTATAATTAAGCCGAGAAGATATGAATTCCATAGAGACCCAACAACCAATTTTCCCGAACTGGATGAGAGGCTTTTTGCTTGCAGCAGCGGCTTATAATGTCTTATGGGGAATTTTTATTGGCTGGTTTCCTGAGACCTTTTTTCAGTGGGTTACTGAATCGGAGGCTAGTGCTCCTGGAATTATAAAGATTCAGGGAAGAGCGGTACTCTTTATGGCAGCAGTGTATGTTGCCGGAGCTATTCATCCTGGGAGGTTTTGGTACTTCATGCTTATAGGTGCTTTGACAAAATTCGCTGGGGCCATCTGGTTTTATTTTGATATTTTGGATCAAGAAGTTGGGCGAAAGGGCATGTTTCATCTGCTGATGAATGATGCCATCTGGATTCCGTTTCTCGTAGCTATTGCCTTTAAGGGCTTAGCTTATAAAAAGATGAAATCATGAAAGCGTATTTCGAAAGACTCTTTGAGTACAACAGATGGGCATACCAACAAATAGAAGAACACATAACTAAATATGGTTTCGAACATTTAGAAGTGTTCAAGCTTCTTTCTCACTGTCATAATGCGGAGCGTATTTGGTTGAATAGGATACTGGGTAGAGACGAAAAAATCGAGGTTTGGGGAGTGCATGCTTTTGATGAGCTTTTCAGTCTTCTAAAGGAGAGTAATATGCAATGGCAGTCTTTTGTGAGTAATGAAACAGATTTTGACCGAGCAATTACTTACGGGAACTCAAAAGGAGATGCGTTTCAAACTAAGCTTTCAGATATCGTAGCCCATGTAGCCAATCATGGTACGCACCACAGAGCTCAAGTTTCAGCACTTTTGAGGCAATCCGGGAGTATACCCCCCGGTACCGATCTCATCTTTTTTACCCGAGACTAGAAGACGAGGAACTTCTTACGTTTGTATATAGGGGTACGCTCGGTTCGTACAAAAGCGCTTCCTGTTCTAGACCTTCCAAAGCAATAAGGCTTTGCAGAATTTGCTTTTAACTGCCGAAGGTTGACACTGAAAAATGCTCCACCAGATGTTTTTTCTTTAGAAAAGATCCCTCCCAAACTCTGGGTTCCAATGGTTATTGGTCCGTATCTAACACCGACTCCTACATCCATGTCTCCTTCTAAATTGTAGAATATAGGTAGATAAAGACCTCTATTCGCTGTTTCATAGCGAGGGGTAAGCGCAACACTTGTAGGATAATTGATTCGATAATCAACTGGCATTAGAGGGGTTAAATCAACCTGCGCAGCAATATTTATATACCAGTTATCTCCTGAATTGTAATCGTAGTTTAGGTTTAAGGCAGTTGGTAGACTTACAGTGAAGTTGCCGGTAACATCTTCTGCCACCACAATAGTTTCTAGCGAATCTCTCAATTGTCTAAAGCTATTGAGCCCGTCAAAGAAAGAATCAAAATCAACTACACCAATTCCCGGTTGTAGTGTGTTTGAGCTAAATGAGGCAGCGGCAGTCTCGAAAGTCATCCAACCAATATCTGTTATGGAGATACCCAGTCTAAATTCATAAGTAATGTCGCGTTCTAAACTTGTCCCTGCAGAATTTTTAGGAGCCGGCCTGAAAGCCACTCTTTCATATACTAATCCAATATCGGCAGCAGGTTTAAAGCCAGTTCCTCTTGGTATACCCATTGGATCAATGCCATCGAAGCTTTCAAATCTTGATAGTGATTCTGAGTACCCGGCTCTAACATCAAATTGACTGAAAAGGCTATTGCCTACACCATCAATGGTATAATTGGTATTGGTAAGGTCAATCCAAGCTCCTGCCATTGGGTTTATTCCTTTGATGGTTATTCCAGATTTCCATCGATGAAACCCATCATCCTTCAATACACCTGCATAGGTAAAGGCAAGCTCCTGCCACATGCCTAGATTGAATTGAATGGCTTCTCCTATGTAAGAAGAATTGACCCACTCTTGATTATCAAACCTTGTGATTGAAGCAACAAGATTAGGCGAGATGCTGCCATTAGATCCTATAGCTCTAACACCATATCTAATATTGATACCTTGCTTTCTAGGAAGAGAAAGCATGAGCCCCATTCCGGCTTGTACATTTGCG
Organism: Roseivirga sp. UBA6052; assembly: GCA_002427755.1. Classification (GTDB taxonomy): domain Bacteria; phylum Bacteroidota; class Bacteroidia; order Cytophagales; family Cyclobacteriaceae; genus Roseivirga. Next base: position 899,560 of record DIYO01000009.1, read on the forward strand.
TGTAAAAACTTCTGATCTTGATTTATAAACCTTACGAAACCACGACCTCCCTCAGTATTCTGGAGGCTGGCAATGTTGCTTGTCAAATAATAATTCAGATCGACTAGATTCAGGTCTAGCTTATATGGAGAATCTGCAATAGAAGCGGGTTGATAAGTAGCACCTACAGAACCTGCAAAATCAGAAAAGAGATAGCCGTGTTGTCTTTGAGCTGGTAAGTCAAAGAATATCAATAAGATAGCTAATATCGTTAGGCCAAGTTTTTTGATCTGGTATGTTTCTTAGGTTTTCAACTAAAATACGGCCTGAGGGCTAAAATATTTTTGAATTTCTTTCAATTTCGATATTCACCCATGTTGCCGAATTATAAGTTGCTATGTCTTTATATACGGAATAATATTCTGCTCCCTACCCTTAGGGTTGAAATATAAATATGTGTAGTAATGGATATAATGATGTTGAAAAACATAAATTTGTATGTGAACGACATCATTTTTTGTATGAAATGCAATTTTTTGTATTTTTACATCACTTTCCCTAACACACCTCACGTACTATCATACCCATTAAGTCTACTCCAGGTTTACTTTCAACTATTCAACCTGTATCGAACTAAAAGCTACGTCACAGTGCGTTTTGGCTCTTGCATCCTGATTTCAGGGTGTACCGTTTTACATAAATCGAACTAAGTAAAACACTAATTCTTGGTATTAAGCATTATCCTCTCACTTAGAGGTTGAGGCTTTTCGAACTTGACTCATGCTATCAAGCATGTGTGTGTTCGTCATGATGATCACCCTGCTGTAACACAGGGATCATGGACCAAAGATTGGTAAATAACAGCCTTAAAAGTATTCTAGTCAGCTTAATGCTGGTTATGACTGTTACCCTTTTTGCCAGTAACGATGGTGAAAACATAAATCGAACAATTTCACGTGAACAGGCTATTGATGATTTGAATCTCTACTTTCAAATTATCGATGGCCAACACGGAAATCCTTATCAGTATATTTCTCGCGCTGACTTCCTTTCATCCTTAAATCTAACAATTGCTCAATTACCAGAAGAAATCAATTTCAAAGATTTCGATGTAGTTTTAAGCAAGTTGAACAATCAAATCAGATGTGGTCATACCACTATTTCCCTTGAGTCGGAATTGCTCAAGGCCGAAACATCTGTCGCGCAATTCTTCCCTTATCCTGTCAAATTCGTAGATGGCTCTTTATATATCGATTTTGATAAAGGAACCTTACCTCATGCTTCGAAACTGGAGACTATCAATGGTAATGCTATTGTGCAAGTTATGGATGAGCTGACTTCATTAGCAGTAACTGATGGTTTTAGTGAGGCAAAACTGATAAGAGAAATCGAAAGCCGTTTCGGTTACTATTATTTTTTAAGATATGGTGCTTCTACAACTTTTGAAGTTGAATATGAAGCTGATCAAAGAAATCTGTCGGCCAGCATAGCTGGAGTTACAGGAAACGAGATGTTAGTAAATAACTACTACCGTCCTGTATACTTATCTCATGAGAGATACCACAAATTCACACACCTTGATGCGGTTGACTCCCTTCATACACTCGTTTTAACCCTTAATACGTTCCAGGCTAACCCTGACTGGTTCTTCAAAAGGATATCGTCACGTTATGATGAGGAAAGCAAAGAGTTCGACTTTGAAAACCTTGTTGTTGATTTGAGAAACAATGAAGGGGGCGATCGCAGACTTTTAAGCATTCTATACCAGTTTCTAGCTGGCGAAAAACTTTATGACCCTTCTAATACCGTGATAAAGTCAAGAGATATTCTCTTTAAAGATCACCTCTATTCTGTAAACGGAAGCTTTAAATCTGAGCAAGCTATGCAACGTGCTGAGGACTATTTGAAGCAGCACTTTGTCAATCAAACAGAAGAAGGTTACTCAAGCGAACTAAAAAACTGGTACGATACTTTCGATGCAGGCATTAATTGGGAAGGAGAAAAGTATAAAGGACAGATTTACGTTTTAACTTCTGGAAAGACATTCTCAGCAGCAGCAGATTTAGCCAGGATTTTAGGCCAAATGGATAACGTAATTTTAGTGGGCGAAGAAACAGGAGGTGCCCATGTTGGAAGAACAGCTAACATGCTTTTGAACTACGAACTACCAAATACTTCGACTAGAATTCAAGTGCCTGTAATTTATGAAGAGTTCGTTCAGGTTGAGAATAAAGCTGCCGGTAGAGGAACGCTACCGGATTTTCTTGTGAAAGAAACGATTGAGGATATAAAAGCGAAAAGAGACGCTGTTTTGGAGTTCGCTTTTGGTCTTATTCGCAACAACAGACTCTACGCTTCTAATTAACAAATTTCTATTTCTGAGCATAGGTGGAATCATTACCTTTATGGAATGAGTAAACCTGAAAAATCGCTCTTTCTTTTAGATGCGATGGCCTTGATTTACAGAGCCCATTTCGCATTCAGTAAAAACCCAAGAATCAATTCTAAAGGACTTAATACCGGAGCCCCTTTCGGTTTTACTAATAGCCTTTACGAGATCATAGATAAGCGAAAGCCGACACACATCGCTGTCGCCTTCGATACCAGCGCCCCTACTTTTCGTCATGAGCAATATTCGGAGTATAAAGCCAACCGTGATGAGACACCTGAAGACATTAAGATTGGGACACCAATCGTAAAAGATATTGTAAGAGCTTTCAATATTCCGGTCTTAGAGTTGGATGGCTATGAAGCAGATGACATCATAGGAACATTTGCTAAAAAGGCTTCCAAAGAAGGCTTTGAGGTGTTTATGATGACACCTGATAAAGATTATGGCCAGCTCGTTGAAGAGCATGTCTATTTGTATAAGCCTGCCTTTATGGGTAATGGTGTTGACATTATGGGGGTGCCAGAGGTTTTGGCAAAATGGGATATTGAACGTATTGATCAGGTGGTTGACATGTTGGGTCTACAAGGTGATGCTGTAGATAATATTCCGGGTATTCCTGGTGTAGGACCCAAGACAGCTTCGAAACTTCTCAAGCAGTATGGTACCGTTGAAGAGATTATAGCGCATGCACATGAGATTAAAGGGAAGTTAGGAGAAAAGGTCGCTGCCAATGCAGAGCAAGGTATTCTCTCAAAAGAACTGGCCAGAATCAACATTGAGGTGCCATTAGAATTCAATGCTGAGGACATGAAATATACTGGTCCTAATGTAGAGAAGCTGACTGAGGTCTTCGAAGATTTAGAATTCAGGACTACGCTCAAAAGAATATTAGGAGGAGGTTCTTCATCTTCCTCTGCATCTAAACCGAAGCCTGCTGCCGCAGAGCAAATGGGGCTCTTTGCCGCTGATGCGCCTACTATAGCGCCTTCTGAAGAGCCGGCTGAGGCAGAAAAGGCAACCTTAGAAACCACCAAACATCAGTATGAATTAATTGATACGCCTGAGTTGAGGGCACGATTGGTTAAGTATTTATTACAGCAAAAAGAATTCTGCTTTGATACTGAAACGGATAGTCTTGAACCTATTGAAGCGAATCTAGTCGGATTGGCTTTCTCTTATAAAGCAGGAGAAGCTTACTATGTGCCAACCCCTGAAGATAAAACAGAGACTCAAGCTATTGTTGAGGAATTCAGAACTGTATTTGAAAATGATACGATTCTTAAGATTGCTCAAAATGCTAAGTACGATGTGCAAATCTTAAAGAACTATGGTGTTGATGTGAAAGGGCCGATCTTCGATACCATGTTAGCGCATTACCTGATTAACCCTGACACACGCCACAATATGGACGTGCTTGCAGAGAATTACCTTAATTATACTCCAGTTTCGATTATAGAATTAATTGGTAAGAAGGGAAGTAAGCAAGGCAATATGCGCGATGTGCCCATTCATAAAGTGGTTGAATATGCCGGGGAGGATGCAGACATCACGCTTCAATTAAAAGAGAAACTAGCACCGATGCTCAGTGAAGGGCAGCTTCAAAAACTTTATGATGAAGTAGAGGCACCTCTAATGCATGTTTTAGCTGAAATAGAGTATAACGGAGTTAAAATTAATACAGATGCTTTAGCAGCCATGTCAGCTGAATTGTTGGAAGAAACGCAGCAGGCACAAGCCGATATCTTCGAAATGGCAGGAGAAGAATTCAACGTGGCTTCTCCCAAACAATTAGGCGTTATTCTCTTTGAGAAAATGCAATTGGTAGACAAGCCAAAAAAGACCAAGACCGGTCAATATGCTACAGGTGAAGACATCTTAAGCAAACTAGCCAACGAGCATGATATTGCTAGGCGTATTCTTGAATTTAGAGAGTACCAGAAATTAAAGTCTACCTATGTAGATGCCTTACCAAAACTGATTAGCCCAGTGGATGGCATGGTACATACTGATTACAGACAAGCCGTAGCGGCAACGGGTCGCTTGAGTTCTAATAATCCGAACCTTCAGAACATTCCAATTAGAACAGAAAAAGGACGTGAAATCAGGAAAGCATTTATCCCAAGATCTGATGAGCATGTACTAATGGCAGCGGATTACTCTCAAATTGAATTGAGAATAGTGGCAGCCTTTGCCGAAGATGAGAGTATGATTGACGCTTTTAAGTCGGGTAGAGACATTCACTCAACGACAGCTTCGAAAGTATTTGGTGTAGCATTAGAGGATGTTGATCGAGATATGAGGAGAAAAGCCAAGGAAGTGAATTTTGGTTTGATCTATGGTATCTCAGCTTTCGGTCTCTCTCAGAATATTGGAATTTCTAGAACTGAGGCTCAGGAAATTATAACAGCCTACTTCAATGAATTCCCTGGAGTAAAACGCTATATGGATGCTCAGGTAAATAAGGCACGCGAGCTCACATATGTTGAGACTATTTTGGGTAGAAGAAGGTACTTGCGCGATATCCATTCAAAGAACATGACCGTTAGAGGCCATGCTGAAAGAAATGCGATTAATGCACCAATTCAGGGCTCTGCAGCGGATATGATTAAGGTTGCTATGATCAACATCTATAATTGGATGAAAGAAGAGAAGCTTAGGTCTAAAATGATCATGCAGGTACATGATGAATTGGTATTCGATGTTCATAAATCTGAATTGGATTTGATGAAGACTAAGGTGCCTGAACTCATGTCATCAGCCATAGAATTGGAAGTGCCTCTAGATGTTGAAGTTGGTGTAGGAGAAAACTGGTTAATCGCTCACTAATGAATTTTGCAGTTAGTCATAAGGATATTCTGGAAGCACACGATCGTATTGGTTCTTTTATCCATAGAACACCGATTCTTACATCGCAAAGAGTGAATGAGATAGCAGGTTGCGAGCTGTATTTTAAGTGTGAGAATTTTCAGAAGGTTGGAGCATTTAAAGCACGTGGAGGTTTAAATGCTGTGCTCTCATTACCAGAAGAGCAAAGAAAAAACGGAGTGGTCACGCATAGTTCAGGAAATCACGCGCAAGCAATAGCCATGGCGGCAAAGATGGCAGGCGTTCCAGCCTACATTGTGATGCCAAAAACGGCCCCAGAGGTTAAAAAGAAGGCGGTAATTGGCTATGGTGCTGAGGTAACTTTCTGCGAGCCCACTCAGCAATCGCGAGAAGAAAATGCTTCACTAATACAGGAAGAAAAAGGCGCCACCTTCATTTCACCTTACAATGATTATGCAGTCATAACCGGTCAAGCTACTTGTGCAAAAGAATTGATTGAAGACCAGGAAGATCTAGATATGATCGTCACTCCGGTTGGAGGAGGAGGCTTGTTGGCCGGAACGGCATTATCTGCCTTTTACATGGATAATCGAATTGATATTTCTTGTGGTGAGCCGGAAGGGGCAATGGATACTTACTTGTCTATGAAGAGGGGAATGATTACCAAGGTAGATCAACCTCAAACCATTGCAGATGGCCTACTCGCATCAATGGGCGATAAAAATTTCGAGATTATTAAAGAGTTAGTCAGTAATGTATTCGTGGTGAATGATCAGGAAATCACTGAAGCGATGAGACTGATTTGGGAAAGAATGAAGATCATTATTGAGCCTTCTTGTGCCGTTCCTGTTGCCGCAATTCTTAAGAACAAAGAATACTACGCTGGTAAAAGAGTGGGTGTTATTCTCACGGGAGGCAATGTAGATGTCGGAAAATTACCTTTCTAGAACTTTCTTATGTCTAACTTTGGTACATGAAGACTCATGACCAAGAGATGCTTGAGCGTAGGGTTAATTCCGAAGTTCGAATCTCTCATTTTTTAGCTGAGCAGGTGGCCAATGCTGCCACCTATTTTGGTTACCCCGAAGTTCCAGAAAATCATGACTTGGCCATTCTTGGTGTAAGTAGTATTGCGAAACTTCATCTCAATAATGCCGGTGATCCATGGATACATGGTAATGCTAAAATGCATACCAAGAATTTTGAGGTTGAGGTTTTGGATAAGGTTGCCGACCTCTATAAAATCAAAGACAATTATTGGGGATATATTACTAGTGGAGGCACTGAGGGTAATCTCTACGGACTTTATATGAGTAGGGAGTACTTTTCCAGAAGAGATTTGCCTTGTGTGTATACCTATTCTCGATCAAGTCATTATTCTATTCCTAAGAATGGACATCTGTTAGGTATTGAATCTCTGGTTATTGACGAGCAGGCTAGTGGAGAAATGAATTACGATCATTTTAGAAGTGAACTGACAAAGATTAAAGCCAGTGGAAGTGATTTTCCTGGATTGATTGTCAATTTGAACATTGGCACTACCATGAAGGGTGCCATTGATAATCTGGAGAGAATTAATTCGATTTTAGATGAGCTTGCTATTGATAGATCAAAGGTGTTAATACATGCCGATGCAGCGTTGAATGGCTTGATTTACCCTTTTACCGAAGGAGCTTTAGATTTATTTGCATTAGGAGTAACCAGCTTATCTGTTTCCGGTCATAAGTTTTTAGGGGCAATACATCCTTGTGGAATTGTCTTGGCAAAAAAATCAATCCATAGCGAATCATTCACAGACCAATGGGTTTCCTATGTTGGTAGTCATGACACCACAATTAGTGGTTCGCGCAATGGATTCTTAGCGCTTAATCTCTGGTATTTGCTAGATGTAAAAGGGATTGAAGGTTATAAAGAAGAGGCACTAAGGTGTATAGAAAATGCCAAGTACTTGAAAGAAAAACTAGAGGCTATTGGTTACCCTGATGTTGGGCTTTTCCCAAATCAGACCATCGTAACATTCAAAAAACCAGAACAACAGATTGTTGAAAAATATCAATTGGCAACAGATGGAGATTTAGCCCATGTGGTGGTAATGCAACACATTACCAAGTTTAGGATAGATAAATTTATTGATGATTTGGCAGCAACTATTTAGTTGGTGCCAGTGGATTGATTTCCTTCAGTTTTTCTTCTAAAGCGCGAATATCTTTGAGGCGCATCCAGCTTACTTTGATTCTGTGCTGCTTCATGTTTTCATCTTCGTCTAGAATATTGAGACCAATGTGTAGGTGGTCTGTTTCAAAGTAGCTGTCAAAATTGTATTTGGTAACGAGAATTGAAGTCTGAGATTTAGAGAACAGCTTTTTTAAATTGATGACCATACCACCATCTGCTTCAACCGCATTCACGTAAACCGGCCAATTGACAAAAGAAGACATAAAACCGAATAGTGGTGCAAAACCTGCTAATAGAATCAGGCTTGGAAGTTCAGGGGCAATTATGAATTTGTAGATGAATAAGAAAACTACAAAGGCGCCATAGAAGTAGAGGAGGTACTTAAAGCGATTGACCTTGCCCTTATTATTAATGTCTTTCATTCCGAGTTATTTGAACTTGAGTTTAGTTACTAAATCCCACAAAACCACACCAATACTCACTGAAATATTAAGAGAGTGCTTTGTTCCGAATTGAGGGATTTCCAGATAACCATCCGCCAGAGCGACTACTTCATCTTCAACACCAAAAACTTCATTACCAAAGACTACTGCAATTTTACCTTCTGGCTTAAACTGCTCTAAGGATGTAGACTCTTCTACTTGTTCCACTGCGTAAATGGAATAGCCAGCCGCCTTTAAGGATTCGCATGCCGCTTCGGTAGACTCAAAGTATTTCCATTCCACGGAGTCGGTAGCGCCTAAAGCGGTCTTATGGATTTCTCTATGCGGGGGTTGAGCGGTAATGCCACAAAGCGCAATGGATTCAATGGCAAAAGCATCACTCGTTCTAAAGGCTGAGCCTACATTATTCATGCTTCGAACATTATCTAGCACGACAACAATAGGCAACTTGTCAGAAGCTTTATAGTCGTCAATATCCAGTCTGTTGAGTTCTTCGTTTTTGAGTTTTCTCATGCCCTACAAAGCTAATTGAATTGAAATAAAAAAGTGCCTGCTCTTTCGAACAGACACCCCATCCCCGGTCGTGAGGGAAACATCAATCAAAAACTCAACTCGTCTTGGAAATCACTAGGTATTGAGAGATTTGCCAGAAAGCATCCGGATCTGTGATTTCTAAAATCTTTACATTTTCTTCTTCAGTTGGCAAGATGCTGTAAGAACCGCTTGGGTGATTGCTTACCAAATCCAACTCGGTAGCTTGAATTTTAAGCTGGCTTACTTCGCGCTTATCAAACTCGATAAACATATCTTCATTGGCATCTTCTTGCAGCGCTACGGTTCTGCCAATAAAGCCAAGGAAACCTCCTTCTTTGTCTACAACCCCTTTCTCTCTCAACTCATCGAAGGTTCCAATGGCCATATATCCTTTGTTTAATTCATCGTTTAACGCGGTGAGTTGTTTTACCTCTAAGTCTTTTTGGCCCAACTCATCTACTTTAGCATTTATGGTTGTGGTTAAAGAATCGGCTTGAACTGTCATCAATTCAATCGCTTGATCTTTTGTAACTATATCTGCTTTTAAGTTGGTGATCACTTCTTGTCGGTCGAATAAATCTGCTTGAAGAGAATTGATACGCTTCTGGAAAATTCCCAACTTCAAATCAGAGCTTTTTACCTTATCTGTAAGTGATTGAATACTGGCATTTGAGCGAATAATCAGGTCGTCAATCATGGCAATTTCTTTTAAGATGTTTTCCTTCTTGCCGGTGTTTAGTGGTTCTTGACTCTGCCCATAAACCAAGTTCTCTTTCTCTACAATGTCTCCGATTTGATCTTCTACTTCAACAATCAAATCCATAACTTCTTCAAATGCCGACTCTTGACGGATCATCTGCTTTTCTAATCCTGCTACTTGCAGTTCCAGGTCTTCTTTTTTTTTCGATGTGGAAGAAATTCCGAACCACATAGCGATGGTGAGTGCACCCAGCAATACCACCCCAATCTTCATTGTTTGCTTCATCTTCTTAGGTTTTAATGTTTATAAATGATGGAATTCAAAAATCTGGGGAAGGCTCATTTAGCCTTCGTGCAGTGATTGATGATTCTAGTGGTGGGGTTGGTTTGTGAGCCGGTTTTTGTGGTTGCTCGCTTATATAACGAGAAGCTTAGTTGATATTGCTTTGAAAACGTAAAAATTAGTTAAAAACTAAAACTAGTTGTAATTCGGTATTTCACTTAGCTAAATCTAATACCAGAGTCTTAAATTAGGTAAGGTGAAAAAATTGCTAATCATCCCTTTCTTACTATCCTCTTTCTGGGGTTTCTGTGGTTCCATTTATGTTGGTCCCGAAACAGAATTTCTATTGGCTAAGGAAGTGGGTGTTAAGCCGGGAGATACCATTTTTGTAATGGCGGGTAACCGCAAATTGCTTCATTTGGCAAGATTTAAAGGTAAAGCCAATAAGCCGATTGTAGTCATAAATTATAACGGTCAAGTCAATATTAATTCTCCTGATAATGATGGCATTAAACTTAATGGCTGCGAACATATCATCATTTCGGGTAATGGAGATGCAGCATTAGAATATGGCTTTAAAATTACGGCTTCGCATGCTGGTATTCAGGCTTTCGGTAGGTCAACACATGTGGAAATCGCACACATAGAAATCTCTAGAGCAAACATTGGAATTTTACTTAAGTCGAATGATGTGTCCAGAGGTAAGTTTGTTCAGGAGCAAACTATTGTACATCACAACTACATTCACCATACAGAAAGAGAGGGCATATACATTGGTAGTTCATTCTTTGTTGAAGGCAAAGATCATTTGTTGGATGGGGTATGGGTTTATGATAACATATTCGATCATACAGGTTGGGACAGTCTACAGGTAGGTTCGGCATCTCAGTGCAAGATCAGTGGTAATCATATTTCCAGAGATAGCCAATTGCGTGAGACGTATCAGATGGGAGGTATTTCAGTAAATCCAGGTTCGGACTGCGATGTTTATAACAACATTATTAGCAATGGTGAAGGTCCCGGTATCATTGATCAAGGAAACGGTGGAAATATGATTTATAATAATCTGATCGTGAGACCAGGAATAAATGGAGATAAGACTCAACCAAGAGGTTTAGACGGTATTATTATCCTTGGTATCAATAGGGAACACAGTGCTGGAAACTCGATATACATTTACAACAACACCATTATTGAACCAAAGAACAATGGCATATCATTCGGTTATGACGAAGAGATTCAAGGTGATCAATCCATCATTGCCAATAACATTATTTATAAGCCCGGAGGATTAGAATTCAGAAGAGATGCATACATAGAAACAATGAGAAATCCCGCTTATCGCATAAGCAATAACATCTTTACTGATGATTTGAAGGACATTCTCTTTTCAAACTTTAGTGCTGATGATTTTACCTTATCTAGTCAGTCACCGGCTATCGACTCCGGTTTAAATCTCTCTTCAATTTTCAATTTCGATATCTTGTATTTGCCCAGAGAAACCTTTGATATTGGTGCCTACGAAAAGCAATAAATAATTGCGCTTAGATTGCTTGTCTGAATCGGCTTAGGCCTCATATATTTTTATATTTTTGATTTTCAAGAAACCTTAGACCTACCCCTACAACTCTCTTATGGCCGGATCGAAGAGCAAGAAGGAAACCCCGTTAATGAAGCAGTATAATGCCATTAAGGCAAAGCACCCAGGTGCGTTATTGCTTTTCAGGGTTGGTGATTTCTATGAGACTTTTGGGGAAGATGCTGTAGTGGCCAGTAAGGTACTGGATATAGTCTTGACGAAGAGAGCTAATGGTGCCGCCAGTCATATAGAGCTGGCTGGCTTTCCTCATCACTCTTTAGATACCTATTTACCAAAACTGGTTCGGGCCGGTAATCGTGTGGCTATATGTGATCAATTAGAGGATCCGAAGCAAGTTAAAGGCATAGTAAAGAGAGGTGTTACGGAATTGGTAACACCGGGGCTATCTTTTAATGATAATGTCTTAGATCAAAAGCGTAATAATTATCTCTGCTCACTTTGCTTTGATAAAGACAAGGTAGGTGCCGCTTTTCTCGATTTATCAACGGGGGAATTCCTTGCGGCTGAAGGAACAGCTCATTACATAGATAAGTTAGTTCAAGGTCTGAACCCTTCAGAATTCATTTTTTCTAAAGCACAAAGAGATTCATTCGATGCTCACTTTAGAGATGATTTCAACACCTTTCATTTAGAAGATTGGGTATATGCATATGACTATACCTACGAAAGACTTACAAATCATTTTAAGACTTCGAGTCTTAAAGGTTTTGGTGTAGAAGAGCTGACACTTTCTATTCGAGCGGCAGGAGCAGTGCTCTATTATCTAGAAGAAACAGAGCATAAGCATGCAGACCATATAGCCGCGATAAGTCGGATTGAAGAGGATAAATATGTATGGTTAGATAAGTTCACCATCCGTAATCTTGAATTGGTCTACCCACAGCACGAGGGCGGTATTCCCCTAATTCAAATTCTTGATAAAACCCAGACACCAATGGGTTCAAGAATGCTTAAGCGATGGATGGTTTTGCCACTCAAAGAGAAGACGCTTATTGATGAGCGCTTAAACTTAGTAGATGCTTTTTATGAGCAAGATGAGCTGAGAGAAGAGCTAACCGAAGTGCTTTCCGGTATTTACGACTTAGAGCGATTGATTTCGAAAGTTGCTGTAGGACGCATTAATCCAAGAGAAATGAATCAGTTGAGGCAAACACTGTCTCAAATTGAACCAATTCAAGAAGTGCTCAATAGTTCTGGGCATAAACCACTCAAAGGTTTAGCCCAATCTCTAGACACATGTCAAAATTTGTTAGAAAGGGTAGAAAAAGAACTTTCTGAAGATGCCCCAATGCTAGTACACCAAGGTGGTATTATCAAAGAGGGTGTAGATGCTGAACTAGACGAGCTTAGATCTATTGCGTTCAGCGGTAAAGACTATTTGGTTCAGATTCAGCAAAGAGAGTCTGAAAAGACGGGTATCACTTCTCTTAAAATTGCCTACAATAAGGTATTTGGCTATTACCTGGAGGTAAGCAATGCCCATAAGGATAAAGTACCCGAGGAATGGATTCGCAAGCAGACACTAGTGAATGCTGAGCGATACATTACTGAAGAGCTTAAGACATACGAGGAAAAGATTATCAATGCTGAAGACCAGTATAAGGTTATAGAACAGCGTCTATTTGGAGAGCTCGTTATATTTGCCGCACAGTTCACGGCTCAAGTTCAACAAAATGCGAAGCTTTTGGCCAAGTTGGATTGCTTGATCTCATTCGCTTCAATTGCGCATGAGAATGATTATTGCCGACCGGAATTGACTGAAAAGATGACAATCGACATAGTCGAAGGGCGCCATCCGGTGATTGAGCAACAGCTACCTGTTGGTGAGTCATACGTGCCTAATGATGTTTCTCTTGACGATCATAACCATCAGATTTTAATCATCACCGGACCCAATATGGCCGGTAAATCTGCTCTTTTAAGGCAAACCGCTTTGATTGTACTTATGGCGCAAATGGGCAGTTATGTGCCGGCTACTAAAGCCATATTGGGTATCACGGATAAAGTATTTACCCGTGTTGGCGCCAGTGATAATCTGTCTAAAGGTGAATCGACCTTTATGGTAGAGATGACTGAAACGGCTAGCATTCTGAATAACCTGTCAGAGCGCAGCCTCATTTTAATGGATGAGATTGGCCGAGGTACCAGTACTTATGATGGCATTTCAATAGCATGGTCGATTGTAGAATATTTACATAATCATCCACAGTATAAACCCAAGACACTTTTTGCTACCCACTATCATGAGCTGAATCAGTTAGAGGAGGATTTTCCTGCTATCAAGAACTTCAACGTGAGTGTAAAAGAGGTGGGTAACAAGGTAATCTTCATGCGTAAACTTAAAAAGGGTGGAAGCCAGCATAGCTTTGGAATACATGTAGCACAAATGGCAGGCATGCCTAACCCGGTAGTTATTCGAGCTGCTGAAATTATGCAACATCTTGAGAAAGATAAGATCAGAAATCAATTGGAAAGTAAGATGCAGGAGGTGCCTAAGAATAACTTTCAATTGAACCTGTTTGAAGCCGACCCTACCTATAATGAGATTAAAGAGGTATTAGAGAATTTAGATATCAATACCATTTCTCCGGTTGAGGCCTTGCTGAAACTCAATGAGTTAAAGGATAAGATTAAAAACAGCAATTAATTTTCTGCTTAGACTTTCATCCCTAAATTCGCCCACAACAGGTCTTAACTTAATTTAAACAACGAATTCATGAATTATATCAAGTATATAATCATTGCCCTATTTGTCCTTCCGGCTCAGTTAATTGCTCAAGAAAATGATTTGGCAGAAGCCATAGACAAGGTCCTTGCCTTCTCGGAAAAGAATGATTCAAAGCTTAGTGCTATATCCATTTTTGCTAAGCTTCCTGATGAAGAGAAACTAATTTATTTAGATAAGAAATGGCAAAATGGTGTGATCCTTACGAACGAGGGTGAGACCATTTTTTTCACCGGTAGATTTGAAGTTTTTAATCAAACTATCGAGGTGAATTTGAATGGGCAGACGCGCGTTTTGTCAGTGGCTTATACCAAACTTGTCAAGCTTGGTAGTAAAACCTTTATTCCTATCATGAGAGGTCAGATAGAAGAAGCTAAGAAGAACGCATATATGGAATTGCTATTTAAAGGTAAGGCGAACCTTTTGGCGTTTTATGAGCCGGATACTAAAACGATAACACAAGGAATTTCGGCCGCTGCGCCAGGAGAGCTTATTCTTACTTTCAGAGAAAAGTTCTTTATATCTAAAGATTTGCAGGAGTTTGAACAACTCCCGTCTAAAAAGAAGCTAATCAATGGAATGTTTAGTAGCCAAGCAACAGCAATTACAGCTTATTTGAAGGAGAATAAATACAAAAGAAATAAAGCAGATTTAGTTCAGCTCTTTTATTTCTATAATGAACTACAAGGGGGTAGTTAAAAAAAATATCATACCTGTTGTATATTCAATTGGGCTTACTAAATTTGCACTCCCATTCGCTAGAAGAGCGAAATGTGAATTGAAATAAGCGAGAGTAGCTCAGCTGGTAGAGCACGACCTTGCCAAGGTCGGGGTCGCGGGTTCGAATCCCGTCTCTCGCTCCAAAGCTCTAAAAGCGTGTTTAGCACGCTTTTTTAGTTTGATACCATTAGACTACCTAGTAGTCAATGCCGGTTTACCTACCGTAGGTAGGAGTGGTGGAACCCGCCTACCGGCAGGCAGGTTGGTAGACACGCAACATGTACTTCGTTTATGCCATATCGAGTCAATCTCGTAACTACATATATGTAGGATTGAGCGATGATGTAGACAGAAGAGTTAAAGAGCATAATGGTGGTAAGAATAAAACAACATGTCCATATAGGCCATTTGTTTTATTCCATAAAGAGCAGTTCAATACGAGAACTGATGCAAGGCAAAGAGAGAAGTATTTGAAATCTGGAATAGGAAAAGAATACTTGAAAAAGATACTGGCTACGAAGTAGCTAATGCCGGAGTGGTGGAATTGGTAGACACGCAAGACTTAAAATCTTGTGGGCATTTGCCCGTGCGGGTTCAAGTCCCGCCTCTGGTACAAAACCTTCTCAGTTATTGGGAAGGTTTTTGTGTTTAATAGGGTTAAGAATTTCAGCTTCCGAAGATTTATCGAAGGAAGGTATGGTACAGAAGCCTCAACAGAAATGTGGAGGCTTTTCTTTTTTATAGAGAAAATGGGTCAGGATATCAGTCAGAGATTCATTTAAATCTTACTGGATTAAGTGATTAAAAGATAATAGGCAATAAACTCTCTAGCGCACCAATCATTAAACTGATGATTAACCCGCGTGTAGAAAGGGTAGTGGTATCAAAAGTATTGGTGTGAGCGATCCAAATACACGGGACGGCACAGGCAAACATGATTACATATATAGCTAAAGGCATGCTGGCAGAGGTAACTCCGATAAGGTCGAATAGAATTTCTTCAACAACCATATAGCCATATATAGCCAAGGATAGATTTGTTCTTTTAGCTTTTCTGAATAATAAAAACGAGGCATCTAACAGAGCTACACTCAAGATAAGCAGGGAGAATTGTAGATAATACTCGGGTTTGAAGTACATATCTAATTCTACTTTGATTTGGGTGACTAGAAAAAAATAGACAATCAGGCCAACAGATGTAACTCCCAATAAGCTTGCTAGAAGCTTTCTCTTTTGCATATCTCAAGTTAATTGAAATTATTTTTTTCACTACGGAACTTTCTTTTTCTCTTGATTGTCTATAAATTGTAAGTGATTACTCACTATGACAGAGAAGCAACTTCAAATATTAGAATCAGCACTTGAGCTTTTTGCGCTAGAAGGTTACAAAGCCACCTCTACCAGTAAGGTGGCGAAGCGTGCTGGCGTATCTGAAGGATTAATCTTTCGTCATTTTGGTAATAAAGACGGTCTCTTAAAGGCCATTATGCAGCAAGCAGAGGAGAAGGCTAAAGTACTTTTCGCGGATATTGTTTTGGAGGAAGACCCAAAAGAGGTTATCAGAAAAACACTATCAATTGCTCGAGACAAGTATAATGACCAAAAAGAAGCAGATTTCTGGAAACTTCAATACAAAATCAAATGGGAGTTAGAGGAGTATGGAGCGCACAAAATGAAGCCTTTACATCATGCCCTAACGATCGCTTTTGAGAAGTTGAATTATGAAGACCCGGAAGCAGAAGCCCTAGAATTATTACTAATTCTTGATGGCATGGCCACGAGATTCTATTTGCAGGAAGATTTTCAACGCTTAGAAATGGTAAATCACTTAATGAAGAAATACAAACTCTAAAAAATTTTAATCAATTGTGAGTAAGTACTCACAAACAAAAATTCAAAAACATGAAAAACACAGTATTAATTACAGGAGCAAGTGCCGGAATCGGTAAGGCCACAGTAAAGTATTTTAATGAAAAAGGTTGGAATGTAATTGCCACTATGAGATCTCCTGAAAAGGAAGAAGAACTCACACAATTAGAAGATGTGCTGGTAACAAGACTAGACGTGCTCGATTTAGATTCTATCAACTCAGCTATCTTAGAAGGAACTGAAAAGTTTGGTAAGATTGACGCCTTAGTAAACAATGCAGGTTATGGTGCTTATGGCCCGTTAGAAGCCTTCGAAAGAGATAGCATCCTGAGACAATTCAATACCAATGTAATTGGTTTAATGGATGTAACAAGAGCCATACTTCCTCACTTTAGAGCCAATAAGAATGGAGCGATTGTTAACATCTCTTCCATTGGTGGAAAAATGACTTTCCCATTAGGCTCACTCTATCACGGAACTAAGTTTGCTGTAGAGGGAATTTCAGAAGCATTGAGTTACGAGCTCAGTCAATTTGGTGTGAAGGTGAAGATCGTTGAACCAGGAGCCATTGCCACTGATTTTGCAGGCAGATCTTTCGACTTCCAGAATGACGAATCGATGCTTGAATATCAGCAGTTGGTATCCACCTTATGGGATGGTTTTGGAGATGCTTTGGCAAATGCTGCTACTCCTGATGTGGTGGCCGAGGTGATCTACACATCTATTACTGACGGAACTGATCAGTTGAGATATACTGCGGGAGAAGATGCGAAGATGTATATGGCGGCTCGTAAGGAACAAGAGGATGGCGAGTTCATTGGTGCATTAAGAGAAAGATTTGGTTTAAAATAAACAACATGCCGGCCTACGGGTCGGCTAAATTTTTTGATATGAAAGTAATAATCACAGGAGCAACAGGAATGGTTGGAAAGTCTGTGCTATTAGAGTGCTTGAAAGATGACAGAATCTCTGAAATCCTTTTGATCAACAGAAGATCGACAGAGGTATCAGATCTTAAAGTTAAAGAGCTGCTTCATTCAGATTTTTTAGACTTGAGCCCAATCGTTGACCAGCTTGAAAGTTACGATGCGATATATCATTGTATGGGTGTATCTGCAGTAGGCATGAAAGAAGCTGATTACACAAGACTCACATTTGATCTTACCAAGCATTGGGCAGACACGCTTTTTGATATCAATCCTGATATGGTTTTTAATTATGTATCAGGAACGGGTACAGACAGCTCAGAAGAAGGTCGACAAATGTGGGCACGAGTGAAGGGAAAAACAGAGAATTATCTGCTTCAAAAAGAATTTAAAGATGCCTACATGTTTAGACCAGGTGGAATTCTGGTAGAGAAAGGCATACAACCCGCAAATGGATCAGTCAGCAAATTCTACAACTTGCTCAGGCCATTGATTTGGCTGCTCAGGAACACCAAATATGTCACTACAGGGCCCAATATTGGCAAGGCCATGATCAACTCGATCTTTAAACCTCAGGAAATTAAAATTTTAGAAAACCCAGATATCGATGCCTTGGCTACCACTTGAGCCAGATAATGAATAAATTCCATAAATCAACCCAACATGAAACCTACTAAACTCATTTTACCCTCCTTGTTGATTTTCTTTGCCCTTGCCGCATTTTTTATTTCAAAAGGCAATGAAGAAATAAACACTCGCATTGCAGAAGACAACACCACCACTGTAGAAAGCGAAGCGGCTTTTGAGAAAATGATGGATGTGCTGACGCATCAGCGCTGCATCAATTGTCACCCTTCTGATGATACGCCTAAGCAAGGGGAAGACAGTCATCCCCACAACTTTGGATTGGTAAGAGGTAATCTTAACGCAGCTACTAATTGTAATACTTGCCATCAAGATACCAACAATGATTGGTCTGGTGTACCTGGAGCTCCTGATTGGAGTTTGGCTCCACACAGCATGCGTTGGGAAGGTTTATCTCGAATAGAAATAGCTCAATCCATGATGGATCCGAAAAGAAATGGGGGACGAACAGCAGATGATATCATGCATCACTTAACAGAACATGAATTGGTATTATGGGCATGGACACCGGGTATAGATGCATCGGGTAATCCTAGAGAATTACCTCCTGTTTCGAAAGAAGAATACATAGAAGCTGTAAAGACTTGGATTGACAACGGAGCAGTAATTCCTAAACAATAACCTTCAACCTAAAATCAATAAAGTATGGAAATCACTTTCAAACTCAATGGACAACCTCAAACCGTTAATGTTGACGGTGATACCCCTTTGGTATGGGTGATCAGGGATGTTCTCAACCTTAAAGGAACGAAATATGGCTGTGGTAAAGCGGCTTGTGGTGCATGCACCATCAACATTGATGGCAATGCCATTCGCTCTTGTTCCTACGCAGTAAAATATGCTGATGGCAAAGACATTCTTACGATTGAAGGCCTTGAAGAATCTCATCCGGTGAAGCAAGCTTGGACAGAGCATATTGTACCTCAATGTGGCTATTGCCAACCTGGCTTTATGATGGCAACCAATGCCCTATTAAACCGAAACAGCAATCCGTCTGATGAAGATATCGATAACAATATTGTTAACGTATGCCGTTGCGCTACTTACTACAGAATGCGAAAAGCCATTCATAGAGCTTCAGAATTAACCAATCAAAACGCTTAAATCATGGGAGAGAAGAAGAAAAAAGGTTGGTCAAGAAGAAAGTTTTTGGTCAGATCATCAGTAGGATTAGGCGTAGTCATCGGAACAGGTTATTTCACTCGTAGTATTTGGAGAAGGTATCTGGCAGGTTTTGCCAATACGTTAGAGTCGCCATACCAGGGGACATCATCGAGCCCAACGGTTTGGTTCGAACTGACGGTAAATAACAAAGTGATTCTCCATTCCACAAAAGTTGAAATGGGGCAAGGAACACACACGGGTCTAGCCCAAATTGCCGCTGAAGAATTAGGGGCGAATA
Organism: Roseivirga sp. UBA6052; assembly: GCA_002427755.1. Lineage (GTDB taxonomy): Bacteria > Bacteroidota > Bacteroidia > Cytophagales > Cyclobacteriaceae > Roseivirga. Next base: position 918,778 of record DIYO01000009.1, read on the forward strand.
TGGATCAGATGATCGTAAAACATGCCGAGTCGATGAGTGGCAATGTGGATATTTTCGCTACCGGTGGAAGTACATCCATATCAAGCTTATGGGTACCCTTGAGAGAAATCGCGGCTACCATGCGCGAGATGATTCGCAATGAAGCAGCCAAAATTATGGAGACCACACCAGACAAAATTCAGTTGGCCAATGGTATTGTTACTGATGGAAATGACTCATATACCTTTGGTGATATCGTTCAAAGGGTAGCTGAATGGGAAGAGGTAGATACTCCGGATTTAAAACCTATTGAGAAGGCTAAATATGTGGGTAAACCCGTGCCAAGAGTAGACCTGAAAGCAAAGGTAAATGGTGAACCCTTCTTTGGTATGGATGCCGAAATGCCTGATATGCTTTATGGCTCAGTGCTCAGACCGCATATGGTAGATTCCAAATTGATTTCTGCAGATGTGTCAAAAGCGGAGTCAATGCCTGGCGTGGTGAAAGTGATTCAGGAAGAAGATTTTATTGGGGTTGTAGCCAACTCATTTGTTGAGGCCGAGAAGGCAAAACTTACCATAAAGGCCAATTGGGAAACGAATCAAGATTGGAATTATAGCGATGTCGCTTCCATGATCGAAGTGGGCAAAGGAGATGCACAAACCATTCAAAAATCTGGTAGTCCTTCAGGTATTTTGGATAATGAAGAAGGTCTAATTACAGCTGAGTACAAGAGTCCCATGGGAGCACATGCCCAGATTGAACCCAATGGTGCTGTAGCTTTTGTTGAAGAAGATCAAGCAACCGTAATGATGTCTACTCAGGTGGTTGAAATCACTAGAAAGGAGATTGCGAAAAGACTAGGCTTCAAGAAGGATCAAGTGAATATTAAGCCTACCTATTTAGGAGGTGCTTTTGGTAGAAGACTCCACACACCCAATTCAATTGAGGCGGCAGTGATGTCGAAGGCCGTGGGCAAACCGGTAAAAAGTTTCCTCACTAGACAAGAAGAGTTCCAACATGATACTTTCCGTCCGCCAACACATAATGTGCTGAAAGCAAAGCTGAATGGTCAAGGCCTCATTGAGGCACTGGAGCATCATATCTCGAGTGGTGATGTCTCTTATGGCTCTCCTTTATTACCCGCTTTTGTCAATAACCTCATTGGCTCAGATGTGGGGGCCTGGCGAGGTGGAATGATTCAATATTCAGGAATCCCAAATTACAAAGCGGTGTCATGGAGAGTGAAATTGCCTTTTGCAACGAGCTGGTGGAGAAGTTTAGGACTTTTGGCAAACACCTTTGCTATTGAGAGCTTTATGGATGAGCTAGCCGAAAAGACTGGTAAAGATCCAGTTGATTTTAGATTGGCTCAAATCGATGATAGCAAAGCCGGGACACGCTTAAAAGAAGTCATTAAGGCTTGTAGAGACAAAGCTGGTTGGTCAACCGAGGTGAAAGATGGTGTGGCCATGGGTTTTGCTTGTTCAACAGATGTCAATGTCCCTTGTGCACATATCGCAGAAGTCTCGATGGATGGTGATCAAATCAAAGTGCATAAAGTAACTTGTGCCATGGACCCGGGAATGGTCATTAATCCAGATCAGGTGAGAGCGCAATGTGAAGGGTCTATCATTATGGGTCTGAGCGCTTCTTTGTTCGAAGAGATGAGCTTAAAAGACAATCAATTGACTCCTACTATTTATGGTCCTTATCGCATGGCTTTGATGAGACATGCACCTAAGGAAATTGATGTGGTTTTGTTAGAGAATGATGATAAACCAGGAGGTGTTGGTGAACCACCATTAGGACCAATTGGAGCTGCAATAGCCAATGCGATTTATAAATTGACTGGTGAAAGAAGAAGAGAAATGCCTTTGGCGAAAGCCTAGTTATTTATGGGCCACGAGTCCCTCAGTGTAGAGATTGGGCTTCTCAACGACTAAGTTCAAACTGAGACGCACAATCTCTCCCATTGTTTTACAGCTAAGAAATTTAGGTTCTTGATAGTAACGATTCAGTTCTCTACCCAATGATTTAATCTTATCTTCAGAGGAAAGCTTGTCTCCTGACATAGAAGCCAACAAATCATCTATTCGCTGTTTTTCCATTTTAATTCTATTGGCTATCAATGCCCGTTCTTCTTTGCGATATTGGCGTGCGGTTTCAGGCGTCATGTTATCTAAACCAATCTGAATGAGTGGGTTGTTTTGCTTAAAATATTGAGGCAAGTAAATGTTCTTTTTGCCTTCGTAAGACTGCTGATCAAAGTCTATGGATTTGATTCTGTAGGTGATTTCTTCAAAGTCGGGCGTTACATCCACCACAAAATTACTCGAATGCATATCCCCTAAGAGTCTAACAAAACAGCGTTCATTGAATTTGACAAACTCTTTGGCTAATCGAATCTTATTGAGCTGATCATGATTTAGGTAATGCTTAATAAAAGCATCTCCGGGAATACCAATGATATGTTCCTCTACCAAGGTATCAGCATGTACAAAATAGTTGATGCGATTAGGTGATAACAAGTGTTCAAGTTCCAAACCGTAGATTCTTGAAGCATCGGCATTCTTTACATAGAAGTAGTCGAAGTTATCGTTGATGTCATTGACAATTCGAATTCTAAATGGGAGCGTATTGGCATAGCTGCACATATCGATTCGGTCTACCCTCAAATGCTCCATCACGTTTAGATCTCCTGCGGCCTTTAGAAAGGCATAAAGTTCTTTAAGCGCAAGATGGATTTCTTCCATATCCCCTTGCGGGTAGAAGACACTTTCCCAGAGTGTATCATTGCCATTGCTATCATAAAGTGGAATAGTATTGTCATAGCGAATCAGATCGGTATAGTTGATGGGAGCATCTACAATACGGCCATATTTTTTCAAGTAGCTCCTCAGACCGCTACTGATTTTCACAGGAATCTTCTTCTTGCTAATCAATGCCATACTGCCAAACTACGAATTCCTATAGATCGAAATTATGATTATGCTCATGCATTAGGTGTGGAACTTAGGTTACAGATTCATTTCTCAGCCAATAGTAACTTCCAATACTTTTAATCTATGCGCTATGAAAAAGCTAAGTCTATTTTTTGCCATTCTAATATTTGGATTGCTGAGCTGCACCAATGAAAAACCAATTCCCGAAGGGGCTCTGGCTCAAGGAAAGGAGTTTGCTTTACAAGCCAAAAAAGCCTTGGGTGGACAACTCACTTCTGCACTGGCTGAAGGCGGGACCATTTATGCACTCGAATATTGTAATCTCGAAGCATCTGGGATAACAGACAAGGTATCTAAAGAAACCGGAATTAAAATTTCTAGAGCTTCAGATCTAAATCGAAATCCGGATAATGGTCCTACAGACGATCAAATGGCCTATATCCAAAAGACTAAGCAGTTTATTGCTCAAGGCAATAGCCCTGAACCTGAAATCAAAAGATTGAATAACAAATTAGTGGGGTATTATCCCATTATGACCAACGGCATGTGTTTGCAATGTCATGGTAATCCTGGTAAAGAGCTTCTTGCCGCAACTGAATCAAAAATTAAGGAGTTATACCCGGCCGATAAAGCTACCGGCTATGGGGCGAATGAATTAAGAGGGATTTGGGTGATTGAGATGACAGATGATTTATTCAATGAATAAACAGTCTGAATAATCATGAAGTTTAGATTTCATGATCCAAACGGAGAACTTTGATAAGGTAGAGATCAGCGCTCAAGAAGAGTTGAGATTATGGTTAGAAAAGAATCATGGTAATGAAGAAAGTGTTTGGCTAGTGACCTTTAAGAAAGAGGTCTCAGATAAATATGTCTCAACTTCTGAAGTACTTGATGAACTCCTCAGTTTCGGTTGGATAGATGGTATTCGCAGAAAGTTAGATGAGACCAGAACTATGCAGCTGATTTCTCCACGTAAAACGCAACATTGGACCAAAACTTACAAAGACCGTGCGCAAAAACTTATTGATCAAGACCTGATGCAGCCCGCTGGCTATGCCTCCATTGAAGCAGGAAAAAAATCTGGCCTTTGGCACTTTATGGATGATGTGGATGCGCTCATTATTCCCAGAGACCTTAAGGAGGCACTAAAAGCAAAATCTACAGCGCTTAATTTCTTTGAAAGCATCAATCCGTCAAGTAAACGTTTTGTGCTGAGATGGCTTAAACTCAGCAAAACGGAAAAAACACGTTCTAAACGAATTCAGCAATTAGTAGATCTTTCTGCCAAAGGAGAGAAATTGAAGGGGAGTTAAGTCTAAAGTAATTCAGTTTTAGAATTCATCTTCCTTACCGCTCTTTCTATGCCATGAGGTGTTAAGGGATACATCGGGAAGATGGATTTGATGGCTTGAATGGTGTAGGTACTGGCCCAATAACGAAGGGGTTCGGGATTAAGCCAAACACATTTCTTGAACTTCTTCTGAATTGACTGCAAGCTCTCAAAACTCAAGCCGCTTAATTCATATGGCGCCATGGCAGCATCACCTATAATAAAGACGCGATAGTTTTTGTCGTGATCAAGCAGCTTTTCAATGGCTACGCGTTTGGTTCTTCGTTCGTTTGAATAGACGTATTGGTAGATGGTATTATGGAAGTAGTAGGTTTCTAAATCATGTGCAAACCGCGTCTTCATTTTCTTAAAGAGGTTTTGCACACTGCGTACATAGGGTGACATAGAATAACCACCATTATCGATCAAGACAATTACCTTAAGTTCTTCATTCTTTTCGCTACTGAGTTCAGGTATAAATAAGCCTCCGCGTTTGAGACCACTTTTGATGGTCTGTGGGACATCTAGCTTCTCAGTGGCACTTTCCTCAAAAACCCCTTTAATCGAGGATAGGGCAGCATCAATATTATTGTCGTTGAGTAAGGCATCTTTATCTACAGGAAAGAAATTCTTATCACCCATTACTTTGCGGGCCATTTTACCCCCACCAGCTCCACCAATGCGAATACCATTTTTGGCAGCACCTCCATGCCCAAATGGCGAAATGCCTCCGGTACCTACCCAATGACTACCCCCGCCATGCTTATCTTTTTGTTGATCTTTAATCTTTTCAAGTCTTTCGAGTAGCTCTTCAAGTGAGATATCTGAATAATCAGCCATTTTCTCTAATTGGCGCTCTACATTATCAGCTTCTTCGTCTTGGTCGCTTGGGCTGTCTTCTTGATCAGCATCGTTTTTATTAAAGATGTCTCTTCCGGAAATCACTTCTTTGATGTCGTAGGAGGTTAGATGAACTTCGTCTAAAAATTGACTAACAAGATCATCTAATGAGATATCTGAATCTTTATCGTTTTCATCTAGTTTGCTGTCCTTCCATTTTTGAAAGGTTTCGGAACGCAGAATAGCATCTTCTAAGCTCTGCCCATACTTAACATCTACATTAAGAAAGTAGCCATAGTAGGCTTTGGTATATGGTCCCATATCTTCTGGCTCCTTAACTACTATGCCTTTCAAGACATTGTACATATCCCCAAGTGTAAGTACCAGTCCTTTTTCCATGGCTTTTCTAAGCAATAGCAAAGTGCGTACATCTGCAGTAAGGCCATGGCCTCTAAAATATTCGGGGAGTGTACTTAGCATATCAGTTCATTGAAAATTGGTCGGGGTCAGTGCCTAGCATTCTATGAACGCGTTCCATATCGGCTTGTGTTTTTATCAGTGCGCCTATGCCTTCAAGTCCTTTGATTTTTTTAACGGCTTCCTCTGGCTTCTGGTCTTTCACATATTTCAGCCAGTTCAGAATTTCTCTAGTGGTTGGAGCTCTTTCTAGCCCTAATCTTCTTAGATGGTAGAAGATATCTAACGCCACTTTAACCACGCCTTCATCAGCCTCAGGGTGGTGCTTTTCTATAATCTGTGACATCACATCTTTATCAGGAAAATGAATGTAGTGGTAGATGCAGCGCCCTTTAAAAGCTGTGGGTAATTCCTGTTCTCTATTAGAGGTAATTACAATGGCGGGCATGTCTTGTTCTGATACCTTTATCTCTTCACCTGATTCAGGCATAATGAATTTTCTATGGCTGAGTGCATAAAGTAAATCGTTTGGAAACTCTCGAGGAGCCTTATCGATTTCATCGATGAGTAATACGGAATTAGGGCTAGCATATGACTGCGCGGCTGGACCTTTGGCTACGTAATCTGCAAGCTCCTCAGGGTTTCTGCCTCCTGTAGACAATTTGCTTTCCAAACCCTTCTCGGCTCTTTGAGCATTTAAAATCTCTACCTGAGAGTCTCTTAGATACTTCACATGATCGAACCTAGCCACGAATTGCTCTACATTACTTTTGGAACCTACGGGGTAGGTGAATAATTCTAGATTCATGCTGTTAGCGTAATGGATAGGCAGTTCAGTCTTACCCGTTCCCGGTTCTCCTTCAATTAGAAGTGGCATGCCTAGTGTTCTCGCCATATGAAAAGCTTGAGCTAATTGCGGGTCGCAGAGGTACTTATCAGACCCTGTCCAGAAGGTAGTTTCAGCCATAAGATCAAATTAAATGAATCAGCTTAGATAACCTGATGGCAATAGCTTTTTGTTTTCAATTGCTGAATGAGATGGTCTTAACCATTTAAGGATTTTAGTAACCTTCATTCATATTACTCAGTAAATAATGGAGACTTTTTTTGTGGCAATGTCAAGCTAAGTTGTACTTTCATCAAAACCCTTTGTTATGGAATTCTTAGGTGTACCGCTTTTCGATCAAGATCTATACAACATGATCTTTCGGTTCGCTTTTAACTTCTTTTTTATCAGTGTTATTATTCGAACACTCTATTACAAGTGGACGAGAAGAACAGAGTACGTATTTACCTTTTATATGGTAAGCATAGTGATTTTCTTCCTCTGTTTTACACTTCAGAATTTTACACTCGATTTAGGTATTGCACTGGGGCTATTTGCGATCTTTGGTATTATTCGATACAGAACATTGACCATTGAGATTAAAGAAATGACCTATCTCTTTGTAGTGATTGGTACTAGCGTAATCAACGCACTTTCTAATAAAAACATGAGCTATGCTGAGCTACTAACGGCTAACTTGGCTATTGTAGGAGGTATTTATCTAATAGAGAAATATGTGTTGTCTAAAGGAAGGGTTGAGCAACGCGTTGTCACATACAATCATTTAGAAAATCTGAAACCAGAAAACTATCAGTCTTTGGTAGAAGACCTAAAAGAGAAAACTGGTTTGGACATCACAGAGGTATCCGTTCTCAAAACTGATTATGCTAACGGAGTTACTACACTCACCATCTATTACAGAGTACATGCTATCAATGCGTAGGTACCTACTTCTTTTTATTACGCTTACATATGTCTGTTCTCATGTAAGTGCTCAGGACATAAGACTTACCGATGTTCAATTGTGGTTGAAGGCTGGTGCTAAAATCGATATCACTGAGAAATTGCGTTTTGGTTTTGAAGAGCAAATACGTTTTGACAATGACATAGCAGATCTAAAGAATTTTCACACAGAGTTTGATTTAAGATACAAACTCAATGACCATGTGTATCTCCACGCTGTAGGTCGTTATACGACCAACAACGATAATTCTGGAGAGAACCAAGGTTTTGAAGATAGATTCCGTTATCAGCTGGGTGGTAGCTATTTGCATAGAACCGGTCAATGGCGATTCAAACACAGGTTGCTTTACCAAAACAGAAATGATTTGGAGTTAACTAAAGCGCAAGGAGATGTAAACGAGCAGTTTTTTAGAATTCGCAGCAATGTTGAATACAAAATCAAGGACTGGAAATATGATCCACAGTTCAGGATCGAATACTTCGGGGCTTTGAATGCTGAAGATGCTGAAACTGTAGATCAAACAAGAATTGGTTTTGGAACAGAACGCGAGTATGACGGCATAGGAGAATTTGGCTTTTTCTTTTTAATGGACTTCACCAAGGAAAGAGATATCTCTTTTGTAGATCAGATCTTTTTCTTGAAATACACCTACTCCTTTTAACTACCAGTTTTGAATCTGACTATCCATCCAGCTAATTCGTTGAGAGATCCAGTTTTTTACGTAGTCTAATTCTTCATCATAGGTATTGCCTACGAAAGAGTTAAAAGGTACTGCCTCACCCAAAATTCGCCATTTTTCAAAATTCCGAACGATAGCTCCATTCTCTTCTAAGTAAGTTACCCACTCATCAATCTTGCTGTTTATTACTGGTGAAGAAAGCTCGTTTGATTTTAACTCATTCCATCTGGTTTTAATAGCTGCCCTGAATTTTGGGTCTCTCATTAGTTTAGGGTACCAAAAATGAATCAGCCAAATATCGTTTGGATTACGGTTGTTGTATTGATAAATCCACTCGCTGGTAGAGCTTCTTGCATCATTACCAAAGGCAAGATTAAAGTCCCAAATCGGGCCCATTTTCAATTTGCCATTTCTGAATTTGTGCATGTAAGTGCTCAAGCGATAAGCATCTGGGTTGGCACTTAATTCATTCAAAATAAAGAAGTCAACAAAGCTATCTACGTCTATGAATTCCTCATAAGCCCTAGTCGATTCTGAAAAATCTTCAGCTACTAAAGCCTCTTCAAATGATTTGATGTAGTTTTCTATGTAGGCTTTTTGTTCATTATTAATGACTTCGTTTCTCGGGTATTGGTAGAGAAAATAGGTTTCAAAACCTTGTTTAGGTCCATAAGGAGGTAAGGCCATTCTCTGCTCGTTAGGCGTGTAGTCCGATCTAAAACCTAAGTTTCGAGTATAAGCGATATCGCCAGAGAAATCAGAGTTGGGAGTATCACCACTGGTCTTATCGATTTTAAGGATATACCCTCCGGTTAGCTCCTCTCCAGAGGTCACGGAAGGATCCATTGGTTCTATGGTCAGCCGATCTCCATCTCTTTTGATTTTTTCCATGAAAACATAGGTGCCACGGAATGTGCCATTAAGATTTAGTTCTACCAGTTGCGTTTTTACTGCATACTGCCCAATGTCTTTGGCTAGATCATAAATGAGCACATTTCTTAAAAGCGTCTTGTCGCTATAAGGGCCATGCAATACCCAATCTTCTTCTTTACCAAAGTCTAAAATTTCTAAAGAAACATCTTCACCAGCCTCGTCCCAAAACTCTATACCAAAGGATCGCTTCGGAAAAAGCAGTCTAGAAGTAGATCCTCTTAATTCAATACCAATTCTACTAGAAAAAACCTCCTGCTGGTTCACAAAAACGGCCATCGTACCTCTTACTTTAGGTTCGTCTCTGATGTTGTTACCTAAGCTGCTGATCACAAAGTATGGAATACTGCTGTTTTCAGGACCTTTATCAACAATCTCTTCAGGTTCAAAAGACTCAACATTATCCTTACATGCAATGGCAGAAATGGCCAAAAAGGCGATTAGAATTAGGCGATAGCGTGTCATAGTTTTCCTCGGTATTGTTGTATAGGTATGGTTCAAATTACGCAAAAATCATACCTATGTTCGAATGTTTATGCAAACGTATTTTCTCAAATTTTGAATAGTAATCTGCCGTTACCATGTTCCAACGGTTATATTTGGTTTTCAATCTTAAAAGCTATGAGAAAAAAGATAATTGCCGGTAACTGGAAAATGAATAAAACCCTTGAAGAAGGTCAATCCTTGGCTTCAGAAGTAGTGAATATTGCTGCTGATGAGGTTGCTGCAGATGTGAATTTAGTTTTATGTACTCCAGCTATTCATTTGGGAGCCGTGGCAAGTATTACAAAGTCTTCTGATAAGGTGAGCGTTGGTGCTCAAAATATGAGTGAGCATGAATCAGGTGCTTATACTGGTGATATATCTGCAGATATGGTGCTTTCAACTGGGGCATCTTATGTGATCTTGGGACATAGTGAAAGAAGAGAGTATCATAATGAAACAAATGCTCAACTAGGTGATAAAGTAAAACTAGCATTGAGTAAAGGTTTGACACCGCTTTTTTGTTGTGGTGAGACGCTTGAAACTAGAGAGGCTGGTAATCATGTGTCTTTTGTAAACGAACAATTAAAAGACAGCCTGTTCGATTTATCTGCTGAGGAGATGCAGAAGGTTGTTATTGCTTACGAACCGATTTGGGCTATTGGAACAGGTGTAACTGCTTCAACTGATCAAGCGCAAGAAATGCATAAAAGCATTAGAGATTCTATTGTATCAAATTACTCTCAATCTGTAGCTGATGAAATTTCCATCTTGTATGGTGGAAGTATGAAACCAGCCAATGCACAAGAGCTTTTGGCTCAGCCTGATGTTGATGGTGGCCTTATTGGAGGTGCTTCTTTAAAATCTAGAGACTTTATAGAAATTGCCAAGTCTTACTAATGGATTATATCCAAATTACTGTCAACTGCGATCCTCCTTTTAGAGATATACTCATCGCTGAAATGGGGGAACTTGCTTTTGATTCTTTTGTGGAGACGGAGACAGGTTTTGAAGCATATGCTCCTGAAGATGACTTTAGCCATCCTGCTCTACAAACCCTCTTTAATAATTATAGAAAGCAAACTCGAATTTGGTACGAACTGAAGAAGATTGCTAAAGTAAATTGGAATGAAGAGTGGGAGAAAAATTATGACCCAATAGAGGTTGGAGATAAGATCTATGTGAGAGCCACATTCCATGAATCTAAACCGGGTTTTGAGCATGAGATTATTATTAATCCGCAAATGTCTTTTGGTACCGGGCATCATGAAACCACTCATCAGCTTTTAGCCCTTCAAACAGAAATAGATCATAAGAATAAAGAGGTTATCGATATTGGCTCAGGCACAGGAATTTTGGCCATTATGGCTTTAAAATTGGGTGCTGCTAGTGCAGCTGCCACCGATATTGATGATTGGTGTATTGAGAATACATTGGAGAATTTTCAGTTGAATGATCTAAAACCGGAGTTCGCTAAACAGGGGGTGATTGCGGAATTGAATATTAAGAAACAGTACGATATTGTTATCGCCAATATAAATACCAATGTGTTGCTTTCAGAAATGTCTTATTACGATAAAATACTCAAGACAGGTGGGCATATTTTCTTAAGTGGATTCTATGAAGGAGATAAGACTCAAATATTAGATGCTACTAGTCAACATGGTTTTAAAGAGTTAAAGGCAACAGTCAAAAGAGGATGGGTGGCCATGGTACTTGAGAAAGTTGAAGCATAACCCACTATTTTCATCAATTCTTCGTTTTTTTATTTAGTCAATTGACAAGGTTGAACATGCTGCCAAGGTTATTCTTCTTGAACATTCTTTTTTTGCTGTCTTTTAGTATGGCCAAGGCCCAAGATTCGGGCTTGGATTCTCTTGCTCAATACCCAAATGTTCAAGCAATAGTTGAAGCTGAGGATATCAGTAGATTTCCACCTGAATACACCTTCTTTATCGAAGGGTTTCAACAAAACCGTTTTTCTCCAGGAATAAAGAAGGACCTCATTCAAACCTTAATCAACCTCGACAAAATGCGTGTCAGGATTAGATATGACATTCGAGAGATAATGGAGTCCCTTCAACTGGCTAAGGAAGAGAGAAACTTCTCTGAAGCTTCAATGAAGAATCTATCCTATGCCATGCTTAAGGCAACTGAAAATTTTGATAGAATTCAGTTAGACGCCTACTTTAAAACGCTCAACTCTTTTGTAAAACACTTAGCTCTTTACAAAGACAGGTACCAATCGGTGACAATAAACAATGGAGATTTTGAGGTACTTTTTAACGAGGACAGTTACTCGGAAGATGATGTAATTGTGGTGCAGCAACCGGCCCAAGAATTGGACCCTGAAACGCTTAAGGCCATGGCCAACGGTACTTATGTTGCCCCAGTAAAAGAAGTGGCCGATCCAATGACTGAAGAGCTTCCTGAGATGTACCAAGAATTAGGTGCGGTAATCCATCTGAAATCAGGCGATTTAAAATTCGCTAGTGCTGTGGATACTTTCAGCATTATTGGGGTGGAGGGTTACTTTAGGTTCGATCAAAAAGTATTCATTGGTCAAGACGGAGTTGTCGATTGGCAAAATGTCGGAATTCCTAAGTCGGAAATGCAGGTTAGGCTAAAGGAATACAGGTTCATGCCTAACCAAAGAGAATTCAATTTTGAAAATGTTTTATTGAGTCAGCCGTCAAAAGCAGATCAACCCGTTGAAGGTATTCTAGAATTAAATGTAAGGCCTTCACGTGCTCAGATAGGAACATACCCAAGGTTTACTTCTTACAATGCAAATACTCCTTTGAAGGGAATTGGTTCGGAAAAACTGACTTTCAATGGAGGGGTCTCCTATCAAGGAGCAGACTTCTATTCAAAGACAGCCTATGAAGAATCTTCAGTGCTTCGAGGTCAATTGAATGGAACCAAAACCTTTACGGCTAAGAGTAAAGACTTCGTTTTCAATAATGAAGATTCGACCGTTACCGCTACTGATGCAGACTTGACTTTATATCACCAAGGAGATTCTATCACGCATCCTGCAGTAGAATTTTACTACGACTACAATAGAGACTTGCTAACGGCAGAGACTAGTGTAAAAGGGTACAAGACTACGCCATTTAGAACGAGTTATTATAATGTAGATATCACAGGAGATAGACTGCAATGGGATCTAAAGTCTGATTCTATCAATATGTTCATCACATCGGCTAGGGCTGATGTACCGCTTACTATTGAATCTAAAGACTTTTATACGGCAGAAAGATTTTACGATTTAGCGCAAATCTTCAGCTTCCATCCATTAATAATGTCGGTTAAAATGGCCAATAAGTATGGTGGAAGTTTTTACACAAGCCAAATGGCCAGAGACAACAATCTGCCAGAAGGTTTGGTGAATAAAACAATGGAATTACTTATGTCTCGGGGTATGGTGAAATATGACCGACAATCCGGTGAAGTGAGCGTTTCCGACAAAGGTTTTCATTACTATAAGTCATCAGGTAAAAAGCCTGATTATGATGACATCTTGATTCCATCCATCATGGCAAGTGCACCCAATGCTACCATGAATCTGCGAGATTCAATACTTACCATTAGAGGTGTGGAGCGATTCTTAATTAGTGACTCTTTAGATGTGATTATTACACCTACTAATGGTGAGATACGCATGAGACAAAACCGCGATATGGAATTTGATGGTGCCCTTGATGCGGGGAACTTCCAGTTTAATGGTACTCAGTTCACCTTTCGATATGATAGTTTCCTTGTTAACCTAGCGAACATCGATAGTATTAAACTTCAGGTTGAATTGGATGCCGGTAGAAGAGAGGCCTTGAATAACCAGCTTGTCAAGACGTCTGGTACTTTGGTTATTAATGAGACAGATAATAAATCTGCATTAAGAAACTTGCCGCAATATCCAATCTTCACTTCATCTGAAAGTGCAAGTGTTCAATTTGAGCAGGATGAAGTTTTAAAAGGGGCATATGACAGTACGGTCTATTTTGATGTTCCTCCATTTACCTTAGATAGTGTGGCAGATGCCGATCCGAATAAATACGCCTTTGAAGGAACATTTCATTCCGGGGTAATACTCCCCATATTCAAAGAGGACTTGAAAATTATGGATGACAAATCCTTCGGTTTTGTCCATGCCATACCCGATAGTGGTTATAACCTCTATGAGACGGGAGGCAGGCTCTATGGAGAAGTCCAAATGGATAATGATGGTATCTCTACTCCAGGTATTATTGAATATTTGACTGGAACTTTCGATACGGAAAGGGCTACGCTTTTCTTAGACTCCATGGTTACACAGAAGGGTATCAGTGCCACGTTGGAATCCGGATTTATCGATACAGTTTCTTATCCTTCGGTTGAAGTTGAGGCTTATGAAATGAATTGGTTGGCAAAGAGAGACAGCATGATTCTTACCAATAAAGAGCCAACTAAACCTTTTGGGATTTTTGATAAGAAAGCAAAACTCAACGGTGAGCTCACACTTAGAAAAGTAGGTTTATTGGGTAGGGGAACCATGGAACTTGAAGGATCAGTGATTGAATCTGATTCAATTGCGTTTAAGCAATTCTCTTTTGAATCAAAGAATACCGATTTGGTAATTAACTCTGCGTCTTCTGCTAAACCAATTCTCAGCTCGACAGATGTTAGGGTCAACTTTGATATCCAGAATCAAACAGCAACTATAGAACCTGAAGTTGCTGGTTCTGCTGCCTTGGAATTCCCTTTTGCGCAGTTCAAAACGTCTATTCCATCAGCTTTATGGGATGTAAATCAGAAGAGTATTTCGATGCGCAAGCCAGATGATGCACCCCTAGATCAATCATTTTTCTATTCAACCAATAGACGATTGGACTCTCTAGCCTTTAATGCTACAGAAGGTTATTATGATATTGAGAAGAAAGAGCTTAATGTAAAGGGTATCCCATTCATTAAGGTGGCAGACGCAAAGATTACTCCGGAAGGTAATGAGCTGAATATTCTCGAGAATTCCAGAATTGAGAGGCTAGAAAATGCGGTGATCTTAATCGATACAGCAAATGCTTACCACAGACTTTACAATGCTAGTATAGACATCTTATCAAGGAACAGATTTAGAGGTTCAGGAACCTATGAATTAGTAAATGCCGTACAGGATACTTTCTCAATTCAATTTGATCAGTTTCAGTTTGTGGAGAATGATGAGGTGAATGGTGCTCATACTAAATCAAGTGGAACGGTTAAAGCATCAGATGGTATTCGTGTGTCTCCCGGATTTATTTTCGAAGGTCAAGTGACTATGTATGCCTACAAGAAAGCACTTGAATTGGATGGTGCGGTTAAACTCGATTTGGAGCAACTCAATGAAAGAAATGTCTGGATTGAATATTACTCAAATGATAGTATTCAAGAAGTAATTATCCCTTTTGATGAGGCACTCACAAGACAAGGTCAGCCTTTGAATGCGGGGATTCATTTTTCTGAAGGCCAACCTTACATGTCATTCATAACGGAGAAAAGAAATACGTTGGACGATGATTTCTTTGTACCTCGTGGTGGTAGCCTCTATTACGACTCCAATAAGGACACTTATAATATCGAAAATCAAAATAAGCGTTCAGATCCATCTACATATTTCGCTGGCTCTATGTTTAGCTTTGATGAAATTGATAGAGAGGTAACGTTTGAGGGCAAATTGAACTTCTTGGCTGGTAACGGCATGTCGAATATCCAAAGTGCCGGTAAAGGGCGTGGAAATTTAGATTCCTTGAATTTTGAAGTAAACGCCATGTTTACCATGAATTTCGGACTGTCTTTGGAGAGTTTGGCTGCTATGGGTCAGAATCTAAAAACGCAAGGTGAACTCCTAGGTGTTGAAACAGCTTTAGATGACCGTTCAGAATTAATTTATCGAGTGGCCGAGTTCATAGGTGATGATGCGACTAGAACATGGGATAAGTCTTTTGAAGTGGTTCCTACTGACTTGGTAAATGCAGGAGCTGCCAGTGAGTTGTTGAGAGATTTAGTTATCACCAGTGTTGATCTGAAGTGGTCTAAGCAGAACAAAGCTTTTTATAGTCAAGGCCGAATAGGTGTGTCTAATGTTTCAAACATTCACTTAGATATGGAGCTAGATGGCTTTATGGAGATACGCAAGACACCTGAGGGAGACATCTTCACGCTTTTGATTCAAATGACTGATGGAACTTGGTATTACTTCTTATATGATGGCTTTGGTTTCGGCTCATTCTCGTCAAATGAAGCGTATAACTCTTTGGTGAAAACGGCAAATACCGGTAAGACCAAAATCGGAAACTTTAGAGTCTTTGGCAGCACTTTGGTAGAGGTAAACAAATGGGTTGCTGATTTTAGAAAACTCTACTACGGAATTGACGAGCCTTATCGATTGGTTATGGCAGGTGATTCTAATCAAACACTTAAGAAGAAAGTAGCTACTGAAGGAGACGGTTTTTAGTATATTCATTTCATGAAAAAGATACTAACACTCACTTTAACACTTGTACTTACTTTTAGTCTCTCTGCCCAGACATATGACTTTATAGATTCAGATTGGAGAAGATTAGGTAAAGATGAAAGAGGCCTAAGTTTCAGTCCAAATCAAGTCAAAGCTTTCATGCCTTCTGGCGAAGCCGTTCCTTTTCAAGATGTGATTGGATACCTCATGAATATCGATTATTCATACGGCTTGTATGTAGATAGTGAAAATAATCCTGTGGCACTTGTTTTTGAAGCCGCGACAGAAGAGGAAAAAGCAGCTAAGATCAAGATGTATGAAAACTTCAAGGGAAGTGACTTTATGATGAAGGAACAAGCCCCTGATTTTAGTCTAAAAGATTTAGAGGGCGATGAATTTACGCTTAGTGAATTTGAAGGAGAATATGTAATGTTAAATTTTTGGTTTGTGGGATGTAAGCCTTGCATTATGGAAATACCTGAATTGAATGAGTTAGTGGAAGAGTTTGAATCAAAAGGAATTCATTTTGTAGCCGTTGGATTAGATAATGCTGATAAAACCGACAATTTCTTGAAGACAAAGATGCCATTCAATTATAGACTATTGCCTAATGGTCGTAAAGTCTCTAAACTATATGGAGTAACGAGCTACCCAACGCATTTGCTCTTAGACAAAAAGGGCAAGGTAATCTTCTCTCAACAGGGATACTTTCCTGGTTTGAAACATGCACTAAGAAAGAGACTTCTGGATGCAGCAGAAGACTAGTCTTTCCAGATAAGATTACCCTTTATCTAAGCAATCAATTAACTTGCGACAAACCCTAATGGAATGAGCAATACCCAAGTATTTATAGAAGAAAATAAGGACAGATTTCTGAACGAGTTATTGGATCTTTTAAGGATCCCATCAGTTAGTGCAGACAGTAAATTCAAGGATGATGTACGCAAGGCTGCTGGTTTTATTCAAGATAAGCTGTTGGCTGCAGGTGCAGATAAGGCAGAGGTTATGGAGACATCAGGTCATCCAATAGTTTATGGTGAAAAGATGGTCTCGGATAACTTGCCAACCGTGCTAGTTTATGGGCACTATGATGTTCAACCTGCTGACCCTTATGATCTATGGGACTCTCCACCATTTGAACCCGTAATTAAGGAAACTGAACTTCATCCTCAAGGGGCCATTTTCGCAAGAGGTTCTTGTGATGATAAGGGCCAAATGTACATGCATATTAAAGCATTTGAGGCTATGATGGCTACTGATTCCTTAGCATGTAATGTTAAGTTTATCATAGAAGGAGAAGAAGAAGTTGGGTCTGATAACCTTGGTGTCTTTTTAGAGGATAATAAAGAAATGCTCAAGGCAGATATTGTCCTAGTTTCTGATACCGGGATCATTGCTAATGATGTACCATCTATAACGGTTGGCTTAAGAGGGTTAAGCTATGTTGAGGTTGAAGTAACCGGACCAAATCGTGATTTACATTCAGGCTTATATGGAGGAGCGGTGCCAAACCCAATTAATATTTTGGCAGAGATGATTGCTTCACTTAAGAATGAAGATCAAAGCATTAACATTCCGGGTTTTTATGATGATGTGGTAATCTTGACTGAGGAAGAGCGTGCAGCTATGGCCAAAGCACCTTTCGATTTACAAGATTTCAAGGATTCTATTGGTCTTAGAGATGTTGAAGGAGAAGAAGGCTTCTCTAGTATGGAAAGAACATCTATCAGACCTACTTTGGATGTTAACGGCATCTGGGGAGGTTATACTGGTGAAGGAGCCAAAACTGTAATTGCTTCTAAAGCCTACGCTAAGATTTCTATGAGATTAGTACCTAACCAAGATCCGGATAAAATTACCAAACTCTTCCAAGAGCATTTTACGTCAATTGCTCCAGATTCGGTTAGTGTAAAAGTTACCCCACACCAT
Source organism: Roseivirga sp. UBA6052 (assembly GCA_002427755.1). Taxonomy (GTDB): domain Bacteria; phylum Bacteroidota; class Bacteroidia; order Cytophagales; family Cyclobacteriaceae; genus Roseivirga. Next base: position 936,572 of record DIYO01000009.1, read on the forward strand.
GGAGGTCAACCGGCAGTAACACCAACAGATTCTCCTGCTTACAAAGCTGCAGCTCAAGCTATGAAAGATACTTTCGGTAAAGACCCTGTTCCATTTAGGGGTGGTGGAAGTATTCCTATTGTAGCATTATTCGAGCAGATTTTAGGTTCGAAAACAGTATTGATGGGTTTTGGACTGGATTCGGATGCAATTCATTCTCCAAATGAGCACTATGGCTTATTTAACTATTATAAAGGAATTGAGACCATACCACTGTTTTACAAGTACTTTGCTGAAATGAACGGCTAGGGTTAAATTCAAGCCAAACTATTGAATCATATACCTTCTTTTTGCGTTTTTGATAATGCTTATGAAAAGATTCTTTTTATTTCTATCCCTGCTAGTAATCTCCTTATCCACGGTTGCTCAAATAAAGCAGGTGGCTACTTGGAGTCTTGATGCTTCTCAAAAAGAGGTTAAGACAGGTGACGAGGTAGAATTGATTTTCAAGGTTTCAGTAAAAGAAGATTGGTATATATACTCTAGTGATATTGATGAGGATTTAGGCCCTATTGTTACCAATGTTGCGTTTGATAATAATGGTAGTTTCGAGGCCATTGGGCCGCTTGTGCCTGTTAATCCTAAGTCCAAGTACGATAATATTTGGGGTGGTGATGTAACCTATTTTGCTCCTGAAGGAGAGTTCAGGCAAAGGATTAAAGTTTTAAGCAATAACCTCAAAGTTATCGGTGAACTCGAGTATCAGACATGTACTGATATAGATGGCCAGTGTATTCCTGGTTATAAAGATTTCGAAATAGATTTTATCAAGGTAATTGGAGGTGAAGAACAAGCTAGTGCGCCTGCAGTATCTGAGGATTTTAGTAATCTTTTAGAACCAGAAGGCGGAGAGTCTTTATGGGGCTTCTTTATTGCAGCATTTTTATTTGGTTTAGCTGCATTGTTAACACCATGTGTGTTTCCAATGATACCAATGACTGTGGCCTTTTTTACGAATAGTTCTCAGTCTAGGTCTCAAGCCAAGGCAAAGGCAGTTACCTATGGCTTGTCTATAATCGCGATCTATATTCTGATAGGTTTAGTTTTTACTAGTTTCTTTGGAGTTGGGCTAGCTAATGATTTAGCTACCGGTGCTGTTGCAAACATCATCTTCTTTTTGGTCTTTGTGATCTTTGCAATTTCATTCTTCGGCTATTTCGAGATTAATATTCCTACAGGATTTGTCAATCGCATGGATAAGAAAGCTGAGAAAGGCGGATTCCTTGGCGTATTCTTTATGGCTTTTACATTGGTGCTTGTATCTTTTTCATGTACAGGTCCCATAGTAGGAACAGTTTTGATTCAGTCTTTTCAGGGAGATGTCTTGAAGCCCGTAGTAGGAATGTTGGGCTTTTCATCGGCTTTTGCTATTCCGTTTACAATCTTCGCATTCTTCCCTGGAATGTTAAAGGATTTACCAAAATCTGGAGGTTGGCTTAATTCAGTTAAGGTAGTGCTCGGGTTTATAGAATTAGCGCTTGGCTTTAAGTTCTTGAGTGTAGCCGACCAGGCCTATCACTGGGGTATTTTAGACAGAGAGATTTACATCGCCATATGGTTTGTAATCGCTATTCTCCTTGGGTTATACCTTTTGGGAGTTATCAAGTTCCCACATGATGATAAAGAAAGGAAAATGAAGCCTTTGGCTTTGATTACAGCTGTTGCTTCAATTGCCTTTGCGGTATATCTTTTTCAAGGATTCAATAGTGCACCACTTAATGCACTCGCAGGATATTTACCACCTGATAAGACCACAGATTTTTCGTTTCAAGAGACTTTAGGCCTCAAGGAGCCTTCGCCAGCTAAATTGGTTAAGCCTGATGGTTTTAAAGGAGATGTTAAATATGCTGATTTTCTAGAGTTGCCACATGACCTTAAAGGATTCTTCGATTACGATCAAGCCATAAGTTTTGCCAGACAGGTTAACAAACCAATATTTATAGACTTTACTGGTCATGGCTGTGTAAACTGTCGTAAAATGGAGCAGTACGTTTGGTCAAATGATCAAGTGCTAAAAAGATTAGAAAATGACTTTGTAGTAGTTGCACTCTATGTTGATGACAAGACAGCACTACCGGAAAATGAATGGTACACTTCTTCCTTCGATGGAAAAGTTAAGAAGACCATTGGCAAAAGAAATTTTGCATTCCAAATAGATGAATTCAATGGGAATGCGCAGCCATATTATGTGCTGCTGGATACGAATGAACAGCCGTTAGTGGCTCCTAAATCTTATGATCCGAGTGTTTCGAACTTCTTGGAATTTTTAGATGAAGCGCTTGACGAGTTCGGCAAAAGAACCTCTGACTTGAGGGCTTCAAAACAATAAATGAGTGACCCAATTAAAACACTTACACTCCCTGTAAAAGGAATGACTTGCGCTGCCTGTGCAGCTTCTGTTGAAAAGGCGCTTAAGACTGGAGAAGGTGTAGGTGAAGCTCAAGTGAACTTTGCTACATCAACTGTTCAACTCCAAGTTTCTCATGACACTTCGCTTAAGCAATTAGCTAAAAAGGTAAAGTCTAGGGGTTATGAACTTGTTATTGAAGATACTGTTGATGATGCTGAAGACTCAGCTCTGAAAAGCGTAAAGATTCAGCTGGCAGTTACTCTTCCTTTAACTTTAGTGGTAGTAATTCTCTCCATGTTTGTGGGACCGTTTGAGCAAAAGAATTTGATCCTTTTTGGTCTTACCTCAATCGTTTTGGGAATAGGTGGTAGACGATTCTATGAATCGGCTTGGAAGCAACTCACCAATTTCTCAGCCAACATGGATACACTGATAGCTTTAGGCACAGGTTCCGCTTTTTTGTTCAGTACAGTCAATACATTTTGGCCTTCACTGATTCAATCAGATGGAGCACATCAGTTGATCTATTTTGAATCGGCAGCAGTAATTATCGGCTTTATTTTACTTGGAAAGTATTTAGAGGAACTCTCAAAATTCAAGACTGCAAATGCTATTAAGAGTTTGTATGATTTGAGTGTAAAGTCGGTAAATCTTATTAAAAGTGATGGTTCATATCAAGAGGTTGACATTGCCAAGGTTGTCTCTGGTGATAAGATACTTGTTAAAGCAGGTCAAAAAGTCCCGGTTGATGGTCTGATTGTTTTTGGTTCAGGAACGGTAGATGAGAGCTTTCTGACAGGTGAAAGCATACCTATAGAAAAGAATCTAGACCAGCAGGTCTTTGCTGGTACAGTGCTCAAGAGTGGCTTAATTCATATAAAGACTGAAAAGACTGGAGTTGATACCAAGCTTCAGCAAGTGATAAAACTTGTGCAGCAAGCAATGGGTTCAAAGGCATCTGCCCAAAAGTTGGCCGATAAGATCGCTGCCGTATTTGTTCCAATCGTATTAGTAATTGCTCTGATAACAGGTGCCGTGTGGTATTTTTCAGATCAGTCCCAATCTACTTTTGCTTTTATCAACACCTTTAATGTCTTAATAATTGCTTGTCCATGTGCATTGGGTCTCGCAACGCCAATGGCCATTATGGTAGGAATAGGTAAAGCGGCCAAGTCGGGGATTCTAGTAAAAGACGCTGAGGCACTTCAAGTAGCAAAAGATGTTAATCATATTTTTTTAGACAAGACAGGTACAATCTCTGAAGGGACCCTTAGTGTTGAAAATGAGCAGTTATACTTCCCAGACGAGCAGAAGTTAGAACTATTGAGCATTCTATTCAGTATGGAGAGTTCCTCGGTTCATCCTATTGCTGATGCTGTTTGTAAGCACTTAAAATCAAAATATAGCCTATTCCCATTTCCAATTACAAACATTAAGACATTGCCGGGTATAGGTTTAGAGACATTTATAGGAGATAATACTTATAGGATTGTTCCGCTTGATTATAATAAGGCGGCCTTGAATAAAGAGCAAAAACTATCTGTTTCAGATATACAAAAAAGTGGAGGAACAGGGTTGTTGTTTTTAAGAGGGAGTGAAGTCTTGGCCATTTATGCATTATCGGACGCTGTAAAATCTGGATTCTCGGAATTAGCCGTTAAACTCAATCGCTTGAATTTACAGCTTGAGATTCTTTCAGGAGATAATGAAGAGGCTGTAGCAAAAGTGGCTTATGCTACGGGTATCAAGAAATACCAATCTAGGCTAATGCCAGCTCAGAAAGCAGAAATTGTAAAATTGGCCAAGTCAAAAGGAAAAGTTGCTTTTGCGGGAGATGGTATAAATGATGCGCCAGCGTTAGCAACTGCAGATTTAGGGATAGCAATGGGTACTGGTGCCGATGTGGCGATGAATACCGCAGGAGTTACAATCGCTTCAGGAAAATTGGAAAAGTTGATGCAGCTTTTCAAGCTTTCTAGGGCAACCAATTCTATCATGAGGCAGAACCTATTCTGGGCATTCGTTTATAATGTTTTAGCCATTCCCGTTGCTGCTGGATTACTCTATCCGCTGACAGGTTATTTAATGGACCCAATGCTTGCAGGATTAGCAATGGCTATTTCATCAGTTAGCGTAGTTCTGAACAGCTTAAGACTAAATTGGGTTTAGCTATAAAGTTTTTAGTGCTTTACATCTTAAAAAGCGTAATTTGCCGTTGTAGGGTTTTGCATAGGTCATGAACAAACGAAATTTCATCATTTTAGGTAGCCTCTTGGCAGTCGCTTTATGGATAGGCTACGTACTTTGGGACTCTCCCCAAACCCCAATTTCCGAAGATATTTTTGAAGCACCTCAGGTTACTGAGCTTGAGAGAATAGAAGAACAATATAAGTTCGGGTTGCCACTCAATCTCTTTGAGGTTAAGGAGGGTAAAATCAAGTGGAGCCAGACTTTCGCTGATATTTTGATGCCTTATAATGTATCAGCTTATCAGATAAGTATGTTTGAACAAATTAGCCGTCCTGTGCATAGTGTTCGCAAGCTTGTTACTAACCGTAAATACAGCATTTTCTATAAAGAGGAGAACGGGCAAAAAAATGCAGCGTATTTCGTTTATGAACCAAACGATCTTGAATATGTAGTGTATCAAATTGAGGATACATTGGCCGTGAGCAAACACCAAAAAGAAGTTCAAATTGTAGAAAGAACTATGGCTGGGGTTATTACTGAAAATCTCAATAATACCATTATAGCAGAAGGAGGCTCACCAGCACTGGTAAACGCTATGGCGGATATCTATGGCTGGGTGCTGAATATGAGAGGTATTCATAGAGGTGACTGGTTTAAGGTAATCTATGAAGACCGTATTGTGGATGGTGAATCTGTGGGAATAGGCAATATTATTGGAGCCGAGTTCAATCATATGAAGAACTCCTACATGGCTTATGGCTATGATCAAGGCGATGGTTTGAATTATTTCGATGATCAAGGAGAAAGTGTCCAAAGAGCTTTTTTAAGATACCCTGTTGAGTTCTCGAGAATTTCTTCTCGCTATAATCCTAGAAGATTTCATCCGGTACTTAAGAGGAGAACACCGCATTTGGGAACAGATTATGCAGCCGGAAGAGGAACTCCGATTAAGGCTGCTGCTGATGGATTGATAATAAATAGGGGCTGGACTAATGGTAATGGTAACTATGTAAAAATTAAGCATAATAATACCTATACCACAGGTTATCTGCATATGAGTCGTTTTGGTAAATTCAAAAGAGGCCAAAGGGTGAAAAGAGGCGATATCATTGGTTATGTAGGTAAAACCGGTTTAGCAACGGGTTATCATCTTTGCTTCAGGTTCTGGAAAAACGGCAAACAGGTTGACTTTTTGAATGAAAAGTTGCCTGCTGATAAGCCGCTTAAAACAGATCAACTAGACAAGTTTGAAGCCGTAACTTCACTATTGGATAAAAAGCTTTCAGACATTCCTAAGACCTGGGAAGACCTTACTATTTCAGCATCTAACTAGAAAATAGCTTTGAAATACAGAATTTTGTAGGTCAAAAGCTTAAAACAGAAATACACATCTCAGTGATTCTTAGGGGCAAAGACATAATTTTTGCCTAATTTAAGAGGCGTTTTAGAGCGCTCACCGATGAGGCAATACCTAATACTACTCATTTTTTTATCTGCATGGATATATACTCATGCGCAGACTACTGTGCAATGGGCAACAGCGGTATTAGAAGTATCCTCTGAGTTTACAGAGTTAGAGAACTCTTCAAGGCAAGCTCTCCTCAAGCCAAATATCCTTCCTAGCGGTGGTAGTAACCCAAATGCGTGGCGACCATACAAGCCAAATACAGTTGACTATATAAAAGTTGAATTTGATCTGCCTATGCCGATTGTTCAAATCGCAATAGGTGAAACATACAATCCAGGTTCTATAAGTGAAATTTATGCTTATGATGAGGAGGACAATGAGTATAAAGTATTTGAACAGCAGCCAGGTCCTGTAAGGGAACAGTGGCGTATGTTTAGGATTTTTATTGAGAAGACAGGCTACAATGTTAAGGCACTGAAAGTTGTATTAGATGGCCGTGCTTTAGATGGCTTTTCTGATATCGACTGTATTGGAGTCTCCAACTCAACAGATCCTATTGAGGCGAAAATCAATCTCATGCCCAATATTAATACGAGGCTTCAGGTATATAGATTGAATGATCTAGTCAATAGTGATAAACGTGAGATCAAACCTTTGCTTACTAGAGATAAAAAGACACTTTATTTCAGTAGAAGAGGACATGAAGAGAATGTGGGTGGACTAGATGACTTAGAGGATATCTGGTATTCAGATTTTGATAATGGAACACAAGACTGGGGCTTGGCTAGAAATATCGGAGAGCCACTGAACAACCTCGACCCCAACTTTATCAGTTCCTTTTTACTAGAAGAAGAAGAATACATCATACTAGGGAATGAGTATCTGCCAGGAGGTATGAATTATGGTATTTCTAAGAGTAGAAGATTAAATGAAACCACTTGGACGTACCCGCAAAATCTTAAAATCTATAATGACCTCAATGTTCATGAGAATGTAAACTTCTGGTTGACACCCGATAGTGAAATCTTGCTGATCTCGGAAGAGGGAAGAGGTACCGAAGGTCTACGGGATCTATATGTGAGTTTTCTACAAAAAGACGGGCTTTGGACAGAGCCTATCCATATGGGGCCTGTAATTAATACGGCAGGCGAGGAAGAAGGTCAATTCTTAATGCCAGATAGAAAGACGCTGTTTTTCTCATCTAATGGCCATAGTGGCTATGGGGATAAGGATTTGTTTATGACGAGAAGACTTGATAATTCTTGGCAAAGTTGGACGGAGCCAGAGAATTTGGGGCCCATCATCAATTCGGAAGTTGATGATATGTTTCTATTTATTCCTAAAGATGGTTCTTTCGGTTACTTCTGTCGTGAGGTTGAGGGTAATAACTTAGATATTCATTCATTTACGTTGCCTTTAGTAACTCAGCAACTTCGCCTTGTATCTCTATGTGGTCAGATTATAGATCCAGATACACGCCTTCCTTTAGATGCTGAGGTAGTGTTCTCGAGATTACGAGATGGGGTAGAAGTGGGAAGAGTAAGAACAGATGCCGGAGGTAACTATTGTATTGAGCTACCGGCAGATGAGATATATTCTTATCGTGCGGTTGTACCTGGCTACATTCCTGTTGGTTCTACGGTAGACCTACTCGATGTTTCTGATTTAAATGTCTATGCGGTTACGTTAGACAAATTGGATCTTGATAGTGTTCAGTTAGAATTAGGTTCGCCAATCAGAGTACCTGAGGATGTTGTAAAGGCGGTGGCGATTACATTGGCACTACCGGAATTAAAGAGAGATACGTTTGAAGTATTAAATGCGCAAAGACGTGAGCTGGGACTACCTGAATTAAGTCCAAATGCTATTATTCAAAATGTGCAATCTCCTGTTGTTCCTGTTGCTGTGAAGGTTGTGAAAGCTGCACCGGGTCGGTCTTTTATCATTAGAAATGTATTCTTCGATTTTGATAGAGATTTACTCAAGAAACAGTCTTGGATTGAGATAAGGAATCTAGTAAAGTTCATGAATGACTATCCTAATGCGGTAGTAGAATTAGCTGGCCATACAGATGCTTATGGTACCGATGCATACAATGTGGATCTAGCCGGAAGGAGGGTGGAAGCCGTAAGAAAAGCGATTATGTCTTTAGGTATTAAGAAAGAGCGTTTACGTTTTGTGTGGTATGGCGAAAAAGTACCAATTGCTACAAACAGAACGAATTGGGGTAGAGCACTTAATAGAAGAGTGGAGTTTACGGTTCTTAAACTAGAGTAGGCTTACTTCGTCTGACTTAGTTTGTTCTTCTTTACCAGACTTACATAATGGTTCAGGTATTGATCTTTGAGTTCTCCGGTTAATAACTCGTGTTTGATTATTTTATTTACTATCAGCTGCATGAGCTCTTGATTTCTTTTTGATGGATATAAATTGTATGCTTTTGTAGCATGGTTTATGGACTCCTTAAAATTCTCTGCTTTATAGAATCTTACTGCCTCATTAAATTGCTGCAAACCTGCAAGTTCCGTTAGACAGATGGTTCTATATGGCAGATTAATAGAGTCCTTAACGGTGCTTTCATTCCCAACTATCTGCTGGGACATGATTTTACGATAGTCTCCATCTAAATGTTGCGAATTGGCCATTATGCTATGTTTTAGCCTCCTAAATCCTGTCAAAGGCAAAGTGGATTCAAAAATGTAATAACCTTCCTCACCAGTTACTTGAATAAAAACATGATTGGGTAATTCTATGATGTCGAAATCAAAATCAAAGGCACTTAAGATAGTTGCATAAAGAGCAGTTCCCGTTACACAACCGTAACTTCCTGTGCCCAGAGTTTCATGCATAACAGCATACTTATCGTAGAATCTTAAATGCTTATTGTGTACTTTATTGAATATGCTTCTAAGAAAATCATGTTCATTATCTCGTCTCTCTCTTTCATTTCTCAATTGATTAATAAGCTTTCTAAAACGTTTGTGAGACTTAATTATATGATTTATTTGATGAGGGTTTTCTTTCTGAAAAAAGAATACATTAAGAGATTCTGGATAGTGTAGATCTGATTCATGCGTAGGGGATGCTTGCCCGAATATATTCGGACTTAAGAGTAGAAAACAAATTGTCAATATCGTTGCCCCTTGCCTCATTCTTTTCGTCTTGAAACCTTGTGTTTCTATCCAATTGAGATAATACTAAGGTAACATTAAATTAACATAAGTCAAAATTATGTAAATTATGAATGACATATTAGTGATATAGTAATAGAATTAATGGGAATAAGTCTATACATATATTACGTATGTTAACTTGTCTTAATAGTGGTTTTTGATCTTCTTGCGCTGGATTTATGAAATCAAGAAGAATTGCCAAATCGGTTAGAGGTTATAGAAGGGTACACAAACTTTTGGGTATTGTGCTTTCTGTACTACTCTTAATCAGTGCTTTGACCGGAATTCTTTTAGCATGGAAGAAAAACGTTGATGTTCTGCAACCTCCAACACAGAAAGGCGAATCATTGGATTTGAGTAGCTATAGACCTGTAGAAGAACTTGCCCAGGCTGCTTTAATGGCGGTTGATTCTTTAGGGTTAACAAGTGAAAACCTAGATAGAGTTGAATATAGACCTACAAAAGGTATTGCTAAGGTAATTTTTGATACTGGCAGCTGGGAAGCTCAGGTTGATGCAACATCTTTAGAAGTATTATCCGTGGCGAAAAGACATTCAGACTGGATAGAACATATTCATGATGGCTCTATCATTTCTGATTTTTTCAAACTGGTATCCATGAATATCCTCGGTATTGGACTGGTTGTCTTACTACTTTCAGGCCTTTGGTTATGGTATGGCCCTAGAAAGATTAGGTCCCTCAAAAGAACCAATTGATTATTAAGAAATTTTGAAGAATTTCATTTCCCTATCATAAGGTTTGCCTTATAGGTAAATTGCGTGAAAGGTCAATTTATGAAGCGTTTCACGAGGGTCCTCGTCATTTTTTTTACAACGTTAATTCTAGTTGTTTTAATCTTCCCTACTTTTTTTAAAGACAAGATAAAACAAGCCATTCTTGATGCCTTTGCTCAAAATGTGAATGCAGAGTTATTCTTTGCTGATGTTAATCTTTCGCTCATTCCTAATTTTCCAGATTTCACATTAAGCATTGCTGAAATGGGAATTATCGGAGTGGAAATTTTTGAAGGAGACACACTCTTATCTGCGCAAGAGGCGAGTATAACCATTAATGCATTAGATGTAATTTCAGGTAAAGAAATTGGGGCGAAGTCAATCACCTTAACAAGCCCATCTATTGTCATCTTAACATTGGCAGATGGCTCTGCCAATTATGACATTACTAAAATATCTAAGGAGGAGCAGACTGCTGAAGTTGAAGCAAGTACTGAGGTTTCATTTGGTATAAATCATTTTGAAATCTTAGAAGGTGAGTTTATCTATTTTGACCAATCTACTGAGGTCTTTTTGCAGCTTGAAGACATCAATGTGTCAGGGGATGGTAATTTTGAGAATGATATTTTTGATTTAGTCACCACAGGTGCTTTAAACTTCTATGATTTCAATTATGCAGGGATTGATTATTTGGAAGATAAGGAGGTGGAACTCGATGTGACTTTAGGAATGGACCTTATTAATTCTACTTACACTTTTAAGCAGAATCAATTCTTGATCAATACTTTCCCTTTGCAAGCTGATGGATCATTTGGTCTCCTTGAAGAAGGCTATACAATGGACTTAGAATTTAATGCACCCGAAGCCACTTTCTCGCAATTGCTTTCTCTCGTTCCGGGTATCTATAGATCGTCAATGGATAACCTAGAAGCTAAAGGTACTTTGGATTTTCAGGGTGCTTTATCGGGTGTTTACAGTGAGAAGAGCATGCCCTCATTTAATTTTGGTCTTAACGTAGCGAATGGTGCATTTGCCTATGAAAATTATCCTGAAAGGATTGAAGAGTTTAATCTTGGTTTACAGATAGCCAATCCAAGTGGTCGATTAGAAGAAACCAGCATAGAAGTTGCTCCACTATCATTCAGAGTAGGTGATTCTCCGTTTGAGGCTAAACTATTCTTGTCTAACCTCTCAAATTACAAATGGGACCTTGAAGCTAAGGGTGACTTAGACTTGACATTGGTAAACACACTTTACCCACAAGATGGAGTTTTACTTGAGGGTATACTAAGTTCGAATGTTAAGAGTAGTGGAGATTATACCCTAGTTGAGAAAGAGGCATATGATGAACTACCTTTTGAAGGCGATTTAAAAATACAGTCTCTGGTCTATAATGACCTTGAATACCTTTCTGTTTCTATTGATCAAGCAGATCTTACATTCAACAACAACGACATTGTGCTTTCGAACATGTCGGGTAAAACCAAGTCAACGACTTTTCAAGCAGATGGGAAGGTTTCTAATTTTATCGGATTCGCTTTATCCGATGAAGTGCTTAAAGGTGAATTCAAAGGCAGGGCTAATGAGCTCAATATTAATGAATGGATGACGTCTTCTGACCCTTCAACTGATGAAGTTGAAGAGGAATCAGATTATGGATTAATCAGAATACCTGAAAATATTGATTTCAATGCCTCCATAACTGTAAACCAAATCAATTACAACGATTTGAATTTCAAGAATGCAAAAGGCAGGCTAGATATCTCTAATGGCATTGTTTCTTTCAATGATTCTGGTATGGACTTATTTAATGGCTCGCTTGGTATTAATGGTTCGTACAATAGTGCGGTTGAGAAACCCTTTTTTGATTTCGGACTAGATCTAGACAATATCTCTATACCTCAGTCTTTTCAATCTGTAAGCCTTATTCAATCCTATGCACCGGTAGCACAGAATATGACAGGTCTTTTTAATACTAACTTTAGAATTAGTGGTGAACTAGGAGAAGATTTAATGCCTGATTTGGCTACACTTTCAGGCGTTGGATTAATTGAGGTGCTGGAAGCGAGTTTAGGCAATTCAGAACTCCTATCAGGTTTGAGTGGTGTTACAAAATTGGCCGATATTGCCAGTGCCACTTTAGAAAAAGTTAAGATGCAGGCAGAGATCAAAGATGGACGATTATTTGTTAAACCATTTGACTTAAAGTTAGGCGATTATGAATCCCAAATATTTGGCAGTACGGGAATCGATGGAAGTGTGGATTACAATATCAATATGAATATCCCTTCGGGAAAGGTGGGGAATCAATTAAATACTATCGTGTCTGATCTTGTAGGAAGCCAGCAAAATCTAGTAGGTCAGAATCTGGTTATGACTATTGGCATGACAGGCACTTTTACCCAGCCGAAATTTGGAGTAAAAAGTGTACAATCTGAAAAGGGAGAAACCTTTAATGAGCAAGTCACCAACACGATAAAGGCAGAAGTAAAAGCAAAGTCTGATAGTGTAAAACAGGTAGCTGACGACAAAGTGAATCAAGTGAAAGATTCGGCAACTGTTTTTGTTGAGTCAAAGAAAGATTCTATCACTGTGTTAGCCGACTCTTTAATCAGTGCCAAGAAAGACACTATATCGACTCTTGCTGCGAATAAACTGGGTTTACAAAAAGATTCTGTTGATGCCCAGCTCAAGAATGTAAAAGACAAGGCAAAGGGTGCTTTGAAAGGACTTCTTAAGAAAAAGAAGAAGAAAAAAGATAATTAGAGATTACCTTGCTCATAAAAGACTCATAATAAATCGGTAACGGATAACTTTTCTTTATGCACCGCGTCTTTAGTATGCTTGCATAACAAATTATGAAAAAGGTCAATCCACATTTTAAAGAAGGTCAAGAGTTTATTCAGGTGTCGCGTTTGCCATTTAATCAGGCAAAGGATATTAGAAACTCATTTTTAAGCTCAAGTATAACTGGGGTAGAAACTCCTGTTGGTTTTGTTCCGGATGCAATTGAGTACAGTCAGTACGAATATTGGTTCGATTTTGAGTATAAATCGACAGATTACAGATACGATTTCTAATTAACGAAATCCTTCTTTTTCTATCTTTTCAGCACCTGCAATTACCTTGTCTTTAAGTCCTTCCTTGTAGGCATCAAGGTTGTTGCCAATGGTTTGATCAAAGGCACCAACAATCTGAGCTGCCAAGATTCCTGCATTTTTTGCACCATCTAAGGCAACCGTGGCTACGGGTACTCCTCCTGGCATTTGGAGTATACTCAAAACTGAATCCCAGCCGTCTATTGAATTACTAGATTTAACTGGTACACCAATTACTGGTAATGATGTTAAGGAGGCTACCATTCCAGGAAGATGAGCAGCACCTCCAGCACCAGCAATTATTGCTTTCAAACCTTTAGATTTAGCCGATTTAGAATAATCAAAAAGTCTTTCAGGTGTTCTGTGAGCAGAGACTATGGTCAGCTCATAGCTTACTCCTAATTCGTCTAGAATGTCAGCGGCATCTGTCATGATTCTTAAGTCTGACGTACTACCCATTATGATTCCAACTTGTGGATTGCTCATGCTTTTACTTTAAGATTAGTTTTCACGAAGTTAACCTTTTCCTCTAAGCGTGCCACATCAGTGTCACAGACCGTGATGTGTCCCATTTTGCGGAATGGTTTGGTTAGCTTTTTACCATAAAGATGTACATGAACACCTTCTTGGGCCAACACCGAATTCATGCCCTCATATATGGCTTCACCTGTGTAGCCATCTGCTCCCAAAAGGTTTACCATGGCTGAAGGTCTAAGTGTCTGCGTATCTCCAAGAGGCCAATTACAAATAGCTCTTATGTGTTGTTCGAATTGAGAAGTTACATTTCCTTCAATGGTCTGATGACCACTATTGTGTGTTCGAGGAGCAACCTCATTTACTAGTAGACGGCCGTCTTTTGTTAGAAACATTTCAATGGCTAATAGGCCAACCATATCCAATTTAGATATTACATCCTTCGCTAAACTTTGAGCAGCTTCTTCAACCTCATTACTGATTTTGGCCGGAGAGAAGAGATACTCCACTAGGTTATGAACTGGGTGAAATACCATTTCGACTGTAGGAAAGGTTTTCATTTCACCATTTTCATTTCTGGCTACTATTACCGCCAGTTCTTTTTCAAAGTCTACTAACTCCTCAACAAAACCGGGAGCATCAAAGGCTTTACCTAATCCTTCTTCGTTCTTAATGACTTGAACACCTCGGCCATCGTAACCACCTGTTGCCAGTTTATTGACAAATGGTAGTTTATCGGATAAAGCTTCGACATCCGTTTGATCTTTAACCTCCCAGAAAGGAGATGTTGGAATATTATTAGCGCTATAAAATTTCTTTTGCTCTAACTTATTCTGAATCAATTCAACAATTTCTGGTTGAGGAAAAACCTTTTTGCCTTTTGCTTTTAAATCTTTGAGCGCTTGAGTATTTACATTTTCTATTTCAATGGTGAGCAGGTCTTTATCTGCTCCAAATGCCATTACCGTTTCGTAATCTGTTAGTGCACCTTGTGTAAAGCTTGTAGCTATATTTTTACATGGGGCATTTGCATCAGGGTCAAGAGAATGAATGTTCAGATTAAAATCTATAGCGGATTGGATCATCATTCGGCCTAACTGGCCACCGCCTAAAACACCTATATTCAAATTGGAATCGAAGTTCATAATTGACTTATTGGGCGCAATTTAACCAATTCAATTTGAGTACAACTAGTCGGGAATTTCAATTCCCATATTCTGCATTAATTTGGTTGCATTAAAGCTTTTACAGATTCCTTCTGTGAGTTTGTAATCAAAAATTATTTCATCTCCCTCTATGACACTGTTAAAGCTGTAATTCTTAACATGGTTCAATTGATTGGTTATATTACCCAACTCAATATCATGTGTAGAGACAAAACCAAAAGCATCTGCACTATTGAGTTGCTTTATTAAAGCGATTGCTCCTTTGTGTCTATCATCTGAGTTAGTTCCTTTAAGTACTTCGTCAATCATGTAGAGAATTGGAACGTCTCCATCGATGTAGCCTAATAGTTGTTTCAGTCTTTTGAGCTCAGCGTAGAAAGATGAAACATTTTCTTCCAAGTCATCTTTGCTTCTCATACTCGTAAAAACCTTCAGTTGGCCCAGTGTCATTTCCTTGGCACAAACAGGAGCACCCATTAGACCTAGAATGCAGTTTACCCCGACAGTACGCAAAAATGTACTTTTCCCACTCATGTTAGAGCCTGTAATTAGACATACTCCACCCTTACCTTTGAACTGAAAATCGTTAGAAATTCTAGATTGAGGTTTTATAAGTGGATGACCAAGTGCCTTTGCATCTATGGTATAAGGTGAATCTGTGAGTTCTGGTAAAGTATAATCTGGATTAAGATGACTGAAACCTGCTATACTGGAGATTGCCTCGAATTCTCCGATACTTTCAAACCAAACGTTTAAATCCACATTGTTTTTCGTTTTCCAATTCTGGATTTTAATGTACCAGTAAACATCTAAGAGCAAAATCACATCAAAAATCACATACATAAGATTCGCCCTATTCTGAAGATTGTCTAGAATATTATGGAGTTGATGAATGAACTGAGAAGCTTTTGACGTATCTGTTCTTAGCTTGTCTTGAATTGCACTTAGCTGAGTAGATTCGAAATGTTCATTTTCAAGTAATTCTATATGGTGTCTGAGTACTTTTAAGGATTTATATCCGCTTTCGGTCTTCTTAGTGATTTGCTCTAGTTTTTTAAACACAGACAACAGGAAACCAGCATTTATAAAGCAGAAGATAATAGGGATTTGATGAGGGATAATGCTGGCAATACTTAATCCGATTGTAGTTAATGTTGCTAAAGGCAGAATAGCCAAAGCAATTTTTAGAAATGTAGGTGAAGACTGATTTTTAGATTCGGTAAGCCAATCCAATAAGTCTTTAGGGTCTGTTCTCTCTTTAAAGATTAGACCAAACGCCTGAAAGTTTTGTCTTAAGTCTACTTTCCCCTTGAGCTCTTTTTGTGATGCTTGTCTTTGTAATATGGTCTCATTGGAGGCTGGAGCATCAAACCATTTAGCGATCGTTTTTTTGCCGTGTTCAGTAGTTGTTCTGTTGATTAATTGAAACAAAGAGTGTTTTCCATATACATCTAGATCTTCGTGATAAGGGTGAAAAATATCATAGAATTCTTTTCCACTATCTAGATCATTAATCTGTAAATGAAGACGGAGTAACTCTTCTTTATTAACCGTTAAACGAGATTGTGCTAGAGATAGCTCGAACTTAATCTTGCTATGTCTAATCATTAACACGAAGAAGGCTAAGATGCCAGCCACAAGAGTGACGACCAGTGCATTAGGCTCGTTATTGTTTGCAAACCAAATAATACCAAAACCTATGGCCAGAAAAAGGGCGATTCTTGCTGCTGCAAAACTTCTGCTCTTACCGCTAAGGTCTTTTACTTTTGCCTCTTCTGCTTTTATACGAGATTCAAAAAAATGATCTAATGTTTCTTTCAATTGTTCGTTCTTTTAATCGGTATAGATTTGATTCGCGTGCCGAAACTACAAAACTCACAGTTTCGTAGCTTTTACAATTATTTATATCTTCAATTTTGATCAAACCTAAAAAGTGTCTCAAGAAGATTTCGACTTATTAAAGCGATTTATCAAAGGGGAAAACTCTGCCTTTGAGGCGCTCTTCAAAACCTATTACGAGCCAGTGTGTAGGTATGTTATTCGAGTTATAAAAGATCAGGATACTACAGAAGAAATCGTTCAGGCCACATTTGTGAACTTATGGGAGAAAAGAGAGCTCATAAGAGAGGATATTTCTTTTAGGTCTTATCTTTTTAGAGCAGCATATAATACAGCGTTGAATTATCTGAAGCATAAAAAGGTTGTGGCTACTTATGTAAATAAGAAGCAAGAACGCATTAATGAGATTCAATCTAGTTTTGTAAGTCACCAGCCTGACTTTGAACTACAAAAAAGAATAAAAGATGCTTTGGAAGAATTGCCTCCTCAATGTCAACGGGTGTTCAGAATGAGCAGAGAAGAAGGCTTGAAATATCATGAAATAGCAGATGAATTAGGGATATCAAAAAAGACAGTTGAGGTGCATATGGGTAAAGCACTTAAGCTGCTGAGAAACAGCTTAAAAGACTATTTAACATTATTTATACTTTTATTGAATTTGATGTAAGGGTGAGCGACTTTTTGGTTGTTACCTTTACGCACGATTAATTATTATATAAAAATGGAAGAGTTGATGGCCAAATATTTGGCTAATGAACTTAATGAGGCAGAAAAGATTGATTTTGAGCAAAAACTAGCTGCAAACGATGACTTGAATGAAGAATTCAGGTTAGCACTCAATGCGTGGCATTCAGTAGAGAATTCTGATAATCAAGGCTTTGATGTTGAGAAAGCTTGGGGTAAAGTTGCTCAATCAACAGAAAAAAATCTCACCAGAACTATTCCATTAGCATCTAGAAGACGATTTACTTTCTTAAAGATTGCAGCTACATTAATCATTGTTTTAACGACAGGTTATTTTCTCTCGGATTATACCGGGGTCATAGAAAGAGAGCCAACTTCGATTATGCATGTTGCTAGTACGGAGTTTAAAGAAATTACGCTACCTGATGGAAGTAGCATTAAGCTTAAGGCTAATTCAACCTTGTCTTATGAAGAAGGATTTGGTGATATGCATAGGTCTGTTGAACTTTCCGGAGGAGCAGATTTTGATGTTCAAAGAAATGAAGCGCTACCGTTTGTAATTAGAACGGACAGAAGCGCTGTTAAAGTACTAGGAACTAGTTTCGATTTAAGCGCCTATCCAAATCAGTCTGTAGAGCTTAATGTAAGAGAAGGCTTAGTTAACTTCACTTCTGCTAGCAATGAAGATCAGATTAATGAAGTAGCCGCGGGTACTAGAGCTATCTTGGATAAAAAGGCTGAATCGATCTCTACTCAAGAAATGACAAACGATAACTATGCAGCTTGGTGGACGGGCAAGCTTGTGTTTGAAAATACTCCGATAGCTGAGGTTGCTAAGGATTTAGAAAATACCTACTCGATATCTATCGAATTGAAAGGTGATATTAGGAATTGTCCTTTAACTGCTACTTACTCAAATAAGTCACTTACAGAAATAGTTGAACTCATTCAACTAACTTTCACTGATTCTGACATCAAGGCAACCTATTCAAAAGAAAACACTTTAATATTAGACGGAAAGGCATGTACTAATTAAATTGGTGCATGCGCAAGCAATTTCTGTGTTGCATTTTTTTGCTATTCACTATTTTTTTATCTGCCCAAACAGATAGTTCAGATCGTTTATGTCAAAAGCTTACCATACAGTTTACCAATGCAACAGTACAGTCGGCCTTACGCCAGCTCACTCGCTTAACAGGCATTAATTTTTCATACAACACCAGTATTATTCCAAGGGGTGCCAGAGTTAATGAAAGCTATAACAGGGCTGAGATAAGGCAGATACTTCAAGACATTTTGGTGGACATTAATCTTTTCTATCGTGAGAAAAATGGAACGGTTATCATACTCAAAAAAGTCTACAATGAGCGAGTTCTTAAAGGTAGAGTAGTAGATGCCAGCAATGGATCACCTTTACCCTTCGCAAATGTTTTTATCCAGAATAGTACGCAAGGAGCTGCCTCTGATCAAGATGGTGAATTTCTAATTGAAGATGTGCCAAAGACAAGGTTCAACTTGGTTGCTTCATATGTTGGTTATGAATCAAGAACGGTCGCCTTTACTGCAGATCAAACGCTAGAAGGCAGAACATTCGTATTGGAATTAGACTTGGATCCGGTTTCTCTTGAAACCATAAATGTTATGGGAAGGGCTCTAAGAAGGAAAAGGTTTCGAAATCAAAGGAGGCTTTATAAGAGGTTTGAAGCAGAATTTTTAGGCGGATCGGAGAATGCAGAGAAATGTAAGATTGTTAACCCAGAAGTCCTCAAGTTTGAGGTACTAGATTCTCTGGACAATTATCGAGTTACAGCTGATGATATACTTTATGTAGAGAACTATGCACTTGGATATCGCGTGTCTTATCTTCTGGAAGAATTTAAGTTTGAGAATGGGTTGAAAATGGTTCTGGGTAAAGCCAGATTTTCTGAGTTAGAAACCAAGTCTAGAAAGCGATATAGTAAGTGGGGTCTGGAAAGAGAGAAGGCTTACTATGGATCCGAAAATCATTTCCTTAATTCATTGATAGAAGGCACTCTAACCGAAGAAGGCTTTGCTTTAAACGTAGTTAATTATGATTCAATTACTTCCGAATATACTACACCATTAAATCCTATGCCTATTGAAGATATTTTGACTTTGGAAGAAGCTAATCAAGAAGACTTGTACTACCTATCAGCATCGTCAGACATAGAGATAACTTACAAGAAAGAATTCGAGGATTCGGATTACAAGAAACTTTATAGAAGTACATCTAAGAGTGGTAACTATAAGTATACAGATAAGAAAGTGAGGTCTTCAATAGCATTAAGTGACAATGCGAGTCTATCGAGTTATCAAGTTTTTGGGCTAGATGTTACAGATGTTGATCTCTTTCAGAAGTCGATTATTTTCTTCTTGAATGATAGAACACTTATCAGTTATCCTGGCCAGTTTCTTCAACCACAGAATATCTTAGTGGCTGGATGGTGGCGTTGGGGAGCGTTTTCTGACTGGCTTCCTCTAGATTACAGGCCTAATTAAAGATTTGATATGTTGCAAAAGCCGCTAAGTACGCAACAGCCGTCATATAAATCATTTGTAGAATTGGCCATCTCCAACCTTTAGTTTCTCGGTAGACCACTGCCAGCGTACTCATACATTGCATGGCAAAAGCGTAGAATACCATTAGTGATAAACCCAGAGCAGGCGTGTAAAATGCTTCACCAGTTTTAGGATCGATTTCTCTGCTTAGCATCTCTTTTATTGTCGCTTCATCATCATCAGCTGCACCTATACTATAAATGGTAGACATGGTGCCGACAAATACTTCTCTAGCTGCAAAGGAAGTAATCAAAGCAATTCCAATCTTCCAGTCATATCCCAAAGGAGCAATTACAGGTTCTATAACCTTACCAAAACTTCCTGCCATGGAGTGCTCTAACTTGTAAGCATTCAATTTAATTTCAAATTCTTCTGTGCCTACTAACTCCTGATGTTCGGCTTTAACGATACTTTCAGCATTCTTAAACTCATCATTGAATCCATAAGAGGCTAGTACCCATAGAATAATCGAGATCGCCAGAATTACTTTACCTGCTTCTATTACAAATGTCTTGGACTTGTCATACATCGTAAGTCCAACGTTTTTCAACTTTGGAAATTTGTAAGAAGGCAACTCCATAATGAAGTAACTCTTTTCCTTGGTCTTGAGAATAAGTTTTAATGCCCAAGCTGAAAGAATAGCTGCGAAAAAACCAAGCAGGTAGAGGGCTGTAAGTACAAATCCTTGAAGATTGAAAATGGTTAAAAATCGCTCATCAGGAATAACCAGAGCAATAAGCAATGTATAGACTGGTAGCCTTGCCGAGCAGCTCATAAAAGGGGTCACAAAAATCGTGATAAGCCTGTCTTTCCAACTTTCAATGGTTCTTGTAGCCATAATGGCTGGGATAGCACAAGCCATTCCACTAACAAGCGGCACCACACTCTTACCACTTAAACCAAAAGGCTTCATGAGTCTGTCCATTAAAAAAACAGCCCTAGACATGTAGCCTGATTCTTCTAGTAAAGAGATAAAACCGAAGAGAATTGCTATTTGAGGAATAAAGACTAGCACTCCGGCTAATCCAGCTATGATGCCGTCAGTAATAAGGTCGTTTACAGCACCTTCTGGTAGGGTGTTTCCAACCCAAGAGCCAAAAGCACCTATTCCGTTTTCAATAGCGTCCATCGCACCTTCTGACCAAGCGAATACAGCTTGAAAAATGAGTGTCAGGATGGCTAAGAAAATTACATATCCAAATACTTTGTGTGTTGTGAAATAGTCAATCTTGTGCGTGATATCAGCAAGTGCTTTATTCTGCTGTTTTACATTCTTTTCTACGATATCGAAAATTTGAGCATATCGAGAAAGTGTTTCTTGTGTTTGAGTTGGTATTTTGTTAAAGCCTTCTTGGCTTTTGATTTGTTCGATTTTAGCCTTTTCAGTATCGTTCAAAAATCGGAGTTTTTCTGACTGATGAGCATGTTGATACGCACGATAGTCTGATTCTTCTCCTAATTCAGCTTTGATGGCTTCAACAGTGCTTATAGCTGATTCATCAATCCTATAAAAAGGTCTTTTAGGTACAATTAATTGCTCAGTTAGGGCTTTTTTTAACTCACTAATTCCCTCTCCATTTCTAGAATTTGTTGGAATGATTTTCACGCCTAGATCGATGGAAAGCCCTCTTAAATCGAATTTTAGATTTCGCTTGTTGGCAACATCAATCATATTCAAGGCCAAAAGGCATGGAATGCCCATGTCCCTTATTTGGGTGAAGAGTAGCAGGTTCCTTTTTAGGTTAGAGGCATCAGCCACTACTACAATGATATTAGGATGTTGTGGATGATTCTGATCTAAGAGTACATCCATCACAATTCGCTCGTCTAAGGTCTTTGGATAGATACTGTAAGTACCAGGTAGATCTATAATCTCCGCTTCCTGATCATTATCCAGTTTGATAAACCCTGATTTTTTATCAACCGTGACACCCGCAAAATTTCCAGTACGTTGATTTAGTCCCGTTAGTAAGTTGAACAGTGTAGTTTTGCCGGAGTTAGGATTTCCAACAAGCGCAATTTTAAGTCTAGCCTTATTCGACATTAATGATCTTCAATCAAGATGCTCGATGCTTCTTGTTTCCTTAATGATAATTGATAGCCCGCCACTTCAATTGCAATTGGGTCTCCTAATGGAGCTATTAATTGCATAGAGACTTCAGTACCAGGTAAACAACCCATCTCCATTAACTTAAGAGATAAGACCTCATCGGTAAACCCTTTTATGGTCGCTTTCTCATTTAATTTAAGCTGAGATAAGTTTTTCAAGTCTTATTTAGATTTATTCTAAGGCGCGCAAGTTAGTGCTGCATACCTTCTTAAACAATACAAATCATCTAATCCTCAGGGCTTAAAATCCAATCTGAATGTTTAAAACGTTCCCAAGGGACAGATGTAAGATCTACTTCTGGATCAATCAGTTTGTGATATGGTCCCGAGTTTAGCCTTACGAATGACATAGTTCTTATTTCAACATTCTCGAGTCCTTCTTGTTGATATTTGCTTTCTAAGTATTGAGCAAACTGCCATATCATATCAGGTTTGCCCGACATTCCTCTGGCTTGTTTTGGTTGTAGATGGTCAAATGGATTAACCACCCATGTAGAGTCATTTTTAGGATTGGTTACTTCAAAAGTACATCTGCCTATTTTATAGCGAAGCATCATTCGCCACGAAAGCCTATGGCCTTCTTCTGTATAAAAGACATTTCCTTCATACAGATGATTTCTTAACGGTAAACCAATTTGTACGATAAAATAAAGGATTAGACTATAAGCCAGATATTTCTGCTTTGTCGATAAATTAGTCTGAGGACTTTGTTTGATACTGAATACGGGTTTCTTTTTGAAAAAGCGCTTTCTGATGGTTTCAGGTTCGAAAAAGAATGCGGCTAATCCAATCATCAAATAGGGGAAGATTCCGATCTGAAAGACCACCGAGTTAAATAGATGAAAGAATATCCCAATGGAAAAAGCAGCCATTCGTGTTCTTTTCCAAAGCATAAAGTACACTACTAATCCATCGAAAACGATGCCTCCAATTACTATCAATTGCTGCAACCATTCTTCTTGAAGAATTGAACCGATTATTGGCATATCTGCCTTGCCTGCAAAATTCATAGATATAAAATCACCATCAATCCATCCTGGATAAAGCTTATGAATTGAGGCAAATGAATAGACAATCCACATTTGTATGATGAATATGGTATAGCACCATTTTGGACAGCTTAGTGACTTTATGCTTGGGTTTCTTTTTGCATCGTATGAAGCATAAGTGTTAGCAGGAAGAATGGCCATGAAAACACCAAGCAGTATAAGAAAGTAGTAGTGATTGTTGTATGCAGTTTTCTGCATCCAATAAGAGATCGTCCAAAGAATCGTAAAGAGTATAATAGCCGGCCGATAGTATAAGCCGATCATCACTAAGATGCCACAGACGGCCATGGCGATAAAATAGAAATACATAAAGCTACCATCTGGTGGCTGCATCCATTCTAATCCAATCAGCGTAAAGTTGAAATCAGGCTCAATCATTACCCTTCTTATCCAGCCAGTAAGTATGGCGCCAAAAGTTTCGGCAAAAATTAAAAAGCCAAAGACGATTCTAAAAAGGATTAGATTGGCATTATCGACCTGTTGGAATTGGCTTGATAGGAGTTTCAATTTGAATCGGAATCAATTAGCTTAAATTTAGGTTTTAGAGTTATGTCGAAAAAGAAATCTTTAAAAGAAGATAAGCTTAAGAAGCTAAAGGCACTAGAAGAAAAGGTGCATAAAAGCTTTGATCAAGATGGTCTGGATTTTGGCGGATTGCCAAAAGACATCTCATTAAAGAAGAACTTGGGTTGTGGGGGTTAATTATTCTGCAAAGAATACCCTTTTAACTCTAGAGTTTATGTTGGTTAGAATTTCGTAAGGAATTGTATCGGCCGCCTTTGCTAAATCATTGATAGTTGGTTTTTCTCCAAAAAGCACAACTTCATCTCCCTCTTTGGCATGAATGTCAGTTACGTCCACCATGGTCATATCCATACAAATGTTTCCTATGGTTGGTACTAATCTGCCATTAATGTTAACCTTAGCTTTTCCATTGCCGAACATTCTGGTATAGCCATCGGCATAACCTACTGCGATGGTTGCGATTTTAGAATCTCTAGCTGCGATTCCATTTCTTCCGTAACCAATACTTTCTCCTTTTTTAACTGCTCTAATCTGAGAAATGGTGGTCTTAAAATGACTTGGGAAAACAAGTTCATTTTGTATATGATTAGTTGGGTCTAAACCATATAAGCCTATTCCTAACCTAACCATGTCCATTTGGTATTCAGAGAAAGCTGCAATGCCAGATGAATTTAGGACATGCTTTAAAGGTGGGTTGGCTTGTTCGATATCTACCCTTTTCGAAAGAGATATGAATTTTTTGACTTGCTCAATTGTAAAGTCGCGATGAGCGTTTTCATCAGCTGCAGCCAAATGTGTGAAGATGCTTTTGACATTTACATCTTTCGCAGTGTGTAAGACTCTGTTCAGTTCTTCAATATTTTCCTCTTCAAAGCCGAGCCTATTCATTCCGGTATTTAATATGACATGGACATTTAAGTCTTTGCCTAAAAATCTAAAATCTTGAATATAACTTTTGAGTTGGTCAATGCTGAATACTTCTGGTTCAAGGTTATATGCGGCTAATGTAGGTCCATCATCTTGACTAGCGTTCATAACCATTATTGGTATATGAATTCCTTTTTCTCTCAGCTCTTTACCTTCGTCAGTATAAGCAACAGCCAAATAGTCCACTTTATGGTACTCAAGAATTCTGGCGATTTCGAAGCTTCCAGCCCCATAAGCCAAGGCCTTAACCATAACCATCAATTTGGTGCTCGATTGGAGCTTTGACCTGTAGGTAGAAAGGTTTTTGACGACCTTGTCAAGGTCAATTTCTAAGCTCGTTTTATGTAGCCTTTGTACCAATCTCGATAAGATTCTCTCAAATTTGAATTTTCTTGACCCCTTTACGAGAATTAGTCTGTCCTTTAAATCATCTAGTGGATAGTCTGACAAGAATTGAGATACATCAGGAAAGAAAGAAGCATTGGAAGCGAATAGTTTAGCATTCTCGGTCAATTGTTCGCCAATGCCAATAAATTGATCGATGTGTTTATCAGTTAAGAGTTGAGCTAATTTTTCTAAGTGCTTTAAAGGGCTTGCTTTAGTCCCAAAATCTGAAAGAATTAATACCCGTGATTTCTGAAGGCCTTGTTTCTCCATAAAGTCTAAGGCCTTTACTAGTCCTCCTAAATCATTGGTGTAGCTATCATCAAGAATGTAGTTGCCGTTTGTACCTTTAATTGCTTTTAGCCTCATTTTAAGAGTCGAGAGGTTATTAACTCCGGACTGAATCGACTCTTGCCCTTGACCTAGGTAAGCAGCTGCTATTAAGCTATGGATCAGGTTCTCTATTGAAGCTTCATCGTTGAAAGTTGACTCAAGTTTGAATTCTTTTGCACCAAGTCTAAACCTTATCAATCCTTGTTCGACTTGAACCATCACATCCGCAGGCTGCTCTATGTCTGTAGTCCAAGAAAGGGTTCTATTTGGGTATATTTCTTTTGCCATTGAATAGATTTGTTCGTTGTCGGCTCTAAGAATTAGGGTGTCACAATTTGAGAAGAGCTTCATTTTCTCTTTTATCTTTTCCTCGTATGAGTTGAAATTCTCCTGATGTGCTGGGCCAATATTTGTGAAAATGCCAAGTTGAGGTCTGATTAGAGATTCAATTTTGGCCATTTCATGAGGCATGGAGATGCCTGCTTCAAATATTCCCAGATCGGCTTTATTATTTAGCTGCCAAGTTGAAAGCGCAACTCCAATTTGGGAATTGAAGCTACCTGGAGACTTTACTAAGTTATAGTCATTTTCCAGTAATGTAGCTAACCACTCCTTTACAATCGTTTTTCCGTTACTTCCCGTGATTCCGATGACTTGTCCATCGAATTTCTGTCTCTTGAACTTTGCAGCCGATTGAAGAGCCAACAACACATCATCTACCAGAATTAGATTAACATTTTCCTGAACCTCAATTCTTCTATCAACAATAAAATTGATAGTACCTTTCTTAATGAGTTCATCTACGAATTCATGTCCATCTAAGTGATTTCCTTTCAGGGCAAAAAACACTTCATCGCTTTTACCCAATGCGGTTCTACTATCTATAGAGATGCTGTTAATGTATTGATCCTCAGTCTTATTTAAGAATTGACCATCAATTATTTCGCAAAGTTTACTTGTCTTCAAATCAAAAGAGTTTAGCTCCTTTTGGTGTTAACTTGTCTGGTGTGCATAAGATTACATCCCCGTTTTGATCTGGAAAACCCGTGATTAAAACCTCAGACATAATCTTTCCAATTTGTTTGGGAGCAAAGTTCGTTACGCATACAACTTGCTTACCTAAAAGCTCTTTTTCTGAGTAATGATGTGTGATTTGAGCGCTTGATTTTTTAATTCCCAGGTCTGAACCTAAGTCGATTTCTAATATGAATGCTGGTTTTCTGGCCTCTGGAAACTGCAAAACTTTAACGATAGTACCTACTCTTAATTCTACTTTCTCGAAATCTTGCCATTCAATATTAGCCATTGGGTTATCTCTTTAGAATTTTTGTGAAGTGATTTTTGAAAAAAGCTAAACAAAATTGCGTAGCCTACGTTACACAAGTAACAAAAATTTGCTATTTTAGCCGTCCCAAAAGTAAGCTATGAATATAAAAGCCTACAAATTATTGGTTGTTTCTTTACTCGGTATGTTTGCCGTTGGCAATGTGGCATATGGTCAGGGAGAAGAAAACTTACCCATTAAGGAGGAAGCTGAACAAGTAGCACAAGATACCATTCCAGAGAATGAAGGGTCTGATAGGGTAATTAGCCCAAGCTTTCAAATTAGAGATACGGACAACCTTCCTGGAAACACACCAAAACAATCTGATATTCTCATTATTCCGGCAAGGCCACTACCTAACCCAGCCACAGAGGAGAATAAACCTAAAATTAAAGAGACTAAATCTGAGTCTAGATTTAATATCTTCTACTATCTCATTTACAAATTCAGGTCTAAAGAAGGATCTGGCGTTATCTAGAATTCTTTTGATGATTTTTGCAACTCTGTTGCAAAAAAGAGATACTTTTGCGCAATGATGCAGCGCTGGGCGTTTTTCTTACTTTTCATGTTTTCCTTTTCGTTGACCTATGGTCAAGAGGGCTGTCATGCTTCTGTATCTGGAATTATACTGTCTTCGGATGATAAAAAGCCAATTCCTTTTGCCAATGTTGCTTTGATCTTGTCATCAGATACTACAAGAGGCGTATCTAATGGCAAGGGTGAGTTTATCTTTGAAGGCTTATGTACAGGAGATTATAGCCTCCAAATATCATCTGTGAGTTATCTCAAACTAGAGGCAGAAATTAGTCTAAGTTCTGAGGAAAAGTATAGAAAGACATTTTCACTAAGACAAGATGTAAAAGTCCTAGATCAAGTTACTGTCGAGACAGATAAGGTGGAGGAGATTGCTTCTATAGAAAGAACTGAAGTTAGTCAAGCACAACTCAGACAATCGGCTGGTGAGAGTTTAGGAGAGGTATTACAGAATATAACCGGGGTGAATATTTTACAGACGGGCCCTACAATTGCTAAACCTATTATTCATGGGCTTCACAGTAATAGAATTCTTATTCTTAATAATGGTATACGACAAGAGGGACAACAATGGGGGCAAGAGCACGCACCGGAAATTGACCCATTTGTAGCGAGTAACTTAAGATTAATTAAAGGGGCCGCAGCGGTGAAATACGGTTCTGATGCTATGGGTGGAGTTATACTCGTTAATCCTTCAGAGTTACCAAGGCAATCCGGTCTTTCTGGAAAGGTTAATCTTTTAGGAGCATCAAATAACGGGCTTTATGCTTCTTCAGCCCTATTAGAAGGAGGAATCAAAAATTTGCCAGGATTTGGTTGGCGTGTTCAGGGCACATATAAAAAAGCAGGAGATGCTCGAACGCCCGATTATCGATTGACTAATACCGGTATGGAAGAGCAGAATTTTTCGATGGGTTTAGGTTATCATAAAAACAATGTCGGTGCCGAACTATTCTACAGCAATTTCAATACCGAGATAGGTATTCTCCGATCGGCACATATTGGTAACCTTACTGATTTTGAAAGAGCTATTGGCGCAGAAAGACCGCTATTTATTTCAGATTTTAGCTACGATATCAACAATCCTTATCAGGCGGTTAACCACCAGCTGTTGAAGGCCAATGGCCATGTAGATGTAGAAAACCTAGGTCAATTATCAGTGCAATATGGTTTTCAAGTGAATGACAGAAAAGAGTTTGACATAAGAAGGGCAGGTAGGTCTGTTATACCTGCACTATCACTTAATCTTGTTACGCACACCATAGACTTAGATTTAGATATGGTTGCTAGAGGCAATTGGAAATGGGATGTTGGTGCAAGCTTTATGTATCAAAACAATGAGAATGATTCTGAAACAGGAGTCAGGCCTCTAATTCCAGATTTCGAGAATCTAACAGCAGGCGGGCATCTTATTGGAAGGTATATTTTACCTAACCTTGAATTTGAATTTGGAGCTAGGTATGATTACAGGTACTATTTAGTAAAGCGCTTTAATCGGGCCAATGAACTAGAAAAACCAGAATTCAACTTTAATAACCTGACCGGTTCACTAGGGATCGTTTCTTTTTTGAGCAACAATTGGACGCTTCGATCTAACCTAGGAACGGCTTGGAGGGCACCAAATGTAAATGAACTTTACAGTGAGGGGCTTCACCATGGAGCGGCTGCTTTAGAAGAAGGGAATCCGTTATTAAGCACTGAGAAGGCAATAAAATGGCTTACAACCCTAGAGAAGCAAACAGAGAGATTCAGCCTAAATGTATCAGGATATGTGAATATGATTAACGATTACATTTTTCTGAGACCTGAAGATGTTGATTTAACTATTAGAGGTGCATTCCCGGTATTTAGATATAGACAAACTGATGCTGTCTTCATTGGAATTGACACTGATTTGAATTACAAATTGAGTGATTCATGGCGCTATTCGGGTAGACTCGCATTGATCTATGCCGAAGATAGAAACACTAACGCACCACTTGTGAATATTCCGGCTAATCAATTTCAATCAGATTTTAGCTATATGATTCCTAGTTCTAAGCTCAATAATTGGGAATTAACATTTGGTGTGAATCTAGTTCAGGAGCAATTGAATGCTCCAAGAGTAGTTACGGTGAATGAAATATTGCAGGCCAATCGATCTGATGTTGATCTCTTTGGAACAGATGATAGTATTTTTGATTTAGTGAGTCCACCGGAAGGTTATGCCCTTTTCAATTTAAGTACTGCCTTTGGTTTACCGGTAAGAAATCAAGAACTACAAGTTGATATTACTGTAGACAATTTATTGAATACAAGCTATCGCTCTTATCTCAATAGGTTTAGATACTATGCGGATGAAATGGGAAGAAACGTAAGCCTTAAACTGTCTTACTCGTTCTAGCCCTTTATTTAACTAGACTCTCAATATCTTTTAGAGTAAGGTTGCCTTCGTAATAGGCTCTGCCGAAGATTACTCCTTTAACCCCTAAGTCTTCTAGTCTTTTAATGTCATCAACCGATCTTACACCACCGCTGGCTAAGAAGTGAATGTGAGGGAATTTCTTAACCAGGTTTTCATACATGGCAAAGTTTGGCCCCTCTTGACAGCCGTCCTTTTCTACATCTGTACTTTTTACATATTTGATGCCTCTTAGGTAGTAGTAATCTAAATGATCGTAAAGATCCGTATTGGTATTCTTTTGCCAACCTTTAACTACAATCTTACCTTGCTTAACATCCGCACCAAGAGTTACCTTTTCTCTACCATAAGACATTAACCAAGAAGCGAATAGTTCTTTATTGTTTACGGCTACGGAAGAAGCGGTGATTGATGTTGCACCAGATTCGTAAGCTTTGCTGATTTCGCCATCCGTTGATACACCTCCACCAAAATCAATGTCTAATTCGGTGTAGGCCGATATAGCAGAGAGGATATGATAGTTCACGATACTTCCCTCGAGTGCTCCATCTAAATCAACGATGTGGATTTTCTTGATCCCATACTCCTCGAACTGCTTGGCGATATCAATCGGACTGTCTTTATAGACAGTCTCACTTTTGTAGTCTCCTTGCTTAAGACGAGTTAGTTTACCGTTAATAATCGAGATAGAGGGGATTATTTGAATCATATAGAATTCTCCGTTTAAAAAGCAGCCAAATCTAGTAAAAAATAGGTCATTTAGGTCCTTAAACGCTTTAAATAATTGTTATAAGACCAATAGGAAAATACTAAAAATTGCTCGGAAATTCAACCTAAAAAAGGCTTCACGACTGATCTTTAACGTCCGTAATTAACTTGAATCCAGAGCCGTGAAGAGTCATTATTTGTACTGAAGGATCTGCTTTCAAGTGCTTTCTAAGTTTGGCTATGTATACATCCATACTTCTTGCATTGAAATAAGAATCATCTCTCCAGATCATTTTTAGTGCTACTGATCTGTCTAACGGTTGGTTTAAATGAAGGCAGAGTAATCTTAACAGTTCAGACTCTTTGGAAGTGAGTTTGGTTGATTGTGCACCAATGTTTAAGAGTTGCTTGTCGAAGTCAAAGTGAAAAGCGCCAAAATCGAATTCCTTCTGATCAGAGATTTGTGGACTGTGTTCAGCAGTTCTTCTGAGAATAGCCTGTATTCTAAGAAGCAATTCTTCCATGCTGAAAGGCTTTGTAATGTAGTCGTCTCCTCCAATCTTAAAACCTTCAATCGTATCTTCTTTCATAGACTTGGCAGTCAAGAAAATGATGGGAGTTACCGAATCATTTTTTCGAATCTCTTTTGCCATTGAGAACCCATCTTTTTTGGGAAGCATAACATCGAAGAGGCATAGATCAAATGAGTCTCTTTTGAAAGCTAGAAGTCCCTCTTCGCCATCTCTGCAAAGCTTAGTTTCATAGCCCTTCAGTGTTAAGTATTCATTTAAGATTTGCCCTAGGTTAGGGTCATCTTCTACTAATAAGATTCTAAAACTAGCCATGATTGAATGGTATGATTATTTTAAATGTACTTCCTTTTCCCGGTTCACTTTTTACATTGATAGAACCTTGATGCATATCAATGATATTCTTGACGTAAGATAAGCCTAAACCAAATCCTTTTACATCATGAACGTTACCAGTAGAAACACGATAGAATTTATCAAATATTTTCTGTGATGCCTCTTTAGACATACCAATACCTTTATCAGTAATTTTTAGGATTACTCCTGTAGAAATATTTTCCGTTCTTATGTGTATCTCTGGAGCTTCAGGAGAGTACTTATTGGCATTATCTAATAAGTTATAAACGATGTTTGTAAGGTGTACCTTGTCTGCTTCAATTATAGGATTTGATGCTAATAATTGACTACTAATAGAACCACCTCTTTTTTCAACTAATATGTTAATGTTAACGAGTGCCTTCTCAATGATTTCGTGTAGGTTGGCCTCCTCAATTTTTAGTTTAAAGTCTTTTTTATCCAGGCTTGCAATTTGAAGCACCTTTTCCACCTGCATGCCGAGCCTCTTATTCTCCTCTTGAATTACGCTCACATATCGATCTACGAACGTTTTATTTCCTTTGATATCATCATCCTGTAATGCCTCAGTAGCCAATGAGACTGTTGCTATTGGCGTTTTAAATTCATGAGTCATGTTGTTAATAAAATCATTCTTAACCTCTGAGATTTTCTTCTGGCGAAGAATCACCATAATGGCGTAACTAAAGCAACCAATAACCACAAGTAATAGAATACCAGATGCTGAAAGTGGAAGGATTGCCTGGGACAGTAAGTAGTTTTTCTTTCCTGGGAAATCGATGTTCAGGTAGTAACCTTTTTCAGTCAGGTCGTTGGGGAATAGGTTCACCCGTAATTCCGAAGCTTTCACATCTTCTGATGTCATACGGTCATTAGTACTCAGAATTCTGAGTTCATTAGAAGGTTGATGTAACACTCCGTAGTTGTAATCAATATCTAGCCCGTTGTTTTTTAGCTCTTGAGCCACCAAAGTATCCAGAAGAATAGGGTCAACACGTTCAAATAGATTGTTACTTCCGGCCAAATGGTTGATCCAGTTTTGTCGCATTACATTCATGCGCCTGTTCATTTGCTTTTCCATTTCAATCTTTTGATTCTGAGGTCTCTGGGCTTGATTCTGAACAAATAACCCAGGAGGGGGGCCAAAGAATCTATCGAAATCTACTTTCACCGTTGCGAAGCCTGTCTCGTCATCTACTTGAAACTGAAAGAGGCTTGAGAAGTATTCTTCTGGGGTTTGAAAATTAGATGCTGGCTGCTCCTTACTAATGTTTCTAAGGGTGTCTCTAAGAATAGATAGATTGGCTTGTCTTAAAGGAACACTTCTGTTGATGTCCTGATTGAGAAAATCCAAATCACTTTGCATAGCAAGTTTATTGGTAACCTCGTTCAAAGCATTCTTTACCGACTGATTGAATCGTTCTTGGTTTACTGCCAATACTTCTTGTATCCAGTAGAATTGAAATGCAACTAGCCCTATGAGAGCTATGCTTAACAATCCAATAAGCCACCGAATTCTAATTTTAGTCACGTTCAAAAGTACTCTAAAAATTATGCCTCAGTTCTAAGCTTAACAATTATTAACATGGTTTAACCACCCTTTAACAGTCTTGAAAAGTACATATCTATACATTTGAACAATCAAAAAGATGAATGAAATGAAAAGGTCAAAAACAAAATTCTCTCATCTACTAACTATAGTACTCACGGTTCTTATGGCTTTTGTTCTGCCTGATGCTACTGCGCAGGAAGATGTTAGAGAAAGCCAGTCTGTATCAATTACAACAAATGAAGATGGCAAGGTTACATTGAAGGTGACTAAGAAAGTTGGTGATGACGAAACCATCTTTGAAAAGACATATGACAGCTATGACGATATAGCTGATGATCCAGATTTGGAAAAGTACGGTATAGAATTGAATGGCTTCAGCTTTGGAAATAATGGTAAGCCGAAGTTCTTTTTACACAATGGACCGGGAATGGGTTTCTGGGATAGTGAATCTTTTGAAGAAGAGATGGATGCATTTAGAAACCAGATGAAGAGATTTCTGGACGAAGATTGGGGTGGAAGAGGTTTCATGTTTGGTTTTGACGATGATGGTTTTATGGATCTGGATTCCTTAACTAAGCGTTTCGACTTCCGCAACGATAATGGGAATTACTTTTTTAACGGAATGCCTTTCGAGAATCTTGATTCATTAAAAGAATCTCTGAGAGATCAATTCGGAAACTTTATGTTCGATTTCGATTTTGACGATGATGACAACAAAAGTTTTTCCTATGGTTTTTTTGATGATGACGAAGACAAAGATGTAAGAGTCATAAGACGCTCGAAACTGGCAATTAAACCAGCGACTATAGAAGACAAAAGGTTGGCTGCTACTGATAAGTCAGCTCCATTAGTATTAAGAGATATAAGCTTTTACCCAAATCCTAGTGATGGTCGATTTGACATGAGTTTGGAGTCTCAAAGTGATTCAGAGGTTTCAGTTACTGTTCTCAATAACGAAGGCAAGGAGATTTTAAGAACAGAATTAACGCCTAAAGATGGCTTTTGTGAATTTGAGATCGATTTAACAAAAGAGGAGAAAGGCAACTATGTTTTAAAAGTTGTTCAAGGCAAGAAAGCACTTACAAAAAGACTCGTTTTAGAATAAAATTCATATAATCATTTGTTTAGAATATAAGGAAGTCGCAAGGCTTCCTTTTTTTGTGTAAACAAGGCTTATATTTGCCGCTCAATTCGTATTAAAATGGAAATTCAAGACGGAAGATTTCATGTCCAAGGTGTTGATGCATTAGCATTGGCAGAGCAATTTGGTACGCCTCTTTATGTATATGATGCAGACAAGATCAAAGCTCAATTTGATAGACTCACAGCTGCCTTTAGCGGGGCTAATGTTAGGATTAAATATGCGTCAAAATCGTTAACTAACATTTCCATTTTAAAACTATTAAAAAGTTATGGCTCTGAGCTAGACTGTGTTTCAATAAACGAAGTGAGGCTTGGCTTAAAGGCGGGTTTCAAACCGCAAGAGATTCTTTATACACCTAATGGAGTATCGTTAGATGAGATTAAAGAAGCGGTTAACGAAGGCGTGGTTATCAATGTAGATAATATCTCAATACTGGAGCAATTCGGAAATGAATACCATAACTCAGTACCTGTTTGTATTAGAATTAACCCTCATATCATGGCGGGGGGTAATAAGAAAATTTCTACAGGCCATGCCGATTCTAAATTTGGAATCTCAGTCTATCAACTTTCTCATGTGGTAAGAGTGGTGAAGACATACAACATCAATGTGGTGGGTCTTCATATGCATACTGGTTCTGATATTTTGGATGCAGAGGTATTCTTAAGGGGTGCCGAGATTCTGTATGATGCAGCCAAAGACTTTGACAATTTAGAATTTGTAGACTTTGGTAGTGGCTTTAAAGTGGCATACAAAGAAGGAGACATCACAACAGACATTGAGGAGTTAGGTAAGAAATTGACTGCCTCATTTAAAGACTTTTGTAAAAGATACGGCCGCGAATTAGAGATGTGGTTTGAACCAGGTAAGTTTTTAGTAAGTGAATCAGGCTATTTCTTGACTAAGACTAATGTGGTTAAAACAACACCGGCTACTGTTTTTGTAGGGGTTAATTCAGGGCTCAATCATTTGATTAGACCTATGATGTATGATGCCTACCATGAAATTTTTAATGTTTCAAACCCAACCGGTACCACCCGTGTTTATACCGTTGTTGGTTACATCTGCGAGACAGATACATTTGGTTTAGATCGCAAGCTTTCTGAAGTAAATGAAGGAGATATTTTAGCCTTCAAAAACGCAGGTGCTTATGCATTCAGTATGGCTTCTAATTATAATTCGAGGTTCAGACCAGCTGAAGTTCTTATCTACAAAGGTGAGCCACATCTGATTAGACAAAGAGAAGAATTTGATGATTTGATCAGAAATCAAATTGAGATTGAAATTTAAGATCAACACAATTTATAAATACCTATTTTAGGCAAAGCTAAATTTAGAATTATGAAAAAGGCACTTCAGTTGTTCGCGTTACTTGGCATTATGCTCATCTCTTTCTCTATTAAAGAACAAGACAATGCTCTTAAAAAGAGCATGGATGCCGGAAAAGGCACTTATTCTGCAGTGTGTTTAGCTTGTCATATGGATAGTGGTCAGGGAATTGCTAATGTATTTCCACCACTTGCTAAATCTGATTATTTGATGGCTGATATAGATCGAAATATCAAGAACCTGATTGAAGGTTTACAGGGTGAAATTGAGGTGAATGGCAAAAAATACAACCAAGTTATGCCTGCCAGCGGATTAGATGATCAAGATATTGCCGATGTTCTCAATTATGTAATGAATAGCTGGGGTAATAAGGCGGAAGAGATGGTGACTAAAGAGCGAGTAACTAAAGTTAGAGCCAGCCTAAAGTAATTCGTATATAATATCCACCTCATCTTGGAGTTAATATGAATGAAGAATCTAATACCAAATATCTCCTTAAGTGGATGAAAAGAATCGCGGCCTTATTTACGATTTGTTGTCTTCTGGCAGCTGGATGCAAAGATCCTGTAGACGATATTGATCCTCAGATTGATACTGTAGAAACTTCTTCGGCTTTTGCCTTTGGTGAATCATTAGGAACAGTTGAGTTTAATGATTTAGATGAAGCTTCTGGCCTTGCCAATAGTAGATCTAACCCTGACTTTTTTTGGTCTCATAATGACAGTGGAGGAGACCCCATATTCTATTTGCTGAGTAGGGCAGGCGCAGACTCGGGTAGATATGAATTGGAAGGTATTCAGAATGTAGATTGGGAAGACATGGCTATAGGTGTCGGGCCGGATGATAACCTGACCTATCTTTATGCTGCTGATATAGGAGACAATCAGGCGATTAGAGGTAATCTTTCAATTCACAGAACTCCAGAGCCTGATGTTTCTATCAGGTTTAGAACCGTTGGAACTGGAGCCTCTCAGCGTCAGGTTCAAATCGATTTACCTGCTGATACCACACTGGGCAATATTGAAACAATCGACTTTGTATATGAAGATGGTGCTCGAGATGCAGAAGCGTTAATGGTAGATCCAAGTACGAAAGACATTTTCATAGTGTCAAAAAGAGAGCCTAGTGTTATACTTTACAGGTTGCCTTACCCTCAAAACACTGCCAGCATGGACACAGCTGAACGTGTTAGTGTTTTACCATTCACTCAAATAACAGCAGGTGATATTTCGCCAGATGGCAACGAAGTAATATTGAAAAATTACTTGAACGTTTACCGATGGGTAAAAACAGGTTCAGAATCTATAATTGAGCTTATGGCAACAACTCCAGAAAGACTTCAGTATGAGCGAGAGCCTCAAGGGGAGGCAATTGCTTGGCAGGCCGATGGTCAGAACTACTTTACAATCTCTGAAACCGCCAATAATCAACCGGTAGTCTTATTTGAATACAGAAGAAATTAACTGGCGTTAATTGTATTTAGAGTTGCTGTAAACGCATTATAGTAAGATCTGCCAATCGGAATCTTTAATTCACCTAGATAAACGAAACTCGTATCGATAGCGGTTACAGCATCTACTAGAACTATAAAAGATTTATGAACCCTTAGGAATCTGTCTTTAGGCAATTTGTCTGATAACTCTTTCAAAGACTTTCTAATCGTATAGTCTCTACCATCAGAAACATGGATAGTAATGTGGTTGCCATCGGCTTCAATCCAATGTAAATCTTCATACTTTACCTTTTCTAATAATCCTTTCTTCTTAATAAAAATGGAGTCATTAGTATAGGTTGTAGGATTTCCATCTACGTTCGCAATACCAGAATTTGAAGCAATTCTATTCTTGTTGAATAACGCTACTTCAATGGCCGCATATACATCATCTTTTGTAAATGGCTTTACAATAAAGCCCAATGGAAGCGTATGCTTGGCTCTATTGATAGTCTCTTTGTCAGAATAAGAAGTGATGTATACAAACGGAACGCTGTATTGTTCCTTAATAATTGTTCCCAGCTCAATTCCATCTTGATCACCTTTGATCTTGACATCTAACAAGGCCAAATCAGGTCGGTTGGTCTTAATGGCTTTAATTGCTTGGTTGGCCGAATTGGCTATCTCTGTGTTTTCATATCCAAAAATACTGAGCATTTCTTGCAGGTTGTCTGCAATAAATGGCTCATCTTCGACAATAAGGATTTTTGGTGATTGGTTGTAAGTCGATTCCATTTGAGTAGTATTTCTAAGGTGGTATCAAAATAAAAAAATTATTGGTCGAATTTCTTTATTGTAGTAATTTAAAAATACTCAATATGAGAGTGTTATAGGCATTTCTGGGATGGAAAACATTTTAAAGGATTCACTTGACGATTTTACGGATTCAAACAGCACTGGACTTAGTCTGGGTAATATTGTTTCTAATCTCTCCGAAAGAATCTGGTCAATCGATCTTTCTGAAGAACCATACAAGATACTCTATCATAACAAGCCTAAGGTCAGTGATGAACACGTTTTAGATTTTCCATATCCGGAGTCTATTGATAAATGGCAAAAGCTCATTCATGAAGATGATAGAGATCGAATTCTCGATCAAGTGGTGAATGCTCTAAGCTCCGGATACGCTAGTTATTCTTACCGTCTTACACATAATGGAGAAGACTATAGGTACTACAGGGATAGGTTACATGTTTTTTATGATAATGATAGACCAGTACGCCTAGATGCCATAACAATTGATATTGATAAGATTCGTAGATCTCGTTTAAGTCTTGAGCTGAGTCAGCAGAGGCTCAAAAGTATCGTAGACGCTTTACCAGATCCTGTATTCATTTCAACCAAAAAGGATGGTAAAGTTATTTTTGCCAACGAGGTTCTCTTTGAAGTCTATGGCATGACACCCGCTGATTTTCTCGGTAAGAAGGTAATTCAGTTCTATGACAACTTTGCGGGTAGAAGGAGTTACTTGGAAAAATTAGCCAGTGAGGGTCATGTTCAAAATCATGAGCTTCTTTTGAAAAATAAGAGTGGTGAATCTTTCTGGGTAAGTGCTTCAACTACACCTCTAGATTTTCAGAATCAAGAATCGTTTATCACCATTCTACAGGATGTTACCATTCGTAAAAACCTTGAAAAAGATATTCAAGAGAGCAACGAGAGATACCAACTGGCTGTGGAGGGTGCCAACGATGCAATTTGGGAATATGACTTTGAAACCAAGTTCTCCTATATGTCACCTCAGTTCTGGGATGGCATTGGCTTTCCACCAGAAGAGAATCCTTTAAATGATCAGCTCATTGCAAAATTCCTTCATGAAGAAGATAAGCCAGACTTTCTATATGCACTTAGTGATACGTTCAATAAGTTGAATGAAGAACTGACCTTGGAGCTGAGACTTGTAGATGCACAGGAAAGTGTGATTTGGGCTCTTTTTAAAGCAAAGATTATTTATGGTAAGGAAGGACCTAAAAGGGCTGTTGGTTCACTATCAAATATTACCTCACTAAAGGTTGCTCAATCTAAGCTTAAAGAATCTGAGGCTAAGTATAAGCTCATCTCTCAAAATTCAAGTGATTGTATTTGTCTTCAGACCATATCCGGAAAATTCGTGTTTGTTAGTCCTTCTTCAAAAGATGTCTTAGGTTACTCACCTAGGGAATTACAGACATTACGACTTCGAGAGATTATTAGTGAAGATGATTTGCAAAGAGTCTCCGATGCCATGTTGGAGGTTATCAACGGAAATGTGAAGTCTAACTCTATTGTTTTTAAGGCTAAACATAAAGAAGGGCATCGTGAATGGCTTGAGACCATAGGTGGAGCGATTATTGATGATAATGGTGAGGCTCAGTATTTACAGACTTCAACAAGAAACGTTACTGACCGAATTATGGCTCAGCAGCGAATCAAAGAAAGCGAAGAACGATATAAGCTAATTACAGAAAATTCTCATGACATTGTGACTCTAATGGACCTCAATGGTGACTATGTCTTTATCACCCCTTCCATTAAAGAGAGCATGGGATATGACCCGGAAGAGATGATTGGTAGAAATACCACAGAGTTCATTCATCCGGAGGATTTACCTCGAATTATGGAATCGATGGGAAATACCATCGCAGACAAAAAAAGAGAGGGATATGCAGAATTCAGGTTTAAACGTAAAGATGGAGAATGGCGTTGGATTCAAGTCAGTGGAGGAGTCATTCTGAATGATGAAGGAGAGCCGATCTACATTAGATCCAATAAGATAGATGTAACTGAAAAGAAACTCACGGAAGAAAAATTAAGACGCCAAGAAGAACAGTACAAATTGGTTTCAGAGAACTCTGGAGATGTAATTGGCTTGCATAACCTAGATGGAACTTTTGCCTTTATTTCTCCTTCTGTTTATCGACTTCTTGGTTATAGTAAGGAAGATGATCCAAGGCCTCATCCTATGCCTTACATACATGAAGAAGATAAGGATAAGGTAAGAAGTGCATTCTATGAGACTATTGAAAAGAAAAGAAAGGATGCCAAGACGACCTATAGATTAAGAAATAAGCAAGGAGATTATTTATGGGTCGGGGCTACTTTTTCTGCTGTTCTTGACGAGAATAACAACACCTCATACGTGGTGTCTTCTACTAGAGATATCTCAGAGATTGTTAAAGCGATTGAAAAAGAGCGTCAGCTGAATAAGTTGAAGTCAAGCTTTATATCCATGGCTTCACACGAATTTAGAACTCCTCTAACCACCATTCAATCCAGTAATGAGTTAATCAGTATGTATCTAGATAACTCAGATGCACCTAAGGACACTAAACTGGCTAAGCATGTTGGAAGAATTAGAACTGAGCTAGAAAGACTCAATTCTTTGCTCAAAGACATATTTACTTTAGGAAGGCTAGATGTTGGTAAAACCAGATTGAAAAAAGAAATCACATCTCTTACCGGTATTATCAAACAAGTAGTGTTGGAAAGTTCAGTTGCTTATAAAAACAGGAAAATTAAAATCAATACAGTTGGTCAGGAAAGACAATTGTTATTAGATAGTCAATTGATAAGTCATGTGGTGAGCAATTTGGTGAACAATGCCTTGAAATATTCTGAACCAAATACTGATCCAGAAGTAATTATCACTTATAAAGAAGAAGGCGTGGAAATAGACGTGAAGGATTATGGTATTGGTATACCAGAAAAAGATCAGGCAGGTTTATTTGAATCGTTTTCAAGAGCTTCTAACGTAGGAGACATAGAGGGAACAGGGCTAGGACTTGTAATCGTCAAGCAATTCGTTGAGATGCATGGCGGAGAAATCAGCTATGTATCCGAAATCAATAAGGGAACTACTTTTAAAGTAACGTTACCGGAGGTTTAAAAGTAGAAACCAAATTTGAGTAATGGCAGAAGACCTTCTTCAGATTTAGCAACTAACAAATTGAGTGCTATTCTTCCAAAAGGAGTGATGTAAAGTCCACCACCATAGCCATGATGTAGTGTATCAGAATCTTCTCCATCGAGCCAAATACGACCAATATCATTAAACAGGATTAACCCTACTTTTGAAGGAAGGAAATAGTTTTGCCATTCAAACAACGCAATCCTCAAATCAACTTGATGATAGAAACTGCTTTCTCCTCTAAATCTAAACCTTCTATATCCTCTTAAAGTATTGAATCCATCTAGCATACTTGCTTGGAAGAACTCAAAATCTCCGAAGCTTTTTTGGTAACCCGCTCGAGTTGCCAGAATAGTTCTATCAAATGGG
The DNA here is from genome assembly GCA_002427755.1 of Roseivirga sp. UBA6052. GTDB lineage: Bacteria > Bacteroidota > Bacteroidia > Cytophagales > Cyclobacteriaceae > Roseivirga. The sequence goes on from DIYO01000009.1 coordinate 977,257, forward strand.
CTTAATGAAATTCTAAAGGTTACATCAGAGTTCCATTGTGCACTATTAAATGAATCATCACTGTCCAAGCCCGCACTATAGGTGAAATCTGTATTGAATGTGACTCCACGTTTTGCCATCACCGGGTCGTCAGAGTTATCAAAATGAATACCTATTGAGCCTCCAGCATAGTGCTTACCTTCAAAAATGTTGGTTTCATCTAGGCCGTTATTGGCAAAGTCTCCGATAAATCTATCATTACTTCTTTGTACTTCAATAGATCTATAATGGCTACCCAATTTAAAGTCTCCATGAGCGCCAAGTGGGAAAAGAAGCGAAGGTTCTACTAGCCATTCTCTAAATCTTGTGCGATAGAATCTTAATGGTAAATCATCATCAAATTCTGAGTCATTGCCTAGGCCGAAGAAGTTGTTGACAAAGTTCGGTGCTTTGATATCTGCTACAAGCTGAAAGTCAGCCTTACCAACGGCTTCTGTAAAAATGCCCTTATAATTCAAGTTATAAGAAGAAGTACCAATGGCATAGTTTGCAGAAATGCTTTGAGAAGATTTGAAAGGGTTCTTTCTAAAACCATCTTTTCTAATCATTACACCACCACCCAAGAATAGGCCATCGTCAGGGTTGAAGTTTACCGATACGAGAGGCATTCTGAGATCAAAATCCATCTCTTCCATATCGTATTGGTTAATATCTGGATTTTCGTCAGTGGTTAGATCTTTCGTTTCAGAAGAAACAGTTAGGTCTGTTCCTGCCTTAGTATCATAAACAATAGTCATCTTTTTGCCACCAGATACTGAGCTGTTGTCTACTATTTTGTCATTGTCATCTCCTGCAATAATTCTAACAAGAATACCTTTCTTAACGTCTCCTTTAATCTCGAATTCGTCTTCTCCTCCAAAGCCAAAAAGTCTTACTTCATCGGTTATTCCTGTTTTGAATGTTCTTTCATAAAGCACATCATCTCTCTTTCCTTTTCTCGAGATTTTAGTCACAGTAACCTTTGTGTTTTCATCGTCAAGGCGTTCAACTACAAACCATTCTCTTTTATCTGAGCCCTTAATGTCTACAGTTTTTGAAAGAAAGTTATGGTAGTCTTCAGCATAGAAATCAAGTCTATCTCTTCTATTCTTTAACTTCCTAACAATCTCATCACCTCTCATGTCGTAGATTTCTTTGGGCCAATTTTTAGCAAAAGAGGTTTCGATAACCTCATCCGTGAGATTGTCTTGAAGAAACTTAGCCTCTGCTTTCCAATCTTCTAAATTCGTGTTGGTCATGAAGTACCGGTCAAACCAGCGAATTCTATAAAATCCCATCGCAGGAGTGTAATCAAGGTCATCATTGAATCCTTTTAGTGCTGGTTGTGCCCATTTAGAGGCTGCTACTTTCTTGAATCTTCCTTCACCACTAAAGAAAACCTGATCTCTGTCTCTAGGTATTGGACGATATATATTTTTATCATCTTTCTTGTCAAATTCTACCCAGCGCCATTGGTCATCGTGTCGGTCCCAATCACCGAGCCACATATCGAAAAGACGATTTCGAACTACGAACTTCTCATCAACTTGATTGTCGTTGTCTTTTTTGAGCTTCTCGTATAAATCAGGACTTGAATACACATCATCACCATCTCCAAAGAAGTCTTCCTTGATGTGTTTCTTATTGGCTCTTTCCTCAAAAATAGCTAGTGAATTCGCAAGGGCGTCTTTATAAATCCCAAACCGAGGATCTTCAGGTATGTAAACAATCTTAGGGTTAGCGTGGTAGATACCAACAGCATCTGCCATATCAGGCACTACTAAAGGTGCATAAGGATGAGACGCTGAAATTCCATCTTGCACCAAGTATTTAATAAATGTTCTTCTTAATTCTTCCGGTAAGGTTAAAGCTGGGTTTTTGTCCATTGAACGGAGCACATACTGTTTTCCATCTTTAGCTTCGAGTCTCAGAGAAGTGGTTTGGTGCCCACCGCCCTTTTTCAAAACCGTAAGTCCTCCTTTCTCGGTTCCAATATCGAATATTGGAAACTTCAATTCCTGGGCCCATTCTTTCCTATAATTTTCACCCAAGTAGTTTTTGTGAAATTTAGAACGGCCAATGTATTTTTTGCTTGCTGCAAATACCGTGTCTCTCCCCGCAAAAGAGATACTGCTCATGTCAACTAGCGCTTTGCGTGGTTTGAAAGGTAACTCTGAAATTACAGCATCGTAAATTGACTCGTTACCACCATTTTCAGGAGTAAAGAATGAAACAGTTGTCTTTCCTGAAGGATAATAATCTAATCGTGCAAAGCCCTGAGTATTTGTGGCAAATTTTGCGTCTCTAATTTGCTTGACTCTCGCATTATTTTTGGCACCCGCTCCACTTACTATAAAGTTCATTCCATATTTCTCAATATGCTGCAGCGCGTGTTCATGACCAGCAGCGTGGATGATGTCTGGATGATCTTGCATCAATTGCACCATACCATTTCTAAATCGCTTATAGACTGGGTGAGGTGTGTCTTGAATATTACCAAACCAACTTCTATAGATAGGGTAAATCGAACCAAGCCCAGGCATTGGAATATATAGATTGGCCATCTTTTTTGAGGCCGTCAGTGGAAAGAGATGGTCTTTTATGCCAAATACCCCACCGTGAATCCCATAAGTGAACATTGGATGGTGAGTCACTACAACTACTTTCTTATCAGCATTTCTCTTCAGGGCATCTTGAAAGAGAACCCCGACATCTCTAAGCCCTTGTACACCACACGTTTCAGCCGGTTTTCGGCCTTTGTGTAGAAACCACTGCGTATCTACTACTATCAGCGTGATTTGATCTGTGAGATTTACTTCAACTGGTCCCGGGCATCCGTTTGTTGGCAACCAGACATCTGCACTGTCAAGTGCATCCTCAACATAATCTTCTTGAATGTTTAACCACTCTAGGCCATAGTCTTTACCCTGTGCCCAATCATGATTTCCTGGTATAAAAACTTTTGTACCGGTAAAATCTCTAACTGCATCAATCTGGCCATCGATAGCTACTTCTGCTTCAGCCCTTAACGGATGGCCTTTTGGAGGCATCCCTTTAGGATAGATGTTGTCTCCCAAAAAGACGACCCCTCCTTTATCTCCAACTTTTTGGAGCTCTTTTTTCAGTAGAACCAATGTTGGGTTTTCAATCGGTTCGCCCGCATCACCAATTAAGAACAAAGAGTAAATTGGAGCATCATCTTGAGCAAATGATGAAACAGTAATAAGGGCGAGGAATAAGGTTAAAAAGTGTTTTTTCATGGGTGTTAGCCAAAGGTTAATACAAGATAGAATTATTGAATGAATTATTCTTGAAGAGAGAATTTAAGTAATGTTCCACCTTCGCCTTCCACTTCATTGCTAATATATAAATCACCGGTAAGCGAAAAGGTTATACCTTCTGGTTGAGGAAAGAGGCTGCTTTTCAACCTTACTAAATGTTTAGGTTTACCTTCTTGACTAAAAACCAACAGAGACCTTTGCGAGGCAGCAATCACGTATGTTTCATTGGTTAGCGGATGTACAGCGACTCCCGATGGCTTAAATTTGAATTTTGAGCCTACCACTCTTTCAAGTTCTTTGTGTCGTAGAACGAAATGTGGAATCTTTTCAACCTTTTCTGTTTCGAGATTTAAACCGTAGATAGCCTTACCTTTCACATCTACTCCTTTTATATCGCCTTCATCTTTGAGTGCTATCAGTAAGTGATTTGAGTTAGGATTATAACCAAGTCCTTCAATATTGTTTTCAGATGAAAAAGGGGTTTTGATTTCTTCAACAACTCCCTCCATATTGACATTAAATCTGTAGAGTTTTCCATTGCTTTTGATGGCATATACATAGTCACCTACACGTTCTATTCCTTCAAAATCGCCACTACCTTCAAACCGTACTCTATGTACTATTTTCTTCTCTAAAACATCATAGACGTACATTCTGCCTTGTTCATCGTTTAGCATGGCAAACTGATTTGGCGCATATCTGCTTAGACCAGATACCTCCTCGAGATATTCTGGTAAAACGAATACTTTATCAGGACTTTCGAGGTCGTATAAAAGTGGGTTTTGCCCAAGTAAACCACCACTAAAAATTATTAGTAGTATTGATGTAATAAAAGTTCGTATTATCGTTTCCATCTTGGTTAATGGAACAAAAATAGAATGATATTGATTCATATATCAAAAAAGAGGTTCTATGTAATTTAAGATGAGCCGCTTATCTTTAGCAATAATGGTAGAAGAAAAAGACTTATTGAACAAAGTAGAGGAATTTGCGAGTCATATTCTCAAAAATGACATTGCCGAAAAGTTTGTCTACCATAATCATTACCACACCTCTAGAGTTGTAGAAGCTGCCAAAATGATTGGCCGAGAGAGTGGTCTATCAGATCAGGAAATTGAATATGTAACTATTGCCGCATGGTTTCATGATACCGGATATAAGATGGGTTGTGAGAATCATGAGGAGAATAGTGCGGTGATTGCTGAAGAGTTCTTAAAAAAAGAGGAATATCCCCAGGAAGCTATTGATGTTATAAAGGGATGCATCTTAGCTACTAAAATGCCTCAAGCTCCAAAAAGCCTTATTGAACAGGTGCTTTGCGATTCAGATTTGCATCATTTGGCTTGTAGCGATTATGCTGAAATGGCAGAGAAGATGCATAAGGAAATTGAGAAAGTTAAGAATCAAGAGATTGATGGCGAGACTTGGAATCAAATGAATTATGATTTTTTCAAGGATCATAGATTCTTTACTTCCTATGCTCAAAACAACTTACAACCCATAAAAGAGCAGAATTTAGATTCGATCAAAAAGGCGGTTAAGCGCAAAAAGAAAGAAGCTAAGTACGTTCAAGAGCTCGAGAAGAAAGTATCAAAGCTCGAAGCTAAAGTTGCCAATAAACCTGATCGTGGTATTGAAACCATGTTCAGGACTACTTCAAAAAACCATTTAGAACTGAGTGCCATGGCCGATAATAAGGCCAACATCATGATCTCAGTAAACACCATTATCTTATCAGTGGTGGTTTCTGTTTTGATACGAAAGCTCTACGAGTATCCTAACCTAGTTATCCCTACCATCCTTTTGGTAGTTGTATGTTTAACAACAATAGTGCTTGCGATTTTGGCTACTAGACCAAATGTATCATCAGGTGTGTTTACCGATACGGATGTAACAGAACGAAAGACAAACCTGCTCTTCTTTGGTAATTTTCATAAGATGAAACTCGATCGCTATGAGTGGGGAATGAAGGAAATGATGAAAGACGGTGAGTATCTCTATGGTAGTATGATTAAAGATATCTATTTCTTAGGTGTGGTGCTTGGCAAGAAGTATAAACTTCTACGGATTTGTTACACCACGTTTATGATTGGCTTTGTTGTGTCTATTATAGCTTTTGTCATCGCTATGTTGATGTTCCCACCACAGGAACAAACCGGCTTTTATACCTTCTAATTTATCCTTAGCTTGATCTATACAATTTTTAGGTCATGCTCAAAAACTACATCACCATTGCCTTAAGGACAATCAGGAAAAACCCTGGCTATGCAGGAGTTAATATTTTTGGTCTTACACTAGGTATATCCTCCTTTCTGCTGATTCTTCTTGTGATTCAATTCGAATTGAACTTTGACAAGTTTCACCGAGATTCCCATCTCATGGTTAGAATTAATAATGAATTGAGATTGAGCAATGGAAACTACCAATACCCAAATTCTAATGGTGCTTTAGCCCCTGCCTTGCTTAATGAAATGCCAGAGGTTACAGACTATGTGAGGTTGTCAGGAGGTGGCCAAAAGCTAATTTTCGAAATCGATACAGAATTGTATAGTGAAGAAGACCTGTTCTTTGCTGAGAAGAACTTCTTTGACTTTTTTGATTTCGACCTGCTTCAAGGTGTTAAAGGTGAGGTGCTATCCGCTCCATTCACTGTAGTATTAACTGAATCGGCTGCCATAAGATTCTTTGGGTCAAAGGATGTTTTAGGTAAAGTGCTTAAAGTAAAAAACAACAATAATGGAGATGTAAACTACACGGTTACGGGACTCATGGAAGATGTCCCCGACAATTCCCATATACAGTTCAATGTCCTATTCAGTTTAGAGACTATTAGAAATAACGGGCAAGGATTAGATAATAATTGGGGCAACGGAGGTCTTTATACTTACCTCAAATTGACGGATATAAGCCACTTAGAAAAGGTTGAAGCAAAGATGCTAGACCTAAAATCTCAAAACGTTCCAGAGAATAATGCCAACATGATTAATCCATCATTAATCGCATTTGAAGATATTCATTTAAAGTCCAATCTGCGGAATGAGATTGTTCCTAATGGGAGTATGGACTTTGTCTATATTTTTTCAGCAGTAGCCTTATTCATTCTTGTAATTGCAGGGATTAACTACATGAATTTGGCTACTGCACGTTCTGCCAAGAGAGCTCAAGAAGTTGGGATAAGAAAGGTACTGGGTGCTTATAAAAAGCAGTTGATTTCACAGTTTCTTGGTGAGTCGATTGTATTGGCCTTACTTTCTGCAATCCTCTCTATACTGATCGTGGCAGTTTTGGTTAAGCCATTTGGTGCCTATTTGAATAGACCTCTAAGCTTCGAAATGATGCTTGATCCTGTTGTGCTAGGGGCGCTTCTTGTTGTAATAGTAGTAATAGGTTTTGGATCAGGCATGTATCCTGCACTCTTCCTGAGTGCCTTTAAGCCGGTAATTGTATTAAAGGGCAAATTGGTACCTGGTATGGGTAGCTCTGGCTTTTTTAGAAAGGCCTTAGTTGTTTTTCAATTTGTCATTTCCATAGTTATGATAATCGGTACTTCCATTGTCTATAACCAATTGAGTTTTATGAAGAATAAATCTCTTGGCTTCAAGAAGGACAATATTCTCATTGTGAATAATACCAATCAGGCCATAACGTCTCAATTAAACACTTTCAAAAACGAGATTATTGAGCATCCAAATGTTGAGGGAATAACGGCCACATTCAGCAAACCCGGAGGATTAAGACCAATCATGTTTATCAAGTCTGAGACTGTTCCTGAGGAGGTAGATGGACTTAATCTAGCCGGAATCAATGTTGATTTTGATTATTTACCTACCATGGATATTGAATTGCTGGATGGTAGACATTTCGACCGTAATCAGCCAAGTGACTCTACAGGAGCTATCATAATCAATCAGAAGGCTGCCATTGAGTTAAATATGGAAGATGATGCTGTTGGTCGTTTTATTGAAGTAAATACACAAGGGCAGTGGCAAAGAAAACAGATCATTGGGGTAATAAAGGATATAAATTTCGAACCATTACAACGTAAAACAGAATCATGTTTTTACGCCAACTTTTTGCCTTTATATCAGCACTTGTTTGTTCGTTTAGATGGTCAACAAAATCAAGAAGTGATTCGATTTGTTGAATCTAAATGGAATGAGTTTGCGCCTGAACAGCCATTTGAATATTCCTTTTTGGAAGACGACTTGAATGCTATGTATAATTCTGAAGAACAACTCAGTCAGATAGTGATTTATTTTGCTCTGTTAGCTGTACTGATTGCTTGCTTAGGATTATTCGGTTTAGCTTCTTATTCCACTGAACAGCGCATTAAAGAAATTGGTGTCAGAAAGGTTTTAGGGGCCAGTATTGCTCAAGTACTCTTCTTGCTTTCAAAAGATTTTGCCTTGTTGATTATAATTGCGTTTACCATAGCGGTACCGGGCGCATACTACTTGAGTAATTGGTGGTTACAGAACTTCGCTTTTTCAGTAGACATAACGGCCCTAACCTTTATTGTTTCTGGTTTAGCGGCATTATTAATTGCGCTACTAACAGTGAGTTATAAAACGTATGCTGCCGCAAAGTCGAATCCGGTAAAAGCTTTACGTTTCGAATAGCATGTCATATTCGAACAAGACTGTACGAAAATGTACAGAATCTTCAAGTGTACCCTTCGCAGAATGCTCAAAATCGATATATTCGTTAATGGCATGCGAATTGGTAAATGCTATTGGTCAAAACTTTAATCAAAACAAATGATAAAACTACGCGACATTGATAAATACATTGATTCTAAGTATCAGAGAACATTTATACTTAAGGGAATCGATTTAGATATAGAACAAGGTGAGTTTGTAACCATTATGGGCCCTTCAGGTGCAGGTAAATCTACCTTGATGAATATTATTGGGATGCTCGATGAGCAATCTCAAGGAGAGTATTATTTCTTCGATGAGCCAATTCATAAGATGAAAGAGCGAAAGCGCTCAGATTTACATAAGCACCATATTGGCTTCGTATTCCAGGCTTATCACTTAATTGATGAGCTAACAGTTTATGAAAACATTGAAACGCCACTTCTTTATAAAGGTGTAAAGTCAAAAGAGCGTAAGAGTATGGTGGCTGAAATGCTAGATCGTTTCCAGATGGTGGCTAAAAAAGATTTGTTCCCTGAACAGCTATCAGGCGGTCAGCAGCAATTAGTAGGTGTCGCGAGAGCATTAATAGGTCAACCGAAGCTATTACTAGCCGATGAGCCTACAGGTAACCTTCATTCGGATCAAGCTGAAGAGATTATGAAGTTATTCCAACAATTGAATAGTGAGGGAATGACCATAGTTCAGGTCACGCACTCCAAAGAGAATGCAGCTTATGGCAACCGAACCATTAATCTGGTAGACGGTACAGTCGATAGAGATGATAGACATTAAATATTGAAGCCTCCTTTTGGGAGGCTTTTTTGTTAAGGATAACCCTTTAAATCATACTCTTCTTTCTTCTTGTAGAGTTGCCACCATGGTGTGCCTGGTGATGCATGGTGTTCGTAATGATAGCCGAAGAAATAGCAGGTTATGAAGGCTAAGAAATGGTTCAACTTTTGGCTTCTTGATTTGTGTTTGTTTTCAGCTGAATGATGTCCTCTGTGCGGGAGGTATGTCCCAAAATAAAACAGTTGCAGCGTAGCTAGAATACCCGGTAACATCCAGAGAAGTATTAAATTTTCTGTTGGTAGAAAAAGCTTCAACACATTGAAGGTAATCGCCATCAAAAAGAATTGCTGCCATGTTAGGTATTGCTTTAAGAAACTAAAATACCAGGCTATTCCATTCCCATTATGGTAATCAGGGTCCTTGTCTGTCGCAACAAACCGGTGGTGTTCGTGATGCTTCGGAAATAGTTTGTGGTAAAAGTTATAAGAAAATAAAGTGGATGTTAGATGGCCAAAAAAGGTGTTGACCTTTTTGTTATTTGAAACAGTGCCATGCATGGCATCATGCGCTGTTATAAATAAACCTGTGTAAAGATGGGTTTGCACCAGAATGAGCACATAGAGAATGGGAGAGGTGTAATCTATTTCCCAAGTAAGCCCAAAGTATAAACAGGTTGACCATAAAACGATAATGGCAATAGCAATAAAGACCCCGGTTTGAGAGTTTTTCTTTGTCACGGATGCAAGTTAGCTATTAAAGCTTTTCGAGATGAGATTTGATTTCCTCCATTAGCCACATTGGAGTGGAAGTGGCACCACAGATACCTACTTTTTCTTCTTTACCGAACCATTGAGATTCAACTTCGTCTAGAGAAGAAACAAAGTACGTTCGCTCATTTTGGTCTTTACATACTTTATACAGCACCTTTCCGTTAGAACTCTTGGTGCCGCTCACAAAAACAATGACATCGAATTTTTGAGCGAAATCTCTCAACTCCTTGTCTCTATTCGAAACCTGGCGACAAATCGTATCATTAGTTTTTACAGTAATGCCGTTTTCACTAAGTACTTTATTGATTTCGTAGAATTTGTCTGTGCTTTTTGTGGTCTGGCTGTAGAGCGTAATTTCCTTAGGCATTGAAGCAATATCGAGTTCTTCCAGATCCTGGAAAACCACTGCCTCGTTACTTGTTTGCCCTAATAAACCAACTACTTCAGCATGTCCGTGCTTTCCATAGATATAGATCTCTTCCTTCTTATCGTAAGAGTTCTTAATTCTATTCTGAAGCTTTAATACAACGGGACAAGACGCATCTATTAACTCAAGATTGTTGTCTAATGCTAATTGGTAAGTGCTAGGAGGTTCGCCATGTGCTCTTATGAGAACTTGGCTATCAGAAATTGATCTGAGTTGATCGTGATTGATGATTTGGAGACCCTTGGCTTCAAGTCTTTTTACCTCTTCATCGTTATGTACAATATCTCCGAGGCAATATAATTGACCTGTTTCTTCCAAAATGTCTTCTGCCATTTCTATGGCATAGACGACACCAAAACAAAATCCGGAATTGGAATCAATGTCTACCTTGAGATTGAACATATTCAATAAACCTGCAAAGGGAGTTTATGTTTGCTGATTAACTCAAATACGAGTAGAAAATGTTCTTTGGATTTAGCTTACGCCTAATCTATGAGAAAAATAAGTACTTAATAGAATAGCGAACTTCCTGCCGTTTGGAATCCTTATGCGTTGTTCTTTAATCTTAGAAGAAGGACAGTTCTTAATTTTACGGAATAGTTTGAGATAGTATTTATAAGCCAGATAAACACCCATTCTAGCTTCCTTTGGTAGTTGCTTTATTCCTATTAAAGCTGCATCAAAGTCAGCTTGAATATCTGCTTCAATTAATTCTTTAGCAGACTTTGAAAAAGTAGTGAAATCTACACCAGGAAAATAAACGCGACCTCTGTCTTCAAAATCACTCTTAATGTCCCTTATGAAATTTACTTTTTGAAAAGCGGCTCCTAATCTTTTGGCTGGAGGTAAGAGTCTCTCGTATTCTTCTTGATTCCCATCACAGAAAACCTTTAAACACATAAGGCCCACTACCTCAGCAGAGCCATAGATGTATTCCTCGTATCCGGCTTGGTCGTAATTCTTCTCCTCTAAATCGAGCTCCATGCTATAAAGAAAAGCCTCAATTAGATCTAAGTCTATTTGGTATTTATTTACTACCAATTGAAAAGCATGCAAAACCGGATTTAAGCTAACCTTTTCCTCAATTGCTGTATAGGTATCTTTTTTAAACCTCCTTAAGAGATCTGCCTTGTCATGGTCATGGAATGTATCTACAATTTCATCGGCATAACGTACGAAGCCGTAAATGCTGTAGATAGGGAAATGGAGCTTCTTGTCCAAGGTTTTGATACCCAAGGTAAAAGAGGTGCTGTATCGCTGAGTGATGAGCTTGGCACACTCAAGGGTCGTTTGGTCGTAAAAATCCATCATGTGAAAATAACTAAATAATGAGCACTTGGTTTAGGCCATTTCTTTTTGAACTTCATCGGCCACCACAATTCCTGAGATTAAGCTAGGCGGAACACCGGGTCCAGGTACCGTTAACTGGCCAGTGTGATAGAGGTTTTTAAGTTTTTTACTCTTTAAGGCAGGCTTTAAAATTGCTGTTTGTTTTAGAGTATTAGCCAAGCCATAAGCATTGCCTTTGAATGAGTTATAGTCCGAAACAAAATTTCTATGGGCAAAGCTTCTTTTGTACACAATGTGTGATTTTATATCATGTCCCACGTAGTCTTCCATCCTTTTGATGATAATATCAAAGTATTTGTCTCTAATACTTTCATCTTCTTCTAAACCCGGTGCTACCGGAATTAGTAGGAAGAGGTTTTCATGACCTTCTGGCGCAACAGTATCATCAGTCTTTGAAGTTACCGATGCATAGAATAGCGGGTTTTCAGGCCATTTAGGGTTCTCATAAATGTCTTTGGCATGAGGTCCAAAATCGGTATCGAAGAACAAATTATGATGTAAACACTTATCTAATTTCCTATCTAATCCCACATAGTAAAGCAAAGAAGAAGGCGCCATTACACGTTTGTCCCAGTAGCTATCGGAGTAGTTACGTTTTTCGGGAGCAACTAACTTGGTATCTACGTGATGGTAATCAGCTCCTGCCACTAGTACATCACACGGGATTTCTCCCTGTGTAGTGGTTACTGATTTTACTTGATTACTATGATGGTTAATGGAAGTGACTGCATGATCAGTTAGTATTTCTACACCCATTTCTTTCGCAAGACTTTCCATGGCTTCAACAATCTTAAACATGCCACCTTTTGGGTACCAAGTACCTAAAGACATATCGGCATAATTCATGAGACTGTAAAGCGCAGGCGTTTTTTCTGCTAAAGCACCCAAAAATAGAACGGGGAATTCCATCAATTGAATGATCCTTGGGTTCTTAAAATATTGACGTACATGATTTGAAATGGATTTGAAAACATCCATTCTTATCACATCTATTAATAGTTTGAGGCTAGCGAATTCAGTGAGTGATCTTCCGGGTTTATAAACCAATTGATTTATACCTACTTCATATTTGTATGAAGCCTGCTCAAGAAATGCTCTAAGCTTTAATCCAGCTCCGGGTTCAATAGAATCGAATAAGGCTTCTAGCTCTCCCATATCGGCAGGGATAGGCATTTCATCTCCTGGACCATAAACTACCTGATAAGAAGGGTCGAGTCTTTCAAGCTCATAATAGTCAGAGACCTTCTTTCCAAAACGATTGAAAAATGACTCAAAAACATCGGGCATCCAGTACCAACTTGGGCCCATATCAAAAGTAAAGCCCGAAGCTGAAAACTTACGGGCTCTTCCACCTATGGTGGTATTTTTTTCTAGAATGGTAACATCGAAATTTTTATCGGCAAGATTAATAGCTGCGGAAAAACCTGCAAATCCTGAACCGATTACGAGTGCCTTCTTTTTATTCATGAAGGCTTAACTCAGCTTAGGCTCTATATGTTCTAAGCTTTTCTTTTAATTGCTTTCTCGCAATGTGAATTCTATTTTTTACTGTTCCAATTGGAATCTCCAATCTATCAGCAATCTCATGGTACTTGAATCCACGGAAGTACATCATGAATGGTGTTTTATAAACATCATCAAGATTTTCTATCGCAGCATTGATATCTTTTAATGCAAAATTACCAGCTGCTCTATTTTCAATTCTTGTATCGGTCGAATTGATGAAATGTAAATTATCGGTAGTGTCGATGAAGGTTCCTCTTCTTACCATTCTCTGGTAATTAGTAATGAAGGTGTTTTTCATAATTGTATACAACCAAGCCTTCAGGTTTGTGCCTTCTGAAAACTTCTCTCTGTTGTTATACGCCTTCAACAAAGTTTCTTGTAATAAGTCGTTAGCATCATCATTGTCTTTTGTCAACTTTAAAGCGAAGGGCTTCAATGACTTAGACATCTGGGTAATCGTGTAACTAAATTCTAGAGCTGTCATGTCTTCGATGTTTTGTTAAACAAATATTCTAAATAGTTAAACAAAACGCAAGTCATTTTGTGGAAGTTTTTATAAATAAAAGTTAAACAAAAAGTATAGATGACATCAATAATGTATTTATAAGTTAGTAAAAAAGGCTCATATGTTCAACAAAACCTGTTTTTAGGTAGGTACACATAAATCAAGCCTCCTTATCTGATGGTTGAAAATTGTTAAACAAAATAAAATGAATAGTACCGGAAAGGACTATTTGTAGACAGATACGCTCTCCGTATCTTCTATAAATTGTACTAACTGATTAGGATTTGTGATTTGGGTGATGTTATCGTTTAGATCCAAATCTTGACCAATCACTTGACTTCCACTTGCCCAAATGTTGGTATCAGGAAATGCTTCAGACAGTTTATTCAAGTATTCTTGTGCTGAATAATCCGGATGTCTTGAAGTCAGCATCGTAAATAAGTAATCCGGTTTGTAAATGTCATGTGCAACTCCTAAGTCATGAAAAGGCATATTCTGTCCTAGATAGATTACTCTGTGTTGTCTTGATTGAATCAAGAAACTGGCAAACAACAAACTAATCTCATGCAATTCGTTTTCCGGAAGGAACAACATGAATTTTTTAGCAGAGCTACTATAATTTGGAATCTGTCCATCAATCGCAACAATCAACTTCTGTCTGATCAAGTGAGACATAAAGTGTTCTTGTGCTGGGTTAATGGCATCAGTAGTCCACATGATACCAATCTTAGTTAAGAATGGATAGATAATATTAAGCATGGTTCTTTCAAAACCTAGCTTGAGCGTATTGGAAGAAATTATCTTTTCGAAACGCTGTTCATCCATGTCGATCATAGAAAGCGTTAGCGCATAGATTTGATCAGCAAAACTTGTGGTTTTCTCCGCCACAGTCATTACGGCTTCATGAAGCTCGCTAGACTCCATTTCGGCAATTTTTGAAATCTTGTACCCGTTTTCCTTTAGTAAGGAAACGTTCAGTACCAGCTTCAAATCTTCCTGGTCGTAATAGCGTATATTCGTCTCGGTTCTTTTGGGGTTAATGAGACTATATCTCTGCTCCCATATCCTTAACGTATGTGCTTTTATACCCGAAAGGTGTTCTAAATCTTTTATTGAATACCTTGCCACTCCTCTTGCTTTACTACTTTTCTTCTTCGTTAAAGAATCTTTTCGGAACTAAAAATAGACCGAACGATTCTGCATCTTCTTTCGTATTCGTTTTATGATGCGCTCTATGTGCTTTAGTAATAGCTGATAAATATCTCAGCTTTGGTCTACCAAACCACTTGAGTCTTTTATGAATGAGTACATCATGTAAAACAAAATATAAGCATCCGTAAAGACTAATGCCAGTCCCTAACCAGAATCTGTAATCTAATGTTTCAGATCCTAGTATAATTAGAACAATAGCTGTTCCTCCAAAGAGGACAGTAAAAACATCATTGAGTTCAAAGAACCCTTTTGTTTTACTGTGATGGGTTTTATGAATATTCCACAATACCCCGTGCATAATATATTTATGCAGCCACCAAGAGAAAACCTCGGTAGCAACAAATCCTAGCATTACCCACAATAGTATTACTATCATTCCGCTCTTTAACTCAATGTTATTCAGATTGTTTCTCTACTGTTTAAATTAAATTTAAAAGAGCGAAAAAACCGACTTGTATATATAAAAGCCTAATAGCCAATGAATTGTTTGATTCTTTAACCAGTCTTTGAAATATAAAATGTAGAAGTGCCGATACAGCAAACCAACCCACATAATTAGCTGTAGGCACACTGATTTTTTCCCAAGTCCAGAAGTCATAAGCTATGGCTACTGGTTCAATTAGCAAATCAATAATTGTCATAAATAAGGCGCCTAAGACTATTGCAACCCACTGGTTTTTGAACAGTCTTTTGGCCAAATGTGCAGAACAGTAAACAAGAACAACCCAGTTGAGACCTATTGCTAAGGGCACTTCAAAAAGTTTAAAGCCTAAGGTTTTGCCATAACTGTATTCACCAAAAGGCCAGCCTGTAGAAACACCTAGTACTTCTACCGAATAACCAAGAAGGAAACAGACGGCAATGAATATGAAGTATCCTGACTTTTTCTGTTTTTCGAAATGTAGAATAATGGCAGCCGTAGCGAATAAATTAAAGGGTGTAAGGAATTGAAAAAGCGCTCTTGAACTTTCAATACTTAAACCAATTACCCCGGCAGTGTGCATTGCCAGTAGGAGAAAGAATGCGTTTCTCTCATTTACAAAGGGTAAATCATCAATTTTTTGTAGCATCCTTTTCAAAACTCGGGTCTGTTTTAAATGTTCGATTAGTTTCAACTAGTTTTGCGCTAAATAGTGGAAAGTATGATTCTTTACAACGTTACCGTTGCCATAGACAAAAAAGTTGAAAATGATTGGTTGATCTGGATGAAGAACGTTCATATCCCAGAAGTTATGGAGACAAATCAGTTTGAAGATTTTAAGTTTTTCAAGGTGTTGAATGCTGAGGATCCGGAATCGGCTTCTTATAGTGTGCAATACTTCGCTGAAAGCATGAAGAACATTCAAATGTATATGGCTGCTTTTGCTCCGGAATTACAGCAGAAGGCTTTGTTGAAGTATCCAAATCAAATGGCTGCTTTTAGAACCCTACTGGAAGAGGTCTAGTAATTTTGTATCTGCTCCTTATTTAAACGACAATTGATCCATTCACCATCAAGCGTAGCATTTAAACTTTTATAGAAGTTTATGGCCGGCTCATTCCAATCAAGTACCTGCCAGCATACCTGATTGCAATTCAGCTTTTTTGCTTCGTGTACGATAGCTTCAAGCAATTGCTTTCCGAATCCTTTTCCTCTTGATTGCTCGTTTACCACAAGATCTTCCAGGTAAATCGACTTTCCTTTCCAAGTGGAGTATCTGAAATAGTATAGCGCAAGGCCGACAATTTTACCTTGGTCTTCAGCTACAAAAAAATCGAAAACTGAGTTTTCACCAAAGCCATCTTGGGCCATGCTCTCTACCGTTGTCTCCACTTCATTTGGGGCATTTTCATAAACAGCCAGCTCAACAATTAAGTCGTGTGCTGCTTTTAGATCGGCTTTGGTTCCTTTTCTTATCATGCTTTAAATATAATCGAAGCCTGTGTAAGGTCTCAATACCTCAGGAATTCGAATTCCTTCTTCGGTTTGGTTATTCTCAATGAGTGCGGCCATGATTCTAGGTAATGCCAAAGCACTGCCGTTTAAAGTGTGTAGTAAGACTGACTTTTTGTTTTCGTCCTTATATCTGAGCTTAAGCCTATTGGCTTGATAGGTTTCAAAGTTGGATACTGAGCTTACTTCTAACCATTTGCCTTGTCCCGCTGAATAAACTTCGAAATCGAAAGTCAATGCTGACGTAAACCCTAGATCACCACCGCATAATCTCAAGATTCTATACGGTAACTCTAGTTTCTTAAGCAGGCCTTCTACATGCTTGCACATTTCTTGAAGTGTATCGTAAGACTCTTCAGGTTTTCTAACCTGCACAATCTCAACTTTGTCGAACTGATGCAGTCGATTCAAGCCTCTGACATGCGCACCCCAGCTACCTGCTTCTCTTCTGAAAGAAGGTGTAAAACCAACATTCATGATAGGCAGGTCATTTTCATTCACAATTACATCTCTGTATAGATTGGTGATAGGTACTTCTGCCGTTGGTATCAGATAGAGATTCTCAGCAGGGATATGATACATCTGACCTTCTTTATCAGGAAGCTGGCCAGTTCCATAACCAGAGGCTTCATTTACTACAATAGGAGGTTGAACTTCTTTATAACCTGCTTTAGAGGCTTCGTCTAAAAAGAAGTTAACCAAAGATCTTTGCAGTCTGGCACCTTTACCTTTATAAACAGGAAAACCAGCTCCGGTAATCTTAATACCCAAGTCGAAATCAATAATGTCTTTCTCCTTAATAATATCCCAATGCGCTTTGGCTGTAACTGCTAGAACAGGCGGTTCACCAACCCTGCCAATCTCTTCATTATCTTCGTCTGAATTTCCAAGCGGTACAGACGGGTGAGGGATATTTGGAATATTGTATAGTGCTTGCTTCAACTCTTCTTGGAGCTTATTGAGCATTTCACTCAACTCTTTGTTTTTGGTTTTAAGATCAGCTGTTTGTGCCTTGGCTTCTTCAGCTTCATCTCTCTTACCAGCTTTCATAAGAGCCCCAATCGATTTGGCTATGTTTTTTGCTTCTGAAAGATTAGTGTCTAGTTCTTGCTGAGTCTTCTTTCTGTTATTGTCTAAATCAACTACAGCATCAAGAAGTACTTCTGCATCTTTAATATTCCTTTTTTCTAAGCCTTTAATGAATTCTTCTTTATTCTGAAGAATGTCTGAAACAAGTAACATAGTCGTTGTCGTTTTGAGGCGACAAAGTAAACCATTTCCTCACAAAAAGTAGGTGCTTAAGGGGGGCTTGTATTCCCAAAACTTGAAATTTTGAGCAGATTTTTTGAGACTTAATTGATAATAACTAATATTGCGTTGTCCTAAGGCTAGGGCAGACCTGTCTACTTATAGCCTCTTGAAACAATCACTGAAACAATAATTCAAAATACATACCTCGATTAGAGGAAACCCAATTTCTTATTTTTATGTACACCATTGACGAATTGAAGCTCAGGCTTCTTTCTGAATTGAAAGAAATCGCTGAGCAAATGGGGGTAAAGAACTTCAAAAAGCTGGCCAAGCAAGACCTCATATATGCTATTCTGGATCAGCAAGCTATAACCCCTGAAGCCGATCTTCCTAAAAAAGAAAGCCCTGAAGCCAAAGAAGAGCAAAAGGAGGCTAAGGAAGAGAAGCCGAAAAGAAGAAAAAGAAAAGAAGAGCCAAAAGGTGAAGGCGGTGAAGAAAAGCCGAAAAGAAGACCAAAGCGCGAAAACGTTGCTGATGCTTCTGCAGAGCCTAAAGCTGAAGAAACTTCAGAAGAAAAGTCAGAGAAATCTGAGAAAAAGGATCGACCGCAAAGAGATAAAAAAGAAGGTGGAGACGATAGAAGAGATCGCAACAACAAGCGCCAACAGTACAATCAGAACATTAAGGATTTTGATGGACTGATAGAGAACGAAGGTGTTTTAGAAATCATGCAAGATGGTTATGGATTCTTGAGATCTTCAGACTACAATTACTTAGCGAGCCCTGATGATATTTATGTGTCTCCATCTCAGATCAAGTTATTTGGTCTTAAAACAGGTGATACGGTTAAAGGTCAAATCAGACCTCCAAAAGAAGGTGAAAAGTACTTTGCGCTATTGAGAGTAGAGTCAGTTAACGGTAAAACCACCGAGGAAATCAGAGATAGAGTTCCTTTTGAATATCTAACGCCACTATTCCCAGATGAGCAGATTAAGCTAACGACTAAGCCAAGCTTAATGTCTACGCGTATCCTCGATATGTTCGCACCAATTGGTAAAGGACAAAGGGGTATGATTGTAGCACAGCCTAAGACAGGTAAAACGGTATTATTGAAGGATGTGGCCAATGCTATTGCAGAAAACCATCCTGAATGTTATTTGATTATTCTTTTAATCGATGAGCGTCCGGAAGAAGTAACTGATATGGCCAGAAGTGTGAAGGCTGAAGTTATCAGTTCAACATTCGATGAGCAGGCTGACCGTCATGTAAAGGTTTCTAACATTGTATTAGAGAAGGCTAAGAGAATGGTAGAGTGCGGTCACGATGTAGTGATTTTACTTGATTCTATCACGAGATTAGCGAGAGCTTACAATACTGTAGTACCATCTTCAGGCAAGATTCTTTCCGGTGGTGTTGATGCGAACGCGCTGCACAAGCCTAAGCGATTCTTCGGTGCTGCTAGAAATGTAGAGAACGGTGGTTCACTTTCAATCATTGCTACAGCCTTGATCGAAACGGGTTCTAAGATGGACGAGGTAATCTTTGAAGAATTTAAGGGTACAGGTAACATGGAACTTCAGTTGGATAGAAAACTATCTAACAAGCGTGTTTATCCTGCTATCGATGTGCCGTCATCGGGTACACGTAGAGAAGATTTATTAATGACTAAGGAAGAACTTCAACGCGTATGGATCTTACGTAAATTCATGAGTGATATGAATTCAGTAGAGGCCATGGAATTCTTATTAGATAGAATGAAGGGCACTCGAAATAACGAAGAGTTCTTAATCTCTATGAATGGATAAAATCTATATCAAATAGATATTAAAAGCCTTCTCGAGAAATCGGGAAGGCTTTTTTTGAATGGTTTTGTATTTTCATTGAATTAAATTATTATAAAAATCAACTGATAATTTATATTAAATGGCACATACAATTGATCTTGGCACATTGATTATAGAAAAAATAATCGTTCATGATATTCCTAGACATAAAAAGAATGAAGAAGATACTGAGCCAAAGTTAAGTCAAGCAACAAGTGATCTTCCGAATGCTCTGAGATCATTTTTCAGAGAAAAAATACTATCCGCTCTAAGGAGTGATAAGTCTTTGAAGGTCTCATTCAAAATTCAGGATGACGAAGGAACTGTTCAAGAGCTAACCAAACGAATGTCAGAAAATGACGATTCATTTATCCATGACTCTCAAGAAATCGCCAGACATCTCTTTAGAATCCAAGTAGGAAATAATGCTGGAGGAATATTGCTTATTATTCAAGCTAAGGTAAATAGTTGTAGAGCAATAATCGTTATGAAACTTGAGAGAGATAGTGGTGCTCAACTCTCACTAAATCAGGAAACATCTTCTTTTGATATTGTAGAAGTACAAGACTTAATGTTGACTCAAAAGACACGGATTTTTAAAGTTGCACTATTATTCGACCGCGAAATTTTTCAAGTTGATTTTGATGGTCAAGTAACTGATTATCAAATTAATATTAAACAAAAAATGAAGGCCACATCATTTTTTATTGATGACTTCCTCGGTTGTGAGGCAAGTGCTGAACCCAAAGTATATACGCAAAGATTCTACAAACACACTAGAGATTTTATTGACCAAACTGATGATTCTGTGTTGAAGACAAAGTATATCAATGATTTGAATTCATATGTACAGAACAATGATAAAGTGATTGTGGCAAGAAAATTTGCGGAGCAATTCTTAGAGTCTGCAGAAGAAAAAGACAGATATAAAAAATATCTGCAAACAGTCAGCTTTCCATTTGAGTCAACAATTTTGAAAGACACTCATCTAATTACTAGTCAAATACGAAAGATTTCGGTGGATTTTACTAATGGTGTAAGTATCGTAGGAACTCAAGGCGTTCTCGATGATAATGTAACAATTGAAAAGCATGGATTGGACAGACATAAGGCCGAGATTATATCTAAAATTAAGAATGTCAAATAATGCTCGAAGTAGCTGACATAACTGAGAACTGGTCAAAAGAGGAGCCTAACTATAATGATTTAGGTAATTTTCTTATGACCTTTTTAAAATCCGAGATTTTTGGACTTGGTATTAAGGTTGAATTATCCTACCGTACGAAAGATCTAGTCAGTATTCTCAAAAAGATAAAGCAGAAGAGACTCGTCAAAGATTATGATCTTTCTAGCCTTAAAGATAAACTTGGCATAAGAATTATTTGTAATTATAACTCTGACCTTGATGCCATACACCATTTAATAAACAGCATATTTGAAGTTGAAAAAGAAGAATTGAAAAAAGACGAGTTAGCGTTTGATAAACTCGGTTATACTTCAAACCATTACGACCTAAAATTCCCGAATATTTCTAAATATGATGCTGAAAGGGGTCATCTGGCTCATTTAGTATTTGAGTGTCAAGTAAGAACTGTCTCTCAGCATGCTTGGGCAAATGTTGTTCACGAACTATCATACAAGTATGAAGGTGAGCTTGATGATAAGCTAAAACGAAGGATTTATCGACTTTCTACACTTTTTGAAATTGCGGATGATGAGTTTGAGTTGGTAAATTCCTCATTGTCTAAAGACGATAGTTTCACGCTAACGATTCTGAATTTATTGGAACCGTATTTTTACAGGATTGCCAAATCAGACTATAGCCAAAAACTCAGTATTCTTATTATAGCTAGAATTCTCAATCATTTTACTCAGAAATACCAAAGGAGTTTAGTGGAGAGCTTAAAGGAGTTCATAGAGAGTAATTATGAAAAGTTATCATTAATCTTTAAAAACCATCGTGAGAGATTTGATTCTATACCACTATTATCACAGCCTGAGGTTTTTTTAATATGGTATTTACTAGTTCATAAAGAATTCCAGCTCAAAGAAAATTGGGTTGAATATTCTGATATAGAAGAGCTTGATCAACTTCTGGATATTTGGGGAGTCGTCTTATAGTTTTTAATTGATCGTATTTAAGCCCCGATTGAGTCTTAAGATTTGAGGGTTCAGTCTTTTTTGGTTTCATAAGTGTAACGAAATCAGGACTTTGAAGTCTATAAAGGACAAACCAACTCAAACCTTACACTCATGGTCAAGAATTATCTCAAGATTGCGATTCGCTCTCTTCTCAAAAACAAGGTCTATGCATTCTTAAATATTTTCGGTCTAACAATCGGTATAACCTGTGCTCTGCTCATCTTTTTATATGCGCAAGATGAACTGACATACGAAGCTCAACACTCTCAAGCAGATAATATTTATAGGGTGGCTTGTGAATATTATTTGCCGAATGATGGGGGCTCGGAGAAATGGGCAACCATGTCGGCTTGGGTGCCTCAATACATGGTTAAGGATTATCCAGAAATCTTAGAATCGGTTCGTTTTCAGCGTAATACGAATATCGTAGTGATGAAACCCAATGATATCAATCGCTACTATGAGGATATCGTTTATGCGGACAGTAATATTTTTCAGGTCTTCGACTATGAACTTCTAGATGGAGATATCCAAACTGCATTAAAAGAGCCTTATTCAGTAGTTGTATCTGAAGAGATTGCCAACAAGTATTTTGGTACGACAGGTGTTATTGGAGAGACCTTGGAATTACCCGATGCCGATTATCAATTGAAGATTACAGGCATCTTAAAACCTTATCCGCAGAACACCCACCTAAAATTTGATATACTTGTTTCCTTCGAAACCTTAAGAGCTTCTGGTAGAGTAAATCAAAGCTGGTGGAATTTCAATACACACACTTACCTGAAAGTTGCTCCTGGAGTAGATCCGGTTGAGCTTGAAGCCAAAATCAAGAGAATCTCTGCCGAATACATTTTGCAACAAGAAACAGGGTCAGGTTATCGTCAAGAATACTATTTGACACCTTTAAAAGATATTCATCTTAAATCTAATGTAAGGGCAGAATTCGAAGCGAATAGTAAAGCCTCTTATGTATATATATTCTCTTCAGTTGGGGTGTTTATACTTCTTATTGCATGTATCAATTTTATGAATTTGGCTACTGCGAGATCGGTAAGTAGAGCCAAAGAAGTTGGTGTGAGGAAAGTAGTGGGGGCTTACCGAAAGCACTTAATTGCTCAATTTTTAAGTGAGTCTATATTCATTGCATTTCTTTCCTTGATTTTGTCTATTGGTTTGGCGCTCTTGGCATTGCCACAGCTCAATTCTTTTACAGGCAAGGTTTTGACATTTAATCCACTAGAGAACATCTATCTGGGGATAGCTTTGGTTTCTATTACAATTGTTGTTGGCGTACTTTCAGGAAGCTATCCTGCTTTCGTGCTGTCTCGTTTTAAGCCCACACAAACATTAAAAGGCAGTTTCAAAACATCATCAAAAGGAATTGTGCTGAGAAAGGGACTAGTAGTACTTCAGTTCTTGATTTCTATTGTTCTTATTATTTCGACCATGATTGTCTTTAATCAGCTGGATTATATGCGAGATATGGAATTGGGATTTGAAAAGGAACGTGTGATTTTTATTCCCACAAGATATGGAGCCGGTACAACTGAAAGTTTTCAAGTTCTAAAAGATCGGCTGGAACAGTACCCAGAGATATCCGCAGTGAGTTTATCTTCAAGAGTGCCAGGAAAAGAAATGGGCAATAATGTGGTGCGCCTAGGATGGGATCAGAGTGCTGACTGGAGTGATATGCGTTTTATTACAACAGACTATGATTTTCTAGAAGTATATGATCTTGAATTATTGGCTGGAAGATTCTTTAGTAGAGATTTTGGAACTGACTTAAATGAGGGCTTTATCCTTAACGAATCAGGAGTAAACAGATTGGGTTTTGAAAGCGCTGAAGAGGCTATTGGCAAACAACTGGCTTGGCAAAACAGGCAGGGTAGAGTAATAGGTGTTTTGAAAGACTTCTACTTTATGTCTGTTCAAAACGAGATTGAGCCATTTATTATGCCTATGCAACAAGGGAATCCAGGTTACCTTTCAGCTAAAGTGGAAACGGCTTCTTTTGCCAATGTGATGAATCAAATAGAGTCGACCTTCAATGAAATAATGCCTAATCGCATATTTGAATACTCTTTCTTAGATCAAGATTTCGATCAGCAGTATAGAAATGAGGAAAGATTCAGTTCTGTATTCACCTTCTTTGCGGTGATCGCTATTCTAATTGCTTGTCTAGGTTTATATGGTCTGGCTGCATTTACAGCTCAGCAAAAAGTTAAAGAAATAGGCATTCGTAAAGTTTTAGGTGCTACCGAATCAGGAGTAGTATTCTTGTTGTCTAAAGATTTTCTAAAACTGGTGATCATATCATTTGTTGTAGCGGCACCTATGGCGTATTTCCTTATGGATAACTGGTTGAAGGATTTCTCTGAGCGCGTAAACGTTGGCGTAGGAACGTTTTTATTTGCTGCTCTGATTTCGCTGTTTATAGCCATGTTGACGGTAAGCTATCAATCCATAAAAGCGGCTATAACAAACCCCATTAAGTCTTTGAGATACGAGTAGATTTTAGCTAAAGCATTCTATTGTACGTTTAACACTTGTTTTTGGATTATCTATAGTTGTAAGCTAGTGTCAAACTATTGTTAACAAATGCTACAGTTTGTGGGTTTGGTTTTACGTATATCTCTAATTTTTAATACTTTAGCGATCCTTTTGTTTAAACACCATCGGTAAGAATTACTAGCCTGGCATCAACCACTAAGCTTAAACCCGAAGGTGCACCGCATTTTAGTCATAGGACTTCTTAGTCTATTGCCATTTTTTGGCGGTAGCAAGAACGCTTTTGAGCCTACGATTCAGGTTACATCGTTAACCGTTGACAGTCGTACGCCAAGCTCGATCAATCTCAGCTGGACAGCAGGGAATGGGGCTAACACTATAATTGTCGCCAGACAAGGAAGTGCGGTTACAGGTGGTGATCCAGTAGATAATACGGCTTACACTGCCGGAGACTTTGGTGATGGCACTGAAATAGGTACTTCGAATTTCGTTGTTGCATCAACATCGGGAACATCCGCAACAATTACAGGCTTAGTCTCAGGAACTACATATCATTTTGCTGCGTACAGTTTTGATACAGGCGGTAGCCCTGATCCTGATTATTTGGTGACATCTCCTGCAACCGCTAATGCTACCACAGGACAAACCTACTATAGTTACCAATCTGGGGATGCCGGTACAGCAGGCACTTGGACAACTGATGCTTCTGGTGCTACACAAGTGAATGGAGCTGTCCCTGGAAGTTCCGATGATGTTGTTGTTCTCCTGAACCGAACTGTGACCATATCATCTAATAACTTCGATTTGAATAATGTTACAGTGAATAACCAAGGTACTTTAGCCTTGGGAACTACAACGGATCACGATTATGCTACATTATCTGGTACTGGTCTGATTACTTCAGGAGCTACACATCCCACCGTAACTACGAACAATTTTGCTACAACCAGTGGCGGTACGTTTGAGTATGTTACTGCTGCTACGAGTTTTACAATTACAGATGCTGCTGCAACAACTTACAATAACCTTATCATTGACAATTCTTCTGTTACGGTAGGCCTTAATCTTACAGTTAACGGAACGCTTACTTTAGAGAATTCTGCCACACTCACTCTAGCTAATGATGGTACTAGTCGTGCATTTAGCTTCAATAATATTGTGGTGAATAGTGGGAATACCATTTCCACTAATTCTACTTCAGCGACTCATACAGCCATGGTTACTGGGAATATTACCAATGAAGGGACTATTGATTTTACGGCTCAGTCATCGGCAGAGTACACATCTGCTCCTTCAGTGGGAGTAGTTGAAGTAACTTTCTCGGGTACTTCTGCTCAAACCTTATCGTGTTCAGGAAATACGGATTTCTATCGATTGATAGTAGATAAAGGAAATGATCAGACCTCTACCTTAACAGTGAGTTCTACTTCAACTTCTAATTTTAGAATATTTGGAAGAAACGATGAAGCCAACACTTCTTCTGGAGATGATGCCAATCCTACAATCAATAAAGCGCTTTGGATAAAGAATGGTACGCTTGAATTAGGGTCGAATATTTCAATTGAATCTTTAACAGAGGGGGGTGGAGATTATTTCATTCCTCAGAATGGTGCTTTGCACATCAACGGTGCAAGTGTTACCGTAACGACTACGTCTAATGGAACCACAAATCAGTCTTTGAATCTAGTAGGTAAGCTTCAAATCACATCGGGAAGCTATAGTGGATCGAATACCGGAGGAATTACTTATGCAGGTAATGCAGAATTAGATATTGATGGTGGGTCTTTAACCATTAGTCAATTGAGAATGTCTAGTACCACTATTGGTACTGAAAATGCTCTTTCGTATAACCAATCGAGTGGTACTGTATCGGTAAATAATGGTGGAACGAATAGCTCTTCAGAGGCTAGGTTTGACATGGAAGCAGCCAATGTTACGAGTTCAAGGAATTCATTTGCCATGTCTGGTGGTACGTTGACTGTAAGTGACCCTAATACGGTTGCTGGCATAAGCATCATCACAAGAGACTCGGATTTTTCCGTTACTGGTGGAACTATAGTGGCAGAAGTTACGGGTGCCACAAA
Organism: Roseivirga sp. UBA6052; assembly: GCA_002427755.1. GTDB lineage: Bacteria > Bacteroidota > Bacteroidia > Cytophagales > Cyclobacteriaceae > Roseivirga. Next base: position 1,003,502 of record DIYO01000009.1, read on the forward strand.
TTTTGGAATCGCGGTAAGTGGCGCATTGAATAATTTGACCGTTCAAGAAGATGGGGATGGTTCAACCGGAGATATCAGAACGGCAGATGATGGTCCAATAACTACTACAGCATTAGACATTAATGGTGATTTAACCTTGTCTACCAATGCTGTGCTCACCATGAATAATGATGATCTGTCTGTAGGGGGTAATTTCAGTATAGGCACTGGAACTACTTTTACGCCAGGTTCCAATGCACTTACATTTGATGGCTCTGGAGCACAGGCTATTACTGTCGATGGTACTATTACTTCCGGACTCAATAATCTAACCATTGATAAAAGTGCCGAATCTTTTACGCCATCTGCTGCGCTAACCATACTGGGTGATTTGACCATTACTTCTGGTACATTTGCTGATGGTGGTTTTGCTCATCAACTTTCCGGGAACCTATCAAATAGTGCGATACATTCAGGTTCAGGTTCAATTTCACTAGTAGGAACAAGTACTCAAAGTATAGGTGGAGATGGTAACGGTGTCTTTCAGAATCTCACACTTTTCAACACTAATGGTGCGTCAGCACCTATTTCAGCTTCTGCTAATTTTACGGTAAATGGAACGCTCACCTTTTCAAATGATAAGCTCTTTAATTTAGGTACTAACACGCTGACTTTAGGATCTTCAGCGAGTACATCAGGTGAGTCTTCTTCAAGGTATATTCAAACTAGCGGCCTCACTTCAGACGGAGGAGTTACTAGAACTTATGGAACTACAGGATCTTTCACTTGGCCTATTGGAACTTCTAATGGTTATACACCTGCCACGATAAACGTTGCCGGTGCCAGCGGAACAGGTACAATTAATATAATCCCAGTAGAGTCTGAACATCCAAATGTAACCACTACAGGCTCTTCTTTAACCTATTATTGGCAGGTGAGTTCTTCAGGATTTTCAGGTTTATCCAGCGTTACTCATACTTACACTTATCTTGATTCTGATATAGTTGGTACGGAAACTGATTATGTCTATGGTAGATTCAATAATTCAAATAATCAATGGACTTCCGGTGCTGCTGCAGATGTAGATGAGTCAACGAACACAATAGGCGGAACCGGAAATTTATCTAGTGTAGATTTTATTGATGGTGACTTTACCGCTGGTGATAATGACCCTTCTAACCCATTTGGTACAGTAACTATATTTTATTCAAGGTCATCAGCTCCTAATATTACGACCACTGGCGCGGATTGGGATACAGATGATAGTGGTAATAAAACTACTTGGTCTACTACTTCACACGCAGGTGCTGCGGCTACACAACTACCGGAAAGTGTTCAAGGAGCGCAGGTAATTATAGCTGATGGCCATATCGTTGATGTGTCTTCAAACTCAAAATCAGTAGCTATTACTGAGATAACAGGCACTTTAGATTTGGGGACATCGACTGGTCACAATTTTGGAATAATTTCAGGTACCGGTAACATGATTATAACCTCTTCAGGTGGGGCACCTGTTTTTCCTGGAGGAACAGCTGATGCATTCCTAGGTTCCTCAGGAGGTACTGTTACCTATACAAATGCTGGGTTATTTATTCAGAACCTTCCAACAAGTCCAACAACTTATCACAACCTTACTCTAGAGGCTGGAATAACCGGCTTTCCAGGATTTGGAATAAATTTTCCGGCAGTCGATCTGACTATTCACAACAACTTAACAATTTCTGATGGTGCATCAGCAACTACAACGTCAGAGGTCTTTTTGGCTGATGGTACAACCATTAATATTGGTAATGACTTAGTTTTCACACAGCAAAATGCACAATCAGTTGTTCTTGAATTTGGAGATGGTGCGGCCACAACTTTGAATATCACCGATGATATTAATATCGCCAGTGGCACTACTTTCCAAGTTGATGATTCTGGTAGTCCTAATGATAATACTATCAATATCAACGGTTCATTTATTAACAATGGCACTTTGGATTTTGTACCTTCTTCTGGACAGAATATTGATGTGAATTTCACCGGTTCGGCTTCTGAAAGCATTACGGGTACAGGAGCTACAACCACCTTTGGAGATGTTACAATAAATAAGGGCTCAGACATTTCTACAGAGTTGAATGTGAATGCGACTGATTTTTCATTGGAGTCACTGACTTTAACGAATGGTACCTTTAGACTAACCAGTGCCCAAACGGTTGCCGCCTCAACAACATCTTTATCTATTCCGAGTACCGCAAGATTGGCGACCAGTGGCGGTACAATTACTATTGGAACAGGTGCCGATGATGCCAACGACCTTTTCTTATCGGGAGAATTAGAGATAGTGAGCGGCACTGTTGAAATTGGAAATGCTTCTAACAGCAATAACAATGACATCGAGTATGCTTCTACGGGTAGTCCCACGATAGATATTCAGGGCGGTACATTAACAGTAAATGGTCAGATTAGAAGACCAACCAGTTCCACTTTAGGTAATTTAATTTATTCCCAGTCGGCTGGTACGGTTAATATAAATGGGCAAAACGCTCAAACTACCCGAGCCATGCTTGAACTGGCAAATAGTTCATCTTTTACCATGTCAGCTGGTACCATTAATATCATTCGTGGTGGCGGCACAACATTCAACGATCTCTATCTGAGGCCTTCCACTTCTTCAATTTCAGGTGGTACGATAGTGTTTACTCCGGGTACTGCAGGAAATCAAAGCTATACGCTCAATTCATCTGTTACCCTTAATGATGTAACAGTTACGGGCAATGGGGGCTCGAATACGGCTACGGTTACAGTGAATGATCAAGCATTAACTCTAAATACCTTAACGCTTTCAGAAGCCAACTCAACATTTAATGCCAATGGCTTTGATCTGAATATTACGGGTGACTTGAGTAATTCAGGAACATACACTTCGGGATCAAATACAACAACATTTAATGGTACAGGTGCTCAAGCGCTTACTATGAATACAGCTACTAGTTTCAATAATCTAGCTGTCAATAAATCATCGGGGACTTTAACCGCTTCGGGTTCTTCGGACGCTAGCATTTCTTCAGATTTAACATTGACTAGTGGAACGCTTGAAGATGGAGGTAGAACTTTTACGATTACAGGAGACATTACCAATAATGCTACGCATACTAGTGGAACAATCGGTACAGGAGGCCTATCATTAACAGATGCTGATCATCAGATTTCCGGTTCGGGTACTTTTGGAAATATAACGCTCGTAGGTGATAATAGAACTACCACTGTGAATGGTGCAATTACCCTGAATGCAGATTTAGATTTTACCAATAACACTGTTTTTGATATCGGAAGTAACGCTCTGACTTTTGGGTCTGAAGCTACCATTACAGGTTCTTCGTTCTCATCGCTCAAAATGATTAGAACAGCTCAGGACAACGCGATTGTAAAGAATTTCCCGGCCTCAGCAACGGACTTCACATTCCCTATTGGTATAGGTTCTGATTATACACCAGTGAGAACAAACCTTACCGCAAATTCGGCTACAGGTAGTATTACGGTTAATACTTATAATGAAAGGCATCCATTGACTACCAGTTCAAGTGATTTAGAATTACTTAGATACTGGACTGTTGAAACATCTGGGTTGAGTGGAACCGGTACTTTGGTATTCAATTATGTTGATGCCGATGTTCAAGGTACTGAGTCTAATTATTTCGGTGGACAAGTGGTGAATGCGAACTGGTCTCCAATAAACGGAACCGAGTTTGATGATGCGCCTACAAATTCAATCCGAACAGTAGATCCTAGTGCCAATACCATTACCTATTCCGGGATTTCCACTTCGAATCTAACTGGAGAATATACAGCCGGAGAAACTGCTGAATTTGCTACAGTGAGTATTTACTATAGTAGAGATGCAACATTGGGTGGTAACTGGGAAAATGGTAATTCGTGGTCTATAACTGGCCATGATGGAGCGGCAGCAGGTTCAACTCCTGATGGTAACAGAGTTGAAATTGCAGATGGACATACCATAACGGCTACAGCTGATACCAAGAGTTCTTTCTCCCTAGTCTTGAATGGAACCCTTGATTTAGGCACCACAGTAGGACACGATTTTGGTACCATTACGGGTACCGGAACAATGGATATTGAAGCAACTACTAATAACAATTTCAATTTCCCGGCATCGGATATTACAAGCTATACCGGTACACATCAGTTCAGTGGTACTACAAATGGTAATATGCTTAATACACCGTCTGCCTTCTATAATTTGTCTTTTGCAGGAACGAGTATTAAGAATTTAGAGAATACCAGCTTTACCATCACTAATGACTTCAGTATGTCTGCCGGAACGGTTAATCAGACCACGAGTTCTACAGTACAATTAGGAGGTAGTTTTTCCAACACTGGAGCTACTTACTCTGACACTGCCGGTACTCTAGAGTTTAACGGTTCTGGAGCACAATCTATAACTGCTTCAGGAGGAAGCACAACATTCAATAACCTAAGCATTACCAATACTGCCGGAACAGTCACTCTGAATGATAACGTGGATATGAATGGGGCATTGGTGCAATCTGCCAGCACTACATTAGACTTAGATGATAAATGTATCGGGGGAACAGGTTCTGTAACGATTAATGGTATTATTCAAACTTCCAATGCGAACGGTCTATCTGGTGGCGCTACTACTACGTTTGAGAATACCTTAAGTGCTGTTACGATTAATGCAGGATCGAATGTAGTTTACGATGCTACCGGAGCTCAAACCGTAACGGCTAGAACAGATTACGATGGATTACAAGTTGATGGATCTGGGACTAAGTCTCTGGATGGTAGTGCAACTGTTGCCTCTGCCTTGAATATAGCCGCGGGAGATTTAAGCATAGGTTCCAACACCCTAACATTGAATGGCACTGTTACAGGAGCTGGAGAGATATCAGGAACAACTACATCGAATATTAGCGTTGGTGGAACAGGTGATTTGGGAACAATAGACTTTGCTTCAGGTTCTGCCAATTTGGGCACTCTTACGGTTAATAGAACCTCTTCTGGAACAGTGACATTTGAAGATGATTTCACAGTTAATTCTAGTATTGATCTGACAGAAGGTATAGTAAACCTACCAGATAATGGTACAGTTACTTTAGGCTCATCAGGTAATCCGGCCACAATTACAGGTGGAAATGACAATTCTTATTTCAATACTGATCTTACTGATGATGACTTGGATAATAATCCTGAAATAGACTTCTTTTTGGAGAGTACGGATCTCACAATTCCTATTGGTTATAATCCTTTGTTTTCTATGTCAATTAGTTGTCCTTCTTGTAGCGGACATAGGTTTAGAGCTCGAGTTAGTCGAGGACCATATAATACGCCACCAAGGTCGGGCGGGAGAGAAACAAATAATGTTGTGAGGGCTCAATGGTCGCTTCAATTAGTATCAGGTGCAGCTCCAGTTGATGTTACTGTAACCTTAAGATGGATTGGATCTTTTGAGGGTAGTGGTTTGGGTACAGACGTAGGGGTGAGTATATATGATACTAATTTAGGATCACCTTTTTGGGATATCAATAGTACTGTTTCTCCCAAAAGTGGATCAAACCCTTACAGCCAGTCCAGAACGTTCTCAGTTACAGGTACAAACAAAATTTATCTGGCCATTGCTAATAGGTCTTCTCCTCTTCCTGTTAACCTGATCAGCTTTAATGGTAAAATGAATCCTAGAGGCGATATTGATTTGAACTGGCAAACTGCTGATGAAGAGAATAATAGCCATTTTGAAGTGGAAAGATCAGGAAATGGGATGAATGATTGGCAGACTCTAGACTTTGTGGAAGGAAACGGAAACTCGAACCAACTAAAGACTTACACATTCACTGATAATAAGGTAAACAAAGACAAGGGTTATATTTTCTATAGGCTTAGGCAAGTTGACTTTAGTGGTGATTTTGAATATTCACCAGTGATATCTATACCTATCAGGCAAGACATTGTATCTCTAGAAAAAAGCTGGTCGGTTTATCCTAATCCAGCCGAAAGGGACGATATCAATATTGTGCTCACGAATGCTCAGTTCGACTCGCAAGATGTCTTCAAATTCAGGGTGTTCGATTTAAATGGAAAGGTGTTGTATCAAAATGAGTCAGCGGCCTATAAGTCTATCCCTGAAATTCAAAAGTGTCTCATGTATTCGCAGTCCGGTCTTTATTTCATTGAAATAGGTGCTAAAGAAAGTGTTGAAAGGCATCGAATTATTTTGAAATAATTGTCAGCATATAAGCAGTGCAACCTCCTTCGATTGCTTATTTTAGAATAAACCTATAGCACTTGTCGCTTTCAGTTGTCATACCTGTTATTAACGAAGAGAAGGCATTATCTGAACTGTTACCTTTTCTAAAAGCACTAGAATATCCACCTAGCGAGATTATTGTGGTTGATGGTGGCAGTAGCGATAATTCAAAGATGATAGCTATAGAAAATGGTGCAATTCTCCTAGAGTCTAATCGAGAAGGGCGAGCGGCCCAGCTTCATTTGGGTGCCATGAACGCATCTAATCTACACATATGCTTTCTCCATGCAGATACTTTTCCAAATCCTGGTTTCGTCAATCAAATTAAAGAAGTCATGAAAGATGATCGTATAGCATTAGGTGGCTTTATCTCCATAATGAAGGGTAAAAAGACACGCTATTGGATCTCTTATTTAAATTATGTGAAGACTTATTTTTGTTCTTTTATCTACTCTCCAAAAAAGCATTGGAAAGGATTGCGTTTACTTTTTGGAGATCAGGTCATGTTTTGTAGAAAATCAGACTACCTTGAATCAGGAGGCTTTAAATTAGAAGACAGGGTGATGGAAGAAGCTAACTTTTGTCTGAGAATGAGTGCTTTAGGCAGAGTAAAGCTCGTTCATCAGTTTGTATATTCTTCAGATAGAAGAGTGTCTGAGTGGGGATTTTTTAAAGCAAATAGAATATATATCGGTATAGCTATGGGCTGGGCATTGGGTCTTTCGACTCAACACCTTGAAGACCAATACATACATGTGAGATAATTTTTTTAATGTTCAAGCAGCCTTTTGTTCTTAAGTAAGGTATAGAAAGAGAACATCGACTGCCTTGACTAGGATTGAGAAACTTTTGGAACTCGTAATTACAGGCTGCAAAAAGAATGACAGACAGAGCCAACAGGAATTGTATCGCAATTTCTATAGCTATGGTATGAGCATTTGCTTACGCTATACGGGTAATTCATCAGATGCAACTGAGGTGCTAAACGATGGCTTCTTTAAGGTTTTTAAAAACATTAAGAAATTCGATGAGACTAAACCCTTTAAGCCTTGGTTAAGAAGGATACTGGTAAACGCATGCTTAGATCACATAAAAAAGGAATCTAAACATTCGCAATTGGCAGATATTACTGAAGCTGAACAAGAACAAAGTTTTTCTCAATCACCCGATCACGATTTAAGTTATGAGGAGATATTAAGCAAAGTTGGGCAGCTTTCACCTGCATATAGAGCAGTTTTCAACCTATATGTAATTGAAGGTTATAAGCATAATGAGATTGCAGAACAACTTGGTATTACAGTAAGTACATCTAAGGCGAACTTGACACGCGCAAAAGCAATTTTAAGGTCAATGTTAGATAAGGAGGTTTATAGATATGGATGAGGCGAATAAACCAGACAACATAGAAAAGCTAATTAAGGAGGCTGCTGAAAATGCTCAGTTTGATTTTAATACTGAAGCATGGCAGGCTATGGAAGCCAAGTTAGATGGTAAATCTTGGCGAGTTGGCGCATGGTGGAAGTTTGGTTTACCGGTATTGTTAATTGCCATTTTAGCATTTTTCTTCTGGCCTCAGGCAGGTTCTGAAGGTGATGCATTGAAAGTGATAGAGCCTGTAGAGAGTCAAGATGCTATTCCAGATCAAGTTTTAGATGCAAAAGTATCCGAACAGGAGCAGAAGGATATTTTGGAACAGAACGAGTCTGATGCTACAGAAGCATTGCTAGATACTCAGGAGAAATCAAGCAACAATAGAATTAGCACATCACAAGTAACTCGTACTAGAACAACTAGCAAGTTAAAGGCAGGCGAAAATTCTAAAGTTGAATATTTTTCAAAAGACACGCAGCCTATTTCTGGTTTGGGCAGTATTGATAATGAAAACAGTAAGTCATACGGACTTATTAATGAACTTAGTGGCCTAGAAAGACAATCAGCGTTATTGCCGTTTTCTGAAATTCAACCATGGATACTGGACTCAACCTTCACTAAATATGGAAAGTTAGATTCTGCCTTCAGAAGATTTACATATGGTTTAGTTCTTTCATTGGACTTATCCTCAACTAGACTAGAGGGCTTTACTGACCCTGGTACTATGGTGGGCTTGATAGGAGAATACAGAGTGAATAAAAATTGGGCTTTGCAATCAGGAGTTGCCTATGCCACCAAAATTTATTCAGCATTCGGGTCTGAATATGAAACACCTGAGTGGGCTTTAAACGCGCCAAACGAATTCGCTTCGGTTTTGGCAAAGTGTCTTGTCATTGATATCCCAATTAATATGAAACGCTATTTCACTACTAAAAAAGGGAATCAATGGTTTCTGTCAGGAGGAATCTCTAGTTACTTCATGTTGCGCGAAGATTACACTTATGAGTATTCTGCTAATCGACCGGCATGGCCTGATACTTGGCGTTACGAAAATAAAAACAACCACTTTTTCGGAATAGCGAATATCAGCGGAGGCGTGGTGAGACCACTAACTAAGAAATTGAACATAAATATTGAACCATTTATGAAGCTTCCTCTAACGGGAATTGGGGAAGGAAAAGTTAAGTTTTTGAGCTTTGGTACAAATGTTTCCATCACATTTAAATAGAAATTTTAAAAATTCTAAGTGCCAAAATGTTGCTCAAACGACCTTATAATCAGGTTTTTAGAAGAAAATTAAATTTTTTGAAAAACTTTTAATTATTTCTAAAACAATCTGATGAACAAACTGTAAATGCAGTGTCAAGTCAAGTGAAATGAAGGGGTTCTCGCAATTGTGGGAGCCCTTTCTGCATTTATAGAGCACCCTTTTCTTCGTATTAATTGTGTTACTTAGTTCTATGAATTGGGGATTTATAGGATTCGGTAGAATTGCCAGAAAATTTTTAGAAAGCTTAAATGCTGTGGAGGGAGAAGTTGCTTATGCATTTGCTTCCAGATCGAATGCAGATGCATTGCAAAAAGAGTTTCCTGAGGTAAAAGTATACAGTGATTATGATCAACTACTAGCTGACCCGGCCATTGATGTTGTCTATATCAGTACCACTCACAATTTCCATTGCAGTAATACAATCAGTGCTTTAAGAGCGGGTAAACATGTACTTTGTGAAAAACCTATGGGAATTTCCTCAGATGAAATCCTTGAAATGAAAGAGGTTGCAGAAGAGACAGGATGCTTTCTAATGGAGGCCATGTGGATGCGCTTTTTACCAGCTTATAGAGAGGCGATTACTAGGGTAAAGGCAGGGGAAATTGGTGAAGTGAAATATATGACTGCGAGTTTTGGTTTTCGCTCAATTGATAAGCTGACGACTGACGGGAGGCTATTGAATCCGGATTTGGCAGGAGGCGCCCTTTATGATGTTGGCGTATATCCACTCACAATCGTGTCAGACCTTTTTGGCTGGGAACCTGAAGAATTTAAAGCACACGCCATTCTATCTGATACTGGAGTTGATGAAACCATTCAAGTCCAATTAGATTTTGGTGGCAATCGACTGGCTCAAGTAGTTGGGAGTATCGGAATTCATACCAATAAAGAAGCTTGCATCTATGGAACAGAAGGATATGTTAGATTACCTTTTTTCTGGAAAGCCCAGTCTTACGAAGTGGTTAAAGATGAACAAGTTACAACTTTTGATGTTCCATACTTAGCTACCGGTTATGCACATGAAATTCAAGAAGTTTCTAAATGCATAAGCGAGGGAAAAACAGAGTCTAATTTGTTTACCCTTAATGATAGCTTAATGAGTGCTCGATTAGTAGAAAGTATTCTTTCTACTATCTTCAAATAAATCAATTCAACAAATGGCTAAAGGCTTTTTAATAGATCAAGACGGTGTTATCTATGTCGAGAATCAAATGATTCCCGGAGCAGATAAATTCATAAAACAGCTTCAGAAACAAGACATTCCTTTCACTTTTATGACAAACAATAGTCAAAGAACGCCTTTAGATGCAGTGCGGAAATTGGCGAAAATGGGTATTCATGTCGAAGAGGCAAACGTCTATACATCGGCAATGGCAACTGCTCATTTTATGGGGCAGCAATTCCCTAACGGAACTGCCTATGTTCTTGGAGAAGGAGGCCTAATCTCAAGTCTTCATGAGAATGGATTTACGTTAGTTCAGAACGATCCAGACTTTGTTGTTGTGGGAGAAGGAATAAACTTTACTCTTGAAATGGTAAGGAAAGCGATTGATTTTATTCTTGATGGAGCAAAGCTAATTGCTACCAATTTAGACCCTTCTCCAAGGAAGAAAGGGTGGAATAACTTAGGAATTGCAGGTATAGTTGCCATGATAGAGGCATCTACCGGGAAGACTGCTTTCTCGGTTGGAAAGCCAAGTCCAGTAATGATGAGAGCGGCTAGAAAGCACATAGGTTTAATGACGGATGAGGTTACTGTAATTGGTGATACCTTAGCTACTGATATTCAAGGTGGTGTGCAGGTTGGTTATAAGACTATTCTCACGCTTTCAGGAATGTCGAAATTAGATCAGCTAAAGGATTATCCGTTTAAACCAGATATGGTAATCGATTCTATCGCTGATTTAACGCTACCATTGCCTTGGTGGGATGCGTAACCGCTTATAAATTACGTGTAGCTACTTACAATAAATAGTGCTCAATTCGTAAAAAGAATAATCGTGGAACTAACAGCACATAATCAATTACTTAGAGTTGACCTCGAAAGAGGAGCTGCCATTTCACACTTGACATTAATTGGCCAGAATGGCCAATCAAAATCAATAATTGAGCCCAATGAAGAATTCAAATTCGAGTCTTCATTATTATTCCCATTTCCAAATCGTTTAGCCGGTGGAAAGTTCAGTTTTCAGGGTAAAACTTATCAGTTTCCTCATAACGATTTTGGTCAACCTAATGCTTTGCATGGGATCATTCATGACATGACGTTCGGATGTGTCGAAGAATCAACCTCAACTCTTGTTCTCGAATTAAAATATAAGGGAGATATACCCTATTACCCTTTTCCATTCAAATTGGAGGTGAAGTACATCTTAGGCCAAGGTTCGCTTGATATTGAGATTGATATCGAAAATTCAGGTTCTGAATCAATGCCTTGCGGTTTCGGTTGGCACCCATACTTTAATTTGGGTAATGAATTTGATGATAGCTTATTAAAGATGGGTGATATGATCAAAGTAGAAGTTGATGAACTATCAATCCCAACAGGAAAAGAGACACCATATCATACTTTCGATCAGCCTAATAGCTTTTCTTATATCACATTAGACAATTGCTTTATTTATCCATCTGATCTTCGAGAAAGATCTACTGAGTTGATTTACAAAGACAAATCAGTTCTTGAGGTCTGGCAGGATAATCAACAGTCTTTCGTGCAGGTTTTTACACATCCCAACAAAAAGGCAATAGCCATAGAACCCATGACATGCGGTATTAACGCATTTAATACTGGCAAGGGTTTGAGGGTGTTAAAAGGTGGTGAATCTTGGAAATTAAGAATGGGGTTACGGTATAAATAAAAAAAGCCCTGGACACGTTCTGCCCAGGGCCCATCAACCTCAACTAGACCTACTCATGCAACACCATAAGCGGCATAGGTATATCCAATATCATTTTCTTCGTATGACTCGTATGTCTCAACCTATCGAATAGGTTGTGATGCTTAGATATCATAGCGATGAGTTCTATGTTTACTTCTTTGGCAAATGCTAAAAGACCTTCCTCAATGTCATCGAATTTTCTAAAGTGGAATGAGTGGTTAATACGTTTCAAGTATTTATCCATTCTTCTAGCAATTTCAATCTGGTCTTTCACCATCACATTCCCCTTGTCTATATGGATTATATGCAATTGTGCATAGAATGCTTTCGCCAAATCCACAACAAGTTGAATGGTTTTAGCCTCAGGTACATTAATATAATCACCCGCTAGAGCTATATGAGACATGTTGCCAATATCAGCGTCTTCAGGAAGTGCAATGATAGGGCAGCTTACATGTTTCATTACATGGAATGCATTGCTACCGATAAGGTTCTTGGCTAGTCCACTTGCCCCGTGAGTACCCATTACAACTAAGGCAACATCCTCTGTCTGCATTAGCTCATTAATGTTCTCATGCAGCGTACCGTATTGTATCATTTTACGGTGCGGTAGCTTCTCTAATAACGCAAATTCAGCAGCACATTCATCCAGTCTTTTTCTTGAATCACCTTCGAGTTCTTCAAAGTCATATCCTACTGCACCTACCGGAGCTCCTTCGGCAAATCCTACAGGAACTAGAACAGAGTGGTACAAGATTACTTCCATATGCATGCGCTCGGCAATCTTAATGGCGTTTCTCAGCGCATTTTTAGAGCAATCTGAGAAGTCTATTGGTACTATAATCTGTTTCATGAAATTCCCCCTTTCTTGACTGTTAAAATTGATAATTGAATCTAGCGAGAAAAAGAGCAAAAGTGCGCTGACTGCTATCAGGCTATATTATGATGCATATCATGTTTTTTGCAATCGATTGAAACTCGATGAGAATGAAATAAAAAAGCCCTAGCAAAATGCTAGGGCTCTGAGTAGCGGGAGGAGGACTCGAACCTCCGACCTTCGGGTTATGAGCCCGACGAGCTACCAACTGCTCCATCCCGCGATATATCCTTGAGCTTTTCTCAAGTGGGCTACAAATGTATGTGACAATTCCATTCTAAACAAGTACCTTTGCGACTTATTTTTAACAAATGGATAACATTCCACATAAGGCAGGATTTGTAAGTATCATAGGCAAACCCAATGTTGGCAAGTCTACTTTGATGAACGCTTTAGTGGGTGAAAGACTTTCAATAATTACCTCAAAAGCTCAGACTACTCGGCACAGAATTATGGGTATTCTAAGTGGTCATAATTTTCAAATTATTTACTCGGACACGCCAGGCATTCTGAAGCCTGAATACAAATTACATGAGTCGATGATGAATTTTGTCAACAGTTCATTTGAAGATGCGGATGTGCTCCTTTTTGTAACAGACTTATATGAAAAGTTCGATGATGAGAAGCAGCTGAATTTTTTGAAAGATGTTAAGGTTCCAGTAATTCTAGTGATGAATAAGATTGACTTGGCCAAGGGAAGTCAAGCTGACGATAAGATTCAATACTGGAAGGAGTTGTTTCAATTTGATGCAGTGTTGAAAGTATCAGCTCTAGAGCAATTGTATACTGACGAACTCTTTCAAAAGATTATCGACCTTTTACCTGAGCATCCTGAATATTTCCCGAAGGATACATTAACCGATAAGCCTGAGCGCTTTTTTGTAGATGAAATAATCAGAGAAAAAATATTCACCAACTACAAAAAGGAGATACCCTATAGTTGTCAAGTGGTGACTGATAGCTTTAAGGAAGATGAAAATATCATTCGCATTAGAGCAGAGATTTTTGTTGAGCGGAAGAGTCAGAAGGGTATCATCATAGGTCATAAAGGCGATGCGATTAAGAAAGTGGGAATAGAGGCAAGAAAAGATCTTGAGGCCTTTTTCGGAAAACAGGTGCATTTGGAGACCTTTGTTAAGGTAGAACAAGATTGGAGAAAGAAGGATTTGAAACTCAAGCGATTTGGCTACTCAAATTCGTAGCGTAACTTATTAATAGAAATGGCAAATATTGTAGCGATAGTAGGAAGACCTAATGTAGGCAAATCGACTTTCTTTAATAGACTGGTTGAGAAGCGCCAAGCCATAATGGATAACGAAAGTGGTGTGACTAGAGATAGGCATTACGGTTATGCGGAGTGGGTGGGTAAGCACTTTACTGTAATAGATACCGGAGGGTATGTTACAGGGTCTGATGATGTGTTTGAAGGTGCTATTCGTTCTCAAGTGGAAGAAGCCATGAATGAGGCTTCAGTTATACTGTTTATGACGGACTGTCATGATGGATTGACTGGGTTAGATAAGGATTTTGCCAGAGTTGTTCGTGGCCTGAAGAAACCTGTGCTCGTTGTTGCCAACAAGGCAGATACTCAAGAATGGTCTTATCAATCTCACGAGTTTTACGGATTGGGTATTGGTGAAGTGTTCCCGATATCGGCTGCAAATGGTGGAGGAACTGGAGAGCTTCTTGACGAAGTGGTTAAGCATTTTGAAGAAGAAGGAGATGAGAATCCTGAAACTGGTATCCCAAGAATTGCTGTTTTGGGAAGACCAAATGCTGGTAAATCTAGCTTTGTAAATGCACTTCTAGGGAAAGAAAGAACCATTGTTACGGATGTTGCCGGAACCACTCGAGATACGATCAATACACGTTACACCTTATTTGGAAAGGACTTTATTCTCACAGATACAGCTGGAGTTAGAAAGAAGTCTAGAGTTCATGAAGACATAGAGTTTTACTCAGTAATGAGAGCTTTGCAAGCCTTGCAAGATTCTGACGTTTGTGTGATTATGGTTGATGCTACGAGGGGCTTGGAGGCACAAGATATGAACCTTATCAGTTTAGCACTGAAATACAAAAAGGGGATTATGCTTATGATGAATAAATGGGATTTGATCGAAAAGGATTCTAATACCATGAACAAGTTTAAAGCTGAGCTAGCAGATAAGCTGGGGCACTTAAATTGGATTCCTCAAATCTTTACGTCAGTTACGGAAAAACAAAGAATCTTTCAAGCCATAGAATTGGCGGTTCAGGTATATGATAACCGTATTAGGAAGGTTTCTACTTCTCAGCTAAACGATGCCATGTTGCCTGAAATTGAGCGTTATCCACCACCGGCATTAAAAGGTAAATACATAAAGATCAAGTACATTACGCAATTGCCAACGCACGCGCCAACTTTTGCATTCTTCTGTAATCTACCGCAATACATTAAAGCACCTTATGAACGCTATCTAGAGAATAAAATGAGAGAACATTTTGAGTTCGATGGTGTGCCTATTAAACTCGTGTTTAGGAAAAAATAAGGGTGGACATTAAGCATTTATTAGAGGGGAAAATTCCAAAAAGCGCATTGGAATACTGTGTCTCATTACATCAGGATTCACCCTTCCATTTTAAATTGTCTAAATCTAGATCTTCTAAACTGGGAGATTTTAGATACGACCCCAGAACTCATTCACTGCAGGTTACTGTTAATGCTGATCTCAATCCGTATCAGTTTTTGATCACTTATGTGCATGAGGTTGCTCACAGATATGTCTTCAATCCTAAGATCAGGGTAAGACCACATGGAATTGAATGGAAAACTCAATTTCAGAAATTGATGTTGCCCTTGCTGAATCTTGATGTTTTTCCCGATGATATTTTAAGAGTGCTTGCAAAACACATGAAGAATCCGAAAGCTAGTACGGCAGCAGATCCTAAACTGGTGGAGGTACTTTCTCGATATTCAAAAGAGAATAGTGCTAGTCAAATGACTCTCAGGCAATTGGAAATTAATGCTGTCTTTGAATTTAGAGGCAGACAATACAAGAAAATTCAAGAGAAACGGACAAGGGCTTTGTGTCAAGAGCTTCAAACCGAAAAGAGGTATCTCATACCCATGATTATACCTATCAAATAAGATCTATTCTTCTGCTGATAATTTGATTGATTCTTTCAAAGAATACAGTAGGTTTTAGCGTTCGCCAGTTCACGATATCTAGCTCACCACCAAAATTGATATAGCTATCAACATTGTAGTTGGCCATTTCTTCTACAACAAAATCTCTAAAATTTATTCCCGTAATCCAGCCATCTTCCATATCCTCGAACCATTCTTCATAGTAGCTGTCATCAGATCCATGAAAGTTTAGAATATTCTCTCCAATAAGTAGGTATTTGTTAATGCCGAGGCCATTAAAGTGATCTACTATATTTCTTTTGAAATGCATGATATCATTGTTGATCGCATCATTCCATTCGCCAATAAATTCGATGATGATATATCCTTGGTCATAATCTGCATACAAGATTTTGATATACAGAGTTTCGGAACCCATAAAATCCCAATGAGGATCTATGTAGTAACCATAAATGGTTTCTGAGTATAAATCGAAGTTATACTCTTTGCCATCAAAAGGGGAATTTGGGTCTTCAGCCGTGTTGTAGTATTTCAGCCAACTATAATATGGTTCTATCTGATGCATTAGGAGTTTTTCACTGCCTCAATAACCTTTCTAACAGAGCCATGTTTTTGCAAAAGTGAGGCTGCGACTTCATATTCCACCTGAAGCATTTCCATCACCATTTTGGTACCTCTGTCTACCAGCTTGTTGTTAGAGAGCTGCATATCTACCATGCGGTTTCCTTCTACTCTACCAAGCTGAACCATTATTGAGGTAGAAATCATGTTGAGCACTAACTTTTGGGCAGTTCCAGCCTTCATGCGTGTACTTCCAGTTACGAATTCAGGACCAACAATTGGTTCTACAGGATATTCTGCCTCCCAAGCTAATTTGGAATCCGGATTGCAAGTGATACAGCCTGTTAGAATTCCAGCTTCCTTCGCTTTCTTGATTCCGCCTATTACATATGGTGTTCTTCCTGAGGCAGCAATACCGATGACAGTATCTTTATGGTTGATCATATGTTCTTGCAGGTCTTTCCAAGCTTGATTCTCATCATCTTCTGCAAATTCAACTGCCTTTCTGATTGCACCATCTCCACCGGCAATTAATCCGACAACCATACCGTGTTCTACACCATAGGTAGGAGGGCATTCTGAAGCATCTACAACACCCAGTCGGCCACTTGTTCCTGCACCAATGTAGAAAAGTCGACCGCCCTTTTTCATTCTTGGAACGATCTCTTTTACCAGTGCTTCAATCTGAGGAATTACCTTTTCAACTGATTCAGCTACTGTTTGATCTTCTCTATTGATGTTCTGTAATAATTCGGTTACAGACATCTTTTCTAAACCATGATGATTTGATTCTGATTCGGTTACATTCATTATTGATGAAATAAGGTTAGACCTGCAATTGGATGTTCTGAGATATGTTTTACGTAAAGACCTTTATCGGCAGCTACATTTCTTAAGATGGTGCTAAAATGGAAGGCCACTGATCCTGTAAAATGTATCGGTAGTGTCTCGTGTCCTTCGTATTTCTTAATGTTCTTATCTATAAAAGTTTCAAAACCCGTTCTTACCAATTGGTGCATATAAGGATCGGAAATGTTGGCACCTATGAATTTTGCAAAGCTTGCTAAGAATCTACCAGGCATGGGTTCTTGATACATCTTGGTAAGAAATCCATCTTTAGTGAGTTCAAATGTAGATTTGAAAAGTTCTCTTAGATGCTTAGGCATGTCTTTGCGGTAGTAATCTGTAACTAAGACTTTACCTAAATAGGTTCCGCCTCCTTCATCGGCAACGGCCCAACCCAGTGACGGAACATTTTTTGTAATTCTTTGGCCATCATATAAACATGAATTTGTGCCCGTTCCTATTATACAGGCTATTCCTGGTTGGTCGCCACACAGAGATCTTGCAGCGGCAAGTAAATCGTGGTTCACATCTATAGTTGCACCAGGGTAGAAGTGTTGAAGAATATCAGCAATCTTTTGCCTGTTAGTTCCGGAAGAACATCCTGTGCCGTAATAATATATCTCGTCAACTTTATCTGGAAGTTGGAAGTAGAGATTTTGAATAACCTTCTGCATCTCATCTTCACTTTGATAATAAGGGTTGATTCCTGCGGTTCGAGCTTGATTTATCTCACCAGTCTCGTCAATAATTCTCCAATCTGTTTTAGTAAAACCGCTGTCGGCAATAAGAATCTTGGGCATATGCAAACTTAGACATTTGCTTGAAGTAAAAAAGAAAGGAGCCTTCGTCTAAGGCTCCTTTTCACTCAACCAACATAAGTATATGCACACTTAATTTCTTGAGGCTACAATCACCTCTTTATAATTTTCGATTCTTTCTAATCTGTATACCTTTTCTCCTAGCTGACCTACAGGTAGAAAGTCTGTAACTTCTTCTGTTGTAAACGACATTCTCATTTCATTTTTGGAATTGAACTGACCAATCATGTAGTAGAGTTGACCGTCACCATCTTCAAATTTCAGTAAGACTTTGTCCTTACTCTTGTCCATACTTTGATAGACTACATTATGACCTAGCAGTTTAATGCTAGGCTGCTCCAAGGCTGATTCTACATGAAGAACGATGTCTTGAACTCCTGATGAGTACTTATCACTCACTACCCATGTCCCGTTCAGATCATTCATTCCGTTGTTGTAATACTGTACTTCGTTTAAAGAAGTACAGCTGTTCAGCATGAGTGTGAAAGGGAGAAGCAACAAGTAATATTTGGCTTTCATGTCGTTCGATTTCTTCCAAAAGTGTGGACTTCCTTAGACGACTGGCATGATTCTTCGATGACTGACGCTATGCTTCGATAACTGACACTTTTTATCGATGAATGAATTTTAGTAGATCTTCATTTGAATTAGGTTTAAAATATAAACTAGTTTATATTTGAATATGGATGAAAAGGAATTGTCTCCTCAAGAAAGCTTAGATCTCATCAATAGTATGATCGTTAAAGCGAGAAAGAGGTATTCAGATAATAGTTTTTACTTCTTGCTTTGGGGCTGGTTGGTGATTATTGCGAGTTTAATGCACTACTGGTTTGTAGTTGATTCAGTTATTGAGCAACCTTCTATGGCTTGGCTTCTAATGTTTGGAGGTGCTATTATCTCAATTGTTTATGGTAGAAGGCAAAGTAAGGATGCCACTGTAAGTCATTACGCTGATAAACTTTATGCTTGGATGTGGATGAGTTTGGGTATAGCCATGGTTATTGTGATTATTAATGGGCAATATTTGAATTTTCAGATGGTGCCATTAATTCTGATGTTGGCAGGTGTTGGTACGTTCGTTTCGGGTGCGATGATGGGTTTTAAAATCCTTCAATTTGGAGCCATTTGTCTTTGGGCAACGGCTATATTCGCATTCCAATTAAACGAGAGTAATCAATTGCTAGCGAATGCTGTGGGCGTTGCTATCGGTTATTTATTACCTGGTTACATCATGAAAACTAATTATAAGAAGAACGTTGGCATTTAAAGCACTTGATCCTCTTTTACATTCTCAATTGCGTTTGGCGGTAATGTCACTACTGATCAGTGTAGAGAGAGCGGATTTTGTATATATAAAGGAACAAACAGGAGCGACTGCCGGTAATTTGAGTGTACAGATTGATAAGCTTTCTACAGCTGGATATATAACGGTTACCAAAGGTTTTGAAGGTAAAAAGCCTAAGACTACTTGCAAGATTACTTCGCAAGGGGTAGACGCTTTTGAGTCTTACGTAGCGAATTTGCAGACTTACCTAAAGAGGTGATTTTTTTTGAATTTATAGTTTATAATGTAAACCAGTTTATAAATGTTTATTATGGATCGAATACTTATAAAAACAACAGTTATGAAATGTGCAGTCATAGCAATGATTGCAATTCAAGGAATACTAAATGGTCACGGGGTTATGGCTCAGGAAGGACGCCTTGGGAAGGATGAAATGAAAAAGCTTTCCCATTGGGTAGGTCAATGGGAGGGAAGCGGTTGGCAGATGCAACCAACTGGAGAGCGCGTTGAGTTCAATGTAAAAGAGTCGGTACAATCAAAACTGAATGGGTTAGTTCTGATTGTAGAAGGTAAAGGAACTTCAGAATCAAGCTCTGAATTAGGCCATGATGCCATGGGTATGATCTATTATAATGTAGATAATCAGCGATACGAATTTCACTCAGCAACAATGCAGGGTATGACTACTCTGGCAGAAGCGAGCTTAGATGAGGAAGGTAATTTCATTTGGAGTTTCGATGTTCCTCAAGGCAAAATACAGTTTACCATTAGCCTTACTGAAAATACATGGCTCGAGAAGGGCGCGTTTAGTCCTGATGGCGGTACTACTTGGTATCCTACAATGGAGATGAAACTTAAAAAGTCACAATAATGGATTTCTTAAAAGAGATTAACCTTATCCATAGCGGTTTGGGCCTTTTTCATACCATAGTCGCGACATTGGCCATGGTTTTTGGAACAATTGTCTTATTAAAACCAAAAGGTACAAGAAGACATAGAAAGCTGGGTTATGGCTATGTGGTTAGCATGTCGTTGATGATTATATCGTCTTTTGGGATTTATAATTTTGGTGGATTTTCACTGTTTCACGGCTTTTCGATTGTATCCACTTTGAGCATTATTATGGGTATGTACCCTGCAATCAAAAGGTCTGAAGGTTGGTATGGCAAGCATTACTATTTTATGAGTTGGTCGGTTGTTGGTTTGTATTGTGCTTTTTGGGCAGAGGTAGGTACAAGATTGCTAGAAATGAAATATTTCTGGTGGGCTGTTATGGCGGCCACAATGATAACAGCTGGTGTTGGAGCAATGGTTATTAATAGACAAAGGAAGAAGCTCAATTTTACTTAACCATTCTCATGAATATAGGTCAGCACGAGAAAAGCCGTTTCAAATAATTGGGCTGGCTTTTTATATTACTGCCTGAATAAACTAAAATGAAAAAGACTTTACTTCTCATGTTGGCAGCGGCATTTGCCATTGCCTGTTCTCCAACTCAAAAAGAATTAACTGACGATGAGCTGATGGCCTTGGCTAATGAGCTTGCGCAGAAATATATAATTGTTGACGGCCATGTAGACTTACCTTATAGAATGGAACAAGGCGGTTTTATGGTGCAACGAAAAGTATTAAACGTGTCAGTTCAGGCTTCTGATGGAAACTTCGATTATCCAAGGGCAAAAGAAGGTGGATTAGATGCACCCTTCATGTCTATCTATATTCCTGCGCAATACCAATATGTAGAAGGCTATGCCAAGAAATTTGCCGACTCGCTCATTAATATGACTAAGCAGTTAGCCAAAACATACCCAGATCAGTTTGCCATGGCATATTCACCATCTGATGTGGAGGCGAATTTTAAAGCAGGAAAAATATCATTGCCAATGGGTATGGAGAATGGTGCACCACTCGAGGGTGATATCTCATTGGTAGAATATTACCAGAAAGCTGGAATTAGATATGTGACTCTCACACATGGAAAAGACAATAAGATTTGTGATTCTTCTTACGATACAACACGCACTCATGGTGGATTAAGTGATTATGGCAGACAGGTAGTTCAAGAAATGAACCGTGTGGGTATTATGGTGGATGTCTCTCATATTTCAGATGATACCTTTTGGCAAGTTATGGATATGACGGATGTACCTGTAATAGCTTCTCATTCTTCACTAAGGCATTTCACACCCGGATTTGAACGCAACATGAACGATGATATGATCAAGCGTTTGGCTGAAGAAGACGGAGTGATCATGATCAATTTTGGTTCTAGCTTTTTGGATGGAGAATACAGAGCCAAAAGAGCATCCTATGATGAGCATATCATCAATTGGCTGGCCGACAATGAATTGGAAAGGAGTGATGCTAAGGCTGCAGCATACATTGATAATTACACGAAAGAAAACGACCCTTGGGCTGATGTAGCAAAAGTGGCAGACCATATCGATCATGTAAAGGAGCTTACGGGGTCAGTAGACAATATCGGATTTGGTTCTGATTATGATGGAGTAGGAGATTCTCTACCTACTGGTATGAAGGATGTTTCTACTTATCCGAATTTGATTTTCGAATTGTTGAAAAGGGGTTATTCAGAAGGGGAAATAGCTAAAATGTGCTACCAAAATGTAATTAGAGTATGGCAGGTTGTCGAGGACAAAGCCCAACGTAGTTAAAATAATATCAGCCGTAATCGAGTTGATTATCAATTACGGCTGAATCTGGAAAAATTCTAATGGTGAGTATTACGGCTTTTAACTGGAATTTTGATTTTATCTTCGTGTGGATCACCGAAAATTACATATAGCTCTTCTTCCTGCTCAGGACTTGGGACATAGGCTTCATTATAGTCCATCGTCCATTTATTGATTCTTTTAATCCCGTCAGGGCTCGTATAAGCTATTGAACTAGCATTTTTGAATATTGTAGTTTCACTTGTCTGAGAGTTTTCGACTGCTATCGTTTCAGGTGTATGAATTCCACCTTCTTTGGGTGTTTTAATACCCTCTGGTGGATCTGATTTTGATAAGCCTATAATAAGGCCTATCGTGTTTTCTAATTCCTTTGATGATAAACTTTTATATGGAATATTACATTCTATTGTCAAACTAGATATATCATCCAAGCCCTTTGGTTCTATCGATTTTCCACCTGAGTTTTTCCATGAAGCGGATGCTCCTCCATATGCTTTCGGATCATTTGAATTAGAAGTTCCGGTTGCACTAACGGTAAGTGTGTAACTATCTGGCATAATTATGTGTGTTTTGTGTAATTAATTATAGGTAAAATTATTTTACGATTCAACGGTTTTTATAAGACTGATAAGGCTCATATTCCAAGTATTCATCAATATTAAAATCAAGTTCAATTGCTTTATCAAGACTTTCAAAAGCTTCTTCTTTTTCCCCTTGCTCCCAATACATTTCTGATAGTGTCGCATAGAGAATGGCATCTGTAGGGTTATTCTCTATTCCTTGTTTTAGAATAGATACTGATTTATCTAATTCTCCCATGTTCATGTAGAAATAACTTAATTCATTATAAGCTTCATGACGAGTGTTATCTATTTCAATCGCTTTTAACATTTTGCTGATCGCCTCTTCACTTTGGCCATTTCTATCTAAGATTAAAGACCAATGAAACCACGCATGCCAGAATTCTTTATCTAGGTCAATGGCTTCTTTAAATTTTAGAATAGCTTCATCATCACGGTTGCCCATATCGTATAACACCATTCCCCACGCATTCCAGCTCAAAGCGTTATCAGAGTTAATGGCTACTGATTCTTCGAATTTTTGAAGTGCCTTCTCATATTCTGAGTTATTGGCACATATTTCTCCCCAGAGTAAGTAGGCATGGTCTAGATCAGTAGTTTGTCTTTCCACCATCTCTTTTATTATGGTAATGCTCGCTTCTTGATCTTTTATCGCCCAGTAATAACTAGCTAGAATAAAAGGGTCCACTTCCCTTAAAATGGCAAGAGAGGTCTTTTCAATGAGTTCGTCATAGGCATAGAATAGATTCTTGCTTTCTGCGATGGGTTGTGTAAGCATTATATTTTCTCCACTGGGAATGTTAATACGTGCTTTCAATTCATCTTCTCGAATAACGATACTGCCTTTTATGGCTTTGTCTTTTATTCGAAATAGATTTCTAGTGAGAGATTTTAAAGCATTAAATGAGACCCCAAAAATCACAATGTCTTGCTCGATTTCAACCGTTTCTCTTCTCTGAATGGTAAGGCCGTTAATGCTCCAACCATCCTCTCTTATTCTAGATATTTCATCTGCCAAGAGCAATGAGGTATAGTCATTGGTGATACCATTTTGTACAAAGCGTTGCGGTACATCAATCGGTTGGATGTGAAAGCTCTTATCAAAGAGCGTAACAATGGTATTGTAGATTACCAGAAAGCCAACAAAGAGTGTCAATAGTTTAGAGATACGATTGAAGCCGCCACCTACGCCCGTCTCTAGGCCCTTATAAGACTTGTATGTTTTAGAAAGAACAGAAATACCCTTTGACCTACGCCCGGTGTTTGCCCCCATGGGGGCAATTTGATTTGAATCCATTGTGTGTGTATTGAAATTGATAAAATGGCCAAAGTACATTTTGTACTTATGGCCCGATAATGAGATAATATAGCGAAATGAAGATTTAGATCAATCTCTATGCGCTGAGCATACCCACTACCTCAAACTTCTTAAATACCTCTTCGGTATGAGGAGCATCGTGTAGTTCTTCTGTGAGATCTTGGCCAGCCCAGTGCTGATAGTGCTTGCCGTTTTTCCAAAGTCGACTTGTGGTGACATCGTAGATTTTTCCTTGATAGGCTACCCATATTTCTTCTTTGTCTTGCCCGTTTCTCAGGGCCAATTGAGATTTAGTATAATTTCTCATTGGCTTACGTAGTAGGCGTGATCGCGCATCAAAGTATACAGAAATTTTACAGTAGGCAGATCAGATTCAATATTGTATTTCTCCTTCAGTTTGTTCGAAAGAAGTTCACCGGGCTGTGATCGCGCATCCTCACGATTGGCTTTCAGGCTAGCCTTAATTAGCCTTAACTCATGATCGGTTAGAGACGCAGCATCAGGAAAAGTGGGTTGGTAATCATCGTCTACCTTTTCCATGATTACCTTATTTTGGATGTTTACTACGCTTACCTTTTTAACTTTTACTACTGTTGTTCCTGCTAAAAGATCTCCTAAGCGTTGCCCATTTTTAGTTAGTATAATCAGTACTACAGCAAGTCCAACTATGGTAAAATCTATCAGTTCCAATAGCCACCTTAACAAATAGCCTGCAACCGAGGGGGCACTTCCATCTAACTTAACCACTTTAATACTCAGTGCCATTTTTCCTACCGTCTGACCATTAAATGAAATTTCCATAATAAAACGATATAGGTAGGCCACAATACCAATGATGAGCATGAGTGATAAGGATGGGTCGGCACCTGAAGTGGTCAAAATTGATGTAACCACAAAGTAGAAACTCAGTACAATGATTATATCAATGACAAAAGCCAGTAATCTTTCGCCTATGCCCGCTAGTGGATATTCTAATTGTACATTCTGCGTAGTTCGGATATTTACCGCTTGCATATACCGCTTGATTCAATAATTTTCGTTGAGATAAAAAGTCCGAATGAGAGAGTCTGCTTTCGTAAAAGCAAATATAAAGAAATGGGAAAAGTTCGAAAGCTTAATCAAAGCTTCTGACAGAAAAGACCCCGATGAGTTAGCCGACCTCTTTATTCAGTTGACCGATGATTTAGCTTATGCTCGCACAAATTACCCAAAGGCTGATGTAACGGTCTATTTGAACAACCTTTCCACAAAGGTGCATCAGTACATTTACAGAAATAAGCGCGAGCAAAAGAATCGTTTTGCCAACTTTTGGAAAGTTGAATTACCAGAGATCTTCTGGAATCATAGACGAGCATTTGCCTATTCTCTATTGATCTTTATTGTTTCATCAATTATTGGAGCCTTTTCGGCTGCTCAAGACCAAAGCTTTGTGAGGTTAATACTGGGCGATGAATATGTGAACATGACCTTGAGAAATATAGAGCTAGGTGAACCACTTGGTGTTTATGCCAAAATGGATCAATTCCCAATGTTTCTCTACATTACCTTTAACAATGTGAGAGTATCATTCATGGCTTTCGCAGCTGGAATATTATCCTCCATTTTTACGGGATTCCTTTTGTTTAGAAACGGAGTGATGCTCGGCTCTTTTCAGTACTTTTTCTATCAAAAAGGCTTGCTGCTAACTTCTATTCTGACCATTTGGCTTCATGGTACGATTGAAATTATTTCGATAGTGATTGCTGGTGGAGCCGGAATAATTATGGGAAACTCATGGGTATTTCCGGGTACTTACAGCAGAATAGAATCTTTAAAGGTAGGTGCTTTGACGGGGGCCAAAGTTGTATTAGGTCTAGTGCCCTTGTTCATAACAGCAGGTTTCATTGAATCTTATGTAACACGCCTGTTTGATATGCCCATTTTCTTGAAAGCAATGATTATCTTACTGTCACTGGGCTTTATGGTTTGGTACATAATTCTTTATCCTAGAAAACTATTTAAAAATGAGTTACACACCTCAGATTGAATTTTATAAGAAACGTCAATTTGGTGATAAGCTGAATGCGACTTTTGTTTTTATAAGAGAGAATGCAAAGCCCTTTTTGAAAGCACAGTTGCTCATTGCCGGGCCTATTCTTCTTTTGCTCAATATTCTAATCAATCAATTTACTTTTGACTTTCTGGGCTTAGGGTTCGAACCTGACAATTTCACTGCCAATGACATCATTAGAATCGTAAAGCTATACGGTGTTTTGCTTATCAGTTCTGTGATTACCGGAGCTGTTATGCCGGCTGTTTCTTATACTTACATGAAGAAATACCAGACTTCACCTCCAGATGAGATTACTAATGCGAATCTACTTGGAGGATTAGGGGGTAAGATATTTAATCTGGTTGGCCTGAACATAGTCTCATTCATTATGCTCGGAGCTGTTATTTTTCTGCTGTCGCTTGTGGTTGGATTCACCGGTGCCGTTTCTCCTTTCTTGATTTTCTTTTCAGGAACTCTTGCGCTAGTAGTCGTGGCTTACATAGGGGTAAGTTTAACCTTAGGGTCATCTATAATCGTTTTTGAAGACAACAACCCGCTTGATGCCATAGGAAGATGCTTTAAACTCATAAGAGGCAAATGGTGGAGTACTTTCGGCTTAATTATAGTGGTAGGTATTTTAGGTTTTATCATCAATCAGTTATTCGGCCTGCCAAGAACAATCTTATTTGGGATTAAAGCGATTACTTCTTTCGAGTCTGGTGATGTTTCAAACCTGGTGCAGATGAGCAGCAGTGAGCAAGGATTGAATGTTCTATTTGCCACATTCGAAACTTTTGGAAGTATCATTACCAATTCACTCATTTTTATAGCACTTGCTTTTCAGTACTTCAATTTGGTAGAAAGAAGAGAGTCTAGAGGTCTATTGTCTCAGATTGAGCAAATAGATGAGCAGTCTAACGATGAGGATGAAGAGGTTTATTAGCGTATTTCTATTCTTATTATTTCTTCAGGTCAATTCTGCTTATGCCCAAGATTCTGAAAGAGGTTTTGATCAGGAAGAACTTCAAGAATTAAGAACTGATGACGCATATGTTTATGAGTTAGTCAAACCAGAACCTGAAGGGTTTCTAGAGCGATTATGGAATCGTTTTGTCAATTGGTTTTGGAGCTTTTTTCAAAGCGAAGGTTCAAGAAGTGCTTTCGATATTTTCTTTAAGCTTCTTATTGTAACAGGGGTTGTCTACTTCTTTGTTAAGGTAATGGGAGCAGACGTTACGGCTGTCTTTAAACCCAATAAAGAAAATGTTGATCTGGCTTACGATGTGGACGAAGAAACACTCAACCAGATCGATTTTGAGCAGGAACTCAGGCAAGCTACAGCGGCAAGTAACTACAGGTTAGTCATTCGTCTTTATTATCTCATGGCACTCAAACAGGCTGCTGATGCCAATTGGCTGAATTTAACTCAGGGTAAGACAAATTATGATTACCTCTATGATTTAAAAGGCAAATCCATTGAGAATGATTTTAAGAGCTTGAGTTACTTGTTTGATTACACCTGGTATGGACATTTCGATGCCGATCAACAACTGGTTGCACTAGCCAAAGAACATCTAGATCAGATCAAAAACAGGGGAGGAGGTATGCCTAATGGGGGATCGTAAGTTTGTCATTGCCTTGGTGGTTCTGTTGGGTATTTATATAGCCTATGAACTCAATAAACCTCAGCCCGAAGATTGGTCAATTACTTACTACCATCAATCTACTGAACCTTTTGGCGCGCAGGCTTTAGAAGCACTAATGGCTCCTCTTTTTGATGATGAAATTGAACACGTGTATAAAAGTGTTTATGAAATTTATGTGGAGGATAGTTTAGATGCCAATAGTCTAATTATTGCCAACGCAATAGGCTTTGGTAAAGAAGATACTGACCTTTTATTAGAACAAGTTGCCTCTGGAAAGACGGTCTTTTTGAGCGCTTTGGCATTTGGAGGAGTGTTGGCCGATACATTCGATTTACAAACCAGTTTTGAAGACCCAATAGGTATAAAAACACCAGAACAGGTAGAATCTGATCTTGCCGGGGAGACCAAGGTACAAATTACATTCAATGAGGGAGCCAAGAGTTTTTTAGTTGACTACCCCAATTTAGGAGCGACTAGTTCATTCGAACCCAAAGCGTCTGATAGTTTGGAAGTTTTGGCTACTAATGACGAAAATCGACCGGTGTTGGTCAGATATCAAAACAATGGTCAATTGATAATGGGCACGCTACCCTTGGCTTTCACCAATTACTTCACATTATTAGAAGAGACTACGAGCTTTACAGAAGCACAGCTATTGCTTATTCCACAAGATGAACCTCTTGTAAGAAATCAATATTATCAACTAGGAAGATTAGAATCGGATACTCCTTTAAGGGTATTACTCTCTAACCAATCTTTGCGTTGGGCTACCTATATTTTGTTAGTCGCAATCTTGATTTTCTTTGTTTTTCAATCAAAAAGGCAACAAAGAATCATACCGATTATTACACCCCTAGCCAACCTGACACTTGAGTTTGTTCAAACTTTAGGCAGGCTGTATTACAAGCAAAGCAACCATAACAACCTAAGCCATAAGCGCGTGTTGTATTGGAAAGAATTTGTGAGAACACATTACAACTTGAACACGCAATATCTAAACGAAGATTTTATAAATGAGCTGAGTAGAAAGTCGGGTAAGAACGAAGCCACGGTAGCATCACTAGTAGGTTTGGTGAATACAATAGAGAATCAGAACGAAATTTCGGATTCGATACTGCTCAAATTTGAAAAGAACTTAAATGAATTCTATGGAATCGAATGACAATGAATTGACTAACGAAAGTTTCGAAAATAGAATAGACCTTTCTCAATTAAAGGAAGGGGTTGAGAAGATTAAAGCTGAAGTGGCTAAAGTAATTGTTGGCCAAGAGAAGATGGTGGATTTGATCTTGACCGCCATTTTAGCCGATGGACATATTTTATTAGAAGGTGTACCGGGAGTGGCAAAGACGCTCGCGTCTAAATTGGTGTCCAAATCGTTGGCAGTAGATTATTCAAGAGTACAATTTACTCCTGATCTTATGCCTTCAGATGTCTTAGGAACTAGCGTTTTCAACTTAAAGACTTCAGAGTTCGAGTTTAAGAAAGGACCAATCTTTTCCAATGTAGTTTTGATTGACGAAATCAACAGGGCGCCTGCTAAGACACAAGCAGCCTTGTTTGAAGTGATGGAGGAAAGGCAAGTAACCATAGACGGAAATCGTTATGAAATGGAAGCGCCATATATTGTGCTGGCTACTCAGAACCCCATTGAGCAAGAAGGAACATATAGGTTACCCGAAGCACAGCTCGATCGGTTTTTATTCAAGATAGAAATTGACTATCCTACACTCGAGAATGAGATTGAAATACTGGTAAGGGAATCAAGCAGAGCAGGAAAGTCAGTCGATGAAATCTCTTCTGTATTAAGCGGCAAAGATATTCAAGCCTTTAGGGCAGATGTGAAGAATATTTTGGTTGACGATAAGTTACTGCAGTATATCGCTCAAATTGTTCATCAAACTAGACATGATAATAGCATTTATCTAGGTGCATCTCCTAGGGCTTCAATCGCGTTGCTGAATGGGTCTAAGGCATTTGCAGCAATCCAAGGAAGAGACTTTGTAACTCCTGACGATATCAAATTTATTGCTCCGGCAGTTCTTAAACATAGAATTATGCTTACTCCTGAAAAAGAAATGGAGGGTTCAACTGCTGACGATGTCATTAATCAATTGGTGGCTAAAACTGAGGTGCCTCGTTGAGAAAATTCTTTAGGTCATATTATCTAACCAACAGATTTTATCAGGCATTAGGAGGTGTGATTGCCTTGTTCTTACTGTCTTATGGTATTCCCTCATTATTCCCTTTTGCGGAAATTGCTACCTATATCTTAATGGTTGCCGTAGTGGGTGATTCACTTGCTCTTTTTATTAAAAACCGTTTAATCTCAGCGGAGCGCAGTACAGCTGAGAAATTTTCAAACGGAGATGAAAATGCTGTCAAGATTGTTGTTGAGAGCACTTATAATTTCCCTGTACATATCACATTAATAGATGAGCTGCCAGAGCAGTTTCAAATGCGTGATCAGTCGTTCGAGGCTAAGCTTGAGCCTTTTAGCCCAATAACTTTCAATTATAATTTGAGGCCCGTTAAACGAGGCGTTTATGAGTTCGGTGTGATGAATGTATTTGTGAGTTCAAGACTGGGTTTGGTACAAAGAAGGTATGAGGAAGGCAAGAATGCCGAAGTAGCTGTATATCCTTCTTTTGTTCAAATGCGAAAGTATGAGCTATTGGCCATTTCGAATCAGCTAAAAGAATTTGGCATTAAGAAGATTCGGAGAATAGGGAATAACATGGAATTTGAGCAGATCAAGAACTATGTAAGTGGCGATGATTATCGTAAAGTGAACTGGAAGGCCACCGCACGTAAGAACCATCTAATGGTTAATCAGTATCAAGAGGAGAAGTCTCAGCACGTTTACAGTGCGATTGATAAAGGTCGAATGATGCAGCAACCTTTTGAAGGATTGAGTTTGCTAGACTATGCCATAAATGCGTCTTTGGCAATAAGTAATATTGCACTCAAGAAAGGCGATAAAGCTGGTGTCGTTACCTTTCAACAGAAGGTCAATTCTGTATTACCTTCTTCTTCAAGAAACATGCAGCTCAATCTTATTCTCGAGCACTTGTACAAACAGAAAACGGCTTATAAAGAGTCTGATTTTGGTAGGCTATATGCCACATTAAGAAGAAAGGTGAATCAGCGTTCGTTGATTTTACTTTACACAAATTTTGAATCGCTTTCCTCGATGCAGCGGCAGCTCAGCTCTTTACAGAAGATTGCAAGGCAGCATTTACTAGTTTGCATTTTCTTTGAGAATACTGAAGTGGACGAATTGATTCATTCACCTGCTAAAGATTTAGAAGAGGTCTATACCAAAGGGATAGCCGAGCAATTGGTTTATGAAAAGAAGCTGATTGTAAAAGAATTGAAGGCTCATGGTATTCAGACTGTACTTACTAGGCCTCAAGATCTAACCGTGAATACTATCAATAAATACTTAGAACTTAAATCTAGAGGGTTAATCTAAATGAAAAAGAAGCTATTCTTTGCAGCAACGGTTGCTTTCATAACCGCAATTCTAATCAATGTATTTACGCAGCCGGGTTTAAATGATTTTGAGACAACATTTACTGAGGTGGCTAAGGTCCGAAACGATAACAATACTGGGCCAGTACAGAGGGTTTACATTGTTACAGTTGACCAAATTAACCAAGACGAAATGGAGCGTTATGGCCAGTTGATGCCTTACTCTAAACTGGGAAATACTAAAGTTTTCTTCTTTGATCAGTCAAAACCTTTTCCTGAAGTTGCTCAATTGGGTGATCTTAATTTTGACTCAACCTTCAATGAGTTATGTTTAGCCAAGTACGAAAAGCGCTTTGGTTCAGAAGGTCTGTTTCCAAACCCTTTTAAATAATCTTATTTTTTCTGGACTCCTTAGTAGGGTAAGTGCTTCATTAAGAGTACCATATACAGAATTCACCTGAAAACAGTTCGTAGTTAGTTTAATTAGGTTAGTAAAAGTTTAGAGGACATTTTATTTTAATGACCCAGCAAAAAGCCCTTCCACATATGGTGAGAAGGGCTTTTTCATTTATATCCTTTTTGTTCCTGAACCTGTCGAAAGGTCTGCTAAGTAGCTTTTGTACTCACTTCTTTTTGACGTCATTCTGAACTAGTTTCAGAATCTATCGATTCGATTTCCGAAAACGATTAAGAAGACCCTGAAACAAGTTCAGGGTGACGAGTTAATTAGATCAACTTCCCTTGTGCCTTTATCCAGCGTTCGGGGAAATCGCCATGAGTGGCTTGGGTATAGTCTTCATAACTACATGGTATATAGGCTCGGTCTAAAAAGCCTTCTCCATAGTTTACAAGCATCCACCATTTTTCACTCAGTTTACTTTTATAGAAAGTCATGGTGTCTTCTGTGCCTTCGAAGCTTACCGTGTATTTTGTATAGTTGTCAGAATTAAATTGTCCTGTGTCTTTTCTGTTGTAAAAGCCTTCGACAAAGTACCAGAGCATGGTTGCACAAACCTGTGCTGTCTTCATATGCTGATCGTCTAGACTCGGATTGTATTCACTCAAACTGAGAGAACTCATTTTCTCATTCATCCCAGCATACCACATGGCTTGACAGGCTTCTTCACCAGTGAGTCCAAATGGTTGTGCATCGGTATTGGCTGGAGCATCTGCACTTCTTATCGCTGTAATGTCAAATGCCATCATATGGGCCATTCGAATCACTGGTTCAGCTTCTTGGAATCCGTCACGCAATTCACCAAGTCTAATCGCTTCAAAGTAGAGCTTGTCTAATGCCGATAAGGCTGCAGCTTCAACCAAATAGCTTTGATGACCCAAATGGTTATAGCTGAACATGAAGTTGGGTTTGTGTGTGATTAATCGCGAGAGAAAAGTCTCATTATGATCACCTGAAATTTCAACATCTAGTTTAGCGTCTACATTGAGCACGGAGATTTCTTCGTCTTTGGATTCATAAGCTAAATATTGTCCCATGGCCAAATCATGAGTGCCGCCAATAATCAAAGGAATAATCTTAGCAGCTACCAAATGCTCAACTACTTCTTTTAATCTAGCAATGGTGTCTTCATAGCTTTCACCGTTTTGCATGTTGCCCAAATCAGCGATGCGGTAGTTATTGCTACTTCGTTTAAGGGCGTAAAATTTCTTCCTGATTTGATCAGCACCTTCACTTGAACCAAGATTTACCTTTGTTCCTCTATTCTCTGTCAATCCCACAATGGCCATATCAATTTTCGACATGTCTAGGGCTTCGTCAGTTAAGGATTGAATGCTATTTCCAAGTGCAGATTGGGTGAGGCCTTCGACTTGCTCTGGAGCCTTAAAGAAGAGTTTGAGGTTCATATACGAATATAGTTTAAATGTAAGAAGTGAGAAGACTGATCCGCAAAGAGCCAATAAAAAAAGCCATCCGTTTCCGAATGGCTTTCAATATTATTTAGAGAGTGATTATCCTCCGAAGTCGTCAAACGAAACATTTTCGTCTGGCACACCCCAATCATCACACATCTTCAATACAGCTGCATTCATCATTGGAGGTCCACAGAAGTAGAATTCAATCTCTTCCGGAGCTTCGTGCTTACTTAGGTATTGATCGATTACCGCTTGGTGCACGAAACCTAAGAAACCATCACCGTCTTTATCATTGATATCTTTTTTCTCTTTCCAGTTATCTTCTTCCATCGGTTCAGAAAGCACAAGGTGGAAAGAGAAGTTAGGGAATTCCTTTTCGATCTTTTCAAAATCATCTAAGTAGAATAGCTCTCTCTTAGATCGACCACCGTACCAGTAAGATACCTTTCTACCAGTTTTTAAGGTGTGGAATAGGTGGAATAGGTGAGATCTCATTGGTGCCATACCAGCACCACCACCAATGTAAAGCATTTCAGCTTCAGTTGGCTTAATGAAGAATTCACCGTAAGGGCCTGAGATGGTTACTTTATCCCCTGGCTTTCTTGTAAATACATAAGAAGAACAAATACCAGGATTTACATCCATCCACTTGTTGTTTGCTCTATCCCATGGTGGCGTAGCAATACGGATGTTCAACATCACGATATTACCTTCTGCAGGGTGGTTAGCCATTGAGTAGGCACGGAAGATTTCTTCCTTGTTTACCATTTGCAGATCCCAAAGACCGAATTTATCCCAGTCTTCTTTGAACTTGTCCGGACCAGCAGGATCGCTAGGATGCGGCTCAATATTCATATCAGAGAAGTTACAAGTAACAGGAGGGACATCTACCTGGATATATCCACCTGCTTCGAAATCTAAGATTTCGCCTTCTGGTAACTTCACTACAAATTCTTTAATGAAAGACGCAACGTTGTAGTTAGAAACTACTTCACATTCCCACTTCTTAATACCGAAGATTTCTTCCGGAATGTGAATACGCATGTCTTGCTTCACTTTTACCTGACAAGAAAGTCTAACACCTTCTTTTTGCTCAGTTCTGCTCAAGTGACCAACCTCAGTTGGTAACACATCGCCTCCTCCTTCGTTGATCGTACATTTACACATAGCACATGTACCACCACCACCGCATGCAGATGGTAAGAATATTTTCTGTCCCGAGAGGGTGTTTAATAGAGTCGTACCTGCTGCAGCTACTACTGGATTAGCTTCATCACCGTTGATAATGATTTTCACATCTCCGCTTTGCACCAACTTAGATTGAGCATAAAGAAGAATGAGTACTAGCAATAGGATTACTGCTGAGAAGGCTACGATTGACGTAATAATGATAGATGACATCTAATAATAGATTTTAAATCAACATTTTAGACCGAAATCATGTCCGATCCATAGGGCTACAAATATATAGTCAAAAGCTTAAATCAGTAAGGAGAATCGAAAAAAGATATGCAAACGGAAAAGTGCCTATAGGCTTATTTTTTCAAGGATTTCTTGACCTTTTCGTAAGTCACTCACTTCCAACTCCAATTCTTCTATAGAAAGCCTTTGATTTTCTTCTTGATCAAACGTGGGTTGAACGATAATGTTCACGTTCGGATTCTCGCGCCAAGAGGCTTTCAAAAGCCTGCTCAATTTGATGTTACCTACCACATATGACTGTTCAAAACAGAAGAATTTACTCTTTAAGCTTTCAAAGTCTTGCAAGTTGATATCCAATGGGCGGTTAAAGCTTACATAAACTTGAATACTTGGGTCATTGCTAAAAGGAAGTTTGCCCAAATTGTAGTGCTTCTTATACTCATATTGGTAATCATAACTTAAGGCCGAAATATCAGAAAGTACAGCTGCACCGGTAGGTAAACTACCTGCACCTTTACCAATAAAAAGTTGTTCATCGCAGAATTCGCCAGTTAAGCTAACGGCATTGAATTCGTTTTGAATACCCGCTAAAGACTCCTCAGCTTTGATGAACTGAGGGATAACGAAACCATAGACTTGACCTTCTGACTTAACCGCTTTAGCCACTAGCTTTATCTGCAATTCTTTATCTCTGGCATATTCTAAGTCACTAGGTTTAAGTCGATCGATCCCCAAATTGACAATTTGACTTGGCGGAACATGAATACCAAAAGCATGGGTAAGCAGTATGCTGAGTTTGAATTTAGCATCATAACCCTGTACGTCTAGCCTAGGGTCACTTTCTGCGAAACCTAATGCTTGTGCCTGATCCAAAGCAGTTTCATAATCTATATTTTCTTCGAAGATCTTAGTCAGTATGTAATTGGTGGAGCCATTGAAAATCCCTTTGAGCTCATTAAGAGGCTCGTGTCCGAAATACTCTTCTAAGGTTCTAATGATAGGTATACTTCCACAAACAGCACCTTCATATAATATCGCTCTACCAGTTTCCTTTTGTAATTCAACCAGATACTCAAGATTTTCAGCTACCATTTTTTTATTAGCGGTAACCACTGACTTTCCATTTTTCAAAGCTTGTGTTACAATGTCCAGTGCAACATCAGCATCATCTATTAACTCAACAACAACATCAATGTGAGCGTCATTTAATATATCTGATGGAACGACCGTGAAAAAGGAATCATCTAACTGTCGAGGCTTATCTGGGTTTTTAATGCAAATCTTAGTGACTTCGCCAGAAAAGTTTTTGGAATTATTAATCGTCTCGTAAAGTCCTTGACCTACGCAACCAAAGCCAAATAGGCCAATATTAATGTGTTTCATTTTGAGATTTTTTGAGGAAGTTGTTGATCAATTCGCTGATTTTGGCTGCTTCAATCAAGAAGCCGTCATGACCGTATTTAGAAGGAACAAATGCTAGTCTGGAATTTTGAATGTGTCTAGCGAGAATCCTTTGTTCTTCTGCCGTAAAAAGCTGGTCTCCTTCTATACCTAAGACCAAGGTCTTTGCAGAGATCTTCCCTAGCGCATTGGCTATACCATCTCTGTTTCTTCCTACATGGTGAGTATCCATGGCTTTATTCAAAACATAATAAGTATTTGCATCAAAACGCTTACTAAGCTTCATGCCTTGATAGCGCTGATAGCTTTCAGCCTTGTAGTTAGAAAGTTTAGTTTCAGAAGACTCTTCTTGGCCTTCGTTATACGTTTGATGCGTGCGATAGCTCAACATGGCGATGGCTCTTGCAGCTTCTAGACCTTTCCATCCTCCTTTTGGCGAACTAGAATAGAAAGAAGGGTCAGCTTCAATTGCCATACGCTGCGCTGTGCGTACTGCAATACCCCAAGGCGAACTTTGTGCCGCAGAGGCTACTACTGTGATATGCTCAAAAAGCTCTGGATTGATGATTGCCCATTCTAAAATTTGTTGAGCGCCCATTGAACCACCAAGGCCCAAATGAATTTTATCTATACCGAGATAGTTTTTAAGCAATTCATGAGCTTGTACCATATCTCTAATAGTAAGATTCGGAAAACTTCTTAAATAGCGATCTCCATTCAGAGGATTAAAATCTTTTGGTCCACTAGAACCATAGCAAGAGCCTAAGACATTGGCACAAATAATAAAATGCTGATCTGGATTAATTAGATCATTCTCACCAACGAGGCCCGGCCACCATTCCAAAGGATTAGAGCTAGCGGTGAGTGCGTGGCAGATCCAAATCACATTGCTGGCATCGGCATTAAGTTCTCCAAATGTTTGGAAGGCTATACGTGGTTCAAAAAGAGTTTCTCCACTTTCTAATAGAAGTGGCTCTGAAGGATAGAAATACTGAATTTCTGATAACGATGAATGGGTTGTCTCACTTTGAGACAATGTTTTTATAGACGACATGATTGTTGCTGTTTTAATTGAAAAAAGGAAAAAAAGGTATGGCTTAGCTTAGGCTTTGGACATACAATAGCAACACATGTTTTTCTCTACAAAAACTTGCGCTAATAAATCTTGATTCGAATAAAATGGATTGTACATGTTAACCAATTTATATTCTCCCGAATGTCACTTGACACCCATTATGGGATCAGGATTTAGCACCTTTCTCGGTAGTTAATCGAGGGGGTTGCTAGCGCTTCATTGAGCCTGTCTCTCCACGCTTCTTTATAAATCGATTCAATCCCGAGTCTTCGGGATGAATGACTTGATGCTACAAACGTAGCATGTAGATTCGAGTTTCAAAATAAGAAGTAGAAAAAATTTACTTCTTACTTGATCATATTCAATAAAGTTGTCAATTGTTGCTTCAGGTCTCTTCTATCTACAATGAAATCTAAGAAACCATGGTCTAGAACGAATTCTGAGCTTTGAAAACCTTTAGGCAAGTCTTTACCTACTGTATCTCGTATAACTCTAGGGCCTGCAAAACCAATTAAGGCACCTGGCTCAGCAATGTTAAAATCTCCGAGCATAGCATAAGAGGCTGTAACACCACCGGTAGTTGGGTCGGTAAGTAATGAAATGTAAGGAATACCCTCTTGCTTTAATAAAGCCAACTTAGCAGAAGCTTTTCCTAACTGCATAAGAGAATAACCCGCTTCCATCATTCTAGCACCACCTGATTTTGAGATCATCAAGAAAGGTGTTTTGGTCTTTCTGGCATGGTCAATGGCTCTTTTAATCTTTTCACCAACCACTGCACCCATTGAACCACCAATAAAAGCGAAGTCCATACAGCAGACAACTAGGTCTAAACCATTCATTTTACCGTAGGCCGATCTAGCAGCATCTTTCAAGCCGGTTTTGGCTTGAGCTGCCTTGATTCTTTTAGGATAAGGTTTGCTATCTATAAAATCTAGTGGATCTCCTGAAGTCATGTTCTCATCGATCTCAGTAAACTCGTTGTTGTCGAAAAGAATTTCGAAATACTCTTTAGAACCTATTCTCGTGTGAAAGCCATCTTCAGGACTTACATACGCATTGTTTTTAAGCTCTCTGGTATGAACAATTGTTCCACCTGGTGTTTTAACCCATAAACCGTCAGGCGCATCTTTCTTCTGATCTGTAGGGGTAGTAATTCCTTTTACCTTTCGTTCGAACCAACTCATAGCATCTTACTTAATAAGGAGTTGACAAAAGTAGGGGAAAACTACTCTTTAGCCAAAACTCATTTTCAAGAATAAAGAACATCAATCGATTGCGAGAATTGCCTGATTTTCTGTTTGGTAAATCCTTCTTTTCAATTTTATTTGTAGCGGAATGAACGTTCATTCCGTTTTTGAGATGGTAGAAACCAAAGCAAAAGACAAACGAACTTTGATCATGCGAGCAACAATTGAATCGTTGAGTCAGCATGGTTTTCAGGGAACGCCAATTTCTATGATTGCTGAAAAAGCCGGAGTAGGAGCTGGCACCATCTACCGTTATTTTGAAAATAAAGAACACTTGATTAATGAGCTTTTTACGGATATCAAGAGAGACGTAATCAAAGCCATGCTTAAAGATTACCGAGAGGAAGGTTCTTACAAAGAACGCTTTAAGCACTTATGGATGAACTTGGTTCAGTTTTGTATTGATCATCCTCAGGAGTTTCATTTTGTTGAACAGTACAGGTATGCTTCGTTCGTGAGTCACGTTACTAGAGAGCAATCTTTTATTATTCTCTCACCCGTATTACAATTTTTTATTGAAGCAAAGCGCGCCAAAGCCATGAAGGATTTGCCGCTTTATACTATAATTTCATTAACCTATGGTCCGATTGTTTCGCTTTCAAAGCTGCACATAGACCATAATCAGTCATTAACCCAAGAACGTATCGAGCAAGCTGCAGAAGCTTGTTGGGATGCCGTTCGATTTAGCCTAAAGTAGAAATGCCAAACGTTATTATTAAAGGAGTTGGGAGTTTTGTTCCAGAGAGAGTGGTTCCAAATAGCGAATTTTTAAATCATGTATTCTACCAACCAGATGGTACACCTTATCCTGATGAGAATGATGTAATCATCAGGAAATTTGAAAAAATTACTGGAATCCGTGAGCGTAGATACGCTGCACCAGGTCAAAAGGCTTCAGATCTTGGTGCCATTGCTGCACAGCGTGCGCTGGAACATGCCGGTATCTCAGGAGAAGATCTCGACTACATCATCTTCGCGCACAATTTCGGAGATATGCAGGCGAGCAATAACCGAATAGATATGATGCCTAGTTTGGCTGCCAGAGTAAAAGGAGCGTTGGATATTCAGAATCCCGCAACTTCTTGCTATGACATCATCTTTGGTTGCCCGGGATGGGTGCAAGGTGCTATTCAAGCAACACAGATGATTCGTTGCGGAGATGCTAAGCACGTGATGGTAATTGGCGGTGAAACATTGAGTCAAACTGTTGATCCACATGACAGAGATTCGATGATTTTTGCAGATGGTGCAGGGGCAACGATTTTCTCTGCTACTGAAGATGAAAAAGGAGGCTACTTAGCACAATGTTCTAGAACAGATGCCAATGATGAACTGTGCTATTTGAATATGGGGCCTTCATATAATCCTGCTTTGAGTGCCGATGGTTCTAGCTATATAAAAATGTTGGGTCGTAAGATTTACGAATATGCCTTGACCAATGTAGCTGATGCGATAAAATGTGCCATTGAGAAAGCGGGTCTTGACTTGAAAGACATCAGTAAGATTCTAATCCATCAAGCAAACGAGAAAATGGATGAGGCCATCCTTCATAAGTTATTCAAGCTTTATGGAGAAATGGGTGATTCTAAAGCGCTCATGCCGATGACCATTCAAACCTTAGGTAATAGCTCAGTAGCCACAATTCCAACAATGCTTGACCTAATTGTTAAAGGAGAATTAGATGATCACGCATTAAATCCTGGTGATAATGTAATTTTCGCCTCCGTAGGTGCAGGCATGCATATCAATGCGATGGTATATCAGATGGTTTAATCCACCTCTTCAAAATCTACATAGTCTCCACCTTTGTAGTTCTGTGTAGACTTTTCATTAGACTTCTTTGGAGAAAAGTTAACGTCAACATTCCCGTCTTTTGGACGAGCATGTTGACGTCTTTGTTCTGGGCCGTTTGGTCTTGCTCCTTGTATAAAAGGCTTGATGAACATACGCCCTAAAGCACGTATGATAATCAAGAAGATCAGCCCAAATGTTAATAATTTAAATAGCATTATCTGCTTAAATATAAGTTTCGTTTCGAGTAAATATCTAAGAAGTAATCATCCATCAAATCATCAATGAAATAGATTGCTTCTCCAGTAGACTTCATCTCAGGTCCGAGCTCTTTATTTACTTTCGGGAATTTGTGGAATGAGAATACTGGCTCTTTGATTGCATAACCTTTCTTCACCGGATTGAAATTGAAATCTTTCAATTTCTTCTCACCCAACATCACCTTAGTAGCGTAATTCACATAAGGTTCCTGATAAGCCTTACCTATGAATGGAACGGTACGTGAA
This sequence comes from Roseivirga sp. UBA6052, assembly GCA_002427755.1. Classification (GTDB taxonomy): domain Bacteria; phylum Bacteroidota; class Bacteroidia; order Cytophagales; family Cyclobacteriaceae; genus Roseivirga. The sequence goes on from DIYO01000009.1 coordinate 1,043,841, forward strand.
GCTCTAGGGTTTGCTTCTATTATATAAACTTGATTGTCTTTTATGGCGAACTGAATGTTGATCAGACCAACCGTCTTCAGTGCCAAAGCAATTTTCTTTGTATAAGTTTCTATCTGCTGCATTACAAAGTCTCCTAAACTGTACGGAGGTAATACGGCATAAGAATCACCAGAATGAATACCTGCAGGCTCAACATGCTCCATAATTCCGATGATGTATACATCTTCACCGTCACAAATCGCATCAGCTTCTGCTTCAATTGCTCCTTCTAGGAAGTGATCAAGCAATACTCTATTACCAGGAATATCCTTAAGGATGTTCACCACGTGCTCTTCCAGCTCTTGCTCGTTGATTACAATCTTCATGCTCTGTCCACCTAATACATAAGAAGGGCGTACAAGAAGAGGGAAGCCTAGTTCTTTGGCTAACTCCAGTGCTTCGTCAGCATCTTCAATAACCCCGAATTTTGGATAAGGGATATCGTTCTCTGCAAGAAGCGTAGAGAATCTACCTCTATCTTCTGCTAAGTCTAATGCCTCAGAACTGGTACCGATAATCTTAATGCCATAACGATCTAACTTCTCCGCTAACTTAAGAGCCGTTTGACCACCCAACTGAACGATAACACCCTCAGGCTTTTCGTGTAGGATAATGTCGTAAATATGCTCCCAGAATACAGGCTCGAAGTAAAGCTTATCAGCCGTATCGAAATCGGTAGATACAGTCTCCGGGTTACAGTTGATCATAATGGTTTCATAGCCGCATTCTTTTGCCGCATAGAGGCCATGTACACAAGAGTAATCAAACTCGATGCCTTGGCCGATACGGTTAGGACCTGAACCTAATACAATGATCTTCTTATTATCAGAAGGAATTGACTCATTTTCTTGATCGAACGTTGAGTAGTAATATGGAGTTTGTGCTTCAAATTCAGCCGCACAAGTATCCACGAGTTTGTATACACGCTTGATACCTAAGTCATGTCGTTTGTTGAAAACCTTACTCTCTAAACAGCCAAGCAGGTGAGCGATTTGTCTATCGGCATAGCCTTTCTCTTTAGCAATTTTCAGCAGGTTTTCAGGTAAGGTGTCAATAGTGTATTGCTCTATTTCCTTTTCCAATAAGATGAGCTCTTCAATTTGCTGTAAGAACCACTTATCGATTTTAGTTTTCTTTTGAATGGTCTTGAAAGGGATACCCAGCTTAAAGGCATCATAAATATGGAAGAGCCTATTCCAACTTGGGTTTTCAAGACTGTATAGTAACTGTGCCTGATCTTTAACTTCTTTGCCGTCTGCCCCTAGCCCATTACGCTTAATCTCTAGCGATTGACAAGCTTTTTGAAGCGCTTCTTGGAAGTTTCTTCCGATACCCATGGCTTCTCCCACAGACTTCATTTGAAGGCCAAGTTTTCTTTCAGAGCCTTTGAACTTATCGAAGTTCCATCTTGGCACCTTTACGATGACGTAATCCAAAGAAGGCTCAAAGAAGGCTGAAGTATTTTTAGTGATCTGGTTCTTTAGTTCATCTAGGTTGTAACCAATGGCTAGTTTAGCAGCAATCTTAGCAATTGGATACCCAGTTGCTTTTGAAGCTAAAGCTGAAGACCTAGATACTCTTGGGTTAATTTCAATTCCGATGATCTCATCGTTCTCTGGATTTACTGCAAACTGAACATTACATCCACCAGCGAATTGTCCTATACCATGGATCATTCTAATTGATAGGTCTCTCATTTCCTGATAAACGGTATCAGGTAAAGTCATAGCTGGAGCCACTGTTATCGAGTCTCCTGTGTGAACTCCCATTGGGTCGAAGTTCTCGATTGAACAAATGATAATTACGTTTCCGATATTATCTCTGATCAGCTCAACTTCGTATTCTTTCCAGCCTAAGATACTTTGCTCAACTAGCACCTCGTGAATAGGAGAGGCGTTCAACCCCCTGTTTAATGCTTCATCAAACTCTTCTTGTGAGTTTACGAATCCACCTCCGTAGCCACCAAGGGTAAACGATGGTCTAATTACAAGCGGGAAGCCAATTTCTTGCGCAATTTCCTTTCCTTTTAAGAAAGAAGTAGCGGTTTCACCTTTACACACATTCACACCAATCTCAAGCATCTTCTGGCGGAATTTCTCCCTGTCTTCAGTAGTCTCAATGGCATTGATGTCTACCCCTATGATTCTCACATTGAATTTTTCCCAAATCCCTGCTTTATCGCAATCTATTGCAAGGTTCAATGCTGTCTGACCTCCCATAGTAGGAAGAACCGCATCGATGTCATGCTTTTTGAGGATTTCAATGATAGATTTTTTGGTGAGGGGTTTCAGATAAATGTTATCTGCCATTACCGGGTCTGTCATAATGGTTGCCGGGTTAGAATTGATGAGGGTTACCTCGATACCTTCTTCCATTAATGATCTGGCCGCTTGAGATCCAGAGTAATCGAATTCACAGGCTTGGCCGATAATGATAGGTCCGCTTCCGATGATCAGGATGGACTTAATGCTATTGTCTTTTGGCATAGGGTTAGTTAGAAAAGAACGACTAGTTGACTAAGGTCTAAATTGGCACAAATTTATGGCAATTGCTTAAGAATCAAAATCTGATTTTGTGGAATAAGACAACTAAATGCTTAAACATCAAACTGAGCGCATTTTCCCTAGATTCAATTGATAAATTTCCTATTTTAATCTCTTTAAAGAAGAACTAAACGCTAACTAAAATGAAGAATATAAAATCTGTATTTGCCTTACTGGTAATGGTCTTGTTCGTTGTAGGATGTGCAGCATCATCAACAACTACAAACTCTGGTGCAAGTGCAAAAGCTAAGAAAGCGAAACCGTATGATCCAACCGGCACATGGGAGTATGTTGTAGAGACACCCGATGGTGGTTCTGGAGGTAATCTAGTAATAGAAGGTAATCCTGGTGCTTACGTTGCTACTCTAGAGACTGATCAATTTGGTGCACTCGAACTGACAGATGTTTCAATGGATGGCCAAACTTTAACAGGTTCTATTGAGGTAATGGGTAATTATGCAGATGTTGAATGCACATTCGATGGTGATACCTTTACCGGATCTGTATACTTAGGTGAAGATGCTTTTCCTATGGAAGGTAAAAGGGTCAGTAAGTAATATCTACATAACTAAGAAATACATAGGGTAGCAGTTTTGCTGCCCTTTTTTATTGCTAAACCTTTTATGCCATAATAATGACTAACAGTGCTAAGAGAAAGCCAATTGCAGCAGATATGTTTCTTGTATTTTTCATGATTGATTTGCTTTAAATCTTTTTATAATCATCTAAGTAAGCTCAAAGGCATAAGTGTTTAAGGCATATATCGATAACCAGTTACTTATTGGAGTTAAAGAGTAGGATAGTGGAGTTCAACTTTACTTCACATGTCTAAGAATCTCTATAAACAAAGAGAGGTAGCCCGTATGACTACCCCTTTTTATTTGTGTAAAACCATCCGCTATGGTTATTTCAATCCTTTGATCTGAATACCTTTCAAATAGGCTCTGCCGTAGCCGTTTTCATTGGGTACTGCCGAGATGATGACATACTTATATCCTGTTTTATTGAGTTGAATGCTACTTTTCTTCACATATCCTGCTTTCTTCTCTACATTATACTCTCGGAGTTTCTCTGTATATTGACCCTTTTCGGCCGCCATATATATGTATACTTTATAATTCGTATCGGCTTTCATCTCCAAATGAATCTCATTTAGTGTAGACAATTCATCAATTGGAATTTGGATTTGGTTCTTTTGGGATTTTGAAGGGTCTTTTAGGTTATTAATATCTGCTCCACCATATCTACCACCGCGGAATTCATCTTTCCCATGTTTTCTAAAGGTCTGATATACCACATTGAGGCCATCAAGATTAAGCTCGGCTTCGGAAGGCTTACGTGCAATTGCTTTTACACCGCCTATTCCGTTAGCGATAAGGATTACATTTTCATTGGCTACCACGTAGTTGGCAGAGCCATTCATATCAAGTGTACCATTTACTACAAAGCCTTCCTTTTTGCTCGGAATGTCGGCAATGAATACACCTGATTTACCATTGGCTATGTATACATGGTCTTCATCTGCAGTAATCCCATTGCTTAAGCCAGATCCTCCAAGGTTAGCGATAGAAGCAGTGAATTCCTCTCCGTCATCGATGTCGTCTTTATCGAAGACTTTAACACCCTTTTCACTTAAAGCTGCAAATAGTAGATCGCCTCTTAGACTTAGAGAGTTTTTCCCATCGAGCGTGCTGATGCTTCCAATTGAGTAACTCTTCTCTTTTTTGATACCATCGTCCTGAATTTTGTATTTGAAGATATGAGCATTAGACCCGCCTTGAAGCACGTAGAATTTTTTATTCTTTTTAGTGTCTTCTGCTACAATACTTTTAGCATCTGAAAAACCGTCTCGTGCTATCTGTGTGAAGTTTCTTGCTCCGGATCTTAGGTCTATCGCAATTAGTCCTCCGTCACCGCTTCTTCCTCCTACAGTTACATAGAGCAGAGATTCTGTACGAATAAGTCCATTGGCATTAACCCCTTCTAATTGAAGCGTTTCATTAGACTCTGCAATGATTTCCCCATCAACAAAACGCATTCTTTCTACGAGAGCCCCTTTACGGTTTGCTCCCGCCAAATAAATACTAAAGGCTGAACCCTCACGGTTGTCTTCATCATCAATAGCAATAGCATTAATATCAGTGTCTTGATAAATCACTTGACTTAAGATTTGGATAGAGGAGGGGTTAGCAATGTTGAGTACTTCAAAACCACCGCCATATGTTGCTCCACGAATATGGTAGCTCACGAAAGCGTAGTCTCCTTCAATCAAAATGAAAGATGCAGACAGGTTTTGCGTAAACTTATCGGGTGAAGGTATTTCTGCCTTGAGATCAAACTTAGGTGAGATGAAATTCTTTGTCCCCAAATCAGGTCCTGCCACTGTTGTTACTTCGAATGGGTCTTGTCTTATGCCGATTTCTTGATTAAGAGTTGTTACTCTGTTTGACAGCGCTACAGAATTATTGTTGATTTGAATTCGCTCAATTGGTGTGGTATCGAATTCCTCCTCTAAAGGCCTATCACAGGCAGAAATGAGAATGAGAAGGGCGAGAAGTAAACTAAGGAGTGCGGAAAAATTTCTTTGGGTTTTCATGGCTTTACACTTTTTAGAATTGGTGGTCCAATTCATGTGTAAAGTTCAGTATATCAACAATTTAATAGGAGAGTGAATTACTTAATGGAGAGTATAGGTAAAACACCTAGATGGACATGATCTCTCTTGAGTTTTCATCTAGTTATTGGCTCCTAGTTAAATTCTTTAGGCTGAAAGAATAATTAAAATCGCTAGGATTACACTTACTACAGCAGATACATTTCTATTCGTTTTCATGACTTTGTTGTTTTGGTGTTTGATTGGCCTGACAACCATTGCCAGAACTTTTCATTAACAAAGTTCATCAAAGCGCAACCGATAAAGAGCAGCGAAAAACGAAGAAAAAAGATTAAGTGAATTACCTACTGAGTTTGACTAGAGCACATTCCTAAACTGATATATGTCAGGCTAATCAAGCACTATCGGTCTTACCTTTCAGCATGAAGTCTTATCTGAGATTATCCTTTTCTATTTACAAAGCAATATTTGCCATGGCTATTTGTTGTATGGCCTGTTTAGCGAATGTCTCATGTACTAGCACTACATCATTACTAGGTCAAGGGGAGAAGGAGAATGTCTTGTTTGAGTTGAAGAATGATTTGCTTGGGTCTTGGAAAGTCGAAGAAGGTGCTAATCAATCACCCCTAAATTCGTTTTCATTTGGATATAATGAACGTGATCAATTTGAAATGAGAGTGAATAATAGATTAGTTCAAATGACGAATATTGAAGTAGTTGGTCCTCTTGATTTTTTAGTCTCTTTTAAAGGCCTCGATTATTCGGAACTCTATTTATTGGGGAAGTTTCAATCTTATGAAAAGAAGGTGTTACTATTAATCAATAGTGATAAGGAGAATAATTCGTACGAAACAATTCAGAATATTAGACTGATTAGGCAATAAAAAAGGCCTCACTAGGAGGCCTTTAATCTTATATATTTAATGCTCTATTATCTGTGGCTGCCAAACAGGCTTCTTTAAACGCTTCCGAATAAGTCGGGTGAGCATGAGACATTCTTGCAATATCTTCAGCAGATGCTCTAAATTCCATGGCTACAACTGCTTCAGAGATCATATCGGCAGTTCTGGCACCAATCATATGTACACCAAGAATTTCATCAGTTTGCTTGTCTGCTAGAACTTTTACCAGTCCATCAATATCCATCGATGCTCTGGCTCTACCCAAGGCTCTATAAGGGAATGAACCTGATTTATAAGCCCTTCCGCTTTCTTTCAGTTGTTCTTCAGTATAGCCTACCGAAGAAACTTCTGGCCAAGTGTATACCACACCAGGAATGAGGTTATAATTGATGTGTGGCTTTTGACCATTAATTACTTCCGCAACAAAGACACCTTCTTCTTCAGCTTTATGTGCTAGCATAGCGCCTTTAACTACATCACCAATGGCGTAGATATTGTCGACATTGGTTTTCAAATGGGCATCAACTTCTACTCTGCCTCTATCATCCATTTTGACACCGGCATTCTCTAAGCCAAGCTTATCCGTGTAAGGTCTTCTTCCGATTGATACTAAAACGTAATCACCTTTCAGTTCAACCAATTCACCTTTCTTGTTTTCTGCTTTTACAGTAACTGTTTTAGCTGTACTCTTAACGTCAGTCACTTTGTGACCTAAGTAGAATTTGAAGCCGAGCTTCTTCAATGACTTTTTCAGTTCCTTGCCCATGGTTCTGTCCATAGAAGGAATGATCTCATCCATGAATTCAACAACAGATACTTCTGCACCTAGTCGGCCATAAACTGATCCTAATTCCATTCCAATAACACCACCACCGATGATGATCATGTGCTTTGGAATCTCTTTTAATTCTAAGGCCTCAGTGGAAGTGATCACCCTCTTTTTATCAATGTTGATGAAAGGAAGCGAAGCTGGTTTAGAACCTGTCGCAATAATTACCTTGTCTGAAGTGATCTGAGTTTCTTTTCCGTCAGCAGCAGTGATTTTCACTGTGTTTTTATCCACAAAAGAACCCATGCCGTGGTGCACATCGATCTTGTTCTTCTTCATTAAGAAGTCTACACCACCTGTTACCTGGCTTACCACTTGACGCTTGCGCTCAATCATTTGAGTGAGGTTCACCTTCAAGTCTTTCAACTCGATACCATGATCTGAGAATGTATGGGTTGCATTGTGATAATGCTCAGATGAATCGAGTAATGCTTTTGATGGAATACATCCAACATTCAAACATGTACCACCTAATACATCATATTTTTCGATGATGGCCACTTTCATGCCCAATTGAGCACATCTGATAGCGGCTATATACCCTCCGGGTCCTGACCCGATTACTGTTACATCGTACTGCATATTCTAGTAATTAGTACTAAGTACATGGTACCTAGCTTAGTTTTTTCTTAAGACTTATAGTCATTTTTATTAATGAAGTGATTTTCTCAGATAAGTCATTTAGTTGTTCTTTTGAGATGAACTCAAGTTCACATGCGATTATCATTTGAGTCTCTACTTCGTGAAGAGAACCAATTGAGATTCCTAAAAACTGATTAAACTCTTTATCAGAATTACGACCAGCACCTTCTGCAATATTAGAAGCAACAGAAACTGTTGCTCTTTTCAACTGACTAACTAGGCCAAACTTTTCGTCTTCAGGGAATTGCTGACAAAGTCGATAAACTACTTTAGTCAGTTCAATAGCTTTTTTCCAGACATCAAGTTCTTTGTACCTATGCATGTTTTATGGTTAGTTCCTTGTACCTTCTACTAAGTACTTTATACCAATTTATACTCCTAATAATAGTCGAGTTGGATCCTCGAGAAGCTCCTTCACTCTCACCAAGAAGCTGACAGACTCACGACCATCAATAATTCTGTGGTCATAAGAAAGGGCTACGTACATAATAGGTAAGATTTTCACTTCACCATTTACTGCCATTGGTCGTTCTACAATGTTGTGCATTCCAAGAATAGCCGACTGAGGCGCATTAATGATTGGGGTAGAAAGCATTGAACCAAAGATTCCACCATTAGTAATGGTAAAAGTTCCACCGGTCATCTCGTCAATGCTTAGCTTGCCATCTCTGGCTTTCATTGCTAATCGAATGATCTCTTTTTCTACCTGATCAAAGCTCATTGATTCAGCATTTCTGATCACAGGAACCATAAGCCCTTTAGGAGCTGAAACCGCTATTGAAACATCAACAAAGTCGCTGTATACAATCTCGTTTCCTTCAATTCTGGCATTCACTGCAGGCCATTCTTTTGCAGCCATAGTAACTGCTTTAGTGAAGAAGGACATGAAGCCTAAGCCCACCTCGTACTTCTCCTTAAACTTCTCCTTGTATTTCTTTCTCAGGTCCATGATCGGCTTCATATTCACCTCATTGAAGGTGGTTAACATAGCCGTTTCATTCTTCACAGAAACAAGTCTTCTAGAAACTGTCTTTCTTAAAGAAGACATTTTCTCTCTGCGCTCATCTCTTGCACCAGGAACAATTGGAGCAGGCGCTTCAGCTGCTGGTTGTGCTGAAGGAGCTGCAGGTTTTGGAGCAGACTTTTGAGCCTTCTCAGCATCTTCTTTGGTAATGCGTCCGTCAACACCATTACCTTTAACTGAGGCAGGATCGATACCTTTTTCAGCTAAGATTTTAGCAGCTGCAGGAGAAGCATGTCCTGTGGCATAAGTTTCATTGCCTGAAGTTGGTACAGCGGCAGGGGCTGATGCTTGAGGTGCAGGAGTTGCGGCAGCAGGTGCGCCACCTTCCATTACTTCAATCTTGCAGATTAAAGAACCAATTTCGATCGTGTCATCTTCTTGTGCTACAATTCTCAAGATACCATTAGCTTCCGCAGGCAGCTCGAAAGTAGCTTTATCAGAATCAACTTCAGCAATTACCTCATCTAATTCTACATAGTCGCCATCTTCTTTTAACCAAGCAGATATTGTCACCTCTGTAATTGATTCTCCGACAGTCGGTACAATCATTTCATGTATTTCACCGGTAGCTTTTGGTCCTTCTGAAGGAGTAGCAGCTACAACCTCAGCAGGAGTTGCTTCGGCAGGAGCATTAGCGCCTGCTGCATCAGTATCAATCAAGCAGATCAACTGACCAATTTCTAGCGTATCTCCTTCTTCGGCTTTGATATGCAGAACTCCAGAAGCTTCCGCATTTAATTCGAATGTGGCTTTATCAGATTCCAATTCGCAGATCACTTCGTCCATTTCAACGAAGTCACCTTCCTTTTTAAACCATTGTGCAATAGTTACTTCGGTAATCGATTCACCTACTGCAGGTATTTTGATTTCCAAACTCATAATGAATGTTTTATGCGAAAGCTTTATTAATTAATTCTTCTTGTTCTTGTGCGTGTACTTTAGCGTATCCCGTGGCAGGAGAAGCACTTGCTTTTCTTGAGATCAACTGAAGTTCTTGCTCTTTGTAAGCTCTTCTTACAAAGCTCCAATAGCCCATGTTCTCAGGCTCTTCTTGTAGCCAAACCTTCTCAGCGTTTTTGTACTTGCCCAGAATTGCATTCACCTGCTTAGTAGGGAATGGATGTAGCTGCTCAATCCTGATCAAGGCCACATCTTTACGCTTATCTTTTTCCTTACGTTCTAGTAAATCATAGTATACCTTACCTGAGCATAAGACAACTTTCTTTACGGATCTCACCGTTACATTGTCGTCATTAATTACCTCTTGGAATCTACCTGACTGGAAATCTTCAATAGGAGACACTGCTTTAGGATGTCTAAGCAAAGATTTAGGAGACATTACAACCAATGGCTTTCTAAACTCCCAAGCCATCTGTCTTCTCAACGCATGGAAGAAGTTCGCTGGTGTTGTGATATTGGCTACCACCATATTCTGTTCAGCGCTTAGCTGTAAATATCTTTCAGGTCTGGCATTCGAGTGCTCTGGACCTTGGCCTTCATAACCGTGAGGTAAGAGCATGACCAATCCGTTCATTCTTTGCCATTTAGTCTCAGAACATGAGATGAACTGATCTACCATTACCTGTGCACCATTGGCGAAGTCACCAAACTGGGCTTCCCAAATAGTTAAGGCATTTGGATTGGCCATGGCATATCCAAATTCGTAGCCCAGCACGCCAAACTCTGATAAGAATGAGTTATAGATTTCGAACTTATTCTCAATTCCTTCTATATGATCTAAGCTGTTGTGAGGCTCATTCGTATTGGCATCTCTTAAAACAGCATGTCTATGAGAGAATGTGCCTCTTTGAGCATCTTGGCCAGTTAATCTTACTTTTTTACCATCAAGAAGTAATGATCCATAAGCCAGTAATTCACCACCTGCCCAGTTCAACATTTTCTGCTCGAAGAACATGTCTTTACGTTGCTTCAACTGCTTCTCAATCTGCTTGATCGGCTTGAAGCCTTCAGGAATGCTAGTAAGCGCAGTGGCTACTTTATCTATAGTCTTTTGGTCAATTCCTGTTTCCGGGGATTGATCAAAGTCTTCTGGAGTAGATCTTCTCAATTCCCTCCATGCTTCTTCTAATGCTTGATAGGTATAAGGCAAAGGCTTTTGCTTTACCATATTCAATCTGTCTTGAAGTAGTGCACGGAACTCCTTGTCCATAGACTTGGCAATCTCTGCTTCTATTTCACCTTTTTCAATTAGACTCTTATTGTAAACCTCCCTTGGGTTAGGGTGCTTAGAAATAAGGTTGTAAAGAGAAGGTTGGGTGAATTTAGGTTCGTCACTCTCATTGTGTCCGTGTCTTCTGTAGCACACCATGTCAACGAAAATGTCTCTTCCAAACTTTTGACGGTACTCAGTGGCAAATTGAACACAGAAAACTACTGCTTCCGGGTCGTCACCATTAACGTGAAGCACTGGTGCATCTATCATTTTGGCTACATCTGTACAATATATAGCTGATCTAGCATCATCGAAGTCTGTTGTGAATCCCACTTGGTTATTAATTACGAAGTGGATGGTTCCACCTGAATTGTAACCTTCGAGTTTACTCATTTGAACTACCTCGTATACAATGCCTTGGCCTGCCACTGCAGCATCGCCATGTATTAAAATAGGTAGAACCTTAGATCTATCTCTTGCATATTCTTCATCTCCTTTAGCCCTAACAAAACCTTCTACAACGGGATTTACCGCTTCTAGGTGAGAAGGGTTGGGAGCAAGTTTCACTTCAACCGTTTTTCCGTTTTCAGCGGTGATCTGTGAAGAGAAACCTAAGTGATATTTTACATCACCATCACCCATGGTAAGGTCAGGAGTAGCTGTTCCTTCAAACTCATTAAAAATTTGCTCATAGGTTTTACCCATGATATTGGCTAATACATTTAGACGACCTCTGTGAGCCATCCCAATCATAACCTCTTCAAGCCCTAGTTCGGCACCCTTATTAATAATTGCGTCTAATGCTGGGATTGTCGTTTCCCCACCTTCAAGTGAAAACCTTTTCTGCCCTAGGTATTTGGTGTGAAGGAAATTTTCAAAAACAACCGCTTCATTCAGCTTTGTAAGAATCCTTTTTTTCTCACTTGCTGAAGGGTTGAAGTTTAATGCGTCTTTTTCAATTTTATCTTTAAGCCACTGAAGCTTTTCAGGATCTCTTACATATAAGTATTCAAAACCAACCGTGCCTTCATAGATATACTTCAGTGTATCGATAATCTTCTGCAGGGAAGCCTTACCAATACCAATCTCATTTCCTGCATCGAACTCAGTTTTCAGATCAGCATCTGATAAACCGAAGTAATGAAGATCAAGAATAGGTTTTCTATCTTTTCTCTGTCTAACCGGGTTAGTGTTCGAGCGTAAATGCGCTCTACCTCTGTAGGCATGAATGAGCTTCTGAACAGCTACTTCTTTTGGATTACCACCGCCTATGCTAGCACTGCTAGCAGAAGGTGTGCTTCCATCAGGTAGCATTGGGAATTGCTCTTGAGCAAATTCAAATCCTTCGAAGAACTTTTTCCAGCCTTCCTCTACACTTTCGGGGTCTGACTTAAATTGTTGATATAGAGCTTCTAAAGCTTTTGGATCAGCGTTACTTAGATATGTATAGTTGTCCATTGTACGGGGCTTTACACGAAATGGATTTCAAAGGTACAGCTTTGATTTTGGTATTAAAAACCGTGTAAGCGAATTTACAATTACAATTGATTTTCTGTTGCTTATTTCTTCGATACGATAGAACTACTTAAAAGTTTAAAGCTAAGGTGCTTACAAAAAGAAAAAGTTCTATCTTTGCAGTCCTTTTTCGAGACGTGTTCTTGTAAGAGAGAGGACGAGTTCCTCACATAACCATAAAAAGAAAATGGCAGTAAAAATCAGATTGGCCAGAAGAGGCCGTAAGAAAAGAGCGATGTACGATGTAGTAATCGCTGACGCTAGAGCACCACGTGATGGTCGCTTTATTGAGAAAATTGGTACTTACAACCCTAACACAGACCCTGCATCTATCAATATAGATAATGACAAGGCTTTCGATTGGGTAATGAAAGGTGCTCAGCCTACCGATACGGTACGTGCTATGTTAAGCTACAGAGGAGTTATGTTCAGAAAGCACTTACAAGTAGGTGTTAATAAGGGAGCAATTTCTCAAGAAGATGCTGACAAGAAATTAGCAGAGTGGTTAGCAGCTAAAGATGCTCAAATCACCGGTAAAGAAGATAGACTAGCTAAAGAGAAAGCTGCTGCTAAAGCCGCTAAGCTTGAAGCTGAGGCTAAGGTTAGCGCTGCAAGAGCAGAGGCTATCGCTGCTAAGAATGTAGTGGAAGAAGAAGTTGCTGAAGAGGAGGTTGAAGAAGCTGCTGAAGCTGAAGCAGCAGCAGAGGTAGCTGTAGAGGCTGCAAGTGAGGAGGCTCCGGCTGCTGATGAAGCACCAGCTGAAGAGGCTAGCGAAGAAAAAGCTGCAGAGTAATCTGTCATGACAATAGACGACTGTTTTCAGTTAGGCTATATTGTCAAGTCACACGGATTAAACGGAGAGGTTCAGGCATTAATAGATGCCGACAATCCGGAAGCATATAATGAATTGGAATCAGTATTTGTCAAACAGGGGCAAGGATTGGTTCCTTTTTTTATTGAATTCATCAAAGTAAGCGGGTCAAAGGCTTTGATCGCTTTTGAGGAGGTGGACGATATTGATTCAGCAAAGGCCATGAAAGGTCTTGAGTTATATCTGCCCTTAGACTTCCTTCCTCAATTAGACGATTCATCTTTTTATATGCATGAAGTTATCGGTTTCGATTTGATCAATACGGCCGACCAATCTGTGATTGGAAAAATCACCTCTTTATTAGAGGCTGGTCCGCAGCTTATTCTACAAGTCGAAAGTGAAGGCTTAGAAATACTGATTCCTTATCAGAAAGAGCTCCTAATAAAGGTTGATCGAGAAGAGCAGCAACTTGAGCTAAAAATCCCGGATGGATTGTTAGATGTATATTTGACTAATGAGGATTGATATCATCACATTGTTACCGCGACTACTCGATAGTCCTTTTTCGCACTCCATATTAAAGAGAGCTCAGGAGAAAGGATTGGTTGAAGTAGTGGTACATGATCTACGAGATTATGCTGTGAACCGCAAAAAGCAATTAGACGACTATGCGTATGGTGGTGGTGCCGGTATGGTGATGATGATAGAGCCAATTGATCGAATTCTAACAGAATTAAAGTCTCAAAGAGATTATGCTGAAGTGATCTATATGACACCTGATGGTGTGACTTTAAATCAACAGTTGGCAAATGAGCTTTCGCTTAAAGGAAATCTGATTATTCTTTGTGGACATTATAAAGGAGTAGATGAAAGAGTGCGAGAGCACTTCATTACAAAAGAAATCAGTATAGGAGACTATGTGCTCTCAGGTGGTGAATTGGCAGCTTCAGTTTTGTCAGACTCTATTATAAGGTTAATACCTGGTGTGCTTTCAGATGAGACCTCGGCATTAACCGACTCTTTTCAGGATAATTTGTTAGCGCCACCAGTATATACGCGACCGGCTGATTACAAAGGCATGAAAGTGCCGGAAATCTTGCTTTCTGGTCATGAAAAGAAGATTGAAGAGTGGCGATACGAGCAATCTTTAGAACGTACAAAGACCCGAAGACCAGATTTATTAGATGAATCATAAATTTTTCTAGGTCAGGGGTTTATTTAAAAAACTATTCTCTATATTTGCAGTCCGATTTTCGGAGCGGATCAAAGACATTGATACTATGAGCGATCTAATTAAATTAATAGAAGCAGAAAATAACGAGAGAAGAGCAGAAATGCCTGATTTCGCAGCAGGTGATACTGTAAATGTTCACGTGAAGATTAAAGAGGGTAACAAAGAAAGAGTTCAGCAATTCCAAGGAACTGTTATCCAAAGAAAAAATAGCGGATCTAACGGTGAGACTTTCACTGTAAGAAAGATCTCTGGTGGTGTTGGTGTAGAGAGAATCTTCCCACTATTATCTCCAAACATCGATAAGATTGAGGTAATTAGAAGAGGTAAGGTAAGAAGAGCTAAGTTGTTCTACTTAAGAGGCCGTCAAGGTAAAGCTGCTCGTATCAAAGAGAAAATTTCTAGATAATAGAATCTTTATAAAGAAAAAGGCCTCTAGCTTAACAGTTAGAGGCCTTTTTTTGTGGTCTGTTTTTTGATGCCGAAAAGAAAATTCTAAACACATGAAAAAGCTAATATTCTTAATTGCACTGTCGTTCTCAATATGTCATTCCTCAAATGCTCAAGTCGGATTTTCCTATCTCCACTCAGATGTCATCAGTGCTTTTGGCTTTAGCACTAACCCTGCAAAAAAGATTTGGGGAGAAGCCAGAATAGGTTTAGATGTTAATTGGTCTAATGCATCACCAGAGTTTTTGGGCAATATGAATGTAGTTAGGCGAGATGATTTTGATTTGTTTGTTGGAATTGGAGGTAGATTCAATGCCCTTGAAGGGGTTATTTTACCAAATGTGGGTTTTCAATTTAAACCTATTCAAAGCAAGGACAACTTTTATCTCCATGCAGAAGGAATGTATGTCCATGGTGCTGCCGCGGATATTTTCAAAGGTTCAGTTGGGATAAGATACTTTTTAAAGCCTAGGGAAAAATAAGTTCTACGCCATATTGTCATGAAATATGAAAAGGCGCGTTAATTGCTAATTCAACTGAAAATTTGATTTGAAAATCACTTTTGATAAATATCAAGGAACAGGAAATGACTTTGTCATGATTGATAATCGTGATGGGGCATTTGATCGAAATGACCTCAAAACAGTTTCCTTCTTATGCGATCGTAAATTTGGAGTCGGTGCTGATGGTGTCATCTTAATAGAAGAACATGCTGATTACGATTTCGAAATGGTCTATTTCAACCCCGATGGTTCTCAGTCTCTGTGTGGTAATGGTAGCCGTTGTGCTGTCAAGTTCGCAGAGTCTTTAGGGATGATATCAGCTTCAACAGAATTTCTCGCAATTGATGGGCCGCATCGAGCTACCATACAAGGTGACTTGGTCGACCTAAAAATGGCTGATGTTTCCGAAGTAGAAGCTATTGGCGAAGATTCGCTCATCGATACAGGTTCTCCACACTATTTGAGATTTGTGGAGCAAACAGATGCGATTGATCTAATAGAATCAGGAAGAGAAGTTCGCTATTCGAAACGCTTTGCTGATCAGGGTGTCAATGTTAACTTCCTTGAGCCGATTTCGGAAAATGAATTGAATATTAGAACCTACGAACGCGGAGTTGAAAATGAGACATTGTCTTGTGGTACAGGTTGTACAGCAGCAGCCATTGCACATGGTTTAAAGACTGGAGCAAATGCCATTAAGTTAAATGCTCAAGGAGGTCAACTTTCAGTGCGTTTTGAACGTGATGGTGATCAATTCAAAGAGGTCTATTTAAAAGGACCTGCAGAAAAGGTGTTTTCGGGTCAAATAGTGGTCTGATTAATGGAAGAACCCTTCCGTAATTAGGCGCAAGAAATTAACTTTAGCAGATTAAAATATAGATATGAGCATACTCACTAAAGGGTTAGCCAAGATATTCGGTAATAAGTCAGAAAGAGACATTAAAGAAATTGCTCCGGTAGTAAAGGAGATCAATCAAGAGTACGCAAAACTCGCTTCTATTTCTGATGATGAGTTGAGAGGAAAGACAGCCGAATTCAAATCCATAATAGCAGAAGATTTAAAGGAAATTGATGATCAGATTGCGGCATTGCATCAACGCATAGAAGATGAACCGAATCTGGACCTTAACGAGAAGGACAGCATTTTCCAAAACATAGATAAGCTTGAAGAGAACAGAAACGAATCTCTTGAAGTAACGCTTAAAAGAATTCTACCTCAGGCATTTGCTGTAGTAAAGGAAACAGCACGAAGGTTCAAAGAAAATGGAGAGTTGAAAGTTTTGGCTACCATGATGGATCGACAGCTAGCTGCTAATGCACCGCATATCCAGATTGAAGGTGATACGGCCATTTGGAAAAATGAATGGGAAGCAGCTGGTAATATCTTGAAGTGGGAAATGCTTCATTATGATGTACAGCTCATCGGTGGTATTGTACTACATAGTGGTAAGATTTCAGAGATGGCAACGGGTGAGGGTAAAACCTTGGTGGCTACTCTACCTGCCTACTTGAATGCGCTGCCTGAAAGAGGTGTGCACGTAGTGACTGTAAATAATTACTTGGCTGTTCGAGACAGCGAGTGGATGGCGCCATTATTCCAGTTCCATGGAATGAGTATAGATTGTGTTGATAAGCACCAGCCAAATTCTGAAGAAAGAAGAGCGGCCTATCAAAGTGACATCACTTATGGTACCAACAACGAATTCGGTTTTGACTACCTAAGGGATAACATGGCCCGCGAGGAGAAAGAGTTGGTGCAGAGAAAGCATCACTACGCCATGGTCGATGAGGTAGATTCAGTGCTTATTGATGAGGCTAGAACTCCTTTGATTATTTCCGGTCCGGTACCAAGAGGAGATGAGCACGAATTCTATGAGCTAAAACCAAGAATTCAGAAGCTAGTAGACGCGCAAAGAAAACTATGTTCGGGATATCTTCAGGAAGCCAAGAAGCTGATTAAAGAAGGTAATGAGCAAGACGGTGGTTTAGCACTATTCAGAGCATTTAGAGGTCTGCCTAAATACAAGCCATTGATTAAATACTTGAGTGAAACGGGTATTAGAATGGCACTTCAAAAAACTGAAAATTTCTATCTGGCCGATAACCAGAAGAATATGCCTCAAGCGGATGAACCGCTTTATTTCACAATTGACGAAAAATCAAATGCAGTAAATCTTACCGAAAGAGGAACGGACCTTATTACTGGTGAAGGAGAGGATCCTAACTTCTTTATCCTTACAGACATCGGTGAGGTAGTTGCTGAATTCGAGAAAGATGAAACGCTAAATGATGATGACAAGCTCAAGCGTAAGGATGAGGCCATAAAAGATTACAGTGTTAAGGCACAAAGAATTCACACGGTGAATCAATTGCTTAAAGCTTATACCATGTTCGAGAAAGACACGGAATATATCGTGGACGAGAACAAGGTGAAGATTGTAGATGAGCAGACGGGTCGTGTAATGGATGGAAGAAGATATTCTGATGGTCTTCACCAAGCGATTGAAGCAAAAGAGAATGTGAAAGTAGAAGATGCTACACAGACTTACGCTACCATTACCCTCCAGAATTACTTCAGAATGTATCATAAGCTTGCCGGTATGACGGGTACTGCAGAAACTGAAGCTGGAGAGTTCTGGGAAATCTATGAATTGGATACGGTAGTGATTCCAACCAACCGACCAATTGCTAGAGACGATAGACAAGACAAAGTTTATAAGACGGTAAGAGAGAAATTCAATGCTGTGGTGGACGAAATACAAGAGTTAACCGCGGCAGGCAGACCTGTATTGGTCGGTACAACTTCGGTTGAAATTTCTGAAGTGTTGAGTAGAATGCTCAATCTTAAGAAAATTAAACATCAGGTATTGAATGCCAAACAACACGCTAAAGAAGCAGATGTCGTAGGAGAGGCAGGTAAGCCGGGAACGGTAACCATTGCTACTAACATGGCGGGTAGAGGTACAGATATTAAGCTGCATCCAGATTCTAAAGCTGCTGGTGGTTTGGCAATTATCGGTACGGAACGCCATGAATCAAGACGTGTAGATAGGCAGTTGAGAGGACGTGCCGGTAGACAAGGAGACCCTGGGTCTTCTCAATTCTTCGTTTCATTAGAAGATAATCTAATGCGTCTTTTTGGATCTGAAAGAGTAGCCAAATTGATGGATAGAATGGGCTTGCAAGAGGGTGAAATGATTCAGCACTCTATGATTACTAAGTCTATTGAAAGAGCGCAGAAAAAAGTAGAGGAGAACAACTTCGGAATTAGAAAGAGATTACTCGAGTACGATGATATTATGAATCAGCAGCGTACTGTAATCTACGATAGAAGAAAGAACGCGCTGAGAGGAGAACGGCTGCAGCTAGATATCATGAATATGCTTTATGATACTTGTGAAGATATTGTGAATAACACGCGTAATGCGAATGACTTTGATGCCTTCAAATTAAGCTGTATTAGCTCATTGGGATTAGACACAAAGATAGACCAGGACGGATTTAGTGGTTCAGATTTGAATACTTTGACCAATGATCTTTACGATGAGGTTTTATTGGCATATAATACCAAGAATGCCGGAATGGCTCAGGCAACTCTTCCATTGCTAAAGCATATTCAGAAAGAAAGAGGTGCAACTATAGAAAACATTCTATTGCCTTTTACTGATGGTAAACGCCAGATCGGTGTTTCTGTAAATCTTCAAAAAACGATCGATACTGATAATGCTGAGATGATCAAAGCTATGGAAAAGGCGATTACCTTGGGTATCATCGATTTAACCTGGAAGGAACATCTAAGAGACATGGATGACTTGAAGCAGTCAGTTCAGAATGCCGTTTACGAACAAAAAGATCCATTATTGATCTATAAGTTCGAAGCGTTTGAGATGTTCAAAAAATTCCTTTCTAAGGTAAATGAGGAGACTGCTTCATTCTTGACTAAGGCCTTCATTCCTACTGAAGATCCTAACAGAGTTCAAGAAGCTAGAACAACTAAGCAGCAAAGTTATAACGAGTCTAAAGAGGAGACGCGTAGTGCTCTTGCAGGTCAGCATGACACAAGGAATAGACCTCCGGTAGAAAAGGCAGCGCCAATTAAGTCTGAAAAGGTATATGGTAGAAATGATAGAGTTTCTGTTCAGTATCCAGACGGAACTGTTAAGAAAGGCGTTAAATTTAAAACGGTAGAGGAGGACGTCTTGTCCAACAAATGCGTGGTAATTGATGAATAGACTTTTAATGAACATATTAATACTGATTGCCCTAGTTTTTCTAGGTTCAGCAGGGTGTGCAAGTAAGTCGATACCACAAAAAACGGTAGCAAAGGAGGAATCGTTAAACTTGAACGATGATTTTTCAAAGTATCGTCCTAAAGTTGATGTAGTTCAAAACAAGACAGGTTCTCAAGACGAAATTCTCATTCAGAATGAAGCAATTGAGAGCCCTTTTGATCTTGATGATCGTTTGCAAGCGATTACAGATTCAATGGTAGCTCGAAACGACACCATTAGGATGATTGATGGTTTTACTATTCTAGTTTATTCTGGTAATAACGAGATTGAGGCAGGCCGTGTGAGAAATCGCCTTTTTGATATTGTTCCTGAGCTGGAGACTCGTTTTAGTTATAAGTTGCCCACTTACTTTGTAAAAGTAGGCCAGTTCTACCAGCAAATTGAGGCTCAACCTTTGTACAAAAAGATCAGAGGTTATTATCCTACCTCTTCTATTGTTCCAGAGAAATTCAAGATTAAGCCATGATTACTGCTGATCAGGTAAAACAACTCGCAAAAAATTTTGCCGAGGACGTTATCGCTATAAGAAGACATATTCATGCACACCCTGAATTGTCTTATCAAGAATATGAAACTGCTAAGTATGTAGCGTCACAATTAAGATCCTTGGGCTTAGAGCCCCTTGAAGGTGTCGCTGAAACCGGTTTAACATGCTTGATTGAGGGAAAGAACCCTCAAAAAAGAACCGTGGCACTTAGAGGTGATATGGATGCGCTACCAATCCATGAGGCTAATGATGTTCCTTATAAGTCTAAGCATGATGGTATCATGCATGCATGTGGGCATGATGTACATACAGCCTGTGTTCTAGGTGCTGCCAGAATTCTGAATGAGTTAAAAGATGAGTTTGAAGGTACAGTTAAGCTATTATTTCAACCTGGTGAGGAAAAGAACCCAGGGGGGGCTTCTTTAATGATTAAAGATGGAGCTTTAGAGAATCCTTCTCCCAATGCGGTGTACGGTCAACATGTAATGCCATATATTCCAACTGGAAAAGTGGGCTTTAGAGAAGGTCAATATATGGCCAGTGCTGATGAAGTTTACCTTACTATAAAAGGAAAGGGTGGACATGCTGCTTTGCCCGATAAAGTGGTAGATCCTATTACAATTGCAGCTCAAATTATAACAGCACTTCAACAAGTAATTAGTCGCAATGCAGATCCTAAAACACCAACTGTTTTGTCTTTTGGTAAAATTGAAGGTGGCCATGCGCAGAACATAATCCCTAATGAGGTAAAATTAGCTGGTACATTTAGGGCGTTAGATGAGGAGTGGAGGGCCCAAGCACATGAAAGAATTACCAGTATTGCCAAGGGAATCGCTCAGGGTATGGGTGGTGATTGTGAAGTAAATATAGACAAGGGATATCCTTTTCTAACTAATGATACTCAAACCACCAAAGTAGCTCGTAATGCTGCTGAGATTTACTTAGGTAGGGAAAATATAGTTGACCTTGATTTGTGGCTAGGTGCGGAAGATTTTGCATTCTATTCGCATGCAAGACCTAGTTGTTTTTACAGATTGGGAACTGGAAACGAGGCTAAAGGTACAACGCTTGGTGTTCACACGGATAAATTCAACATAGATGAGGATGCCATTGAACTGGGTATTGGCTTAATGGCTTGGATTGCGATTAACAACTTAAATTCCAACAGTTAAGAATCTAAGCATAAAGACCAATCCGATACTTACTGCCAATCCAAAGAATACTTTTCCTAAATCTCGTCCTAAGTCTTTTAATGTATCATTTGGTACAGATCCGAAGGCAAAATACTTTATTCCAATTTCACGGCCAGCCAGTAGTCCTAAAAATACCCATGTGGTACTCATTGGAATATTATTCAATTCTTTAAAGAACAAAAGAATCAAGGCATAGCTAAAGTCTATAATAGTAGCCGACCTTATATCTGTTGTATTAGTTTTAGCTTTGACAATACTCTGAATTGCTCCACCTTTTGAATAAAAAATATAAGCCAAAAGCGCTAAGAATATAGCAATCGAGAAGATTAAATTTTCAATAGATACTTGCCTTGGTAGATATACATAAATATTTGCAAAGTCTTGAATTAACCATTGAGACCACAAAAAGCCAGTCGACAACCATTGGAGAACAGTCCAAAGCTTCTTTTCCTTTTCAGTAGGAGGGCTTTGAATAAACTTCTTTTCGACACTTTTAGATATCGCTAAATACAAAATAATGGCCGCACCAAATGCCACTAGATATCCTGACATAGACTTTACTACCATGTCATACATATTTTTTGGGCTAAAAAATGTTAAGATTAAAAATGATGTACTTACTGGAATTCCAAATCTTGTAATAATGAGAAGTACTATAGGAGGTAAGAGATAAGGCCATCCAAAGCCTTCTTTATCAGCAGGGTTTACAAATTTTGGGTTTTCCATGCTGTAATCAGGAGCGTCACCAATCAATCTGCCATAAGTTACATCACCCTCATTTACATACCATCCATAGACCAGACAAAGAGTAAGAATGCCTGCAGCAAATATCCATAAAACCCACCACGGACGTTTTTCATTTGACGCTAAAAATGTACCAAGTGTTTGGATTACGTCATTTCCGATTACTGAATATGCAGACAATATAAATCCTGCATACATAACAAGTTCAAGCTGAGACATTAGTAAGAATTGGGCCTATAGAATCTATAAGGTTGATTTGACGTAAGACAAAACTATGATTTCTTTCTGTATTTATGAATACAGAATTAAGTTGCAAAATCAGCTTGTCATGTAAGTCTTACATTTATAAATCATAACTAACACATAATCAAGAAGATAGATAAATAAAATTTTTTTATGCTTGATATCTATTTGATAACATATGCTTTACATGTTATCGGCATTTTCGCAGGCGTATTGTCCTAATTTTGCGGGGTCTTATGCTAAGGTAATTCTGGATCATTTTACAATTGGGAGAAAGTCAAAAACTGGATTTAACAAATAATCAGAGATGGTTTTATACTATCACACAGCTAGTGCTGGCTGTGATCCTATTTCTTTTTTCAATTGATTTAATTGGTGCCTCAGTAAATGTACTTGGACAAGATACCGTTCAATCTATTCTTTTGGCTACAGACAATCCGTTTATTGGTTTATTTATTGGTCTATTAGCTGCAGCCATAATTCAAAGTAGTTCTACCGTTACCGCTATGACAGTAGCTATTGTTGCTTCAGGCTATCTTTCTCTTCAAAATGCAATACCTATAGTAATGGGTGCAAATGTTGGAACAACCTTGACGAGTACCTTAGTTTCTTTAGGTTTTGTTACCAATAAGAATGAGTTTAGAAAGGCCATTTCCGCTGGAACCATTCATGATTTTTTTAATATAATAGTGGTTATACTTCTTTTCCCACTTGAATACAAATATGGGATTTTGAGTAATGCTGCGATAGGACTAACGAAGCTGTTTGGTGGAGTAAGTGGAGGTATACAAGATTTTAGTTCAGATATAGGATACAGTTACTCTTTACTCACGGAATTGGTAATTGGCTTCATGCCAAAAAATGTACTGAGCTTAATTGTCTCTCTTGTTTTACTTTTTGTGTCAATCAAGTTCCTTTCTAATATTATTTACACTCGACTAATTGGTGCGAGTAAAGAGAACCTGAAGAAATATGTTTTTAGTAATCCATACAAGTCTTTTGGTTGGGGAGCTTTGTTAACAGCTGGTATACAATCAAGTTCCATTACTACCTCATTGATGGTGCCTTTGGTTGCGTCTGGAAAGGTTAGGTTGATAAATTCTTTTCCGCTTATCATGGGTGCCAATATTGGTACTACATTGACTGCACTTCTTGCTGCTTTTAATAAGTCCGATGCTGCAGTGAGTTTAGCATTTGTGCACCTTCTTTTCAACCTGGCCGGAGTAATGATTTTTCTTCCTTTTCCTGTTATGCGAAGAATTCCTGTGAAGCTCGCTTACAAATTTGGCACCCTTACTCTGGGATCTAGAGCCATAGGCTTTTCATATATCATTGTAACTTTCTTTTTATTGCCATTCGCGCTTATTTCGCTAAGTGGCAATGGTAACGAGGAGGCTCTTTATAACTTTGTTACTACGAATATAAATAAGGATAAAGAAACAACTACGGTCCTATTAAATACTTCTAGTTCTCACAAGAAAATGCAGTATTCTCTATATCATAATATGGATAAGCGCATTGTAGGGATGTTGCCTGATACGTCTTTTACTGTTACTTCTGAAATGTCTGTAGCAGTTACAACCAATGGTACGGTCAACTATGATATTTCTTCTAGAAGCTTTGCCAACGGAGGTACCATAGAGATGGTCAAGGATAGTACAGATTTCAATTTTTCAGGAGTAAATTATGATGATGTCCGATTTATGAGTGTCTCTTTTCAAGACAATACTTCATTAGAATTAATCATCGATTCTGTGCATAAGTTGGTTATCCAAACCAAGAGATTCAAAGAGGGTAAATTGATAGAAACAAGCAATTTGATTTCGATAGAGTAATTTCTATCCTATTCCCTATCTTGCTTAAAAGTCCTAATTGAAAATTTTCGAAATAGATAAGTTAGTTGCCTCTCTTCAAGGCTACATTGAAACCAAAGTGGAGTTGGTTAAGCTTGATGCTAAAGATGAGCTTCAAACTTTGATTGCCAAACTCTTTGTGATAGCCATTTTAGGGTGTGGGATTTTGTTGTCGGTATTCTTTCTTTCAATGGCCTTAGTTAGTCTTTTAAGTGAGCTTTTCGATAATGCTGCATTGGCATACTTATCTGTAGGTGTTCTTTATGTTCTAGTTTCTGCAATTATTTATTCAAGTAAAGACCGGGTGTTAAAATCAATTACTAAATCGATTAAGGAGAATGAGTGAACGGAAGAAGTTGGAAGAAGCTAATGAAGCCTACAAGGCCTCAATCGAAAAAGAGATTAATGAGGTTAAAAGCGATGTGAATAAAGTCGGTAAGAATGCATTAATAGGTGGCCTTGTTGGGCTTTCTGTGTTAGCCCTAACTTCTGTTTTTTCTGGTGAAAAGGAGTCGAAAAAGAGTAAGAAAAAACGAAGTAAAAAGAACAGTAGTAAGCATTCGAAAAATGGTAAGAATGGAGTGCTGCTGGACACTTTGAAAGACGAAGTACTTTTGATTGGACTTGCTTTTGCTGCGCAGAAGTTATCTGAATTTATTAAGGACGTAAATAAGGAAAAAGGTGAACAAAGTAGTTGATCAGTTCAATACCTTAAAAGGTAGGTCTCAAAAAGGTCTCGCAGTTTTGATTGATCCTGATGATGTTGATCAGGAAGGCCTAATCGAGAGTCTAAATTTATGTTTGAAACATCATGTCAATTTCATTTTCGTTGGTGGTAGTTTGGTCACAACTGATAATCTGCACGATGTTGTTACACTAGCAAAGTCATACACAGATATACCTTGCGTTCTTTTTCCTGGCAATGCCATTCAAATTGATGCATCGGCTGATGCAATTTTATTCCTTTCGCTGATATCTGGAAGGAACCCAGAGCTACTCATTGGACAGCATGTTGTGGCTGCTCCAGTTGTCAAGAGAAGCAAGCTTGAAGTAATCCCCACAGGTTACATGTTGGTGAATTCCGGAAAACCTACAAGTGCCTCTTATATCAGCAACTCTCAACCCTTGCCTAACGACAAGCCAAGCTTAGCTGCAAGTACGGCACTAGCTGGAGAGATGTTGGGCATGCAATCTATTTACCTTGATGCCGGTTCAGGAGCAGAGTTTCCCGTCAGCCAAAAAGTGATAAAAGGAGTAAAGAATGTTATCAATGTTCCCCTAATTGTTGGAGGTGGCATAAACAATGCATTAAAAGCTAGAAAAGCATTAGATGCAGGTGCTGATATTCTGGTAATTGGTAATGGGGTACAAAAAAACCTCAACGTAATTGCTGAGGTTTCTAATGTTATTGAGACTTATAACGCTTTAAACGTTAATTAAGCTTTCTCTTCTTCTCATTTTTCCTGCAGGAATACCGAACATCATTTTGAATCTTCGGCAGAAATAGGCCGTATCCTTATAGCCAACTTCTTTTCCAATATCCCTGATGCTTTTCTTGGTTGTTCTTAGTAGATCAACAGCAGCCTCCATACGTTGGTATTCTATATAATCCTGAGGATTGATACCCGTAAGCATCTTAAAATATTGACCTACATAGTCTTCAGAAACGTTGGCTACTCTAGCGAGCATTTTGTTGGATAGATCACCTCCAATATTTTCTTTAATGTGAGCGAAAATATCTATCAGACGAGGATCCTTGAAGTAGGTGCTGTTCGTTACAAGCTGTTCTACGAATAGCCTATTGTCTAGAATGTATCTGATGATTTCAACAACCAAATACTCAGTATTCACTTTTATTATTCTGTTCTTTCCTGGTCTAGTAGAATCATCTTCTGCAATAATGAGCCTTATTAACTCAGCTAAAAGGGAAGAACTTCTGATAGCAAAAGGCGGAATGTTTAGCGAAGAGAAGTAGTTAACCGAATCGAATACTTTGGCTTCGAACATTACCTGGCTGAAGCTGTCTACGTCAAAATCGTTAATTTCTGAATCAGTCGCGTTCTGTAGATATTTCTTTTTATTAGAAATGAATTCTTCATTCGAAATAGTTGGAGCGCTTAATGAGCCAAATGAAATTGACAAAGATTTACCTCCTGGAATGAAAAGCATGTCCCCTTCGGTTACTTTTTCCTTTTCAGAACCAAAGTAGATGTCTCCATTATTAACTAGTATAATGGTGTTTTCAACATCGTAGAAGTTATCAATTGTTACTTGTTTGGCGATCTTGATGTTTCTACTTTTTAAATAGCGAACACCCAAAGATTCTATGATCTTGTTGTAATCTTCCATAGTTGAGTTAAGTCAGTAAAAAATCTCTTGAATAAATCAGAAACAAGTTAGCGTCTTCTAATACAAAGACAAAAAAAAATGGCCATTAGCAATATTTTATATGCTAATGGCCATAAAAATTAGACTTTTTTAATTATTTCAATAATTCTCTCGAGATAACGATCTTCTGAATTTCTGAAGTACCCTCATAAATCTGTGTGATTTTTGCATCTCTCATGAGTCTTTCTACATGATACTCCTTTACAAATCCATAACCGCCATGCACCTGTACAGCCTCTACTGTAGTGTCCATTGCCACTTTAGATGCATATAATTTTGCCATAGCACTCGCTTTAGCAAAATCTTGTTTGGCGTCCTTTTGATAGGCTGCTTGTAAACACAGTAATCTAGCAGCATCAATTTCAGTAGCCATATCAGCTAATTTAAATTGTATGGCTTGGTGATTGCTAATGGTCTTGCCAAATGCTTTTCTTTCTTTAGAATAAGCTAAGGCCAACTCATATGCACCTGATGCAATACCAAGAGCCTGAGCGGCAATTCCTATTCTTCCACCATTTAGAGTTGACATTGCGAATTTGAATCCGAAACCATCTTCTCCAATTCTGTTTTCTTTAGGCACTTTAACATCGGTGAACATTAGAGAGTGTGTATCTGATCCTCTAATACCGAGTTTGTCTTCTTTCTTGCCTACAACAAATCCTTCCATGTCTTTTTCGACAATAAGGCAGTTGATGCCACGGTGTCCTTTTTCTCTGTCAGTCTGTGCAATGACGAGATAGATAGACGCTGAATTTCCATTGGTAATCCAGTTTTTTGTTCCGTTTAATAAGTAGTGGTCCCCTTTATCTTCAGCTGTTGTTTTCTGTGATGTGGCATCAGAACCCGCTTCAGGCTCTGAAAGACAGAATGCACCTATTTTTTCACCGCTTGCGAGTGGTTTAAGGTACTTTTGTTTTTGCTCTTCAGTTCCGAATTTTTCTAAACCCCAGCATACTAAACTGTTGTTTACTGACATGCAAACACTGGCCGATGAATCGATTTTCGATATCTCTTCCATAGCCAAAACGTATGAAACGGTGTCCATTCCGCCCCCACCATATTTGGGGTCTACCATCATTCCCATGAAGCCTAGCTCTCCCATCTTTTTGATTTGTTCAGCTGGGAATTGCTGCTTCTCATCTCTCTCTATAACACCCGGAAGAAGTTCCGTTTGTGCAAACTCTCTGGCAGCATCGCGTACTGCTAATTGCTCTTCAGTAAATTCGAAATTCATAGAATAAAATTGCCTAACTAACGATTGTTAGGCAAAGGTAAGCAAATACTTAAAATATGCTAGTCATTTCCGAGGAATGCCATGGCATAATACAGTAGCATTGCCAGCGATCCCAAAGCAGCAACCAAGTAGGTTCTAGCAGCAGCATTTAGGGCGTCAGTGGCCATATCATGCTCTTGTCCAGTTACAATGTTTCTTTCATCAACCCAGGCTAACGCTCTTTTTGTTGCATCATATTCTACAGGCAATGTTACAAAGGCAAATAGAGTAAAAACAGCATATGCTCCCACGAATATGAGACCGGCAATGGCCGGATTGATCAATTGCATACCAAATGAGCTAATGAGTAATGCCATAAAGGCAAAATTCAATATTCTACCACTAGCATTTTGAATAGGAACAAGAGCAGATCTCATTTCAAGAGGTCTATATGCCGTAGCATGTTGTACGGCATGTCCGCACTCATGAGCGGCCACTGCTGCGGCCATTACAGATCTACCTTCATACACATCAGGACTCAAGTTTACTGTCTTATCTGCGGGGTTATAATGGTCCGTTAATCTACCAGGAACAGAGACAACTTGAACATCATGTATTCCATTGTCTCTTAGCATCAATTCAGCTACTTCACGTCCTGAAAGATTATTACTTAAGCCAACTTGGGAGTATTTTCTAAATTTTCGTTTTAGGGAATTTTGAACTGACCAACTTGCGATCATAATTCCGACAACTAGTATTATAAATTCCATTCTTCTGTAACTATTTTCTTAAATTTTCAATTATGCTTGTGGTGGAATATCCTTCTACTAAATCGATCGTTTTCACTTCTCCACCATTTTCCAATACGGCCCTTGCACCTGCTATGTTTTCAATTTCATAGTCAGCACCTTTCACCAATATATCAGGCAATAGATACTCAATCAATTCTTTCGGAGTCTCTTCCTCAAATACAGAAACACCATCTACAAATTCGAGAGCAGCAAGCATTCGGCTTCTCGCTTCTTCCTTGTTTACAGGTCTATTCGGGCCTTTTAGAATCTTGACTGAATCATCAGAGTTCAACCCAATCACAAGTCTATCTCCTAAACCTCTTGCTTTTTCTAGGTAATCGATATGTCCAAGATGCAGGATATCGAAACAGCCATTAGAGAAAACGACTTTCTCGCCATCTGATTGCCAACTGGCGATTCTTTCCTTAAGCTGCTTTTGGTTTACGACTTTATGTTTGCTGTGGCTCAACTTTATCCTTTTTTTGCCTAACATTCACTAAGATCAAACTAATTGAACCAATAATCAAAATGGTTATTAGTTGTGATGTGTGAAGTATAGTGGCAAAAATCTTTCCATCATCTAATGGTATGCCATAAAGTACTAAAACACCTGCCACGAAGGCATGAAATGTGACAAGGCCATTAGGTGTTGGTGAAGCCATGCCGAAACTTCCCATTACTAAAATAGATAGCCCAGCTAGTAGACCGAGGTCCTTGGTCATGTCAGAACCCAGCGTAATCACGTACATCATTACAAAGTAAAGCGCCCATATAGCCACGGTTGATGACCAAAAACCTACTTGATTTTTTACTTTGGTAACACTGATTACTCCTTTGATTCCTTGGCGTACAAAGGCCATAATTTTGCCAAAAATGCCGCTCTCATTCTTTCTTCCCAGATAAAAGAGCATTAACAATCCCGCTAGTCCCACGACAAAGACAAGGGAAATGAGAATCCAGTTTTCAGCGAAGAAGAGTCTAGTGGCTTCAGATTTTTCGATAAAGAAATCTCTTAGCAGGTTTATCTGAAGTAAAAAGGTCAGGGCTGTAATCAATAGAAGCATGATTAGATCTATCAAGCGTTCTGTGAAAACAGTACCGAAGGCAAACGGAATAGGTACTTTGTCTGATTTATAGGCGACACCGCATCGGCTTACCTCTCCCAATCTTGGGAAAAATGAATTCATAAAATAGCCTATCATGACTGCATAATAGCTGGTGGAAAGGCGTATCTCATTTTCTGAGCTATTGATCAATAATCTCCAGCGCCACGCTCTTAGAAAATGGCTTAAAATGGAAATCATCATGCTCAGGAGAATCCAGTTGTAGTTGAATTCTTTGAGCGCCTCTTTAAACTTTGCAAGGGGTACGTCCTTAAAGAGCAGCCAAAACAAGACTAATGTTATGGCTAGTATGATTATGTAGCGTAATGAAGTTTTAAGCTTCGTTTTCAAATCGATTAATTCAAGCTATTGTTTTCGTCAGGGAATACAATTACGGGCTTATGATTCTTGGCTTCTTCAAAGTCCATAAACCCATACGAAACAATTATAATGATGTCGCCCACTTGAACTTTGCGAGCAGCAGGACCATTTAAGCAAACGGTGCCAGAGTTTCTTTCACCTTTAATTACATAGGTTTCAAAGCGTTCTCCATTGTTTACATTCACAATCTGAACCTTCTCGTTCTCAATGATATTGGCACCTTCCATTAAAGCTTCATCCAAGGTAATGCTTCCTACATAGTGTAGTTCTGCTTGAGTAACTTTAGCTCTATGAATTTTCGATTTGAATACCTCTATGTTCATTTCTTCTCCTCCAAAAACGAGCGCAAAGCTAAGAAAATAAAGGTAGGTTGTCTATTAATCTAACTCCCCCAATTTCTGCGGCTATGCACAATGCAACATTATCTTTTGAGTCAACCTTCTCTAGTGGTTTAAAGTCATGGGTATCTACCACTTCAAAGTACTCAAGGGACAAACGATCTGATTGTTTGAATAGTTCTACGACACTATCTTTGACCGAAACAACTTCTTGATTTTCGACCAGTTTGTTTTTGGCCTGACTCAACGCTTTAAAGATTAAAGAAGCTTCGAGTCTATCCTGGGCATTGAGTCTTTCGTTTCTCGAAGACATTGCTAAACCGCTTTCTTCTCTAATTGTGGATACCATTTGTAATTCAATCGGAAAATTCAGCTCGTCTCTCAATTTCTTAATCACATAAAACTGTTGAATGTCTTTTTGTCCGAAGAAAGCAGTATCAGGCTGAACTATATTGAATAGTTTGCTGACAACAAGGGCGACACCATTAAAATGTCCTGGTCTAAATCGGCCTTCTAAATCCTTTGTAATCGATCCAAGTTCAATTTTTAATGAAGAGTCCTGCTGATAAACCTCTTTTACTTCAGGAATAAAAACGGCATCACAACCAGCATTGTCCAGTAACTCTATGTCTCGCTCAATCAGTTTAGGGTATTTATCTAAATCCTCTTGATTATTGAATTGGGTTGGATTTACAAAAATGCTAACAATCGTACTATCGCATTCACGAAGAGAATTCTTTACGAGTTCTATATGCCCATTGTGTAATGCGCCCATTGTAGGTACAAACCCAATTTGAGCATTTTTTGACCTCATCGATTGAGTGAATGCTCGGACTTCTTGGATCGTTTTTAGGGATTTCATCTAGATTTAACCTCAATTAACGAGCTCTAAGCTCTATAAGGCCGCTTTTTCTGTAAAATTGAAGGAATTCTGATGCAAATACCGTAATTTTGTGGCTCTTTTTCAAAGAAGAGGTTTCATTAAATTCCAAATAAATATGTCAAAATTAAGAATTCTGTACGTGGCTAGTGAGATTCAGCCATTCCTTCAAACTACTGAGGTATCTGATTTCGTGAGAAAATTACCTCAAGCAATGCAAGAAAGAGGAATGGAAATCAGAATCCTGGTTCCACGTTTTGGACTTATCAATGAACGTAAGAATAGACTCCATGAAGTTGTAAGACTTTCAGGTATCAATATTGCGGTTGGTGAAGAGGAAAAACCATTGGTGATTAAAGTAGCTTCAATTCCTAATGCTAAACTTCAGGTTTACTTTATAGATAATGAGGACTACTTCCACAGAAAATCTGTATTTGTAGATAAAGAGAACAACTTTTATGAGGACAATGACGAGAGAGCAATATTCTTCTGTAAAGGCGTTCTAGAAACAGTAAAGAAACTAGGTTGGGCACCGGATATTGTTCACTGTAATGATTGGATGACTAGCCTTATTCCGTTGTATTTAAAAACTACTTATAAGAACGACCCTATATTCCAAAATACTAAATCGGTATTTACAATATATAACAACGACTTCGCTCATCAATTCAATGAGGATTTACTTGATAAGGTGAAGATGATGGATATTGAAGATAGTATGCTGGAGAATTTGAAAACTGCTGATTTTGCAGGATTCATTAAAACTGGAGCTGAGTATGCTGATGCTGTGATTAAAGCAGAAGAAGAGGTAAGCGAAAGTTTAAATTCATTATTAGGTGAAATTCAAGAAAATAAGGAAGTAAATACGATCGAGAAAGACGATAACTTTTTAGATTCTTATTACAACTTATATAATGAACTTGTTGGCTAAGATTAGAATATTTGGGGCTCTATGTTTGAGCCTCATTTTATTCAATTCTTGTGAGGAAAGTGGGGTTTTTGGGATTAACTCAGAAGATGTAGCTCCTGTAAATTTTTTGACTGAATCGAATACCATTCCTAGCACAGTGGTGGCCTTAGATTCGGTTATTTCCAGAAATATCGGTCGAATGATGGTTGGTGAGTTGAACAATCCAAGATTTGGTATTGTGACAGCTTCATCCTACATGGCTGTTTCTCTCAATACGGTTTCTCTTCCAGATTTATCACAAGACGCAGTATTGGATTCGGCATTTTTTAGCTTTTCTATTTCCTATTTGTTCGATACAACTGAGGATAATAGAGACCTCAGTATGCGCCTTTATCAGATAGGTGAAGAGTTTAAAGATACTCTATACATCAACTCTAGCTCTCTTATTAATTCGGGAACGATAATTGGCGAAGGAGCAGTCAACATTGAGAGGCTAGATTCTACTTACCAGATACCATTGGATGCCACATGGGCAAATACTGTTATTAATGGCATTAAGAATGATGAAGAGTCATACACTAACCAATTAGCATTCTCTACAGTATTTCCCGGATTAATCATTTCATCGTTTAATAACACTTCCAATGTCTTTGGTTTACAACCAGGAACAAATGCAGATTTAATACTCTATTATACTGACCTAGACTCTGATGGTCAGCCTTTTAATGGGGAGGTAATTTTGGATGGAGGGAGTTTGCCTTACTTCAATAATGTGACTTCCGATAGGTCTGCATCAGAATTTTCGGAGGTAGTGGATTTGGAAACAGAATATAATCCAAATAAAAGAATTGTTCAGTCAGGTGTAGGTTTGGTTACTAGGCTTGACTTATCGGGAATCGGTACATTTGCCGAAAATAACCCTTCAAGTATTGTAAACCTTGCTGAGATAGAAATTGGCCCTATAGACGATAATATAGATGGCAGCAGTCCTCCAGTTGCGCTTTTTCTTTATATAACTGACGAAAGAAATAGTATTATCAGAGACAGAGAAACGTTCAGGTCCATTCAAGAGGATGGAGCTAGCTTTTTAGATAGAGCGTTTCCTGCAGTACTTTTATTCGATGAAGCTACACGAACGTACAAAGCATCAATAACATCATATGTACAGGCTTATGCTTCAGGTAATTACGAAAGAGATCAGGTTTTCATGTACCCTGTTGACATGACAACTACGCTCAGTACTTTTACATTAGATCCGTCAACAATAAAGTTGAATATTTTCTATTCTGAGATTAGATAGAAAATCAAATATTACTAGATTTCCTTAAATTTTCCGTCATGTGTGGTATTGTTGGTTATATAGGTGAGAAAGAAGCATATCCTATTATTATTAAAGGGCTTCAACGATTAGAATATAGAGGTTACGACAGTGCAGGAGTTGCTTTGCTAAATGGAGATCTTAATGTCTATAAAAAGAAGGGTAAGGTTAGTGATCTTCATGCTTTTGCAAAAGGTAAGAAACTTTCTGCGAATAGTGGAATAGGTCATACGAGATGGGCAACTCACGGAGAACCTAATGATGAAAATGCTCACCCGCATGTGTCTCAAAATGGCAAATTAGCCATGATACATAATGGTATTATTGAGAATTACGCTTCCATCAAAACGGAATTACTCCAAAAAGGATATGAATTCAATTCGGATACCGACTCAGAGGTATTCTTGAATTTTATTGAAGACATTCATACCAATACAAATGTCTCGTTAGCAGAAGCTGTTAGACTGGCTTTAAATAAGGTTGTAGGTGCATATGCGATTGCTATTATTTCTTTAGAAGAACCAGATTTAATGATTGCCGCTAGAAAGGGCTCTCCATTAGTTGTAGGCTTGGGCAATAAAGAATTCTTTATTGCATCTGATGCTACTCCAATTATTGAATATACCAACGAAGTTGTATACCTAGATGACCAGGAAATTGCGATCATTAAAGACAACAACTTAACGATTAAGAACATAGAGGATGTTGAAATGAAGCCTTATGTTCAGAAAGTTGATATGGAATTAGAGTCTATTGAAAAAGGTGGATTTGATCATTTCATGTTAAAGGAGATTTTTGAACAACCTAAATCTATAGGCGATTGCTTGAGAGGCCGACTTATTTCCAAAGAGGGTAAACTGCACTTAGGAGGCATTGCAGACTATACCAATAAGGTATTGAATGCGGATAGAATCCTGATTATAGCTTGTGGCACTTCTTGGCATGCCGGCTTGGTAGCCGAATATATCTTTGAAGAATACTGTAGAATTCCTGTTGAGGTTGAATACGCTTCAGAATTCAGATATAGAAATCCTGTCGTTAGTGAAAAAGATATAGTTATTGCTATTTCACAATCTGGTGAAACTGCAGATACATTAGCCGCAATAGAACTTGCAAAATCTAAGGGTGCTACAATTCTAGGCGTATGTAATGTAGTAGGTTCATCGATAGCGAGGGTGACACATGCTGGTTCTTATACTCATGCAGGACCTGAAATTGGTGTTGCTAGTACAAAGGCTTTTACCGCACAGATATCTGTTCTCACCATGATGGCCCTAATGATTGCTCAAAAGAAGGGTACCCTTACTGAAAGTGCTTTCAGAAATTTACTGGTTGAGCTAGACTCGATTCCAGATAAGGTCGCTAAATGTTTAGACCTCAATCCTCAGATTGAGATCATATCAGAGAAATTCAAAGAGGCTGCTAACTTCCTTTACTTAGGTAGAGGTTACAATTTCCCTGTTGCATTAGAAGGGGCATTGAAACTTAAGGAGATCTCATATATCCATGCAGAAGGATATCCTGCTGCTGAGATGAAGCATGGTCCAATTGCTTTGATTGATGAAAATATGCCGGTAGTTTTCATTGCTACTAAGGATTCATCTTACGAAAAGATTGTATCAAATATACAAGAGGTAAAAGCAAGAAAAGGAATAGTGATAGCCATTGTTACTGAAGGCGATGATGTAATTACTGGAATGGCAGATCATGTAATTGAAGTGCCTCATGTCCATGAGTCATTAATGCCATTAATTGCGGTTATACCACTACAGCTTCTTTCTTATCACATTGCTGTAATGAGAGACTGTAATGTTGATCAGCCAAGAAACTTGGCTAAATCAGTAACAGTAGAGTAATTAAGCTTTAAGATATTCAGACTTTAAAAGCGGGCAGATTTTGTATCGCTCTTCTTTTGTGTCTTCATATAAGGCCTCGAGTGTTTCATAAACATGAGCGATCCCAATTTTTTCGCACCATTCGAATGGACCATAGGGGTAATTAGTGCCTAACTTCATACCTAAATCAATGTCTTCTTTTGTAGCCGTGCCCTCTTGAACGGTATAGAATGCTTCGTTAATAATCATAAAAATGATTCTAGGCGTTACCATTCCCACACGATCTTTTACCAATTCATAATCTGTACCAAGATCTATGCAAGTTTTGTTCAGTAGATCAATTTCAGAATTATCTTGAACGGATACTTCTAAAATATCTCTATTAATGAAGGTTGGTAGTCCGTTAAAGCCAAAAAGTGAATTATTAAATTCATGATCACCAAAATAAAGAAGCTCTTGAAGTGTGGTTTTAACTGAATTCACAAAGATTTTGAGCTTAGAGAAGCTGTAATAGATTTCGAAATCTTCAGGGCTCTCACCAACAAGAAAGTCAAAAACACAATCAAAATCGATATCTGAATTAAGTGCAGAATGATCTCCTGCATGAATCATAGTGTTATTCTCACCAAGCTTAGCTTTTAATTCTTCAAATTCTGATTCGAGACCGATCACTAAAACTTTCATTCTTCGTAATTTGAAGCAAATCTATCCATTCTATCAAAAGAACAATAATGACTAAGCGTATAATCAATAGCGAAAACGCACCAGCACCTATAGGACCTTACAGCCAATCCGTATTTGCGGGAGACACTTTGTATGTCTCAGGCCAAATTCCATTTGACCAGATCACTGGTGAAATGATCAATGAAAACATTACAGAGGAGACACATCAGGTAATGAAAAATATTGAAGCAATTCTAAGCGAAGCTGGAATGGGTTTCGAACATATTGTCAAGTGTAGCATTTTCATAAAGGATATGAATCAATTCAGTACCATAAATGAGGCGTATGGTGCCTATTTTAAAACTGACCCTCCGGCTAGAGAAACGGTTGAGGTAGCACGTCTTCCGAAAGATGTGAACGTTGAAATCTCATGCATAGCTGTAAAGAGTTAAAAGGGTTTTTCTATATCCTTTCTTTATATTTGCGGCCTTAATATAAGCCATGTCAGTAAGAGTAAGATTTGCCCCAAGCCCAACAGGTGCTCTTCATATAGGAGGTGTACGTACGGCTCTTTATAACTACCTTTTTGCTAAGAAAAATAACGGTGCCTTTATTCTAAGAATAGAAGACACGGATCGAACTAGATTTGTAGAAGGTGCAGAGAAGTACATAGAGGAATCGCTGGTTTGGGCAGGAATAACAGCTGACGAAAGCCCTTCAGCAGGTGGCGAGTTTGGCCCTTATAGACAGTCAGAAAGGAAAGAGATTTATGCTGGATATGCTCAGCAATTGGTGAATGAAGGAAAAGCGTATTACGCTTTTGACTCTTCGGAAGAGCTTGATGCCATGAGGGAAAGGCTGACTCAAGCGGGGGTTGCAAATCCTCAGTACAATGCTGTCACTAGAATGCAAATGCAGAACGCTTTAACACTTTCACCAGAGGAGGTTCAGGCTAAAATTGATGCTGGAGATTCTTATGTGGTAAGAATTAAAATGCCGCGGAACGAGGATATTCGCTTCAAAGATGAAGTGAGAGGCTGGGTAGTTGTCAATTCTGCAACCTTAGATGATAAGATTTTGCTTAAATCTGACGGTATGCCTACCTATCATTTAGCCAACATTGTGGATGACCATTTAATGGAAATCACCCATGTGATCAGAGGCGAGGAATGGTTGCCTTCAGCCCCATTGCACGTAACACTTTATGAATACTTGGGATGGGAACCACCAAAAATGGCACATTTACCGCTACTCCTAAAACCTGATGGTAATGGAAAGCTAAGTAAAAGAGCCGCTGATAAACTAGGCTTCCCGATTTTTCCAATGAATTGGAAAGATCCTCAGACACAAGAACTCTCAGAAGGTTTTAAAGAGAGAGGATATTTAAAGGATGCATTTATCAACTTTCTAGCTCTTTTAGGTTGGAATCCTGGAGGGGAACAGGAGTTGTTTGACTCAGTCCAATTGATTGAACTGTTCAGTTTAGAAAAGATTAATAAATCAGGAGCTAAATTCGATATAGAAAAGGCAAAATGGTTTAATCAACAATACCTCAAGCAACTTTCTAATGAAGATATTGCTCAAGAGCTTGGGGTACAATTCCCAGACATTGCAGAGAATGAATTACTACCGCAGATTGCGAATTCGCTAAAGGAACGAGTCACTTTCATTGCTGAGATGAAGCAAGCAGGACAATTCTATTTTGAAAGACCTTCTACCTACAATGAGAAAATGGTGAAGAAGAAGTGGAATGAATTTGCTTCTGATAAGTTAGTTGGCTATGCTTCTGAACTTTCTAAACTAGAGACTGTTAAAGCAGATGACGCAAAAGAGGTGTTAACGAACTTCTTAGCCGCAGATGAAACGCCATTAGGAAAGGTTATGCCAGCCTTAAGACTTGCTCTAACGGGTGAAGCAGGAGGACCTGACTTGATGGAGATTATCGAAATTTTAGGACCGAAAGAAGTAGCTGAGCGTATAGCTTTAGCTGCAGAAAAGCTAAATTGAAAGTATGGCCAAAAAGAAAGAAGATAAAAACCAGAAGCCTAAAGTAGCGAAGGAGCTTGATGGTATGGAAGTGAATATTGATTCCTTTGGAGAAATTCAGAATTCACTTTCAATCGACAAAATCAATGAGTTCTTGAACAAGAATGTTGATGATAAGAAATTAAGAGATCGTGACGACCTCGATAATGAGGAGGAAGAGTAAGTCTTTTAATTGTCATCATCACCATTCATTTCCTGCACAACTTTCCATAAGGTTCCGAGCAGCATACAAGTCAATCCAATTACGAGCATCATATTTCTTTGTCCGAAAGGAATATAGTTTAAGAATCGTCCAATAATGGATATGATAACGATGCTCACACCAAGAATAGCCGCGACTGAACTGATTCTATTCATTGTCTTTTGACTTTTTCTTGAGTAGACTAGGTATTAATGATGGCGTGTTTGATTTGTATTCGAGATACGCTGTACCAAATGTTTCAATTAGTTTTCTCTCCTCAGATTTAATTCCTAGTGGAAGGTAAACTATCAGCGCTATTAAGGTAACACTACTGGCCAAAGTGGGATTGAATAGGGCATAACCAATAAAAATCAACAAAGTACCAGAGTATAAAGGGTGCCTAACATGTGCTTGAAGTCCATTCGTATTTAGCGTCTGTAGCTCTGTTTCTTCTTTTTTAATCCCCAAGAATTTTAACGTACTATAGGCTCTAAAAGCTCTCTTAATAATAAATATACCGAACGTTGCGAGTATGAGCCCTAGATAGAAAGTCAGTTTTGTTGGTGGAAATAATAAAGCTGTGTCAATTACTACTCCGTAAAGCACTACGCCAGAGAAGCTGACAATAGCGACAAGGTTGTAGAGCAAGCGATAGGCACGTTGACTAAGGCCTAGCTTATTCTGCAAATTTTGGCCTGAAGTAAGGCTATGGATGGCATAACAAAACAACCAACCTAAAAAGAGTACAACATGGCTCTCTAGCATGGTCGCAATGATAAGGATATTTTTTATGTTTGGTTGACACTTTTTAATGAACAGAATAGACAGACTTACTGCCATTTTAATTCAACTTCAAACCAAGGAGGTTGTAACAGCTCAAGAGATTGCTGATCGATTTGATATAAGTTTAAGAACGGTTTATAGAGATGTACGAGCACTTGAAGAAGCTGGGGTACCTATTGGTGCTGAGGCCGGCAAAGGATATTTCTTGTCTGAAGGGTTTCATTTGCCTCCTGTTATGTTCACACCTGAAGAAGCGAATGCTTTACTAATCGGGTCTAAACTAATTGAAGGTCAAACTGATAATTCTATAAAACAGCATTTCTATGAAGCTATGTTGAAAATTAAAAGTGTGCTCAGAAATGCGGAAAAGGAAGGTCTTCAGGAACTGGAAGAACGTATAGAGGTGGCTACTCCCGTACAGGGTACAAATGAGAATTTTCCGAATAACTTTTTAGCAACCATTCAAAAAGCATTGATCAATGATAGTTTGCTCAGTTTTAAATACTATTCAAACTATAATGGTGAGTATTCAGAAAGGCAAGTAGAGCCCATGGGGCTTGTTCATTATAGTGGCTTTTGGCACTTATTAGCATACTGCAGGCTACGGCAGGCACCTCGAAATTTCAGAGTAGATCGTTTAGTTAAGCTAGAATTGAAGGATGAACGCTTCGATAAATCCAAGCATTCTTCTTTTAAAGAGTTTATGCAGAAGATGGTTGAAGGCACCGATTTGTACAAGGTAGAAATAACCATCAGAAAGGATGTAGCGAGATATGTTTCAACCCAAAAATACTATCAAGGTTTTGTAGAAGAAGTTGAGCTTGACGAAGAAAATTTAAAGATGAATTTTCTTGTACCCTCCTTAGATTATTTCTCGAGATGGCTTACTTCTTTGGGAACAGCTGTAAACGTTAATGAGCCCAATATTTTAAAAGAGCTTATGACTACAAGAGTCGAAGAACTTAAGAATCACTATTTATAATTTTTTTCATTTTTCTAAAATCCTACTGACATAGGGTTGTCACTACCTGCTTTGATATTGCTTAAAAATTAGAAAAATGAGCAATTCAAAATCAATCAAAGAGGTTGTGGTTTACAGAATTAAACCCAATAAAACAGATACTTTCTTAGATAAGGGTCTGCAGGAAATAAGCGCTTGTGTCAATGGATTTGCAGGCATGATTAAGCATGAAACATTAGTTTCTGCTAAGGATAAAGGAGTCTTTGTCGATTTGGTAGAATGGGAGTCTTTAGAGGCTGCTGAAAATGCGGCAAGTCAGTTAGATGCAAAGACTAAAGCAGGAGAGCTGCCACTAATGGCCATGACTTTCGAGCGTGTAGAGTTTTTTGATCATTTTAAAGCTTTGTCATGATACTCGAGAAATTAGACTTAACTAAAGCATATCCGGAATATTACAAGGCCACAAGTAAGCCCAAAATGGTAAACATTGAGCCCTTGAATTATTTATCGGTCAAGGGTAAATCTTCACCAGAAGATCAAAAATTTACTTCCGCTATAGAAGAACTATATGCGATGGCTTATACCATTAAATTTAATTGTAAAGTACATGATCTAGACTTTGTAGTGCCCAAAATGGAAGGTTTTTGGTGGGTAGAAGGTGACTTAACTTTTGACCAAACACCTAGAGAAGAATGGTGCTGGAAGATTGTTATGAGAATGCCCGATTTTGTAGGGGATGTTGAATACAGTCTTGCTTGTGAATCATTGCGGGCAAAGAATAAAGCTCATGCTCGAGTTCAGATTGAAGAAATTCATGAAGGCCTTTCAGCACAAATTCTTCATGTGGGTTCTTATGAGGAAGAAGCGGCTACGCTTGAAAAACTCTACACCTATATCGAACAAGAGGGCTTTAAGATCAATGGACATCACCATGAGATTTATCTGAGTGATCCTTTGAAAACTGCTCCTCATAAACTCAAAACCATTTTACGATATGCAATAATGTGAAAATGAAATTCTTATAACTTCATGAAAATGCTAGCACAGAAGATGCTGGCATTTTTTATTTATACCCTAAGCCTGTATTTTCGGAGGCTTAAGCAGAATTATGGACATTTCCTCAAAGCCTTCAATTGACGAGAAGGCCCTCATTCAACAAGCAAAGGATATTTTAGAGAGTAATACATGGGAAGGTAGATATACCGTACCTAGTTCAAATCTCTATCCTTATCAATGGAACTGGGACTCTGGTTTTGTGGCAATGGGTTTTGCACATTTTGATATACCCCGTGCCATCAAAGAGATGGAGAGTCTATTCGAAGGCCAATGGGAAAGTGGTATGCTACCGCATATAGTATTTCATAGTAAAAAGAGGGAAGGTTATTTTCCAGGTCCATTGTACTGGCAGTCTAAGAATGTTCCTGAAGCCTCTAAAAAAGTGGATACATCTGGAATCACTCAACCACCTGTACATGGTTTTATATTGGAGAGATTATTTAATCAGTATCCTAATTCGCAAGATGTCAAAGACTTTATAAAGGCCTTCTACCCGAAGGTCTTAAAACTGCACAAGTATTATTATGAATATAGGGATCCGAACAAAGAGGGTTTGGCCTTTATTTTTCACCCGTGGGCTTCAGGTAGGGATAATTCTCCTTTGTGGGACGATCTAGTAAAAACGATTCCAATAGGGCCTGGCGATATTCCACCTTATAAACGCTACGATAATCTTAAAGCAGACCCATCTGAAAGACCATCGGATAAGGATTATGATATCTATGTGTATCTCATGGAATTAGGTAAGAAGTATAATTATGATGGGCGATTAATTGCAAAGGAATCTCCGTTCGTAATTCAGGATACTCTTTTTAACGCCATGCTGATAAGGTCGAACGAAGCTTTGATAAACCTAGCGGAGGAGTTACATATAGACGCCAAAGAAATTGAGGAATGGAATCAGCAGAGCAAGAAGACATATGAAGAAAAGCTTTGGGTAGATGAACTGGGGATGTATGCTCCTTACGATCTTCAGAACAATAAGCACATTAAAATGAGGGAAATTGGAGCTTTTACTGCAATGTATGCAGGTATTCCTTCTGCAAAGCGTGCGCGAAAACTGAGAAACTATTTGGAGACACTAGCCGATCGTGATGAGGGCTTTAGAGTGATGCCGAGTTTCGATCCAGATCACTGGATTTTTGACCCTAAGAAGTATTGGAAAGGGCCTGTCTGGCCACAGATGAATTGGCTGTTATGTCAGGGTTTTAGACGATATGGTTTTCACGGAACTGCCAATAGAGTCAAATGGGATTTCTTGGATTTAGTTGATAAATTAGGTTTCCACGAGTATTTCGATCCTAGGAGAGAAGTAGCTGACAAGTTAGAACATGGTTATGGAGGTGATCATTTCTCTTGGACAGCAGCCGTGGTTCTCGACCTTATCTCTGACTAATGAATGTACTTGACTACGCTATTATTATCCTATACATAGGAGGCTTTCTCTATCTCGGTTACCGGTTTAAAAATCAAGCAGACAAGAATGATTACTATTTAGGCGGTAGAAGCTTTGGGTGGTTTCCATTGGCCATGAGCACAGCTGCCACTCAATTATCAGCCGTTAGCTTTATTTCTGCTCCTGCCTTTGTGGGTTTAAAAGAAGGAGGGGGGATGGTCTGGTTGACATACGAATTTGCCGTGCCTCTGGCTATGATATTCCTAATGGTTGTCCTAGTACCAACCTTCTACAAGTCTGGAATAGTTAGTGTCTATGAGTTTCTCGAGAAAAGATTCGATTCTTCAACAAGAATACTGCTGAGCTTTGTTTTTCAAGTAAGTAGAGCGTTTGGAACAGGTGTAATGATCTACACGGTTGCTATCATCTTGGAGTCTGTTATGGAGATTCCTATGTGGCAAAGTATAATCCTGATTGGAATCGTAACCATGATTTATTCTCTACAAGGGGGTATGAAAGCTGTAGTTTATGGCGATATGATTCAAATGATCATTTTATTCATTGGGATCATTATCTGCTTTGGTTTTGGACTCCATTACCTAGGTGGATGGGGAAACTTTATTGAAAATGTAGATACTTCAAGAATTACCGCAGTAGACTTTTCATCCTTTGGTTTTAATGGAGATGAGTTCGGGTTTTGGCCCATGCTAGTGGGAGGTTTCTTTTTATATGTTTCATATTACGGAACGGACCAAAGCCAAGTGCAGCGTTTGTTATCTGCAAGCAGTTTAAAGACCATGCGTCAGACACTAGTATGCAATGGTCTTATGAGGTTTCCAATCACTTTTGCTTACTGTATAATGGGATTGGTTATAGGAACCTTCGCGCTTTCTCAGACTGATTTTATTAGTCTAATACCAGGGGATAAGCCTGATAGAATGATTCCGATTTTCATTAGAGATTATTTGCCAAATGGGGTAATTGGGTTATTGATTGTGGCCATTTTCTCTGCAGCAATGTCATCTCTAAGTTCTGCCATAAATTCTTTAAGCGCTGCGTCTGTTGAAGATTTGTTTGCCAGAGGGAAAGAGTTATCTGAAAAGCAGTACATGAACCTCTCTAGAATTACTGCTTTATTTTGGGGCTCTGTTTGTGTGGTGATTGCGTTTTTTGTAGGCGATATTGCTGATACGGTTATCGAAGCAATCAACAAAGTAGGCTCAGTATCTTTTGGGCCAATCTTAGCCATTTTTATTGCGGCACTTTTAATTAAAAGGATTAATGGTTTAGGAGCTAATGCTGGACTATTAGTTGGGGTAGGCCTGAATGTTTACCTATGGCTTTTTGTACCCGAAGTTTTCTGGTTCTGGTGGAATGCAATAGGTGCTGTAGTTGCCATGGTGGTTGCTTACCTGGTTAGTCTTGCTGCACCAA
This sequence comes from Roseivirga sp. UBA6052, assembly GCA_002427755.1. Classification (GTDB taxonomy): domain Bacteria; phylum Bacteroidota; class Bacteroidia; order Cytophagales; family Cyclobacteriaceae; genus Roseivirga. The sequence goes on from DIYO01000009.1 coordinate 1,087,606, forward strand.
ATGTAATGTTGGCTAAAGAAGAGATTCAGGTAGAGCCTATCAATTTTAAACAATCAAGTGTCTATATCTTATTAGCCTTCTTTGTGGTGATTGTTTTAATATCGGTAATGCTGCCAAATTGGTTCTAGATGAAAGTAGTTATAGCTCCGGATAAGTTTAAGGGATCACTTACAGCAGTGGAGGTATGCTTAGCCATAGAAGAAGGAATCAAAAATGTAGACAATTCTATTGAGGTGGTCAGGTCTCCGTTAGCTGATGGAGGTGAAGGTACGCTGGATGTTATCGAATCTATTACGAAAGCCATTCGAATAGAAGTGGAAGTCTTAGATCCGCTATCAAGACCTATAAAAGCCTACTATCTTAAGTCAAGAAATGTGGCTTTCATTGAAATGGCTATGGCTTCAGGTTTGCAATTACTAAAGGAATCTGAACGCAATCCTTTATATACTTCAACTTATGGTACTGGACAGTTAATAAGAGATGCATTAGAAAGAGGCGTAAACCAGATTTATCTAATGATTGGCGGCAGTGCTACCAATGATGCAGGTGTTGGAATGGCGCAGGCATTAGGCTATTCATTTAAAGGAAGAGCCGGTAATGAACTCATGCCCGTTGGTGAATCATTGGGTAAGGTAGCTTTCGTAAATGCTCCATTAGGTGAGCCGGTTTGGTATAACTGTGAGTTTACTGTTTTGAGTGATGTTCAAAACAAGCTTTATGGCAAAGATGGTGCGGCATATGTTTACGGTGAGCAGAAAGGAGCTAATGCAAGTGCTATTAAAATTTTGGATGAAGGACTCGAGCATTTTGCTAAGGTTAATCTGAATGACAATGAATCAAAACATGGCGCAGGTGCTGCTGGAGGCTTGGGTTATGGAGCTTTAACTTTTCTAAATGCCGAATTAAAAAGTGGCATTGATGTAATGATGGATCTTACTCGATTTGAAGACTTAGCTCTAGATGCAGATTTAATCATTACAGGAGAGGGTAAATTTGATGTGCAAACACTTTCGGGAAAGGTGGTTTCAGGAGTGTCTAAACTAGCTGATGAAAATAATATACCAGTTGGTATATTGTGTGGTATGATTGATGGAGTTGATCCTGAATCCAACGGATTTGTTTTTTCTGATCAGGTGATGAGACTTGCTAAGAATAGCAAAGATTCTATGAATAATGCAGATGCATATCTCTCACAGTTGGCCGAAGAACAAATTGGCGGATTTATTAAATCCTAGTTCGGCTTATTTCATTTATTTTGTCTTATGTCAATTACCATCGGAATTATTAAAGAAGGGAAAGTTCCTATTGATAGGCGTGTTCCTTTAACACCATCTCAAGTTGGTAGTATTTTGGAGGCTAATGCAGACCTTAAAATCTATTGCCAACGAAGTGAAATCAGATGTTTTGAGGATCAAGAATATGAGCGTCATGGAGCAATAATGGTTGATGACGTGTCTCACTGCGATGTAATTCTGGGAGTTAAAGAAGTACCGCTCGAAATGTTAGCAGAAGGGAAAACGCATTTCTTTTTTTCACATACAATTAAGAAGCAAGATTATAACCGTGGGTTGCTCCAAACAATTGTAAATAAAAATATCAGACTAATTGACTGGGAATGTTTAACCAACCTCAAAGGCCAAAGGCTTATTGCTTTCGGTCGTTATGCTGGAATTGTTGGTGCTTATAATGGCATTCTTACTTTTGGAAAGCGATACAACCTTTTCCATTTGCGCCCTGCTCATGAATGTTTTGACTTGGAAGATATGACCACTGAGTACAACAAGGTAGCCCTTCCTGCTATAAAGATTGCGTTGACAGGAGGTGGAAGAGTTTCTAAAGGTTCTATGGAGGTGTTAAATGGCATGGGAATTCGAAGGGTTAGCCCGGCTGAATTTGTGAATGAATTATTTGATGAGCCTGTTTATACACAATTAAACACGCGTGATTATAATCGAAAGGTAGATAAGGGTGAATTTGATAGAGATGAATTTTATAGAGACCCTGTGCTATATGAATCTGATTTTCATCAATATGCTGCAAAGGCCGATCTCCTGATTGCAGGCGCATTTTGGGATCCATTGGCACCAGTGTTATTTACAAGGGCAGAAATTCTACAGAGTGATTTCAAAATCAAGGTAGTTGCAGATATTACTTGTGATATTGAGGGTTCGATTCCTTCTACCAAACAGCCAAGCACTATTGATGATCCTATTTACGATTACAATCCAAGTAATGACCGTGTAGAGGTTGCTTTTAGAGATGAAGGCAACATAACTGTTATGGCTGTTGACAATTTGCCTTGTGAATTACCGCGTAACGCTTCAGAAGATTTTGGAAAAGAATTTCTGACTCATATTTTACCAAATCTTTTGGGAGAAGATAAAGACACAATTATCGAAAGGGCTACCATTACCCAAGAGGGAAAACTTATGCCAAACTTTAGTTACCTGCAAGATTATCTAGATGGACATTAATAGACATATAGAACAGACTAATCTAAAGCCTGATCTTACGGATAAGGATATTGATATGCTTGTACAACAAGCCATTGATAACCAGTTTGTTGGTGCTTGTTTGCCTCCATTTTGGGTAAAAAGAGCAGCACGAGAGCTTAAGGATACTGATGTTCAATTGGTAACCGTAATTGGTTTTCCTCTTGGATATAATAGAACCGAAGCTAAAATCTTAGAAATTGAAAAGGCAATTGAAGATGGAGCCAACGAATTAGACATTGTAATGAATGTTTCGGCTTTCAAAAGTGGTATGCCATGGCCAAAGATCGAGTTAGCAAAATGCGCTCAATTGATTCATGATGGCGGAGCAATGATGAAGGTGATTCTCGAAACATCTTATCTGACTGATGAAGAAATAATATCTGCTACAAAGCTTTGCAGCGAAGCGGGAACAGACTGGGTGAAAACTTCAACAGGATTCTCTTCTGCGGGAGCACAAGTAGGGCATATAAAGATCATGAGAGATAATGCACCTTCAAATGTAGGAGTCAAAGCCTCAGGAGGTATTAGAAATTTGGATCAAGCTAAGGCTATGCTCGATGCAGGCGCAGATAGACTAGGGGTTTCAGCTGGATTAACAATTATGCAAGAATTTAATGAAAGCCGCTAAGCTGCTGGTTTCAGGCAAAGTTCAAGGCGTGTTCTTTCGGGTAAGCACTAAATCCAAAGCACTAGAGTACAACATTAGAGGTTGGTGTAGAAATACAGATACCGGTCAAGTTGAGATATTTGCTCAAGGTTATTATGGTAATCTTAATGAGTTCTTTAAATGGTGCAATGAGGGTCCTGAATTCGCTAGGGTAGATAAAGTTGATGTGGAGTTTGTTGACTTGGAGAAGTTTGAATCTTTCGAAATAAGAAACTAGGCAGTTTTGCTATTGAACTTTTGAATGCCTTTGTATTTATAAACCTTAAGTCCAAAGTGATCAAAAATAGCCACGCGCATTCTGTTCTTAGCTAATTCAATTTTGTTTTCAGGAGAATAGAAAACAGTCAATTCTAGTCCTGCTAGAATAAAGTTCTTTTTGGTAGATAGCTCCATAGCATAAGCCATAAATGCATCCTTCCAATCGCTTAGGTATTTGTCGTAATGGCTTCTACCATCAAAAAGTAATTCCAATTGATTGTCTCCAATTTGGTATCTGTAAATACCTGAAAGTATTTCATAAAGGTCATCGAAATAGCTTAGGTGAACAGGCTGAAATTGATCTACCAATTCACTTCTTTCATCAGGTAAACGAAGTGGATTAAATAGTTGGAAATAACCTTCTTTAATTTGATTGATAAGTAGGGCTTGTAACTCTAGGCGAAGTTCTTTTTGAACTTGCTTGAGTAAATAATTCTTGTCTAATAGGAAAAGACGATCGCCCATCTCAATAGTTTGTTAAAGGTAAAAATTTAGCTAGACAAAATAAAAGGGGCTAGTAGCCCCTTTTTATTATCGTTTAGTGTAACGCTTATCTTGCAGAGCCGCTATTGATGATTCTTCCGAAGAAGATGGCGTTCATCATAATTTTATTGGTACCATACCAAAAGGCTCTGAAATTAGGATTATCAACTATAGATACGATTCTACCTCTTCCCAATGCATTTACTCTAAGCGTAGAGGATCCTTTTAAGGCCTCCAAATTCGCGTCACTTATCCAGCCACTTACCAAAGGAGAGTCTGTATAAACACCAGGATTTGAGAATAATCTATCGGATGCTTCAATCATGGTTCTTCCTCTTCTAAATGTTGGCAGGTTTTCTCGATAATAACCAAAGGCAAGAGGGTGTGATAATTCTAATTTAGACATATACACACCGCCAGGTATGTTCTGCGCTCTGCTGTAATCAGAGATGAGTTCATAAGGTACTTCTTCAGCATTTGGTGTCTCTGCAGAAACCAATTTGAGATTTGTTAATTTATTACGAGCCATCCAAGCAACAGCTGATCCGGTGCCAATCAGAGTACCACCATTACTTACCCATCTTTTTAGGTTGTTCAAGGCCGATTCATTCAAATTGAGGCCACCTGTGATAACCATTGTATTATATCGATCGATATTTGGTGATCCGATTCTGCTCACTGGAAGCTTTGTTGGAGGAATATGCATTCGTGTGTCTAGCAAGTGCCAAACTTCTCCAATATCATATGAACTTCCTCCTTCTACTACTAGAGCTACTTTCGGTTTTTCAACGGTAACGAGCGTATTACTGCCTAAAGAGACACCGCCAGTTAATCCTGTACTCAAAGAGTGTACATCTAATGCATCTTCATTGGCTATAGTTTGCATCAGTTGAAAAAGGTCGTATTCCGAAATGTTTTGATTCGCCACAGGCACCATGATTGTACCTCTGTCGAATTCTTTCTCGCCTGGTCCGGTAAACTTTTTAGTGGCAACTTTTACTCTTATCCCTTTATCCATTAGGCGGTATGCAGCTCGGGGAGCATAATATCCATGCCATTCAAAGGCATAAGCATACGCACTTTGACCACCAATTACTGAACCCTTGGGGAATTCTAGAAATTCTACTTTATCACCAAGTTGATTTCGGCTGTAATCTCTTCCTGTCATTTCACCATACTCTAAATTGAAAGCGAGTGGGTAAGTCCAACCAGAGATATCGTAAAAGAGACTGTCTTCAAATACAGTGCGTTTTTCGAACATTCCTTTAACCAGTTTATAGTTTCTCTGCTTTAATGGAATAATGTAGCTGTTATCTGGTGTGTATTCTTCACCTTCCATTTTTATGGTTCTAGAAGGTTTGTAGAAATCGACCTCTTGTCTTAAAAGAATATCTGCAAGATGATACGCACGCGCAGGATCTTTCTCAGCCTTGAAAATATATGCTCTGTAAGAGTCGCTATCAGCTTCTCGGAGAGCTTTTTTATAGAAATCTCTTTGGTAATTTAGAAGCTCCTCTCTCATAGATACTGAAGCTTTCCAAGTCGATATTGCGGTGGCAAACTGGTTTCGAATTGTAAATGGAAATCTAAGTATACCATTTGCTGATTCTTGAGCATGACCTCTTGAACTTGCTTGCTCGAATAGAATACCTACGCCTCCATTGATGTCAGGAAAAGTAGAACCTTTGCCATAATAGAAATCGTCATAGCCTTCTTTTGTGTAATAAAACGATCCGATGCTATCTAAAGCTGCAGCGTGGAACTCTCCAATTTTCTCTGTCAACTCCTGATTGAGTTTCGGTGTCAATGGGTGCGTTCTGGCAGGAACCCCCGGTTGAAAAAAGAATGTTGAATTTGTTCCCATTTCATGATGATCAGTCAACACATTTGGCTTCCATTCATGAAATTTGACTACTCTATTTCTGGATTCTGGTTGCTGTACTGGCAGCCAGTCTCTATTTAGATCAAACCAGTAATGGTTTGTTCTACCTCCGGGCCAAGATTCTCTATATTCTCTATCGTTTGGATCTGCCGTAATATTTTTGTTCTTGTGCATGTTGGCCCATGTAGAAAATCTTGTTAATCCATCTGGATTTAAAGAAGGGTCTAATAAAACCACAGAGTTTCTTAAAGCACTTTCAATTTCCGGTCCTTGGGCAGCAGCTAAGTAATAGGCCATTAAAAGCGCAGCATTAGATCCAGATGATTCATTGCCATGTATGCTGAAGCCCATGTAAGTTACGACAGGCATCTTTTTGATGTCAAACTTGTCTGCTTCATTGGGGTAGGTAAGCCAAACATGGTCGGACCTTATTTTTTCTATGTTTGCTAAATTCTCTGGGTGAGTAATAGTCAAAATGAGCTGTGGGCGGTCTTCATGTGTGGCTCCAATTTGTTCGATAGAAATTCTTTCAGATGCTTCTGCCAGAGTTTTCATATACCAAACAAGCTTATCGTGTGTGATGTGCCATTCTCCTACCTCATGACCAACAACGTCTGCTGGTTTTGGGATGGCTTCGTTATACGAAACATTATCTGGTAAGTAATAATCAAGATTAATCTGCGCCTGAGAAAAGTTAAGAGAAAATAAAAATCCTAACAGGCTTAATCGAAAGGTTAGTTTGTTCATTCCAAGGGTTTACTTATTGAGTAAGGCCAATATACTCAAATGGATAAACAAACAAATACATGATATGTGAAGAACGGATGGAAGATTATTTTCTTTTGAGGGTTCAAGGCCAAACTAACTAAAGGTTAAATAAATCGATTGAACTTATAATTAAGTCATACGATAAGTATCTAAACATCAGTCTTCAAGGAAAATTTGATGTAAAGTATGTATTACAAGTGTCTGGGCAAAGAATCTTTTAGATCACAAATGTTAAGGAATGTTAAGACTAGGTTAATGTGCTTAATCATTGGTAGCGAAATCATAACATATGTCAAACACTCCCGACCCAACTAAAAACTACTTTTGCCATGATAAAATGCGTGAGCACGCATAAAACTAAAGTGAATTTAAATCTAATCTACTTAAAGTTATCTTCTATGAAAAGATCATTACTTCAGGTATTCTTGGCAGTAGTTGTTTTGTTTTCAGCAAACACTGCTTTTGGTCAAGGATCTACCACTTCTTCCCTAAACGGAAGAATTACAGACGCTAATGGTGAGTCTCTTCCTGGAGCTACTGTTGTTGCAGTACACACTCCAAGTGGATCTCAGTATGGTAACATCACTAATGCTGATGGTTATTACAGAATTCCTAACATGAGAGTTGGTGGTCCTTATACAGTGACTGTTACTTTCGTTGGTTTCAGAGAATTCAAACAAGAGAACGTATTCCTTACACTGGGTCAGGCGTTTAAAATTAACGCAACATTGACTGAAACTTCTATTTCTTTAGAAGATGTTGAGATTGTTGCTGAAAGAGGTGGCGTATTCGATGGTAACAGAACAGGTGCTGAGACAGTTGTTGGAATCGAGCAAATTAACTCTACTCCAACTGTAGCACGTGCTATTGGTGACTTCGCAAGATTTAACCCTCAAGCTTCTTTAACAGAAGGTAATGACGGTTTCTCTATCTCTATCGGTGGTCAGAACAACAGATATAACGCTATCTACATTGATGGTGCTGTAAACAATGACGTATTTGGTCTTGCTGGTTCTGGTACTAACGGTGGTCAAACGGGTGTATCTCCTATCTCTATTGATGCAATTGAGCAGTTCCAAATTGCTGTTGCTCCATTCGATGTGAGACAATCAGGTTTTGCTGGAGGTTCAATCAACGCAGTTACAAGATCAGGTTCCAACGAAATCGAAGGATCACTTTACACATTTTGGAGAAATGAAAATTTAGCAGGTCAAACACCGACTGATAGAGAAGGTGCAACAAGAACAGATCTGCCGGCCTTTTCAGCCAGAACTAGTGGATTTAGAGTAGGTGGCCCAATCATTAAAGACAAATTATTCTTTTTTGTTAATGCCGAAATTCAAAGAGATGAAACTCCTCAACCATTTGACTTTAATGACTACGAAGGAGATGCTACAAATGGTGATATCACTGCTTTAAGAAACTATTTAGGAACGTTTGGTTACGATCCAGGTACTCTAAGTGGTAACCCAGTTGTACTGGAGTCTGACAAGGTTACAGTAAAACTCGACTACAATATCAATCAGAATCATAAATTATCTGCAAGATATGGTTATGTTGAAGCGTTTAATATCGAAGGTGTAAGATCAAGCCCAGGTACGCTTAACTTCTATGGAAGATCCGAAACATTTTTGGCTAAAACGAATTCCCTTTCAGCTGAATGGGCAGCAACTTTTGGATCAAACATTTCAAATAAATTAACAGTAGGTTATGTAACTCAAAGAGATGACAGAGATCCATTCACGGATTTCCCTACTGTCAATATTAGAGACGGAAGAGGTTTTATTAGACTAGGTGCAGAGGAATTCTCTACTGCTAACTTATTGAACCAAGACGTTATCACAATCAACAACAATTTTGAGTGGTATAAAGGTAGACATACATTCACTGCTGGTGTAAATGCTGAATTTTATGATGTAGAAAACTTATTCATTGCGCAGAACTATGGACGTTATTTGTTTGCGAGTATAAATGACTTCATTACTAATCAACCAGCTATTGACTACTTTAGATTGTTATCTAATAGAGATGATGTCACTGGTGACGGTTCTGCTGCTGCTGCTATATTCAAGTCTGCTTTGTTTGGAATTTACTTACAAGATGAATATCAAGCCACAGATAATCTGAAATTGACGTATGGTTTGAGATTAGATAGACCATCTTTTGACGATACACCTGAAAATTCAACTTTCAATAATGGGCCTTTAAATGAGCTAGGTGCAGTATGGAATACAAAAGGTGCAAGAATAGGAGAGTTTATCCCGACTTATTGGGCGTTTTCTCCAAGATTCGGTTTCAACTGGGATGTTAGAGGAGATAGATCACTTCAGTTTAGAGGTGGTGCTGGTATCTTTACTTCAAGAATTCCTTTGGTATGGCCAGGTGGTGCGTATAACAACAATGGATTTAATTTAGCTTCAATTGATGAAAGAGGATTTGATGGTTTATTCGTTGCTGATCCTTTTAACCAGCCAGGACAGAGATCTAACACGATCCAGTCTGGAAACATCGACTTGTTCGCTTCAGATTTTAAAATTCCTCAGGTGGCTAAATTTAACCTAGCTGTAGACAAGAGATTAAGCAATGGGTTTATTTGGAGTGTTGAAGGTCTTTACACTAAGACAATTCACGCCATCAGAGTTCAGAACATAAATATCCCACTTGATCCAGATTTTTATGCTACAGGAACAGGTGATTTTAGAGGTTTCTGGAATAGAAGAAATGAGGTAGTTCAATCTCAGAACTATGGTAGAATTTCTTTGACTTCTAACACAGGTAGAGGTTATGCTTATAACATTTCAACTACATTGACAATGCCGATGACTAATGGTCTTCAAGGTAGTGTTTCATATGCTTATGGAGATGCTTGGTCTGTATTTGATGGTACTTCTTCTCAGAACTCTTCTCAATGGAGAGGTTTACACTCAGTGAATTCTAGAAATATCGATCAGCCACTACAGAGATCTAACTTCTCTCAAGGACACAGAGTAATTGCTCAAATGTCTTATAGAAAAGAATGGAATGAAAATTTGGCTACACAGGTTGGACTTGTATATGAGGGACAATCAGGTAGACCATTCTCATACGTTTACGGTAATGGAGATGACTTAATTGGAGAAGACTCTAGAAACAGGACTTTGGCTTATATTCCAATTAATGCAGACGACATTGTTCTAATCGATGATGCAAATGCAGGAACTGCTGAGCAGCAATGGCAAGCATTGAATCAATTCATTGCCAGCGATGATTACTTGAATTCAAGAAGAGGTCAGTATGTGGCTAGAAATCAATCAAGAGCCCCTTGGATTGGTGTAGTTGATTTGAGGTTCTTACAAGAATTTACTATCAACGCTGGTGGAAATGTTCATAGACTCCAGTTTACTGCTGATATCATGAACTTCTCTAATATGCTGAACAGCGATTGGGGTCGAAGATACTTCGTTCCACAAAGCTTTAACTTGTTGAATTTCGAAGGCTTTGGTGCTGACGGAACTACTCCTGAATTTACATTCGATGGCGTAGAAGGAAATGACCCTTCTACAAACAGAATTGATGACTCAGGTCTAATCAGTTCTAGATGGCAAGCACAGTTAGGTATAAGATATATCTTCGGTAACTAAGATTTTTAAAATCATAGATCATAAAAGCCCGCTTATGCGGGCTTTTTTTTGTATCTAGATTATTGAAAGGAAACTTATTCTCTAACTATCAGTTAGTACTGCTAATGCTCTACTACAAGACATATAAACATAAATCATCTAAAGAATGGGTCGCCTTCATTCATGGTGCAGGAGGTAGTAGTTCTATATGGTATAAACAGGTTAGAGATTTTAAAGAGCAATTCAATGTCTTGCTTATCGACCTTCGAGGACATGGTAAGTCTCAAGAAGTATTTGAACGCTATTTTAACGATGAGTACAACTTTGAGAACATCTCAAGAGATATTGTTGAAGTACTAGATCACCTCAAAATAGAAAAGTCTCACTTTGTTGGAATCTCTTTGGGCACCATTCTGATGAGAAACATATGCGAGTTTGCCCCTGAAAAGGTCAAATCACTGATCATGGGTGGAGCAGTAACAAGATTAAATGTCAGATCTAAAATTTTGGTCGCTTTAGGAAATGCTACTAAACGCTTTGTGCCCTATATGTGGCTATACAAGTTTTTTGCTTGGATTATTATGCCGCGAAAGAGAAATAAGGAATCTAGAATATTGTTTGCTGCCCAAGCTAAGAAGCTTTGTCAAAAAGAATTCATTCGTTGGTTCGGTCTAACCTATTCAGTAAATCCATTACTGAAATATTTTAATGAGAATGATACTAAGTTACCCACTTTGTATTTAATGGGTGATCAGGATTACATGTTTTTACCTCAAGTAATGAAATTGGTTAAAGAGCATACAACTTCAGTTTTGCAGGTAGTTGAGAATTCAGGTCACGTTTGTAATGTTGAACAACCAGCGGTTTTCAACGAACAGGCCATCGCATTTATACATTCTAATTCATAACCTCATCTACTATCTTAGCTGATAGTAAACAAAGAGGAATTCCTCCTCCCGGATGTACGCTTCCACCGCAGAAATAGAGGCCACCTATATTTTTACTAAAATTTGCGTGCCTTAGGAAGGCAGCGTATTTATTATTAGAGCTGTTTCCATAGAGTGCGCCAGTGCTCGAACTTGTCCTCAATTCTATTGTTCTTGGGTCCAATATGTCTTCCACCTCTATCAATGGCTCTATATCTGTTCCTAACATTCTGCTCAGTTTAGAGATAATGTTTTTTCTAGTTTCACCAATAATATCGTCCCAGCTTTGGCCTGTATTGTTAGGCGCATTTACCATAGTGAACCAATTCATTGAGTCCTCAGGCGCATCGCCCGGGTTTTGGGTAGAAGTGATGTTTAAATAAACTGTAGGATCGTGGTAGACTGATTTCTTGTTAAAAATATGATCGAACTCAGTTTTGTAGTCTTCAGAGAAGAAAATGTTGTGCAGGTCGAGTTCTTTGAATTCTTTCTTTATACCCCAATAGAAGATAATTGCAGAACTAGATTTAGGCTGTTTGAGAAGTTTCTTAGGTTGTTTTTCAGAACTCAATAGCTTCTGATATGTACCGACAACATCCATATTACTCACCACTATATCAGACTTATGAAAGCCCATCTGAGTATCTACGCCCTTAGCTTTCCCTTTGTATACCACTATTTTTTTAACAGGCGTGTTAAAGTAGAATTTGACATTCATCTTCATTGCCAGTTTATATAAGCTCATGGTAATTTGATGCATTCCTCCTTCAGGGAAATAGGCGCCAATTCCAAACTCTAAATGTGGAATTATATTTAAAGTAGCTGGTGTTTCATAGGGGTTCGAGCCATTGTAAGTTGCATATCTATTAAATAGCTGAACGGTTTTTTCATTCTCAAACTGTTTGCGATTAGCTTCATGCATTGTTTGATTAAAACCAAATTTTGAAAGCTTGCTATATGCTTTCATAGCTCCATTTCCGAACCAAGTACTTTTTTGGTGCAAAGACTTATGCATAAAAATTGGAGATAGGTAATCATATAGAAAATTACTGTTCTCAAGGGCTTTCTTAATGTTCTTACCAGGCTCAGAAAGTTTATCTTCAAATTCTTCGACCAGCTGATCTTCATTGGCCCAGCCAGTAAGTTGAGTACCATCCTCCCAAAAGTATTTACATGTAGTATCTAACTTTTTGTACTTGAAAAAATCTGAGGTTTTAAAGCCAGTTAGCTCAAATAGTTCCTCTATGTTCTCGGGAAGGGTAAAAAGGGATGGCCCAGCATCAAAGCGATAGTCACCAAGTTTTATCTCGGTAAGCTTTCCTCCCGGGTATACATTCGCTTCAAAAACAGATACAATATATCCTCTCTTGGCCAGTCTTATAGCTGATGCCAAACCAGCTATACCAGAGCCAACCACAATAGCAGTTTTACTCATTAATCCAGTTGTAGTCTAATTCTTTGGTCGAGGGAACCGTTTCGTTGAACCTAAAAATGACATTGAAACGTGAAAAATCCAAGAAAATAGATAGTCTTGGTAATAAATATGGGTTGCTTACTTAAGCCTTCATGCCAATCTTGAAATGATATCTTCGTAATCAAAATCTAGATAGTTTTTGGGAACCGATTGATCATCAAGTATTTGGTCCATTATCCCTTGCTGATGCATGCCTTTTTTAAGCGCTTCTGAATATCTCATTTCGCTAAATGTAACCATGCTATATAATGGGACCCATTTGTCAGGGTAGCGTCTAAAAAGTTCTTTTTCAATCTGCTTTTGAAGAACAAATCTTGGGTTGGCAACTTTATCTCTCATCTCGATGAAATTGTAAAGGGCCAAGTCTGCTATGGCATCTGCATCTGGTTTTCGGAGTGTTTCATATGCAGAGAGCATTGATTGGTTTATTTCATTGTGCTCTGAAATCAATTGGTCAAATACATAACAATCCTCAAAACCTGCATTCATGCCTTGCCCATAGAAGGGCACTATTGCATGTGCTGCATCTCCAATAAGAGCTGTCTTGCCCTTTACCCATGGGCTACATCTAACAGTAACTAGACCAGCAGTTGGGTTATTAAAAAAGTCTTCAACCAAAGTAGGCATAACGGGAAGTGCATCGGGAAAGGCATCCTGAAACAGCTTTATGACATCTTTAGCTTCAGTTAATTCTTCAAAAGATTGGCGACCGATTCTTGGATAGAACAGGGTACAAGTAAAACTTTTGTCTAGATTAGGTAGGGCAATAAGCATGTATTCGCCTCTAGGCCAGATGTGGAGTGCATTCGGTTCTAATGCAAAGTCTCCACTGTTGGTTGGTGGAATAGTAAGCTCTTTATAAGCTGCTGAGATGTAATTCTGTGAATAATTAAACCCTTGTGTTTTGAGGAGGGAATTTCTTAAAGCTGAGAATGCGCCATCTGCACCAAAGATCCAATCAGCCGTAACTTCAAAACTGCTCTCATCATTTCTTATTTGAGATATTCCATTGTTATAATCAACTGACTCGCATTTGTGGTTAAAATGTATAGCTACTCCTTCTTCCTCGGCCGTAGATATCAGGATTTCATTCAAGCTTGATCTTGAAACAGAGTTGATGTATTCGCCATGTTTGCCATATGGTTGAAGTTCTGTATTACCTTTCAAATCATGGATCATTCTTCCATGCATAGGAATACAGATGTCTTTCACTTTTGATTCGAGGCCCACGGCTGCCAGAGCTTTTAGACCCCTAAGGCTTAAAGCCAAGTTAATGGACCTACCGGCTGACATGTCAGTCGATCGCATATCTGCCCTGCGCTCATAGATGTCAACGCCATAGCCATGTTTGCGCAAAAAGATTGAGAGTAACGAACCGACTAGTCCTGCGCCTAATATGGTCACTCTCTTTTCGCTCATAAAGGTGTTTTTAGTTATATAAAGCTAAAGCTTCTTTAAGCAATCTACCGAATTGATAAACATCTTCAAATGAATTGTATAATGGAACAGGTGCAATCCTGATGACGTTGGGCTCTCTCCAATCGCCAATTACACCTTGGGTTACAAGGTGATCAAATAGCTGTTTGCCATTTTTATGAAAGAAAATTGAAAGTTGGCAGCCTCTCTGGTCAGGATCTGCTGGAGTGATGATTTCGAATATATTTTCCTTACCACTCAATTCATTTACTATGAACTCTAAAAAGCCGGTAAGCTTTTTACTTTTTTGCCTTAATGTGTCAAGACCTACTTCATCAAATATTTCCAGTGAGGCCAGATGTGCTGCAGTAGAAATTACATTACCATTAGATAGCTGCCATCCATCTGCACCGGGCATTGGCTTAAAGCCTTTTTCCATTAAGAATCGCTCATCTTCATTGTGTCCCCACCATCCGGCAAAGCGAGGAACCGTTTCGTCATCCGCGAATTTTTCATTCACATAAATTCCACTTACGTTGCCAGGGCCCGAGTTTAAATATTTATAAGAGCACCATGTGGCGAAATCTACATTCCACTCATTCAATTTCAGGATAACATTGCCAACTGCGTGAGCTAGATCAAAACCAACAAAAGCACCTGCTCTATGACCAGCTTCTGTGATCGATTTCATGTCGAAAACCTGACCCGTATAGTATTGCAACCCACCAAAGAGCACTAATGCTAATTCTTCAGCGTGCTCCTCAATACTTGCAAGAATATCTTCTGTTCTAAGGGTATTCTCACCTTTTCTTGGAGAGATTTCAATTAAGGTTTCTTCAGGGTTCAGCCCATGAAATTTAATCTGAGACTCAAACATGTATTGGTCAGATGGGAATGCGCCTGCCTCGCAGATAATCTTGAACCTTTGTTTAGTAGGGCGATAGAAAGAAACCATGAGCAAGTGCAAATTGACTGATAGGTTATTCATCACACAAACCTCAATTGGTTTGGCCCCAACTATTCTCCCAATTGACTCTTTGCTAGATTCATGATACTTTACCCAAGGCCTCTCTTTTGGAACAAAATGGCCTTCAACACCATACTCTTCCCATTTCTTCATTTCTGTCTCAACCCAGCCTCTAGTTCTCTTTGGTTGTAAGCCTAAAGAATTACCAGTAAAGTAGTAGGCATCTCGCCCATTGATTTGTGGAAAATGAAATTCTTCTCTCCACTTTCTTAGTGGATCATTAGCGTCTTGCTCCTGTGCAAATGCTAAGCTGTTTTGGTAGTTCATCCGAATAGTTTCAGTTGATTGTAACCCGGAAGACAGCGCTCATGTTTGAGTAGCCATTCTTTTTTATCAAGTCCTCCGGCATATCCTGTTAGACTGCCATCTGAGCCAATAACACGGTGGCAAGGTATTACGATGGCGATAGGGTTTTTGCCGTTGGCTGTACCAACGGCTCTAATTTTCTTTAAATCGCCAAGTTGTTTGGCTTGCTTGGCATAAGTAGAGGTAATGCCAAATGGGATTTCTTCTAAGGCTTGCCAAACTTGTTTTTGAAATGCTGTTCCTTCCGGTGCTAGTGGTAAGTCAAAAACCTCTCTTTTGCCTTCAAAATACTCTTCTAGTTGGCGAATGCATCTAAACATTGGCATTGAAAGTTTGCCTTCAGTAGATCGTTCCTCTCCATTTACAAAAGAGATTCTTTTGATTACATCATCTTCACCTACAATTTTTAAAAATCCAATGGGTGATTCGAAATAAGTGATTGCTGTTTTCCTTTTCACTCAAAAAGAGATTTTTCAAGTTTGAGCCATTCTAAAGTGGCATTGCAAAAAATATCTTCTACCACTTCTTCCGATAACTCCATTTCCTCTATATAGGCTCCTATTTCAAGATCTCCTAGGGGGAATGGATAATCAGAACCTAAAGTAATTCTGTTCGAACCTTGATGGTCTAGAATGTATTGAAGCAGGTGAGGATCGTGTGTAATTGAATCTACCCAAAACTTACCTAGATATTCCGTTGGCTTTACTTGGTTATCGATAGCCACTAAATCAGGTCTACAATTATAGCCGTGTTCAATTCTTCCTAAAGTAGGAATGAAAGAACCGCCTGCGTGAGAGAAATTTACCCTTAGATCTGGTAATCTTTCAAGAACGCCACCAAAAATTAGTGAGCATGCTGCTCTAGAAGTTTCTGCTGGCATACCAACAAGCCAAGGTAGCCAATAGCGCTCCATACTGTTAAAGCCCATCATATTCCACGGGTGAATCATGACAGCAATATCTAACGCCTCGCAAGCTTGAAAAATTGGGAAGAATCTATCGCTGCTTAGGTTTTTATCGTTGATGTTCGAACCGATTTGAATTCCTGGAATATTGAGGTCTTTCTTACACCGTTCTAATTCTTTAATTGCCAATTCTTCATCCTGCATAGGCACAGTGGCTAAGCCTATGTAGTTTTTTGGGTATTTCTGACAGATTTCTGCCATATGATCGTTCAGGAATTGTGTTATTTCTAATCCATCTTTCGGTTTGGCTTCATATGAAAACATAACCGGAATAGTCGAGATGACTTGAACTTGCGTGCCATGTTTGGCATATTCTTCAATTCGTATTTCCGGATCCCAACAATTAGACTGAATTTCTCTAAAGAATTTGCTGCCTTTCATCATCATGGCGGCTTGTTCTTTGTGATGTTGTAAGTGGATAAAATCCCCGTAACCGAATTTCTCTGTCCATTTTGGCAGATGTTTCGGGATTATATGGGTATGCATATCTATCTTCAGCATCTCTTTAATGTAGTGTTTTTATTAGCCTACAAATCTAGGGTCAGTTTCCATTACCGTACCGCAATTCGAACAAGTTCTGAGCTCTTCAGAATTATAGAATTGCTTAAAACGAGGTAAGAAATCCTTTTCGATATTCTTCAATGGAAAATAAGTGTCGTGCAGTTTATGGTTGCAATTATCGCAAAACCACATGAGGCCATCCTTATGCTCTGGTTTTCTAACCCTTTCTATTACTAAACCTAAAGAACCTTCTGATCGAATAGGTGAATGAGGAACTTTGGGTGGATGCAAGTACATATCGCCCGGACCGAGTGGTATATCTACAGCCTTTCCGTTTTCTTGGATTCTTACAGTGATGTTTCCCTCTAATTGATAAAATAGCTCTTCTGTCTCGTTGTAATGATAATCTTTTCGAGCATTTGGGCCAGCAACTATCATCACTATATAATCTGTCCCTTCTGGATACAAGTTCTTGTTTCCAACCGGTGGCTTAAGTAATTCTCGATTCTCTTCTATCCATTTTGTGAGGTTGAAAGGCCTTCTAATTTCCATAGCACTTCTTTAAACATCTCTAAATTACACATTTCGACAAATGAGATGGGCTGTTTTTAATAACTTTAAATAATACGCAAAGCCTATGGATTTAAACTTAGAAGGAAAGCGAGCCTTTGTTTGTGGGAGCACCCAAGGAATTGGAAAGGCTACCGCGCTAGAACTAGCTCTGCTTGGAGCATCAGTTACTTTATGTGCTAGAAGTGCAGATAAACTTAATGAGGTTAAAGAAGAACTTGATAGATCAGTAGGTCAAGTTCATGATATTTTGGTTGCAGATTTTTCCAAACCCAACGAATTAGATAAATCACTCAATCAACATCTTGATTCAAGTAAGCCTTATCATATACTGATCAATAACACTGGTGGCCCTCCAGGTGGACAAGCGATTGATGCTGATTTGGAAGAGTTCAGAATCGCATTTAATCAACATTTGATTTGCAACCAGATTTTAGCCAAAGCCCTGGTGCCTCAGATGAAGTCTGAGAGTTATGGTAGAATCATTAATGTGATTTCTACTTCTGTTAAGGTACCCATTCAGGGGCTTGGTGTGTCTAATACCATAAGAGGTGCGGTTGCCAATTGGTCTAAAACACTCTCTAATGAGTTAGGGCAGTTTGGTATAACGGTGAATAATGTGCTTCCTGGTGCCACTAAGACACAAAGATTGACATCCATTGTTGAAGGCCGTTCTCAGAAATTTGGAAAGACTATAGAAGAGATTGAAGATCAATGGAAACTTCAAATTCCAGCTAGAAGATTTGCTGAGGCAGATGAAGTTGCTAATGCTATAGCCTTCTTGGCCAGTCCAGCTGCCTCTTATATAAATGGAATTAACGTACCAGTGGATGGTGGGAGAACAGGAGCACTCTAAAAATGAAAAAAATACTAAACTACATTGGGGGTGAGCTATTAGAGCCGGTGTCTGGAGCATATTTAGATAATTATGAACCGGCAACTGGAAACGTCTATGCTCAGATTCCTAATTCTGATAGTGGGGATATTGCATTAGCCGTGGAACGGGCTGAAAAGGTCCAATTAGACTGGGCAAATACTCCAAGACAAAAAAGATCTGATATACTTCTCAAAATTGCTCAGCTGATTGATGAAAACCATGAACAGTTGGCAGAGGCTGAATCTAGGGATAACGGTAAACCGATTAAGCTTGCTATAAGAGTAGATATTCCCCGTGCTTCAGCAAATTTTAGGTTTTTTGCTACAGCCATATTACATGAGTCTTCAGACTTGCACGAATCAGATCAAGAGGCCATCAACTTAACGCTCAGGACACCCATTGGTATTGTGGGTTGTATCTCTCCTTGGAATTTACCACTATACTTGTTCACTTGGAAGATTGTGCCTGCATTGGCAGCTGGTAATTGTGTAATTGCCAAGCCTTCAGAGATGACCCCCATGACAGCTTTTTTACTTTCTAAGTTGTGTATTGAGGCAGGACTACCGGCTGGAGTTCTCAATATTGTTCATGGTACAGGTGCAAAGGCAGGTCATGCGATTGTGGAACGACCTGAGATCGGTGCTATTTCATTTACGGGTGGTACAGAGACAGGTAAAAAGATTATCAAGTTAGCTGGCCCAATGTTTAAAAAGCTGTCATTGGAGTTAGGAGGTAAGAATCCAAATATCATATTCGATGATTGTGATTTTGAACAAGCATTGAATACATCCATACATTCAAGTTTTGCTAATCAAGGGCAAATTTGCCTCTGTGGGTCAAGAATTTTTGTTCAAAAGGGAATTTACGATCGATTCAAAGCTGCATTTGTTGAGAAAACCAAGAGTTTAAGTGTTGGGCCACCTCATCTGCCAGAAACTAAAGTAGGTGCACTTGTCTCTAAGCCTCATATGGAGAAAGTTCTCGGCTATATTGATTTAGCGAAAGAAGAAGGGGGGCAATTATTGGCTGGGGGTAAGCAGGTTGTGCCTGACGCGCCTTATGATAAAGGATATTATGTGGCTCCTACAATTTTTGAAGGGCTAACGCCCGACTGTAGAACTAATCAAGAGGAGATATTTGGGCCAGTAGTAACACTAACACCTTTCGAGACAGAGGAGGAGGTTTTGAATATGGCAAATGGTACGGATTATGGTCTTTCGGCTACAGTTTGGACAACGAATTTAGATAGAGCTACAAGGGTATCTAAATCCCTTAATTCAGGTATAGTTTGGGTGAATACTTGGTTGTTTAGAGACCTACGAACGGCCTTTGGTGGTGTCAAGCAAAGTGGACTTGGAAGAGAGGGCGGATGGCATGCTTTGGACTTTTTTACTGAAAAAAAGAATGTATGTATAAAACTTTAATGTCGTGACATAGTGCAAAAAAGTGTATTTAAAGGCCAAAAACGCCATGTGGACAAAATGGTGAATAACTTTTACAGATTATTGTATTGTTAAATTTCATTTAACCGAAAATCGTACTAACTTTGATTAACAACCCGGGTGAAAAGTATGCCCGAAATTTTCTTGACAATTAAGTAGCCATCAGGCGAATAAAGATAAGTCTGGGTGTAGGAATCGAAAGATTCACTATGAGTAGTTAGTTACCCAGGTGTTTAGGTGAAAGGGAGTCGCTCCAACGGGAGTGACTCTTTTATTTTATAGCCTTGGCACATTTTTAGATAAGCAATAGTCAACCAATTTCTTATACATGAAAAAGTTCTCAATTATCCTTTTGCTTTTGGCAGGTATGGCCTTTGCCAATCAAGCGCATGCGCAAAAAGTTTATTAATCCGAGGTACTGGATTCTGGTGCTGTTCAAAAAGAAGTATATGCACAGATTAGAATTCGTCCAAGGTTCCTTTCGAACAAAGTATCCATTCGATTAGACTATGGCCAAGAAAGGAATTTCTGGGGTGGTGATACGCGAATAAGAGATGAGTATGATGGTAAAGTAAAGAAATTCAATTCTGCTGTGGATGCTTTGAACTATATGAGTTCTCAGGGTTGGGAGTTTGTATTTGCTTATACACTTCCAATTGGAGATGGAAGAGACAATGTGGTAGATCAAACGGTCGCAGCTCAAGAGGTAAACTTTCTAATGAAAAAGCGACTCAAATAAGTATTTAGGAAGTATGCTTCTTGAAATTTGAAACATAATTCTCACTTTCTGTTTTCATCCATTTATCCCAAAAAGTAAAGTACAATCCAAAATTGAAACGGTATTGGGTATGGTGAAGACTGTGATGAGTTGCCCCAATAAGCCATCGGCCAAGCCAATGTTTATAGAAGTTCTGGGGGTAAATCTCTATGTTGGAATGGTTTATTGCACTCGTGAGTGTCATAAAGGTTAGGAGTCCTACAATTGTCCAGTAGTGCATCGGTAAGAACAGCACTACGATTGGAATCACTATCGATTGCAATACACCTTCTCCAGGATGAAAGGAGAAACTGGTCCATGGAGATGTAACATGACTATCATGATGAACTTTATGAATCCATCTGTAAATTTTAGGCCTATGCATCCAGCGATGGAGCCAGTAATAATAGGTTTCATGAATAAAGGCTGCAATCAAAAAGCTTAATGGAATCCACCACCATGACATGGCATCTATGTCATCATAAATGGCTGTATATCCGTTTTGCCAAAGAACAATTATGGCCGCACCAGCTATTGCAAAAAGCAAAGAGGTAAAAATAGACCATGCGAATTCCTTCCTGTACTGCTTCGAGTTTTTGTGTCCATTGAATATCCTTCTTCTATCGAAGCCTTTAGGATTAAACACGTAAAAAATCACATAGAATATTCCTGCAATAAACACGTACCTAAGCGCCACAATCAAAAAAAGCAGGCCTGTAAGGCCTGCAAATGTTAATGGATTAGAAAAATCGTATTCATTCATTTGCGCTACGAAAGTACAAATTCTCACACCTCATAAGGTGTGAGATTCATAGATTCTTATAGCTTTCTTAGAATGAAATCAGTCATTTGGTTATATAAATGCCAAGTAGCATTGCCACCTCTCATACCATGCGCTCGATTAGGGTAATAGAATGACTCAAATTGTTTATCCGCTTCTATCAGTTTGTCAACCATCATTACAGAGTTTTGAAAGTGAACATTGTCATCACCTGTTCCATGAATGAGCAAGAAATTTCCTTTTAATTTGTCCACATGAGTTACCGGTGAATAGGCATCATATCCTTGTTCATTCAGCATTGGTGTACTCATGTAGCGTTCGGTGTAGATTGAATCGTAGTATCTCCAGTTAGTTACCGGTGCCACAGCAATGGCTGTTTTAAATACATCGTTACCAAGAAATAACGAAAGTGACGACATGTATCCTCCATAACTCCATCCCCAAATGCCAATCCTAGATTCGTCAGTATATGGAAGGCTTGCAAGGTATTTACCGCCTTCAATTTGATCTTCCACTTCGTACTTACCTAAAATGCCGTAAGTAATGTGTTTGAACTCTTTTCCTTTAGAACCAGTCCCTCTACCATCTATACTGGCAACAATATAACCTTGATTGACAAGATGCATATGCCAGTAGTCTCTTGATCCGTGCCAAGTGTTTTGTACGGTTTGTGAGCCAGGACCACCATAAACATACATTAGCACCGGATACTTTTTCTTAGGGTCAAAATTTGACGGCTTCATCATATAGCCATTTAGTTCAGTTCCTTCAGAAGTAGTAAAAGAAAAGAACTCTTTAGGTATCACGTCATATTCTCTGATTCTTTCCGCAGCTGCAGCATTATCCTCCATCATCCTAACTTGACTACCATCTCCTGTATGTAGTGATACTTTGTTGGGGAAGTTTGCGGCACTTGATGTTTGGATATAGTATTTAAAATCCGGACTCCAATTCTGATTATGAGTGGCCGATTCTGATGTCATTTCTGATTTTCCTTCTCCATCTAAATTGACATTATACATGTGTCTTTCCAGAGGTGATTTTTCAGCCGATGTATAGTAGATTTTGCCTTTTTCTTCATTAAGACCTTGCACACTACTCACCTCCCAATCTCCTGAAGTAATTTGATTGATCAACTGACCATCTACTCCATAGTGATAGATATGTCTAAACCCATCTTTTTCACTGGTGAGGATAAAAGACTTGTTGTCATTTAAGTATTGAAGATTGTTCCGATACTCAAGATAAGTGGCACTCTCTTCTGTATAAACCGTTTTGCTTCTGCCTGTATTTACATTAGCATGTAGCAGATCCATTTTATTTTGGAGTCTATTCAATCTCATTATTGACAAGACATTATTGTCTTTAGTCCAGAAGATTCTCGGTACGTAAATATTGGTCTCAGAGCCAATGTCCATTGTGCGAGTTCTGTTATTCTGTAGGTTGAATACTTTTATTTGAATTATAGAATTCTCTTCACCCGCTTTTGGGTATTTGAATTTGTAGTCTTCAGGATAAAGGTCGCCCCAAACCTGCATGTTATACTCATTTACTCTACTCTCATCAAAACGCCAAAAAGCGATCTTGTTTCCATCAGGAGACCATTGAAATGCTTGAGACATGGAAAATTCTTCTTCATAAACCCAATCGGCATTTCCGTTAATGATATGATTCCATTTGCCATCTCGAGTAATTCTAGATTCTCTCATGTTGGCGAGATTCACCATGTACAGGTCATTGTTCTTTACATAGGCTGCCTTGTCTCCTTTGGGAGAGAAGCTGGCATACATAACTTTTTCTCCCTTAGAAAGGGTTTGAAGTTTTCTTGAGTTTAAATCGAACACATGAAATATCGCTTTTGAAGATCTTCTGTAAATTTTTTCTCTTTCTGTTGAGAACATGACCTTTTGCTCATCAGCTGAGAAGTCATAAGTTGAAAATTCGAAACCTAGCTCTTCACTTGTTATTAGCGTTTTGACAGTTTCTCCTGTAGTGATGTCTTTTATGACTAGGCTAGTAGTACCATTATTCGTTTCGGTTGCAGAGTAATACTGGCCATCATTCATCCAGCGAATAGTGCCTATTCCTTTGGTGCCAAAGCTATTATCCTTGAAAATGGCCTCTAGCGTAATGGGCTTTTTATCTGATACTTGTTCTGTTGAACAAGAGTAGATTAGAATGCTAAGTGATAAGAGCAGAAATATCTTTTTCATAGTGTTTTCTCTTAAGGTGACTAAAGATAAATAATGGTTGACTTTGCTCAGGACAGATTATGAACTATTCCTTAAATGGCTAAGTTGAGTAATTGAAAGAAAAAGAAATGAAGGGAAAGTTTGCAGATTTAGTCAATAAGGAGCAACCGGTGTTGGTCGATTTTTATGCCGATTGGTGTGGACCTTGTCAAATGATGTCGCCAATTCTAAAAGAGGTAGCTCAGGAATTAGGAGACCAAGTAAAAATCATAAAAATTGATGTAGACAAGAATCAACCTTTAGCGCAACAGTTTGGTGTTAGAAGTATACCTACCTTGATTCTGTTCAAGAATGGTAAAGTCGTTTCTAAAAAGGCGGGATTATTAACAAAACGAGACCTCACTTCATTCTTAAAGTCGGCCGTATAAATGACTATATTCCGGTATTTTTAGAATAAGTCAAGGGTGTTTATTTTAGGATATGGATTTTCTATTGACAGGTAACCTCCTTAAGGCTTGGCATTCACTTATTTTAGTCAACCTCCTATTGTTCGTAATTTGCCTTGCCTTAATCATTAGAAGAATAAGTCATAACAATAATTGGATGGAAGGAATACTCTCTCTTATCCTCGTTCTCATACCAATAATTGGCCCGATTGCTTACTTTTTCGGAAGGAAGAAACTGAAACCTGTTTCTTAGTTATTAGAAATCTCTGCTTTAACTTTTGCTCCAAGAAGCGCTTTAGAAGTTTCTATAATGCCTGACACTCCAAAATTACATTCATCATGTAATTGCTCTTGAGTACCATGCTCAATAATAGCATCAGGAATGCCTAGACGTTTAACTTGAGCAGAATATCCGTTCTCTGACATAAACTCTAGAACAGCCGATCCAAAGCCACCCATTAAGCAACCATCTTCTACTGTAATTACTTTTTTGAAGTTTCTGAAGATATCGTGAAGCAGTTCTTCGTCTAATGGTTTTACAAAGCGCATGTCATAATGTGCTGGGTTTATTCCCATTTCAGCAAGCTGCTCTTTGGCCTCAATGGCATAGTTACCAATATGACCTATCGTAAGAATGGCTAAATCCTCGCCATCAGAAATTTTGCGTCCAGTTCCAATGGCCATCTTTTTCATTTCAGTTCTCCATTCCGGCATTACACCTTGGCCTCTTGGATAACGAATAGTAAAGGCTTGGCCTTCTCTAGGTAACTGTGCTGTGTACATCATGTCACGAAGCTCACCTTCGTTCATAGGAGCAGCCACAATCATATTAGGAATACAACGCATATAAGCAATGTCGTAAGCCCCATGATGGGTTGGTCCATCAGCACCGGCAAATCCGGCTCTGTCCAGACAGAAATTTACAGGCAAGTCTTGGATACATACGTCATGAATTACCTGATCGAATGCGCGTTGCATAAAAGTACTGTAGATATTACAGAAAGGAACAAGTCCTTGAGTTGCTAAACCGGCTGAGAAGGTAACCGCATGTTGCTCTGCAATTCCTACATCTATAGCTCGGTCCGGCATGGCCTTCATCATAATGTTCATTGAAGAACCAGAAGGCATAGCTGGGGTAATCCCCATTATCTTTTCATTTTTCTCTGCAAGCTCAACTATGGTATGACCAAATACCTCTTGGTATTTAGGAGGCTGAGGCTTGTCATGCACCTTTTTGAAAACCTCACCAGTTACCTTATCGAATTTACCTGGCGCATGCCATTTGGTAGCATTGCCTTCTTCCGCAGGTTTATATCCTTTGCCTTTTACAGTTACACAATGCAAAATTTTAGGACCCGGAATATCTTTCAGATCACTTAGTACGTGTGCCAGATGGTTTACATCATGCCCATCTACAGGACCAAAATATCTTAAGTTGAGAGATTCGAAGAGGTTACTTTGTTTCAGTAACATTCCCTTCATTGAATGCTCCACCTTTGAAATGATTTCTTGCGCACTTTTACCAAAAGTTGAAAGCTTACTCAACATCTTCCAGACATCTTCTCTCATCTTGTTGTAGGTGTGAGAAGTTGTAACGTCTGTGAGATAGTCTTTTAATGCACCAACATTCGGATCTATAGACATGCAGTTGTCATTCAGAATAATGATCATGTTGGTGTCAGAAACACCTGCATGGTTCATGCCTTCAAAAGCCAAACCACCAGTCATGGCACCATCACCAATTACTGCAATATGTTGTCTCTTATCGTCTTTGTATTTGTTAGCAACAGCCATTCCGAGGGCTGCTGAAATGGAGGTAGAGGAGTGTCCAACGCCAAAAGTATCGAATTCGCTTTCCTTTCTTTTTGGAAAGCCAGACATGCCTTTATAAAGTCTGTTGGTATGAAAAACCTCTCTTCTGCCTGTTAAAACCTTGTGTCCGTAAGCTTGATGTCCAACATCCCAAACAATCTGATCTTCTGGTGTATTGAAGATATAATGGAGGGCAACGGTTAATTCAACTACACCTAAAGAAGCACCGAAATGACCACCATAAACTGAAACATTGTCTACAATGAATTGTCTCAATTCATCACAAACTTGAACCAGTTGTGTTTGGTCTAATTTCTTTAAATCATCGGGAGAATTAATCTCTGCTAAAAGTGCTCCGGGTTGTATTAACATGCTATCGAAACTAATGCCTAAACAACAACAATACGATTCATTTGTTTTGGCAGGATTTCAAGTTGACAAAATTAAAATAAATTTCTCTCATCACCTTACAATTAACCAATCTCTATATATTTGATTCACTAGCTTGAATATCTGTGAGTTTCGAGATTAAAATTCCATTGTTTGAAGGTCCGTTCGATCTTTTACTCTTTTTCATTCAAAGAGACGAACTAGATATTCATGATATTCCTATCAATAAGATCACTAAAGACTTTCTAGACTACCTGCATCACTTGGAAGAAATGAATGTTGAGGTTGCTTCTGAATTTATTTTGGTAGCCGCTACTCTCATGAGAATTAAAGCCAAAATGCTTTTGCCAAGACCTGTTCTGGATGAAGAGGGAAATGAGATTGATCCGAGGGAAGAATTAGTAAAACATTTATTAGAGTACAAGAAATACAAATCTGTTGTTGAAGAATTAAGCTCAATGGAAGGAGAGCGTCTTCAAAAAGAAAAAAGAGGAAACATTGTAAAAGAACTTCGCAAACTAGCTGAAGGAAGTAATGTTGAATCTGAACTTCAGGATTTGGACTTGTATAAATTGCTGAAGGTTTATCAAAAGGTGCTCGACCGTTACGAGATTGAGAAAAATAGACCTAGGCACGAGGTAGTTCAATATCCTTATTCAATAACTACCCAACGAAAGTTTGTGATGGACAAACTGTCAACTGTTAAACGGCTATCCTTCACAGAATTGATCGGTGTTGAACCAAACAAAATCGCAGTAATCTTTAATTTTCTTTCCATTTTAGACCTGCTTCAAATGCGTCAGATTACTATGCACCTAGGCGAAGGCTTTAATAACTTCTGGATAGAAAAGCTAGATGAAGAATTAGTCGATCAGAACTAATGGACAACCAAAAGGCATTAAAAGTCCTTAATCCCAAAAGTGTTCTTATACCAATCATTATTGCCATTGGTTTAGTCATTTTCCTGCTCTTGCAAGATGATAAATTGGCCGAAGACACGATTGCTGCTCTATCCTCTATATCTCCTTTAACTCTCGTTTGGGCAATAGTCTTTTTAGGGGCTAAAGATCTACTGAACACATTTCGCTTGAGGTTTATCAGCGGAACCGAATTTGGTATATCTAGTGCCTTAAGGGTAATCTTACTTTGGGAGTTTGCAATCGCGGTAACGCCACCAGTTTTAGGTGCCACGGGAGTATTAGTGTTTATCATGTTTAAAGAGGGCACTTCCTTTGCAAAAGCGCTGGCCTTTACTTTGCTATTAGCCATTTTTGACAACCTGTTTTTTGTAACAGCAACTCCTATTTCTTGGCTTCTTTTTGGAGATGATTTTATTCCGGATGGCACCATCTTTTCGGATAATCTGGATCAGTCTGTTGGACAATTGTTTTGGCTCAGTTATAGTCTTATTGTTTATTACACAACCTTTATGCTATGCGCTGTGCTCATTATTCCACAATTAATCAGAAGGTTAGTACGGTGGTTCATGAGGTTAAAATGGCTTAGGCGTTGGGAGCAACAAGTGATGAAACAAATGGATGATTTGGTCCTTGTGAGTCAAATCTTAAGAGGTAAAAAGATTGGTTTTTGGCTTGGATTGATTGCCTTGAGCTATATCGTCTGGATTCTCAAATATTCTCTTGTAAACGTATTGGTTGCAGGTTCAGGTATTCAAGGAGATATGAACCATGTATTGCTTTTGGCAAGGCATTTGGCCATGTGGGTTTTTATGTTGGTATCTCCTGCACCTGGAAATGCGGGAGTTGCGGAGTTTATTTTCCCAACCTTCTTTGAAGAGTTTACAGTAGAGAAGACTTTTGCTGTTGGGTTATTGTGGAGAGCATTTAGTTATTATCCCTATTTAGTGTTGGGTGCCTTTCTATTACCTAAATGGTTGGGCAAAAAAAAAGGTCATCGATCTGATGACCTTCAAGTGGAATAAATTTTCTTTAAAATCTCTCGTATTGAGAGAAGTAGAAGTTTCCTTCGATTTCAGCGTTCTCGTCAGAGTCAGATCCGTGAACAGCATTTTCACCAATTGACTTTGCGAATAATTTTCTAATTGTGCCTTCAGCTGCTTCAGCAGGGTTTGTAGCACCAATCAAAGTTCTGAAATCAGCAACAGCATTATC
Source organism: Roseivirga sp. UBA6052 (assembly GCA_002427755.1). GTDB lineage: Bacteria > Bacteroidota > Bacteroidia > Cytophagales > Cyclobacteriaceae > Roseivirga. Next base: position 1,115,771 of record DIYO01000009.1, read on the forward strand.
TTTTTCAAGAATAGCTGCTACAATTGGTCCAGAAGACATATAATCAACTAGTTCACCGTAGAAAGGTCTTTCTTTGTGTACTGCGTAGAATTGACCAGCTAGTTCAGCTGTTAATCTTGTATATTTCATTGAAATGATTTTGAAACCAGCGTCTTCAATCATTTTTAGGATAGCGCCCATATTACCGTCTGCTACTGCATCAGGCTTGATCATCGTAAATGTTCTGTTCGTTGCCATAACTTTATAGTTCCTTCTAAAATTCGAGCGCAAAAATAGAATATAATTTCAATTATGCTTTACCCTGATATTGAATCTTTTAAGGACTTAATATTCAGATAATCAATGGCCTTTGATTGCTTCTCAGGTTATTTCTGCACAACTTTGCCGCTCTTGATCAAAGCTCGTTAAGAGCTATTGAGATACATGCAGAATATAGACTTACTGAAATCTAAGCTGAGTCAACCCAGCAAAATCGTAATAACTACACATGTGAAACCCGATGCAGATGCCTTGGGATCCTCTTTAGGTATGGCCAATTATTTGGTGAAAAAAGGGCATGATGTGCAAGTGATTACACCTTCTGAATATCCAAAATTCTTGCATTGGATGAAGGGGAATAAAGACGTTAAAATCTTTAATCCTGATCATCCTCATATTACCAAAGAGGCTATAGATGCTGCCGATATTGTCATTACACTTGATTTCTCGACTTTGAGTCGCATTAATGAAATGGGTGAGATGGTGAGAGAATCTGAGGCATTCAAGGTGAATGTCGACCATCACTTGGAGCCAGAGAGTTTTGCTGATTTCACGCTTTGGAATACTGGAGCGGCAGCCACATGCGAACTCTGTTATGAGCTGATTCTAGCTTTAGGTGATGAGGCGCTGATTGATTCTGATATTTCAGATTGTCTTTATGCTGGAATAATGACAGACACAGGAGGTTTTAGGCACCCGAATACCACCCAGAATGTGCATGAGGTGGTTGCCAAATTGATAGGGCATGGTGCTAATAATAGTCGTGTGTCTAAGCAGGTGTATGACCAAAATTCTGAGAACCGCTTAAGATTCTTGGGATATGCACTCAGCCAAAACCTTAAAGTACTCATGGATTACAGAGTAGCTTATTTTGCTTTGACAGAAGAAGAGCTATCTGCTTATAATTCTCAAACAGGTGACACAGAAGGTCTTGTTAATTACGCGCTTTCAATAGAGGGAATAACCCTTGCTGTGTTGTTTAAAGAGTCTGATGGCGGAGTTAAGATGTCTTTTAGATCGGTAGGAGAGTTTCCAGCCAATGAAATCGCTAGTAAATACTTTAATGGCGGAGGACATAGGAATGCGGCAGGAGGAAGAACGGATGATTCACTTGAAGAGACCTTAAAGAAGTTTTTAAAAATTATCGAAGAATATAAGCCTCAATTAGAGGAAGAGATCAATAGAATATGAAGAGACTAATTGTTGTTATAGCTGCAGCTATTTTCGCTGTTTCTTGTCAATCAGAGCCTGAGTTTACTACTACAGAGGGAGGAATCAAATTCAGACTATTAGTGGATGAGCCCGGCCAAGAGGTGCAAGCAAACGAGTTAATGTTGATGAAGATGTCTCAATTTGTAAATGACTCTTTGTTGTTTTCCACTCCATCTAAAGTGGGAGATGTACTTAACCCGAGTAGAGATAATGTGCCTGAAGAATTAAGATACGTACTTCAACAGTGTTCAATTGGTGATAGCGTTGAGTTACAAATGACCGCCAAACAATATGTAGAGATGGTTGGTGGGTTTTACCCTGATGGTGTTGATAGCCTTGACGTAATTTCTTGGAGAATTAAAGTGGATGATATTGGACCTGAGCTTGAACTGTTTGAAAGGTACAAGGCAAAGGCAGAAGAACTTTCGGCCGGTCAGTTAGAAGCAGATATTGAATCTCTTAAAGCGTATGCTGTTAACAATAATTTAGACTACCAACAGACCGAAGAGGGTCTTTTATTCGTTGTTTTGCAAGAAGGAAATGGTGAGTTTCCTCAGTTAGGTCAGAATGTGTCTGTCAATTATACTGTAAAAATGATGGATGGAACCTTTGTTGATACGAGCTACGAAGAGGTAGCAAAGGAAAACAATGCTTATTCTGAACAACGTCCGGGTGGTTATGCGCCTATTAGTTTTCAGTTGGGAGGACAAGGCATAATCCCAGGTTGGAATATTGGTATTCCAAAGTTTAGCAAAGGTGGAAAAGGTATCATGTTAATACCTTCTAAATTTGCTTATGGAGAAAGAGGTAGAGGTCAAATTGGCCCTGATACTAACCTAATATTTGATATAGAAGTAGTTGATTTTCAATAATGGGAAGAATTAAATATTTATCGGTCTTTTTGTGTTTGGCATTGGTGTTGTCGTGCGATACGGATAATGTCTTTAGTGAAGAAGAGCAATTGAGAAATGATGTATCACTCATTGAGCAATTTATTGCCGATAATAATATCAATGCGTTTTCATTCGAAAATGGAATACATATAGCCGTTCAAACTCAAGGTAGCGGTAACAGCCCAAGATTTGGCGATTCTGTTATCTGTCATTACCGTGGTTATCTTTTGGACGGTACAGAATTCGATTCTTCAGAAGGTAGAGGTCCTTTTGATTTTGTACTGGGAAGAGGAGATGTCATTAGAGGATGGGATCTTGCCTTTCAAGAAATCAATAAGGGAACAGTTGCCACTTTCTATATTCCTTCTGGTTTGGCTTACGGTAATACAAGGCGCCCTGGCATACCACCTAACTCTGTATTGATCTTTGATGTTAATCTTCTGGATATCAGATAAGCAATGATGAGAATTTGTTTTGCTACCAATAATCAACACAAACTTGAGGAGGTAAGGCAAATTTTAGGCGATCGTTTTGAATTGATTAGTCTGAAAGAAGCAGGTTTTGAGGGAGAAATACCTGAAACCCATGAAACTCTAGAGGAAAACTCGAGAGAAAAAGCAGAGTACGTATTCAATCAAATAGGTATTCCAATTTTCTCAGACGACTCAGGACTAGAAGTTGAAGCGCTTGATGGAAAGCCTGGCGTTCATACCGCTCACTACTCCGGTTCTAGAGATGCGGTGTCGAATATGACTCAGGTGCTACAAGAGTTAGGAGATTCAAAAAACCGAAAAGCCCAATTTAGAGCGGTAGTAACTTATATCGACAAAGATAGAAGTGAGCAATTCGAGGGTATTGTTTCTGGTAGACTTACGCACAAAATTCAAGGCGAAGGCGGATTTGGTTATGATCCCATATTCATGCCAGAGAATCACGAAAAGACCTTTGCGGAATTAAGCGATGAGGTTAAAAATTCCATAAGTCATAGAAAAAGGTCAGTAGAAAAATTAGCTAACTATCTGAAAAGCATATTTTAAATAAAATTGCTTTCTATTTTTGCCCCATGGAAAAGCCCTATGTGATAGGAATTACGGGAGGTAGCGGTTCAGGAAAAACTCTATTTCTTAAAACTTTGCTGGATAGCTTTAAGTCTAGCGAGGTAACCTGTATTTCTCAAGATGATTATTACAGACCTAGAGAGTATCAATTAGTAGATAAAAATGGTGAGCTCAATTTTGACAGACCAGAGTCTATAGATTATGAACACTTTGCGAGTGACTTAAAGGCTTTATCTGAGGGTAATGTGGTAGAAAAGGAGGAGTACACATTCAATAATCCCAACATCACTCCTAAGAAGATTGTCATGCGTCCGGCAAAGGTGATTTTGGTCGAAGGCATCTTCATTTTCCATTATGAAAAGATTCGTGAGTTAATCGATCTCAAAATTTTTATAGAGGCTAAAGCTTACATCAAACTGCAAAGAAGACTTAAAAGAGATAGAGAAGAAAGAGGATATGATGCTGATGATGTGCTATACAAGTACGAAAATCACATTATGCCGTCCTATCAAAGGTACATTGAGCCTTACAAAGAGATTGTAGATCTAATTGTCCCGAATAACAAGGATTTTACCAATGCTATCCATGTATTAAAATCGGCTATTAGCTCAAAACTTCAAGATCAAGGCTAGTTTTTTCAAACGTTTTGCTAAATTCACGGCCTCGTAATGAAAAAGCATTTCAACATAGCCAATCTCAGAAGAAACCTATTTGTGTTTCTAGGGCTTTTCGTGGCCGTGTTCATTGTGTCTCAAGAGGTTATTGAATATCAATGCAACTTGATTTGTCAAGAGCTGAATGAAAATGACCAAGACAATGAGGCAGATAATGAAGATGCTTTTACATTTAATATTGCCTCAGACGCATTAATCCCGGTTTTTGGAGTAGAGTTGGAGCCTTTCCAAGCTATTCTTCTTTCTGAGTTGGTTAATGAGGTTGAGGTTGAAATGCCTGGAGTTGAAGAAGTAACCCTTTATGATTCTCCTCATTTTAAAACACTCTTTAGGCAAATTCAATCGCCTAACGCACCCTAGTAATAGTTGAACTTCCGAATTGACCACTGTGGTCAACTAATGCCCAATGGGCATAACAACTATTTTCCAATAAGAACTAATCATTAAAAATGAAAAATAAGAATACCATCGTTTTACTAACGGTCGTAATTACTGCACTTTGTTTGTACTACCTTTCAATCACATTCTTCTCGAGAGGTATACAAAAAGATGCAATTGAGTATGCTCAGGATGAGCAAGGAATTGTCGACCAAACTAAAAAACAGGCTTACCTAGATTCAATATGGCTAGAGCCGGTTTTAAACATCTTGGGTGCTGAGTTTACCTATAAGGACATCAAGGATATTGAATTGAACTTAGGTCTCGACTTGCAAGGTGGAATGCATGTTACACTAGAGGTTTCTCCAGTAGAGATTATCAAAGGACTCTCTAGTAATAGCCAAGACCCTAATTTCTTACAGGCATTAGAATTGGCCAGTGAGAGACAAAGAAACAGTCAGTCTTCTTACACCCAGCTTTTTCAAGATGCATTCTTGGAAATTAATCCAGGGGGAAGGCTAAACAGAATTTTCGCGAATGCTGCCAATAGAGGCAAGATCAGCTTTGAATCTAGTAACAGCGAAGTAATGGATGTGATCGAAACTGAAGTTGATTTAGCGATCGATCGTGCTTTCCAAATCTTGAGAACTCGTGTTGACCGTTTTGGTACTTCTCAACCAAATATTCAGAGACTTCAAGGAACGGGTAGAATCCAAATTGAGCTACCAGGTGTAGACAATCCTGAGCGAGTGAGAAAACTACTTCAGGGTGTTGCAAAACTTGAATTCTGGGAAGTTTATCTGCCTGGCGAAATCAATGCAACTTTAAATGCTATCAATGCAGAATTGATAGACATTGAGAAGGCAGAAAGAGAAACTGGTGTTACTAACCTATCTTCTGAACTTACTTCAGTTAATGATCAGAGTTCAACCAATCCATTAGAAGCTGAACTAGATGCTGAGGCTTCTGATTCATCTGCTGTGGATACAGATCCAGGTGTTTCTAGCTTCTTTGCATTACAGCAACAAGGTCCATTCCAAGGATTCTATTACAACCTAGCCGATACAGGTAAGATTAACAGAGCACTAAAACACCCTAGCGTTGCTAGATTGATTCCTCAAAATTTAAGTTTCAAATGGAACGTTAAAGCAGCTGAAGGAACAGAACTTTTAGAATTACATGCTATTAAAGTAACTAGAGGAGAGGCGCCATTAACAGGTGAGGTGATTACCGATGCTCGTCAGAGTATTGACCAAAGAGCTAGACCTGCTGTGAGCATGCAGATGAATTCTATCGGTGCTAAAAAGTGGAAGAACTTAACAGGTGCCAATATCAATAGAAGCATTGCTATCGTTCTTGATAACTATGTGTATACGGCACCAAATGTAAATGGTGAGATTCCTAATGGTAGCTCAGAGATCAGTGGGAACTTTACTGTAGAAGAAGCTGAAGATTTAGCGAATATCTTGAAAGCCGGTTCATTACCTGCTCCAACAAGAATTGTTGAAGAAGCGGTTGTAGGACCAACCTTAGGAATTGAAGCACAAAGACAAGGTGTTACTTCAATAGTAGCAGGACTTCTAATAGTGGTAGTCTTTATGATATTCTATTACGCTAAAGGTGGAATTGTCTCTAATGTGGCACTACTATTCAACATCTTCTTCATCATGGGGATCTTGGCCAATTTAGGTGCAGCGTTAACACTTCCTGGTATTGCCGGTATCGTATTGACCATTGGTATGTCAATTGACGCCAACGTTCTAATCTTCGAAAGAATTAGAGAAGAGCTTAGAAATGGTATTCCATTGCTACAAGCTATTAGCTCAGGTTATAAGAAAGCCTACAGTTCTATTATAGATGCCAACGTAACTACATTCTTAACAGGTGTAATCCTTTATTCATTAGGTCAAGGTCCGGTAAAAGGATTTGCTGTAACACTAATGATTGGTATTATCTGTTCATTCTTCTCTGCAGTATTCATTACCAGAGTAATTGTTACTTGGATGTCTAAGAAAGGAAATGACAGTAAGATTTCTTTCGAGTCTCCTATGACAAAAGGATGGTTAAGCAATGTGAATTTTGATTTCTTAGCCAAGAGAAGATTGGCTTACATGGTTTCACTTGTTGTAATCGTATTAGGAGCTGTTGCACTTTCAATCTCAGGTTTGAGACTTGGTGTAGACTTCAAAGGTGGTAGATCATATGTAGTAAACTTTGATGAGCCTATGGTAGCCTCTGAAATTAAGACGGCTCTTTCCGGAGGCGTATTCGAAGAGGCTGGTGTTGAAGTAAAAGAATATGATGCGAGCAACGTATTGAAGATTACCACTTCTTACAAAGTTGAAGAAGAGTCAACAGAAGTTGATGACGAAGTAAGAGGAGCTTTAGTAGATGGCCTTGTGGCGGCTACTGGCAAAACATTTATAGATGGAAAGTTAGAAGCCGAAACTGGTGAGTTCACAATTGTGGGTTCTTCTAAGGTTGGTGCTACTATTGCTGATGATATTAAGAACTCTTCTTTCCAATCATTTGGTCTTTCTATTCTAGCCATATTCTTATACATCTTAATAAGATTTAGAAGATGGCAATTCTCACTTGGTGCCATTGTAGCATTGGTTCACGATGCATTCATTGTACTTTCTGCATTTGCTATTGCAGGTTTATTTGGTATTAGCTTCGAGATAGATCAAGTATTCATTGCGGCATTGTTGACCATTATGGGTTACTCGATTAACGATACCGTGGTAGTATTCGATAGAATTAGAGAGAACCTTCAATTAAGAGGTTCCAAAGATTTAATCGGTACATTCAACGAGTCTATTAATTCTACTGTAAGTAGAACCTTAATTACCTCAATGACTACATTGATTGTAGTATTGGTACTCTTCATCTTTGGTGGTGAAGTATTGAGAGGATTCTCGTTTGCCTTATTGATTGGTATTCTTGTGGGTACTTATTCTTCAATTTTCGTGGCAACTCCGACTGTGGTAGACTTAACTAAGAAAACACTTGGTGCTGCTGCTGATAAAGAGCAAGCAACTGCCAGAGCAAGAGCTAATGCAAAAGCTGAAGCTACTGCACAGCAGTCTTAAATATTGATAATTCAATTAGAACCCGATTAGCCATGCTGATCGGGTTTTTTTATGCAAAAAGATGATTTAGTGAGAGTGATCCAACACTTCTTCTACGATAAAGAAGCCATCTTCTCCAGTGTTTTGGTATAAAGGCATAAATACTTGACCGTCTAAAGGAGCTTTAATCTCTCCTTTTTTATCGACTGCTAGCAACTCTCCTTTGGTAACTGGTTGAAAGCTTTCAAAACCAGGTTTCATACGGAAATAGTCTTTAGGCTCTACAGGGTGACGGTATAATACACGCAGCATGTCAGGATTGTGATTGTGAATAGACCTTACTAGCTCTTCATAATGAAGTATTCTTCCCAAGCTATGTTGCTCAGGTATTAAACCGCATTGATATAAGAATTCCCAAATGCCATAGGTATGGATTTCAATTGTCTTTTCTGATCCAATTTGGCCTCCTTCAAATGCAAAAGATGTCACACCGGGTATGTTATAATACTTCAGCAAAGTGCCTTCAATGTATTCATCCAGATTGATTACAATCGGGAGTTTCAGTGCCTTAAGAACAGATGAATTATTAGTAGGTATACCAGAGTGGATTACAAAATTACCATTGTCGGATGAGGTGGCATGAAGATCTATGATAAAGGTGTGCTCATACTCTTCTTCCAGATAACTATCGATTAGGTTGAAGAGCGCTCTTAGCTCTAGGTCTTCATTTTTTAACTCCGACTCTTCTTTATTGAATACTTCGTTGATTTTATCCGGTTTCCAACAGCGATTTAAGTCATAATCGATAAAACGTTTCTTCGTCTCAATGGCTTGAAGATTGCCGGCTATTCCTACCAGCTTGCCATTCACCGTGATGTTATCTTCTTCTAAGAATTTAAAGACATTTTCGATGGCTTTAAGTCCGGATAGTTCATTGCCATGAATACCACCAATCAAAATCATTAAGATGTCTTTAGAAGTTCCTTCCGTTTGATTGATAACTCTATTCATTTACTTTACCTGTACGATTAATAATTTTAAGAATGGTCGAAGTTAAGTTTAAAAATTCTCTTTCGGTTACAATCCCGATGAGTTGATTGTTTTTAACTACAGGTAAACAGCCTACATTGTTTTTCTTCATGGTCATCATGGCTTCGTAGACCGTTTCTTCGGGGCTAACAGTAAGCGGATCTTTGATCATGATGTCTTTGACTCTAACATTTGACTTATCGGATTTAGCCGACCTAAAATGCCTTAGTATTTTCCTAGAACTCACCAATCCGACAAGCTGTCCTTTTTGATTCTCTACAGGCGTGTACCTAACATTTTGCCAATCCATCATATCAGCTACCAGTTCTAAAATGTCTTCAGGTCTAATGGTGAACAAATCCGTATTCATAAACTCTTCTACTAATATGGTAGAAGGGTTTAGTTCTCTCACATGGTCTAAATCCGCAAGAGGCCATTCGTGTACAGGAAGGTGTCTTCTTTGGTTTTTTACAGCACTTGAAACGATTGAAAGTAGCACTTCTTCTTTCGTACCATCTTTAGAAAGGTTTGCATGAGATCTTCTAATCCAATTGCTTCCATTCTGGTTTTTCTCTACTCTTCTTTCGATTACATTGAGCAGCCTATCTATGTCATGTGAATCTACCTCGCTAGCCTGTAAACCAGATTTGGCCATTGGCAATAGCTCGTTCAAAATGAGTTCGCTCACGTTGTGTTTTTCACCATCAACCCATCTGATTTTAGCATTTAAACCATTCACTGCCGATGTGTGAAAATTTGATTTTACCTCTTGGAATTCTAAAAGCTCAGAGGGATCTGGGTATTGCAGGCTATATCCATTCATAAGCCCTAACCAGAAAGCAGCATTAGCAACTTCGTCTATAACAGTAGGGCCAGAAGGTAAAACTCTGTTTTCAATTCTTAAGTGAGGTTTTCCATTAGGACTTATGCCATAACAAGGCCTATTCCAACGATAGACAGTAGAATTATGGATGTTTAGTGATCTTAATTTTGGTGTTTTTCCTTCGTTAAAAATTGCCTCACAATCTTCAACTTCAGTGTTCATGAGCATCACTCTAAACCGAGAGATATCTTCTTTGTAAAGTTCACAGACAGAATCTTTGATCCATCGTTTACCAAACATTACCCTTGGGCTTTTATCTCTAAAGTGCTCATGTGTAATGCGTGTATCGATAGACTGCTGGAAAAGCCCGATTCTAGATTCGTGCCATAACCTTTTACCGAAAAGTAGGGGGCTATTGGCAGAAGCTGATATCACAGGAGCAGTTACCAATTGAGCAATGTTGTATTTAGTGGCAAAGTCTTCCGGAGTAACTTGCAAATGCACCTGAAAACTTGTGTTGCAGGCTTCGAGCATTACAGAATCAAATGAGAGATCTAATTCGTCATCTCCTTTAAGGTGTAGCTCGAAATCTCTACCTCTCATTTCATAGATGGCTTCAGCCAGTGATTTATAGCGATCAAGAGGTGTAAGGTTTTCGAAACTTAAGTCATGCTTTCTCAATGTTGGCAGAATGCCGGTGAGCACATACTCAATGTCGAGATCACTACATGCTGAACTCAATTGAGAAATTAGAGCTCTTAACTCACTCTCTAAATCAGTAAAGCACGATCCTTTAAAAGCTTGCGGAGAAAGGTTGGCTTCAACATTGAATTTGGCTAACTCCGTAGTAAAAAAGCTCTTATCAAGTTTCTTTAAGACGTCCATTGCTCTGGTAGCCGGCTTAAAATGTTTATCTATTAGGCAGAATTCTTGTTCGGCACCAATGTGCATTTGGTCCGTATCGAACCAGTTCTCCTCAATCATGCGTTCGAGCAAATGCACATCGCGCAAGAGATTGCTCGTAAACTGATTGAGCTCACTTCTGGTCTTTACAACTTTGACATTTAGACTCCCCATGAGATTTGATGTAAAAAAATCGCTACCTGTTGCTAGGTAGCGATAATTTCTATTCTGTCTCATGATTTAGGTCATGTAACCCTGATGCTACTTATCGGCTATAATTTGGCGCTTCGCGAGTAATATGCACATCGTGTGGATGTGACTCTCGAGATCCCGCATTCGTAATTTTTACAAATTTGGCTTCTTGAAGTTTCTCAATGGTAGCTGCGCCACAGTAGCCCATCCCTGCTTGCAGTCCTCCAGTAATCTGATAGATTACCTCTTGAACTAAGCCCTTGTATGGTACTCGTCCTACAATTCCTTCTGGAACCAGCTTTTTGATGTCATCTTCAACATCTTGGAAGTATCTGTCTTTAGAACCATCTTCCATGGCTTCAACTGATCCCATACCTCTGTAAGATTTGAACTTACGCCCTTCATAAAGAATCACTTCACCTGGAGCTTCTTCAGTTCCGGCAAGTAATGAACCAATCATTACTGTACTTGCTCCTGCAGCAATGGCCTTTACAACATCACCGGAGTAACGAATACCACCATCAGCAATCACAGGTACGCCTGCTGCATTAGCAACTTTTGCAGCTTCGTATACAGCGGAAAGCTGTGGCATACCCACACCTGCAATAATTCTAGTAGTACAAATACTACCAGGTCCTACACCTACTTTAATGGCATCTGCACCTGCGTCTACAAGTGCTTGAGCCGCTTCAGCGGTGGCTATATTACCTACGATCACATCTAGATCGCTGTACTTTTCTTTGATTCTTTTTGCAGTATCTATTACACCCTTAGAATGACCATGAGCTGTGTCAATACTAACAACATCTACTCCAGCCGCTTTCAATGCATCAATTCTTTCTTCGATATCTGGTGTAACACCAACAGCTGCGCCTACTCTTAAACGGCCGAACTCATCTTTACATGCATTGGGTCTGTCTCTGTTTTTTAAGATATCCTTATAAGTGATGAGCCCCGTTAACTTACCATTTTCGTCAACTATAGGTAGCTTTTCAATTTTATATTCTTGTAGAATTCCTTCAGCACCATCAAGACTAATCCCCATTTTACCGGTTACTAGGTTTTCTGATGTCATGATGTCTTTTACAGGGGTAGTCATGTCTTTGATAAAGCGCATGTCTCTGTTAGTAACGATTCCAACAAGGTTGTTTTCCTTGTCTACTACTGGAATTCCACCAATTTTATTTTCACGCATAATCATTTCAGCATCTCTCGCTGTGCTGTCTACGTGAAGTGTAATTGGGTCTAGGATCATCCCACTTTGAGAACGCTTTACTTTTCTAACTTGTAAAGCCTGCTGCTCAATTGACATGTTTTTGTGGATAAAGCCTAAACCTCCGTCTAAAGCCATAGCAATGGCCAATTTGTACTCCGTTACAGTATCCATTGCGGCAGATACTAAAGGAATATTCAATTGAATATTTTTAGTCAACCATGTTTTGGTAACCGTATTTCTAGGAAGTACATCTGAATAACCTGGGAGAAGAAGCACATCATCGTATGTTAGCGCTTCAAATAGGAACTTATTGGTTTCTAGTGGCATAGCAAATAAAGACTACGTTTTATTTGCCGGACAAAGGTACGTAGATCGAATCAATAAAAAAATGCAGCTACATTTTTATTATGCGGGTACTTCAGACTTTAGCGTTTCCACTAATTTGATCAAATCCTTCTCGCCATTATATAGGTGAGGAGATACCCGTATTGAATTACCTCTTATGGATACGTAAATATGATTCTTTGAAAAGTTGGCCTTTACTTCTTCAAGATTCATATGCTGTGGTAATCTTAAACCGTAGAGGTGCTTTCCTCGATATTCATCGTTCTCAAATTGAATTCCTATCTCGGATAGCTCTTGCAGATAAGGGGCGGTTAAATTGCCTAGGTATTCTTGAATGCCTTCCGGTGTCCATTCGTTTACTTGTTGAATAGCCCTTGTGAGCATGGGTGTGAGTATGAAATTAGCACTTTCGCCAACCTCATATCTTATTGAACCATTTTGGTAATCATCTTGATAATTGACTAATCCGGCAAAATTTTCACTATTCAGTCTATTCATCCAATTGTTTTCAATTGGTCTGCCATTGGCAAAGTATTCTCCAAAATAAGCCACGCCAGAAGAGTACGGGCCCATAAGCCATTTATATCCAGCCGCAACAACAGCGTCTGGTCTAAATTTTTGAACGTCAAAAGGTAGAGCGCCAATGGACTGCGTACCATCAATAACTAAAATGGCGCCAACCTCATCTGCTCTCTCTCTAATAGCCGCTAAATCGAACAAAGTACCATCGGCCCAATGGACATGTCCTGTGGAAACCATCTTGGTATTGGTGTCAATGGCCTCTAAGATCATCTCATTCCAACGTTTTCCTCTGTTTTCATTTTCTGTTGGAGGCTGCACCAATTTTAGACTTATTCCTTTCTCTCTTTCTAACTCTTTCCAGGCATATACATTGCTAGGAAATTGCTCATCAGCAATTACGATATTGTCGCCTTTACCTGCTTTGAGATTCTTCGCCACATTGGCCATAGCATAAGAAACAGAGGGCACGATAGCGCAATCTCTTTCAGAAGAGATGTTTAAAAGTTTTGCAAACTCACTTCTTAGAGCAGAAGTATTTTTGAAGAAGTCATCGGGGCTGACACTTGTTGGGTCATCTTTACCATAGACTGCTCTAACGCCCACTTCTGCCACTGATTTAAGCATAGGTGACATAAAAGAGCAATTGAGATAGGTGATATCTTCAGGTAGATTAAATAGGTCTTTTTGGTTGGAGAGCATTACTTCAATATTTTTTCAAAAGACTTCTCGAACGAGACTTTTGGTTCTTCTAAGATGCGTGCAATCTCTTCTCCATCTTTTAGGAAAATGATGGTCGGTGTTTTCTTGATATCAAAGCCTTTTTCACGTTCGAATTGGCTCTTTTTGTTGACATCTACGCCATACAATTCTAGCTGCTCTGCAATTCCTAATTCTTCTACTACTCTCAGTAGTCTAGGAATTTCGCGATTGCTATCATGACACCAAGTACCCATAAAGGCTAGAATTTTCAAGTCTTTAAGTTCTTTCCTCTTGATGTTACTTAAGGTTTCAGTATCTACTATGTAGGTTTTATAATTGGTATTAAACCAAACCTTATAAGGCATTTTTCGCAGGCCTTCTTTGGTAATTGGGCCATTAAGTATCTTATCTACATATTCTGAAACGCTCTCAGTTTCTATGTTGTAAGTCTTCTCTTGACCTTTAGTGGCCAGTGGAAAAATCACCATCAAAATGGTGAGAATAATGAGTGCTTTGTACATGTCCATATTCGGCTTTCTATAGCAACGAAATATACCAATTAATCATATCTTTGAAGCATGCACCTGAACGAGATCTGGCAAGAGATTGTCGGTTATTCTTCTCAAATCAATATCTGGGAACTTATAGGTTTAATTTCTGGCCTATTAGCAGTTTTCTTCCTCATTAAAGAGAGTATTTGGACATGGCCTTCGGGGATAATTTATGTGCTCGTGTCTTTTGTGGTTTTTTGGGAGGCAAGACTTTATGGAGATTTTCTACTTCATGTCTTTTTCTTAGTTTTAAATATATACGGATGGGCCTACTGGATCAAAGGCAACAATTCTCAAGATAATTCTGTTGTTATAACCCAATTGTCTCTAAAACAGGCATTATTTACCCTAGGCACAACCATGATTGGCATATTCATTTTTGCTAGAATTCTAATAGGGATCCCTAACCTTTTTGAAGGGGTTGATCCTCCTGCGCTTCCCTATTGGGATAGTACTACATCTATTTTAAGTGTCACGGGTATGTGGCTTACGGCTAGAAAGAAAATCGACAACTGGTATTACTGGTTTGCGGTCGATGTGCTAGCTACAGGCATTTACTTCTACAAAGAGCTTTACTTTTATGCATTACTTTACCTTGTTTATATAGGTATGGCGGTTGCAGGTTACAGGGCTTGGAAAAAAACCATGACACTTAAATCAGCAATCACATGATATCAGTATCTGTTGTAGGCCCTGAAAGTACTGGTAAAACTACACTTGCTCGTTCGTTAAGCGAGCATTACAACGCAGTTTGGGTGCCAGAATATGCAAGAGACTATCTCACCGAATTACCTCGTCCATACGACCAATCGGATTTGTTAAGTATTGCATCTGGTCAGTTAAAAGCATTGAATGAAGGGGTAAAGAATGCTAATGGCTTATTGCTCCAAGACACTGATTTGATGGTGATCAAGATCTGGAGTGAAGTGAAATACGGCAGTGTGAATCCTTGGATTCAAATGCAACTGGAAATGAATTTACCCGATTTTTACTTGCTTACTTTTTATGATATTCCTTATGAAGAGGATCCTTTGAGAGAGACACCTGAAAGACGGCCAGAGCTTTTCGATTTGTATGAAGCAGAGGTGAAAAAGACGGGTGTCCCTTATCAAGTCGTTTCAGGGAGTCATCAAGACCGGCTGGAGACTGCCATAAGAAACATAAACACTATCCTTTAGAATCAGTTGTTATATAATGATGGCCTCTTTACATTTGCGGCCATTAAAGGGGTGCCTTTTTCTGCGCAAGCGGGATGAAAAACAGGCTGAGATTATACCCATTGAACCTGATGCAGGTAATGCTGCCGCAGGGAGGTATGGTAAAACTAAGAGTTGGAGACTGCCCCTTGGTTTCCGATTGTTGAACCATTTAATATTATCAAAATGAAAAAGTTAATGACGTCTGCATTGTTAATGATGCTGACAACCGTTTTGGCATTTGGTCAATATACGGTAAGCGGTAAAGTGGTCAATTCTGAATCAGAAGATCCACTTTTTGGTGTAAACATTAGGCTAGTGAATACTAGATTGGGTACAACTACTAGTGTTAAAGGAGAGTTTACTATTCCCAGTGTACCTCAGGGTAGTTATGAATTGGTAGTTTCTTATATAGGATTTGAAACTGAAAGACAAAACATACAAATAAGTTCTGATCAACAGTTAAGTATTGCTTTACAGCCAATCGATCAAACGTTGGAAGATGTTGTTATTTCCGCAACGCGTATCGATGAAAAAAGGCCATTTACAAAAACTGATATTTCTGCTAGAGAAATTGAGACAATTTATAGTGGTCAGGACCCATCTGTAGTATTAGAAAGGTTATCACCTTCTATTCTTTCTTTTTCTGATGCAGGAGCAGATATCGGAAATTACGTGCAGTTTCGAATGAGAGGAATTGATCAGACAAGAATTAATACAACTTTAAATGGTGTGCCTCTCAATGATATGATTGATCAAGGTGTTTTCTTTTCTAATTTCTCAGATTTTGGGAATAGTGTTGAGAGCATTCAAGTTCAAAGAGGAGTAGGTACTTCTAGCAATGGCGTTGCTTCTTACGCAGGATCTATCAATTTTGAGAGTAAACGCCTAAATACTGCTGAAGCTGGCGGTCAATTACAATTACTTACAGGCTCATTTGGAACCCTAAGAACCTCAGCAGAAGTAGCTACCGGCAGGTTAGCTAACGATCTTTCTTTCTACGGTAGATTTACACGCACTACTTCTGATGGGTTTAAGAATAGTTCTGGATCAGACAGTTATTCGTTCTTTCTGTCTGGAGGTTATTTAGGCGAAAAGGATATTTTGAAAGTAACCGCCTTTATGGGAAAGACTGAAAACGATCAGTCTTATTTGCCGGTGTTGTTAGCCGATATTCGGGCCGACCCTAAGACCAATTATAATCATCCCAATGATACTGACAACTTCGAGCAAGAGTTAGTTCAAGTGCAATATGGTAGAATACTCAATGACAATTTGAGCTTGAACCTTACCGGTTACTATGGTGGGTCTAGAGGCGTGTTCCCCTTCGGTCTGAGTGATACTAATCAATTAATGTTTGGATTAGAAAATGATCATTATGGCTTACTTTCTGATATCCAATATGAAAACAATGGCTTTGATTTAGCCGCTGGTATTCATGCCTACACATTTGATAGAGCAAACATCAATTATACATCACCAAACGTTTCCAACCCTGACTATCAAGATGAAAGTCAAAAAAATGAATTCAGTTTCTTTACAAAGGCAAGTAAGCAATCAGGTGATTTTACATTTTATGCTGATGTACAATTAAGATCGGTTTCACTGGCTTTTTATGCAGGGCAAATTCAATCTTTCGGAGGGTCTGTTCCTAGTGGTCCATTCAATCATGAGAGGGACTGGTTTTTCGTTAATCCAAAAGCAGGCATTACTTACTCTATCAATAATGCTTCATCAGCTTACCTCTCTTTTGGTAGGACAGGTAGGGAACCAACAAGAACTGATATTTTCCAGGGTGATGGTTCTGCTGTGAACGAGTTTAACTACTTAGCGATACAAGATGAGGATCAGGTTAAAGCGGAATACGTGAATAACCTAGAGCTAGGGTATAATTTTTCAGATGAGAACTACAAAGTGAGTGCAAACTTATTCTATATGGATTTTGAAAACGAGATATCTCTAGTTGGTGCATTAGCTAATAATTCATACGTGGCATTAAGGCAAAATATTCCTAGCAGCACTAGAGCTGGTTTAGAACTACAGATTGAGCAAAACATTACAAATAAGTTGACTTACAACTTGAATTTGACTCGAATGACAACAAATGTTGATCTTTTCGATAATGGTACTGAGCAGTTTAGAGATGTGAATCACATTTTTTCGCCAGAATGGATATTTAGCCCAGCTTTGAACTATGTTTTTAGTGATTATTTGTCGCTTAATGTAAATGGAAGATATGTGAGTGAATCTTACATGGAGTTGGCGAACCTTTCTGGATTTGAATTGCCTTCCTATTTTGTAATGAATGCTCAGGTTGATCTGAAATTGACTAATACGCTGAATGCTTCTTTCTTTTTAAACAACATTTTCGATGAATTATATTTCACCGATGGAGCACCAGTGGATACTGATTTTGATGGTAGCATAGATGGTCCTGGTTTCAGAGTCCAACCACCAAGAAACTTTTACTTCATGTTAAAAATGAATTTTTAAAGATCTTTCCAGGATTCTTGAGTTAGAAATGAATTAAGAAAGACTGATTAAAGAGGCCTTAGGGCCTCTTTGTCTTGAGATACCATTTCTATCAGCTCTTATTTACATCATTGTGCAATCGTTTACCGAATATTTGAATATGGTAATCTTCAATTCACATGAATATCGCCATATTGTAAGGCTGTTTATTCATATTTAGTACCCGAAAGCTTTTTAACTCATGAGACAGACTGCACTAGGCATTGACATTGGAGGTACCTTCACAAAGTTTGGATTAAGTGATATTGATGGGAATGTACTTATGGAAGGATCTATTCCTACTTATACCCATAAGGAGATAGGTACTTTCTTAGATGCGTTAAGTGCAGCTATAAATATGAATCTCGATCAGATTCGAGAACCCATAGATATTCTTGGAATAGGTATCGGAGCCCCTAATGGTAATTACTACAAGGGTACTATTGAACATGCGCCTAACCTTCACTGGAAGGGTATTGTACCTTTTATCGAGTTGTTTTCAGCCTATTTTGACCTACCAATGATAATGACCAATGACGCCAATGCTGCTGCTATTGGTGAAAAGGTGTTTGGTGGAGCAAGAGAAATGAATGACTTTATTGTGATCACGCTAGGTACAGGATTAGGTTCAGGACTGGTAACCAGAGGTAAGTTGATTTACGGTCATGATGGACTGGCAGGAGAGTTAGGTCATACCAACGTGTATCCTGATGGCAGAGAATGTAACTGTGGTAAAAGAGGCTGCTTAGAGACTTACGCTTCTGCTTCGGGTATCAAAAGAACGGTGTTTAAGTTGTTGGCTACCAATAACATTGACACACCTCTAAGATCTTATACCTACGAATCTTTAACAGCCAAAAAGATTACTGAGATGGCCTTGCAAGGCGATCCAATTGCTTTGGAAGCTTACGAATACACATCTGATATATTAGGACTCAAGCTTGCCGATGCGGCAGCGGTAACAAGTCCTGAGGCCATCTTCTTATTTGGTGGTTTAGCCAAAGCCGGAGACATTATTGTTGAGGCCACTAAGAAATCATTCAACAAGCATTTATATCCAGGTTATAAGGGTAAAATAGAGATTAGGCTTTCTGATCTAATGGATAAAAATGCAGCAGTTTTAGGTGCTAGTGCTCTGGTCTGGAGCGAGATTGCTAATAGTGATGTAATTAGAGTTCCGCAGCAAGCAAGAGCTGTTTGACGAAAGCCCTATCTAAAGGATTTCCTACTACTTAATAATACCCCTAACCCCTGAAGGGGGAAGAATTGTGAATCCCTTTCTTCGCATCGCTAAAGATTTTTGCGAAAGCGATGAGGGAATAGAAGGGTGGCCCAGAGATATGTTTCGTTGAAATTGAAATCTTTTATTAAGTCTACATGCTAAATTCGTAGCATGTCTTCACACCATATTGTTAGAGACGAGCAAGAGCCAGCGCTCTTAATCGATGACCCCTCTGCATTAGATATTGAATCTGTAGATCAATTATTAGAATGGAGTCCAACAGTTTTGGTCACTCAAAATGCCTTAGAAGAGGTCTTACATTGGGGAATCAAGATTGATGTGGTGGTAATGAACTTGGCTGAAATAGATCAATGGAAAGAGCGACTTAAGACACAATCTCCAGTTTCGGTATTAGGATTTGAGCATGCCGATTTACTTGCTTCAGGGATCGTTTACTTGTTAGATGAAAATTATCCTGCTGTAAACATCATGGCAGATATTTATCAGTCTCAAGTTTTAGACATTGTTAAGTCTGAAGCGAAACATATTCATGCTTCGGTCTTTCATCAAAATCATAAGTGGGTGTTGATTCATACTTCTAAGTTTGAGAAATGGGTGGAAGTTGGCCATGCTTTTGGTTTGCATCCCATTCAGGAAAATACTTTTATCAAAACGAGTGGCTTTTTTGAAGACAAGCAAGATGAGATGTTGGACCTTTCGTTTGAACTAACCGCAGAAGCTACAGGCAAGGTAAGCATCCAAACCAACCAGAAACCCATCTGGCTGGTTGAACAAGTAAAGACTGATATCTATAAATAGTTTACAACATGAACTTGGTGGGAATAGAAATTTTCATTCTAACCCTTACATCCTTGCCATCCTTTATGCCACTTTTCCAAGAATAGAATGTCCTGGTTTTGTCTTGTATATCTTTAATGATTGAGCCATAGAACTTATACAGGTCATCATTCTTTTTATCTGCTCCTCTTACTTTGGTTATCAAGTCCACACTGTGTATTTGCTTTCCTCCATAGATAATGGCTTCAAAGTCTATTGTCTCAGGAAGCATGCTTTTGTCAATATTTGAGGGAAGAGTTACATCTAGAGCAATGGCTCTTTCAAAGGCGGCTAATCCACCGATAGGTTCTGGTAACTTGTCTACTTGTCTTTCAGTATAGACTTTTTCATCTGCATCTGCTAGATACTCGTAGAATAAGACATAGTTAACGTGATTCCTGACACTATTCTTGAATTCATCTTTCACTTCATTAAGACCGAAATAATACACTGGATAAGTTCTCGATAGAAATCTTACCCTGTTTAAACTGCTATCGGCTAACGCTAAATTCACGAGTTCATCTTTGTCATCAGGGGACAGTTTTCCTACATAAAGTGGCGCCATTGAACCTGCAAAGCTACTGGAGTAGTCTGTTTCACTCGAATTCTGAATGTACCGCCAACTTATTTCTTTCCCTGCATATATTTCCTTGATCTTTGCTAGCTTCGTTTCAAGTCTTTTGGTCAGATCACGAGTGTAGTACATTGCACCATTGTTATTATTCTGATCTCTTTTGAAAAGTACCAAAGCTTCCTTTCTAGAATTTACAACAGGGTAACCTTCTGATTTAGCTCTTAGATTAGTTAAAACTTCATGTCTTTCATTTTGATCTAAATCCATAATGTCCTTCGCAAATAGCTGTTCTAGACGTTTAATCAAAGGGTTTTCTGTTTTTACTTCTTGTGCGTTTAGAACATTAATACCAATAATACCCAGCGAAATAATCGAAAAGGCAAAAAGGCTTAGAGCAGTTCTTTTCATGGTGGTTTGTTGTTTTTGAATGAGTCGAATTCTCTTGACCAAACCATACTTCTGACCAAAGCAATGGCTTAAACTGGTGGAATGCGTTGAAAATGCGGAGGCTAATAATACTCGCAGATACTCTTTGTTGTTTACCTTTTTGAGTGTTGCCCTATCTGCCAGAGCTTCATGAATATTTTTAAACTCAGATCTTATCCAGAATAGCATAGGATTGAACCAAGTAAAGATTTGAAGTATGGAGACGAGCAGAATATCAAGGCTATGTTTTTGTTGAATATGCTGGCTTTCATGTTCAATTATGATCTTTTTATCCTTAGGATCTAGCGTAATTTCCTTTGGCATTAGAATGGCGAATAGGAACGAGCTTGGCGCTTTTACAAGTCCATGATTAATAATAATCAACTTGTTATCTCTATGCCATTGCCCCAAAGTGATTATCAGAATTATTCTTCCGATTTGGATGATGAATATTGTTAGGAACGCTAAAACTCCAATTTGGTAGACTAACAGTTGATAGTCAATTGGAGCTTCGGTTGATTGAAGGTCTGTTGGCGTATCAATTGTTGTTTCCTCTGTGTTTGAAACTGATATAGTCGATATGATTTTCTCATCTAGCTCAATTATAGGATGCTCCATCCAACTTTTACTTTCAGACACATCAAATTTTAGAAGTGGACTTAGAATAGAAATGAGTACTATACCCTGTAGTATTTTTCTTCTAAGCTTGATTGAAGTATTGTTCCTAAAGCAAAGGAAGTACACTAAAAAGAGTATACTCAAGACAAGTGTCGATTGGAGGCTCCAGTTTAGTATTGTGTTCATTTACTTACTTTTTAGATTCTAGAATGTCTATGATTTCATTAAGCTCGTTTAAATCGAGTTTTTTCTTTTCTGCAAAAAAGGATACCAGTTGGCTTAGTGAACCTTCGAAGTACTTGCCTAATACATTTGACATGGCAAAATCGCTATACTTGTCTTTTGTGATTAATGGGTAGTACTGTTTACTATTTCCAAGCACATTATGAGCTACAAACCCTTTTTGTTCTAACACACCAAGTACTGTGGCTACTGTGGTATAGCTGGGTTTATCTTCTTTAAATTCATCAAGAATCTCTCTGGTAAATGCTTTTTCTAGCTTCCAGAGCATTTGCATGATGCGTTCTTCCGCCTTGGTGAGTTCTTTCATACTACAATTATAGTAATATTACTATATATATAGTAGATCTACTAAAAAAATAGTAGCTAAAGAAAGTTAAGAATCTCTTGTGTCAGTAGGCTAGTGCTTACTTTTTCAATAGGATGAGGTTGATTATCAAGAACGTTAAAAGACCCATTGGTGAGCTGAGATGATGCCCATATACTTTCTTCTTCAGTCACCATTTTATCTTCAGAGCCTCTCAGAATAAGAACTTCGTTCTTAATGGTTTTAAGTGTTTTTGAAGTGAGAAGTGGAGCCTCGCCAAGTCCCTTCATCATTTGAGCAGTGTTGAGAACGAGAGATTTCCATTCCGAACCATGAGTTAACGCTAATTTTTTCGTGTAAGCGGGAATTTTCTGTTCCATTGTTTCTGGAATCATTCGGCTGGTTTCGTGCGCTGCTGATTCCTTTGTCCATGCGAATTTGGTTCCGAGCGTGATAATCTTGCCCAACGAAACGGATTGCTTGGATGCCAAATACAAGGCCACATAACCACCCATACTGTATCCGAATATATTCGGATTATTTAGTCCTTTATCTAAGATGAACTCTCCTAATTCTTCTGCAAAAACCTCAATACCGAAGCCAGATTTATTGAATGGTGATTTGCCATGACCGCCCAAGTTGAATGAATGACAATTGAACTTTTCATCTAATTCAATTTTGAGTTGAGCAAGGGAAGAGGCACTACCTAAGGCTCCATGCAAGAGAATAAGATCTCTCATTTTCTTACAGCCTTTAACATACGATCCTTCCCGTTAATGTCCTGCCTCAGTTCAATGTCTTCATATCCTTCATCACTTAGTAACTTCCTCACCTCATTTCCATAGCTCTCATGGATCTCAAAGAAAAGGAGTCCACTTTTCTTCAAGGCTGAGCTCGACTTTTGAGCAATGGTGCGATAAAAAACCAGTGGGTCTTCATTCGAAACAAAAAGAGCCAACCCTGGCTCAAAGTCTAATACATTTTTATGCATTTGAGACCTATCACTTTCAGGAATATAAGGTGGATTTGAAATAATGATATCCCAAGTGTCTTTTTCGAGCGAGTTTGAGAGAATGTCTAGCTTTTGAAAAGAACAAGCAGAGCCAAGCCTTTTGGCGTTAGTTTCAGCTAATTTTAAGGCCTCTTCTGAAATATCTATTCCTGTGCATTCAAGGTAATCGTATGCTAGATCTACACTAATGGGTATACATCCAGTTCCTGTCCCGATATCTAAAACTTTTAAAATAGACTCGGAAGGTAAATCTGATATGGTTTCTATCACCCATTCTACTAATTCTTCGGTTTCTGGTCGAGGGATGAGCGCATGATGGTTGGTCTGAAACTTATGACCGAAGAACTCTTGAAAGCCTACTACGTGTTGAAGAGGCATGCCTTGTTGTAGTTTTCGCAAATCGCTTTTGAGCATTCTATCATCAATCGCCAACTCCAAGTTCATAGAGAGTTTGATTCTATCGATATGCCAACGATCGAAAAGATAGGCAGCAGCTAAGCTACCTGCCTCTCGTTTTCCATACAGAGATTCAATTGTATCAAAAACTTGTTGATATATAGACTTTGCAGAAACTACAGGCATGTTGTAAAAGTACATAATACCCCTAAATCCCCTAAAGGGGACTTTTAAATTGTTTTGTACATTAAATACGCACACCCTTTAGGGCCGGGGTGAAAGTTTCATTAAGTAACTTGCGCCAGAATTATGACTGATCAACAAGAATCATACATGAAAAGAGCTTTGGAGCTAGCTGAACTTGGCAGAGGCTCTGTTAGCCCTAATCCTATGGTGGGCTGTGTAATCGTTCATAATGATCAGATCATAGGAGAGGGCTGGCACAGAAAATATGGCGAGGCTCATGCTGAAGTAAATGCTGTGAATTCAGTGGCCGATCAATCATTGCTAAAAGAGTCAACCGTTTACGTTACACTTGAGCCCTGCTCACATCATGGCAAAACGCCACCTTGTGCTAATATGTTAGTTTCAAAAGGTGTCAAGAAGGTTGTTGTTGGTGCTTCTGATTCAAACCCACTTGTAGCGGGAAAAGGAATCGAGATTTTAAATAATGGAGGAATTGAGACGGTACAAGGTATCCTTTCAGATCAAGCCAGAGACCAAAATGCCCGATTCTTCACATCGATTGAAAAGCAAAGACCTTATGTGATTCTCAAGTGGGCCCAAACAACAGATGGATTTGTGGCTCGAGAAAATTATGATTCGAAATGGATTAGTAATGCACAATCTCGCAGTTTGGTCCATCAATGGAGAGCAGAGGAAGATGCTATTCTAGTTGGTAAGAATACAGCTAAGTATGATGACCCTAAATTGAATGTAAGAAGTTGGGCAGGAAAAGATCCTTTGCGATTGGTTATTGATATGAATCTTGAACTAGATTCAGGACTCAATCTTTTCAATGGTGAGATACCTACTGTGGTTTATAATACCATCAAGTCGGAGGAACGAGATAACCTTGCTTATGCCCAAATCGACTCATCCAATATGGTGAACGAAATATTGAAAGACCTGTATCAACGCAAAATACAATCCGTAATCATTGAAGGAGGAAGTGCTACGCTTAATTCTTTTATAAATGAGGACCTTTGGGATGAGGCCAGGGTTTTTACCAGTCAAACTGAATTTGGAACAGGAATCAAAGCGCCTACTATTCAAGGTAAGTTGATTTCGGAAGCGGATATCGCTGGTGATCGCTTACACATCTATCTAAGTAAAACGTCACTCTGAGAGTCCCGAGACTTCGGGGCCGAAAGAGTCTTATCAATAATTTAGGTAACCTGCCTGCCGACAGGCAGGTTCTTTCGGTCGTAAACTACCTCAGAATGACGTCCAGCTTTGAACTGAATTCACTCATTCCTCGTTACATTTGCACCTTACTGAAAAACCATGGCAGAAGAATTAATCATCGAGCAGTCAGCCACTAAGGCTGAAAAATATAAGTCACTCCTTCCTCAGATTGAGGCTTTGATTTATGGTGAAGAGGATGTTACTGCAAATCTTGCCAACATTGCTTCTGCTCTCAAATATGGAATGGATTTCTTTTGGGTAGGTTTTTACCTAGTGAAGCATGATGAATTGGTTTTAGGACCATTCCAAGGACCAATTGCTTGTACCAGAATTGCATTGGGCAAAGGAGTTTGTGGTACAGCTTGGGAAAAAGCAGAAACAATCATTGTAGAAAATGTAGACGAGTTTCCCGGACATATTGCATGTTCCTCTGATTCTAAATCTGAGATTGTGCTACCAGCTTTCAAAAATGAAAAAGTAGCGCTTATCCTCGATGTAGATTCAGACCAGCTTTCTGATTTTGATGAAGTTGACAGAGAATATCTTGAACAGCTGATCAAGCTGATTGAGAAATTTCTTTAGGCTAAGGTATCTCAGCAATTACAGTTTGACCCCCTTTAGTTTTCTGGCCATTTTCTACACATATCTTAGCATCTAAAGGCAAGAATAAATCTACTCTTGAGCCAAACTTGATAAAGCCAAACTCTTTGGCTTGAATAACACATTGTTGCTCTTCGATATACCATTTAATTCTTCTAGCCGCAGCACCGGCAATCTGCCTAACAAGTACTTCAACACCTTTATGTATTTCATACACTACTGTTGTTCTTTCGTTCTCAGTGCTAGACTTAGGATGCCATGCTACTAAGTATTTTCCGGGATGATATTTGAAATACTTCACTAGTCCTGTTACCGGATTCCTGTTGACATGGACGTTTAGCGGAGACATAAAAATCGATATCTGGATCCGCTCTTTTCCTTTGAAATACTCTGGTTCTGTAGTCTTTTCAATCACTACTACCTTACCATCGCAAGGTGCTAGAATTTGTTTCTCGTCTAAATCAAACTTTCTTTTTGGGTTCCTAAAAAACTGCAGGAAAAACAAAAAGAGGAGGAGTGAAGCGCCATATATTCCCACTTGAATTCCAAACGGCAATTCAGTTAAGAAGTAAACAGCTAAATCAATTCCTGTTAGAATAAGAAAAAGGGCCAACAAGAATGCACGGCCCTCTTTATGAATTGTCATAATCTTTAGATTAATATCCGCCTCTGAATTTGTAGGTCTCAGCTACTTTATCAATTGCCACTATGTAGGCAGCAATTCTCATTGGCACTTTATACTGTTGCGAAGCGCTATAAACTTTTTCAAACGCCTCTTTCATAATTCTGTCAGATCTACGGTTAACACGCTCACGCGTCCATTTATAACCAAGTCTATTTTGAACCCACTCAAAATAAGATACTGTTACACCACCAGCATTTGCTAAAATGTCTGGTACAGCCATTATACCTTTTTCGTTGATAATCGCATCAGCTTCTGCAGATGTTGGGCCATTAGCTCCTTCTACGATTAGCTTCGCTTTTACCTGATCTACATTGCCTTTATGGATAACATCCTCTACAGCTGCAGGTACTAATACGTCAACATCTAGTGTGAGCAAATCTTCGGGTTTGTCTAGTAATTCTGCACCATCAAAACCTTCTAGTGTTCCGTTGTTATTGTTTCTATAACCGATAGCTTTCTTGATATCGATTCCTTTCTCGTTGTAATAAGCACCTGAGATATCACTCACCGCTTGAATGGTAGCACCTCTTTCAGAAAGTAGTAGTGCAGCGTAAGAACCTACGTTACCAAAACCCTGAACCGCCATAGTAGCGTGATAAGGATTGATCTTCAATTTCTCCATGGCTGTTAAGGCAGAAACCATTACACCACGGCCTGTAGCCTCAACTCTGCCTAATGATCCACCAAGTACTAAAGGCTTACCGGTAACAACAGCGTTAACCGTAACACCTTCACCACGAGAGTATTCATCCATCATCCAGGCCATCTCTCTTGGGCCCGTGCCCATATCTGGAGCGGGAATATCTCTATCAGGACCAAATACACCAGACATAGCCTGAGTATAAGCTCTTGTCAATCTTTCAATTTCACCCTTTGACATTTCTCTAGGGTTACACTTTATACCACCTTTGGCACCGCCATAAGGGATATCTACCACAGCACATTTCCATGTCATCCATGCAGCGAGTGCTTTAACTTCATCTAAGTGCACGTCCATAGCATATCTTACACCACCTTTAGATGGTCCAAGAATGTTGGAGTGAATTACCCTGTGACCTTCGAATACTTTAATGGAACCATCGTCCATTGTAACAGGAAGTGAAACTGAGACTTGTTTAGATGGAGATTTGAGAACGTTGTAGATCTCATCGTCTAGTCCCAACGCTTCTGCAGCGATGTTGAACCTAGACATCATTGACTCAAAAGGATTGGCTTTATCCTTAATCGGAGCCGGTTCAATGTAACCCATAGGGAGTGGTTTGTTGATTAAATCGGTTCAAAATTAAGTAAAAAATACGCGATAACAGTCAACTGTGTTACCCATATTTTATGACTTAAATCACGTAGTGAATGTAGGCAGTTGCGAAAGGTAAAGCAAGTAATAAACTGTCGAAGCGATCTAGAAATCCACCATGGCCGGGAAGACTTGATCCTGAGTCCTTTATAGCTAACGTTCTTTTGAACAGTGACTCTACCAAATCTCCTAAAGTTCCGAATACTGATATGATCAAGCCCAAGGCTAACCAATGATAAACGGCAAACACTCCAAAGAAGTGGAAAAACCCGTAAGCAAATGCCAACCCAAGTAAAGCCCCACCTATAGTTCCTTCCCAAGTTTTGTTAGGCGAGACTTTTTCGAAAAGCTTAGTTTTTCCAAATGTCTTACCTGAAAAGTAAGCTCCTGAGTCATTAGCCCATTGAATGAACAGAATTCCAATGATTAATTCGAAATGATATGCTCCCTGCACAAAAGCCACGGGAATCAAAAGACAAAAGGGTAAAGCAATGTAGAATAAGCCCAGCACGGAGATAGCCAAACAATCAATTGCGTTGGTTCTGTTCAGTTGAATTAATGGATAGATGAATACTACTGAAAACAGTACAGGAAGAAGCCAATACATTTCTTGTAATGGTTCTACTTCAAATGAGTAGAAGAGTATTGAAAAGGAAACTAGTCCCAAAATCAATCCCCACAATTCGAAAGGGTTTGCTCCTGATTTTCTTGCCAATCCATAAAACTCTCTAAGTGTAAGTAGCATAATAATGCCGAAGACAATGGCAAAGCCCAAGGCATTCCAGACAATTGCACCAATAAGAACTGTGGCGCCTATTAATGCCGTAATAATTCTTATCGCGAGGTTATTCATCTTTCCACTTAATATCTTCAATGATTTTGATTGCCATCAGTACTGAGTCTTGGCTAACGTTTACTTCAATATTACCGAATTTGTAAGCTGTATCTTGTTTATTGATAATAACCGCCTGAATGCCCCTATGAGCCAAAACGTTTTTCACAATGTCGGCTTGGTAAAGTTGTGTGGTAGTAAATACGGTTTGCCAGCTATTCACTTGAGATGGAATTTCCTGCGCTCAGTTTCTTGAAGAAAACCATTAAAAGAACAAATACCAACAGCCCTCCTATAGATATCAGTACTGGAACATTTTCTGTTTCATCAAGATTTGTAGTCGTAGCATAGGCTATTATCACTGCTATTCCATTATTAGCAATGTGAGCAATGATAGCGTACCACAAGCTTCCTGACCATACATAGAGATAACCAAAAAGTGCTCCTAATAACATTCTAGGGAATAAACCATAAAATTGAAGGTGAATAGCTGAGAAAAGAAATGCCGAGACCCATATAGCTACATGTACGTTTTTCGTCCATTTATGCAGACTGTTTTGAAGTACGCCTCTAAATAGAAATTCTTCTCCAATTCCAGGTAAAATTGATATAGCAATCAAGCCCACCATAAATTCAGGGAAATTCTGGAAGTCGGTAAATTTTTCGGTTGTTTCGGCTAGTTGGCGTTCTAATTCCTTCGCCCATTCCTCAAAGCCACTCATGAATTCAGGTAATACAATGTTCGTATTCCATTCAATAACATAGGCGTTCACAAACATGAATGAGAAGGTACCGAGTACCGTTATGATGGCCAATTTTGGGTCGATACCCGTTATACTGAGCTGCTCAAATTTCTTCTTGGCAAAGAGTCTCAAATAGAACCAAGGCGTAACAAAGGTGAAAACTACGGTGTAAAGTACTTGTGAGAGTAATACTTCTGTCAGGCTTAGGTAATCATAAAGCGAATTAGGGTTATCACCAAACTCTTGAATTGACAATCCATTAATTATGGCTAAGACTGCTGCTACCAATCCAGCAACAAATTGCCCAATAAAAAAGCCTGCCAGGAGCAAGCCAAATACAATTAATGTAGATGCAACACCTGTAAATTCTCCAGAAACATCTACCCCTCTACCAAGTTTTGACATAATGGCGTAAATTTACGCGAATTTTCGAAAGCGCTTTGGTTAAGATAGGAAACATAGAGGTAGGAGAATTTCCATTGTTGTTGGCACCAATGGAAGATGTAAGTGACCCACCATTCCGTGCAGTTTGCAAGGAAAATGGTGCAGATTTAATGTATACGGAGTTTATTTCTTCAGAAGGATTAATACGTCACGCAGAAAAGAGTGTTCAGAAGCTAGATATCTACGATTATGAGCGCCCAATTGGTATCCAGATTTTTGGTGATAAGATTGAATCTATGCGCCAAGCAGCTGAGATTGCAGAAAAGGCGCAGCCTGAAATAGTTGACATTAATTATGGCTGTCCAGTTAAAAAAGTAGCTTGTAAGGGTGCTGGAGCAGGTATTTTGTTAGACCTGCCTAAGATGCAGAAAATGACAGAAGAGATTGTCAAGCAAGTGAGTTTACCCGTTACTGTTAAAACCAGATTGGGTTGGGATGATAGTACTATTCAGATTGTAGAGGTTGCCAAACGACTTCAGGATGTGGGTATTCAGGCTTTAACCATACACGGTCGTACAAGAAAGCAGATGTACAAAGGGCAAGCTGACTGGACAAAGATTGCCGAAGTTAAGAACCACCAGGATATACATATTCCAATTTTTGGTAACGGAGATATTGATTCACCTGAAAAAGCATTGGAGTATAGAAACACGTATGGTGTAGATGGCATTATGATCGGCCGTGCCGCCATTGGTTACCCTTGGATTTTCAATGAAATCAAACATTACTTCGAAACAGGAGAAAAATTACCTGTCCCTACATTAAAAGAAAGGGTAGATGTCGCCAAGAGACATTTGAAATTCTCTCTTGAATGGAAAGGTGAGAAGCAAGGTATCTTTGAAATGAGAAGACATTACACCAACTACTTTAGAGGTATTCGTGATTTTAAACCCTACAGGACCAGACTTGTAGAGTCTATGGATTCCAACGAGCTTTTTGGTTTACTCGATGAGATTGAGTACGCGTTCGAAGGGGCCTACGCCATGGCATAAATAAAACTCGGAACAGATGAACAAAAACTCTACTTTTGGGCTTTTCGAAAAGTAGTGAAAAGTACAAAGGTCTATTCTTGGGTAATACTTATCGTATTAGCACTTATTTGGGGCTCTTCTTTTATTCTCATAAAGAAGGGTTTAGAGGTGTATTCTGCAGGAGAGGTGGGTGCCATGAGAATTGTGGCTGCGGCAATTTTCTTGTTACCGGTGGCCATTTCTCATTTACCGAAAATCGATCGTAAGTATATAAAGCTTCTCTTTGGTGTGGGCTTGCTAGGTACTTTTATTCCCGCATTTTTATTTGCGATTGGCCAAACTAGATTAGACAGTGGTGTAACTGGAGTGCTGAATGGTCTGGTGCCAATTTTTGTACTTATCGTTGGTGCTACCTTCTTCAAACAGAAATTCGAAAAGTCTAAGTATTTAGGTGTCTTGCTCGCATTTGTTGGTACAAGCATACTTGTAACCAGTGGTGCAGAGGGTTTTGGTAGTTTTAATTACTATGTCATTTTTATTGTAGTGGCAACGGCCTGTTATGGCACTAATCTAAATTTGATCAAGTACTATTTGGGTGATCTAAAGGCGCTTGTTATAACTGCGATTAGCGTTGCCTTGGTAGGGCCAATTGCAGCTGTTTATCTTTTTGCAGGTACACCATTTATTGACACTTTGACTAATGAGCCAGGAGCACTTAGGGCGCTTGGATATGTTGCGCTATTGGGTGTAATGAGTACTTCTGTGGCATTGGTATTATTCAACAAGCTAGTTCAGATTACCACGCCAATTTTCTCAAGCATGGTTACCTATCTTATTCCAATAGTTGCTATTACGTGGGGCTTGATAGATGGTGAAAAACTAATGCTAGGCCAAATCTTAGGAATTTTAGCTATTCTATTGGGTATTATAATCACTAACAGAAAAAAGAAACCTGCTACCAACTAAACTTGGTAACCAAAGGATAGTGATCTGAAGGATAAAAGTATTGCTTGCTCTTCCATCTGTCGATTTCAAAACTGTTAAGCTTCAGTCCTGAGGTTGGGTCGTAAAATATGTAATCTATTCTAGGGCAATGACTGCCACCATTATAACCGTGATAAGTACACCCTTCCAGTTCGTCTCCTGAGTAAGTATCGGTAAAGAATTCCTTAATCCTTTTGATCACGTCATCGTCCTTTGTCACGTTAAAACCACCTAGCAATATTGTGGGCATTTGTTCCGCTTCAGTCATCATGGTTCTAAGAATAAGTTCAGTGCTTCTTATTCTACTATTTTGTGATCTGTGATCCAGCAGCGTATTCAGTAGCCTTAGTTTTTTGCCCGACTGTTTGTTCTTTAGAATTACTTGTGTGGCTATTCTGGGTAAGGTATTGCCCCAGCTTTTTGTTGCAGGTTGATCGGGTATATCACTCAGCCAAAAGGTTGTATGATCTTCAACAGACCACATCTTTTTGTTGTAGAAAACGGCATGTGCTGGGCCATCATCATCTTCCAGCGTTCTTGACCGATAAACAACATCTAAATCCTTAACCTTTTTAAGAATTTCTCTGAATTGAAGAGGGTCTCCTTCTTGAGTAGCAATTATTCCATCTTTATATCGATCGAATACGGTGAAAACACGATCTCTTCTGCTTTTCCACTTGTTTTCGCCATCACCAGGCGTGCCGTATCTGATGTTCAAAGAAACCACCTGAATTTCTTCTTGCGCGAAAGATTCCAGCCCAAAAACCAGAATAGATAAAAGACAAATGGTGATTAAACGTGTTCGCACGTCATAAATGTGCGAAAGGATTGGTGTATTGTCAATAAATAGTTGTCACTAACAACATAAATAGGGCGGAGTTCTACTATTTTTTGTGTTTGAGTCTATTAATGGCTTCAAAGCCAAAACCCATGGCGATACCAACACCTATTCCAATGGCTATGTTTCCCATGGCCAAGCCTATGCCAACACCAATGGCGATGCCAGTACCAATACCTAAGCCTCTGGGTCTTCTAGGGTAATCATCTTGTACCTCTTCTTCAGTCTCCTTCATTGGTTATGAAGATAGGTATAATCGAGATTATTGAATGATGGCTTTTTTAATTCTTTTAAGTTGGACCATATGCCTTTCGGCATGCCCGAGCAGAAATCTGTAAGCATCACCAAGTCTTAGTTTCACCATTGGACCAAGAGCCGTTGCCACTTTGGTTCTGGTTATATCATAGCTTTCGGAAAGCTTTATGAGTTCGATTAATCTACTATGAACTTGTATAAACTCGTTTAAAGTATTATCCATATCAAGCATTTCTATTGGATTCATAGACCTGAATGTTTGAATTGGTCTACGAACCTCTCCATTAGAATTAGGAGAGATTAATCGTGTAAACATGTCTCCTTTCCAGTTAGATACAAACACATCTCCATTTCTGCCTGGTGCATTACGGTCTAGAACTTTTTCTATGTTTACTACATACACTTGTGCCGCAATAGACATGTGTTTTAGGCATTGTAGTATGCTCCATTTATCAGGAGCCTCAGGCATGTTGAGTTGCTGTTTGCTCAATCCATCTATTAGGTTTTTAGTGTCTTGAATAATATGCTCGAAACCTTCAACAGAGTTCTTGATATGTAAATGCTTTTCAATTTTCATGTTTTTGACCTTTTGTTGATGCAAACTTAAAGGGGAGCTCATTAAAGCTACTTGATATAGATCAAGTTCAGTCGCGAATCTTTGCCCTTAATCTTGAATAGGTTTCGGGACTCATTCCCAAGTAAGACGCTAAATGTTTTTGTGGAATACGCTGTATCACGTGTGGGCTTCTTGCGATAAGCTTTCTGTATTTTTCTTCTGCTGTATCAGCCAGTAAACCTCTAATGAATAAACCCAACCCTATTAAAGCACTTTGATAAAACTTTCTAGCCCATCTTTCAAACTTAGGATTTAAGTCGAACAATGCTTCAAATTGATCATAACCTATTTTAAGGCCATAAGTGGGTTCAAGTGTTTCTAAAGTCCAATCAGATGGTTTTCGGGTTACGAACGAATCGTAGATTCCGCTGTAATCTCCGTCATAAGAAAAACCAATATTGTATTCAGTTCCATCTGCATCAAAATAGCCCCTCATCAAACCTTTGTTCACATGATAGAAATACGGCTCTACTTGGTCGATTCTAGTAACCGTTTCTCCCTTGTCAAAAGAAAAAGGAATCCAGTTCATAGAAAACTGCTTCCATTCTTCTTCATCAAGCGCTACAAAGCGTTCAACCGAGGTTCTTAAAGATTCTAAAGAGTTCACATACACAAGTTAAAACAACTAACGGATAATCAAGAAAAGGGACCAGACTGATGGCTTAGCGATCATACAAATGTTTGTTTTTATAACACTGTGTGTCCAAGAATGGGCAAAACTCTATCTCCAAAAGTGCCGAAACACTTAATCAAGTATGATTATTCAATCAGGCACTGAAATTGGAAGGATCAGCAGTATAAAACTCAAATCATGAAATTTTTTTACAAGACAATTTTTATGCTTTTACCGGTGTTCTGCTGGTCTCAGCAAGTTGAAGTGAATGGAGCATATTCTGAAGAGGTCAGAGGTAAAGCCTTTGAATTGACTTCAGATTCACAAGTTACAATCTCAGGTAATGCGGGCATATTTGGAAAAGGGTGGGAGACCTTACTCTTCTATGCTTGGATAATTGATACGGAAACAAGAGAAGTAGTTTGGCACTGGCTCGATGAAGAAGGAACTATTAGGAGAGGAGACGGTGGAGATGACCAAGACTTGTTTGGACTAAGAGCAATTGATAAGAAACTGCAATTAGAAGAAGGTAAATATGAATTATACTTCGGAGGAGGTAGTGCTCAGAATATAGCTTGGAAGGATAGGGCAAATGATATAGACAGTTTTGGTGATTTAATGCATGTCATTTTCCGTTCTAGAAGAAGAACAGAATATAACCAACGCTATCAGCGAGAACTAGGAGTTGTAGTTTCTGCTCCTTCCCTTAGACCAATAAGCCTCAGCGATGCCATTAGTGAAAAACTCGAGAGTTCAATAGTTGCCTTTACGAGAACGGAAGAGAATGAAAAATTAGAATTTGGTTTTACACTTACAACTAAGACGAATTTAGACATCTATGCTGTTGGGGAGGGAGAGCGTAATGAAGCCTTTGATTATTTCTGGATTTATAATGCAGCCTCTCAAGAGCGCGTATTTGAAATGTCATACAAAAACAGTGACTATGCTGGTGGCGCATCCAAGAATATATCTACAAAACGAAGTATCAACTTAGAAGCAGGTAGTTACAAGGTTAGCTATGTCACAGATGATTCTCATGATTATGGAGGTTGGAATGCAATACCTCCTGATGACCCAGAATTTTGGGGAGTAACCATTTGGCCAAGTTCCTCAACAGATGCCACCCATGTAGTTGAGTATAAGCAACCAAAGACAGGAACACCACTAGTAGATCTTAGCCGTGTAAGAAACAACGAACTTTTATCTCAAGGACTCAGAGTCAACAAGGAAGCCGAAGTACTAATTGTTTGTTATGGAGAAGAAGGTAACCGCAGAGATATGGTTGACTATGGCTGGATCATAAATGCCGACACTAGAGAGATTGTCTGGGAGATGGATAGTTGGGATACTGAACATGCTGGCGGAGCAGAAAAAAATAGATGGGTTAAAGAAAAGATAAGTCTAGAGCCCGGAAATTATGTTGTGTATTATTCATCTGATGGGTCGCATGCATACAGAAGTTGGAATTCAGCAAAACCTCGAGAGGAAGAAAAGTGGGGAATTCAGGTCTATCCGGTAAACGATTCAGCAATTGAAAAAATCGAAGTCGTTTCTCCAGAAGATCTTAAAAGTGAAAGCTTAATTGCTGACATATCGCTAGTTGGGAATAATGAAGTGATTCGGGAGCAATTTGAAATTGAAGAGGATACGGAAGTAGTCATTCTAGGACTCGGTGAAGGTGAGTATAATGAAATGTATGATTATGGATACATTCAAGATATAGAGACAGGTGATGTTGTTTACGAAATGCGATATGGAGATTCCAAACATGCAGGAGGAGCGAAGAAGAATAGAGAATTCAGAGAACGAATAGTCTTAGAAAAGGGTGCATATAGACTGGTATATAAATCGGATGACTCACATAGTTTTAAAAAGTGGAATGCTGACCCACCTAGAAATTCTGAAGATTGGGGGATAAGAATTTTGAAGTATTAGAAAAAGAATAGTTTGACAGCAAAGGCAAAGGCAGTGATCATCACAAAGTACCTAAGGTATTTGTCGTTGATCTTAGTGCTCCAACGGCTGGTTAGCCATCCACCGAGAGAGCTGCCTATTGCTAAAGCTATACCCAGCTCCCAATTGATGAGATCGTAAAAGATAAATATCCCAATGGCAGACAAAGTATAAATCACTACAGATAGTGCCTTGATCATGTTGATCTTAACCATATCGAAACGGTGAATAAAAGCTAGAGAAGACATGATGAGGTAGCCTACGCCTGCTTGGATGAAGCCCCCATAAACCCCTATGCCAAAGAAGGCTATAAAGCCCAATATTTTAGACTTGGTATCCATCTTCTCATAACCAGTACCTGCTTTTTTATTGCCAAATACCATATAACCAATAATGAAGATTATGAGTATAGCCAAGATTTTATTGAAGGTTTCCCCTTTAATATCAACAGCGATAAATGATCCGAGTGCAGCACCGAACAATGCAACCACTCCTAGCCAAATGCCATAAGCTCCAATGTCTACTCCCTTGGATTTAAAACCCCTCATAGCGAAGAAAGCATTGAACCAAACCCCAATTCGATTGGTGGCATTGGCTACATTTGGCGGAAGGCCTAAGAATATGAGCAGCGGAAGCGTGAGCAGAGAACCACCACCTGCCAGTGTATTGATGATTCCCGCTAAAAATCCTACACCGAAGAGAATTAAAATTTCAGTTACATCCACTTATTGAGTGTCTTCAACTCTAAGACAGAGTAAGCCTGATAGAATCATTGAGACCCCGCCTAAGACTAGAATCATTATGGTCTCTCCTCCAAAAAAGGTGGTAAGAATAAAGCCTAATACGGATGCTGCCATAATTTGTGGGATTACGATAAAGAAATTAAACACCCCCATATAATAGCCCATTTTATCTGATGGTAACGAACCCGATAAAATGGCATAAGGCATGGATAGAATACTAGCCCAGGCAATACCAACGCCTACCATGCTCAACCATAGCATTTGAGGATCGCTAACGAAGTACATTGATATTAAGCCTGCACCACCACAAAATAGAGCAATCATATGTGTTATCTTACGATTGGTTTTTCTCGCAATCCAAGGAATTAGTATAGCGGCTAAGGCTGCGATTCCATTGTATCCACCAAATAGATTACTTACCATGTCTGCACCTTCGTTATATAAAGCAGAGGTAGTATCATCAGTGCCGTAGATATGAGAAGTAACTGCAGAGGTTGTGTAAATCCACATTGAGAATAAGGCAAACCATGTGAAGAATTGAACTACTGCTAATTGGACCATGGTTTTAGGCATGGTGTTGAAATCCTTTACAATATGGACAAGCGCGGCCTTTGTCTTACCCTTTTTGGTTAAAGAAGCTCCTATGAGATGCACAAGACCAAAAAAGATTAAACCGCCACCTAAAACGTGTAATTGAGGGTCTATGCCTGTGGCAGCGACAATGGCAGAAAATACTGCCCCAAGTATGGTGAGAATAGAGCCAAGCTTGGTGAATAGTTGTCCAAACTTGCCTTCTTCTTCTGAAGTCATTGCAGGTTCATCGTGATTCTCATCTTCTTCAGGCGGATATTCTTTAGTGGTAAAGACTGTCCACATAACTGTAATGAAGTACATAGCCGCACCTATGTAGAAGGCATATTTTACAGAAGGAGGGATCTCGCCTTCAGGAGCCGTATTTGGAATATTTAACCAGTTGGCAAAAATCCATGGCATAAAAGAAGCCACCAAAGCACCAATACCAATAAAGAAACTCTGCATGGCAAAGCCAGATGTTCTTTGTTCATCTGGAAGTAGGTCACCAACAAAAGCACGGAATGGCTCCATGGTTATATTGATAGAGGCGTCCATTATCCAAAGTACACCAACAGCCATCCATAGTGCCGCTGAATTGGGCATAGCCAATAGGGCCAAGGTTCCTGTAATGGCGCCAATAGCAAAGTAAGGTCTTCTTCTACCCCATTTAGGGCTCCAAGTTCTGTCAGAATAGTAGCCGATGATCGGCTGCATAATCAGACCGGTTACTGGAGCAGCTAGCCAATAAATTGCTAGACTCTTGGTGTCTGCACCAAGGGTTTCAAAAATTCTACTGGTATTTGCATTTTGAAGGGCAAAACCCATTTGAATGCCCAGAAATCCGAAACTCATATTCCAGATTTGAAGAAAGCTTAGGCGTGGTTTTTTGTTCATGGCTGAGGCATTAAAAATCTAGTCCCATTCTAGAAGCATCTCTTCAGGTAAAAAGTTAGTTGTGATGCATTCTATATCTTCGATAAGATAGTTCTTTTTTTCTCTTTGAGGAAGAGGATCAAACTCGGTTATCGGCTCCATTAATCGAATACTCTCCTTGTGCATTTCAATTGGTTTTCCGTTTAACCTAAATGTCTCAGCCGTGAATCCGTGGAGGTAAATTTTTACTGATTTAAACTCAGAAGTAAAGTCACCTATCTGCTTTGTAAATCTGATTTGGTTATTCAATCCAGAGAAATAAACTTCTCTAGATGCAAAACGCCCTTTTTCGAAATCATAGGATTCTCCGTCATCTTCGTAGAGGTGTTGACTTGTTTCTACATCTCCATAATAGATATGTAGTTTTAGCTCTCCGTCATGAGATTCTCTGGTGTTTTGGACTACACTTTGCAACGGAATAATAGACCCTTCTTTGGCATAAACGGGAAGGTCTTCCATGCTTGTTTCCACAATGTGGTGCTGTTTTCCTTGGAAAACCTCATCGGTAAAGAACTTATACCATCTTCCTTCAGGTAAGTAAATCTTAGCATAATCTTGACTACTTACGGAGGGACAAACTAGTAGCCATTCTCCCAAGGTAAAGGCACTTTGTGCATATCCATGGTAAATCTCTTGATCATCAGTAAAATCAATCGCTAACGATCTGTTGATCGGCATTCCTGTAGTATGTGCTTCGTGGAAAAGCGAATACAAGTATGGCATCATTTGATACCTCAGGTTGATGTAATTTCTAGAGATTTCCTCTACCTCTTCACCATAAGCCCAAGGTTCGGAATCTCGAACATTCACCATGCTGTGTACTCTAAAGAATGGTGCAAATGTGGCAATGGCTAACCAACGCGCGAAAAGGGTAGGAGAAGACTCTTCTACGAATCCACCTACATCATAGCCTGCAACAGGAATACCTGCCATTCCTAAACTATTCACCAAACGAACACCCAACATCATGTGGTCATCACCCGCTACGTTATCACCTGTCCAAACTGCTGAGTAGCGTTGGACACCACTAAAACCTGATCTAGTCAAAGTAAAAGGACGCTTGTTGTCCATTTGCATTTTAGCGCCCTCATAAGTGGCGCGCACCATTTGAAAACCGTAAACGTTTCTGGCTTTCTTATGACTCACCTGTTGTCCTGCATAGTCAAACTCTATCAGGTGAGGCATATCTTGGCCCCAGCAAGCCGGCTCGTTCATGTCGTTCCAGAATCCTTCAAGGCCTAGCTCTGTATAGAACTTCATTTCCTCTTGCCACCAAGCTCTTCCATCTTTAGATGTAAAATCGGTAAAGTGGCTATTGCCAGGCCAAACTGAAGCTTCGTAACGTGTGCCATCAGGGTATTTAACAAAGGCATCTCTTTCAATCCCACGATCATAAGTGCCATATCCTTTTTTAGTCGCTATTCCAGGGTCGAGTATAACTACTACTTTGAACCCTTGCGACTCAAGTTTGTCAATGAGTCCCTTAGGGTCTGGGAAGTTCTTTTCATCAAAGGTGAAGGCCATAAAGTCCTTCATATAGTGAATGTCTAAGTAGATAACATCGGCAGGGATTTGCTTCTCACGAAAGGTGTCAGCAATGTTATAGATTTCGTAATCCGGGTAATAACTATATCTACATTGTTGGAAACCCAAACTCCATTTAGGCGGAAGATGCGTTGTACCCGTCAGCTTCGCATATTGCTTAATTACTTCACCCACATTATCACCATGGATAAAGTAGTAGTTTAGGTCTCCTTGGCTAGCACTGAAATAACTGAATCTATCATTATTAGAGGCACCGAAATTGAAATGCGATTTGTAAGTGTTATCTAAGAAAATTCCGTATGCTTTTCCATTTCTAACACCAATAAAGAATGGAGTAGAAACATATAGAGGATCTGTATCATCATCAAAGCCAAAGGCATCAGTATTCCAGTTGGTAAACGAAGATCCTCTTCGGTTCAGACCTCCACCTTTTTCACCCATCCCAAGAAAGATTTCATCTTCGCCAAGGGTTTTATAGTTAGTTACTTCCTCTCCTAACCAGCTAATTCCGAATGTGGGGTCATCTTGATTAATGAGCGTGCCGTCATTTGCGTAGAAACTAAATCTCAAAGGGTCTTTTTGTAGCTCTACTTTAAAAGCTCCCGTGTCAAGCGTTAGTAATTCAGCCTTGTCTTCAACAGAATAATCGCCCTTTTCAGGTTCTAGAATAACCGAGAAAGGATATTGATCGAATTGAGGGTCTTTAGTAACCTGAACTCTTACGATCTCTTTTGAATATGGAGTTAGCTTAAACTGGTAATTACCTGCCTTTCCTTTAATCGAACTTGATTCTGCAGAAAGCTGATCTACTGCACCAATGCTTATATTTCTATAGTTCATACGGAATGAATATGCTTGAAAATTGGACGGCTATATTATGCAAAAAGCATAAGCATTTAAAGTGGTCAAATGCTCATTAAATAGTAGAGAAGCTACTTTCTAACTAAAAACGTGGATTGAAGGCAAGACAAACGGTTGCAATGTTTTGCAATTATTTTCGCGTGGACGAGCCGCGTACAATCAGTTCAGTATCTAAAATCTTGATTTGGCTTTTACCTTTCTCTTTTGAGTTTATTTCTTCAAGTATTAACTGAGCCGCTTGTTGTCCAATTTCATAGCCGGGTTGAGAAATGCTTGTTAATCCTGGTTCAACTAGAGAAGAGAATTGCCAGTTACTGAAGCCTACTATGGCAATATCTCTTGGTATTTTTAAACCAGCTTTTTTCACTGCCATTAGTGCTCCCAGGGCAGCCACATCATTGCTGGCAAATACTCCATCAATGGCCATTCCGGTAGAAAGTAATTTGGCCATCACTTGTTCAGCTTCCTCTTGAGTTCCTTTTCTGCATTCTACTATGTACTCTTCTCTTACAGGTATTTGGTGATCTTCCAGTGCCGAGATATAACCTTCTTTTCTTTTGCGGCCAATGATCAAATTACTGGGCCCTGTGAGGTGAACAATGTTTTTGCTGTCTTGCTCTATTAAGTGTTCTGTAGCATCATATGCACCTTGATAATCATCTATGATTACGCTAGATGCATTCATACCCTCCACAAGCCTATCGAAGAAAACCATGGGTGTGCCTTCGTCCTTTACCTTTTTAAGGTGGTCTAAATCGGCTGTTTCGCGAGAGATTGAAACCAAAAGACCGTCTACTCTAGCTCCCATTAAGGCATCAATAGAATCAGCTTCTCTTTCGTAGCTTTCGTTCGATTGGCAGATCATTACATTATATCCTTCCTTCATAGCTGCATCTTCTATACCGCTAATCACAGTTGAGAAGAAGAAATGAACGGTTTCTGGAATAATTACACCAATCACATTCGTTTTTTGATTGCGCAGGCTTAAAGCAATCGCATTAGGTCTGTAATTGTATTTATCCGCTAAATCGGTTACTGCTTTTTTGGTGGCAGGACTAATGCCTGGGAAGTCCTTGAGTGCTCTAGAAACAGTTGAGCATGAGATGTTTAGCTCTTTGGCAATATCTTTAATAGTAACCTGACCGCTCCTCATCATAACTTCTCTAGAATAATCTATTGATATTGGCGCTAAATACGTTCTTATCTTTCGATTAACCCAATTAGACCAAAATTTTTTGAAAAAATTTTTTTAGCGGTTTTTGGCGTGTTTGGGCTGTTTCAATCGATTGCAAATCGTGGCTAGTAACCTGTCTTGCAGGCACTTAGATTGCAGTTTATTTTAAGATTACCTACTTTGGTTTTAAGATTTACGAATCGAGAAAGACGAAAGGTGTATATACACAAGAGTCTTTCATTAGAAGAGTAATTTCCTCCATTTCTATTATAGTTTACTTTGCTTGTAGCGCTGCTTTTTGTTAGCGCTACAAGTGTTTTTAGCCATTTATAAATCGTTGACTTTAATCATAGAGTAGACCAACAAAATTTGTTTTATTTACACCACATTTTTAGACACTTAATTCTAATTCAATGGGAAAATTCAGAAGCGGGGTTTTATACGGTCAAGAACTGATAGACTGTTTAAATTATGCGAAAGAGAATGAGTTCGCAATTCCAGCAATCAATGTTATAGGTACAAATAGCATAAACGCTGTTTTAGAAACAGCTAAAAAAGTTAATTCACCAGTAATCGTGCAGTTTTCAGTTAGTGGGGCTGCCTATTTCGCGGGTAAGTCTTTAAGTAACGATGGCTACAATGCATCTATTAAGGGTGCTATTTCAGGTGCTCATCACGTACACTTGATGGCCAAAGAGTATGATGTTCCTGTGATTTTGCATACGGATCATGCAGCTAAAAAATTGTTGCCATGGATTGATGGTTTGTTGGATGCAGGTGAAGCTTATTACAAAGAACACGGCCAACCGCTATTCAGTACGCACATGTTAGACCTTTCTGAGGAATCTCTTGAAGAGAATATTGCGATATCTGTAGAATACTTAAAAAGAATGGATGCCATTGAAATGGGTATCGAGATCGAGTTAGGTATAACAGGAGGTGAAGAGGATGGAGTAGACAAC
This sequence comes from Roseivirga sp. UBA6052, assembly GCA_002427755.1. Lineage (GTDB taxonomy): Bacteria > Bacteroidota > Bacteroidia > Cytophagales > Cyclobacteriaceae > Roseivirga. Next base: position 1,157,960 of record DIYO01000009.1, read on the forward strand.
ACTGATGTTGATTCTTCAAGACTTTATACCCAACCAGAAGAAGTTGCTGAAGCATGGGATGCACTTAGAAAAGTGGGTAAGCTATTTACCGTTGCCGCTTCTTTCGGTAATGTGCATGGAGTTTACAAGCCGGGTAACGTTGAATTAAGACCTGATATTCTCAAGAATTCTCAGATTTATATTCAAGAGAAATACGGAACGGAAGAAAAACCAGTATTCTTTGTATTCCACGGTGGATCTGGTTCGGAGCCTGAAAAAATCAAACAAGCCACTTCTTACGGATCAATAAAAATGAATATTGATACAGATGTACAATGGGCATTCTGGGACGGTATTCACGGTTATTACAAAGACAAGAAAGATTATCTACAAGGACAGATTGGTAACCCTGAGGGAGACGATGTTCCTAATAAGAAGAATTATGATCCTCGTGTTTGGTTAAGAAAGGGTGAGGAAAGCGTAGTGACACGTTTAGAGAGAGCATTTGAAGAATTAAATGCTATTGATAAAAACTGAGATCAATAAACTTATAAAATGAAAAAGGAGGCAATTGCCTCCTTTTTTTATATCGATAGAATTTTAGCGATTCTAAATTCTTCTTCGTCTAAAGGTTTTTCAGTCTTTATGGCTTCTCCTATTGGAGTATATACAATCTTATTGTTAATCATTCCGACCATACATTTAGACTCACCATTTATAAGTCCTTCAATGGCTGCCACCCCTAATCTACTCGCTAGTACTCGGTCTATAGTAGTAGGTGATCCACCTCTTTGCATATGGCCAAGCACTGAAACTCTAATGTCGTAATAATCTAGTTCTTGTTTTACCTGCTCAGCAATATCATAAGCACTACCTAGGTGACATCCTTCAGCAATAATCACCACGTTAGATGCTTTTTGATTAGCTGCTCCCTTTCTTAATCTTTTTACCAGACTTTCTAAAGTCCAATTGTGCTCCGGCACAATCATGGCTACTGCACCTCCGCCAATTGCAGAGTTTACTGCAATGAAGCCGGCATCTCTTCCCATTACTTCCACGAAGAATAGTCTTTCATGCGAGGAAGCTGTGTCTCTAATTTTGTCGATAGCTTCTCGAGCCGTATTGCAAGCAGTATCAAAGCCAATGGTAAGGTCTGTTCCTGCCAAATCATTGTCAATGGTGCCAGGTATCCCAATAACAGGCATATCAAATTCTCTGCTGAAAATATCTGCACCTGTGAAAGAACCATCTCCACCAATGACTACTAAAGCGTCTAGACCTTTTTTACGGAAGTTCTTGTAGGCTTTTTTACGTCCTTCTTCTGTTCTGAATTCATCACTTCTTGCCGAAAGAAGGAAGGTGCCTCCTCTACTGAGGATATTAGAAACTGAACGCACATTAAGTTGCTCAATATGGTCATTGATCAAACCGTCATAACCTTTGTAGATACCGTATACTTCCATGTCATAGAAGATACAAGCCCTTACTACGGCCCTTACTGCGGCATTCATCCCTGGTGCATCACCTCCTGAGGTTAAGACACCAACTTTTCTGATTTGAGTTTCCATAAGAATGATTAATCAAAAATAGTCTTTCTTGATTCTTAAAATAGAAAGGTATCGATTCTTTACTGCGCAATCGATTGAAAGCTTAAATACTAAAAAAGCCACGCGATTTGCGTGGCTTTTATTGTTAAGTCTTTATTGCATTTAAACACCCTCTGCAACTACTTCTTTAACATCGTTAGGAAGCATGCGCTTGAGAAGGTTTTCGATTCCTGATTTTAAAGTCACCATTGAAGCAGGACAACCGCTACAAGAACCTTGAAGGTTTACCTTAACAATTCCATCGTCAAATGAAGCAAAGCCAATGGCGCCTCCATCTTGTTCTACTGCCGGCCTAATATATTCATCAAGGATACCTTTGATTTTCTTGACTACCTCAGAATCATTTTCATCGAAAAGAGGGTCCTTGTCAAATTCTTCGAGAATTAAAGGCTTCTCATTTTCCAGGTATGCTTTAATTAAACCTCTGATTTCATCTTGGATCTCTAACCACTCAACGTTTTCAGTTTTCGTAACAGTAACGAAATTGCTCATATAGAATACTCTTTCTACATAGGGTAGTTCAAATAATTCTAGTGCCAAAGGTGATTGTTCAGCGGATGCTTTATCTGGATAATCGAAGCTTATACCGTCTTGTAGTAGCATAAAATTAACCACAAACTTCATTGAGTTTGGGTTAGGATTCGCTTCCATGTAAATGTTTGTCGCTCTCATTTTCTAATTCGGTTCTACTCGTTAACGACAAAGGTAAGTGATAAGTTCTTAAGCTTCTCTGAGTTCGCCTTCTGATTTTGCAACAATGGTAGAAACAGAAGCATCACCAGTTACATTCACTACAGTTCTAAGCATATCAAGAGGTCTGTCCACTGGGAATAGAATAGCTACCCAAGCGGGGTTAAGACCTACTGATTGAAGTACAAGAATCATCATGATTAATCCCGCACTTGGAACTGCCGCACTTCCAATTGAAGCTAGTGTTGCGGTGAGAACAATCGTTAATTGTTGCATGGCAGAAAGATCTACAAGGTGCATTTGTGCTAAGAACACAACTGCTACTGCTTGGTAAAGGCTTGTTCCATCCATGTTAACTGTAGCACCAACTGGCAACACAAAACTTGCTACATTTTTAGAAACACCCATATTGTCCTCAACACATTCCATAGTAACAGGTAGTGTTGCAGCACTTGAACTCGTAGAGAAGGCCATTAATTGGGCTGGTCCCATATTCTTAAAGAATTTTCTATAACCAATAGTCTTTACAAAAAGCCTAATGACTGTTGGATAGAACGCAAAGATCAAGAATAGAAGTCCTAGAATAAGTGTACCTGAATAGCTGGCCAGTCCTTTAAATATTTGGATTACTTCTCCTGGTGTATCGGCCATCTTAGCAATGATCCCCGCAAGAAGTGCAAATACAAAGAACGGTGCTGCCTTCATTACGATCTCCACCATTTTCAGAAATACCTCATTAGTACCATTTATAAATCCGGATAAACCAGCAACTTTTTCATCGGGGATCATGGCCATTACAATTCCGAAGAATATGGCAAAGAAGATCACTTGAAGCATTAACTGTTGGTTGGACAAAGACAAGACAATATTCTCAGGAACCATGTCCACCAAGAATTGCAGTGGTCCGGAAGATTGACTCTTGCTGGCTGCTGCCATCTTAGACGCCAAATCTGCCTTAGTAGCATCGTCCATTTCTAGCTCTCCTGCATCAATGCCCCCATATCTAGGGTCATCAGTGTAGTTTTTACCATCAAGAATTTCTACTCCATCAGTAGCGGCTACCCATTTTTCGTACTGAAGTCTATTTTTTATTCTCTGCTCCTCGCTTATGAAATTTCCCGGTTGGAGTACGTTTACAATCAAAAGTCCAACACCAACTGCAGTCACAGTCGTCATTAGGTAAAAACCCAGTGTTTTACCACCCATTCTACCTAGTTTGGATAAGTCTTTTAAGCTAGAAACTCCACTTATAATCGAAAACATTACCAATGGAACGGCAATGTATTTTAGCATTCTGATGAAGATTTGTCCAAAAGGGTCTATCCAATCTATTGTGAATTGGTTCCAGCCTAATGAACTAGATAAAAATGCCCAAGCCACACCGGCTACTAGGCCTATCATAATCTTGATATGCAAAGGAAGTTTTTTCATAAATCTATCGGGATTCTTAGAGCTGATTAGTCTTGCTAATTAGCAAATAATCGGCAATTACCAAAGCTGACATGGCATCAACAATAGGCACTGCTCGGGGTACTACGCAAGGGTCATGTCGCCCTTTTCCTGAAACAGTAACGCTTTCACCAGCTTCATTAATACTTTCTTGATCTTGCATAATGGTAGCCACTGGTTTAAAGGCGACATTAAAATAAATGTCTTGCCCGTTAGAGATGCCACCTTGTATTCCGCCTGATAGATTAGTTTTGGTTTTTACATCATCACCCTCTTGGTAAAAGGCATCATTGTGTTGGCTACCATTAAGTTTGACACCTTCAAATCCGCTACCATATTCAAAACCTTTTACCGCATTAATACTGAGCATGGCTTTGCCTAATTCGGCATGTAGTTTGTCAAACACCGGTTCTCCAAGACCAGCATGTACTCCGGTTATTACTCCGGTAATTATACCGCCAATCGTATCTCTGTTTTTACGAGTTTGATCAATCAACTCAATCATTTGATTGGCTGTTTCAGCATCAGGGCATCTAACTATATTATCTTCAATTTGAGCTTTATCTAGCTCACTGTACTGCTTTTTTAGGGCTAGCTCTCCAACCTGAGAAACATAAGAGTAGCAGTCGATACCATAATGTTTGAGCAAAAGTTTGGCTATTGCTCCTGCTGCAACTCTAGCCACAGTCTCACGAGCAGAACTTCTTCCACCTCCGCGATAGTCCCTTATACCGTATTTAGCATGGAAGGTATAATCCGCATGAGAAGGTCTGAATTTATCTGCGATGTGCGAGTAGTCCTTACTCTTCTGATCCTTATTTCGGATGAGGATACTTATGGGAGTACCTGTTGACTTACCTTCAAATACACCTGAAAGAATTTCGAATGTGTCTGATTCCTTTCTTTGCGTGGTAATTTTAGATTGACCAGGCTTTCTTTTATCCAGTTCAGACTGAATGAAGTCCTCGTCAATGGATAAACCTGCAGGACAACCTTCGATAATAACTCCTAAAGCAGGACCATGAGATTCTCCATACGTATGGATTTTAAAAAGCTTTCCGAAAGAACTACCCATCTATTTTTTGATAAACATAAACGCTGCGGCTGCTAACATAGCGATTATCAAAATATTGGCAAGTATCTCACCAGTCTTATTGTCGGTAAGACGCTCCAATTTGTTTGAGGTAAAGTCGATGTTATCGTAGAATGAGCCCAAATCTGTTGATGAGATAGAAACATTTTGCTTGCTTTCTCCACTCACATTGAGCCTGATCTCTGATCGGAGTGTATCATAACTCTTCGTTCTCGGATTGAAAAACACCCAACTGAAATAGTCTTTCAGATTGTAGGTTCCGGGTTCATTTGGAATACCATAATAAGTATACTCTTTTGAGCCGGTTACTCGTCCTGATCCACGATTTACATCTGTTGCTACGTTAGGAGGATAGATGTCCATGTCTTTGCTTTCAGGAATCACAGGGTCATTTATTCCTGAAATATTTCCCTCGCCATAAATATTGAATTTGTATTCAAAGCTCTCACCAGTTTCTACGGCAAGCTTGCTTGCATTTTCATCTAATTCAAAATCTCCAACGGCAACCTGGTCTTTGAGTGGATGAGGAGGGAGCGCCTTGACTCTCACAGATTTTTCCTTCGTGTAGAAGGTTTTGAAATCTTCCTGTCTGTCTCTTCCAAAGAATGATGGTGAGCGAGCAACTCTGTATTTAATCATTTCAAATGGTACGGAAGGGAAATTAACCGGCTCGAGATTTAGAGGGTAATAGGTGGCTTGGTAAATCTTGTATCGGGTATAACTCTTGCCTCCTAATGTTACGCGTTCCCCATATATGTTTTCTATGTTGTAGTTTTCTTCCCAACAGTTGTCGGGTTTAAGGTCTTTCAGAATAGTAGAAAGCTGCTTGCCTGCTTCGTGAAACTGAAGAGGTGCTCGGTTGGCATCAGCCACATAAAATGCAAAGGTGGTAGTAAATCCTTCTCCCACATATACCTCATCTTTATCGGTGGTTAGGGCTAGAAAAGCATCCTCTTTTACATCCACAAAGTCTCTTTGGTTTTTATTTCCTCTTCCAAAAAGGTCATCGAATGGGTCACTGCCAAATGGATCGAAGCGGTTTCTGCGGCTATCCCTTTTGCGTTCTACAGCTGGGCCGATTTTAATAGTCTTTCCATCTGACCGAACCTGCTTACCATTTACTTCAATAGTAAAAGGGTCAAGTGTGTAGGTCCCTTCTTCAAGAGGTAGGTATCGTTGGATAATGCTTTGAGAAGATGTGATCTGACCATTCACAATATTGGTCTTGCTTGATGAAGAGGTTCCTCTTTTCGCAAAGCCTTCAATAATAGGAAAGTCAGTGTAGCTCTTGATGCTTCCATTTTTAAGCGTAATGGTAATGGTATACAGCTCATTCAAGCCTACTTCATCAGCTCCCAAATCAACACTTATGTCCTGTGCATTCACACTTATGCAAATCACATTTAAGAGTAGTGCTGATAGAAATAATAATATGGACTTTCTCATGTTTATTAACTATATTCAGTTCCTTTTTTGAGAGGAAGTCTCAAAGATAAATTGATTTTTTAAAGAGAGTAACCTTTGTTGCTCACGGATCGTATCTAGATTACGATCAAAAGTAGATTTAGATTTAATAACCCTAAACGTTCTTAACATGTTGGAGTACTTCAAGATTATCCTTTCAAAGGTTAGTTTCGATAAAAGACTGTTTGAAAGAGAGTTAAGAAAAGCGATTAAATCACTCTTGGAGGAAGAGTTGAAAGAGCTTAAAAACTGGTGTTATGAGCAATTTGGGCAGATTTACGGCCCAATAATCGACAGACAATTTGTTCTAGCACAATGAAATCAATTATCCACACAGCCCATCAGCAATGATGGGCTTAACTTTTTCTAAGGAAATCTAGATTCCGCTGAAATCCCTCGAACTTGGTTCTTTTTACTGCAGATTTCTGAAAGACTTCTCCAAAAACCTCTTTTGTTAAATCTTGCCAATTTTTATGAAAGGCATTTTTGAACGTCTCTTTGGCAATGAATTGTTCTTCTTTATGGGGTTTTGAGAATCTATTCCATGGACATACATCTTGGCAGATGTCGCAACCAAAAGCCCAGCCTTCCATTTGAGATTTAAATTCCTTTGGTATTTCATCCTTCAATTCTATCGTCAGGTAGCTAATGCATTTCGATGCATCCATATGATATGGTGTAAGCGCATCTGTTGGGCAGACATCTATGCACTTAGTGCATGTGCCACAATAGTCTTTAATTGGTCCATCAGGTTCTAATTCCAAATCGAGGATTAGTTCTGCCAGAAAGAAGAAACTGCCTTGCTCCTTATTAATCAGCATGGTGTTTTTGCCTATCCAACCCAAGCCAGATTTTTCTGCCCACTGTCTTTCTAGTACTGGTGCACTATCAACAAATACTCTTCCGTCTACTTCACCTATTTGTTCTCTGATCTGCTGATGGAAAGTTTTGAGCTTGTTTTTGATCACATGGTGATAATCTTTGCCATAGGCATACTTAGCTATCTTATAATTAGATGATTCTTTCTTGGCTAAGTCCTCTTCCGGAAAATAGTTGTAGAGAAGAGATATGACAGATTTAGCACCAGGAACAAGTTTTGTTGGATCGAGTCTCTTATCGAAGTGATTCTCCATATAGCTCATTTTTCCGTGAGCTCCCTTCTTTAGCCAGTTTTCCAGTCTAGGTGCTTCATCCTTCAAGAACTCGGCTTTTGAGACACCACAGAAATCAAACCCTAAGTTTGAAGCAATTTGCTTTACAATTTGAGTTCTATGGCTTCTGACTAGATCCATCAATTGTTTGGTTTAGCCAAACAAAGTACCTGTCTCTCCAGGTCTTTTGAGATTTAGATGTTCATAAGCAGCATGGGTAGCTTCTCGTCCACGTGAAGTTCTTTTCAAAAAGCCTTCTTGAATTAAGAAAGGTTCGTAGACTTCTTCTATCGTCTCGGCTTCTTCTCCAACAGCAGTTGCAATTGTAGAAATACCAACCGGTCCACCTTTGAATTTCTCAATGATGGTAGAAAGAATACGATTATCCATATCATCTAATCCATGAGAATCTACATCCAATGCATTCAATGCTAATTCGCTAATGTCTTTTGTGATGGTGCCCGTGCCTTTGATCTGAGCGAAATCACGAGTCCTTCTCAAAAGATTGTTTGCGATTCTTGGGGTCCCTCTACTTCTTCTGGCAATTTCGTATGCGGCATCATCTTTTATTGGTGTGTTGAGAATGTCAGAAGATCTTTGTACGATTCGAGTCAAGAGCTTCGAGTCGTAATATTCGAGTCTTGCATTAATGCCAAATCTTGCCCGAAGGGGTGAGGTTAATAGACCTGATCGCGTAGTAGCACCAATAAGCGTAAAAGGGTTTAATGCAATCTGCACTGTTCTTGCATTGGGGCCAGAATCGAGCATAATATCGATTTTATAGTCCTCCATGGCAGAATAAAGATACTCTTCAACAATAGGGTTTAAGCGGTGAATCTCGTCTATAAAAAGCACATCGCCTACTTCTAGATTGGTGAGTAAACCGGCAAGGTCACTTGGCTTATCTAGTACAGGGCCTGATGTTACTTTAATGTCGGCTCCTAGTTCATTGGCAATAATATTGGAGAGCGTAGTTTTACCCAAGCCCGGAGGGCCATGCAGCAGTACGTGATCTAAAGGTTCTTCTCTCTTTTTTGCGGCAAGCACAAATACTTTGATGTTGTCAACAATCTTTTGTTGACCCGTAAAATCTTCAAAGCTTAAGGGGCGAAGTGCCTTTTCGATATCCTTCTCACTGGGATCGAAGTGTTCATCTTCAGCACTTAGGTAGTCTTCACGCATTGGGCAAATTTAAAACAAGATAGTTCAATTTTAGAGTTCTGCTTTTGAATTGATTTATCTTTGCCAGAAATCTCAAAATGATGGATAAAAACACGCGTTCTAGAATCTATTTACTTGTGCTAATGATCGCCATTTTTGTGGTTTGGAGATACCGACAGAATCAGCCGAAAGAGGTTTATCTGCAGGGTATAACCATGGGCGTGATTCCATATAATATCAAATACATTGATCCGTCTCAGCAGAATTATAAAAGAGAGATAGATTCACTGTTGGTGGATTTCAATCAGGCATTATCTACTTATGTGCCCGATTCAGAGATTTCTAACTTTAATAAAACGGGAACCATTGAATTTGACTTTCCTTATTTCTATGATGTTCTGAGTGCGTCAGAGGAGGTTTATAAAAAGACCAATGGGGCTTTTGACCCAACGGTTGGTCCTTTGATTGATGCTTGGGGATTTGGTGAAGGAAAGTTAATTGGCCCAGACTCGTCTCAAGTAGATTCCCTTCTTGCTTATGTAGGATTCAAAAAGATTGCCTATGATAAAAATGGCCTTAAATCTCAACAAGAGTCTCTTAAATTGAATTTCTCAGCAATTGCTAAAGGCCAAGCCATAGATGTTGTTTTCGATTTTTTGCGTACACAAGGTTATGAAGACATTATGGTTGAGATTGGTGGAGAAGTTCGTGCGATAGGTAAGAACTTGGAAGGTAACCAGTGGACTATCGGTATCGAAGTGCCTGATGAGTCTAGAATTGGAGGCTTATTTGATGCGGTTTATCTTGATGACAAAGGAATGGCTACCTCAGGAAATTACAGGAATTTTCGCGTGTTAGATGACGGTCGAAAAGTTGCACATACCATTAACCCTTCTACGGGTTATCCTCAGTTACAGACCTTATTAAGCGCTACTGTTTTGGCTCCAAACTGTATGTATGCAGATGCTTATGCCACCGCTTGCATGGTATTAGGTTTAGAAGAAAGTAAGCGTCTTATCGAGGCAGATGATTCGTTAGAGGCTTACTTTATCTATGCGGATGATTCTGGTGAAATGATTACTTATATCTCTTCGGGACTTGAGCAATGGGTTGTGAGCAATAAAGCTGAATAAGGAACCTTTCTCGTGTTTTTTGACTTTAGTTTCTGATATTTGCAATCCCGTTGCAAAAACGGCTACCTGATGATCATAAACGCAGTTCTCTTATTCTTGAGTGTAACCGTTCCGGCTTTACTCTTTTTAAAGACGAAAGACTTTAGTCAGAAGAATCTCAAGTACTTTCTTGTGTTTTCTGGAGCCTATCTTTTTTCTGTTACGGTAATCCATTTGATTCCAGATATTTTCATGAGCGATCAAGATCCGTTTCAGTTGGGTCTTTATATTCTTATTGGCTTCTTCTTGCAAAAGCTTCTTGAGAATTTCTCACGCGGAGTAGAACATGGACACTATCACACAAATGCCAGTTATTCTGCCACCTATTTATTAATAGCACTTGGTCTGCATTCTGTACTTGAGGGTAGTATACTTACAGATCACTTACACGCCAACCATGCGCCAGACTCGCTATATGCTGATGGAGGATCGCCAAAAGTACTTTTGGGAATTATTATGCATAAGATTCCGGCAGCAGTAGCGCTCATGGCCTTATTGATAGCCCAATACAAAAACAAAAGAAAGGCATTCTTATTGGTCACTATTTTTGCTTTAGCCTCTCCTTTGGGTTTAATCGTATCAGATCATGTAAGCCATATGGATGGCGTCAGTTCAGATTACTTGATTATCTTCTTTGCGATAGTGGCCGGGAGTTTCTTACAAATTTCTACTACAATCTTTATTGAGTCTGATCCGCAGCACAAGTTGAATTGGAAAAACTACACTGTTGCTTTGATTGGGGCCTTATCTGCTGTATTAGCACAGCTTTTCATTTAATTATCAAGGAGTTGTAAACTTCAACCGTAGATGGTCAAGGTGTACAATTTTGCTAAATTGATATATTTATGCTAATTTAATATATCTACAATTTCAGTCCTTCATGAAATATCCAAAATGCCCCAAATGCGACCATGACAAAACGGTAAAAAGTGGATTTGCAGGTAATAGGCAGCGATACAAGTGTAAAAACTGTGGCTATTTTTTTACAGTTTCTAAGCTGGGTAAGCGTATTGATAATTATACAATCATTAAAGCTTTACAGTTATATATAGAGGGAGTAAGCTATCGTGAAATTGAAAGGATCTTGGGAATTAGTCATGTTTCCGTTATGAATTGGGTGAAGCAATATCGCATAATAGCACCAAAAAATAATGAGTATAGACCTACTTATAGTATACTGACGCACAATGAGTTAATTGATAAAATGAAAGAGCCTGATTATTTGAAAGGCTCAGGTCTCATGCTCACAGAACTTGGCGATAAGTTCATGATTATTAAATGGGAGCGTTTCCGAGATTAAGCTATAGTCTTAGCAAAAATATACATAAATCTTTCTCACTTTTTCGAATTTGTTCACCTTCAAATCACAGCTGTGAAAAATTTTTTGGTGCATTAGCACTTTTCATGCAAACGATTTATTAAAGTGAAGAAGTTATATTTTTTGGCGACTCTTCTGATGTTTGGGTCGCTACAACTTTCTGCTCAAGAAGAGCCTGATAGAAGCTATAAACCGATGACGGTTAAGCTTAATGACGAAGGGTCAAAGTACATCCGATTCATTACATGGCATCAGATGTGGTTACAGACTGGATCTGAACAAGAAGGAACGAGTTTTTCTATTAGAAGGTCAAGGTTCTTGGCCTACGCACAAATTACTCCTCGATTCTTAATCCTAACCCACTGGGGCTTGAATAGCTTAGGGGCGAATCATATTACTGCCAATCCCAATTCTCAAACCGATAATCAAAGAAGTTTATTATTTCTTCATGATGCCTGGAATGAGTTTGCGGCAGTACCGGGTAAATTACATATAGGTGCCGGATTACACTATTGGAATGGTATTTCGAGGCTGTCGAATCAAAGTACGTTGAATATGATGACTTTGGATAATCCTGGCGCTGGTAATTCAGATGTTAGATTATTCCCATGGGCTAACATTACAACATCTGATCAATTCGCTAGACACTTAGGGGTTTATGCCAAAGGTACCTTAGGTAAATTTGGTTACCGTATAGCTGCCAACAATGCGCGCAATAACATGGGATCTCTTAATGCCAATGTACCGAGTTATCAGGTAGACAATAGCACAGATGTTGGAACTTGGAACTACACAGGTTATTTCAAGTTCGATTTCTTTGATAAAGAATCTGATAAGCTGCCATATTTTGTAGGTAGCTACTTGGGGTCTAAGAAAGTCTTCAGTTTAGGATTCGGATTCTTGTATCATCCTGATGCTTTAGCTACTGGTAATGATTTGGCTACAGCTCAAAGAGACAATGTTACTCACATTGGACTAGATGCTTTTTACGATGCTCCGCTCAATGATCAATTAGCGATTAACGTACTCGGTTCATTCTACAACTATAATTATGGTGGCAGCAGCACATTTGCTTCTGGAGGTTTAGTACCGGGCTCTGGGTCTGTTCTTTATGGCCAAGTTGGGTTGCTTTTTAGAAAGGCTAAACTTATGCCTTATCTCACTTTCAATGGTGCGAACATCGATTCAACTCCTGAAAACAGTAATGAGTTGGCGATTGGTCTTAACTATTTTGTTAATGGCCACTTTGCAAAAATTACGGCTGAATATTCAACTGGTAAAAAGGGAACTACTGGTGCTCCTAATACCAGCATATTCAGATTACAAACACACATATTTCTTTAATCAAGAACTAAACATTTTTTTATATGTCTGACAATCTTAAAAAATACTGGAAGAAGAATCTTCGATACCTCGCCATTCTCTTGGTGATCTGGTTCGTGGTTTCTTACGGATGCGGAGTTCTATTCGCAGACCAATTGAACAGCGTAATGATAGGAGGTTTTCCTCTAGGCTTTTGGTTCGCACAGCAAGGTGCTATCTACGTTTTTGTGGCTTTAATTTTTGTGTATGTCTACCTCATGAACAAGCTCGATAAAGAGTTTGATGTGGACGAAGAGTAAACTATTAACTAAAAAGAAATTATCATGGATGCGCAAATTTGGACATATGTAATGGTGGGAGTCACCTTTGCAATTTATATAGGTATAGCTATTTGGGCCAGAGCAGGCTCTACAAAAGAATTTTACGTAGCAGGTGGAGGTGTTAGTCCTCTTGCTAATGGAATGGCAACTGCAGCGGACTGGATGTCAGCAGCTTCATTCCTTTCAATGGCCGGTCTCATTTCATTTATGGGTTATGGCGGTGCTCAATATCTCTTGGGCTGGACAGGTGGATATGTGCTTTTAGCACTCCTACTAGCTCCTTATTTAAGAAAATTCGGAAAGTTTACCGTGCCTGATTTTATCGGTGACAGATACTACTCTAAACAAGCACGTTTAGTGGCATTAATCTGTGCGCTTTTCGTTTCGTTTACTTATGTGGTAGGCCAAATGAAGGGTGTAGGCGTAGCTTTCTCTCGTTTTCTAGGAGTAGATTTTGATACGGGAATCTTTATTGGAATTGGTATTGTATTCTTCTATGCTGTACTAGGTGGAATGAAGGGTATTACCTACACGCAGGTGGCACAATACTGTGTATTGATTTTTGCCTTTACAGTACCTGCAATTTTCATTTCTATTCAAATGACTGGAAACCCAATTCCACAACTTGGATTTGGTAGTAAGACATTAGACGGAGCATATCTGCTCGATACATTGAACCAACTATCAGTCGATCTGGGGTTTGCCGAATATACGGCTGTCAATAATTCCAATAAGGTTAATATGTTCTTTATAGTGGCAGCACTAATGTGTGGAACCGCAGGATTACCACACGTTATTGTTCGATTCTTTACCGTACCTAAGGTGAAAGATGCTAGAATGTCTGCAGGTTGGGCACTATTGTTTATTGCTATTCTTTACACCACTGCTCCAGCTGTTGCTGCATTTGCGAGAACTAACCTAATTAATACGGTTTCAGAACAGCCTTATGCCGAAATGCCTCAATGGTTCAGCAACTGGGAAGAAACAGGTCTTTTAGGGTTTGAAGACAAGAATGGAGACGGTATCATTCAATATGTAGCAGATGCTGAAACAAATGAACTAAGCATTAATAATGACATTATGGTATTGGCAAATCCAGAGATTGCTAATCTACCTGACTGGGTTGTGGCGCTTGTAGTAGCCGGTGGTTTAGCTGCTGCGCTTTCAACAGCTGCAGGACTCCTACTAGTAATTTCAACATCTATTTCTCACGACTTACTGAAGAAATATTTGAAACCGAATATTTCTGAAAAGGGTGAGCTTAGAGCTGCTAGAATTAGTATTGCTGTTGCCGTTGTCGGTGCTGGTTTAGCTGGTCTTGCCGATTTAGGATTTGTTGCACAGGTTGTAGCCTTTGCCTTCGGATTAGCGGCATCTTCTTTCTTCCCGGCTATTGTTCTCGGGATCTTCGACAAGCGTATGAATAGAGAAGGAGCCATTGCCGGTATGGTGGTGGGTATTGTATTCACAGCCACATATATCTGGTACTTTAAGCCTGTTTTAGGAGGTCCTGGTACGCCTAATGGCTATTGGTTTGGTATCTCTCCTGAAGGTATTGGAACCCTAGGTATGATATTTAATATGGCGGTTGCTCTGATTGTTTCTAGAACCACAGCACAGCCTCCTAAGGATATACAGGAACTTACTGAATCGATTAGGTTCCCTCGTGGAGCAAAAGAAGCTGTTGAGGCACATTAATAGGCTTTCACGCTAAACTACTTTTGAGTAAATTATCATGATGAATAGTAAGAAAAAGGCTGGTCTACTGATATTTTTTGGCCTGTTGCTATTGTTATTGAACAAGCCAGTGGTCTCGGTATCCTCAGGATTATTCCTGGGGGTACCAGGGCCTATTTTCTACATTGGCTTTGTTTGGATAGCTGTCATCGTGATCATGTATTTTATATCGGCACGCACTAAAAACGAGAGTTAGTTTGTCTCCTACAGTTATCATACTGATTGCCATAGCATATTTAGCCATACTCTTTGGTGTGGCTTTTTATGTTGAAAGAAGAAGGGGGGATAAATTACTTTCAAGATGGGATAAATGGCTCTACGCTTTAGCACTACCCGTATATTGTACGGCTTGGACCTTTTACGGAAGTGTTGGAAAAGCCACAGTAGATGGTTGGGATTTCCTAACTATTTATTTGGGTCCTCTCTTGGCCATGCCACTCTTGTGGTTGGTAGTGAGAAAACTCATTAGGATTTGCCAAGTTCAAAGGATCTCAACCTTACCAGATTTTATATCTACAAGGTTCGACAATATCTCTTTGAGTGTTTTGACGACTATACTCATTGTAATTGGTATTATCCCTTATATCTCCATACAGCTTAAGGCAGTAAGTCAGTCTTTCGACTTTATGGTGAATACCGGTAGTTTATCTTCTGAGTCACTTCAAGGTAATTACATATTCACGGATAATGCATTCTATTTATCAATCATTCTGGCTGTTTTCATCATCTTCTTTGTCTTTAGAACACTAGAGACTACAGGAAAACATAGAGGATTGATGGCGGCTATAGCTTTTGATGCTGTTATTAAACTAGTTGCGTTTTTAGCAGTAGGTGTTTTCGTTACTTATTTCCTCTTCGATGGTTTTAAGGACATTTTTGAGAAGGTTGATGCTGCAAGTCTAACCCAATTCACCAATAGCGAGTCAATCGATGGCTTGGAATGGTTCTTACTCATGTTATTATCAATGAGTGCCTTTATCCTATTGCCAAGGCAGTTTCAGGTGATGGTAACTGAGAATTCAAATGAACAGCATTTGAAGACTGCAGGATGGGTGTTCCCCTTATATCTTTTGCTTATCAATTTGTTTGTGGTACCTGTGGCATTAGGCGGAAAGCTATTGCTCTCTTCTAATGTCGATCCGGATGCTTATGTGTTGGCATTGCCACTTTTAAACGATGCGAATCTACTTGCCATAGTCACATTTATTGGGGGCTTCTCTGCGGCTACAGCTATGATTATTGTGTCTACAATTTCACTGAGCTTAATGCTGAGCAACAACGTTTTTTTACCTGCCCTTTTTAAAGGCGGTAAAGAGAAAATTCAGAGTTCAGTTGTAGCAGTGAGGTCTAGAAAAGTGGCGGTTGTTGTGATCATGCTATTGGCTTATTTCTATTACAGGTATGTAGCTGAGTTGTTCCCTTTGGTTTCCATAGGACTTATTTCATTTGCTGCAATCATTCAGTTTATGCCTTCGGTATTAGGTGCCTTGTTCTGGAAAGATGCTAACAAATATGGAGTGACATGGGGGCTCATTGCCGGATTTGCTGTTTGGTTCTACACTTTAGTTATTCCAACCATAGTTGAGATCGGCTTATTACCACAAAGTCTTTTAGCCGAAGGACCCTTAGGGATTTCATGGCTTAATCCGCAGAGTCTTTTTGGAATGGAAATGCCTATTGTAGCTCACGGCACATTTTGGAGTTTAATCTTCAATTTGATCGGGTACTTCTCCGGATCACTCTTTATGCCGCAATCAGGTAAAGAGCGAAACATGGCTGAGCTTTATGTTGATATCTATTCGCATTCTGCCTTCAGCGATGAGAAAGTGATTTGGAAGGGCGAGCTGGTCTACAAAGATTTATTAAGAGTTAGTGAAAACTTACTGGGAGAGACAAAGAGTAAAGAAGCTTTAAAACACTATAAAAAGCAGTTCGGTAAACCTGTTGATGAGCACGGGCAAGTAGATGCCCGATTTGTGAATTATACACAAAGACTGCTGTCAGGTGTGGTAGGATCGGTTTCTTCAAAAATTCTGATTTCTAGCTTGGCGAATGAAGAAGAAATTGAGCTCAAAGAGGTGGTGCAGGTTTTGAAAGAAACCAGCGAGACCACCAAGCTTAACTCCCAATTAAGACTTCAATCACTCGAATTGAAGAGAAAGTCTCAAGAACTGGCTAAGGTAAATGAGAGGCTCAAAGGAATAGACAAAGAGAAAGACGATTTCATATCCACGGTTACTCATGAGCTAAGGTCTCCACTAACGGCAATCAAGGCCTTTGTAGAGATTTTACACGATCATGATACGACAGAGGAGGAGAGAGCCGATTTCTTGAAAACGATCAATGTAGAGATAGACCGGATGAGTCGATTAATCGACCAGGTTTTAGATCTTGAAAAGCTGGAAGCCGGTGTAATTACCATTGCAAAGAGAAAGCTAAGTCCCTTAAAGGTGATCGAAGAATGTGTTACCAGTATGGCGCCACTAATGAAAACCCGTCAGGTAGCTTTTCACAAAGTTTATGATAAGAGTCTAGCTCAAGAATTGATCAAAGGAGACGAAGATCGCTTAAAACAAGCTTTCATCAACCTGATTTCTAATGCGGTAAAGTATGCCAAAGAAGAGGAGGCTTTTCTCCGCATTCAGGCTTTAGTAGACAATAATGAGCTAGAAATCACAATGGTAGATAATGGTCGTGGTATTAAGTCAGAGAATATCGACCGCATCTTTGACAAGTTTTTTCAAGCAAGGGATCAGACTAGGAAAAAACCAAAAGGAACCGGGCTTGGATTGCCAATAACCAAAAGTATTGTAGAGCTACATGGAGGTAGCATTCAAGTAGAAAGTGAATGGATGAAGGGAGCCCGATTTACAATTAGACTACCGATTTATAAAGAAAAAGACGTCTTGGCATTAGACAAGGAAGGAGAAAATAATGCATAAGATTTTAATCGTTGATGACGAACCAAATATCCTTATCTCATTAGAGTTTTTATTGACTAAGGGTGGGTTTAATGTATTTGTAGCAAGAGATGGTGCTGAAGCAATAGACATCATTAATGAAGAGCATCCACAGATTGTGGTGCTTGACATTATGATGCCTAATGTAGATGGCTATGAAGTATGCCAATACATAAAAAACGATGATGATTTAAAAGAAACCAAAGTGGTCTTTCTCAGTGCAAAGACCAAAGATGAAGATATCGAAAAAGGATACGCGCTCGGTGCAGATCTCTATCTGAAAAAACCTTTTAGTACAAGGGCCTTATTGAAGAAAGTACAAGAAATGGCATCCTAATTTTTTAACCTATGGGCACATCTATTTATGACATTGAACACAAAAGAAGCTTAAATGAACCTGAAGCTTTTTGGAAGGAACAAGCCGAAAAATTAAACTGGTTCAAATCGCCAACAAAGATCTTAACAGAAACCGGAGAGCACACTTATCGATGGTTTGAAGATGGGGTAATGAATACCTCTTTTATGGCTTTGGACTATCACCTAATAAACGGAAGAGGAGATCAATTGGCATTGGTCTATGATTCGCCTGTTACCGGAGTTAAACAAAAATACACCTATCGCCAACTGCATAAGAAGGTGGCGAAGTTTGCCGGTGCACTAAAAGATTTAGGTATTGAAAAAGGGGATACAGTAGTCATCTATATGCCCATGATTCCTGAGACGGCAATAGCCATGTTGGCTTGTGCCAGATTAGGTGCTATTCATTCGGTGGTGTTCGGTGGTTTTGCTCCACATGAACTAGCTATAAGAATAGACGATGCTGAACCTAAGGCAATCATTACGGCTTCATGTGGTATTGAAATTACACGAGTGATTCCTTATTTGGAGATGGTTGAGCAAGCAATTTCAGAGTCTAGCCATAAACCACAGCATACAGTTGTATTTGAAAGACCACAACATAAAGTAGAATCTCTTTCAACTAATCAATACGATTTCACTACACTCTTAGAGAAATCTGAGCCTGTGGATCCGGTTCCATTAAAGTCGAATGATCCCTTGTATATTCTATATACATCGGGTACAACGGGTAAGCCAAAAGGTATTATCAGAGACAATGGTGGCCATGCCGTAGCCTTGAGGTTTTCTATGGAAAATGTGTACGGAGCAAAACCAGGAGATGTCTATTGGGCAGCTTCTGATGTGGGTTGGGTAGTTGGCCATTCCTACATTATTTATGCGCCATTGATTCATGGCTGTACCACTGTTCTGTTTGAGGGCAAGCCGATCAAAACACCGGATGCCGGGGTGTTCTGGAGAATTATTGAAGAGTATAAGGTAAACACACTCTTTACAGCACCAACTGCATTTAGGGCAATTTTAAAAGAAGATTATGAGGCCGAATTATTGAAGAAGTATGATACATCTTCATTGAGAGCTTTATTCCTCGCAGGTGAGCGCTGCGATTCTGCTACCTATCACTGGGCGCACAATACTTTAAATGTGCCAGTTATCGATCATTGGTGGCAAACTGAAACGGGTTGGCCCATTGTAGCTAACCCAATCGGTATCGAATCTTTCGATCCTAAACCGGGCTCTGCTACAAAACCGGTCCCTGGTTATGACGTGCAGATCTTGAATCATGCAGGTGAAAGTGTTCCGGCTTCAGAAGAAGGCTTTATAACAGTGAAATTACCACTACCGCCAGGCTGCTTGCAAGGTATCTGGAAAAATGAAGCGCGTTTTCAAGCCGGATATCTGCAACAGTTTCCGGGCTACTATGCCTCTGGCGATGGTGGCTTAATTGATAAAGACGGCTACGTGTTTGTGATGGGGCGTGTAGATGATATCATCAATGTTGCAGGACATAGACTTTCTACAGGAGAAATGGAAGAGGTGGTTTCTTCTCATGCTTTTGTAGTTGAATCGGCAGTAATAGGCGTTTTTGATCAATTGAAGGGTGAGAGCCCACTGGGTATTGTGGTATTGAAAGAAGAGCTTGAAGATACCACACAAGTTGAAGCGGAGCTGATTCAGATGGTTAGAGATCAGATAGGTGCAGTTGCATCATTTAAAAAAGTAGTGGTGGTTAAGAGATTGCCAAAGACTAGGTCGGGCAAAGTATTGCGCAAAACCATGAAACATATCATAAATGGCGATGACTTTCAGATGCCATCAACAATAGATGATCCTCGCATTTTAGATGAAATAAGAGAGACATTCGAAGAAAAACTTTTAGTGAAAGAAGGATAAGAAAACCTAAGAAAAATGAGTGACAGAATTCATAGCCTTGGAGGGTATATTCACGAATACCAAAAGAGTGTTCAAGACCCTGAAACTTTTTGGGCAAGTATTGCAGATTCATTCCATTGGCAAAAGAAATGGGACAAATTAGTAGAATGGAATTTTGATGAACCTAAAGTTGAGTGGTTCAAGAATGCCAAACTCAATATCACAGAAAATGTATTAGATCGACACCTCTATACAAGAGGAGATCAAGCGGCAATCATATGGGAGCCAAACGATCCTAACGAAGAGCACATTACGCTGACCTATAAAGAACTCCACGCTAAAGTATGTCAGTTTGCGAACGCCATGAAGGCAAAGGGGATCAAGAAAGGTGATCGCGTGATTATCTATATTCCAATGGTGCCCGAAGCAGCAATAGCTATGTTGGCTTGTGCTAGAATTGGTGCTGTGCATTCAGTGGTTTTTGCCGGTTTCTCCGCTTCTGCCTTGGCTGATAGAATCAATGACTGTGAGGCTAAAATGGTCTTAACTTCTGATGGTAACTTCAGAGGCGCAAAGCAAATTCCTGTGAAAGCCGTGGTAGATGAAGCAGTGGAGAATACACCTTCTATCGAAACTGTAATTACCCTAAAAAGAACGGGTCAGGAGGTGACCATGAAGGAAGGTAGAGATATTTGGTGGCATGATGCTATCGATGGAGTATCTACAGAGAATAAAGCCGAAGCAATGGATGCAGAGGACATGCTTTTTATTCTTTACACCTCAGGTTCTACAGGTAAGCCAAAAGGAGTAGTTCATACTTGTGGAGGCTATATGGTCTATACGTATTATTCCTTCAAAAATGTCTTCCAATACAATCAAGGAGATGTCTATTGGTGTACAGCTGATGTCGGCTGGATCACGGGACACTCTTACATTGTATATGGACCACTACTCGCTGGTGCAACTTCCATTATGTTTGAAGGGGTACCGACCTTCCCTGATGCCGGTAGATTCTGGCAAGTATGCGATAAGCATCAGGTTAATCAGTTTTATACTGCGCCAACTGCCATTAGAGCACTTCAAGCTTTTGGTACGGAACCGATTGAGCCTTACAAACTAGATTCTCTCAAGGTTTTAGGTTCTGTGGGTGAACCGATAAACGAAGAAGCTTGGCACTGGTACCATGATCATGTCGGAAAGGGTAGATGCCCAATAGTAGATACTTGGTGGCAAACTGAAACTGGAGGAATTTTGATCAGTCCATTAGCGGGAGTAACACCTACAAAGCCTGCTTATGCAACGCTACCTCTACCAGGTATACAACCTGTTATTCTCGACAATGAGGGCAATGAATTGAAAGGTAATTCGGTTGAAGGAAATCTGTGTATCAAGTTCCCTTGGCCTTCTATGCTGAGAACTACTTATGGAGACCATGAGCGCTGCAGACAGACATATTTCTCTTCTTTTGCCGGTCACTACTTTACAGGAGATGGTGTTAAAAGAGATGAGGATGGCTACTATAGAATTCTAGGTAGAGTTGATGATGTAATTAATGTATCTGGACACAGAATGGGTACTGCTGAAGTTGAAAATGCGATCAATGAGCACCCTATGGTAGTTGAATCCGCTGTTGTTGGTTATCCGCATGATATCAAAGGGCAAGGAATCTACGCTTATGTGATTTGCGATATGGAAGGTCGTTCAGAAGAGTCTCTTCAGAATGAAATTAAGCAAACGGTAACGAAGATTATTGGGCCAATTGCTAAGCCTGACAAGCTACAGATTGTGCCAGGCTTACCTAAAACACGTTCAGGTAAAATCATGAGAAGAATCTTGAGAAAGATTGCTTCAGGAGATGCTTCAAATCTAGGTGATATTTCGACCCTATTGAATCCTGAAGTAGTTGAGGCCATTAAGGAAGGGGCTCAATAAGGAACTGAAGCCCTGTTGCATAGATCTTTTTGTTAGATTTAAGTAATGAGGCATCATCACCATCATCATAATGCTGAACATAGCCATGGTTCTAAGAACCTTAAGGTGGCCTTCTTCCTTAATTTCTCCTTTACCATTATAGAGGTTATTGGAGGCTTATGGACGGGTAGCTTGGCTATTTTGTCTGATGCGCTTCATGACCTTGGCGATTCATTGAGTATCGGGCTATCTTGGTATTTTCAGCACCTTTCTGATAATAAAGACAGCAATGAGAAATTCACGTATGGCTATAAGCGGTTCTCATTAATAGGTGCCATTGTAAACGCGGCAATCCTTTTAGTAGGTTCAGTGATTATACTTTCTAGAGCGGCTCCTCAAATCCTTAATCCAAATGAAGTCAATGATGAGGGGATGCTCATCATTGCTGTATTTGGCGTAATCGTAAATGGTGCTGCAGTTTTTCGACTAAAGAAAGGGAAGACACTTAATGAAAAAGCCATAAGACTTCACTTGTTGGAAGATGTTTTGGGTTGGATTGCGGTATTGCTCGGCAGTTTGCTCATCATGTATTTCGACTGGCAATTCATCGACCCGCTTTTGTCTGTGGCTATTGGCATATTCATTATCTACAATGTCATTAAGAATCTCAAAGAGAGCTTTGGCATCATCCTTCAGACCACACCACCTGACATAGACCTTCGAACATTAAAAGATGGATTAAAGGCACTTCCGGAAGTGATCAACGTACATGACTGCCACGTATGGTCTATGGATGGTGAATACCATGTTTTTTCTGCCCATATCGTTTTGGATAAAGCCTACGATCTTAACCAGATGGTAGAAACTAAATCCAAATCAAAACTCATCTTAAAAGAACTAGGCGTAGAGCATAGCACCCTTGAATTCGAGGTAGAAGGCGAAGATTGTAAAGGCTGCTAACCTCCACATTATTTATACTAGTACTAGCTATTTGACGGAGTAGTTCCGGCATATACTTTTGCGTAACATTTATTAAGACTAAATCTAAATAATGCAAAAAGTATTAGCTGTTTTATTGCTAGGGCTGATTTTGACCCCACTGGATTCTCAGACTTTATCATTTATCGATAAGGAATCAGGTGAAGGTATTAATGGATTAATGCTTCAAGTACAGGAACTTGATGGAGGCTTAGTTGAGAATTACGTGACTACCAGTGAAGGGAAGATTGAGACCAGGTTAAACTTCCCAATCATGTTTGTAACTAGTCATTTAGGATATGAAGTGATTACTGATACGCTCAACAATGCGAAGGACTATGTCTTTAATCTCATACCAAAAGTAGTTGACCTAGAAGAGGTAGTAGTGACCGGTCAATTTGTACCCCAATCAGCAAGAAACTCTGTTTTCAAAGTTCGTCAGATTGGAAGGCAAGAAATTAAGAGGCGAGGGGCTGTCACCTTAGAGGAGGCGCTTAATAACCAGCTAAACATTAGAATCAATCAAGATCTCGCTATTGGTAGCTCCACCATTAGTCTGCAAGGCATTTCAAGTCAAAATGTTAAGATTCTTTTAAATGGAGTGCCTCTAGTGAGTAGAACCGGCAACGGTAATGGGGCAGACTTAAGTCAGATCAATCTTCAGAATATTGAAAGGATTGAAGTGGTAGAAGGCCCGATGGCCGTAAACTTTGGTGCAAATGCACTAGCAGGGGTGATAAATCTTATTAACAAGAAGGAATTTGAAAACAGAACAGAACTTCAGGCGATCATTCAAACCGAAACGGCAGGTAATGAGTGGGGGACCAATGGCGGTAGACATATTGCCTCTGTAAATCTAAACCATAGAATTAGTGAAAATTGGTCAACGCTCATTGGTGTGCAAGGCAATGATTTCAGAGGCTTTCAAGGAGTGGCATTACCCAGAATGCATGAGTGGAATCCAAAGGCACAGTTAACAGGTAATGCACTCATTCAATATCAAAATGATAATCATAGCTTTAATTACAGACTCGATTTATTAGATGAGCTCATTGAAGACTTCGGTAATCTACAGAACAACTTTCTAACATCTGGTGAGAACCAACCTTTCGCTATTGATGAAACTTACGAGAGCTTTAGACATAGTCATCAAGTTCAGGCGGAGGGTAGTTTTTCATTCTTACCAAGGTATTCTGCCTTCGCTTCTTATTCTGACTTTCAGAGGCAAAAGAGCAGATTCTCGAAAAACATTGTAACCGGGACTGAAACACCCACAAGGGGTGTTGGAGATCAAGATTTGAGTACTTACAACGTATGGGAGTTTGGAGCCACCGGTTTCTTGAACCCATTGGCAAATCTAGATCTTCAAATTGGTTATCAGATTACAGCAGAGGAAGTTGGTGGAGGGCGTATTCTCAACGAGAGTCAAGGCATTCAAGAGTATGGATTTTACTCATCTGCAGAGTGGAGTGTCTCTCAGGCACTCACCATAAGACCTGGACTTAGGTTTAATACGAACAGTGCATTCGGTGGTCAACTGGTGCCTTCGCTACAATTGAAACAGACCATTTCTGAAAAGACTCAGTTGAGATTTTCTTATGGCAGAGGTTTTCGGTCTCCTTCTGTGAGAGAACTCTACTTCGAATTTGTGGATTCAAATCACAGAATCTTTGGTAATCCGGACCTTAATCCTGAAACCTCTAACCACTTCAGTGTCAATTCAACTTCAGAATACATGGTGGGCTCAAACCCTATTAAAGCCGAATTGAATGTCTTCTATAATGATATTCAAGACCAGATTGCCATTGGTCAGAACATTAATGATGTGACCAGTACAACTTATCTGAATATTAATCGATTTAGAACGGTTGGGGTGAGTTTGGCACAACATGCAACAATCGGAAGAATTAAAGCCAATCTAGGGTTCTCTTATATCGGTAGATATAATCAGCTCACAGATGCAGAGGCCGATTTATCAACTTTTTTCTATTCACCTGAAGTGAATGCTAACGTCTTCTACAACCTACCGAATGATAAGACCAGTATTAATTTCTTCTATAAATACACTGGGCGACTACAGTCTTATTTCACAGAAACCAATGATCAGAATGAAGAAGTTGTAAGCATAGGGGAGATCAGTGATTATCATTGGATTGATGCTACGCTTAATCACAGCATCAACGAGGCATTTCAGCTCGTTGTAGGTGCAAGAAATTTATTAAACATCACACAAGTCAATAATTCTGGGCCCACTGGTGGTGCTCATTCAGGAGGACCTCAAGTTCCGGTTTCATTCGGTCGGTCTCTCTTCTTAAAACTTAGCTATAATCTTAATTTAAAATGATAAACAAAAAAGCCCTGTTCGTACTACTACTCTGTGCGACAATTGTAACAACAAGTTGTGATAATGAGGATATTCCAACTATCGCACCTCCTGCTTCAGGA
The DNA here is from genome assembly GCA_002427755.1 of Roseivirga sp. UBA6052. GTDB lineage: Bacteria > Bacteroidota > Bacteroidia > Cytophagales > Cyclobacteriaceae > Roseivirga. The sequence continues at coordinate 1,182,947 of DIYO01000009.1, forward strand.
GCAATTATTAACCCTCAGGTAGGTGGCGCCAATCAACCCAATCAGGTATTCATTGATCTATCCAAGGAGCGCCAAGTGGCTATAGAAAGAGCGTCTTGGGATTTAGGTTTCTATACTGGCTCTGAGTATCGGGTAATCCTTAACAATACCGTAAGCGCTTTGGCTAGAAGTCTTGATAAGACTGATTTGAACGAAGTGACAGCTCAGGACACTCTTGGTTTTGGTGCACAATTAGATGTTGATGTGATTTTCTCCTCTCTATTTGGCCGTCCTCCGTCATGGTTATCTGATGTAACTAATTGGGCAGATGATCCTTCTGGAGATCTGGATAAAACCGCCATTGATGAGATTTCTGCCAATACAGATGACAATCAAGTATACATTATCAATAGAGGTAAAAACCCTGACGGTTCTCAGAGAGGTTGGATGAAAATTAGAACCATTAGAAACGGTGCAGGCTACACCTTGCAGTATGCGAATATTGATGCCACTACCTTCCAAGAATTTTCAATTACCAAAGACAACGCGATTGACTTTGTAACAGTGAGCCTCGACAATGGTATTACTGAAGTGCTTCCTGAAAAGGCGGAATGGGATTTTGCTTTTACTGTCTTTCTTAATCAGTTGTCTACAGGTCCGGGTACAATTATCCCTTATGCATTCAATGATTTTGTAATCATCAATACTGGACGAGTTGAAGTTGCTGTAATAGAGCAGGATGATCAAGTGAATTATGCTGACTTTGATTTTGCATCTGTAAGTGGATTAGAATTTAGCTCTGATATTGATGTAATAGGCAGTGATTGGAGAACGGTTGGACAACCAGGTTCAGGATTGCCACCAACCATTAATGATGACGTGTTTTATGTTGTGAAGGATACTGAAGACAACTACTATAAGTTACAGTTCACAAGGTTGGTTGATGCTACCACTGGAGAAAGGGGAAATCCACAATTTATGTATGATATACTGACGCAGTAGTTAGAAATAAAATTACTTTGAAGCACTCAATCTATGGTTGAGTGCTTTTTTGTTTAAGGTGGCCAGATGACTGTTGTCCTGAACTTTTGGCCGTACACATCCTAAAAATCAGTAGCAATCGGTTTTGATCTGACCAGAAGTTTTCATGTCTGTTACCGATCCTTTGCCTTTGGCTCGCAGGCTTTCTTCTAGTACTTTTTCAACTGCTTTTTGCATAGCCAAACCTCCACAAATCATCAGTACGTAATCTTTATCAAGTGCATTTATAATTTGCTCTTGATGTTGGTTAACCAAGTCTTGGACATAAGTCTTTTGGTCAGTTTCTCTCGAGAAGGCCTTATACAAGGATAAATTTTCGGCCCTAGACTTTTCTAAAGCTTTCTCATAAAGCGCAAAGGATTCCTGATTCTGCCCACCCCAGAAGGCCAAGATCTCCTGAGATTTAGGGCTGTCATTCATCATGCCTATGAAAGGTGCGATTCCTGTCCCGTTTGAAATCAATACAGCTCCGGGTGCTGCTTTTGGCAAGTGAAAGTGCTCGTTCTTCTTGAATGACACATTCAGTCTATCTCCCGAATTCAACTGAGAGAGCATCTTAGAGCAAACCCCTTTTTCATGTTTTCTAACACTAAGCAAAACTTGCTTTGTGTCTTGAAGCACAGACATTGAATAGAGTCTTTCTTTCGATTCTCCTTTGGGTAATATAGAGAGCAGATCGCCTGACTGATAATTTTTTAGAATTCCGTTCTTACTGTGTAGTTCCAGGGTGAATGTTTGGTCATTACGATTTGGAGAATCGGTACGTTGTACCACTTCAAGCTTGTGTTGTTTTACTTTTTTGGCTTTGAGATCTTTCTCTTGAATTGGAAGGGGAATACCGGTTTTATCGCTAATCCTTTTAGTCCAATTAAGAAAGGTGTCCACTGAAGCATTATCAACTTTTTCTAATGCTAGAACAGGCTTGGCTAAAGGCGCTTTCACTAGGTGTTCATCAACTTCTATCGCGTACTGACAAAAGTCTGGATAGGCTGTGCTTCCAAAACCCACTACGGCATAATTGAAAGGCTGTTTCTGTGCATGGCTTCTGGCCAAATTCAAGAATTGATTGGCATTGACAGGGGCTTCTCCAACACCATAAGTCGAGCTAAAAATGAAAAGGTATTCAAGCTTATCGAAGACTTGATAGCTATTTAAATCTGTAATAAAGGCTCTTTTGCCACTGGCCAAAAGTGCTTGATAAAATACATTGGCAAATCGTACTGTACTCCCTTGTTCCGATCCGTAAAGGACTACTATTTCGGCTTCCTCTGGAGTGTGTGAATTCAACACCTTTGTTTTATCTCTTTTAAAGTATATGGCAAATCCACTCCATATGAAGAAGAGTATTCCCAAGCCCGTAATTCCTAAGGTGGCAGCCCATAACACAGAACCTTCTCCCGTATGCAGTTTAAAGCTTAGTTTGGCCAGTACCTCATAAATGGGATACTCCATTTTGCTAATGACCTCACCATTGAATTGATTCACCAACATTTCATTTTGCTTCAGCTTGAATTCAAAGTACTCATCTGGGAATTCGGCAAAAGGAAAACTCACTTCCCTCAGCTCACCAAAAGTTATATTGAGAATAGCAGGGAAATCATTGATTGAACGCTTTGGTGTTTCGGTTAGTAGCTCCTCTTGAATTTCATGTTCAAAGGTAAAAGTTGGGATTACAGAGAATCGCTGTAGGAATAGATAGGTACCAGTTACAGCAATAATTAAAATGGTCAAGATCAACCACCTACTGAGCCTGGTATGATAGTCTTGATTGAATTCGTTTTTGATAACTTTGGTGAAGTACTGCTTTAATCCTCCTTGTTTCTTAAGCACTAGAAAGAACCCGCTTACACTCATTAGAATAAGTAGGAGAGATACCAAACCAATCAAAAATCTACCAGTCTCGCCTAGAAATAATGAACGGTGCAGTGTTCTACAGAATTCGAATATTCTAGGCGTAACGATTACTTCACCAAGCTTTTCTCCTGTATAGGGGTTCGCATAAAAGGGTTGAGTTTCTTCTAAGGTTTGAACTAGCAGGTAACCGTTTCTGTCGCGAGTTATGTTTAGTAGGTCTTGATGCTGAGATCTTACATTACTGATGACATCTGATATTAATAGGTCGTCAGCATCTGAATAACTATACCCAAAGCTGTCTTCATAAATAGGCTCAAAAGACAAAATAGCACCCGTAACGGATGCTATAAGTAAGAATGCTGAAATGACGATGGCCAGCCACAAATGGGCTTTTCGCCATATTGACATCACCATGGGTATAAATGATTGTTATTTCTGTATCAATTGGACATATCGGATGTAACCTTCTCCGTTAAACCTTTGTCCTGTTACTTCTTGACCTAGATCCAATTCTAAGTCTCTGTTGTAATATTCTTGATCCTCAACTGCGGTTTCGAATCTTATCTTGTAACCGCTTTTCAATTTATCGGCAGCAATATCAATTACAGCCACCTTTCTACCACCGCTGGCAATTGATGCACCGGTTACTCCGTCTATGTCTTCAAAAGTAGAAGACAAGTGATCATACCAATCCGGTAAATCTTCATACCATTCATGGTCATCTCCATTCACTAATAGGGTTTGCTCATATTCACCTTCTTCGTTTACTAAAGAAAGCACGACATAAGCACCTTCTCCACCGTAATTCGTCAATTGGATGAGACACTTGTAAGAAATGGTTTCTGCTGTGTCGGACTTTACTAAAGGTATTAGTGCTGTTGTTAAAGCGAGTGAGACTAAAAGTAATTTTTTAATCATTGGTATTCGGATTAAGGAAATCAATACTGATTTCTGAGTTCTTTAATATTTCGTTTTCCTTAGCTAAGTCGTAAGCCGATTCTTCAAACTCCGTGCGTTTTGTTTTATCAGCACCTGCCGCTAATAAGAATTTCAACAGCGCATCATTTTCAGCTTGCATAGCTGCATAGTGAAGAATAGTTTGTCCACTATTATCAGTAGCATTAATATCAAGACCTAAGTCGAGCAGTCTTTGAATCAGTGTTTGATTCTTCTTGTTAATAGCTGCATGTAATAGGCTTGATTGGTCTTTTTGCTCAGCTAGTGGGTTATATCCTTTGCTCATCAAAAAAGCCATTTTCTGGTCAAAAGCCTCAAAGTTGTTTCTCGTGGCATCAACGATATGATATCCGAGATCAAAGCCTTGTGAATCTACAATATTAGTTTGTGCACCGTTCATGTCGAGTAACTTAACCACTCCCATATCGTTGGTTTTTAGCGCTCTTGTCAGGGCAGTGTAGCCTTCTTTATTTTGATGATTGACATCGTGAGAAAATCTCAAGAAGTAAGCCACTTTATCTTTAGAGCCTCTGGCTGCTGCATTGATCAATGGTGTATTTCCTTCAACATCAACCAATGCTGGATTAGCCCCTTTGTTCACGAAGTACTTGATCAGTTCTACATTGTTGGTTCTGTAGGCCAGGTTGTGTAGAGCGTTCTGATTATCCTTAGAATTTAAGGCAGGATCTAGTCCCAAGCTTTCCAAATATGCATAAAGCGGTAGAGGCGATGGAGCATCTGCTTCTAATGTTCTTCTTGTGGCAAAATGGAAGGCATTCTGTTTTGTTTCTTCGTTAACTAAAAAGTCAACTTCATAGTCTTCTACTAAACTTTTGAGTACCTCTAGATTACCACCAAGTGCTGCGTAATGGAAAACACCATTACCGTTTTTGTCTTTGGCATGAATGTCTACGCCCTTTGAAATAAAGTATTGGGTAAGCTCTAAATTATCAGCTCTGCTGATGTGTGAGAGAATTGCATTTCTTCCTCTACCATCTTTATCTGTCTCTAGCTTAAGGCCATTTTTTTCTAAAAGATCAAATACTCTTTTATCACCTATTCCTCTTGCTACGCTAAACATTAGAGCTGAATTGCCAGAATCATCGAGCGCATCAATTTTGACACCGTTATCTATCAGATATTCCATGAACTCCAGATTGCCTTTATAGGCTGCCCAGTGGAGGTATGTTCTTTGGTCGTGTGTGATTACGTTGATGTCGTTTCCAACGCTTAAGAGATACTTGAGTGTTTTTGTAGGTTGGTTTTCGAGTGTGGCATAAACTAAGGCATCGAACATTGAAGAAGTGAATTCCTTAGCAGAGTGACCGTCTTTTACTTTTTGCTTTACATCTTTCAGGCTCGGGTTAGAGCGCCAATAATCTCTGTTGATCAGTTGGTTAGTTTCTTGCGCTTGAGCAGCAAAAAGACTAAAGAGAAGTATAAGCAAACTGAGCTGTCTTTTCATCGACTTAATTATTTAGACTAATTACAAATAGAATGTAAAAGTAGATGAAAGATCATTCGCCTTCAATCACTAGTACTAGTGGTTATGGTAAGGCTCAGATCATTTTTATCTCAAGGATTTTTGCAGAATCGATTTCTTATTTTTCTTTGCCACTATCTTGAATGAGTCTAAATAAACTTAATAATCAGAAGTGATTAAGCAGTTAGACTCAACGGAGATAAGCATTAAAAAGATTGAAATACTGATAATACGATGAAGAATATCTTAACCATTGCCCTTTGCTTATTTACATTAAGTGCTGTGGCTCAAAGTAAAAAGAAGCAGGACAGAGAGGCAATAAAGGCTATGTGCGGGTGCTATGAAGTATCCTTCAATTTTGCAGAGACATTCGCGTCAGATAAGGACTACAAGTTCAAAGACAACTATGTTTCTAAAGGACTAGAATGGGCGCAATTAGTAGAAGATGAGAAAGACAAAATCTCTATCCAGCATTTATTGATTGTTGCACCTAAGACGATTGTGAAGCACTGGAGACAAGATTGGTTATATGAGAACACAGACTTGTACTCGTTTGAAAAGAACAGAACTTGGAAGTATGAGCAATTGGATAAAGCAGAGGTTAAGGGTCAATGGACTCAGCGCGTTTTCCAGGTTGATGATAGTCCTCGATATGAAGGATCAGCTACTTGGGTTCATGTGGATGGCAGATCCTACTGGGAGTCGACTGTAGATTCTCCACTACCAAGAAGAGAAGCTTCTAAAAGATCGGACTACAACCTCATGGTGAGAACCAATCGTCAAGAGATTACAGATTACGGTTGGTTACACGAGCAAGACAATGACAAAGTGATCAGACGCGATACTGACGAGCTATTAGCAAGAGAAAAAGGTTGGAATACCTATACCAAAGTGGATGACGCTAAATGTCAAGATGCACAAGAATGGTGGGCTAAAAATCAACAGTATTGGGAAGATGTTAGAACGGCTTGGGCTCAAGTGTATGGTTCTAAAGAGACACTTACATTTAAACGTAGAGTTGAGAAGAAAGTAATGTTCGAGCGTCTATTTGCATTGGGTGACGAACTTGTAGCAGCATCAGATTATAATAGCGAAGCAACTACTAAACAGGTAAAAGATATCATTGAGTCTTACTTAGACTAAGAGATTTTAATCAGGATTATATCAGCATCTACTCGAGAGGGTAGATGCTTTTTTTATGCCTTTTGATTTTTTAGGCTCTTGAAGTAAAATATTCTAAACAGCTGCTCTATATTTGCGTTGTATAGAAGCAGTCTAAATAAGAATAGTGCGGAAAGCAGCCATATACGATTCACAGTTTTTATCAAGTAAAGGATTAGAGGCAGTACTCCTAAGAGAACTTGGTTTTGATCAGGTTAATACCCTCAATCCAAGCGAGCAGTTAAGCTATCAACTTGAGAAGAATTGCCCTGACCTATTGGTCATGGATTATTTAGGCAAATCCCAGATTCTACCGGAGGCATTGACAGTTGTCCTTCAGAAATTTCCATCGTTGAAAATCTTAGTCATTTCAGCTGATCAAGATCGGGTGATGATTAACCGTCAAGTTTCAACTGGTGTTCATGGATTTCTCACTAAAACCTGTTCGGAAAGAGAAATCGTTATGGCCATTAGAAGTATTGCCGATGGCAGTAAGTTTTATTGCCAAAAAGTGGTAGATATTCTCAATGATCCGAATACGCAAGCGGCTAGTGAATTATCTGAAAGAGAGATGTCGATTATCAGGTATGTAACCCAAGGCCTTTCTTCTACCGCTATAGCAGATAAGTTATCTATCAGTATCCATACTGTCAATTCTCACAGGAAGAATATCCTTAAAAAGTTAGGGCTGAAGTCACCAACAGAATTGATTCTCTTTTCACTAGAAAAAGGTTGGATAGATACTAATCGCGACTAAATAATCTCTCAGAATTGCTTTAAGAAAGTGATTTTAGAAATGAATTGTTGTTCTTCAAAAGGCGTTTCGAATCCATCAATTCTAGTGTTATTAAATACTAAATAGATAAATGATAGCGGTTGGTATTCCCAGCTGAGCCTTACGTTCCATCTGCCTTGATCATCAAAGGTATTGTATTGGTAGAATGTTGAAAGTTGCAATCTTGGATTTGCAGCGAATCTAGCACCAATGGTGCTCAGATGAGTTTCTAAATTTTCTACCCTTTCTCCCAAATTTCTAAGCCTGTTGTATTCATAATCGAAGGTGAATGCTACACGAGGATCAGGTGCTATTCTTAAGCCTGAGTTTACAGTTTGTCTTCGTCCATTATAAAAATCTCCCCATTCGTATCCTCCTGATAATGACCATTTCTTGGATTGGTCTGTATTAAAACGCACCTCATGCCGTGTGTAGTAGTAGTTGTCTTCTTCAATTTGAATACCTAGGGGAGCAAAATTGAAATTGATGTTCTGCCAAGTTGGAAATATAGAATAGCTTAAGAAACTACCATCTTGAAAGAATATCCAGACTGGAAACAGCCATAGGTTGGCTTGTTGAAAATTGTCCGGGTCACTTGCATCGTGATAATAGTTTACAAAAAGGCCCGGATCCCATCTTCTAATCCAAGGAAGTTTCTTTGGCCTTAGAATCCAATAACCTCCCTGGTTGTGGCGTATTACGTTAGTTTGTCTCACGAATCCCATGGCTGGGTTATAATCTTCACTGGTTACTTCAGTCACCCAACCCCAATAAGAATCATTGGCGGATCTGCCTGCAAAAATTCTTCCTGCAAAACCTGCATTGCCATCTTCATGATCAATAGATGTACTTGCCAAATAGTTGATAGACCAAATACTTGAAGGTCTTATTAATCCATCAACCGTAATGGTACTGTTATTTCGTTCTTCCAAACTCAAAGCGGTTGATGCTTCATCTAATCGATGGGTGACCATTAGGCCAATATTGTTTTCTCGCCCGTAGTTCTTAAGGTAGCGTGCTACTGCAAAACTAGCTGCTGCAGAACTTTCTGTTTCTGCTTGGTGCATGTATAAGCCTGCTATGGCTTTCTTCTCATCTCTTAAGGTAAAGCGCGCGCCTACATCAATGGGAGCTGGTGCCGAGTTGAATTCACCCTGCAAACCAATTCTTCTACTGAAAAAGGGTCTGATAGAAGTTTGAAGGCCACCTGCCCATATACCTGAGTTTTCCAAAAAGAACTGCCGTCTTTCAGGAAAGAAAATATTAAATCGCTCTAAGTTATTTACCGCCCTATCTACATCGGCTTGAGCAAAGTCTGTATTGAATGTTAGATCAATTACAGAATTTGGATTCACAGCCCACTTTATATCTCCTCCAATTTTAAAATCACCTTCAGATAATTCATTCCCATTAGCATTTAATTCTTCCAGCTGATACAGACTATATGGCTCAATCCTAACGTTCGCGCTCGGTGCTGGTAATTCTAACCCTGTGAGTTTTGCTGCATAGGTCATTCTATAAGGTGAGAATGATTGTGGGATAGCTGGGAAAACAGTGATTTCATAATCTCTGCGGGCTAAGCGATTAAATGTGATTCCCCATTCTGCTGTCTCACCTTCAGGAATCTCGTCATATCTTAATGATTTAAAAGGTATGGCAAATTCAGCATAATAGCCTTCCTCTGTTTGACTTGTTCTAACCGACCAAAGTGCATTCCAATCGTTATCTGTTACTTGATCGTTGAAATTCTGCAAATCTCTCTGGTTGCCATAAGGGGTGGTTTGAAATGAAACCGCGAATTGTTTAAGGTTTTGAGGGTCTAGCTGAATGCCAAAGATGTCATTTTCATTCCAGTTAAAGTCTCTCCTTAAATCTTGAACGCGTATCCCTTTTTTGCCTAATGAATCGGCACAAAATGCACCTACATAGAGATTTTTCTCATCGAATAGAATGCGTACATAAGTTTTATAAGTAAAGGTCCCTCCCTGCCGAGGTTCCATTCTAAAGAAATCAGAAGTTACTTCAGCGCTTTGCCATGCAGTCTCGTCTAGGACACCATCAATTTTAATGGCCGATGAAGTCTTGATTGCCCTTATTTCTAGTGGTTTATCGGGAGGGGGAAAATTGTCATCATTTTCTTGACCAAGAAGGTTTAGACTCAATAGAGTCATTAAGATTAAAAAATAGCGTTGCATGAAATGAGTTTTTGTTTTTGATTTACCTGTACCTCAGACGTTCTGTTTCTACAGAGCCGGTTGCTACAAAACTGAGTATGACCAGTACTAGGATTGAAGCTAGGATGAGTATAGAATTCTTGAATAATGGTGAATTGATAGCAGAACGATTGAATTGGAATTCAGGTAATTCTGCCAGCATACCTTTTTCAAATGGTTTATCGTTAAACACTAAAGGCAAAAAGAAAGCTTTCCATTCATCAGAGAATGCTAATACTTGCGATCTGTACGCATTATAGTGAGCTGTTGATGTGCCAGCCATATCGATTAGGCTGTTTTGGAAAAGAATAGTAGGCGAAAGAAAGCCAAGGTTATTTACCCAAGTCTGTTGATTCGCTAAACTCTCATCATAGGTTTTAATTAAAGGTGTCATTCGCTCTTCAAGAATATCTTTTGAAGCAAAATAATTTTGCCACCAGCCGTAGGCAGTTCCTTCACCTGAATCTTTCTCTTCATTAACTATTAGTTCAGGATGATTTCTGAGGTAGTTGTCGAGAATTTTGTCTTGCTCTTTGTCAATGGATGCTTGCTCAATTCTCATTTCATTAATAAGCAATGCACGTGAAGGTACGGGGTAGAGTACACTTGCGCTTTGGCTTAATAGAGATGGAATCACTAGTACAAATGTTACCCATAGCCCTAGTAAGGAGATAGCATTGAAAGCACTAGATGTGCCTCTAAGATTAATAAAATAAGCCAATGCGAACCAAAAGCCTGCGTAAAGGCAAGTAACACCTGTTAACTGTAAGAGGTCTGCCACATTAAATGCTCCATTTAAAATTAGCATACCACTAAGGCATATTAGGAGTAAAATAGCAAGTACAAAGAACCTTATCAGTACCTTTTGCAATAACCAAACTCTCATGCTCAATGGACTGGAGGCAATTAAGACCAGTGAACCTTGTTCTTTTTCACTACTCAATATATTATAGCAGAATGCAATGATCACTAATGGGAGTAAATAGACCAATACAAAGGCCGGGTCGAAATTGCCCATTAAAAGACTGACTGGACTCGTCATTTCTGTGAAAGCAATACTGAAACTATCGCCATTTAAGGTAGGCTTTACATAGTGGTTGAACATGTCGCTCTGACCTGTTGCAATCAAAGTTAAATTAGTTGGTTCCAGGGCGGCAACCCTTGGGTTATAGTTGCCGGTAGCTGTTGCTAAATGTGGAGATTGCCAAGAAGGTACATCCTTTAAGGTATATCCTTGGTTTAGAGAGTCGAGTCTTGCTGCCAGAAGAATGTCTGAAGCTCTCATCTCATCTTTAGCATTGGATATGCTAGACCCAATTTTTTCAACTCTCCTGTTGCCATTCCAACCAGAATACAGGCATAGAGCTACAAGAATTATAGTAATTGCACTCAACCAGTAGTTTCTGAATAAGTTTCTTATCTCAGTTTTAATATTTAAGGAGAACATGGCTTATAATCTTTTTGAGGTGAAGATGAGACCCAAAAAGGCCAGAACGAACCAACCGGTAATTACCGCGAAATTTTGTGAGTTCTCTTGTACAAGCTCACTTAAGGTTGGGGGTTTGTAAGAGAACTCAGGTATTTCACTCCACAAAGCTTTATCGGCTTTATAAGCCCAATTACCATATTCAGAATTATCCTTAAAGTCATCATTTAGTGCTTTCTGAAGAGCGATGCGATAATTCTCTGCCTCATCTGAAAAATCCCAGTGTGTACTATAATCGGTATGTGCTAGAGACATTGAGGCAAACCGAACAGGAAGGTATGGTGACAAGAGTGCTAGCCTTCTATAAACATTCGTTTGTTCATTATGTGTCTTTTTTAAAGCCTTGTAATGCTTAAAGTAAACCTCTGCTTCGTGTTCTTCACCCTTTTGCATTCGATAACCATCATAATTGAAAGGAAGATCCTCAATGCTTTCAACATTATATTCTTTGAGCGTTTCTTCTTCTAGCTTTTTGGCAGCAGCACTCCAGGGATCATGTCCGTCTAATCCTTTTGATTTATCTAAAGCAATGGCTTCGTCAAAAGCCTGTTTGTTAGGATAAGGATGCTGAAGCTCGGCAACGTTTGTGGCTGCCTTTGGAACAGCTAGGCAACTGATAATCCAAAAAGATAAAAGACTCACTAAAGCAATACCAGAATTTTTGGAAAGAGCAGATATAATTACACTTAGACATGCAAAAATAGCGTAATAGGCTAAGTACACGGTCATCATAATAACCAAATTCGCCCAATTGAATTCTCCAAAATTGCTCAATGAATTCAATAAAATGCCTGCTAAAAGGAAAATGAATATTGTTAAGAGTGCGATTGGAACAAAGACACTGATCCATTTCCCTAATGCCAAATATTGGATTGGGATACCTTGACTTTTGATAAGGTTAAGAGTTCCTTCTTCCTTTTCTTTTGTGATAGAGTTGTGCCCAATGAGTATAACTAACAGTGGAATAATGAATAGCAGTATAAAATCTGGGGTTAGCTCTCCAAAGCGCGCTAATCCCGTTTGATCTGCAGCGGCTATGTATTGTGCTTCATTTCGAGCATGTGCTTCCAAAAAGATAGAAATACCTACAAACTTGTCTATTCCTTGATCGATTAGCGACAAAGGATATTTGGGTTTAAAAGCATAAGTGCCATAATGTGCAGCATTATGAGGGTTTTTGTCATCTTGGCTTTCCCATACATTTCGCTCATTTGAACTAGCTTGTGCATGTTGTTCTTGTACTGACTGATAGTAACTGCTGCTAATTAAGACTGAGACCCCGGTAAGTATTAAGACTATAAAAGTGGCCACTTTGAACTGACCTGATCTCAAAATCTGCTTAATTTCCTTTTTAACTAATAGATTAATCATGGCTATAGAACTAGTTCATATGGGCTAGGTACAACTTCTCTAAATCACTATGGTCGATGTCATCTGCAGACAGTTGTTCAACCAATTTACCCGACTTCATAATGCCAATGTCGGTTCCGGTTTCCTTCGCTCTGAATAGATCGTGAGTAGCCATTAATGTCGCTACGCCTTGATCGCTCAGCTTAACCAATAGCTCTGAAAATTCATTACTCGCCTTTGGATCTAAGCCAGATGTTGGCTCATCCAATAGTAATGCCTTTGCCTTTTTGGCGAGTGCAATGGCAATACCAACCTTTTGACGCATTCCTTTCGAGTATTTTTTTACTCGTTCAGAATGGGCTTGAGATTGAAGACCTGCTTCATCTAAGAAGTTGATTAAAGCACCCTTGTCATAACTTTTTTTAGAAAGCCCTACAAAGTATTCCAGATTTTCTAATCCTGTCAGTTCACCATATAGGTTTAAATTTTCAGGGATATAGGCAATCACCTCTTTGGTTTTTATCGGTTCTTGATTTACATCCATCATGTCAATCACCACTTTGCCGGATGTAGGTTTGATGAAATTTAAAAAGAGGTTGATGGTAGTTGATTTCCCTGCTCCATTTGCGCCCAAGAGACAGTAAATATCACCGGCTGAAACGCTAAGGTTAAGTTGGTCTAAGGCTAAATGCCCATCGTAGTCTTTCGTGAGATTTTCTGTATGCAGCATTGATCTAAAAATTGCGAATACAGTGCAAGTATTTAAGATTTTCAGATAAATGCAACAATGATGCAAAAATGGAGACCTAAGACCTGAAGGAAGGGGTAAATCAGATATTATTGGTTTAAAGAAGGGTTCTGATTTGACTCCTGAACCAATCTAATCGCATCCAAACCTCCATTAGACTTCTGGTATTTAGGCTTGAGTTCTATAAAATTGCTTAGCCTATCTTTCGCTTTATTATAGATCACAGAATCTATACGAGTTGGTGTATAGTCTTGAGGAATGGCATAAGTAAAGTAACCCGAGTTACCTGCTTCTACAGGCATACTAAAGAAGTTTCTTTTAACAAATTCTCCTGTTTCTTCCTGACTTATCGATGCTGTTACAAAGAAGTCCACCGCATGTTCAGGATAACCAAATAGATAACCATAAGCTCTATATCGATCATTTCTAGACTCGTATTCGATGGTGGTTAAGACAGTATTGGGATCAGCATTAGCAGTAAAACCCCATTGTCCGAAGAAAGCCGCTTTCTGACTAATCTTTTTGGAGAACACGCTGTTACGTACTACTAAGAGCTGTAGGTTCCTTTTGCCTTTCCACGGTTGCTTGTAAGGAATCAACAAAAAAGTGAATTCATCATTTGAAAGCGCCTTGGTTACATTATTCCATCGTATTAGCTCTTGAAAGGCTAGTTGCGTGGAATCCGATGATAGATCAACTATAGCTTTATCACCATCCTTCATGGTAGAATCCTTGGCAATTTCATAAGAAAGAGCAAACCCCAAACTACTTATAGGTTTGAGTGTATCTAGCAGAGTGTAGAGCGCCTCATGCTCGAGGCCATATGTTAAAATGTCATTGGCCATTTTCATCTCTTCCTTAGATAAGGAAGAGATGTTCCAAAGGTTTTTATTGTCTTGATAGACCTGCTTGGTTGAAGCACAAGAAATCGATAAGATCAGGATTGCTAACGCAACAACCTTTTTCATCTTACTGGTATTCTGGGATTGGCCAATTATCAACAAAATGATCTCCGTCTTGCCATGCAATGATTTCATCAGGGCTGCAAAGACACTCATTCAGTTCTTGTGTGATTTTTTCAATATCTAATTGTTGACCAATGATTACCAATTCATTCTTACGATCACCGAACATCTTACTCCAGCCTTCTTCTATGTAGTCTTTGTTTTCTACATATGCCTCGTACTGGATTCTCTGCTCATATGGCATAGAACACCACCAAACACCGGCTGAATCTGCTCTCAAAGAACCTCCTGCTTGCCCCCAAGAAAGGGCTTGGTCTGGTCTAGAAGCAATCCAGAATAGACCTTTACTTCTAATCACGTTGGCAGGCCACATTAAAGAAATGTACTGCCAGAATCTTTCAGGATGAAAAGGTCTCTTGTCTTTAAAGACAAAAGAGTTGATACCATACTCTTCCGTTTCAGGTGTATGTTCCGTTTCTAATTCCTTTATCCATTCAGCAGATTGTGAAGTCTTGTCATAGTCGAAGCTTCCGGTGCCGAGTACGGTTTTAAGCGGTACTTTGCCGAACTCAGAATCTATAATTTTCGCGCCTGGATTTAGATTAGTGAGCATGTCTTTCAGAAAAGCCAACTGCTCTTTGCTCACTAGGTCTGTTTTATTAACCAAGATTACATCTGCAAACTCTATTTGATCTGTAAGAAGGTTAACAATAGTTCTATCATCACCTTCTTCATCATTCATTTCTCTACCTGCAATAGTATCAGCCGACCCAAAATCTTTGAGGAAGTTCATGGCATCAACCACTGTAACCATGGTGTCTAATTTGCAGACATCCGATAAGTTAACCTCCAACTCCTCGCTTTCAAACCAGAATGTTTGTGCAACCGGTAATGGTTCAGAAATACCAGTACTCTCAATCAGTAGATAATCGTATTTATCTTCGAGCGCTAGTTTGGCAACTTCTTCAATAAGGTCTTCTCTTAATGTACAACAGATACAACCGTTGCTCATTTCCACGAGCTTTTCATCAGTCCGGCTCAGTGTATTCCCTTGTTTTACGAGTTCGGCATCAATGTTCACCTCACTCATATCGTTTACAATAACTGCCACGCGCATACCTTCTTTGTTATGCAAAACATGGTTTAGCAATGTGGTCTTACCGGCTCCTAAGAAACCAGATAAGACGGTTACAGGAAGTTTACTCATTAATTCTTAAGTAGGATCTAATTTCTTTTACTTGAGCTAAAAGCTCTTTATTCACCTCAACCATTTCAGTTGATGTTAGCTCAACCCTTTCATGGCTATGGTCATGACCTTCATGACCAGGCAATTCTAGATGGTAGCCGGGAATTTCGAAAAGGTTTTCTTCCAGATCATGAATTACGTCTTCTAGTGAATCTCTAGAAGCTACATCACCGGTCTCAAGGGCTTCCTCAATTGATGGGAGATAACCTAAAATCTCTTTTTGGATGTTATAGGCTTCATCAAGTTCCGCTTGATTGTATTGATTTTTTGAACCGCACGAAGCGATCAAGAATAACAGGCAAAGTCCAAGGAATTTTTTCATTTTATTCTTTTTCGATTTTTACATCATTCAGTATCAGATTCAGATAATCCAGCTTGGTATCGTTTAACTGGAGTTTGCCCTTCACTTTTATGAATTGATCAGGCTCGAAGTAATCGGGTACCGGATAGATATTGATCTGAGCAACAGTCTCTGCACCACCGCCTCCGCAGAAGAAGCATGATGCATAAGGCATGGCAGAGAGTATAAAGGATGAATCCATTTCAAGTGGCAGAAAATATCCTGATAATGAAATTTCTTCACCTTCTAATGCCTTCAAAGATTCATCAAAAACAGGTGTAAGCAATTCTTCTTCAATAATTTCAAAATATCGCCATTCGTAAGTGATTCCTTCAAATGCTTCCCATCCTTGTGGTGTGTTGTCTTGTTGAAGTCCGAATAATAATATCAGACTTACGAGTAGTTTACTTTTCATTTC
This sequence comes from Roseivirga sp. UBA6052, assembly GCA_002427755.1. Classification (GTDB taxonomy): domain Bacteria; phylum Bacteroidota; class Bacteroidia; order Cytophagales; family Cyclobacteriaceae; genus Roseivirga. The sequence goes on from DIYO01000009.1 coordinate 1,198,963, forward strand.
CTTTGACTTTGGTTATTCGCTTATTCATCGCGTGACTTGCTACAATGAGCAACGATCCTGTAACACGCATAATTGTCTCTTGGTTCTCAAACATACCGCCAAGAAGAACAAAAGCTAAACCGCTCAAAGCTAAAATCAAAGGCAAAAAGTTTTTATGGCTTTGTACTGAAGTGATTACAGAAAATATGGCCAAAAAAGCGGAAACTATTAGAAAGGGTATTTCTACCTTTTCAAGTAGTTCGGGGTTAACGCTCACGAATGTGGTTGACACCAATAAAATAGGGGTTAGGCCACAATGAATGGCACATAATACCGAAACGAAAATTCCTAAATTATCTATGCTCTTTGGAGCCACACTTACCTTCTGCATGCTGCAAAAGTAAATAAGTAAAATAGTTTTTGCAACATTGTTGCATTTCTAAAAATAGATGTCTTACTTCGTTACAGTTTATTCATAGTATCGCTTACGAGCATCACTTTTCAGCTTGTTGGCGACTTATTGATCTTGTGAAAAGTAAAGCAAAGCCCTGATTCTAAATCAGGGCTTATTTTTTATCTACGGTTTTGAATGACTATTTGATACTTATGTAGTAGTTGACCATAAACCATAACTGGAAGGGATCATCCCAATCGACAAGGGTTCTGGTTCTGTAGTCCCAACCCATCTCCAGCCTTTGTCCTTCTTTGATCAGTTTACCGAAAGCCAGGTTTATTCTTTGCTCCATATTGACTTCACTAGATTGAATAATCGTAAGGTGTTCTAATGAGCTCTTGAGATACCATTCTTTTTCGTTTAGTGTGAGCCCTTTAAGTGGGAGTTCCTTTGAGAGTCTGTATCGAATACGATGTGTTGTGGCTTCATCACTATAGGTTTGGTCTGTTCTGATTCTATGTCCAAGCCTGAGCGAACTTCCGCGGTTTGTAATGGAAATTTGCTGCAAACCTCTCAATACATGCTCTCCCTGAGTAAACCGATTCAATAAACCTCCGGATAACTTTATGCTTGGGTTTAATCTGTAGGTACCAATGACAGTAAAATCGGTTCTTACATAATCGTAATCTGATCTAAGGCCACTGTTTGTTGTGCTTTGGAAAAGTTGGTTCATAGACTCCAGCTGTCCCGTCACTTGCCATTGTTCATTGAGTTTTTTGCTCACGATCAATTCGGGTAGTAAGCCTGTTCTTGACGTTTGTCCATAGCTAATTATGGACGCCAAAAGCATCGATATGAATAAAGCTATGGCTCTCATCAAAAATCTAGGTTGGCAGTTGAAAGCAGCTTTACTTCTCGTATACTAATTAATTTCTCAAGAGAGAGTAGGGCCTCCCAGATATGGTATTTATTGTCTTTTTTAGCTTGAAAGACTAATTCGAAGCGTTCGGTTATTTTGCCGGCATCAGCCTTTTGAATGGCTTCTGTTAATAGCTCCTGAGCAGGACTAGTCCATTGCTTTTGCACCTTTTTAATTTTGATTTTATCAAAGTCGGAGAGGAGTGTTAAAAGTTGACCTTTGACATTGGAATTTAGTGCCTTCCAATTCACTAAAAACTCTATGTCTTCAAAATCACCCGATTCTGAAAATTCTACCGAATAATTCTTGTTGAAGTATTTAAACTTAGCCTCGTAACTGGTCTTACCTGAGGTTGTCTCTCTATACCATTTAACTTTAGCGTTATTGGGAAATACGGCATTCAGCCATTCAACGCTTTGGGTTGGAACTTCAGTTAAACCAACTCGTTCTTCTTTTTCAATCTTGAATTCTTGACCAAACAGCGATTGGCCATTATATGATAGTAAGAGCAAGGTTAGGGTTAGGAGATATCTAGGCTTGATCCACATGGGGTTTATTTTGACTTAATCCTTCTATATATTCTTACGGATTGTTGAATACAAAGTATAGATAATAGACCTGCTAAAAGTTGAAAATTAATATTCAGTTCCTTCCCAAAATTTCTAATTCTACTCGGCCTTCCAGCATAAAGATAAGGGCCAAGAAGATTAGGCTTAAGAGGACAAATAATGCTAGTAAGATTCTTTTCATAGCAGGTCATTCTTTTTCCAGATGCCAATGATTGGGAAAATACTCCTAGCTAATTTCCATCCGCCAGCTATATAGATCCATAATATGATAATGCCCATTATTATGAAGATTGGAAAAAAGAGCAATGAATAAAGAAGTCCTTCTATACCATAATATGGAACTTCGTTAAAAGTAAATGGTGTTCCGAATGCTTGTAATATGAGGATAAGAATGAAAAATGGAGTACTAAGTCCAAGCATTGAATAGGTTACTAAATAGAATAGGTCTTTAGATCTGAGTGCTTTTATCTTATCCAAGTTCATGTGCTTACTTTTCTTTGCTTGTCCAAAGAAAAGTAACAAAAGAAATGACACCAACATCAAACATATCGAAGTTAAAGACTGCATTTAGCTTCAATTTCAGTCGATATGCACGCTGATGTTGGATCTCCACGCTCCTTGAATAATATAAGACTGAATTCATGATCTAAAATTGGACTGATTGTAGGGCACAAAAAAACCCTGACCTTTCGGCCAGAGTTTCTATGTTAGTAGTAATCAACCCCATATATACTAACTACCGCATGCCTCACAGGCATTAGGATTTTTCAAAACCCTCCCAAATTCTAATAAGGCTTTGAGCCTCAGCTTCAATAAGTTCATCTATGTATGGGTCTGAACTTTTACTCTCATAAAGTTTACCTTTCCTTAAATCGAGAAGAGCTACTTTGAAATCTTTGAATTCGTCTTTGCACAAAGTCTTCTTCATCAATCGAAGAGCACATTTGGCCTCGGATTGAGTAATTTTAGAATCTTTAAAATGAAGCTTCACCAAATATTTTTCTCCGTCAATTAATAGCCCTATTTCTGGAGAAATCTTTACGTTCAAATCTTTATATTCAAATACTCCATGAATGGGTGTTATCCACTTAGGCTTCACACGTTTAATAAATTTATTGAAGCCTTTATAGATCGTGAGATAATGAGGCTTTTTCTTAGGATGTGCCTCGTATTCAATGAACTTAAGGATACTCTTGAGATCACTATCCTCTTGTAAAGATAAGATCAACAACTCTCTTAATTTTTTATAAAAGTCTTGAGATGGATGGTACTTAGGACGATTATAAATCTGTTTTACTTTGGTGATTTTTAGTGTCCCTGCTTTGTTACCAAAGTCTACAAAGTCGGACATTGTTATAGATATTAGCATATCTCTTTGTTTTAAAAGTTTATAAATCAAAAGGTTAGATATGCAGTCAAATAGTGTCGAAAAAGAAAATGATAAATGGTGACATTTGTAACCATTTTCTGACTACTTTTGAATGTTGTCATAATGACAATGTGAACCTTGCATTTCAACCTTTTGGAATGAATTTTATATCAGGTTACAAGCCTGTGCGAAAGCGGGATTAGGCTCAACACTAATCCCGTTTTTTATTGTCTTTTGTAATTCTCCTTTCTTTCTAATTAATCTAGATCAATTGACACCCCTTGTCAATATGAAGCCCCTGTTTTCGCATAAAAAGCTCTGGCCTTTACGACCAGAGCTCTACGTTAGTAATAATCAACCCCATATACTAACTACCGCATGCCTCACAGGCATCTGGATTATCTAAAGAGCAAGCCATATCTGCTGCTTTTTGGTCAAGCTCAGCTGCTGTAGGTGTAGCTACTGCTTCCTTATCAACAGTGAACTGGATAGCATCAGTCGCTGCTCTAGATCTTAAGTAATACATACCCGTTTTCAATCCTTTCTTCCAAGCATAGAAGTGCATAGAAGTCATTTTACCGAAGTTCGGATCTTGAATATGTATGTTCAAACTCTGCGACTGACAGATGTAAGCACCTCTGTCTGCAGACATATCTATGATTGCTTTCTGAGAAATCTCCCATACTGTTTTGTAAAGGTCTTTAATGTTTTGAGGAATCTCAGCTATTCCTTGAACAGAACCTTTCGCTGCAATCAGTTTATTCTTCATAGTACCATTCCAAAGGCCTAGTTCTATCAAGTCTTTCATTAAGTGTTTGTTCACTACCACAAACTCACCAGACAATGTTCTTCTGGTATAGATATTTGAGGTATAAGGCTCAAAACACTCGTTGTTTCCTAGAATCTGAGAAGTAGAAGCTGTTGGCATTGGTGCTACAAGTAGTGAGTTTCTCACACCATGCTTTTTCACTTCTTTCTTCAAGCTATCCCAATCCCAAAGACCTGAATCAGGTGTTACACCCCACATGTCGAATTGGAAGATTCCTTTAGATACCGGAGAACCTTTGAAGGTTTCATAAGCACCTTCTTCCATAGCAATGTCTTTAGAAGCTGTCATTGCTGCGAAGTAGATGGTTTCGAAAATATCCTTGTTTAGCTTTCTTGCCTCTTCAGACTCGAATGGCATTTTCATTAAGATGAAAGCATCTGCTAAGCCTTGTACACCTAAACCAATTGGTCTGTGGCGCATGTTTGAGTTACGTGCTTCAGGAACAGGGTAGTAGTTTACATCAATTACCTTGTTCAAGTTCTTAGTGGCTACGTAAGTCACATCATAAAGTCTCTGGAAGTCGTACTCACCCTTCTCTTCATTCACATACATTGGTAATGCAATAGAAGCCAGGTTACATACGGCTACTTCATCAGGTGCAGTGTACTCAATAATTTCAGTACAAAGGTTAGATGACTTGATGGTACCTAAGTTCTTCTGGTTAGATTTCTTGTTAGCCGCATCTTTGTACAACATATAAGGTGTACCTGTTTCGATTTGTGCTTCCAAAATTTCGAACCAAAGGTCTTGTGCTTTTACCGTCTCACGCGCTTTTCCTTCTTTCTCATACTTGGCGTAAAGCTTCTCGAACTCATCGCCATAAGCATCAGAAAGTCCTGGGCACTCATTAGGGCAGAATAAAGACCAATCTTCATTCGCTTCTACACGCTTCATAAATAGATCTGAGATCCAAACCGCATAGAATAAGTCTCTTGCTCTTAATTCTTCTTTTCCGTGGTTCTTCTTTAGATCCAAGAAGTCGAAGATATCAGCATGCCAAGGTTCTAAATACATGGCGAAAGAACCTTTACGCTTTCCTCCACCTTGGTCAACATAACGAGCCGTCATGTCGAAGTTTCTTAACATAGGTACAATACCGTTAGAAACTCCACCAGTTCCTTTGATGTATGAACCTTTCGCTCTCACATTGTGAATGCTTAGTCCAATACCACCAGCAGACTGAGATATTTTTGCGCATTGCTTCAACGTATCGTAGATACCGTCAATGCTATCGTCTTTCATTGTTAATAGGAAACAAGATGAAAGTTGAGGCTTAGGAGTACCCGCATTGAAAAGGGTAGGCGTAGCATGCGTAAACCACTTTTCTGATAGCAAGTTATAAGTCTCGGTTACTTTCTCCATGTTATCGCCATGGATACCAACTGCCACTCTCATGAGCATGTGCTGAGGACGCTCTACGATTTTACCATCAAGCTTCATTAGGTATGAACGCTCTAGGGTTTTAAAACCGAAGTAGTCGTAGCTAAAGTCTCTATCATATATTATGGTAGAATCTAATAGCGCAGCATTCTTTTTAACGATACCATAAGTCTCTTTAGAAACTAGTGGTGCGTTCTCACCAGTTTTAGGGTCTACATAGGTATATAGACGCTTCATGGTGTTAGAGAATGACTTACTTGTTGTTTTGTGCAAGTTTGAGATTGCGATTCTTGCTGCCAGCTTAGCGTAATCAGGGTGCTGTACTGTCATGGTAGCTGCAATCTCAGCAGCGAGGTTATCAAGCTCTGGAGTAGTTACTCCATCATATAGCCCTTCAATTACTTTTTTGGCTACATCAATTGGCTCAACAAAGTTTGGATCTAAACCGTATGAAAGTTTTTCGACCCGTGCGGTAATCTTGTCGAATTTGACAGACTCGCGTCTGCCGTCTCTTTTTACTACTAACATATTTATTTAGGGGGTTTGGGGGTACTAAAAAGTATTCTTAGAAATCGGCATCGAAAGAGATGGCTCTTGAATTAGAAGAGTCGTCTTTGTCTTTCATTACACCTGCTTTCTGGTATTCACCAACTCTCTTCTCAAAGAAGTTTGTCTTTCCTTGAAGGGAAATCATCTCCATAAAGTCGAATGGGTTGGTAGAATTGAATTCTTTGCTACAGCCTAATTCTGTTAAAAGTCTGTCAGTAACAAACTCTAGGTATTGGGCCATAAGGTCTGAGTTCATTCCAATTAGTCTCACAGGAAGTGATTCTGTGATGAACTCTCTTTCAATTTCTAAGGCATTAAGAATAATTTCTCTAATGCGCTCTTCTGGCACCTTGTTAATGAGGTGCTCGTTGTGAAGGTGTACTGCAAAGTCACAGTGTAAACCTTCGTCTCTTGAGATTAACTCATTAGAGAAAGTTAATCCCGGCATTAAACCTCTTTTCTTTAACCAGAAGATAGAGCAGAAACTACCTGAGAAGAAGATACCTTCTACAGCAGCGAATGCAATGAGTCTTTCAGCAAAAGATGGAGATTCGATCCAACGTAGTGCCCATTCTGCTTTTTTCTTGATCGCATCGAAAGTTTCGATCGCGTTGAAAAGCTTATTAGACTCTACTGGGTCTTTAATATATGTGTCTATTAGTAAAGAGTAAGTTTCAGAGTGGATGTTCTCCATCATGATTTGGAAACCATAAAAGAACTTTGCTTCAGTGTACTGAACCTCATTTACGAAGTTCTCCGCCAAATTCTCATTCACAATTCCATCAGAAGCAGCAAAGAATGCTAGAATGTGCTTGATGAAATATCTCTCGTCATCGTTCAGTTTGTTGTTCCAATCCGTAAGATCTTGGTGCAAATCGATTTCTTCTGCAGTCCAGAAGCTCGCCTCTGCTTTCTTGTAGTAATTCCAGATGTCATCGTGTTTGATTGGAAAGAGTACAAATCGTCCTTTGTTTTCAGCCAACAAAGGTTCTTGTACTGCGGTAGTCAGTTCACTCATTTTTACTTTTTATTATTTGGGGTCGAATAAAACAGGTCACCTTGAAGAAGAAATCTTCTTCAATAAACGTCCAGTCAAAGGCATCACCTTTGGTGGTTATTCCTACACAAGTCAGGGTTTCTGGCTAAAGGCCTGATACTCTTTCGAGTAGCTCTCTAACACAGAGGATAGGTTGTTTATTGGGGTTGTAACCTGAAACAAATATTACAAAAAGCAGCTGAAAAATCAATGCAAAAACATGACGAATTTTGTATATGAAATCGTTTTCATACGTTCGTTTAACTTACTGAAAAATAGCTGTATACAACAATTATATTCGAGTAACACTTATTCGAATTTCAAACGTATGCGCAGATGAAAAAAAATGAAAATTTAATATTGAAAAATCTCTTGCATTTCTGCTTTGCATTGGGTTTGTTTTAAAGGAATAAAGTCTTACTTTTGCAGTCCGTTTTTGAAAAAATATTCAAAATGTACGCAATTGTAGATATAGCAGGTAAGCAGTTCAAAGTAACGCAAGACCAATTCGTTTACGCTCCTTTAATGGAGGGCGAAGAAGGCGCTTCCGTAGAGTTCGACAACGTGATGTTGATCGACAATGATGGTAAAGTTTCAGTAGGTGCACCAAAAGTAAAGGGTGCTAAGGTGTCTGGTAAAATCATCGGACATGTAAAGGGTGACAAAGTGATCGTCTTCAAAAAGAAAAGAAGAAAAGGTTACAAAGTGAAAAATGGTCACCGTCAGCAATTCACTAAAGTATTAATCGAAAAAATCTCTAAATAAGAATATACCATGGCACATAAAAAAGGAGTCGGTAGTTCGAAGAACGGTAGAGAGTCGGAAAGTAAACGACTTGGTATCAAGATCTACGGTGGACAAGCAGCTATCGCTGGTAACATCATTGTAAGACAAAGAGGTACTACACATCACCCAGGTACAAACGTTGGTATGGGAAAAGACCACACCTTGTTTGCTTTAACTGACGGTGTTGTTGAGTTCAGAAAAGGTAGAAAAGACAGATCTTATGTTTCTGTTGTTCCTTTCGCAGAGGAAGCAGCCGAAGCATAAGGTTGAAGATAGATTATTAATAAGACCCTGATGTCGTAAGGCATCAGGGTTTTTTTTGTACCCTAGCGTTTATTGCATCTCATTCAAAGCATCCAATAAGGCTTTGTCCATTTCTACAAAGCTTTCATTCTTGGCCGCTTTCGCAATGCGAATTCTTTCTTCAATCAATGCCTTATCGAAAGGGTTAAAACGGATGAGCTTGGTTAGAGCTGGAAAGATCTTTTTCGCTTTTCCTTTAGCAGCCAGCTTTTCGTAGGTCGCTTTATCATTTAGGTATTGGTTGTAGAGATCTAATTGCTCAGTTGCGGCTATCTCTTTCTTGAAGCTGAATGCCATAGGTTCACTACTCCCTTGGAACATCATGCCCATTAGGTCTTCTTTGTTTTGGGTAAGTTGTTTGTAGGTATCTATTTGATCTGTGAATACAGATACAAAAGAATCTCCTACTGAAAAGAAGAAGGCGATGTATTGATTATAAGTAGTTTCTCTACGTTCCCAGCTATTGGTAAATTCAGCAGCATCCATAATCATTTGATCAATCTCAGGATCTAGTTTAGTCAATAGAGTAGCGTTTGCCACGCCCTCTTTAGGAATGCTGAACTTTAATAAGGCTACACCTTGGGTACCTTGTGCTCTAGATGCTTCAGGGTAATTGAGTTTGCGTAAGAAGTCGTAAGTAAAGCCTTCCATGCCGCCTTCATAATAATCGGCAATGAGCGTTTTTTGGGCAGCTGCTTTGCGCTTCGACTGATCTGACTTACTGCTTTCTTTAATTCTGCCCTTATAACGGTTCTCCTTGGAGTCTACAAAATCGGTAAGGAGGTCCGAATCGTAAACTTGGTAGCGATTGGTTCCTCTCGCTACTTCTAGCTTAATTCGGTCAATTAGGTAGTCTTTGTCTAAAGGATTGTATCTGATAATCTGTGTAAGTATGCGAGAAGCTGAAAGTTTATCACCTTTCTTTTTGAACCTGTCATATGCTTCTTGAAGGCCGAAATAGAAGGTCTTTTTTGGATCGTTAACATCTACTTTAGAGAGTGATGCCATAGCCACTTTTTCCGCATTGCGGTCTGATTTTACCAAAATAAAGGGTTGTAAGAATTTGGCCGGGAGATCTAAAGGCAGTTCAGGAATATCGCCTTGCAGCTTGTCTGTGTACAATGGCAACATAGAATATACAATTGGCTGATAGAATTTATGGGCATTATTGTCTTTGATATTCCAGAGTGGAAGGGAGGATTGCACCACGCTTCTCACTTGCTTTTCAATGTCTTTATCAAGCAGTGTAAGGAATTGCACAGTAGCTCTTCCTTTAGCTTTGTTAATGGTGAAATTGAAAAGTAATAGGCCTTCAACTTGAGCCTCAAAAGATTTAGCAGGGAACCTCAGCTTTTCTTGAAAGTATTTGGTATACCCGTTAAAGCCACCTTGAAAGTTAGCTTCAATAAATGCTGTTTTAGCGGCATCATCTTCATAAATCACATCTACATTTTGACCTTGGCTTAAAAGGCAAAACGACATCATTGTGAGCGTAAAGATCAATCTTAGTTTCATGCGTAATCAGATTAAGCAGCGAAACTATATATAATTCAAGAGACTCGCTTTGGTTTAAAGCGAATAATGATGATTTCTAAATGGGCTTTAGTCAATTTACTGACCGGATTGGCTCATTAAGAACTAAATAATCTGTGATATTCTGACTATTTAATTTGACCCCTCTTTACTACTCTCGAGACTTTCGGGCAAAAAATCAATATGCCTCTGCTGGCGTTTAACCAGCTTAAATTCCTTTTGATCTAATGCCTTATCGAGATTATTGATTATCAGAGGTTCAAAACCAAGTTTGCCTATGTATAGTAATTGGTCACTCGTCATTCTACCGATTTCTATTTCAAAGTAGCCTAGAGAGTCGGTGGTAACTCCTTTTAAATAATGTTCGCTTAGCAAGTTAGAGTCTTTATGTTTTAGAAGAATATTTGTGAAAGCAATTGGCTGTTCTGAATACTGCTCTATTACCGTACCACTTATTACGTTAGGTGAGTCATTACAATTCATTAATAGTATGAGGATTGTAGTGATAATGAACAGTGAGTACTTTGATGGGCTTTTCAATCTCAGATTATATTCATTCAAACATTAATTAGTACCTATTAATACGGGTAAGCCTTTAGTACGAGGTTCTTATCAATGCTTTAGTCTATTTTCATTTGGCCTTTAGCTTTCATTTTTCTTAAGGTAACAATCCAGGGTATATCAAATGGTGTGTATTTATTGAGGCCAAGTATTTTTTCCATTTCGACCCTTTTAATTAATAACTCAAGGTTGAAGGGATTATACTTTATCAATTCTGTAACTGCTTTTAATATCTTTTTTTCATTCTTCTTGAGTAGTGCATCATTATAATTGGATTCTAGTTTGCTGTAAGCCTTTTGTGAGGCTTCTTGAAAAGCAGAATGTCTACTTGAATCCAAAGGATATTTGTCCTCTAGCCTATCTCTTTTTTTTATCATTTCTCTTGCTATTTCTTTAATAGGTCTGTTTCTACCATCCTCATCCTCCATTTTTACTGAGAAGGAACGATCTTTATAGAAAGTGTTGTAAACATATTGTGAAAATGGTGCAAAAGGTGGACTTAATTTTTTAGGAAAGCTCGAATCGAACTGAACAATATTACCAGGCATAAAGAGATCTTTGCCAAAATAAAAAACCACATAGATCTCATATGGAACACCATCAAATACCCAGTAATTATATGAGTCTTCAACGAATTTTGACCATGTGTCTTCAATTTTATCTTCTACATATGTCATAAATCTAGCAGCTCCATTTCCTTGATTGTCAAATTGTATTTTAACTATTTGAAAGCCCTCAATAGTATTCTTATTGCTTTTTAGAGTTTCATTGAAGTGTTCCTTTAATAATTTTCGATAGCCTTCAGTTCCTGTACTAAAAAGAGAATCCATCATTATCTCACTTTCATGCTTCTGTATGTCTTGTGCCTGGGTAGTGAATAGACTGATAAGAAAATAGAGTACTATGAGAATTAAATTCTTTATCATGGAAAGCTTAGTATGAGGTTTTTATCAGTGCTTTAGTCTATCTTCATTTGGGCTTTAGCTTTCATTTTTCTTATGGCAACAATCCAAGGTACGTCATAAGGTTGGTATTCATTGATTCCCAATGATTGTTCAAGTTCGTATCGTTTAAGAATGAAGTCCAGATTAAATGGGTTGTATCGAATCACTTCGGTAATGGCCTTGTGTGTTTTTTTTAGATTCCCTTTTTCATCAGCTTTTTTGTATCGATCGATAAGTTTTTTGTATTGCTCTAAAGTGCTTGATCTATCAAAAGGGCTAGGAGGCATATTTGATAAACGTCTATTTTCATCTCTCTCTAATTTTGCAATCTGATCCCTTGCGATTTGTTCCATTGTACGATTATCACCAGGTTGTCTGGTGATTTTAATTCTAGTGGAGGTTTGAGATACCATTCTCACACTTCGTGATACCACTGGAGCAAATGGAGGGTCGAATTCAAGCGGAAATCCTTCAACCTCACCCATCATGTTCGTGTATGAATAGTTGGAAGTTCCGACAGATAAGACTTGATATACTTCGTATGGCTGTCCGTGAAATCGCCAAAATTGTGCATAATTTGTTAAGTAGGCGGTTAACGATTGCTCGAGGTCATCATCAAGTTTAGTCATGAATTTGATATTCATTTGTCCATCTTTACTCATTTTCATTTGAATGATAATTAACCCTTCAACCTGATTTTGAACAGTCGCTTTTGATAGCCTGAAGTTATTTCTGATACTTTGGATATAACCATGTGCATTTAGACTTGATAGGGAGTCTATCATATCTCTTGAAGAGTATTTTGCAGTGACAACATTAGGCTCTGACTTAGTGATTCTTCTATATTCATTATTTGCTTTATCTACAAAATCGCTAAGTAGATAAGAATCGTATACTTGATACTCGTTGACTTTTATATCTTTTTCAAGCTTGATTCTTGCAAGTAGATAATCTCTATTTAGGGGGTTATAACGTATAATTTGATTGAGAACCAGATAAGCTGACTCCTTATCTCCTTTTTCTAAGAATTTGCGATAGGCATTTTCACCTCTTTGGTATAATGTCTTCTTGCTTTCGCTCACATCTTGATTTTTCAAAGCTTTTAATGAAATGTCAGCAGTAATTCTATTGGACTTGATTAATACAAAAGGTTGATTGAATTTGAGCGGAAGATCAGTAGGAATCTCTGGTACATCTCCTACAAATGCCTCTGGATAATAGGGCAGCATTGAGTATACAATAGGTTGATAGATCGTGTAATCTTTATCTTCTTCCATTCTCCACTTTGATAGTGAGAGCTTCAATACCTTGTCAATTTGTTTTTCTATTGCCTTATCAAGCAAGGTTAAGAACTGAATGTCGATTTTCTTTTGAACTGGATTTATACTAAAATTTAGGAGCATGAGCCCCTCTACCTGATTTTTATAAGAGCTTTCAGGGTATGTTAGATTTTGTCGAAAGAATTCGGTATAGCCTTCATATCCACCCTCGAAAAATTGGTTTATGAACTCCTTACCGAGTATTCCATCTTCGTTTACAATTACTGGTTTTAGATCTTGGCCATAAGTTGAAAGACTGAAGAAAAAGGCCAAATGAAGCAGTATGCGTTTCTGAATCATATGAGTTTAGGTCAAAGCCCTAAACTATGAATAAAAGAAGAAATAATATCAGGTTTAAGTATAATAATAAAGAGGACGCCATAGAGTGCTCCATATAAGTGGGCATCGTGGTTAATGTTGTCTCTGCCCCTGCGGCCCATCACAATAGAGTAGATGATAAAGACAGCTCCCAAAATATATCCTGGCAGGCAAACAATAGCATAAAGACATAATTCTTGCAGCGGGTCGAAAAGAATAAATGCCATAACTAATGCCGATACACCACCTGATGCCCCAAGGGAATTGTAGTGGGGATTGTTCTTGTGTTTCCAAGTAGTATGAAGGTTGGCAACAATTACGGCAGTACAGAACAAGAGTATATATAATACCAAGCCCATCAGCCCAAAGTAGATTTGAAAAATGTCTTCGATGGCTAAGCCGAAGAAATAGAGTGTAAATAGATTAAGAAACAGGTGCATGGAGTTGTTATGCACAAAGCCGGATGTCAATAATCTATAGACCTGTTTTCTTTCCGCTACTTGATAGGGATTGAGCATTAATGCCTTGTGCAATTGAGGTCTCTGCCAAGCCACATAGGTAATTAACCCAATGGCTATCATTAAGCCATAGGTAACTTCCATTATTTCTCTCTATTAATCAGGTAATTGGTAAAGTCGATTAGCGGCTGTTTTCGCTCTTGTGGTAGGTCTAGATGATGCAAAGCAGCAAATCCTTTGTCGTAGTACTCTTGCATTTTTGAACGTGTCAATTCCCTTATGCCCAGTTGCGCATAGATTGCTTTAACTGCTTCCACTTTATCTGATGGATTAAAGTGCACTTTATTGATCCATGACTGAAGTTCTGCTTTTTGCTCAGGGTTAGCGAGCTCAAGTGCTTTTAATAAGAGAAAAGTCTTTTTGTTAGAAATAATATCACCTCCCACTTGTTTGCCAAACTTGGCTTGGTCGGCATATACGTCTAGTAAATCATCCTTTAGCTGAAAACCAATACCAATGTCTACACCAAATTCGTAGAGATCATTGGCCTCTCCAGTACTTCTGCCGGCTAGAATAGCGCCCAGCTTTAGGCTGTAACCTAAGAGTACTGCGGTCTTTAGCCTAATCATATTAATATACTCTGCTTCGCTAACCGTTGGTAGCGATTCGAAATTCATATCCAATTGCTGGCCTTCACAGACTCCTGCTGCAGTGGCATTAAAGTCTTTAATAATAGCCCTTAGGTCAGCCTCCGTTTCAAGTAATAGCTCATAGGCTTGTACAAGCATTACATCACCAGATAAAATGGCCGTGCTTTCGTTCCACTTTTCGTGTACCGTTTGCTTGCCTCTTCTAAGAGGCGCTTCGTCCATAATGTCGTCATGCATTAGGGTGAAGTTGTGGAAGACTTCCACTGCAATAGCCGGATCTAAGATCTTTTCGTAATCATCTTTAAAGAGACCGTAAGAAAGCAAAACCAACACGGGTCTTAGTCTCTTACCTCCCAATGACATGATGTATTGAATGGGATCGTAAAGTTCGGCTGGCTCCTTGCCGTATTCTAGGGTGTCAAGTCGAGTATTAATCTGGTTGACTAAAGCTTGTAAATCACTCGTCATTATCTGCAAAAATCAAGTCGATCGTTCTTCTGTCGATATCGGTTGCCTTTACTCTTACATGCACCGCATCGCCCAGTGTGATCATTTTCTTGTTTCTTCTACCAATTACGCGGTAGTTTTGTTCGTCATACTCGTAAAAATCATCGTCTAAGTCGTTCATTCTTACCATACCCTCGCACTTAGTTTCGGTAATCTCCACATAGATGCCCCATTCTGTGACCCCTGAAACGATGCCTTCGAATACTTTGTCTTCTACAATTGACATGTATTCTACTTGCTTGTACTTGATTGAGGCACGTTCTGCATCAGCTGCTCTTTTCTCTCTTTCTGAAGAATGAAGACATAACTCTTCATAAGCGTCCTTATCTGCAGACTTTCCATTTTCTAGATAATGCTGTAATAAGCGATGCACCATCATATCCGGGTACCTGCGAATAGGGGAGGTAAAGTGCGTATAATGCTCGAAAGCCAGTCCAAAGTGTCCTTTAGGTTCCGTAGTATAACGTGCCTTAGCCATGGTTCTAATGGCCAACTGTTGTAGCACATTTTGTTCAGGTTTGCCTTCAATCTCTGTTATCAAGTTGTTCAGCGATTTTGAAATGGCGCCTCTATTGAAGTCGGCATTATGCCCGAATCGATTGGCAAACTTGGCAAAGGTATCTAGCTTATCCGGGTCGGGATTATCGTGCGTTCTGTACACGAATGTCAGAGGGTTGGCGCTTTTGAGTTTATTGAATATGAATTCGGCTACTCTTTTATTCGCTAAGAGCATAAAATCCTCAATGAGCATATGAGCATCTTTTCTCTCTTTAGGGATAATACCTAAAGGCGTGCCACGCTCATCTAGTTTGAATTTTACCTCAACTGTTTCAAAGTTTACCGCTCCGGCCTGGAATCTTTTCTTGCGCAGCTTATGCGCTAAGACATTCAAATCGTTAATCTCTTGAGCAAAGTCACCTTCGCCAGATTCAAGTCTTTCCTGCGCTTCTTCATAGGTAAAGCGTCTATCTGAGTAAATGATGGTTCTTCCGAACCACTCCTTTTTTATAGTGCCTGAATCGTCTAGTTCGAATACTGCTGAGAAGGTAAGTTTTTCTTCGTTTGGTCTTAGTGAGCATAAACCATTGGAAAGTCTTTCGGGTAGCATAGGAATGGTGCGGTCTACCAGATAAACCGAAGTGGCTCTCTCTACAGCTTCCTTTTCTAGCTTGGTTTTTAGCGCCACATAGTGGGTTACATCAGCAATGTGGATACCCACCTCAGTATTCCCATTATTAAGCTTTCTTATGGATAGTGCATCGTCAAAGTCTTTAGCGTCAAAGGGATCAATAGTGAAGGTGGTGATCTCTCTGAAATCTCTACGCTTGGCAATTTCTTTAGCCGTGATTTTATCCGAGATGCTTTCCGCTTCGTCTTCTACAGCTTCAGGAAATTCAAGCGGCAATCCAAACTCAGCAATGATGGAATGAATTTCTGCATTGTGCTCCCCGGCCTTACCCAATACTCTGGTAACTATACCTTCGGGCTTTTTATCTCTGGCCGGCCACTGCGTAATCTTGACAATTACCTTATCGCCATGCTTGGCTCCATTTAAGTCGTTATAGTGCACATAGATGTCATGAAACATCTTTTTGAAATCTGGAATCACGAACCCGTATCGAGCCGACATCTCAAGTCTTCCTACGAATTCATCCCTATTTCTTTCGAGAATCTCTACAACTTTTCCTTCTGGGTGTTTACCGTGTTTACCTGGCTTAAGTACAACTTTAACCTTGTCATCGTCCATGGCTCCCAGGAGGTCTTGTTTGGCCACCCAAATGTCTTCTTGCTCTTCTTCGCCATCCAGCACCACATAAGCAAATCGTGCATTCACGCTATCTACCACACCGGTTAGTGTTTCTAAAGAAGCTTCAATGGTATAAGAACCATTTCTGAGCTTTTTGAGTCTACCGGTATCTTCCAATTGAAAGATTACATTGGTGACAATAGCTTTTGATTTGGCATCTCTTACGCCAAGTCCTTTTATGATTTGTTTGATTTGATAACCTCTGCCGGGGTGTTGGCCTAAAAAACCGATAATTAACGGTTCAGTTCTTTTAACACTGCCTTTGCTGGCTTCTTCTTTAGGAGCGCCTTTTCTTTTCTTAGACATTTAGGAATGATGTAAGACAAAAATAGAAAGAATATCTCGCCCTTAAATCATGTTGGAAAATAATAAAGTAGGTGATTTTCAATCTAACGCGTATCAATAGTATGTGAAGATAAAATTATACAGCCATGAAAGGAAAGTTAAAAGGCACAACCAAAATACTTTTGATTTCTCTACTGGCATTCACATTTGCTTGCGACAATCAGCTTGGAGAAGATGATGGAACCGATTTACAGGTACCAACTCTAGCCAACATTGAGGGTCGTTGGGGAATCAATTCAATTAACGTTTCCGGTTCGCAGGAGTCTTTAATTCCCTGCGAAAACACGATTACCATTGAACCTGATGGTAGTTTTCTTTTTGTCATGACAGATAGAGGTGATTGGGGAGAAGGAACTGTTTCTTATAATGAAACCGATAGCCTTCTAACTCTTGATCTAGGCAGTGAAACGGTAAACTTGAAATTGTTGAGTTTATCGAATGGTGAAATGACACTTCAGTCTGAAGAATTATCGCCCACAGGTGCAGTTACTCTAGCGACAAATCAGTTTGTTAGGTTGGACAACACGAGTTGTCCTTCAATTAATTCAAGTGAACTTCTGGATAAGTGGAGTATTCAATCGCTTCAGCTAAAGACTTTTGCACTAAGCCATGGTGAAAAGGGTGAATTGTTGAATACTGAACTGAGGGAGAATATTCCTGAAAACAAGTTCACGTTGAATTTCAGGCCAGATGATTACTTAAATGTGATAGACTTGGTTACGGAGTATGATTGGTCTTTTGAGCCGTTTCGCTTATTAGACGAGTATAATCTTGTTAGAACGGTGACAGACGATAATGGCGAAACCTCTGATCATATCATGCACATTTACGGTTTTGACGCAGGTACGCTGGATATTGGAACATCACAATATGAAGTTGATGATAACGGAGTTCAGGTATTGTTAGAGGTAAGGGTTTCCGCTCGAAAGAATGATACTGGTATTCCAAGTATTACCGAATCTGATCTTATGGGGAAATGGAGTGCTCGCAATGTGACTGAAATGCTTTTTCGAAATGATGTTTTAGATGACCGTGAGGAGCTGGATAACATTCCTAATAACAAGATTACGCTAGAGTTTCTCCCGGAAAATGGTCTTCAATTGATTGACCTTGTAGATGAAGTAGGAGTGAGAACAGGTGAGTTTATGATTCTTGATGAGAGTAACATTTTACTCGATACTAGTGGTGATGACAACAGTGACGGTACAAGCTCTACTGGTGGACATCCGGCTGAGCAGAATCAGAATTTTGACCTATTTCATCTGATATCAAATGATGGTCAAGGGAATGTGGTTTTTAAAAGATTCGAATTTGATAACTCAGGTAGTGATGATTTTCGAGGAGAGCTAGAGGTGCGATTGACTAAGAATGATGGTACAGAAGCGGGACTTGAGTTTACCGATCTTGTGGGTAACTGGCAGGTAGAATCGGTAACTACCTTGACAAGAAACATCGAGAATAGTCCTGAAGTAGGTATGCGTTTAAATTATAGAAATGATAGTACCGGCACCGTCACTTTAGGAGGTAATGAGCTTTATACATTTGATTTTAATTTCTTAGACAAGAGCAACATTGATCATACCTTTTTCGAGTCTGGCCAGTCTGATGGTGACGATAATTTGTTTCATCTAGAAGCAGCGAGTTCTAACCAGCTAGTGGTAACGATTTTTGTGGAAACCCAAAGCACTGATGGTACGGCAGATCCAGAAATGGAGGCACGCTGGACAATCACGCTTTTTAAAACCGACTAGCTAAATATCACTTTATGAATTTTTGAAATGGGGGATTGAGAGAGCCTCAGATAGACTTGGGCGAGTACACGGATGTCGCTTTGGCAATACTTGCTAATTCTGCTGAGGTTCTCCTGTTTATAATAAACCTCATTGACCATGCTCCCATCTATATCGTCTTTACTGGTATCTATGTTGAATAAAGCGGCCAAAAGATCGAGACTGGTGAAGTGTTTATAGTCTCCGAATTTCCATAATTCCATTGTGTCAATATGAGGCACTTCCCAAGGCTTCTTACCCGCCTGGTCTAAAACCGAGGGGAGGGGGATTTCATTCACTACCATTCTTCTCGATAGATATGGAAAGTCGAATTCTTTGCCGTTATGGGCACAAAGCTGAAGTTTGTTTGTATCAAAATGACTCAACACCTCATTGAACTCGTTCAACAATTCTTTTTCTGAGTGATTTGCTAAGCCTTTAATTCTCAGCTCGAGCTGATCACCCTTTTCAATAAAGTAACCAATGGCAATCGCAACGATTTTACCGAACTCAGCATAAATACCTGCTCGCTCATATAATTCTGCGGGTGAAGATGTGGAGGCGTCTTTAAAAAACTTGCTCTTCTTTTCCCAGAGTGCTTGGAGTCGTTCAGGCACCAGGTCAAAATTTGGATATTGTGCTACGGTTTCAATATCCAGGAATAGGATATTTTGAAATATATGTGTGTTCATTATCCTTAAAATAAGAATAATTGAACAATTCGGTTATTCGGCTAGCCTTCCATGAAGTTCAAGTTCAGGGATTACTTCCAGTTCAAATTCTTTGAATGGAGCAATCATAAATTTCTTATCGAACAATTCATTCACGATGTAATAGCTCACCCAAAATTCATTGTAGAATTCGAAGACCTCAGGTGTTATGGCTTCAACCTT
The DNA here is from genome assembly GCA_002427755.1 of Roseivirga sp. UBA6052. Classification (GTDB taxonomy): domain Bacteria; phylum Bacteroidota; class Bacteroidia; order Cytophagales; family Cyclobacteriaceae; genus Roseivirga. The sequence goes on from DIYO01000009.1 coordinate 1,218,180, forward strand.
GGCTACACTTTGTTCACTCACTTCTTCGATCATATGTCGAAGAGTCGAAGTGATTTTACCAGTTTTGTCTAGTGAATCATAGCCTTTTGAGACAATCATTACGTTGGTAAGTTCAACCAGATTATTGTTGATCAAGTAAACATGCCATTCAGATTCACCCATTTGATTGGTGCTCTTGGCGATGCATATTTTCACACCAGCCACTTGGGGCATATCTATGTCTTTTCTCATGTTGCAAAGATAATAATAGGACTTACTGGGCGAACGAATTAAACCATTTAGACATGACTTCTTCTGCTGGTTTTCCTTGAGGGGTAAAGTCAATGTTAAATTCACTCGTGCGATTGTATCGGTTATTTGGCTCACCAAAAGTTGGGTACCATTTCCAGAGGTGAACTCCGGCTATAAATGGCTGATTAAATACTTCGGAAAACATAGCCTCGTATAAATCTGCCTGATGTTGGTTGGAATGTATCTTTTGACGTTCTTCTTGAGAGATGCGTTGAGGCCATTCCCAAGGTGTTTTGCCACTGTTTTTTGTGCTTTTGTATCCTACTTCTGTAAAGAGCACAGGCTTATTGAATTTCTTAGAGAATTTCTGAAGATCTTCAATGGGTTTTTCCCATCCCTTTTTCAATTCTTCCAATGGAGCTTCTTCTAGGTTAGTTAAAGAGAAATAGGCCTGAACACCTATAAAGTCTAGTTCATCCCAGAATCCAATTTCTTGGTACTCATCAGAGAAGTTGGCTGCATAAGTCAATTGACCTGAATAGACTTCTCTAATTTTTTGAATTAAAGTTCTCCAGTCGGCATCTCTTTCAGTACATGTTTTGTGTAGTTCCGTACCAATGCATAGCATTTCCATACCTTCTTCTTGAGCCAATTGCGCATAATGCAGAATGAACTCTTCATAATTGGCAAACCATTCTTGCCAATCTTCTTCTGAATCCATTTCAATCTCTCCTCGCCACTTTCCTTGGTCATCTCTTAGCCAAATATGTGGTTTGAGGATAGTCTTGATTCCTTTTTCTTTGGCGAGCCTTGTGGTAATTCGTAAGCCTTCGTCCCGTTCACCCCACCAAGCTTGATATCCTTTTCTTTCTACATTTTTGTTAGTACCGATTTCCGGGTTATTGTATCCACGCTGCCAGCCAAATGGTGTTTGAGAAATCCAATTGACATTGTGATTGGCCACTTTTTGTAGATGGTTAGCATTAATTTCTTGTGGACCACCTACCCAACATACGCCTCTATGTTTCTCTGTAAGCGGTATTACAATTCCATTATCTGATGTATCGAGTAAGGTATTGAGTAGACCAATTGCAATTAAGCCAATCAGAATAGGGGTAATAAATACGGCCAGTCGTTTATTCTTCATCGAAGACTAATTCCATTTCGAAGATTTCAGCCAGATGATGCGTCAATCTTTCTCGGACTTTTGCCATATCTACGGTTTTTCCGAGCTCTTTGTTCATTGAGGTAACGGCTTTATCGTCAATACCACATGGCACGATGTGTCCAAAATAGTCTAAATCTGAGTTCACATTCAGAGCTAATCCGTGCATAGTAACCCAGCGAGAAGATTTTACACCCATTGCACAAATCTTTCTAGGGTCTTTTGCTCCTTCATGGAAATCTATCCATACACCTGTAAGGCCTTTGATTCTTCCTGCTTCAATGCCAAAATCTGCCATGGTTTTGATTATGGCGTCTTCCAAAAACCTTAAGTACTTGTGTATATCCGTAAAGAAATTCTCTAAATCCAGAATTGGATAGGCAACAAGTTGACCTGGGCCGTGATAAGTAATATCACCGCCTCTATTGATCTTATAAAATTTTGCTTGGTGTTCAGATAATCCTTTCTCGTCAAGAAGAAGATTTTCTATTGCCCCACTTTTCCCTAGAGTGTAAACATGAGGGTGTTCACAATAAATAAGATAGTTACTAGTCGCCAGCTGTTCGTGTGGGTGTGTGCATTTGCGATTAGTGATTTTTAAATCAACTGTGCTTTTAAAAATGGTTTCCTGATAATCCCAAACCTCTTTGTAATCACCTAGACCCAAATCTCTGACTGTAACTTTCTTATTAATATGAATATTCATGTTCTCTGCGCTCACCAACTAACAAAGTTAGTCTTCTTTCTGTTCTTCAACCTGCTCTACTGACAATACACGAACGTATTTTGTGATTTGTCGGTTTGCTTTTCTTAGGGCCGAAGTGTGATTACGCGCAGGAAACTCTTTTTTGACCACGCTGTTGTCTTTCGTATTAAGAAACGTGGCCGAAAATTGCTTCATATTCTTTTTTCCAGCCATGCTCCAAATGTAGACTAAGGCATATAAGTTTCCAACATTTTGAAGCCCGATTTTGAGCGAATATGGACTTCTTTGAATTTTCGTGGCACTAAAACTGCATTTCCCATACGAATTTTTGTCGTATGCCCCAGAACTTGGATTTCGGCCTCACCTTCGAAACATGTGTATATCACGAAAGAATCTTGGTTATAATACTCTCGAATTATACCTGTTGAGTACTCCAATAAATTGGTATGAAAATAGGCAGATTCTACGAGTGGGACGATCTCATTCGGGCATCTTTTGTACCCAGTTTTATATTCAGAGTACGCCTTATAATCTAAGGCATCTAGTGCCTGCTGGGTATGGAGTTCTCTTTTGTTACCCTCATCATCGGTTCTATCAAAATCATAAATTCTATAAGTAACGTCTGATGATTGCTGAATTTCAGCTAGCAATAAGCCTTTGCCAATAGTATGTACCCTTCCAGCGGGCAAAAAGAAGCAATCGCCTGATTCAACATCTTCTTCATTGAGCAGCTCAGTTAATTTTCCGTTTTCCAAGTATTCAACGTACTCCTCTTTATTGGTGTCCTTGCTAAAACCTGAAATAAGCTTTGCCCCTTCATCGGCTTGAAAGATGTACCACATCTCTGTTTTGCCCAGAGAATTATGTCTCGACTTGGCCAATTTATCATCAGGATGAACTTGAATGGATAGGTCTTCTGCTGCATCGATAAACTTGACTAGGAGAGGAAAGTCATTTCCATATTGCTCCAAGACTTTGTCTCCCACCAAATCAGTTCCGAATTCTTCGATCAAATCAGGGAGTGTACTGCCTTTAAGCACGCCTTCAGAAACTTTAGAGAGATTACCAGGTACACCTGAAATTTCCCAAGTCTCTCCACAGTTTTTAAGTGGAGAAAAGTCTTTGCCCAAAATGTCTTTCATTTTGGTCCCACCCCAGATTTTCTCTTTATAAATGGTAACGAACTTGAGCGGGTATAAATATCTATCAGAACTCATCTTATCTCATTTCTTTATATGCATTAATCAAGCCGTTAGTTGAGCTATCGTGGCTTGAGACTTCTTCCGTTCCATTAAGTTCAGGAAGAATCTTTTTAGCCAATACTTTTCCTAATTCTACGCCCCATTGGTCGAAGCTGTAGATGTTCCAAATGACACCCTGAACAAAAATTTTGTGCTCATACATGGCAATTAGGGAGCCCAAAACTTTTGGCGTGAGCTTCTTATACAAAATGCTATTGGTTGGTCTATTGCCTTCAAATACTTTGAAAGGTGCCAACGCATCTATATCGCTTTCGGACTTGCCTTGTGCTGTTAATTCTTCCACAACTTCTTCTCTCGTTTTACCCATCATTAAGGCTTCTGTTTGAGCAAAGAAGTTTGATAGAAGCTTTTCGTGGTGATCTGAAAGTGGGTTTTGACTGATGGCAGGAGCCATAAAGTCACAAGGAATAAGTTTAGTTCCTTGGTGAATTAGTTGGTAGAATGCATGCTGTCCATTTGTTCCCGGTTCACCCCAAACAATTGGTCCGGTTTGGTAACTCACTTTGCTTCCTGAACGATCTACATACTTACCATTGCTTTCCATGTTGCCTTGTTGGAAATAGGCCGCAAACCTGTGGAGGTATTGGTCATAAGGAAGTATGGCTTCCGACTCTGATCCGAAAAAATTTCCGTACCAAAGCCCTATTAAGGCTAATAGTAAAGGAATGTTCTCATTTGGATTAGCTGTTTGAAAATGCTCATCCATTTCGTAAGCCCCTGTCAATAACTCATCGAAATTATCGAAGCCAATAGTACAAGCTATTGATAAGCCAATGGAAGACCATAGAGAATAACGACCTCCAACCCAATCCCAGAACTCAAACATGTTTGCCGTATCAATTCCGAAAGCTGAAACACCTTCAGCATTCGTTGAAAGTGCAACAAAATGCATAGGGATATCTCCTTCGCTTGCTCCTTGCTCTAAGAACCAACTTCTTGCACTATGTGCGTTGGTCATGGTTTCTTGAGTTGTAAAGGTTTTAGACGCAATCATAAAGAGTGTTTCCTCGGCATTCACTTCTTTTAGAATTTCAGAAATGTGCGTTCCATCTACATTAGAAACAAAATACGGTTTGATGCCATGAGTGGCATATGGTTTCAATGCTTCAGTTACCATTACCGGCCCAAGGTCTGAACCTCCAATACCTATATTCACAATGTATTTGACTCTTTTACCAGTATGTCCCTTCCATTCACCAGAAGTAACTTTATCGGCAAAAGTCTTCATTTTAGCCAAAGCAGCATTTACGTCTGGCATTACATCTTTGCCATCTACAAGAATAGGATTGCCACTTTTATTTCTTAATGCCGTATGTAGTACAGCCCGTCCTTCCGTTTGATTGATATCACTTCCTTCAAACATAGACTTAATGGCATCGTTTACTCCGCAATCCTTGGCAAGGCCTTGTAGCAATACCAATGTTTCTGAAGTGATAATATTCTTAGAGTAATCAATTAAGATATCGTTGAATTGAGTAGAGAAATTGTTGAATCTACTCTTATCATCAGAAAAGAGCGTTTTCATTTCTACATCTTTCATTTGCTCAAAATGAGCCTCTAATTTTTTCCAGCTTTCAGTTTGTGTAGGATTGGTCGATTGAAGCATTTTATCTTTCGTTCAGTGAGTTTTGAAATTAGGACTAATTAATACCTAATTTACATTTCATACCCTTGATATCTATGCAATCGATTGGGAAAAAAGGTGAAGAATTTGCTGCGGACTTTTTAGCTTCTAAAGGCTACAATATTCTGGTTCGTAATTATCGATTTAAAAAGTCTGAAATAGATATTATCTGTGAGGAAGACGATCTGGTAGCCTTTGTGGAGGTAAAGACTCGAAGTTCCTTAAAGTATGGCCAACCTGAGGTCTTTGTTTCCTTAAATCAGCAAAAAGCCATTATCAGGGCTGCTGAGGAGTATATGATAGAAACTAATTGGAAGAAAGATATCCGATTCGATATAATCTCAGTTTTCCTAAAAGGAGACGCCTATGAGATTGAGCATTTTAAAGATGCCTTTTATTGATTGGGGTCTTCTGCTGTATAGATCAATTGGGCATTTCTATTCCATTCTCTTTTTACAAAAGGCTTAATGCCTTTTAAATGGAATTGGGAAGGATATTGAATTTCTCGTTTTACTCGTACTACCTCAGGTATATTATGATACTCTGACCATACGCCAACTTTTTTATCGAATTCATATCTTCCCGTAACGGCAATGTTGCCGTTCTCAAAAAACCGGAAATAGTCTCCTTCCTTTTTACCGTACCGAATCGGTATGACTTCTTTAATTTTTTCTTTCGTAGCGTCATTGTAATAGATGATTTCAGAATCTCTGTACCAACCTTGATGAAAATGCTCTTTTTCGTAGAGTACTGAATCTAGCTGTTGATTGAGCCATATTTCATGCTTAGTACCTTTGTAGAACATGCCTTCTTCAACTACTATGTCGTTTACGGTTCTTTTATAAGGGCCGTGTAGAACTCTCTCTAGTGTTTGCCCTCTGCCCACTACTGAGGCTATTCTGCCGCCATCTCTATCATGGTAATATACCTGTCTTACATAACTTGGCACTTCCGTTGGCTCTTTTATGTAATTGAATAGCTCTAGGATTAATTGTGTTCTGGTATCTCTTCTTATAAAACTCTTTTTGGTTTTTATACCGTAGAACTCATTCTTTTTAATCTTAGGTTCTACATCAGGTATAGTATCAGCGGGATCGGGTTCTTCGTCTTCTAGTTCTATGTTAGGTTTAGTCTCGTCCGGAATATCTTTACCAGCAGTGAAAATTCTATTCACAGAATCGCAAGCTCCTAAGAACAGCACGAAAACTAATATGGGTAGAACTTTTTTGATCACGGCTTGAAAATAACGAATCCCGTTTGACATTATTCTAAAAAGTGAAAGTAACTCATGTTACCAGATTAAACTTTCTGATGCCTTTAATTCGTGATTATATGCAAGGACAAAAGAAAGAACAAAATAACGGACTACGTTTGGCATTTATGCTGAGCCTTACCTTGGGCTTAGCACCATTTTTTCCGGAACCACACCTTTGGGGTAAAATTAAATGGTTGTGGGGCGGTGGAGTTGGAATGCAGGCTATGGATTACTTCGATGTTGTACTACACGGCACTCCTTGGTTGTTCTTAATAGTAATGTTGATCATCACAATCAACAAGCGTTTAAAATCTAAGGAAGAGAGAAAATAAAAAAGGTCAACATTTCTGTTGACCTTCTATTTTTTTGCTCCTCCTCTTGGGCTCGAACCAAGGACCCTCTGATTAACAGTCAGATGCTCTAACCAACTGAGCTAAGGAGGAATTTCAATTTAAGATTCGCACTTGCTGCAAATCGGAGTGCAATATTAGCGGACTGCTCAAAATAAACCAAAACCTTTCTTCAGATTTTATTTAAAAATTTAATGGAATGAGATTGAAGTAAACCCCTATGTAGATTAAAGCAAAGACGGTCAGAAAAATAAGGCCTACAATGGCTAGATTCTTTAACCATGGTTTTGGTTTGAATTCCGCTGTGAGCTGGTTAGACATGATTACACGGTAATTGATGTAGGCAATAACAGGTGCTATCACAAACGAAAGCGTAGTCGCAAGATCTACTAAGTCTTTCAGGTTAGCTGAAAGCAAAAGGATGAAGAAAAACGAAATGACAGCAACAACTACCATCATAATAGTATACAGGGTCTTAATGCCTGTGCTTTTGAAAAATAAGAGACGGACTGTTTCTCCCATTGCTCTTCCAAATCCATCGACTACAGTAATTGTGGTACTGAACATAGTCGAAAAGGCAGCAATTGCAATTACAGGATATGCCCAAGTGCCAAGTGCATTAGTATATAGTCTTACTACCTGGTCTGAGAAAACCGTACTATTGCTGGAAAGCTCTTCACCTGATCCATACATAACATAGGCGCCCAGGGTTAAGAAGCACAGCGCTAAAACAGCGGTTATGATATAGCCAAAATTAAAATCAAAGAGAATTTCTTTGAGCTTGGCCTTATAACCAGTCTGATTCATTCTTTCAATTGCCCAAAGGCTGTTCCAAGTAGATAAGTCCACAGCAGTCGGCATCCATCCCATAAGTGCTATAAGGAAGATGATGCTATTGCGCTCCATAAGTTCGGCAGGTATAAATCCTTCTATGGGTTCAATTCGGTCTTTACCTAAAACCCCGAAGAATGCTGTGAGTGTTGAAATCAAAAGAACAGCACCAACAACCTTCAAAAGACTGTCTAGGATGCTATACTTACCAAGAGCAAGAATAAGGGTACAAACCACTAATATGATTCCTGATAGATACGTTGGATCGATTTCCCAACCCATTAGGTTATTGAGCATGCCTGCAGTTACAAAAGTCACGGCTGCTGTAACCGTAAACATGGAAGCTAAACTCAGGATAAAATATATCCATAGTACCCAGTCTCCTTCTTGCTTGTAGCCTTCTAGTAAACTCTTTCGTGTAGCGGCAGCGTAGCGACTACCAAATTCGAAGAAGGGATACTTCAAAACATTAGCTAGAATGATAAAGGCAATTAGCTGAAAACCAAAATCAGCTCCGGCTCTTGTTGACTGAACTAGGTGAGACACTCCAATACATGTGCTTGCAAATAGAATTCCAGGGCCCAAGGCTTTCAGTAGATGCTTCTTGTCTAAACTCATAGAACTCTAAAATAGAAATTAGTAGGAGAAGGTCATATTCAAAATTGACACAAGAAATCGGCCATAATGACATTAAAAATGGAATTCTGATTAAATAATCAGACAATATGGCTTGAAAGATGCAATGGTACAGTTTTCACTAATAGAAGGGTAAAACATTGAAAAATTAAAAAACTTAATAATATGAGCATTGTAAAAAGAAATTCAGACTGGTTAGTTCCTTCTACAATAGATGGATTTTTTGACCGTTTTTTTAATGAGACTAACGAGACCAGAGCTACCTCATTTGCTCCAAGAGTTGATGTAGCTGAAACTGATAAAGGATTTGAAATCGATCTAGCCGTTCCGGGTTTTGATAAGAAAGATTTCAACATTGATTTGAAGAAAGGATTCTTGACAGTAAGTGGGGAGAGAAAGTTTGAGGGTAAGAAAGAAGACAAGAATTTCTATTCAGTTCAAACTCAGTATGGAACTTTTAGAAAGTCATTTCAATTACCAGATAACATTGTAGAAAAGAACATCGAAGCTTCATATGAGAATGGTATCTTAAGTGTATTCATTCCAAAAGATGAGACTAAGAAAATAGAGTCTAAGATTACTGTGAAGTAGGTTAGTGTTGTTGAGGTTGATTATGGGGCCGCCAGAAATGGTGGCCCTTTCTTTTTTGTTAATTCGGGTTAAAAGATCGTTCAAATTCGATATTTTAGAACACACTGCTGATTCTGACCGTTACTAATCCACCACTTAACAAGTTTTTATGGTATCTAAGAGACAATTTATTCTGGGTTTGGTGCTCGCCTCTGTTCTAGGTGGAGTCATTGTTTTGGTGGGTCTGAGTTTTTTCACGGTTGATGACAGTTCATCTTCTGTTGCGTATTCTGGTGATAGACCGCTACAACCATCTATTGCAGATGTTAATACTACGCCAAAGAATTACATCGTTCCTGAAGGTATCAACTTTATCAAAGCATCTAGAGCCATAGTCCCGGCTGTAGTGCATATCACAAATATTAGTTCAGTTTCCGGTAGATCTAGATCTTGGTCTAGGCTTTTTGGAAGAAGTAGAAGAATCCAGCAATCAACCGGTTCAGGTGTGATTATATCTCCTGATGGTTACATAGCCACAAATTATCATGTGGTAGAAGATGCTGATGAACTAGAAGTGAGGTTGGACGATAACAGAAGAATAAGTGCTGAGCTTGTAGGAGTTGATCCGGATACTGACTTGGCCTTAATTAAAATAGATGTTGAAAATCTTCCAAATGTAGGTTTTGGAGATTCTGATCAAGTAGAAATTGGAGAATGGGTTTTAGCTGTCGGGAATCCTTTCGACTTGAATAATACTGTTACAGCTGGTATAGTTAGTGCTAAGGCAAGAAATATCAACCTCATAGGAGGAAGACAAAATAGATATGGCATTGAATCCTTTATACAGACAGATGCAGTTGTAAACCGAGGGAACTCAGGTGGAGCTCTAGTCAACTTAGATGGAGAGTTAATTGGAATCAACACGGCCATCGCTACTAATACCGGAACATTTAATGGCTATTCTTTTGCTGTCCCTTCCATCTTGGTAAAGAAGGTAATGGATGATTTGCTTGAGTATGGTGAGGTTCAAAGAGGCTTATTAGGAATAGAAATTAGAGATGCGGATGGTCGATTTACAAAAGAATTATCAGGTATATATGTAAGTGGTGTAAATCCTGGTGGCGCAGCAGATGAAGCCGGTCTTGAAGAAGAAGATGTTATTGTGGGAATTGATGATAGAAAAGTTAGGACCACTAGTGAACTGCAAGAATTTGTAGCTCGTAAGCGCCCAGGTGATGAAATTAAAGTTACTTACATGAGAAGAGGGAAGGAAGAGAACACTCAATTGGTGTTAATGAAGAAAGAGATTATCGCGTCTTTATCTCCTGAAGAAATACAATTAACCTATTCCATTGAAGGTGCTATATTCTCAGAAGTGCCATCGACTATTCAAAGACAGTTAAGAATTGATGGAGGTGTTCAAATCGTGGAACTTGGTGATGGTGCTTGGGAAGAGTCTGGATTAGAAGAAGGCTTTGTAATTACAAAAGTTGGAGACCAGGATATCAACGGACTTGAGGACTTTCAAGCACTTTTAGATTCAAAAGAAAGAGATTTCTACGTATTGGGTAAATCGAAAGACGGTAAGAAGGACTATTTCAAAATAGACTGGTAAGAAGAGCTTAAAAAAATGCGAAGCCTCTCTCCCTAGCTCTTAGGACGAGAGGCTTTTTTGTATTATCCCTTAACTACAAATAGCTATTCTTCCTTTGCACTCCTCTTGAAATAAGCGTAACTATGAACTCGAAAACTACTTTTTGGAAATGGGAATACAACAAGATTTTGGGATTGCTGAAGCATTAAAAAACATTGGTGTTTCAGACCACAATGCAGGTACTTCAACTGGTTCAATCAGTCACGATTCTAGTGAAAAGATTGAGTCTTATTCGCCAGTAGACAACGCCTATATAGGTTCAGTATCTGTTACTACGCCTGATCAATATGAAGAAACAATTAACGCAGCCCAAAAGGCTTTTGTGACTTGGAGAAATGTGCCGGCACCTCAGCGAGGTGAAATTGTTCGTCAGTTTGGTAATAAGTTGAGAGACCATAAAGAGGACCTAGGTAAGTTGGTTTCTTATGAAATGGGTAAATCTTATCAAGAAGGATTGGGTGAAGTTCAAGAGATGATCGATATCTGTGATTTTGCAGTGGGGTTATCTAGACAGCTGCATGGGTTAACCATCAAATCTGAGCGCCCTGGACATCACATGCAAGAGCAGTGGCATCCTCTGGGTATTGTTGGAATCATATCGGCATTCAACTTCCCTGTGGCCGTTTGGTCTTGGAATACAGCTTTGGCTTGGGTTTGTGGAAATGTTTGCATCTGGAAGCCTTCAGAAAAAACTCCTCTGTGTGGTATTGCATGCCAGCATATCATAAGTGAAGTGTTAAAAGAAAATGACTTACCTGAAGGTATCTCATGTCTCATAAATGGAGATTATAAGGTAGGTGAGATGATGACTACCGATAAGAGAGTTCCACTAGTTTCAGCTACAGGGTCTACTAGAATGGGTAAGATTGTTGGTAGAACAGTTGCTGAAAGATTAGGTAAGTCAATTCTCGAATTAGGAGGCAACAATGCCATTATTGTTACGCCAAATGCTGATCTAAAAATGACAGTTATTGGTTCTGTTTTTGGAGCCGTTGGCACTGCTGGACAGAGATGTACTTCAACTCGTAGATTAATAATTCACGATTCTATTTATGATAAAGTGAAGGATGCTTTGGTTGATGCTTATGGTCAGCTAAGAATAGGTAATCCGCTAGACGAAAATAACCACGTGGGTCCACTAATCGATACTGATGCTGTTAACAATTATAACAGTGCAATTGAAAAAGTGAAGACCGAAGGTGGTAATGTTCTAGTCGAAGGTGGTGTTTTAGATGGAGAAGGATTTGAAAGTGGCTGTTATGTGAAACCTTGTATTGTAGAGGCAGAAAACGGCTTTGAGATTGTGCAGCATGAAACTTTTGCTCCAATTTTATACCTCATAAAGTATTCAGGTGATGTGCATAATGCCATAGATATTCAGAATGGTGTGGTGCAAGGTTTGTCGTCTGCAATTATGACTAATAACGTGCAAGAAGCTCATAGTTTCTTATCTGCAGTTGGTTCAGATTGTGGAATTGCCAATGTAAACATCGGAACTTCAGGAGCTGAAATTGGTGGTGCCTTTGGCGGAGAAAAAGAAACGGGTGGAGGTAGAGAGTCAGGCTCAGATGCTTGGAAGGCTTACATGAGACGCCAAACCAATACGCTGAACTATACAACTGACTTACCGTTGGCTCAAGGGATCAAATTCGATCTTTAAAAAGCAGAGTTAAGAATATTACTAGGAAAGGGTGCCAACGGCACCTTTTTCTTTTAATAGATCTAGGTGAGTCATTTCTATTCTATCCCTTGATTTTTCGATTGAAGTGAGGCTTACTGTCTTGACTTCTCCATTCCTATCCATAACAAAATCATTCCAAGCATCTCCTTTTCCTCCATTCAAATGGAAGTCAATTATTTCTTCTTGCTTAAAATCATTTCGTTCTTTCAACCATTTATCAAACCAAGTCTTCCTTTCTAATCTAACTGGATCTGGATATAAGGTGCTCGATGACCATATATATGGAGTATCGTTATTTAAGGATTTATAATCGAGTTTATCACCGGCCCACACGAGTTGAGATACTTTAGTCTCTTTATTAGAATCGAGGATGATTAAAGTGAAAGGTTCAATTCCCTCAAAATCGTAATCACTGGCAAAACTTTCTGCTCGTTCAAAAGCGAAGAAATCGAGCAGCATAAGTCCTCTGCTTCTTCGGTAAGGTGGTTTGTGACTATGTTTCTCAAAACCTCCGTTGAGTAGTACCAATGTAAATCTTGCTTTATCAGTTGCAATCCACGTACCTCCGGCAAGTGGGTCTTTCGGGAAGTAAATTTGTTTATTACCTATTTGATAGCCTTTAGGTGCTAGAGCGGCTCTTTTAGGTGTCTCGTCTCTATTAGAGGTTAGAATGTAATCTCCGTTAGCCCTCGGAAGATAAGTTACTGTGCACATTTTGCTCTTTCTCGTATTTGATTGTTGAATATGCTATTCCAAAGCCCTCTGGAATGCTCACAAGTTCAAATTCACTTATCAGTGCAATCTTAATAATTGCCATATGATGAATGGCATGCTCAATGTTGTATTGCAATTCTCTAAAAAAAGAAGTCTTAATAATAGTGGGATCTTCTTTTTTGATGTCATAATTAGCCTTCAGAATTAGGTCATGATCTTCTGAGAGATTATCCAACTCAGACTTTAAGGCATTCATTTTCTCTATCGCCATAAGCCGATTTTCCTCAATTACTTTGTCATGCCCTCGTTTATCATAGTTAACGGTACCAGTTTCGGTTCCCAATACCATTAGGTCATAGAACTCAATAATATGCCTAATGTGTTTACCTATGGTATTACCTGAAAGCACCTTGAGAGGGGCTCTAAACTCATCGTCTTTTAGTTGATTAGAAATGGATATGAGTTGATCTAATATAGACCTAGATACTTGCTGAAGTTTCATTAAAAAATGAGTTATGACTGAAAATCAATTCAATATAGTCCGTGAAAGTTTAATTCTATCTTGATTTGGAAATCATTTTTCTTCAATGATTTTAGACCAAGCTTGATTGGCTTTAGGCAGCAGAACGTTTTCTTCTTTGTTCCAAAGCTTTAAAGTGTTTGTAAATCGGAAGTTATAAAAGAGGTACAATTTGTCGTCAATGATCTTAAATGTCTCCGGGTCAATTTTAACCTTGTCACCATCTGCCATGGCATATGCACAGTAACCTCCGTACTCTGGTTCATATTTTTCAGGATTAGTCTTGAATAACTCTAGATTTTTTTGATTCTTAAATCGGTACTCAATTCCATTTCTGTTGAAAGTGAATTTTTCTTGACCTTCAGAAGCACTGTTTTCGGTGTAATATGCTACCACATCATAGCCTTGCACAGCTAACTTACCTTTCACATTATAGTGTTTTGAACTGTAAGGTAACTCTTGAGCCTGAGCGGCTTGGCCCGCTATAGCGATAGTTAACAGCAAGAATAAAAACTTCTTCATTTTATTTTTTTGGTAATCCAAACGGCATGTTACAAAATAGGATGCTTTTTAAAGGCGTCCGCCCGACATTTATAGCTTAAGTCTTAGAAACTTTGATTTTTAAATGGTCTATGGGTTTACGATATTTCGTGAATGAACATCGATGATGAACACTCGAAAAGGTTAATTGAACTTGCATCATTTACTGTAGAGAATGCGCTTGCGTCAATTTTCTGGATGGACGAATCTGGAAAGCTACATTTTGCTAATCATACCGCACAGCGTCAATATGGTTATTCCGAAGAGGAGTTCATGAATATGAATGTTCTAGAGCTTAACCCTAATTTTTCTAAAGAAGCTTACAGTGACCTTTGGAAACAAGTAAGACAAGAAAAGCGTGTTAGGGTTGAATCTACTCACGTTGATAAGGATGGTAAGGAGTTTCCTGTTGAGGTCTTTGTTAACAATACCAACTTTCAAGGAAAGTCTTACAATGTGAGTTTTGTGTTGGACATAACGGAGAGAAAAAGAAAAGAGAAGCTGCTAAACTCATTATCTGCTGAAACTGCTACCACACTCGGTACTGGTTTTTTTGAAACTCTCGTAAAACATATTTCTGAGTCTTTGGGGGTTAAAATGGTTTTGGCCACAATAGTGGCGAATAAAGAAAAAACCAGACTTAGGACTTTGGCCTATTATTCAGAGGGCCAATTAAAAGAGAATATTGAATTTAGTACTGAAGGCACACCCTGTAAAAATGTATTTGAATCTAATGAGCCCTACTATTTAGCAACCGGTGTAAAAGATCATTTCCCTAAAGAATCGAGTGTTGAAGGATATTTTGGGGTACCGATTTTTGTCGAGGGAGGAGATTGTTTGGGGCATATTGGTTTGTTCCATGACAAGGCCTTAATTCTAAACTCAGATGAAAAGGAAATTTTAAAGATATTCTCAGATAGGGCCGGTGTTGAACTCGAGAGAAACCTCGCCAATGAGCGTCTGATGGAGGCCTTAAATGAGGTAGAGCTGCTTAAAAATAGGCTAGAAGCAGAGAATTCTTATTTGCAAGAGGAGATCAACTTGGAGCATAATTTTCAGGAGATAATTACGAGAAGTGAGCGTTTTAAAGCCATACTTTCCAACATTGAACAAGTTGCGGTTACTGATGCAACTGTCTTGATATCCGGTGAGTCGGGTACGGGTAAAGAGCTATTGGCAAGAGCAATCCATAATATTAGTAAGAGGGTGGATAGGCCTCTAGTAAAAGTGAATTGCGCGGCTTTGCCGGCAAATCTTATTGAGAGTGAATTATTTGGTCATGAGAAAGGAGCGTTTACAGGGGCAATAGCTAAAAAGATTGGAAGATTTGAGCTTGCCGATGGTGGTACCCTTTTTTTAGATGAGATGGGGGAGCTTCCTTTAGAGCTTCAGTCTAAACTCTTAAGGGCTTTACAAGAAGGTGAATTTGAAAAGGTAGGTAGTACTAAGACGCAAAAGGTAGATGTAAGAGTGATAGCTGCTACAAATCGTGATCTTGAATCTGAGGTTTCTCATGGAAAATTTAGAGCAGACTTATATTATAGATTAAATGTGTTTCCCGTTGAGAGTATAGCCCTAAGGGAACGTAAAGAAGATATATCCCTTTTAGTGAAGCACTTTGTCGCCAAGTTTTCTGCCAAGGTTGGAAAGCAGATTTCTAATATTCCCAAACGGGTTATTACTTCTTTACAGTCTTACGACTGGCCAGGGAATATTAGAGAATTGGAAAATGTTATTGAAAGAGCAGTGATCCTTTCAGCAACCAATACGCTTGAACTCGGAGACTGGATCCCTAAAAAAGTAGAGGTTTCTACGAATAGCGAATTCGATACTTTAGCCGAATTTGAGAGAAAGTACATTCTGAGTGTATTGCAAAAAACCTCATGGCGTGTTAGTGGGGAGAGGGGTGCTGCAAAGATCCTAGATATGAGGCCTACCACTCTAGAATCGAGGATGAAAAAACTAGGTATTAAAAGAGGTTTTTAGGTTCATAATGATTCCCGATATATCAGGAATATATGGGGTCGAATTGTCAAAAACTCTTCTGAATTAATTCATTGAAGATTTTTGGCCATCATATCTTCTGATATGATATTTCAAGAAAATCACGATATATCGTATTAAAAAATTAACATTTCAAACATGTGTAGAATTCTAAAGTATTGATATTCAATTGAATAAAGGTTTGTTTTTTAGTTTGGCACGTCAATTGTCTTTTGTAAGACGGTTTTGCAGACGGTAAAACGACAAAGTGTTTAGCGCACTTATTCTTGACAAAACTGAAATTATGATTGTACGTTGAGTATCTTTCAAATGAATATGAGAAATAAACTTCCGCTCTTCTTGGTGAAAATATTCTATTATGAGTATTGGCCTTTTTGGCTCTTTTTTTTGCCGTTGTTGCCGTATTGGGTATATCTCTCTATTCGGTCTAAATCTTTTACATACTTCACGGCAGTGAATCCTGCAATACCCCATAGTGGTGTATTTGGAGAAAGTAAAAGTGACATTCTTTCATTGATAGATCATTCTTTCTTGCCAAAGACAGTAGTTCTTGAAAAAGGGTCATCCTTAGCTCAGGCAATGATAAGCTTGAGGGCAGAATCACTCGATTTTCCAATTATCGCAAAACCAGATGTTGGAGAAAGGGGTACTTCTGTAGAGAAGATCGATGATGCTTCAGGACTCGAATTCTATTTGAAGAGTAGTAATGACAAAATTATTCTCCAAGAGTTTGTTCAGTACCCTATTGAACTGGGAGTGCTTTATTTTAGAAAGCCGCTCACTGGGGAAAAGGGAATTAGTTCAATAGTTATCAAAGAGTTTATGAATGTTACTGGAGATGGTAGGTCATCTATTCGAGAACTATTACTGAATGATGAAAGGTACAAGATTCAACTCCCGGCAATGGAGCTTAAGTATGGCGAAGCCTTAGATTCAATTCTTAATAGAGGTGAGAAACGAGATCTTCAGCCTATTGGGAATCATTGTTTAGGAACTAAATTCTTAAGTGGTCAACATTTAATTAATGATCAATTGATAGATGTGTTTGATGCCATAGCCGAGGGTATACCAGGTTTCTTTCAAGGTAGATTCGATTTGAAGGTTTCTGATTTAGAAAGCCTCTACAGAGGTGAGAACATTAGGATTCTTGAATTGAACGGAGTTACTTCTGAACCAGGACATATTTATGATCCCGAGTTGAACTTGATTCAAGCATATAGAGATACAGCTCTTAACATGAAAATCACAAGTGATATTAGCATTGAAAATCAAAAGCTTGGTATTCAAGTCACTCCTTTTAGAAAAATGTTAAAGCTGATTATCAATCATTTTTCAGAGGGTCAAAATGAAAAAGAGATCCTCAAAAAGGCAGTCTAATGTTGCTTTCATTAGTATTTGCCTTGTTGTTATCTACAGGTATCAGTTTTGCGGGTTCGGTACAATTAGGACCGGTGAACTTCGGTACTATTTATAATGCACTTCATAAGAATAAGAAAGCAGCTATACTCTTTGGGTTTGGTGGTAGTCTTCCTGAATTATTGTACTGTGGTTTGGCATTTGGAAGTTCAAATTTGCTTACACAGTTCGAAGATCTGGATAATTACCTCAAATATTTGACATCGGCAGTTTTGTTCATTTTTGGAATCTATTTATTGTTCCAGAAATCTGCTTCTAGAAGCAGTAATGTCAAGATCAAAGAAGGTAAAGAAGTATGGCGTGGTGCTATCTTTGGGCTTTTAAATCCTCAATTATTTCCTTTTTGGCTTTTCATAATTACCTATCTCAGAAGCAATCAAGTCCTTGACGCAGCCATTTGGCCTGTTCAAGCAGTATTTACTGTAGGGGCTGCATTGGGAGCATTTCTGCTTCAGCTCTTAGTAGCTGAAATCGCCTCTCGAAAAAGAGAGTTTATCTATCTGAGATTAACGAAAAACTATAATAAAGTCCTCGGTGGTGTGATCACCACAGTGGCAGTCATTCAATTGGTAATTAATTTTTAAACTATGCAAAGGGAAATAAAGTATTGGTATTTAAAGAATTACGATCTCTTTACTGATTTAGGAAAAGAAGAGATTCACGAGCTTGGTCAAACATTTAGGTTCCTTAGAATCAAGAAGGGTCAGACAATCTATTTCGCAAATGAGGAAGGTAAAAAGCTATACTTTCTAATAAATGGTAAAATCAAGATCTCTGAAATTGATGGATTAGGCAATGAGATGATTAAAGATATTGTGCTTACCGGTGATATGTTCGGAGCAGTGCCTATGACCCAGTTTAGGTTAACGCATGAATATGCAGAGGTTCTTTCTAGTGAAGTAATTCTTTGCTCGATTGATATGGAGCAATTCGAAAAACTCATGCATAAACATCCACTTTTGGCTCTATCATTTTCTAAGAAAATTGGTGAGAAGCTCAAGAGGTTGGAGCATAGATATTCTAATTTGGTTTTTAAAGACGTAAAGGCCCGATTGAAGGATTTTTTAATGGATTGGGCTTCTAAAGAAGGTAAAGAAGCAGAAGCAGGCTTGGTGATTAAAAATTATTTAACGCATCAGGAGATTGCCAGTTTAATAAGCTCTTCTCGCCAAACGGTTACTACAATTATTAATGAGTTAAAGGAAGAAGGTGTGATTGCATATTCTAGGAGTAGTATTACCATCCCTAATTTAAGTGCTTTGGCAGCCTAAATTCTTTGGCGTGCAACCTCATGACCTTTAGTGTAGTCTTTGGATTAAATTAAAGGTCATGAATATGAAAAACTCAATCAAAACACAACTGTCATTTTTTTTCCTATTGTTCACTTTTGCGCTTTCTGCTCAAGATAGTGAAACAAGGTCTCTAGATAGATTTAATGAATTAAGAGTATCTGAAGGTATTGAACTTATTGCCAAAAAGGGTAATGAGAATTCAATCACCTTAGAGGTTTCAAGAATCGATGTTGAAGATGTAATAACAGAAGTTCGTGGTGGTAGGCTTTATGTAAGAATCGCCAGGAGGGTTCGAACGAGTAGAAGTCGGAGGATTGAAGCCGTTTTAACTTATAAAGATGATTTAGAATCAATAGGTGCTTCTACATCAGCTGAGATTAGTGTAGAAGATATGATTGATGTACAATATCTAGACCTAAAAGCAAGTACCTCAGGAACTGTAGATGTTAAGGTAAGAGCTAAAGAAGTAGAAATGAGTTCTTCAACATCAGGTAGAATAAATGTGGTAGGTGATGCCGATGATATTGAAGCAACAGCCTCGACAGGCGGAATGATCTACGCTTACAATTTAGAGGCTAAAGAAGCTTATTCTAGAGCCAGTACTGGAGGAGATGTTCGTATTAATGTCTCTGACAGATTAAGAGCCAGCGCTAGCACAGGCGGTAATATTAGTTATAAAGGGCAACCTAGAACCGATAGAAGAACAAACACTGGTGGTTCTGTAAGAAGAGGCAGATAAATCGATGAGATTTCTTATCATGCTTTCATGAAGAAGACATTATTCCTGTTATTTTTTGGATGCGTATCAATTTTTAATCTCCAAGCACAAACTGATGAAGAAGAAATCAAAGCAGTTGTCTTGAATATGTTTAATGGAATGCGAGCTGCTGACAGTGCAATGGTACATCAATCTTTTGGTACCTCAGTAACATTTCAACGAGTTCAAGAGCTGCCTAATGGCGAGGTGAGAATTGTTAATAGTGATTTCAATAATTTCTTAGCCGCAGTAGGTACACCTCATGATGAGGTTTGGGACGAAAGAATTCAATTCGAGACTATTCAGATAGATGGAAAAATGGCAAGCGTTTGGACACCTTTCAAGTTTTATCGAGGTGAAAACTTCTCGCATTGTGGAGTGAATGTCTTCAAGCTGTACAAAGGGGGGTCTGGCTGGCGCATATTCCATCTGGTGGATACCAATCGAAAAGACAATTGTGGTTTTTAGCCATAAAAAAAGCCCCAATATTGGGGCTTTTTTATTTACCTCTTCGGTAATGGTTCCTTATGATATCGCTCACTGAAACGCGCTGGTGATTGAAGTCATGAGAACCGTTCGAATGTGGATAATCATGCCCATTGGTTTTAACCTTTCTTAAGTTCGAAATGTGCACAACATCCGTTTTCAACTCTTCCATTAGTTTACTTTCAGTTTCTATTATTTAATCTCCATTTTTTCCTCCGAACCTAAGTTCAAGTGCTAAATTATGCAATCGATTGCACAATACCATGTTTCCTGAAATAAAATTCTTTAAAAGTGATTATTCAATGCATGATCTAAATCAGTTATTGACCTAATCTTTCTACAACAAATTAGGACCACTCCTATGTCTTTTAGTCTGACAATTAGCTAAACCAATTGATCAAGGAAAGAGAGTTTTAAAAAATCAGAATTGCATTAATGCACTATTAAATGTTCATAAAACGATGAGGGTAATTAGCATTTTCTTGCATCATTAGTATATCCTAATACTTTAACATTATTCATGTAAAATATTGATAATCAAGAGAATCTATTATATATATTCAGACTCTTAAAAATCGAAAAATCAATAATAATGAAGAAGTTATTCGCCTTAATCCTATTAGTACTATTCGCAGTGGCATGTTCTGATGTAAGCGAAGATGTAATACCTGACCCTGTTAGCCCGGACTTAGAGCAAGTTGCAGAGCC